>CAVWJB010000010.1:0-490408 GCA_963755285.1 uncultured Chloroflexia bacterium | reverse complement strand
CCTGCTTTCCGGTGACGGTCGCCTGGACGACCCCGCCGCCGGCCGAGCCGTCGACGGTCGCGGACTCGAGCTCCGTCTGGACGCGGAGCATCTCCTGCTGCATCTGCTGTGCCATCCGCTGGAGGTTGGCCATGCTCATCCGGGAACATCCTCCTTGCCCCGCGCTCGGACGCGGTCCGTTCCGTCCAGTCTGGCCGATGCGGGCTGCTCGCGCTGCGCGACCCGAGCGATCAGTTCACCTCACCGGCGTCGACCAGCTCCTCGGCGAAGATCCGCCGGGCCGCATCCATGATTCGCTCGGCCTCGTCGTCGACGGCCGTCTCGGGCAGCGGCTCGAGGTTCGTCGCCTCGAGGCGGACTGCGACCGACCGGCCGAGGTTGTGCCCGATCACCTGCTCGAGGGTGCTCCGGCGGCGCTCCGCGACATCCTTGAGGAACGACTGGCCCTCCGGGAACCCGAGGGTCACGACGTCACCGTCGACCGCGATCGGACGGCAGACCTTGATGAGCGGCTTGATCGGCGGCGAGGCGCTCAGCTCGGCGACGATGGCGGGCCAGGCCTGGACGAGCTCGTCCAGCGGCGACCCGTCGCCGACCGGCACAGCCGCGGCGGGCCGACTGCTTGGCGCTCGGCGGACGCCGGCGCGGCGGGAGGTTCGGGCGGGGCGGGCTCGACCGGCGTCGTCGTCGCGACAGGGGCTCGTTTCGAAGGGCGCTCGAGCTCGGCGCCGGGCGCTTGGGTCGCCCCGGCCGAGGCGGGCGGGGCGGGCTCGACCGGTGTCGACGCGACCTCGACCGGCGCCGCCTCGGGCTCGGTCCCGGGCGGCTGGGCGGACCGTGCCGCCGGCTCGGTCGGCGGCTGCGGTTCGGTCCGTCCCGGCGGAGCGGCGACGGCCCGAGGTTCGCCGGGCCGCCGGCGGCGCGGCTCGAGCGACCGACGGACGAGCCGCCGGGGCGGGAGCGATCGCGGCGATCGCGGAGGCTCCCGCGGCCGAGCCCATCAGTGCCAGCTCGAGCTGGAACCGGAGGCCGCCGATGCCCTGACGGCTCGGGTCGATCGCCGCGATTCGTTGGGCGACCGCGGTCAGCTCGGCGACGGTCCGATCGGGCTCGTCGGGGCTCGCTCCGACCAGCGCGGCCGACAGGGCCTCGCGCAGCGCGACGACCAGCTGGTCGAGGAACGCGCCGAGATCGCGGCCGCTCTCCTCGAGCTGGTCGAGGATGCCGATGCCGGCGAGGGCGTCGCCGCGGACCAGCGCACCGAGGAACGACTCGATGACCTCGGCATCGACCAGGCCAAGGAGGTCACGAACCGCCTCGATCGTCAGCCGGTCAGCGCTCGACGACAGGAGCTGATCGAGCATCGACTCCGCATCGCGCATGCCGCCGGCCGCCTGGACGGCGACGAGCCGGATCGCCTCGGGATCCGCGTCGCGGCCATCGGCGGCGAGGATCGTCGCCAGCTTGCCCTCGATCTGGGGAACCGTCAGCCGGCGGAACTCGAACCGCTGGACGCGGGACAGGACGGCCGGTCGAATCCGGGTCGGATCGGTCGTGCAGAAGACGAACACGACGTGCTCGGGTGGCTCCTCGAGCGTCTTGAGCAGGACGTCCCAGCCCTCGGTGATCCGCTGGACCTCGTCGATGATGAAGACCTTCCGACGAAGGTCCGACGGCGCCGTCCAGGTCCGCTCGACGAGCTCGCGGATCTGCTCGACCCGGTTGTTCGTCGCGGCGTCGAGCTCGACGACGTCGAGCGTTCGGCCCTCCCGGATGGCGACGCACGACGGACAGCGGTCGCACGGATCGCCGTCCTGGAGGTCGGTGCAGTTGAGCGCCTTGGCGACGATCCGGGCGACCGACGTCTTGCCGGTCCCGCGCGGTCCGACGAAGAGCAGGGCGTGGGCGACCTGACCGGTCCGGACCGCGTTCCGGAGGGTGGCGACGACGGCCTCCTGGCCGACGATCCGGCTGAACGTCTGCGCCCGCCAGCGCCGATACAGGGCGACGTGCGATCCGCTCACCGGGGCGGCCTCGTCGATCGTCAGGTCAGGGTTCACGCCACGCTCGGATCCGGCACGAAGGGTCGATAGCCGTGCACCCTCCGTCGATCGGACGAACCCGCGCCCACGTGTCTCGAGCGGCTCGGACCAGGCCGTTCCGCGGCACCCGGCGATGATCGCTTAGTGCTGCTTCCTTCCGGACCTGACACGGTTCACGAGTCGCCGCTGCGCGGGACCCGGCCCTCAACGTCGCTCGTGACGGCGGCTTTCGAGAACGAAGACCTCGGGAGGGGATTCAGCCCTGCTGGAGCGGATTGCAGGTACAGGGCACCGCTAGTTCCCCGCCTAGCACGGCCCGCCCAGTCTACCGCGGATGCCGACGGACGCGGACAAAGGTGAGAAGCGCTGAGCGGGCACCCTCAGCGACAAGCCGACGCTCGCTCACCGAGGTGCGAGGCCGAGCCTCGCGAGGCCATCGCCCCGAGGTTCTGAGGTCTCTGAGGAGCCATGGCGGAGAGGGCGGGATTCGAACCCGCGACAGGTTGCCCTGTACCGCATTTCCAGTGCGGCGCCCTAGGCCACTAGGCGACCTCTCCACGGGACAGAGTACCGGCACCCTCAGCGGGAAATCGGACTCGCTCACCGAGGTCCAAGGCGGAGCTCCGCGACGCCGTTGGCCCGAGGTTTCGAGCCTCGCGAAGGCATCGCCCCGAGGTTTCTGAGGTTTGTGGCGGAGAGGGCGGGATTCGAACCCGCGGTGCTTTCGCACACCGCTTTTCGAGAGCGGCACCATCAACCACTCGGACACCTCTCCGCGCGAGAGGATAGCAGAGGCGACCGGCTGAGCCCCCTCGGCCGATGGTCCCGGTCAGCGCCCCGACGCGGCGGTCGACGCCGCCGCGGCCGCGTCGATGAGCTCCTCGGCTTCGCCCCGTCGGATCCCGCTGACGACCTGCAGCCGGCGGGTCAGGGCCGGATGCTGGGCGAGCTGGAGGACGGAGCCGGCGGCGCCGTCGGAGCGGTTCGGGACCGCGTAGACGAGCTCGGTCACGTCGCTGACCAGCAGGGCCCCGACGCACATCGAGCAGGGCTCGAAGGTCGTGAAGACGGTGACGTCCCCGAGCTGCGCGGTCCCCAGCCGGCGGGCCGCCTCGCGGAGGGCGACGATCACCGCATGAGCGGTCGGGTCGTTCGTGCCCAGGACGCGATCATGGGCTCGGGCGACCATCGCGTCGTTGACGACCGCGACGGCGGCGCTCGGCCGCTCGCCGCGCTCGGCCGCCAGCCGAGCCTCGGCCAGGGCCTCGCCCATGAACAGCTCGTAGTTCATGGCTCGATCATACAGGCCGCTCATCGCGCATCGTCACTTCGGTCTACGATCCCTGCGCCAGCCCGATCGCCAGGACAGGGAGAGCAGATGGTTCGGACCCGCAGAATCGGCGTCCTCACCGGAGGCGGCGACGTCCCCGGCCTCAACTCGGTGATCAAGAGCGTCGTCTACCGCTCGACCGAGCTCGGGTACGAGGTGATCGGGATCCGTCGCGGCTGGGAGGGGCTGACCCACATGCGACCGGGTCCCGAGCTCGATCGGGACTACCTCCGGCCGCTCGACCGGATCAACACCCGAACGATCGATCGGACCGGCGGGACCTGGCTCCACACGTCCCGGACGAACCCGCGCAAGATGCGGGCCAAGACGCTGCCGCCGTGGCTGGACCCGGCCGACGCGGCCCGCTACGCGGTCGACGACGATCTCTACGACCTGACCCCGATCGTCCTCGAGCACATCGAGTCGCTCGGGCTCGACTACCTGGTGGCGATCGGCGGGGACGACACCCTGAGCTTCGCCGAGGTCCTGTCGTCGAACGGCATCGCGCTGGTGGCGATCCCCAAGACGATGGACAACGACGTCCGCGGCACCGAGTACTGCATCGGGTTCTCCTCGGCGATCACCCGGGCCAAGGAGCTGATCAACCGGCAGCGGACGACCCTTGGCTCGCACGAGCGGATCGGCGTCTTCCGGATCTTCGGGCGAGATGCCGGGTTCTCGGCGCTGTTCACGGCGTACGTCACCTCGGGCCGCTGCCTGATCCCGGAGGCGCCCTTCGACCTTGCCCGGCTGACCGCGGTCCTGGCCGAGGACCACCGGTTGAACCCGAGCCGCTACGCCTTCGTCATCGCAGCGGAGGGGGCGATGTGGGAGGGCGGCTCGCTCGACGAGTTCGGCGAAGCCGACGCCTACGGCCATCGCCACAAGGTGAACGTCGGGGAGGCGCTGGCCGCCGAGATCCGGGCCCAGACCGGGATCGAGTCGGTGTCGAGCGAGCTGACCTACGACCTCCGGAGCGGCGAGGCGGATTCGCTCGACCAGATGGTCGCGATGACGTTCGCCAACGTCGCGATGGATCTCATCGCCGACGGCCAGCGGGGTCGGATGGTCGCGATCCGCGACGGCCACTACGCCCATACGACGCTGCCCGATCCGGCGCTCGGACCACGCAAGGTCGACGTCGATCGGCTGTATGACATCGAGCGGTTCCGGCCGACCTACTCGGGCAAGCTCGGCGAGCCGCTGCTCCTGCTCGGAACCCCGTCGCGCGCCTTCGCCTGACCCGCCGACGCCTCAGGCCGGCAGGCCCGACCCCGCCCGGATCGCCCGGGCGACCGCCGAGATGTCGTCCTCGGCGTGTCCTCCGGCAACGAGCGCCCGCTCGATCTCGGCACACAGCCGGCTGACGGGCAGGTCCGCGCCGAGCTCCTCGGCGAGGCCGAGCCCGATCCCGAGATCCTTGAGGTGGAGGGCGACCTTGAACCCGAGCGGATAGTCGTTCGCCACCATCCGCCCGCTCCGGTTGGTCAGGACCCAGCTCTGGGCGGCGCCGCCCGACAGGGCTTCGACGACCTGCTCGACGTCGAGACCGGCCTTGAGCGCGAGCACGATCCCTTCGGCGACGCCGAGATACGTCCCGGCCAGGATCACCTGGTTGACGGCCTTGACGGCCTGGCCGGCGCCGACGGGACCGACGTGGGTGATCGTCCGGCCGAGGCTGCCCAGGATCGGCCGCGCTCGTTCCACGGCGGTCGGCTCGCCGCCGACGAAGATCGTCAGCGTCGCCTTCTGGGCGCCCTCGGATCCGCCCGAGACGGGCGCGTCGACGAAGGCGACGCCGTGCTCAGCCAGCCGGGCGGCGAAGTCGCGCGATGCCCCCGGCGCAATCGTCGAGCAGTCGATGACGAGCGCGCCCGACCGGATGCCGGCCTCGACGCCCGCCGGTCCGAACAGGACACTCTCGACGTCCGGGGTGTCCGAGACGCAGATCACGACGACGTCGCTGGCGGCCGCCAGCCTGGCCGGATCGGGTGCCTCCACGGCTCCGAGGCCGGTCAGCTCACCGGCTCGGCCCGGCGACCGGTTCCAGACGGTCAGCGGGTGACCGGCCCGGGCGAGGTGGCCGGCCATCGCGGCACCCATCGTCCCGAGCCCGATGAATCCGATCCGTTCCACGACCGCCACTCCCTCAGCTGGGGCCAACGTTGACCGGGTGATGACGCTCTGGAGACACGGCGTTCACCGGCCCGCACGAGTCTGCACCCATGGTCGCATCAACGCTGACCGGTGAGCGCGGTCGACGAGCCGTCCCGGGGGGGACTTCTCGGCGGACCGTCCTCGGCGGCGGGCGGATCGGGCGCGCCACCCGGACCGGACTGGGGGCCGGGCCGGCGTCCCGATCCGCATCCGCCCTGGCCGACGGTGCGGCCATCTTCTGGCAGATCAGGGCGGAGCGGCCGACGAACTGGCGGCGAAAGGCGTTCCGACGCTGGGTCGAGCTGTTCCGATCGCACCTCGCGCCGATCCACAGCCTGGACACGCTCGCCGAGTCGTTCGCCCGCGAGGCGGTCATTCCGGTCGAGTTCGACGAGGACGGCCACGAGCTGGCCGGCCACCTGCTCGTCTCGCCCCTGCTCGCCGCCTACATCGTGCGCTGGCTGGAGCTCCGCGACCGCGAGACGCTCGAGCCCTGGCGGGCGCTGGCGCTCTAGGACCCGTCGCCGGCCCCGAGGCACCGGCCGCGGGATCAGGTCGTGTGTCCCGGGACCCTCCGAGTCGGACTGCGCCTCCGGCCCGGGCGGTTCAGCCGCGGGGGCTGCAGCCTCGGGCTCCGCACCCGGTGGTTCAGCCTCGGCGGCGGGCGACTCCGGCTCCGCGCCAGCCGCCGCAGCCTCGGCGGAGGCGGTCGCCGCAGCTGGGCCCGCCGGCGGCTGTCGGCGCGACCGGCTCCACAGGAGCAGCCCGATCGCTCCGACGATGAGCGCGACGATCAGCAGGAGGATCGCCGGCGTGACGTCGCCGCGGCCGCTCTCCGAGATCGTGGGTTCAGGGCTCGGAGACGGCGCGACGACCTGGGTGACGACGAGCTGGACGTCCGAGATCGCGTTGCCGTTGGTGATCACGGGAACGCCCGTGCTGTTCTCCCAGGTCGTGGCCCCGTCGACGAGCTCGCCGGTCACGACATAGGTCTTCCCCTGGTCGATCGAGTCGAGCGAGAACGGGACGGCGAACGGCGTCGGGATCTTGCCGTCGGTCGGGTTGACGTCCATCCCGAGCGACTCGCCGGTCGAAGGCTCGATGAGGATCGCGATCGAGTAGGCCGTCGCCGACAGCTGGATCCCCTGACCCGTGATCGAGCCGCTGACCTCGCCCTTGACGAGGTCGGGCTGGTAGGCCAGCGCCAGGGCGATGCCCGAGGTTGGCGCGCCATTGGTCAGGACCTTGGTCCCCTTCGCTGTCGTCCAGACGTTGTCGCCGTCGACGATCCCGGCCTGGACCGTGTAGACCGCGCTCGGGTCGATGTCGGCGTTCTCGTAGACGACCCGGAAGTCGATCGGCGTGTTGCCCGGCTGCTGGATGACCTGGGTCGCGACGATCGAACCCTCGTTCGCCCGGGCCGTTCCCTCGACGAGCACGACGACGGCAAAGGCGGTCGCCGACAGCTTGTGCGGTTCGACGTAGGTGAGGGTGCCGGTCAGGGCCCCGGTTGCGGGCGTAGCCGTCGGGTTGGCCGAGGTCGCCGTGGGCGATGGGCTTGGGCTCGGGGACGGGGACGGGGATGGCGATGGGCTGGCCGTCGGGGACGGCGTCGGAGTCGGCGCGGGCGTCGCGGTCGGCTCGGGTGTTGGGCTGGGCGTCGGCGCCGGCGTCGCGGTCGGCTCGGGTGTCGCAGTCGGCTTCTCGGTCGGCTTGGGGGTAGCGCTCGGCTTCTCGGTCGGTGACGCCGACGGCTTTGGCGTACCGCTTGGCTTGGCCGTCGGCGAAGCAGGGGGCGCTTCGGTCGGCGCCGCACTGGCGGTCGGCACCGCCGTCGGGAATGGCGAGGTGACCGGGATCGGGAGCGGCGCGATCGCCACCGGGACGCTGACGCTCGGAGCGGGCTTGCCGTCGGTGATGGCGTCGACGCCGGCCTTGTTCTCGTAGACCGTGCTGCCGTCGACGATCCCGGCCTTGACGACGTACGTGGCGGCGGGATCGATCACCGACGGGTCATAGCCGACGGTGAAGGCGACCGGCGTCTGGCCGGTCATCGGCTGGACCTGCCGGCTGACGAGCGTCCCGGTCTCTTCCTTGATCAGCGCCGCGATCGCGACGGCACCGGGGCCGAGGGCCGCCGTGTCGCTCTTCGTGATCGTCCCGGTCAGCGTCGCGGGCGGGGCCGAGACGGAGGCCACCGGTACGGCCACGCCGTCGGTCGGGCCGCCGGTCAGGACGGCGATCCCCTGCGGGTTCTGCCAGCTCTTCGAGCCATCGACGACGGTGGCGTACAGGCCATAGGCGTGCTTCGGGTCGACGTGGGCCGGGTCGTACGGGACGGAGAACGGGATCGGGACTTCGCCGACGCCGTCGATCCGCTGCTCGCCGATGACCGCCCCGGCGTCCTGGGCGGCGGCCTGGTCGACGACCGTGACGATCGCCACGGCGTTGCCGCTGAGAGCGACCGTCTCCTTGAAGGTGATCGTCCCGCTGACGTGACCGGTGGCTGCGACGACCGGGATGGCGACCGTGACGACGAGCATCGCCGCGACGAGCGCGACGATCCCGATCCGACGGGCAAGCATCAGGTTCGAGGACACCAGATCCCTCCCGTGGTTGGTCGACTCGGCGCGCCGGCGCATTCTAGCCCGACCCGCCACGAGGTCGTGCCCGGTGTCTCCCGACCGTGTCGGTCAGGTGCCGACGAATGGGGTCAGGTGGGTATTGGTGACGAGCCCGGCGAACCCGGCCAGGGCGCCGAACCCGAGCAGCAGCCGGGCCAGCGCGGGACGGCGCCGGTCGCAGATGACGGCCACCGCGACGACGAACACGATCAGGCCGACCTTGACGGCCAACCCGACGATCGGGTCCGCCATGAGCGCAGCTGCGATCGGGTTCAGCTCACGGGCGACGCGCGCGGCCGTGACGAGGTCGGCCAGCTGGGCGATAGCGAACACGGCCGCGGCCAGGACCAGCGGGAACCTCGCTACCCGGTCGAGCGCAGATCGAACCATCGGCGAACGATACCTCGGCGACGATCCGCCGAGGCTGCCGGCCGACCATCGGACGGCAGGCGGGCCGATCAGGCGAGGGTGAAGTCCGCGAAGAAGAACGATGCGAGCACGAACGCCAGGACGAGGTTGAGGACCGTGGCACCGGCGAACACGATCACCGGTCGGATCCCCGCCTCGCGCATCGACATGACCCGGAACTCGAGCCCGATGCATACGAACGCGAGGGTGAAGAACCAGATCCGGAGGTCGGTGCCGGCGACCTTGACGATCTCGGAGGCCGCCTTCGGGTCGACGGCCGTGTTGATGTACCACGTCGTAATCGCCGAGGCGGCGACGAAGCCGAGGATGAACTTCGGAAAGCGGGTCCACAGCATCGACAGGCTCACCGACGCCCCGGGTGCCTTCTCGACTCGATACACGTAGTAGGCGGCCAGGACGAACGCGACGATCCCGATCAGCGCGTTCTGGGTCGTCTTGACGATGGTCGCGATCTTGAGGGCGTCGTCGCCGACGATGGAGCCGGCGGCGGCGACCGCGGCGGTGGTGTCGATGTTGCCCCCGACCCAGGCCCCGGCGACTGCCTGCGACAGGCCGAGCTGCTGCGCAATCCAGGGCTGGATAAAGATCGACGGCAGCGCGAAGACGATGACGAGGCCGGTGACGTAGGCGAGCTGCTCCTTCTTCGCGGAGACCGCGCCGGCAGCCGCGATGGCGGCGGACACGCCGCAGATCGCGACGCTCGCCGAGAGCAGGGCCTTGAGCTTCGGATCGAGTCCGAGGAGCCCGGCCAGGAACCAGGTGGCCAAGAACACGCAGGTGATGAGGATCACCGACTGGGCGATGGCCGGGCCGGCCGCCTGGGCGATGACGGCGAGGTTGATCGAGGCGCCGAGCAGGACGAGCCCGGTCTTGATGAAGAACTCGGTTCGGAAGGCGCCGTTGAGCTGCTCGCGGAGCCCGAGCAGCCCGAGCACGGCGCCGCCGGCCAGCCCGACGAGGATGGCATAGATCGGGAACTCGATCGACTTGACCCATTCCTGCTCGGGCAGCCAGGTGGGAACGGTGGCGTCGAGATACCGCGCGAGCCAGGCAAGGACGAGCACGATGCCCAGCGAGATCGCGGCCCGGATCCGCCAATCGAGCGCTCCCGCAGCGACGACCGGCGCGACCTCGACCTGGGCCGTCGCCCGAGCATCGGTCACGGGATCAGCCCCTTCATGAAAGTTCCCGTGATGACCCCGGCGAGCACGAGGATCAGCAGGGCGAGCCCGAAGATCGTCGCCGCCCAGTCCTCGCTGACCGAGAACCGGCCGTCCCGCCCGAATGCGGGAGGTGGTTCCTCCACCAGCTCAGGCGCCTGTCCCACGCTCCGCGCATCGGTCATCAGCCATCCCTCCGTGAGGGAATCCTGACGGAGACGATCGTGCCGACCTAGGGCCAAGTGGCAGGGAGCACACTGGGGGGATTGGTGGCGCGCCCGGCGGGACTCGAACCCACGACCTTCAGGTCCGCAACCTGACGCTCTATCCGCTGAGCTACGGGCGCACGCGAGGTCCGGCGAGGAGGGCGCTGGCGGAGAGGGAGGGATTCGAACCCTCGAAGCAGGTTACCCCACTTGGCGGTTTAGCAAACCGCTGCACTAGACCTCTATGCGACCTCTCCCGGACCGGCGCGAATTCTAGCATGGGGCCTCGTGGAACCGGCCGGCCGCTCGTTGACACGAAGCGGCCCGCTCGGCTAGCCTCCACTCACACATGAGCCCTTACTTCTACTTTCCGACCCCGGCATGATCGTTCCCGGAGCATAGGCCCGGGAGCACGGGTCGTGCCGGGGAAAGCAGAGGTCACGACCTCTGCTTTTTTCTTTGTCCCGGCCCGATCCCCCAGCCCAAGGAAGGACACGCTCGGATGTTCGTGGTGATGGCGGTCGGCGCCAGCGAAGGCGAGATCAACGCGGTGAAGAGCCACATCCTGGCCGAGGGGCTGACCCCGTACGACCACGAGGGCACCGAGCGCGTCGTGATCGCGGTCGTCGGCGAGATCGGCCCGCGCAAGCCGGTCCTGATGAGCCGGCTCGAGGCGCTGCCGGGCGTCGAGACGGTCACCCCGATCAGCCGTCCGTTCAAGCTGACCTCGCGCGAGTTCCACCCGGAGGACACGGTCATCCGCGTCCTCGACGCGACGATCGGCGACGGGTCGCTGACGGTCATGGCCGGCCCGTGCTCGATCGAGAGCCGCGAGCAGCTCATGGAGACGGTCGAGGGCGTCGCGGCGTCCGGGGCGACGATCATCCGCGGCGGCGCGTTCAAGCCGCGGACGAGCCCGTACTCGTTCCAGGGTCTTGGCGTCGAGGCGCTCCGCTACCTGGCCGAGGCGCGCGAGCAGACCGGGCTGCCGGTCATCACCGAGGTGATGGAGCCGAACCAGGTCGACATCGTCGCCGAGTACGCCGACATCCTCCAGGTCGGGACCCGGAACATGCAGAACTACTCGCTCCTCACGGCCGTTGGCCGGATCGCCCGGCCGGTCATGCTCAAGCGCGGCTACGGGGCCACCATCGAAGAGTGGCTGATGAGCGCCGAGTACATCGTGAGCAGCGGCAACCCGAACGTGATCCTGTGCGAACGCGGGATCCGGACGTTCGAGACCTACACCCGGAACACGCTCGACCTGGCGGCCATCCCGCTCCTCCACCACCTCACCCACCTGCCGGTGATCGTCGACCCGAGCCATGCCACGGGCAAGCGCTGGCTGATCAAGCCGATGTCGCTGGCCGGGGTCGCTGCCGGCGCGGACGGCGTGATGGTCGAGGTTCATCCCCGGCCCGACGAGGCGCTGTCCGACGGCGAGCAGTCGATCACGCTCGAGCAGTTCGCGGGGCTGATGGCGGCCCTCCGGCCGATCCACGCCCTGGTCGGCGACCTCCACGGCGACCCGGTCCTGAGCGGCGCCGCCCTCAAGATCGGCGGAGCGAGCCGGCATTGAACGGTACCCCCGCGGTCGTCCCGGAAACCGACCCGGCAGCGAGCGGCTCGGCGGTCGTCCGCCCGGCCCCCCGGCTGCGCGGCGAACCCGGCCTGCCGGGCGACAAGTCGATCAGCCACCGGGCGCTCCTCCTCGCCGCCCTGGCCGCCGGCGAGAGCAGGATCGACGGTGCCGGCGACGGCGAGGACGTCCGGACGACCGCCGCGCTCATCGGCCGCCTCGGGGTCGCGGTGGAGCGGCTCGCCGCCGACGGCCGGCGGGTGACCTACCGGGTCGTCTCGCCGGGGGTCGACGGGCTCGAAGAGGCCGACGGCGTGCTCGACTGCCGGAACTCGGGGACGACCCTCCGGCTGTCGGCCGGGATCCTGGCCGGATTGCCGGCTACCCACGTCCTCGACGGCGACAGCTCATTGCGGCGGCGCCCGGTGGCTCGTATCATCGAACCGCTGCGCTCGATGGGCGCCGAGCTCCATGCGCGCCGGAACGATTCCCTCCCGCCGCTGACCGTGGTCGGCCGTACCCAGCTTCGGGCGATTGACGTGATGACCGTCGTCCCGAGTGCCCAGGTGAAGTCGGCGATCCTGCTGGCGGGGTTGCGGGCCGATGGCCGGACGACCGTCCGCGAGGCGATCGCAACTCGCGATCACACCGAACGGATGCTCCGGGCGCGCGGGGTGCCGGTGCTCCACGAGACGGTCGAGGGCGGGCCGGGATCGGCCTGGAGTATCGATGGAGGGCTACGGGTGCGAGCCGTCGATGAGCGGGTTCCGGCGGACGTGTCCGCAGCCGCCTTCTGGCTGATCGCCGGGGCGATCCACCCGGATGCCGAGCTCAACCTCCGCTCGGTCGGGGTCAACCCGACCCGCCGGGCGGTCCTCGACCTGCTCGGCCGGATGGGTGCCCAAATCGACGAGCTAGGGCTGGGTGATGGCCCGGACGACGGGGTCGGCGAGCCGGTCGCCGACCTGACGGTCCGCTCGAGCGAGCTCCGGGCGATCGACATCTCGCCGGCCGAGGTGGCCGCGGCGATCGACGAGATCCCGATCCTGTGCCTGGCCGCCACGCAGGCCCGCGGCCGGACCGTGATCCGCGGAGCCGGCGAGCTCCGCCACAAGGAGTCGGACCGGATCGCCGGGATCGCGGCCGGACTCAACGCCCTGGGCGGACGGGTGACGGTCGACGGCGATGACCTGTCGATCGACGGCCCGACCCCGCTGACCGGGGCCGCGCTGGACAGCCTCGACGATCACCGGCTGGCGATGACGTTCGCGGTTGCCGGCCTCATTGCCCGGGGATCGACGACGATCGACGCGCCCGACAGCGCCTCGATCTCGTACCCGGGTTTCTTCCGAGAGCTCGAGGGGGTGCGGGCATGACCAGGCGAGTCGTCCTGATCGGCCATCCGGTGGCTCATTCGCTGTCCGGGGCGATGCAGCAGGCCGCGTTCGACGAGCGCGGCATCGACGCCGTCTACGAGCTGTGGGACCGGGCCCCGATCGATCTGGGGGAGGCGATCGCCGAGCTGCGCGGCGACGACTTCCTGGGGGCCAACGTCACGATCCCCCACAAGGAGAAGGTGGTTCCCCTCGTCGACCGGCTGACCGAGGAGGCGCACGCGACCGGGGCCGTCAACACGATCACCAAGGAAGGCAAGAAGCTCATCGGCCACAACACCGACGTGCCCGGCTTCCGGGTCGCGCTCGACCGGCTCGTCGGCAAGCAGAAGATGCCGCGCCAGGCCGTCGTGCTCGGCGCGGGCGGCGGGGCGCGGGCGGTCGTCTACGGGCTGATCACCGAGAACTTCACCCGGGTGATCGTGTTCAACCGCCACCTCCATCGAGCCGAGGCCCTGGTCAAGCACTTTGCCCGGAGCGCCGCCCACATGGAGCTCAAGGCGATGCCCTGGCACGAATCGATCATCGAGTCGGAGCTGGCCAAGACCAAGCTCCTGGTCAACGCGACCTCGATCGGCCTGCACGGCGACGAGTCGCCGATCCCCGGTGAGCTCCTGCCGCCGGACCTGTTCGTGCTCGACCTCATCTACCGCCGGACGCGGCTGCTCCGGGACGCGGTCTCCGCCGGTGACGTCGCGGCCGACGGCGAGCTCATGCTCCTCCACCAGGGCGCCGCCGCGTTCAGTCTCTGGACGGGGCAGCCGGCGCCGCTGGAGCTCATGCAGTCGAAGCTCCAGGAGGCCCGGGCGGGCGGGATCGAGTCGGCCGAGGGCGAGCCGACCGGCGTCGTCAGCAGCGGCTAGCGTGGGACGGCTCCGCTTCCTCACCGCCGGTGAATCCCACGGGCGGGCCCTCGGGGTCATCGTCGAGGGGATCCCGGCCGGGCTGGCGCTGACCGCTGAGTCGATCGCGGTCGACCTTGCCCGGCGCCAGCGGGGCTACGGCCGCGGCGCCCGCCAGGCGATCGAGCACGACGAGGCGGCGATCCTGTCCGGGGTCCGGCACGGGCTGACCCTCGGCTCGCCGATCCTGCTCGAGGTCGCCAACCGGGACTGGGAGAACTGGACCGCGGTCATGCAGGTCGAGCCGCTCAGCGCCGACGACGCAGCCGGACTCGAGGCCGCCGCAGAGGGCGGCAACAAGCGAGCGACGCCGGTCACCCGGGTCCGCCCGGGTCACGCCGACCTGGCCGGTGCCCTGAAGTACGGCTTCAACGACGTCCGCAACGTGCTCGAGCGCGCGTCCGCGCGCGAGACCGCCGCCAGGGTGGCCGCGGGCGGCGTCGCGCGGGCCTTCCTCGCCGAGCTCGGTGTCGAGGTCTGGTCGTTCACCGCCGAGGTCGGTGGAGTGGCCGTCGATCCGGCCCGGTCGACCCGGTCGCGGGCCGAAGCCGACGAGTCGCCGCTGCGCTGCCCGGACCCGGATGCCGAGGAGCGGATGATCGCCCGGATCGACGAGGCCCGCTCGAACGGCGACACGGTCGGCGGAGTGTTCGAGGTCGTCGCCCACGGATTGCCGATCGGGCTCGGGTCGTACGTCCAGTGGGACCGCCGGCTCGACGCCGCCCTGGCCGCGCGCCGTGATGAGCATCAACATCGTCAAGGGGGTCGAGTTCGGGCTGGGCTTCGAGCAGACCCGGCGATTCGGCTCGGCCGTCCATGACGTGATCGAGGGCCGCGGCGAAGGCGGCCGCTGGATCCATCGCTCGAACAACGCCGGCGGGCTGACCGGCGGCGTCACGAACGGCGAGCCGCTCGTCGTCCGCGGCGCGGTGAAGCCGATCTCGACCCTGGCCAGGCCGCTCCCGTCGGCCGACCTCGTCACCGGCGAGGCCGTCGACACGGCTCACTACGAGCGGAGCGACATCAGCGTGGTCCCGGCTGCCGGGGTCGTCGGCGAGGCGATGGTGATGCTCGTCCTGGCCGATTTCGCGCTCGACAAGTTCGGTGGCGATTCGCTCGCCGAGACGCTCGACAACGTCGCCCGGTACCGCGAGCGGATCGGGAGGCCGCCGGCGACGCCGGTGGCCGGTGGCCGAGCGCGGGGATCGTCGGCGAGGACCGCGTCCGCGTCCGGCGGCGACGGCGGAGCCGGAGCCGTCGGTTCCGGCGGGGACGACTGAGGCCTCGCCGATGGACGTCGTCCTCGTCGGCCTGCCCGGGAGCGGCAAGAGCGCCGTCGGGCGGCGGCTCGCAGCGCGCCACGATGCCCGGTTCATCGACCTCGACGAGGCGATCGAGAATGCCGCCGGCCTGCGCGTGGCGGAGATCTTCGCGAGCGAGGGCGAGCGCGGCTTCCGGGCCCGGGAGCGCGACGCGGTGGCGGCTCTCGGGCGGGCCGATCCGGATCCCGAGGTCCGCCGGGTGATTGCCACCGGCGGCGGGGCCGTGGTCGATCCGCGCAACCGCTGGCGGCTCTATCGCGGCCGGACCGTCATCTGGCTCGACGGTCCGCCGGAGGCGCTCGCCCAACGGCTCCGTCACAGCCCGAACCCTCGGCCGTTGATCGCAGGACCGGATCCGATCGGTGCCCTCCGGGCGCTCGGCGGCGCACGCGAGCGGTTCTACGCCGCCGGCAACCGGGTGACCGGTCTCGCGCCGGTGACCACCGTCGTCGAAGCCGTCCAGGCGATCCTCGATCGACCGCCCGGCACCGGGACGGCGCTCCTCGATGCGACGACGCCACTCGGCCGGATCGTCATCGGCGACGGGCTCGCCGGGCGGTTCCTCGTCGAGCAGCTCCGGCGACTCGACGCACGGCGCGCCCTCGTCGTCTCGGAGCCGGGTGCCTGGGGAGCGGTCGGCGCCTCGATCGCGGCCGCGCTCGAGGCCGCGGGCCTGCCGATGGAGCTCGGCGTCTTCCCGCAGGGCGAAGCGGCCAAGCGGCTCAGCCTGATCGAGCACGCCGCGAGCGCGCTGGCCGACCTCCGGGTCGAGCGCTCGGAGCCACTCGTCGCGGTCGGCGGCGGGGCGCTCGGCGACAGCGCCGGGTTCCTGGCCGCCACGTACCTCCGCGGAATCCCGCTGATCCACGTCCCGACGACGCTCGTCGCCCAGCTCGACAGCTCGATCGGCGGCAAGACCGCGGTCGACCTGCCCGAGGGCAAGAACCTGGTCGGCGCCTTCCACCAGCCGGTCGCGGTGATCACCGACGTGTCGCTCCTCCGGACGCTGCCCGAACGGCAGCGGCGAGCGGCGCTCGGCGAGGCGGTCAAGATGGCCGTCCTCGGCGACGAGCGGTTGTTCGAGCTGCTCGAGGCCGAGGGCGACAGCATCGCCCGCGGGACGGACGCGGCGTTCGGCAGCGGCGCGGTCGCCGAGGTCGTCGAACGGGCGGCCTGGGCGAAGGTCGAGGTTGTGCTGGCCGACGAGCGCGAGCGCGGTGGTCCCGCCGGTGCGACCGGGACGGCCGCAGCGGGGCGCCTGGCCCTGAACCTCGGCCACTCGCTCGGCCACGCGGTCGAGGCGGCCGGCGGCTACGAGACGCTGCTCCATGGCGAGGCGGTCGCCTACGGGCTGCGCGCCGCCACCTGGATCGGCGCGAGCCTCGGGCTGACGCCGCCGGAGCGGGCCGCGCGGATCGGGCGCCTGCTCGATGTCCTCGGGCTCGGGCGCGGCCGGCTGCCCTTCCCGGTCGAGACCGTCCGGGCCCACCTCGGGATCGACAAGAAGCACGCCGGCGGCCAGCTTCGGTGGGTCCTGCCGACGGGCGACGGGGTCGTCGTCCGGTCCGACGTCCCGACCGCGACCGTCGAGACGGCGATGTCCAGCCTGCTCGAACCGGTCGGCCCGGAGGCCACCGTCCGATGACCGTCGTCCTCGTCCTCCAGGGGCCGAACCTCAACCTGCTCGGAACCCGCCAGCCCGAGATCTACGGACGAGCGTCCCTCGACGAGATCCACGCGGCGATCGCCCGGCGCGCCGACGAGCTCGGCCTGGCGATCGGCTTCTTCCAGTCGAACCACGAAGGGATGCTGATCGATCGCCTCCACGCCCGCGACTTCGACGTGGCGATCGTGAACGCCGGGGGGCTGACCCACACCTCGGTCTCCCTGCGCGACGCCCTGCTGGCGGTCGAGCGGCCGTTCATCGAGGTTCACCTGTCCGACCCGGCGACCCGCGAGCCGTTCCGCCAGGTCAACTTCCTCCACGACATCGCGCTCGAGTCGATCGTCGGGCAGGGAGCGGCCGGCTACACCATCGCGCTCGACTCGATCGCGCGCCGGGTCGCGGACGGCGAGCTGCCCGGATGAGCGCCAGGGACGACGAGCTCGACGCCCTTCGAGCGCGGATCGACGAGCTCGACCGGGCGATCGTCGACCGGCTCAACGAGCGCGCCCGGCTGGCGATCGAGGCCGGCCGGCTGAAGGAGGCCGCCGGCCGCGACGGCGTCCGGGACCCCGAGCGCGAGCGCGAGGTCCTCCTCCGGGTCGCGATGGCCAACGAGGGTCCGCTGCCCCAGGCCGACCTCGTCGAGATCTACCGCCGGCTCATCGAGGCGCTCGTCGCCCTCGAGGAGCGGGATCGGGCCAGCCGAGCCTGAGGCCCTAGCCCGGCCCGGTCCGGTCCTCGATCTCCCAGGCGTGATCGAGCGCGTGCCAGGCGATCCGCCGGGCGGCATAGCGGGCCGTCCACCGCCGGTCGGCCAGCGGTGAGCCGTCGGACGGGCGGCGGAGGACCGCCAGCATCGCCGCCCGCTCGGCCTCGACCGCCGCTCGGTCGTCGGCTGACGGCGCGGGCAGCCGGACGCCGATCTCGCGGGCGTAGGCGTGGTCCGCCTCGACGACGTGGCCGACGATCCGGGCCGTGTCCCGGCCGCCGCCGCGAGGACCCTTGCGCAGCTCGGCCGGAGCCGCGCCAGCGACCCGGTCGAACACCGTCCAGGCGGCCCCGACGAGCGCCGCCAGCCTGGCCGCCTCGGCCGTGTCAACCGGTCGGCGGTCGGCCGGCGTCACTGCCGACGGGACGCCGAAGTCGGTCCCGCTCCCACCCGGGACCGACTCGACGAGGTCGATGTCGTGGGCGGTGATGGCGCCGGGCACTGCCGGGAAGGCGAGGCCGGCCTCGTGGGCCACGATCGCGAAGCGCGGGGCCGCCGCGACGAGCGCCTCGAGCGCGAGGTCCGGCGTCTTGCCGCCGCGGGCCCAACCCGGCCAGTCGATCGCCCAGCGGAAGGTCCGCTTCTGGCCGATCTCCTCGCCCGTGTCGATCCGGATCAGCTGCATCGTGTCCGAGGATAGCGCCGCGGGTCGCCCGAGGCCCGAGCCGGACCTGCGCCGGATGGGCGGCGCCGGCGGGTCAGCCGCGGAGGGTGGCGGACCGGAGCTCGGCCACGAGCCGGCCGAGCGCGGCGACGTCGTGGCCGTCCGCGCCCAGCGCATCGACGAGTGCCGACGCGACGATCACGCCGTCGGCCCCGGCCGCGACGAGGGCCCGAACGTGGGCCGGGCGGCTGACCCCGAAGCCGACCGCCACCGGCACCGGGCTCGCCGCTCGGACCTCCCGGACCAGCCGGCCGACGGTCCGGGGCAGGGTCGA
The DNA here is from genome assembly GCA_963755285.1 of uncultured Chloroflexia bacterium. Taxonomy (GTDB): domain Bacteria; phylum Chloroflexota; class Limnocylindria; order Limnocylindrales; family CSP1-4; genus Chersky-267. The sequence goes on along the minus strand of CAVWJB010000010.1, from coordinate 471,890 downwards.
GCGGGCCCCGGTGACGCCGACGAGCGAGACGCAGTAGAGGAAGCCCCCCGTCCGCGCCGCGATCATCGCGCGACGCTCCGGCTCGGTCGTCGGGGCGACGAGGTAGACCACGGCGAGGCCGGCGGTCCGGGCGACCGCCTCGAACGGAGCCCCCTCGTCGGGCGTGAGGTCGGCGACGATCACCCCGCTCGCACCGGCAGCGGCCAGGCGCCGGGCGGTCTCGGCTCCGTCGCCGCCACCGATCACCTGGTTCGCGTAGGCCATCGGGACGACCGGCAGGTCCGGCCGGGCCGCAGCGATCCGCTCGATCAGCGCGATCGAGCCGTCAAACGTCGCGCCGGCGGCGAGCGCGACCTGCGAGGCGCGCTGGAGGGTGGCGCCGTCGGCCAGCGGGTCCGAGTAGGGCAGGCCGACTTCGAGCAGGTCGGCCCCGGCGTCCGCGGCGGCGAGCGCGACCCGGAACGAGGTCTCCGCATCTGGGTAGCCTGCGACGACGTAGGGCACGAGGGCCGCCCTGCCCTCCCCCGCCGCCCGGGCGAACGCGCGGTCGATCCGCCGCGCGCCAACGGTCTCGTTCGTGCCGACGACGGACGGCATGGGCGCGGCGACCGCGGCCGGTCCAGCGGTCGTGACGCTCATCCGTCCACCTGGCGTTCGAGCGCGGCGAGGTCCTTGTCACCGCGGCCGCTGAGCCCGATCAGCACGATCGTCTCGTCGGGATACGGCTCGCCCGAGCCCTCGATCCCGGCCAGCAGCCTTGGCAGGACCGCGAACGCGTGGGCGGTCTCGAGCGCCGGCAGGATCCCCTCGACCCGGGCCACCGCCTCGAGCGCGGCCAGGGCCTCGGTATCGGTCGCGGCCGCCAGCTCGAGGCGGCCGGCCGTCACCAGCGCCGCGATCTGCGGCCCGACCCCGGGGTAGTCGAGGCCGGCGCTGATCGAGTGGGCCTCGACGACCTGGCCGTCGCGGTCCTGGAGCATGAGCGAACGGCTGCCGTGGAGGATGCCCGGCGTCCCACCGGCCAAGCGCGGCCGCGTGGCGACCGGTCGCGATCCCGTCGCCGGCGGCCTCGGCCACCGCCATCCGGACCGAGGGCTCGCCGATGAACCGATCGAGCAGGCCGATCGCGTTCGAACCGCCGCCGACGCAGGCGAGGACGAGATCGGGCAGCCGGCCCTCGACCGCCGCCAGCTGGGCGGCCGACTCGTCGCCGAGCACGCGCTGGAGGTCGCGGACGATCGTCGGGATACGGGTGCGGGCCCATCGCCGAGCCGAGGACGTAGTGGGTCGTCTCGACGTTCGTGACCCAGTCCCGCATCGCCTCGTTGACGGCGTCCTTGAGCGTCGCCGAGCCGCTCGTGACCGGCCGGACCTCGGTGCCGAGGGCACGCATCCGGAGGACGTTCGGCGCCTGCCGCCGGATGTCCTCGGCGCCCATGAACACGACGCACGGCAGGTCGAGCAGGGCGCAGGCCGTTGCCGTCGCCACGCCGTGCTGGCCGGCCCCGGTCTCGGCGATCACCCGCGACTTCCCGAGCCGCCGGGTGAGCAGAGCCTGGCCGAGGGCGTTGTTGATCTTGTGGGCACCGGTATGAGCGAGGTCCTCGCGCTTGAGATAGAGCCGGAGCGTCGCCGGCAGCCGGTCGAGCGCCTCGGGGCCGCCGCCGAGGAGCGCGCGGGCGGTGGCCATCGTCGCCGCGGCCAGGCGATCGGCGCGGTAGATCGGCGTGGGGCGCCCGGAGTAGGTCGCCAGCCGCTCGCGGAAGTCGGCCCAGAAGCGGGGGTCCTGGCGGATCTCGGCGTAGGCGCGCTCGAGGCCCTCGAGCGCGGCCATGAGCGTCTCCGGCACATACCGGCCGCCGAACTCGCGGTCGACCCCCCACCGGCCGCGGGCATCGGCCTCGAGCAGGCCCGGATGGACCGGCGTCGGCCGAGCCGGGACGTGCGGCCGATCGGCCCGGGCAGCGCGAGCACGCTTGGCGAACAGTGCGACCCGGAGCGGGTCCTTGCGCGGCCGCTCGCCGGGGACCCGGGGCGCCTCGACGCCCGAGGCGACGTCGACCCCGACGGCCGGGACGTCGAGGACCGCCTGACCGACGTTGGCCGGCGACAGCCCGCCGGCGAGCACGACCGGAAGCTCGCGGGCGACCGCCGCGGCGAGCGAGACGGCCGATCGGGTGCCGGTCCCGCCCGGATGGGGACCGCCGGCCGTGTCGAGCAGGACCCGCTCCACGCCCGCGTCGAGGTAGGCGCGACCGCGTTCGACGACGACCGCGGCGGCGGCGGCCACGTCGCTTGGCTCGGTGGCCGGCAGGTGCAGCGCCTTCCAGGTCGTCCGGCCGACCGACGCCGCGAAGACGGGGGTGACGTCGGCGTTGAGCTGGACCACGTCCGGGTCGATTGCGGCGACGATCGCCCGGAGTGGCTCGAGCCGGGTGTCGGCGGTGATCGCCACGATCCGTGGCCGTGCCCCGGCCGGCGCAGTCGTGCGGATCAGGTCGGCCAGCGCCGCGGCTTCGTCGTGGGCCAGGGCTCGCGGCGTCCCGGCGACGACGTTCAGCCCGATCGCGTCGGCGCCGGCCCGGATCGCCGCCCGGACGCCGTCGGCGTCGGCCACGCCGCAGATCTTCACCAGCGGGATGCGGTCGGCGACGGCGGGATCGTCGGGGAAGGCGCCCGCCGCGACGAACGCCCGAGCGGCCGCGGCGGGATCGGCCGAGCGCATGAGCGCCTCGCCGACGAGCGCCGCGTCGAAGCCGACCGCCCGCCAGCCGGCGACCGTGGCCGGTTCGCGGACACCCGACTCGGCGATCGCCAGCCGATCCGGCGGGACGAGGTCGTGCAACCGGACGGCCCGCTCCGGATCGACGTCGAGCGTCCGCAGGTCCCGGTTGTTGATCCCGATCAGGCGCGCCCGGGTCGTGAGCGCGCGCTCGAGCTCGCGTTGATCGTGGGCCTCGACGAGCGGCTCGAGCCCGAGATCGAGCGCGGCGTCGACGAGCGCGCCCAGCCGCCTGGCCGGATGGAGGACGGCGAGCAGGAGGACCGCGTCGGCCCCCGCCGCTCGCAGCAGCGGCAGCTGGCGAACGTCGACCACGAACTCCTTGGCCAGGACCGGCAGGCTGACCGCAGCACGGACGGCCGCCAGGTCGGCGATCGCGCCCCCGAACCAGTGGGGCTCGCACAGGACCGAGATGGCGCTCGCGCCGCCGCGCTCGTACGACCGGGCGCGCACGAGCGGATCGTCGCCCGGATCGACGATCGCGCCGGCCGACGGCGATCGGCGCTTGACCTCGGCGATGAGGTGGAGACCCGGCCGGGCCAGCCGCTCGACGATGTCGCGGGGCGCTGGCGCGGCGGCAGCGGCTCGGGCGAGCTGGGACCGGCCGAGGCGCGCCAGCTCGGGCTCGAGATCGGCGATCCGTCGGGCGGCGATCTCGGCGACCACCCCACCGGCCGGCCCGCGCGCGGCGCGGGCCGAACGAGCGCGGGCTGGTCGGCGAGTGGCGACCGTCACGCCCGGGCTCCCTCGGCTTGCTCCCGGCTGCCTCGGCCGCGGCCTTCGCCTCGTCGGCGACGACTCGCTCGGCTCGGAGCCTGCCAAGGAGGGCGGTGGACCGGCCGTCGTCGATCGCGCCGGCGGCGAGCCCGACGCCCTCGGCCAGCCCGTCGGCCCGACCGGCCGCGACGAACGCGGCCGCCGCGTTGAGCAGGACGACGTCGCGCCGCGGCCCGGCCGCCCCGCCGAGCACCCCTTCGACGAGCGCGGCGTTCTCTTCGGGCGTGTCCCCGGCGAGCGCGGCGTTCGACGCCCGAGCGAGCCCGAGGCTGGCCAGCCGCTCGGCGTCGACCGTCTGCCGGACGATCCCGCCCGGGGTGACGTCGAGGATGACTCCGGTCCCGTCGAGCGGGAGCTCGTCGACGCCGGCGCCGTGGACGACGAGCGTCCGCTCGGTCCCGAGGCGACGGGCGACCTCGGCCATTCGAGGAGCGGCGGCGGCGTCACCGACCCCGAGGACCTGGCGCGTCGCGCCGGCCGGGTTGGTCAGCGGTCCGAGCAGGTTGAACGCCGTCCGGACGCCGATCTCGCGCCGCGTCGGGCCGGCGTGACGCATCGCCGGATGGAAGTTCAGCGCGAACAGGAACGCGAAGCCGATCTCCCGGATCGCGGTCCCGGCGCTCGCCGCGTCGTGGTCGATCCGGACCCCGAGAGCGTCGAGCACGTCGGCCGAGCCGGAGCGCGACGTGATCGCCCGGTTGCCGTGCTTCGCGACCGGGGTCCCGGCGGCGGCCACGACGAGCGACGCGGCGGTCGAGATGTTGAACGTGCCGCTCCCGTCGCCCCCGGTACCGACGAGGTCGATCGTGCCGGGTGGCGCGTCGACCCTGACGACCCGATCGCGCATCGCGCCGGCAAACCCGGCCAGCTCGTCGGTCGTCTCGCCGCGCATCCGGAGCGCGACGAGGAGGGCGGCCAGCTGGGCCGGGGTGGCCTCGCCGTCCATGACCGAGCCCATCGCGCTGCGGGCCTCGTCGATCGACAGGGTTCGCCCGTCGACGACCGCGGCGAGCGCGGCCCGGACGGTCTCGCTCATCGCCCGACGGTCCCGGTGGCCGCGGCGACCTCGGTCGAGGCCCCATCGCCGGACCGCGGCATCCTCGGGCGATTCGGCCATCCCGCCGGTCGCGAACGTGCCGGCCACGTCGTCGAGCCGGCCCGCCTCTCCCTCGCCGGCCAGTCGAAGGAAGTTGGCCAGGAGGTGCGGCCCCTCGGGGGTCAGCACGGACTCGGGATGGAACTGGACCCCCTCGAGCGGCAGGCTCACGTGGCGGAGGCCCATGATCACCCCGTCCTCCTCGGTCATCGCCGTCACCCGGAGCTCGTCGGGGAGCGTTGCCCGATCGACGCACAGCGAGTGGTAGCGGGCGGCCATGAACGCCGGCGGCAGGCCGCGCAGCAGCCCCTCGCCGTCGTGGGTCACCTCGGAGGCTTCGCCGTGGACGAGCGTCGGCGCCCGGACGATCGAGCCGCCGAACGCCGCCGCCATCGACTGCATCCCGAGGCAGACGCCGAGGAGCGGGATCGACCGATCCGCAGCGACCTCGATCGCGGCGACCGACACCCCGGCCGAGGTCGGATCTCCGGGACCGGGCGAGACGACGATCCCGCGCAGCCCGCCGGACGGATCGTCGGCCAGCGCCTCGACCCCCGCCCGGTCGATCGCGTCGTTGCGCAGGACGAGGACGTCGGCCCCGGCCGCCTCGAGCGCCTGGACGAGGTTGAACGTGAACGAATTGTAGTTGTCGATCACGAGGATCATCGGTCCGGACCCCCGGACGAGTCGCTCGGCGCGCCGGTCGCCCCGGCCACCGCCGCGGTGGCGCTGCCCGGCTCGGACGCCCCGGGCGCGGTCCGGCCGGCCGCCTCCCCGGCGCCGGCCGCCAGCTCGATCGCCCGGCGCAGGGCCGCCGCCTTGTGCTCCGTTTCCTCGAACTCCTTCTCGGGGACGGATCCGGCCACGATCCCGGCCCCGGTATGGACGTGCGCCTGGCCGGCTCGCAGGACGGCGCTCCGGATCGTGATCGCGGTGTCGAGGTTGCCGTCGTAGCCGAGGTAGCCCACGGCGCCGCCGTAGAGTCCGCGTCGCTCGCCTTCGGCGGCCGCGATCAGCTGCATCGCGCGGACCTTCGGGGCGCCCGACAGGGTCCCGGCGGGGAAGACCGCCCGGAGCGCGTCGAGCGCGTCCAGGTCGGGTCGCAGCCGGCCCTCGACGTGGCTGACCAGGTGGAGGACGTGGCTGTAGCGCTCGACCTCCATGTACTTCGTGACGCGGACCGTGCCCGGGCGGCTGACCCGGCCCAGGTCGTTCCGCCCGAGATCGACGAGCATCACGTGCTCCGCCTTCTCCTTCGGGTCGCGCTGGAGCTGCTCGGCCAGGACCTGGTCCTCGGCCGGAGTCGCGCCGCGCGGCCGGGTCCCGGCGATCGGGTGGGTCGTGAGTCGGTCGCCCTCGACCTGGAGGAGCAGCTCCGGGCTGGCGCCGACGACCTCGAACGACGGGGTCCGGACGAAGAACAGGTACGGGCTCGGGTTGACCCTCCGAAGCGACCGATAGAGGCCGATCCCGTCGATCGTCCGTCCGTCGGGCGCAGCCGGCAGGTCGAACGACTGGCGGCGGGCGAGGACCACCTGGATCGCCTCGCCCGAGGCGATCGCGTCCTTGGCGATCTCGACGGCCCGGATGTAGCCCTCGCGGCCGAGGCTCGTGTCGACCCGGCGGTCGGCCACGGCGTCGGGCGTCCCGGCGACCTGGGCCCCGCCTGCACGGCCGTTGGCGGTCGGTCCGGCGAGCTCGGCCGCGGTCGGGCGAGCCGTGCGCTCGAGGGCCTCGAAGACCGCCCGCTCGGCGATCGCGTAGCGGCCGTCGAAGTCCGGGGCGTCGGTGTGGAGGCTGGCGATCGCGCTCATCGTGTGGGTGAGATGGTCGAACACCAGGACGAGGTCCGTCTCGATGAAGCCCGCGGTCGGCGCCCCGACCGGGTCGACGGCCGGCAACGGCACGGTCGGCTCGAAGGTCGACACGGCATCGTAGGCGAGGGCGCCGACGGCGCCGCCGGTGAACCGGGGCATCCCCTCGGTCGGCAGGACCCGTCGCTTCGGGACGAAGGCGCGCAACGCAGCCAGCGGGTCCGCGGCCGGCGAGCGCTCGACCGGAAGGTCGGTCCGGTAGGCATCGACGCTGAGCGGTCGGGTCTGGACGGTCGCCACGCCGTCCCGGACCTCGAGGAGGCGACGCGGACCGATGCCGAGGAAGCTGTAGCGGCCGAGTCGCTCGCCGCCCTCGACCGACTCGAGGAGATACGCCGGACCGCCGTCGTCGAGCCGGAGGAACGCCCCGATCGGCGTCTCCAGGTCGGCGTCGCGGGTCGCCCGGAGCAGGATCGTGTCGGCCTCGCCGACGAGGCGTTTGGCTGCCGTCAGGCTGATCGGGTCGGTCGTGGTCATCGTACGGTCGCCTCCACGGCGGTGCGGCGTCTGGTTCTTCCCCGGAGAATCAACAACGGCCATTCGTCCCGGGGACGAAAGGCCGTGCCTTCCGCGGTGCCACCCTCATTCGGCGTCTGCCGCACTCACCTGACCGACGGGACGGACGGCGGATCCGTGGACCCGTTGCCGCCGATCGGCGCTGCCCGCTATCGCTGGCGCTCTGCGCCGGAGCCTACTTGGGCAGTGCCCGTTCGGTCCGGAGGCTCCCGGGTCCATTCCCCGCCGTCGCCGCCCCGGTTTCCACCAGCCACCGGGTCTCTGTGCCGACGTGCGACGAGTACTCGTCCCGTTCATCGCCCGTTCTTCGTGATGTGGGCGGGAGTCTAGGCTCGCCTCGACGGCGACGTCAAGCGCCGCGCGGCGGGCGACGCCGGCTCATCAGGCCGAATGCGCCCATCCTTCGCCGGACGACCGGCAGCCAGGCCAGGGCGCCCATCGCCTGGGCTGCGACGAGAGCGAGGAGGAGCAGTCCGGGCCCGGTCAGGAGCAGCCCCGGGACGGCCCAGTCCGAGAAGTCGAGGCCGGCAAACCCGTCGGTGCTGAGCTCGTCGGACGGCCGTTCCGGGCTGTAGGTGTCGAATCCCGAGGACGGGTCCCGGACCCGAGCCGCCGCCCGAGCCGGGCGCACCGGACGGTCGCGGACCGCCGCCGGCTCCGCCGGTTCCGGCGACGGCCGTCGGGCCCGGAGACGCGATCGGGCGTCGGCGAAGATGCCCGGGCGGTCGCTCGCCGTCGGGGTCGGGCTGGGTGTGGGACTTGGCTCCGGGGAGGCGCTGCCGGATGGTCGGGCAGTCGGTGTGGGCGTTGGCGTCGCGCCCGGGGTCGTCGGTGTCGGCATCGGCGTGGCGTCGTCGGGGTTGGGGTCTGGGTGGGTGAGCGAGTCGGCGTCGGCGTCGGGCTTGCGGTGGCGTTCGGCGTCGGTGTGGGGGTCGGCTTGGGCGTCGGCACTGGCAGGCCGATGACCGTCAGGAGGACCGAAGCGGGCGAGGCGAAGGGACCGCTGCAGTCCGAGTCGTCCGAGTCGCGGAAGGCGTTCGCGGTCCAGGTGTAGAGGCCCAGCAACTTCCCGGTGACGGTGACCTTGAGCACGAGCACGTCGTTGTCCGGGCTGCCCCGGAGCCGGTCGCCATTGGAATCACCGGCGGCAACGACGCCCCGCGGTGAAGAACCGCTCAGGCTCGCGTCCCAGCTGTTGCCGCCGGTAACGGAGGCCACGGTCACGCCGGAGACTGTGAATGCCGTCGGGATCGTGATCTCGACACAGCCGATCCCCGAGCCGCCGCCGCTGTCGCTCGAGGTGTTGCTGATCGTGAGCGTCACCACGGCGGACGTGCCGAGCGGAACGTCATGCCGATCGGGGCTGACCGACCAGCTCTGCGCCCCAGCCACCGGCCCCGCCACGAGGAGCAGCAGCGTCGTCGCCGTGATGACCGCCCAGACCGCACGGCCGGTGCGTCCGGCAGGCGCGCGCGGCGGCCCGGCCACGGCCTCAGGCGACCTTCGTGTAGGGCGCCCAGAGCCGGCCGGGCGCAATGTCGAGCCCGGGTGGCGACGCATCCGTCGCGGCGCGCAGGCCCTCGACGAACGAGATGACGAGACGCTCGTCGAGCTGGCTGCCGGCAGCAGCCTCGAGGCGGCCCAGGGCCTCGTCGACATCGAGCGCCTTGCGATACGGCCGGGTGGTCGTCATCGCCGAGAACGCGTCGGCAATGGCCACGATCCGGGCCACGAGCGGAATGTCCTCGCCGGCGAGCCCGTCCGGGTACCCGCCCCCGTCCCACCGCTCGTGGTGGTACCGGATGCCGGTCCGGACGAGGTCGCAGTTGGGCAGGTCGCGGACGATCATGTCGCCGAGCGCGACGTGCTGCTTCATGATCGTGAACTCGTCCTCGGTCAGCCGGGCCGGCTTGCGCAGGATCCCGTCCGGGACGCCGATCTTGCCGACGTCGTGGAGGAGGCCCGCGACCCGGACCGTCGAGACCGTCTCCGGATCGAGCCCGATCCGCTCGGCGAGGAACACGGCGTAGCGGGCGACGTCCTCCGAGTGCCGCTTCGTGTAGCGATCGCGACCGTCGACGGCCAGGATCAGGCCCTGGTAGACGTCGAACGTCCGGGTCTCGGCCGGGATTTCGAGATTGGTGCCGGCCATCCGGACGGCGTCCCCACCGCTCGTCTTGGCTTCCTGGAGCGTGATCGTGGCGGCCGACAGGAGGTCGGTGACCGAGCCCGCATGGTCTGGGTACGAGCAGATCCCGGCACTGATCGTGACCGGCAGCGATTCGGACTCGCCGAACTGGAGGGCGCGCCCGGCCAGCGCGGCCCGCAGGCGCTCGATTCCCCGCTCGAGCACCTCCGCGTCGACCGACGGCTCGATGACCAGGAACTCGTCCGGACCGTAGCGGCCGAGCGTTGCGCTCGAGGGGAACTCGACCCGGAGGAGCTCGGCCAGGGTGAGGATCGCCTGGTCGCCGGCGGCATGACCGTGGGTGTCGTTGAGCAGCCGGAAGTTGTCGATGTCGAGGAGGGCGATCGCGATCGGTTCCTTCGCGGTGCGCGCCGTCTCGATGGCTGCCGCGAGCGCGGCCACGAGCGTGCCGTGGTTCGGGGTGTCGGTCAGCGGGTCGCGCCGGGTGGCTTCGACGAGCTGCTCGGTCTGGCGGTTGATCCGGTTCTGGCCGGCCCGGAACACGAGGAACAGGACGAAGGCGGCCACCAGGCCGGCCGTCAGCGTGACGATGATCACGTCCTGCCGGACGAGCCCGAGCGTTGCGCTGATCGGGTCGCCGTCGCGCCACAGGCCGACGACGGCGAGCACCTGGCCGTCCTTCCTGAGCTTGAGCGGGAAGTACTCACGCAGGAGCGACGGCGGAGCAAGAAGCGGCCCGAGCGCCTCCGACGAGGCCGGCTGGACGAACGTCGCGGTCGGGATGCCGGCCACGGCCTTGGCGAAGTCCTCGCTCCCGGCCGCCGTCGAGCCGGCGACGCTGTACTCGTCCGAGGCGATGACCGTGCCGTCCGGCCGACGAATCTCAACCCGGGCGATGCCACCCTTCGAGGTCAGGTCGTGGAGCGGCTTCTGGAGCTGCGCGGCGAGCGTGTAGGTCGTGGCCCCGGGATCGAGGTCGGCGGCTTCTAGCGTCTGGTTCGCGACCGCCCGGATCGTCGCCGCGTCGCTGCCGACGACCGACTCCAGGATCGACTGGCGGTAGGTCGTGGAGACGAGGATCGACTGCGCCAGCGCGGTGATCCCGACGATCACGAGGAACACGCCGAACACCAGCAGGAGCAGGATCGGCTTGCGTGGATGGGCGAGGGTCCCGAACACAGTCGGACGCCTCCGTCTAGGGCCAACGGATCGAGGTCCAGCCTACGTTCGTGGACGCAGGTCAGCCCACCGGCCGTAGGTACCGGGCGGCGCGGGCCGAATGGGCTAGATGGCGTCGACGGGCGGCTCGGGCCGGGTGGGTGGATCGGCTTCGTACCCGGGACAGGCGACGACCGGGAGACGGGGATAGCGCGAGTAGCGCGGGTCGCTCTCCGATCGGCGGCAGAGCCAGTAGATCGACCCTCGGCCGGACCGGACCAGACGGCCGTGGCGGCACGCGCCGCACAGGCCCGGGTCCGTCATGGATCGTGTGCCGAGCGAGCGGTCAGCGGCGAACGGGCCTGCTGATGAGCCGCGCGATCGTCCCGACGATGAGCGACGCCATGACGACGACGATCCCGACGCCGATGTACGTCTGCGGCGTCCCGTTCGCGACCTCGAGACCGGTCATCCGCTTGAGGTACTCCATCGACCAAGAGTAGTCCCGGGCCGTCGATCCGCCGTCAGAGCGGCAGCACGACGGCGAGGACGCCGACCACGACACCGATCGCGAGACTTGCCAGGCCGATCCGGTTGGCCCTGGAGCGGTCCCGGGCTCGGGCGTCGGGGTCGACGACCTGGTTCGTGTCGCCGAGCGGCCCGAAGTTGAACACGCCGCGGGACCCGAAGCCGGCACAGAACTTGAACCACGCCTGGAGATAGCCCGATGCGGCACCCACCGCGGGGATCGCCACGAGCAGCCGGGCGAGCGGCGGGGCGTCGATGGCCACGAGGATGACCAGCAGGACGACCGTTGCGATGAGGCCGACATGCCCGGCCCTGCGTCGGCGAGCGATCTCAGCCGGACCGATGTTGCAGACGCCGGGCCGATAGTCGGCGACGGGCAGTGGTGCACCGGATGCGTTGGCAGCGAATGCGGTCAGGGCCATGAGCGTCGACTCCAGATCGTGGTCAGCCAACGTTCTCACGATTCCGCCGACCACGTCGCCGAGGGTCCTCCGGCGCGTGACGCATGGCGGAGAGGGTGGGATTCGAACCCACGGATACTTGCGTATCAGCGGTTTTCAAGACCGCCGCAATCGACCGCTCTGCCACCTCTCCGCCGCCGAGGATAGCAGTCGGCTGGAGCCGGTCCGGGATCGGCTCAGGCGCCCATCACGTGCGTCACCCAGATGTTGGCGTCGTAGTAGGTTCCGCGGTCGGTTGCGAGGTCGATCTCGACCGGGTTCGTCGCGAACGGGACGACATAGGACCCACTGACCGGAAAGTCGAGGCCCGTCCAGGCGTGCCACTCGGCGACCGACCCGGTCATCGTCATCGAGCGGGGCGAGCCACGAACGACCCGCCCCCCGAGCCGCACGTGGATCCGAAGCCACGGGTCGACCGGCAGACCGTCCGCCCGGAGCCAGGCGGCGTAATCGTCGATCGACATCAGCGGGTAGCGGGCCTTGTCGGTCGGTCGGACGCAGGCAATGAGGCTCGGGAGGTCGTGCAGGACGGCGGTCCGGCGCATGGCTGCCAGCGTGATCCGGGCGATGCCCTCGCCCCGGCGGCCCGGCGCCACCACGATCTGGAGCGCACCCAGGGTGTTCGGCGTCCGACCGGCGACGTGATCGGCGGCGGATCGCTCGAACTGGTCGTCCCAGCCGTCGGGCAGGTCGGGGTCGGTTCCGGCCCAGACCAGCGGCGCCGAGTTGAACGCGGAGACGATCGAACCGTCCGGTCCGAGCAGGCAGGCCTGGAACTCGGGCCAGTCGTCGAACAGGCGGTCCCAGTTCCGGGCGGCCGTCGCATCTTCGAGCATGAAGTCCGGCCAGACCGAGACGTTGTGCTCGCCCATCGGGCCCGCGCAGCGACGGGTCCTCGGCCAGGCTCACGAATCGATGACCGGGCGGGGCCTCGAGGCCGCCGCCCGGTCGGTCGGACGACGCTGGTAGGTCCTCGCTCAAGGAGCCTCGCTTGACGACGACCGTGCCGGCAATGAGGTCGTGCCAGCCGCGCTTCCGCTTGTCGATCAGGATCCAGATGTAGCCGAGGTAGAAGACGAGTCCGTCGATCCAGTAGCCGAACAGGCGCAGGATCGCCTGGCCGCCGCTGATCGGGCCGCCATCGCGGTCGCGAACCACCCGCAGGCCGAAGATCCGCATCCCGGGCGTCGCGCCATCGCGCGCCCAGAACCACGGGAAGTAGGCGAGCGGAACGATGATCACGGCGATGACCAGCGCCACCGCCCCGGCCCCGGCGAGGAAGTCGGCCCCGGTCGCGACGCCGGCGCCGATGACGAGGGCAAGCGCGATCGCGAGCAGGGTCACGACGACCCCGGTGATGAGAATGTCGACGATGTAGGCGACGAGTCGCTCGCCGGCGCCGCCGAACAGGTAGCCCGGCGCGGGTCCGGCGGTCAGGTCCTGCGGCGTCTCCCAGCTCGAGGGTGGCGCTGGTGCGGCCGGCGGAGGAGGTGCAGCCGCGGGAGCGGCCGCGGGCGGCGGGGCCGGCGGCGGGGGTGCAGGCGTCAGCGCGTCCGGCGGCTCCGGCGGCGTTCCCTGGGGCGTTTCCATGGCGACCTCCCTCAGCTGTTCGTGGGCACGAGCTCGCTCAGGCTGACTTCCTCACCACGACCGTCCCGGCGAGGAGGTCGTGCCAGCAGCGCCTGCGCTTGTCGATGAAGATCCAGACGAACCCGAGGTAGAAGACGAGCCCGTCGATGATGTACAGGCCGATCAGGCGCAGGATCGCCGACCCAACTCCGACCGGACCTCCGTCGCGATCGCGGACGACGTGGAGCTGGAACAGCCTGAGCCCCGGGGTCTGGCCATTCCTGACCCAGAAGTAGGGGAAGTAGCCGAGGAAGACGACCAGGCAGCCGACGATCCAGATCACGATCGCGAGCCCCGGCAGGGCGGCGAAGACGACCGCACCGATGAGCAGGACCACGATCAGGAGTCCGAGGATGATCAGGCTGTCGACGATGTAGGCGAGGAGCCGCTCGCCCGCCCCTCCGAACTGGTAGCCCGGCGCCGGGCCGACCTCGAGGTCCTCCGGCGGCTCCCAGCTCACGGCCGGTGGCGGAGCCGCCGGCGGCGGAGCGGCCGGTGGCGGCGCGGCCGGTGGCGGCGCGGAGGTTGAGTCGTCGGACGATACCGGCGGCGATCCTTCTGGCGTCTCCATGATCAAGATGGTATCCGGCCGGGGAAGGCCCCGGCCCATTGATCTCGACGGCGGCCCATGACCAATGACCCAGGGCAGGTCGTGACCGGATGGGTGGTGACCGGGGCCCCCAGTCGTCGCTAGCATGCGACGCGTGATGTCGCCGCCCCCGCCGGCCCAGGGATGACCGTTTCCGATCGAATGCCCGTCCGGCTCAGCCCGCGCGGCCAGGCGATCCTGCTGGCCGGGCTGTCGGCGATCGGGTTCGTGATGTGCCTGGCGATCCTGATCGACCACGGGATCTTCACCGCCGGCGGTTACGGCGGCGGGGACGTGTTCGCCTACTACTGGGCGGGCACGCACCTCCGGCTCGGGGAGCCCCTCTACGGCACTGCGGTCGGCGGCTATGCGGCCTATCTCTACCCCCCGGTGCTCGCCCAGCTGTTCGTTCCGCTCAGCCTGCTTCCCTTCCCCGTCGTCGTGTGGATCTGGCGCGGTGTCGAGCTCGTCGGCCTGCGGGTCGCGGTCGGCTCGTGGCGGAATGCCGGGCTGGCGCTGCTCCTGTGGCCACCGGCCGTCTCCGAGCTCGACGCAGCGAACGTCCATCTGCTGGTGGCCGGCGCCGTGGGGATGGCGATCCGCTCCGACGGCTCGGCCATCGCGCCGATCGCCCTGACCAAGTTCGCCTCGCTGGCCGCCGTCCCCCTGGCGCTCGCCCGGGATCGACGGGGCCTTGCCATCGGCGCCGGCGTGGCGCTCGGGGTCGTGGCGGTCTCGTTCGTCCTGGCGCCGGAGCTGTGGGTCTCGTACGTGCAGTTCCTGCCGAGCGCAACCCAGCCCGAGGGGTACTACAACATCGGGAACGCGGTCCCGCTCTGGCTGCGGTTCGCGATCGCCGGGCTGTGCGCAATCGCGGCGCTCCGCTTGCCCCGCCTCGCGGCGGTCGCGGCAACGCTCGCCTACCCGGTCCTCTGGCTGCATGGCCTGAGCACGCTGGTCGCGGTCGCGGCGCGTCCGGTCGATGCAGCGCGGCGGATCGCCGCGGCCGAGCCGGCGGCCGGCCCGGAGGCCGTCGCTCCCGGCCTCGAGGCGTCCCGGACCTGAGCGGGATCGTCAGTCCGGGACGGGGATCGAATCCTGCCCGACATACGGTCGGAGCACGTCCGGGAGCTCGACCGACCCGTCCGGCCGCTGATAGGTCTCGAGCAGCGCGGCCACGACCCGGGCGAGGGCGAGCCCGCTGCCGTTGAGGGTGTGGACGAGCTCCGGCTTGGCGCCCGGCTCGGGCCGATAGCGGACGGCCATCCGGCGCGCCTGGTAGTCGCGGAAGTTCGAGCACGAGCTGACCTCGAGCCAGCGCTCGACGCCGGGGGCCCAGACCTCGAGGTCGTACTTCCTGGCCTGAGCGAAGCCGAGCTCGCGGGTGCTCATGAGCAGCACCCGATACGCGAGTCCGAGGCGCTGGAGCAGGTCCTCGGCGCGACCCGTCATCCATTCGAGCGCGTCGGCCGACGCCTCAGGCCGCTCGAACAGGACCATCTCGACCTTGTCGAACTGGTGGACGCGGAGGATCCCGCGCGTGTCCTTGCCGGCCGCCCCCGCCTCGCGCCGGAAGCACGGCGTGTAGGCCGCGTAGCGGATCGGCAGCTCGGCCGCCTCGAGGATCTCGTCGCGATGGAGGTTGGTGACCGGCACTTCCGCGGTCGGGACCAGGTACAGGTCGTCGCGGCTGACGACGTACATCTGGTCCTCCTTGTCCGGGATCTGGCCGGTGCCCCGGGCGGAGGCCGCGTTGACCAGCACCGGCGGCCAGATCTCGGTGAACCCGTTCTCGCGCGAGTGGACGTCGAGGAACCAGCTGATCAGCCCACGCTGGAGCGTCGAGCCGAGACCGCGATAGACGGGAAAGCCCGAACCGGCGATCTTCGCTCCCCGTTCGAGGTCGAGGATCCCGAGCCGGCCGGCCACGTCCCAGTGGGGCAGGCGCTCCCAGGTCGGCGCGCCGGCGGCCGCGTCGGCACCGACCTCGCCGCTGAGTGGCTCGCTCCTCGGGAGCTGATTGCCCCACTCGCGGACGGTGACGTTGGCCTCCACGCCGCCGACCGGGACGTCGGGATCGGCCGGGTTCGGGATGCGGAGGAGCAGGTCGTCGAGGCCCGACTCGACGGTCGCCAGGTCGGCGTCGACGGCCGCGATCCGCTCGCCGGCGGCGGTCGAAGCCGCCTTGAGCGCCGAGACATCCGGGTCGTTCGGGTCCGCGCCGGCCCGGACGGCCTCGCCGATCGCCTTCGAGGCCTGGTTGCGCTCCGCCTTGAGCCGGTCGCCCTCGGCCAGCAGCTCCCGACGGCGGCCGTCGGCCGCCAGCGCCGCGTCGACGAGGGCCGGGTCCTCGCCCTTGTCGATGGCTCCCTGGCGGACCGTCGCGGCATCCTCGCGCAGCCGCTGCAACCCGACGCTCATGCGCCCGCCTGGGCCGATCGCCCGGCGGAAACACCCGCCGCGTCGCCGGCGCCCGCCGTGCGCAGCCGGTCGCTGACGAACGCCGGGTCGAGCCCGGCCAGCAGCCAGCCGGCGCGTGGGCCGTTCGGTCGGCCGAGGAAGGCGGCGTAGATCGCGCCGAACGCGCGAGCGTTTGGCAGCCCCCGCTCGGCGGCGACCGCGAAGATCAGCGCCTGCCAGGCGCTGCCACCGTCGGGTCGGCTGGCTTCGGCGGCCGAGGCCAGCGCCGCCAGGTAGGCGCGCTGGTCGTGGTCGAGCTCGTCGACGGCGGCCGGCAGCGCATCGCGCCGGACGCTGATCCGGGCGGACTCCGGGGCATACGTCTCGAGCCACCGCTCGGCGGCGGTGACGCGCTCGGCCAGGATCGCGACCTCGCGATCGGTCAGCGAACCGCCCTTCTCGGGCTCGAACAGCCCGGCGCTCACCGGCTTGATCTGGACGAGCGTGGCCACGTGGCTGAACGGCGGTCGGTAGGCCGCGGCCTCGGCCGCGACGTCGGCGTCCGGCGACAGCAGCGAGTAGCGGAACACCGACTCCGGCGACGCGGGCAGGCTGCCCTTGACCTCGCGTCCCGCGGTCGCGGCCCCCAGCCGATCGAACTCATCGAAGAGGCGCGGGATCGCGTCAGTGCCCTCCGGATCGAACTCGATCGCGCTGTTGGGTCGCGGTCGGAGGAACAGGAGCCGGAGCTGCTCGGGCGGGACGACCTCCACGATCCGGTGGGCTGCCGCCCCGCGGCCCTTGGAGGTCGACATCTTGCGGCCGCCGATGTTCAGGAACTCGTACGGGACGTTGAGCGGCGGTTCACGCTCGAAGACCTCGCGGGCGATCGTGTCCGCGCGCTCGCGAGAGCCGCCGGCCGTCGCGAGGTCCTTGCCGCACGGCTCGATCGTGACGCCGAAGATGCTCCACTGGGCCGCCCACTCGAGGTTCCAGCCGAGCTTGGCGCGACCTCCGAACGGGCTGATCCAGCCAGCTGTGCCGCAGCCGTGGGCCCACGTCACCAGGTTCTGGCGGCATTCGTAGTAGACCCGCTCGCCGTCCCACTTCGTCACGATCGTGGTGCCGACCTTGCCGCACCGCTCGCACACGACCTGGAGCGGGTGCCAGTCGACGGGGTGCTGGACGTTCGCGACTCGGCGGTAGATGTCGCGGACACGGTCCGCCCGGTCGAGCGCCAGCCGGATGAACGGGTCGACCGCTCCGCTCTCGTAGACCTCGCTCATCCAGTAATAGCGGTCCGGACGGATGCCGAGCCCGGCGAACGTGTCGATGAACAGCTGCGCATGGTGGCGGGCGTACGAGGCGTGACCGTCGCCGGCCTGGTCCGGGACGTGGGCCAGCGGGCGGCCCATCTCGTGCTCGACCGCGTCCGGGGTCAGGAGCGCCTGGGCGTCCATCGGATCGAGGTCGTCGACGCCGTACAGGAACTGGGCCTCGCGGCCGTTCGAGCGCAGGGCGCGGACGATCACGTCGAGGATGACCGGCCCGCGCAGGCTGCCGACATGGACCGTCCCGGACGGCGTCTTGCTGTCGTTAACGACCTGCGGCCCGCTGACCGATACGGCGAGTTCGTCGGCCCAGTCCATCGCGTCCTTGCTCCCGGCCGTGGCCGGGATCCCCCGGCTGGCGGTGCCGGGTCCGTGCCGGCGGGCGCGCCGGCTAGCGGATCGAGGTGATCGTGTAGCTGAAGTCTCCCGCCGGCACCCTGACGACCACCTTGTCGCCCTTCTTCCGCCCGAGCAATGCCCGGCCGACCGGTGACTCGTTCGAGATCCGGCCGTCACGTGGGCTGGCCTCGGTCGAGCCGACGATCGTGAACGTCTCCTTGCCGTCGCCGCTCTCGACGGACACCGTCGAGCCGATCTGGACGTGCTCGGTCGAGTGCTTCTCGTCGATGATCGTGGCGTTCTTGATCAGGGCCTCGAGGGTCTGGATCCGACCCTCGACGAATGCCTGCTCGTTCTTGGCGTCCTCGTACTCGGCGTTCTCCGACAGGTCCCCGTGCTCCTTCGCATCGTGGATCCGGGTCGCGACCTCGGCACGCCGCACGTTGGTCATCTCGTCGAGCTCGGTTCGGAGCTTCTCGAGACCATCTCGGCTGAGGTAGGTGGGCTTCGTGTTCACGCCGGGTGGACCCCCGTGGTACGAACATCGCGAGGCCTCGGCCGAGGCCTGGGTAAAGGAAAGAACTCCAGGTATCCGCGGCTCCCGCGCACCTGAAGTTCGGCCGGTGGCGAATGGTAGTCCGACGAGTCCCAGGGTGTCAAAAGGGGTGAGGCCCGGATCGGACCAGCGGACGAATCGTGCTCAGCCCTCGGCGAGTCGCTGCAGGCGACGCTTGATCCGCCCGAGCGACGTTCGATCGGTGAAGGCAACGAACAGCGTGTCGTCGCCGGCCACCGAGCCGGCGACCTCGGGCCAGCGGGCCCGATCGAGCGCGGCGGCGATCGCGTGCGCCGAGCCGGGCAGGGTCCGGACCACGAGCAGCAGGCCGGCCTCGCGGATCTCGACGGGCAGGTCGTGGAACAGCTTGCGCAGGCGGTCCTCGCCGCTCGTCTCGGCCTCGATGAGCCGCGGCGGCAGGGCGTAGGCGACCGTTCCCTCGCGGTTCGTCTTGATCAGCCCGAGCTCGGCGACGTCGCGGCTGATCGTCGCCTGGGTCGTCTTGAACCCGCGCTCCCGGAGGGCGGCCGCGAGCTCCTGCTGGGTGCGGATGGCGCGCTGGTCGACGAGATCGCGGATCGACCGCTGGCGGAGCTGCTTCATGACCTCCATCGGCGGCCGCCTAGCCCAGGAAGAAGACGATGAGGATCGCGGCGAGGACGATCCGATAGACGATGAACACGGTCAGCCGGTTCGTCCGGAGGAAGCGCAGCAGGACGTGGATGGCGATCAGCCCGGACACGAGCGCGGCGACCATCCCGACGACGAGCGGGGCGATCTCGACCGTGCCGGGCGAATCGCCCCGGATCAGGCTGTATGCCTCGTAGACGCCGGCGGCGGCGGTGACCGGGGTCGCGATCAGGAAGCTGAACCGGGCGGCCGACTCGCGGGTCAAGCCGGCGAACATGCCGGCCGAGATGCTGATCCCGGACCGGCTGATGCCGGGGACCAGGGCCAGCGCCTGGGCGAGCCCGATCCCGCCCGCCGCGCGGAAGGTGAGCCGATCGAGCGGCCGGTCCTGGGGTCCGCGCCGATCCGCCAGCCACATGATGGCGGCGCCGATGAGCAGAGTGATCGCGACGATCCCGGCCGAGCGGACCTCGCGCTCGATCGTGTCGTTGAGGAGGAGTCCGAAGATGACGGCCGGGACGGTCGTGATCGCGATGAGCCAGGCCAGTCGACGATCGGGGTTGTCGGCGAACGATCGATCGCGGATCGCCGCCAGCCCCGCCGGCACGAGGACGAGCCAGTCCTTCCAGAAGTAGGCGAGCAGCGCGACGAGCGTGCCCATGTGGAGCATCACGCTGAACGCCAGCGAGGTGATGAACGGATCGGTCCAGCCGAACAGGTACGGGACCACGATGAGGTGGCCCGAGCTGGAGATCGGCAGGAACTCGGTCAGTCCCTGGACGATCCCCATGACCGCGGCCTGGACGATGGTGTCCATCGTTTGACCTCCTGGGCCGCAGGTGACCCCGCGACCCGCGGAGAAGCGTGGCCGTCGCTAGCGGATGAAGAGCGGGGCGAGGACCAGCGAGATCGTCGCCAGGAGCTTGACCAGGACGTGCAGCGACGGCCCGGCGGTGTCCTTGAACGGATCGCCGACCGTGTCGCCGACGACGGCCGCGGCGTGGGCCGGGCTGCCCTTGCCGAGGACGTTGCCCTGGTCGTCCTTGAGGTGGCCCGACTCGATGTACTTCTTGGCGTTGTCCCACGCTCCGCCGCCGTTGTTGAGAACCGTCGCGAGCAGGACGCCGGCGATCGTCCCGACCATCAGCATCCCGGCGACCGCCTCGAACCCGAGGACGACCCCGATCACGATCGGCGTGGCGACGGCGACGACGCCGGGCGCGATCATCTCCTTGAGCGCCGCCTTGGTCGTGATGTCGACGACCCGGGCATAGTCGGGTCGCTGGCTGTAGTCCATGATCCCGGGCATCTCCCGGAACTGGCGGCGGACCTCGACGATGATCGACTGGGCGGTCGTGCCGACGGCGCGGATGGCCAGCGAGCTGAAGAAGTAGACGAGCATCGCCGCCAGGAGGGCCGCGATGAACACGTTGACGTTGGCCAGGTTGACCGCGTTGAGGAGCTCGACCCCCGGGACACCGGCCTCGAGCCGGCGACCCTGGATGAGGTTGATCTTGTCGATGTAGGCGCTGAACAGGAGGAAGGCGGCGAGCGACGCCGACGCGATCGCGTAGCCCTTCGTGAGGGCCTTCGTCGTGTTGCCGACCGCGTCGAGGCGATCGGTGATCTCGCGGGCGCCCGCCTCGGCCCGGCTGAACTCGGCGATCCCGCCGGCGTTGTCGGTGATCGGACCGAACGTGTCCATCGCCAGGATGTAGGCGGTGGTCATGAGCATCCCCATCGTGGCGACGGCCGTGCCGAAGATGCCACCGACGTTGCGTCCGTCGGCCGACAGCAGGTTGGCCTGCTCGCCGAGCCAGTGGCTGGCGAACAGGGCGATGCTGATCGTGATCGCGGTGACCGCCGTCGTCTCGAACCCGACCGCGGTGCCGCTGATGATGTTCGTCGCGGGACCGGTCTTCGAGGCCTCGGCGATCTCGCGGACGGGACGGAACCACCCGGCCGTGTAGAACTGGGTGATGTAGACGAAGGCGACGCTCGTCGCCAGGCCGACGATGCCGGCAGCGAAGAAGTAGATCCAGGTCGGCAGGCCACTCGTGCCGGTCCCGCCGTTCGTCTGCATCATCACGCTCGGTCGTGATGGCGAGCCCGACCACGGACAGCAAGGTCGTGACCCAGTAGCCGCGGTTGAGCATGTCATCGGGTCCTCGTCTTCGCTGCCGCGTACGAAGAAGATCGCAACGATCGTGGCGAGCAGCCCGAACGACGCGAACGACGAGCGGAAAGAAGATCCACGCCTGCGGGTTCGGCCAGCCGGCTGCCGAGGCGATCGTGAACACGCTGACGCCGAGGATCATCGCGCCGATGTTCTCGGCAGCGGTCGACTCGAACAGGTCGGCGCCGCGACCGGCGCAGTCGCCGACGTTGTCGCCGACGAGGTCGGCGATGACGCCGGCGTTGCGTGGATCGTCCTCCGGGATCCCGGCCTCGACCTTGCCGACGAGGTCGGAGCCGACGTCGGCGGCCTTCGTGTAGATCCCGCCGCCGAGCTGGGCGAACAGGGCGACGAAGCTGGCCCCGAAGCCAAAGCCGACGATGAGGAACGGCGCCTCGGCGACGGTCACGTCGCCGATGAACGTCGAGTAGAAGCGTGAAGATGCCCCACACGCCGAGCAGCGACAGGGCGACGACGAGGAAGCCGGACACCGCCCCGCCGCGCATCGCGACCTGGACGGCCTCGACGAGGCTGCGCTGGGCGGCCGAGGCCGTTCGCACGTTCGCCTTGACGCTGACGAACATGCCGATGATCCCGGACGCCATCGAGCAGGTCGCTCCGACGATGAAGGCGAACCCGGTCATGACCCCGATCGGGAGGCCGGCCAGCTTGGGCACGTCGGCCACCTCGGCGGTCTCGACGATCCCGATGACGACCCCGATGACGACCGCGCCGACGACGGCCAGCACGGCGATCGTCGTGTACTGCCGTCGGATGAAGGCCACGGCCCCTTCGTAGATCGTGCCGGACACGTCCTGCATCGCCTGGGTGCCCTGGTCGCGCCGGAGCACGTCGCGAGCGAGGTAGAGCGCGAAGAGGATCGCGATCAACCCCGCCGGGAGGATGATCAGCTCGAGGGTCTTGGCATCCATCGCGGTCCGGGCTTCCTCCTGTCACGGGCGTTCCCGGGCGCGACGAGCGCTCCGCCTCGTCGGCGGTCGTTCCGGGGAAGTCAATGGGGTGGGCGATCCGGCCGCAACCGGAGCGAAACCTTTCAGGCCGGCGGCGAGTGTATCAAGCGCCCGAGAGGTGGGTCAAACCCAATCGGCGACCGAGGATATGCAGTCGTTCCCGGGTTGCGACCGCCCGCCCGGAGGTCACGGCAGCCAGCGCGGGTCGGCTCCGTCGGTCGACAGCTGGCGGAGGTCCCGCCCGTCCAGGCCACACAGCCAGATCCCGGCCGATCGGGTCGGATCGGCCGCGAGCACCCGACCGAACAGGAGCGTCGAACCGTCGGGCGAGAACTCCGGCGCCCGGTCGAACAGGTCGGTGGCGCTGGTCAGCGCGACGGGGCCCTTCGAGGCGAGGGCCGTGTAGCCGATGTGCTGGCCGGCCGGGGCGACGAGCGTGGCGATCCCACCGTAAGCCGACACGGACGCCGGGCCGACCGCGGGCATCAGCAGGGTGTCGCCGCGGCCATCCGGCTCGACCCGGATGAGCCCGTCGCCGGCCTGCGCCCGGCCGACGACCACGAACGCGACATCGGCCGCGTCCCAGGCGGGGACACCCTCCGGCGAGCTGAAGTCGAGGATGACCGGGGCCGGTTCGGGCTCGTCCGACCGGAGATCGAGATGGGCGACCCGGCCGTCGGGCAGCCCGAGCAGCAGCCACTGTCCGGTCGGGTCGAACGACGCCCGCGACGCCCAGGGTGAGACGCCCGGACCGGGCACGAGCCCGTCGCCGGTCAGCTCGGCCGAATCGAGTGGCGGCGCTCCGCTGGTCAGCAGCTGGCGCGCCGGACCTGCTGCCGAGCCGCCGGGCAGCGGTTCGAGCCACCAGCCGAGATCGAGGCCGGTCACGTCCCGTCGCCCGACGAGGACCGAGCTGCCGTCAGGCGTCAGCGTCGGCGCGTACTCCACGAAGCCGGGGCCGGTCAGCGTCGCCAGGTCGGTCCCGTCGATCCGCATCTGGCGAACCGCGCCGCCGGCCGCGAACACGAGCGACCGGCCGTCCGAGGCGACGTCGTAGGCGCTGACCGGCGCCAGCTCGGTCGTGATCTGGCGCGGGTTGGAACCGTCGGGATTCATCAGCCAGACGTTGCGCACGCCGCCCCGGTCGGACTGGAATGCGATCTGGTTCTGGGCGCTCGTCGTCTGGCCGCCGGTCGTGAACGACCAGGTCCGGCCGGCCGCGACCTGGCCCGGGTCACCCGCCCGGGTGACGATCGGGGCCAGCTCGACGGTGTAGGTCGTGTGCTGGGCGAGCGGGCCGGATGGGGTGAACAGGAGGACCGAGCCGGCTCCCGGCGGGCTGGCCGGTGCGGCCGGCGGCGAGGCGCCACCCACGGCGGAAGGCGCCGGGATCGCCGCATCGCTCGTCCGATCGACCACCCGCAGGTCCCCGCCGATGTCCGGCGTGACCCGGATCGAACCGGCGATCGACGCCGGATCGATCGGCCCGTCGAACATGATCGCGATCGGCGTCCGGATGCCGATTCCGGCGACGCCGTCGGCCGGCACGACCGCACTGACCCCGAGGCCGGCAGCCACCGTCGTGAAGGCGCCGCTGAACGGGATCGCGAGGTGGCTCCCGTCGGTGTCGGCCGCGTCGCTCCCGACCGTGACCGAATAGGTCGTGGCGAAGCTGAGCGGAGAGGAGAACGAGAGGGTCAGGTTCGGTCCGCTCCAGCTGGCCGTGTGCGGGACCGGCGGTGCGACGGCCAGCGCGGCCTCGACCGAGGCCGTGTCCATGAGTCGATCGAACTGGAGCTCGACGACCGAGTTGGTGGCGACCCCGGTCGCCCCGCTCGACGGGCTCATCGAGGCGACGATCGGCGGCCCGACCGTCCGGAATTCGAACGGCCCAGCCGGGTTCGCCGCCGGGTTGCCGGCCGTATCGACGAAGCCCGGATCGACGGTCACCTTGAACTCGGTCGCCGACGGCAGCTTCCGGGCCGGGGTGAAGATCGCCGTCGTTCCGCGATCCCAGGTGAACGTCCCGCTGACGTACGGCTCGATCCGGAAGCGCTGCTCGACCGATGACCGGTCGACCGGCTCGCTGAAGCTCAGGTCGATCGCCGTCAGCGTCTGGGCCAGGTGGTCGTCACCGCTCGCGGTGGCGCTCAGCGAGATCCGCGAGACCGATGGCGGCCGCCGATCGACGAGCGTCGCGTTGAACAGCACGAGCCCCAGGGCGACGACGGCGACGACCGCCACGAGCGTCTCGATCCAGCGTCGGGGCATCGGCTCACCGCACTCGGCGGGAGGGGGTCACGGGGCAGGACGATAGCACAGCACCTATACTGCCGGACTTGTGAGCCAGCGCCCTCTTGGGTGTCTCTTCGAGGTCGTCGAGACACTTGTCTTGACCCTCGTCATCTTCCTCGTCATCCAGAACTTCGTAGCCCAGCCGTACCAGGTCCAGCAGAAGTCGATGGAGAACACGCTCCAGCCGGGCGAGTACGTCCTGGTCGACAAGCTGACCCCGCGGATCGCTGACTACGGCCGGGGCGACGTCGTGGTCTTCTCGCCCCCGGAGGGCTACGACCAGGGTGGCAACACGCCCTTCATCAAGCGGGTGATCGGTCTGCCCGGCGACCAGATCTCGGTCCGCGACGGCCAGGTCCTGGTCAACGGCAAGCCGTTGACCGAGCCGTACACGTTTCCGGGGACCGCGCCGAACCAGCCGACGGACGCACCCCCGGATCGAACGGACTGGACGATCGGCCCGGGCGAGCTGTTCGTCCTCGGCGACCACCGGGCCGAGTCCTCGGACTCGCGTGTCTTCGGCCCGATCAAGCGAGACTCGGTGATCGGTCGGGCGTGGCTCCGCTACTGGCCGCTCAGCGCGTTCGGCATCCTCCAGACGCCGACCTACCCGGAGCTCCAAGCCGCAACACCGTGAGCGTCCTCCTCGCCATCGCCGCGATCGTGACCGTCGCCGGGGCGCTGGTGGCGATCACGGGGCGCGACGCGAGGATCGCCCTCGTCGGTCTCGTCGTGACCCTGGCCGCTGCGCCATTCCTGGCCGATCCCCTGCCGAATTGGCCGGCACTCGCGGCCCGCGTCGTGGCCGCGCTGCTGGGCGGCTACCTCCTGTTCGTGGTCCTGCGCGAGACGACCGCGGTCACCCGCGGCTCGCTCGTCGGGCTGCCGGCCGAGTCGCTGGCGGCCGCGGCGGCGTTCGTCGTCGGCTGGGGAACGAACGGTCTCGGGAGCGCGCCGCTCGGACCAGCCGAGGCGAGCGCGGCCGGGTTCGCCCTCGCGGTGATCGCGGTCGCGCCGATCGTCCGCGGAGCCGACGTGTTCCGGCTCGGGGTCGCCCTGGCGGTCCTCGTCACGGGGGCCGAGCTGGTGCGAGTCGGACTGGCGGGCACCCCACCGCCACTCGAGCAGCTCGTGACCGCCGGGTTGACCATCGGGCTGCTCGGGACCGCCGCCGTCCTGTGCGTGAACGGGGTGGCCGCGACGGGCGGCCTGGCCCTTCGCAACGAGCCGCGACGAAGCGCCCTGTTCGAGGCCCACCCGGTGACCCCGACCGCCGCCAGCAGCCTGCGGCCGTCGTGGTTGTCGCGCCGGCCGGGGCGCCTGCGCCGGTCGATCCGGGCCGACGATGCTCACCGGCTCGCCGGTGCCGATCGGTCGTCCGACGCGAGCCAGGTGGAGCTGTGGCCGGCCGATGCGACCGAGCCGGCCGACGCTGACCGAGCTGGCCGATGCCGGGCTGGCCGATGCCGGGCTGGCCGATGCCGGGCTGGCCGATGCCGGGCTGGCCGATGCCGGGCTGGCCGATGGCGGGCCGGCCGATACCGAGCTGGGCGACCCTCGGCCGCCATCGGGCGGTCCGTCACCAGACCCGCCCGGTCCGTGAGCATCGTCCCGTTCCTGGCGATCTCGTTCGGAGCGGCAGCCGCCGCCCTGATCGTCCGACGGTACCGGCGGCTGTCGCTCGCGATCGGCCTGCTCGGACTCCTCGCCGCATCGATCGCCGCCCTGGCGATCGCACCCGGCGATCGGCTGGCGGTCGGTCCGGGCCGCCTCGAGACGACCGAGTTCGGTCGCCTGTTCCTCGCCCTCGGCTGCTCGACCGGCCTGGTCATCACGGTCGTCGGCCTCGCGACCGCCTACCAGCGGAACCTGCCGTCGGCATTGCTCGGCGGGTTCGGCGCGCTCGGACTGGCGCTGTCGATCGGGGATCCGATCACGGCCCTCGTGGCGATCCTGGCGGGGGCGCTCGTCGGCTCGCTGGTCACCCTCACCCGCCCGATCACCGCGCGCAACGTCCAGGTGGCCAGCCGCGAGTTCCGGGCGATCGCGGTTGCCGGGGCGCTGGCCCTCGTCGGGATGGCCTGGATCGCTCGGCCGCTCGGCCCGCTGGCCGAGGAGCCGACGGTGTTCGGGCTCGCCTACCTGGCGGTCGCCCTGGCCGCAGCCATCCGCTTCGGTGAGATCCCGTTCCACCGCTGGGCGGCACGACTGGCCGACTCCGCGCCGGAGATTGCCCTGCCCCTGCTGCTGGCGTGGGCGCCGGCCGGCTTCGCGGTCGTCGCCCTGGCCTGGATGGATCGCTCGATCGCGCCGCTCCTCCTGCCGTTGACGGTCGAGCGGTCGGTCGTGCTCGCGATCGGCGTCCTGAGCATCGTCCTCGGGGCGGTCGCGGCCTGGCTCCAGGATGACCTCGAGCACGTCGTCGGCTACTCGATCGTCCAGGATGCCGGGTTCGTGATGCTCGGCCTGGCCGTCCTCGATCCGGCCGCCTGGCAGCCGACCCGGACCTGGATCCTGGTGTTCGTGGTCGTCAAGACGGCCTTCGCGGCGTGGGCCGTCGCGATCAGGACCCGGTTCGCGACGCGCCGGATCCCCGAGCTCGACGGGTGGGCCCGTCGCTCGCCTGCGTTGGCGGTCGCCCTGGCCCTGATCGTGCTCGCCACGATCGGTGTCCCGGGGCTCGTCAGCTGGGACGTCCGGGCCCGCCTCGTCGACCTGAGCGTGACGAGCGACCCGGTCCAGATCGTCGTGATCCTCGCCGGACTTGCCTCGCTGGCGTACTACGGGCGGATCGCGCTGGCCGGGGCCAGGAACCCGTCGGCCCTCGTGATCATCGGCCCGTCCGAGCGGCCGCGCTGGCCGACGCCGGTCGAGATGGACGGCGCCGTGGCCGTTGCCCCAACCGTCGACGAGAGCGGCGCCCCGGTCGCGGGCATCAGCCGGCTCGAGGCTCGGGCGAGGGTCGGCTGGCTGGCGAACCGGGCGGCGATCGCATCGGCCGGCGTCCTCCTCCTCGCCGTGACCGGGCTGGCGGTGGCCGCCGGCGGCCTCGGCGCGGCCAGCGCCGCCGCGGCCCCCGCGCCCGAGCCGGTTGCCCCGACCGAGATCTTCGTCCCGGGCCAGACCGAGCCACCGTCGCTCGGACCGGACGAGACTGCAGGCCCCTCGGCAGGACCGACCGGTGCCCCGTCGGAAGGGCCGTCATCGGGCCCGAGCCAGGGGCCCGCGAGTGGCGCTCCGAGTCCGGTGCCGAGTCCGAGCGCTGCGCCGTCGTCGAGCGGAGGCCCTGCCCCGAGTGCGTCGCCGGCCCCGACCGCCGCCAGCTCGCCGGCGGCGCCGGGAACGCCATCGCCGGTCCCGACGGTCAGCCCCAGCCCCTGACCGGACGCCGTCGCCCGACGGCCCGTCGATCGGTCGCGGTCAATCCTCGGGGGCGAGCGCCCAGCGGTCGATGTCGCGCTCGTAGTCGAGCAGCTCGCCCGGCCCGAACCAGAGCGCCAGCTCGGTGGCCGCCGTCTCGGGACCGTCCGAGGCGTGGATCAGGTTCTGGGCCGTCTCGAGCGCGAAGTCGCCGCGGATCGTCCCGGGCGCGGCCTCGTTCGGGCGAGTCGCCCCGACCATGAGCCGGACGACGGCGATCGCGTTGGGCCCCTCGACGGCGAACGCCACGAGCGGGCTGGAGGTGATGAAGTCGACGAGCGAGTCGAAGAACGGCCGCTCGCGATGGATCGCGTAATGGCGCTCGGCCAGGTCGCGGCTGACGTGGACGAGCTTCAGCCCGACGAGCTTCAGCCCGCGCTCCTCGAAGCGGGTCAGGATCCGGCCGACGAGGAGGCGCTGAACGCCGTCGGGCTTGACGAGGACGAGGGTGCGTTCGGTCACGGGCTCACGATCCTATGGCTGGGGGGTGCTTGGCGGTTAAGGATAGCCGGAGGCGGTTCGGCTCAGGACGCCGGTCCCGGATCGGCACCGGTGCCGCGGTCGCCGGGTCCGGCGGCCGGGTCCGCATCGCCGGGCCGTGGCTCGTCCGACGGCGTGCGCGCAGCCGAAGCGAACGCCCGTCGGGCCTGCGACTCGCGCCCCACGAGGCGGAGCGCGTCGCCGCGGACCAGGTCGAACTCAGGGCCGGATTCGCCCGTGGCGATGTCGAGGACGGCCGGGGCAAGCGTCGGCGCGAGGCGCAGCACGATCGACAGGCGGAGCGCGGCGCCCGCCCGGTCGCCGGCGGCCAGCGCGGCCCGCGCCGCGTCGAGCTCCCCGGCCGGGTCGGGCAATGGGTCGCCACCCTCTCGGCCGGCCTCGACGGCGGGCGCCATCGGCACGGCCACGGCCCCGGCCGCTACAGTCCCGACCGGCCCGGCTCCGGCGGCCAGAACAGTCGCCGGCGCGGCCTCGACCGAGGCGACCGCGATCCGCTCGACCGGCCGGTTCGGCCAGACGTCGCTACGGGGCATGCCGGCAAACACGACGTCGATCGAGCCGTCGGCAAGCTCCAACGCTCGACCGGCGAGCCGGCGGGCCTCCCCCGGCCGGCCGAGGGCCGCAGTCGCCTCGGCCGCCACGACGAGCGCGAGCAGCGCCTCGCGCCCGCTTGCGATGTACGCCGCAGCGGCCTCGCCGGCTCCGGTCAGGTCGTCCGTCCGCCAGCGGACCTCCGCCAGATCGAGCAGCGCCTCCTCGTCGAGGATGCCCGCCCCGGCAGCCGTCTCGAGCTCGGCCCGGGCGAGGGCGTACGAGCCGGTCCGGAGGTGGATCCGGGCGAGCCGGAGCTCGACTGGTCGCACGGCGCCCTCGCGCTCGCCCGGCGCGGTCTCGCCGCCCGGTTGCTCGGCGGTCGGGGTCGTCTGGGTCATCGAGCGGTCGCGATCAGTCGGGCAGCCGAAGGCTGCGCTCGAGGCCGAGGCCGTGGCCGCGCGGAGCCACGACCGCGAGCCGCAGGCGGTCGTCATGGAACAGCTCGCCGGCGGCCCGGCGGACGTCTTCGGCGGTCACCGCGGCGACCTCGGCGAGTGCTTCGTCGAGGGTCAGGACCCGATCGTGGAGCGCCTCCTGGCCGCCGATCCACGAGGCCAGGTGGCGGGTGTCGTCCATCCGCAGCTCGAGCCCGCCGGACAGGTACGCCTTGGCCTTTGCCAGCTCGTCGGGCGGGACGTCGTGATCGCGCAGGCGGGCGAGCTCGGCGAGGATCGCCCGGAGCGCCGGCTCGAGCTTGTCGGGGTCGACGCCCGCGTAGACCCCGAGCGACCCGCTGTCGGCGTACTCGGTGATCCCCGACCCGACGTCGTAGGCCAGCCCGAGCTCCTCCCGGACGGACAGGAACAGGCGGCTGCTCATCCCCTCGCCGAGGACCCCGTTGAGCACGCCGAGCTTCCACGAGTCCGGGTGGTCCCGCCGGTAGGCCGGCACGGCCAGGCAGATGTGGGCCTGGGCGGTGTCGCGATTGCCGAGGAGGTACTGCGGGCCGGCCGGCAACGTTGGCGCGGTCTCGAACCCGGGCGCCGCGCCGTTGCCGGTCCCGAAAGCGGGCGCGACGAGGTCGAGCACCGCCGGATGGTCGAGATCGCCGGCAACCGCGACGACCACGTTCGACGGTCGGTAGGTCGCCGCCCAGAACTCGCGGATCGTCGTCCGCGGCAGGGTCCGGATACCCTCCTCGTCGCCGCAGATCTCGCGACCGAGCGCGCCATCACCGAACATCGCCTGCTGGATGAGGATCTGGGCGTACTCCGAGGGGTCGTCGAGATACGACCGGATCTCCTCGACGATGACCGACCGCTCGTGGTCGATCTCCCCGTCCTCGAGCCGGGGCCGGACGATGAGCTCGGCGACGACGTCGGTCGCCCGCTGCGCCTCGCGGGCCGGCACCCGGACCCAGTAGACGGTCGACTCGCGGTCCGTCGCGGCGTTGAAGCTGCCGCCGACGCCCTCGATCGCCTCGGAGATCGCCCGGGTCGTCGGATAGGCGGCGGTCCCCTTGAACGTGATGTGCTCCATGAAGTGGGCGACGCCGGCCTGCTCGGGGGCCTCGAGGCGCGATCCGGCGAGGACGTAGGCCGCAATGGACACGGAGCGCGAGCCGGGGATCCGGGCGCTGATCACGCGCGGGCCCTCGGCCAGCGCGGTTCGTTCGAACATCGCCCGGAGGATACAGGAACGGCCGGCCTCTCCCGGGAGACCGGCCGTCCCTGAGCGGGCGGCGAAGCAAGAGCCTACTTGGGCAAGTAGCCCTGGATCCAGGCCTGACCGAAGAAGACGAGGAAGGCGATCGCCACGATCCACATCAGCGGGTGGATCTCGTTGAACTTTCGCAGCACGACCTTGATGAACACCCAGCTGATGAACCCCGCGCCGATGCCCACGGTGATGTCGAAGGTCAGCGGCATGAGGATCAGGGTCAGGAGTGCCGGGAGGCCCTCCTCGACATCGCGTGATCGGGATGTCCTTGACGAGCGTGAACATGAGGTAGCCGACGATGACCAGAACCGGCGCAGTGGCCGCATTCGGGATGAGGCCGGCCAACGGTGACAGGAAGATCGCCAGGAGGAACAGCACGCCGGTCACGACCGATGCGAAGCCGGTTCGGGCGCCGTCGGCGACGCCGGCCGCGCTCTCGATGTAGGTCGTGTTCGAGCTGATCCCGGCCGCGCCGCCGGCGGCAGCCGCGATGCTGTCAACGAGAAGGACCCGCCCGATCCCCGGGACCGAACCGTCCGGCGCCGCCAGACCGCCCTCGGCGATGACGCCGGTCGCGGTGCCCATCGTGTCGAAGAAGTCGGTCAGCATGATCGTGAAGATCACGAGCAGCGCCGTCCACACGCCGAGCTTCTCGAACGGCTCGGTCAGGTTGAACTGGCCGAGGGTGGCGAAGCTCGGGGTCACGGCGAAGGACTCCGGGAGCTTCGTGACGCCGACCGCGATCGCGATGATCGTGGTGATCGCGATGCTGATGATCAGCGCCGCCCGGATCTTCATGACGTACAGGGCGATCGTGATCGCCAGGCCGAGCAGGAAGACGAAGTGGGCGGTCGTCGTCGGATAGACGGGAACGACGGGCGGGACGCCGCCGTCGGGCGAGACGATCAGCCCGCCGTTGACGAAGCCGATGAACAGGATGAACAGGCCGATCCCGACGCCGATCGACCGCTTCAAGGCGAGCGGTACGGCGTTCATGATCGCCTCGCGCAGCCCGACGACCACGAGCAGGGTCACGAGCAGACCCTCGAGGACGATCACGCCCATCGCACCCGGCAAGGTCAGCCCGCGGGTCAGGACAAGGCCGAACGCGACGACCCCGTTGATCCCGAGCCCGGCAGCCAGGGCCAGTGGATAGTTCGCGACGAGGCCCATGGCGATCGTCACCAGTCCGGCCACGAGCGCAGTCGCCGCGGCGGCCGCTGGGACGTCGATCCCGGCTGCCGACAGGATCGCCGGGTTCAGGAAGATGATGTAGGCCATGACCATGAACGTGGTCAGGCCGGCACGCGCCTCTGTGACGAGGTTCGTGCCCCGCTCGGCGAACTTGAAGTACCCCGCGATCCCGGTCTCCGGCGGCAGTGCAGGCTGTCGCTCGGACTGTGCTGCTTCCACGGGCCGTTGCCTCCGCTCCTCTGCGGGCGCGCCGGACCGACGCGGTCAGGTTCGCGCCAGAACGCCAGCCCGTTGGACGGCCCTCACCGCCTCGGGCGTTCCACTCCCGCCGGACGCTCCTCGCATCCGGCACCTCTCCCGGCCGTCCGTCCCTCCGACGGCGGCTGGGGCCCCTCGCCTACGCGTCCCCGCGCCTACGCGTCCTCGCGGTCGAGCCCGAGCAGCTCCATCTGGACGAAGCCGCTCGTGTCGAACTCGAGCTGCCGCGGCAGCGGCGGCTCGTGGCCGTCGTCGCCGATCGGCGCGAACTCGAGGACGACCCGCTCGTCGCCCTGGACGAGCGTGTAGATGAGGAGCTGGTCGGGCCGGGTGTCGAACTCGAGATGCTCGAACGAGTCGATGTTCAGGCAGATCGACAGCGGGGTGAAGTAGGTCGAGACCTCGGGATGGTCGAGCACGATCCGCTCGACCCAGCCGGTGCCGTGGCTGACCACGTCGTGGCCGCGCAGGTAGCGATAGGTGACGGTCTGCTTGAGCAGCGGCCGGAGCAGGTTGTACAGGTCGGTCCGGCTCGAGACGATGCCGCGGTTGACGAAGAACTTCGCGGGTGGCGGCACGGACGACACGCAGTGCTCCCGGCGGGATCGGACGGTGGCTGCTGGGACGATCCGCGGGGCGCGGACCCGCCGCTTTCAATCTACCGCAGCGGGCGAGCCCGGACAAGACGGTCGGTCGGTCGCCGAGCCCGCCACCGGCGGGCCGTATCATCCCGCCATGCTGCTCGCCGTCGACATCGGCAACACGAACATCACGACCGGGCTGTTCCGCAATGGCCAGCTCGTCGCGAGCCGGCGCGCGCGGACCGTCGCCCGGGCGACCGACGACGAGCTGGAGATGCTCCTCGAGGGCCTGCTCCAGATCGACGCGGCCGGGCTCGGCGACATCGATGCGATCGCCTGCGCCTCGGTCGTCCCGGCGTTGACCGACGGGCTGCGGACGGTCGCCGGCCGGCGCGCTGTGCCGCTGCTGGTGGCCAGTGCCGGGCACGTCCCGATCGCGATCCGGGTCGACCGCCCCGACGAGGTCGGCGCCGACCGACTGGTGAACGCCCTGGCCGTGGCCCGCCTGTACGGCACGCCGGCCGTCGTGGCCGACTTCGGGACCGCGACCACGTTCGACGCCGTGGCCGTCGACGGCGCGTTCGTCGGCGGAGCGATCGCGCCGGGTCTCGAGCTCGGCCTCGAGGCACTCGCCAACCGGACCGCGAAGCTGCCCCGGATCGAGCTGCGCGCACCGGACCGGGCGATCGGCCGCGATACCGTCTCGGCCATGCGCTCAGGGGCGATCCTCGGCTACCAGTCGCTCGTCACCGGGATGCTCGCCCGGATCCGGGCCGAGCTGGCCGAGTCGAGCGCCGTCGCGCCGGACGACGTCCGGGCGATCCTGACCGGCGGGCTGTCCGCGGCGCCGTGGGCGCGGGCGATCGAGGGGATCGACGCGATCGACCCGGACCTGACCCTCAAGGGCCTGGCGATCCTCCATGCCGAGGTCAGCGGCGGCGAGCCGCTCGAGGCCGGGCTCGCATGAACGGTCGGCTCGACGGCCGGCTGATCGGACTCGGGATCACCGGCTCGATCGCCGCCTACAAGGCCGCCGAGCTCATCCGCCTGCTCCGCGCCGAGGGTGCCGACGTCCAGGTCCTGCTGACCCCGTCGGCCGGCCGCTTCGTCGCCCCGTTGACCCTGGCCGCGCTGAGCGGTCGCCCGGTCGACGACGACGTCCTGGGCCTGCAGTCCGATGGCCGGATCGGCCACATCGTCGTGGCCGACAGCGCCGACGCCATCGTCGTCGCGCCGGCGACCGCCCAGTGGCTCGGAGCGATGGCCGGCGGGCTCGCCGGCGACCCGATCACGGCGGCCTGCCTGGCCACCTCGGCCCCGGTCGTCGTGGCGCCGGCGATGGACGGCGAGATGTATGCCCATCCGGCGACGAGGTCGAACGTCGCCCGCCTGCGCGACGCGTTCGGCTACACGGTCGTCGAGCCGGAGACCGGGCCGCTCGCCTCGGGCCAGGTCGGGGTCGGCCGGCTCGCCGATCCCGCGCGAATCGTCGAGGCGGTCGTGACCGCGATCGGCCAGCGGCCCGTGCGCGCCCCCGACCCGGCCGCTCGGCCGCCCCGGCTGGAGGCGACGCCGCGCGACGCCGACCTCGCCGGTCGCCACCTGATCGTCACCGCCGGCGGCACGGCCGAGCCGATCGACCCGGTCCGATTCATCGGCAACCGGTCGACCGGCAAGATGGGCGTCGCGATCGCCCGGGCGGCGCTCGATCGCGGCGCCGCCGTGACGCTCATCGTCGCCAACGTGAGCGTGGCGCTCCCCGACGACGCACGGGTCGTCCGGGTCGGCTCGACGGGTCAGCTCAGGGCGGCCCTCCTCGAACGGCTCGCCGGGCCCGACGGACGGGCGGCGTTCGACGCACTGGTCATGGCCGCGGCCGTCGCCGACTTCCGGCCGGTGGCCAGCGCCGACGTCAAGCTGGCTCGAGGCGGTCCCCTGACCCTCGAGCTCGAGCCGACCCCGGACATCCTGGCCGAGGTCGCCCGGATCGTCCGCGGGGTCGACACCGAAGGCGAGCCGACCCGCCGGCCACTCGAGCCGCAGCCCGTGCTCGTCGGATTCGCGGCCGAGACCGGCTCGCTCGAGCGCGCCGCCGACAAGCTCCGGCGCAAGGGCGTCGACCTGCTCGTGGCCAACGACGTCTCGGAGGCCGGGTCGGGCTTCGGGACCGACACGAACCGGGTCACGCTCTACGCGGCCGACGCCGAGCCCGAGGCGTGGCCGCTCGTCTCGAAGCGCGAGGTCGCCGAGCGCCTCCTCGACCGGATCGTGGGCCGGCTGGCCGACCGACCGGCTTGACCGGCGGGCCGCGCCTCGGCGCGGGACCCGGCGCGGCGCCGGCCCGCTCGATCCGCGAGTCGCGGGAACCCGACGGTCGGATCGAGCGTCTGCGGACCGGCGGTCGCACCACACCGGTGACGACGCCAGGGGCGGAGGCTTCGACGATGACCGGTCAGATCCTCGGGGCGCCGCGCCGGCGCCAGCTCATCGCTCTCGGGACGATCGCGATCCTCGCTGCGGCCTGCAGCTCGAGCGCGAGCTCGCTCACGGCCGACAACGCTGCGGGCGAACCGGGCGCCGGCTACGACTCGGCCAGCGGGACGATCGGTCGGAGCGCGCCATCGGCCGCGGCCAGCGCCGCGCCGTACCCGGCCGCCGAGCCCGGCGGCGTCAGCTCCCAGCCGGGTGGCCCGGTCGCCGCCCCCGCCGACCTCCTCGTGATCAAGACCGGGACGCTCGCGCTCCAGGTCAAGGCGATCGACGCCACGCTCGCGGACGCCGGCGCGAAGATCACGGCGCTCGGCGGCTACGTCAGCGGGTCGGAGCGATCCGGTGATGGCGAGAGCGCGGTCGCCAGCGTGACCTATCGCATCCCGGCCGCCCGCTGGGACGATGCGCTGGCCGGGCTCCGAGGCCTGGCGATCAAGGTCCTCGGGGAGCAGACCCAGACCGACGAAGTGACCGGCCAGGTCCTCGATCTCGGCGCCAGGATCAGCAACCTCCAGGCGACCGAACGAGCGCTCCAGGCGATCATGGCCAGGGCGGTCAAGATCAGCGACGTCCTCGAGGTCCAGGCCCAGCTGACCGCGGTGCGCGGCCAGATCGAGCAGCTCCAGACGGAGAAGCAGCATCTCCAGGAGCAGGCGGCCTACGGGACCCTCAACGTCACGTACGGTCTCGAGACGGTTGCCGTCGTCGAGGCCCAGAAGGGGTTCGACCCGGCGACCGAGGCGGACCGCGCGACGGCCAGCCTCGTCGAAGTCGGCCAGGCCATCGCCACGGCCGGGATCTGGTTCGGCATCCTCTGGCTGCCGATCCTCATCGTCCTCGGGCTGATCGGGCTCGTCGTCTTCCTCGTCGTCCGGCGCTTCCGCCGGACCCGCCCCGGAGCGCCACGGGCCGGCGGCGGGGCCGGTTGGGTGGGGCCGGTCGCGCCCGGCCCCGAGACGCCGCCGCTCGCGCCCGGCGCGGGCGCCTAGCCGCTCGACCGTCGCCTGGCCGCTCGACGGCTGGACGCCTGCGGGCTCGCGCCACGCGCGTAGACTGACGCCGTGAGTCCGCAGGAGTCCAGCCGTTGAGTGCGAACCCGAACCCGAAATCGAGCCCGACTGCCAGCGCCGGCCGGGTGACCGTCGTCGACATCGCCCGGATGCATGCCGAAGGCGAACGGATCCCGATGCTCACCGCCTACGACTATCCGACCGCCCAGCTGCTCGATCAGGCCGGCATCCCGATGATCCTGGTCGGGGATTCGGTCGGCCAGGCGATGCTCGGCTACGAGTCGACCGTCCGGGTCACGATGGACGAGATGATCCACCACACGAAGGCCGTCGTCCGCGGCGCCGGCCGGGCGCTGGTGGTCGGCGACATGCCGTTCCTGTCGTACGCCACGCTCGACGAGGCGCTCGACAACGCCGGCCGCTTCCTGCGCGAGGCCGGCGCCCAGGCGGTCAAGATCGAGGGGGGCGTCCGGAGCGCCCGGATCGTCGAGGGCCTGGTCAAGGCCGGTGTGCCGGTGATGGGCCACATCGGCCTGACCCCGCAGTCGATCAATGCGATCGGCAAGGTCCGCGTCCAGGGCAAGAGCCGCGAAGGTGCCCGGGCCCTCCTCGGGGACGCGTTGGCGATCCAGGAGGCCGGCGCGTTCTCGATCGTGCTGGAGCTCGTGCCCGAGCAGCTGGCCGCGGCGATCACCGACCGCCTCAGGATTCCCACCATCGGGATCGGGGCCGGGGCCGGCTGCGGCGGGCAGGTCCAGGTGGTGACCGACCTGCTCGGCCTCGGCGACTTCATCCCGCGCCACGCGAAGCCGTACGCCGACCTGCGGAGCACGATCCTGGCGGCCGCCCGGGCCTACGCCGACGAGGTCGCGGCGGGCACCTTCCCCGGCCCGGAGCAGACGGTCCGGATGGACGAGGCCGTCCTCGGCGACGTCCTCGGCCAGTCCCACCTCGATCGGCCGACGACGGCCATTCCGTCCGCGGGGATCCCGCTCGACCGCGACCTGTGAAATCCTCGGGCCGATGGCTCGCGGAGCGTCGCCTCGGCCCTCGGAGAGCGAGTGACCGCCCGCTGACTGAGGGTGCCCGACCGCTGACGCGAGCCGAACGCAGGACGTGCGAGAGCGCCGCCTCGGCCCACGGAGAGCGGGTGGCTGCCCGTTGACTGAGGTTGCCCGTCCGGTGAACCGGGTCCTGCGCACCCGCCAGGAGCTCCGGTCGGTCCTCGAGGTCGCGCCCCGACCGGTCGGGCTCGTCCCGACGATGGGCTGGCTCCACGATGGGCACCGCGCCCTGATCCGGCGGGCCCGGGCCGAGTCGGCCACGACCGTGGTCACGATCTTCGTCAACCCGCGCCAGTTCAACGCGCCCGGCGACTTCGGACGCTACCCGCGGGACGAGGCGCGCGACGTCGCGATCTGTGCCGAGGAAGGGGTCGACCTGGTCTGGGCGCCGCCGGTCGACGAGGTCTACCCGCCGGGCTTCGACACGTCCGTCTCGGTCGGGGCGATCGCCCGCCCGCTCGAGGGAGCCGCCCGGCCCGGCCACTTCGACGGCGTGGCGACCGTCGTCGCGATCCTGCTCGCCCTGGTCGGCGCCGAGCGCGCCTACTTCGGCCAGAAGGACGCCCAGCAGGTGATGGTCATCGACCGGATGGCCCGCGACCTCGCCCTCCCGACGACGATCGTCCCGTGCCCGACCGTCCGCGAGCCGGACGGGCTGGCGCTGTCGTCGCGCAACGTCCACCTGACACCTGAGCAGCGGGCCTCGGCGCCGGTCATCCATCGTGCCCTGCTCGCCGCCCGGCGCCGCTGGGAGGCCGGCGAACGATCCGCCGACGCCCTCCGCGCGACGATCCACGAGGTGCTCGCCGGGGAGCCGCTGGCCGGGGTCGAATACGTCAGCTGCGCCGACGCAGCGACCCTCGAGGAGCTCGACCGGATCGACCGGCCGGCCCTCCTGTCGGTCGCGGTCCGGTTCGGCTCGACCCGGCTGATCGACAACGAGCCGCTCGGCGAACCGTAGCGGTCAGTCGACGACGCCCAGCCGCGCGAACGTCAGCGCCGGCGCGCAGGCGCGCTTCGGCGGCGGATCGTCGGGCGACGCCGAGCTCGAGCCGATCGAGGCCGAGGAGCGCCGCCCCGACGACCGGTGGGACGGCCAGCGGAACGATCCGGGCAGCCGGCGCGACCGCCTGGATCCGGGTCCGGATCCGCTCATGGAATGGCGCATAGGTCGTCCGGATGATCCCGCCCGACAGGACGACGGGGACGTCGCGCCGGGTGAGGTGGAGCCGGCGGATCATCGCCACCGCCCAGGCCACGATCTCGTCGGCCACGTCGGCGACGATCGCGGCGGCGACCGGATCGCCGTCGGCGGCGGCCGAGAAGACGATCGGTGGGAGCTCCGCGCGGAGGTCCTCGCGGTCGAGCCGCCCGAGCTCGAGGTCGGCGGTCAGGTCACCCGGCCGCTTCCGGCCGAACGCCGCCGGAACGAGCCGCTCGAGGCTCGTCCGCGGCCCGCGGCCATCCCGGCCCCGGATGGCTGCCGCCAGGGCCTCCATCGCCATCCCACCGCCGGCGCCCCGGTCGCCCGAGTTCTCACCGACCGCGGCGAACCGGACGACCCGGCCGGTCGGGCCGATCCCCAGGCCGTTGGTCCCGGCGCCGCAGACGACCGCGACGCCCCACGGCCGATCGCTCCCAGCCCGCAGCGCGGCGTGCGTGTCGTTGAGGACGACGACCTCGGCCGTCAGGTCGCGCCGTCGGAGGCCGCCCTCGAGCAGGCGCACGTCGCCGGGCAGGTCGGCGCCGGCCAGGGCATACAGCCCGAGCCCGGCGGCCGGGCGCCGGTCCGGATCGAGTCTCGCCTGAGCGAGCGCCTGCCTGACGATCGACTCGAGGGCGTCGAGGCCGGCCTCGAGCCCGACCGCCTGGTGCGAGATCGTCGGACCGCGGACGGCGGACTGGAGCGTGCCGTCCGCGTCGACCACGGCGACGTCCGCCTTCGAGTTGCCGCCATCCACGGCCAGCAGCGCCGGGAGCGCTTCGGTCATTCGGGCCGCCGCCAGCCGACGAGCGTGGCGCCGTAGGCCGGCAGCTCCAGCTCGACACCGAGATCGGCGCCGGCGCCCTCGCTCCGCAGCTCCCGCGCGCCGGTCGGCTCGAACGCCCGGATCGCCGAAGCGTCGCCGGGCAGCCGGACGACCACCCGCTGGTCCGTCGGCCCGTGGTTGGTCAGCGCCAGCGACCCGCCGACCGGTCCGCCGAGCACGCCCGCCGTCACGTCGGGGTGGTCGACCCGGGCGACCTCCCGGACGCCGGCGAGCTCGGCCAGACCGGCGTACAGGCCCCAGCTGGGGTCACCGGGTCCGTGCCGTTCCGGCGCTGCCGCCAGGAGCAGCTCGACCGGCGCGGCGCAGGTCGCGACGTGCCCGGATCCTCGTTCGGCCACGACCAGGCCCGGCTCGCCGTCCGCGTCGACGGCCACGACCGTCGCGTCGTCGACGGCCAGCCGAGCCCAGCGCAGGGCGAGGCTGCCGTCGCCTTCCGGCAGCCGGAGCTCGTCGTCGGCCACGAACGGACCCCAGCCGCGGACGAAGCGCAGGACGCCGGGCCGGTCGGCCGGAACGCGATCCGCCAGGCGGCAACCCGCCAGGGCGGTCATCTCGGGCAGCGCCGAATCCGCCGACACCGACAGCCACAGGCCGCCGCCCCGGGCGAAGTGGTCGGCCGCGCCCCGCCAGAAGCTCGTCCGCAGGTGAACGAGCGACGACGAGGTCGAGGTGAGCGGAGCCGGGACGATCAGCAGGCGGACGTCGGGCCAGCGATCGTCGAGCCGCTCCCTGGGGAAGCTCACCGAGACCCCGGCCCGGGCCGCCAGCACGAACGCGTTGAGCCAGCCCCGGACGAGCGGTCGGGGATCGCGCTCCGGCGTCCAGACCCGCTCGGCCGGCTCGTACGGACCGGCCGGTGCGCGGTCGAGGCCGTAGCCGGCCGGGTCGTACGGCCGGGCGTACTCGTGCGGCACCGGGATGGCGGCGCCGCTGGCCGGCCCGTCCCCGGCCAGCCCGCCGAGCTCGTGGCCGACCGCCCTGATCGTCGCCCGCAGGTCGGCCAGGACGCGGCCGCGCGGTCGGAGCCGGCCGTCGTGGTCGGTGACGCCGAACTGGGTTTCGTGCGGCTGGCGGACGTACGGCGCGCGATCGAAGGCCACCGGCGCGGCGTCGGTCCAGCACCAGGCCAGGGCGCCGATCGAGCCGCGGCCGAGCGCCGACCAGGCGAGCAGCCGATCGTAGGCGGCGACGCGCTCGGGATCGAACTGGGCCGACGAGGCGCCGTACTCGTGGAGCATGGTCGGCCGGCCGGCGCCGGCCGCCAGCGCCGTCTCGAATGCCGCGGCGTGCGTCATCCGGGCGCCCAGGAGGCTGTCCGGGTAGAGCTCCGGCGAATAGATCGGGTACGGATGGACGGTCGCGAAGTCGAGCCGGTCGGCGACGACGTCCGCCCGGAACGGGCCGGCGCCGACCTCCTGGCTGGCCGTCCCGATCGTCACGAGGTGGTCCGGATCGCCGGCCCGCAGGGCGCCGGCCAGCGCTTCGGTCCAGGCCGCCGCGTCGGCGTCGGTCGTGTCGGGGAACAGCCACAGCGGCGGCTCGTCGGTCAGGTCCCAGGCGAGGATCGCGGGGTCGCCCTGCCAGCGCCGGGCGAACATCGCCGCCTGGGCCACCTGGAGGGCGACGAGCTCGGGGTCGCGGTGGGGATGGCGACCGGCCCGCCAGGGCACGTCCCAGTAGGCGTCGCCGACCTCGCCGCCGACGAACAGGGTCGGATGGAGCAGGAGGCGATGGCGCCGGGCCGCGGCCAGGATCGCGTCGAGGACGCGCGAGGTGGGCCTCGTCGTACCGGCCGGCCTGCGGCTCGACCGCCGCCCAGAGGAGGTCGATCCGGACCGTGTCGAGCCCGACCGCGGCCATCGCCCCGAACGCTCGATCGAAGGCGGCTGGCGTCGACCCGCCATGGCCAGTCGGGTCCCTCGACCGGAACGTAGTGGGCCCCGACCGGGAAGATCGCTCGTCCGTCCCGCTCGAGCAGGTGCCGGCCGCGACGGACGGTGCTCACGCCGGTCAGCCTACGTCCTTGACGGCCCCGGCGGTGAGCCCCTCGATGAACCGTCGCTGGAGGAGCAGGAAGATGAGGATCAGCGGCGCGGCGGTGATCACGGTGCCCGCCATCGTGGTGCCCCAGTCCGACGCGTTTCGACGGGCGAGCAGCGCCAGCCCGACGGGCAGCGTCCGCATGTCGTCGGAGCTGGTCACGACGAGCGGCCAGAGGAAGTCGTTCCAGGCCGCCAGCAGGGTGAAGATCGCCAGGGTGGCCATCCCGGGGACCGCCAGCGGGAAGACGATCGAGCGGAGGACCCGCCACTCGGAGGCGCCGTCCATCCGGGCCGATTCGAGGATCTCGTCGGGGATCGAGCGGAGGAACCCGCGCATCAGGAAGATCCCGAAGACCGACACGGCGCTCGGGGCGATCAGCCCGAAGTAGGTGTTGGCGCCGAGCGCCGGGATCGCCTTGTGGAGCTCGACCATCATCTTGTAGAGCGGGATGAGGTTGACCTGGAACGGGACCATCAGGGTCAGCAGGAGCAGGAAGAAGATCCCGTCGCGACCCGGGAACCGGAGCTTGGCGAACGCGTAGGCCGCCGCCGTCCCGAAGATCACGTTGAGGATCACGATCGTGCCGGTCACGATCGTGCTGTTGAGCAGATAGCGCGGGAACGGGATCCGGGTGATCACGTTCTGGTAGTTGTTGGTCGTGAACGGGTCGGGCAGGAACCGGGGCGGGTAGGCGAACACGTCGCCGGGCAGCTTGAACGAGGTCGACAGCGCCCAGACGAACGGCGCGATCATCAGGACCGAGGCGGCCAGCAGGAAGATGCTCTTGCCGATCCGGCCACGACGGCGCGAGCCCACGGTCGCCATCAGTCGCGCGACTCGCCCAGCCGGAGCTGGACGTAGCTCAGGACGGCCAGGAACACGAGCAGGATGTAGGCGACCGCCGAGGCGCCGCCGATGTCGAGCCGGTTGAACTTGTCGACGAGGTCGAACACGATCGTCCGGGTCGCCTGGATCGGCCCGCCGTTCGTCATCACGAAGACCTGGTCGAAGGTCTGGAAGCTGCCGATGATCCCGATCACGTAGACGAACACGATCGTCGGCCGCAGGCCGGGCAGGGTCACCCAGCGGAACTTCGCCCAGCGGCCGGCGCCGTCCACCGTGGCCGCCTCGTAGTACTCGCGCGGGATGGCCTGGAGCGCGGCCAGGAAGACGACGGTCTCGAACCCGAAGCCCTGCCAGATCGCGGTGATCACGACGGCCGGCAGGGCGGTCGTCGGATCGGTCAGCCAGGGGTGCCCGGGCAGGCCGAAGAAGCCGGCGATCGCATTGATGATCCCGTTGTCGGCGTACATGAACTTCCAGATCGTCGCGACGACGATGAGCGAGGTCATCGTCGGCAGGAAGAACGACGTCCGGAAGAGCGCCCGCAGCCGGAGGTTGTCGTTGAGCAGGATCGCCGTGCCGAGCCCGAGCACCGGGCCGATCGCCATCCCCATGACGACGAAGAAGACAGTGTTCTGGAACGCCCGCTGGAAGCGCGGATCGGTCAGGACGTCGACGTAGTTCTCGAGGCCGACGAACTGGGGCGGCTTGATCCCGTTGTAGTGGGTCAGGCTCCAGTAGCCCGACACGATCATCGGGATCAGCAGGAAGACGACGGTGACGATGACCGCGGGGGCGATCAGCAGGTAGCCTGCCGACGCCCCGCGGAAGCGACGCGCGATCGCCGCGCTCATCGTCCGATCACGGCCGGTCGATCCCGGTCGCGGTCGTCAGCGGTCACTGCTTGAGCAGTGCGTTGGTCTGGTCGACGGCATCGTCGAGGGTCTGCTGCACGTCGGCCTTGGTCAGGAGGACCTTCTCCATCGCGAGGCCGATCGCCTCGTCGATCTGGGTCCACGCGCCGACGTACGGGAACGGGCGTGACGTGGCCATCGATTCGAGGAATACCCCAAACGGCTGCTCGCCGCCGAAGTACGGATCCGGCTTCGTCAGCTCGGGGCTCTGGAGGGCGGCCGTCGTGGCCGGCGCCGCGCCGGCGTAGGTGAACACGCCGATCTCGTTCTCGGGCCGGAGCAGGTACTGGATGAACTGCCAGGCGGCTTCCTTGTGCTGGGCCTGGACCGGGATGCCGAGACCGGTGCCGCCGAGATAGCTCCCGGGTTGCTTTGAGAACGGCGCCGTTGCGACCGCCCACTTGCCGGACTGCTCCGGGCACGCCGGTCTTGAGCAGGCCCATGTAGTACGGCCCGTCCTGGAACATGCCCACCTGGCCCGACTTGATCACCGGGATCAGGTCGTTGTTGGCATCCGGCCAGTACAACCCGGTGCCATCGTCGAGGATCGCCTTCTGGATGTTGACGGCGTCGACCCCGGCCGCCGAGTTGAACACGGCCTGGGTGTTGTCGTCGTTGAGCAGCGCCCCGCCGTCCTGGTAGAGGTACTGCGAGAAGTGGAAGCTGTTCGGCCGGATGACGGTCAGGTACTTGTCGTTCTTGCCGCCCGTCTTGGACGCCTCGGCGAGCTGCTTGGCAGCAGCCCGCAAGCTCGTCCCAGTTCTTGGGGACCGCGATCCCCTTCTGATCGAACAGGTCCTTCCGGTAGTAGAGCGAATACGTGTCGAAGTCGTAGAGCATCGCGACCATCTGGTCGCCGAAGTGCATCGCGTCCTGGGCGCCCTTGGTGTACTGGTCGGCGATCGGCGTCCCGTTCAGCTGTCCACCGGACAGCCCGGTGAGGTCCTCGAGCGCCCCGTTGGCCGCCAGGGTCGGCAGCCAGGTCATGTCGAGGGTCGCCATGTCCGGCACCTCGCCGGCGCCGATCCCGGCGGTGAACTTCTCGTTCATCGAGTCCCAGTCGAGCGCCTCGTAGTCGACGGTGATCCAGGGGAACTCCTTGGCGAAGCCGGCGAGGGCCGGCTTGATCGGGGTCGACTCGCCGTAATAGTCCCAGACCTTGATCGTGACCGGGGTCGTGTCGAGGCTGGCGGCCGGCGTCGCCGCACTCGGCGAGGCCTCGCCTGCGGCCGACTGGCCGGGGGTCGGGGCCGCGGCCGACGGAGCCGTCGTCGACCCGCTCGATCCGCAGGCGCTCGCAACGAGCGCCGCGATGGCAAGCCCCGTCAGGGCTCGCAGCTTCAGGTTCACGGTGTCCTCCTCCTTCGGTCTGTCCGCATTGGCCCGCCCATCCGGCTGGACGCTCACCGATCCACCTCGGCGAGCCAGCTCGAGCGGGCGATCTCTCGATCGACGTGGTAGCGCATCCGGTCGCCCCGGACGTAGGACCGGGCGTATTCAACCGGCACGCCGGTCCTGGTGTAGGCGACGCCCTCGATGAGGAGGGCGAGCCGATGCGGCTCCTGGCCGAGCAGCCGGGCTTCTCGGGCGGGGAGGGTCACCGGCAGGAACGTCTCCCTGGCCAGCGACACCTGGGTGTCGTAGCGACTGGCCAGGAGCTCGTACAGCGAACCGTGCTCGAGATCGGCGCCCAGGAGGCCCGGGAAGCGGTCGGCCGGGAGATGGACCTGCTCGAGCAGCAGCGGCTCGTCGTCGGCCAGCCGGAGCCGCTCGACATAGACG
Source organism: uncultured Chloroflexia bacterium (assembly GCA_963755285.1). Classification (GTDB taxonomy): domain Bacteria; phylum Chloroflexota; class Limnocylindria; order Limnocylindrales; family CSP1-4; genus Chersky-267. The sequence goes on along the minus strand of CAVWJB010000010.1, from coordinate 427,229 downwards.
GTCGGGGCACCGGGCTCGATCCCGAGCGCATTGGCGACCGTCGAACCGGCGGTCTGGGTCCGCGAGGCGACGAGCCTGGTCCCGGGCAGGTGACCCTGGTCGACCATCTCCTCGGCGAAGCTCAGCGATCCGCCCATGTCGAGCCGGATCGACGGCCGGCTGACGAACGTGCCGCGGCCCTGCGTCCGCTCGATCCGCGCCTCGCGGGCCAGCTCGCCGAGCGCGCGCCGGACCGTGATCAGGCTGCAGCCGTAGCGGGCCGCGAGGTCGCGCTCGGTGGGCAGCCGGTCGCCCGAGCGCCACTCGCCGCGGTCGAGCGACGCGCGCAGGTCAAGGTAGACCTGGTGATGGAGCGGCACGGGCCCAGGCTCGAGCTGGAACGTCGCCATCTGCACCCTATCGTGGATGGGGCCGTTGCTGATAACGTTATAACTAATCTGGACAGCCCCGGGCCCGGTTGTCAAGCCCCGCATCGACCCGGGTCCCGATGAGCGGAACGTTGGCGAGGGAGGACGATGGGTCTGAAGATCGCCGTCATCGGCGGAGGCAGCACCTACACCCCGGAGCTCGTCCAGGGCGTCGCCGATCGCACGACGACGCTTCCGGTCGACGAGCTCGCGCTCCACGACATCGATGCCGAGCGGCTCGCGATCGTCGCCGGGCTGTCCGAGCGGATCCTCCGTCGCAACGGCTGGCCCGGCCGGCTGACCACGACGACCGACCGGGACGCCGCGATCGACGGGGCGGCGTTCGTCCTCGTCCAGCTCCGGATCGGGGGCCAGGCCGCCCGGTTCACCGACGAGACGCTCCCCCACCGGTTCGGCTGCATCGGTCAGGAGACGACCGGCCCGGGGGGCTTCGCCAAGGCGCTCCGGACCGTGCCCGTGGTCCTGGCGCTGGCCGAGGACGTCGGCCGCCGGAGCGCGCCCGGCGCCTGGATCGTCGACTTCACGAACCCGGTCGGGATCGTCACCCAGGCGCTGCTCGACGCCGGCCATCGGGCGATCGGCCTGTGCAACGTGGCGATCGGGATCCAGCGCCGGATGGCGGCCCGCTTCGGCGTGACCCCCGACCGGGTCGAGCTCGAGCATGTCGGGCTCAACCACCTGACCTGGGTCCGGGCGATCCGGGTCGACGGCATCGATCGCCTGCCCGAGCTGATCGCCGACCACCCGGACGAGCTGGCCGCTGAGAGCGGGACCCCCGCCGAGCTGGTCCGGACGCTCGGCGCGCTGCCCTCCTACTACCTCCACTACTACTACCAGACCCGTGACGTCCTCGACGAGCAGCTGGCCGGTGGGACCCGGGCCGAGGACGTGATGGCGATCGAGCGCGAGCTCCTCGAGCTGTACCGCGACCCGACCCTCGACCGGAAGCCGGCCCTGCTCGAGTCGCGCGGCGGGGCGTTCTACAGCGAGGCGGCGGCCCAGCTGATCGCCTCGCTCCACGCCGGAACGGGCGACGTCCAGGTCGTCGACGTGCGCAACGACGGCGCGTTGCCGGACCTGCCGGCGACGGCCGTCGTCGAGGTGCCGGCCCGGATCGATCGCGAGGGCGCCCACCCGCTGCCACTGGCGCCGCTCGCGCCCGAGCTCCGCGGGCTCGTCCAGAAGGCGAAGGCCTACGAGGAGCTGGCCATCGAGGCGGCGATCGGCGGCGACCACCCGGGTCGCGCTCAAGGCGCTGCTGGCGAACCCGCTCGTCCCGGACCTCCGCGCGGCCGAGGGCCTGCTCGAGGCGATCCTCGAGGTGAACCTGCGGTTCCTGCCCCAGTTCGTGCCCCACCACGGATCCGGCGGGTCCTGATCGGGCGGGGCCTCGTCGGTGTCAGCCGCCCGGCCTCACCTCGCGACGGCCAGGATCCGGTCGAGGTCGAGCCATTCGGAGACGAGCGACTTGATCAGGGCGATCTTCTCGACGTCGCCGGCGTGGGTCTTCACGAGGAGGTCGTGGACCTCGGAGGCGACCTCGTAGGTGTCCTCGACGACGAGCGTCGCGAACAGGTCGGCCCAGCGGATCTCGTCGATCACGGTCTGGCTCGGGCGATAGCCGCCGGTCAGGACCAGGCCGAGGGCGGCCCGGTCGTCGGCCGTATGGGCGGAGGTCAGGCGGAGGATCGCGTCCTCGCGGTCGCCCGGAACGATGACCAGGGTGCCCGGACCGATCCGCTCCAGCATGTGGGTCGGCTCCATCGCCCCGATCGCGACGCTGTCGACGACCCGGTCGAGGTCGGGGCCGGGGTGGAGGGTCTCGCCGTGGACGCCCTCGAGGACCATGGCCAGGGTCGGGTTGGACAGGATCGGCCGGTACGGCAGGACGCCGAGCAGCGGGATCCCGTACGGGGCGAGGCCGCGCTCGAGGACGCGCACGAGCCCGGGTTGCTCGTCGAGGTAGACCTTGTTGACGATGGCCCCCGCAACCTCGACGCCATGGGCGCTGAAGTGGCTGGCGTTGAGCACGATCTCGTCGATCGGCCGGCCGACGCCGCCCTCGCTGACGATGACCGCCGGCGCCTCGAGCATGGCGGCCACCACCGCGTTCGACAGGCCGATGACCGCCCCGACCCCGGCATGGCCGGTCCCCTCGACCAGGGCGATGTCGTGGACGGCGGCGAGCTGGGCGTGGGCCGCCCGGATCCGGGCCCCGAGATCCTCGACGACGTCCCCGTTGATGTAGGCCTTGGTGAACCCGCGCGGGATATGGACCGGGCTCATCACCGGCATCGAGTCGGTCAGCCCGAACACCTCGCGCATGAGGACGGCGTCCTCGTCGGCCGACACGCCGTCCTCGATGATCGTTCGCTGACCGACCGGCTTCATGAACCCGGCGTCGAGGCCGCGACCGACGAACATGTCGAACAGCCCGAGGCTGGCGGTCGTCTTGCCCCGGTTCTGGCCGGTCGCGGCGAGATAGACCTGGCGCATGGCGCGCCCGGTCAGGCGCGGGTCGTGCGGCGCTCGATGAGCTGGACGGCGTCGCGCAGACGCGACAGCGTGTCGGCGTCGACGGCATCGGGCTCGAGGTACGGGGCGAGCCGCTCCATGATGTCGGCCACCAGGCCGAGGTAGACGCTCGCGTCGGCCACGAAGAACTGCGGCTCGTTGTTGTAGCGGACGAGGGTCAGCCGGCCCTGGAGGACCCGCCGGTCCTCGACGTGGGCCACCTGGGTCGCGAAGTTGTGGCCCTGGATCCCGTCGGGGTTGTTGAGGAAGTTCAGGGCGTTGTCGATCGCCAGGCCGAAGCGCGCCCGCCAGGCAACGAGCCGTTCGTGGACCTCCGACGGGATGTTGACGTCGGCGACTTCCTCGAACACCTCGGGGGCGACGGTCAGCAACCCGACCAGGGTGGTTCCGGCCCGAGCTCCGAGCATCACCTGGAGGCTGCGCTCGAGGGTGAACACCTCGGAGTCGAAGCGCGGGCTGGTGATGACGTCAGTCAGCAGGTCCTCGACGTTGTCGAGGATCGACGAATCGCCGACCGAGCTGGCCAGGTGGAGGATCTCCTCCTTGAACAGGAACTTCTCTTCGTGGTCGAGCATGGCCGCGATGGTACACCGCCGAACCGGCGAGACCCCAGCTGTTGCGCCAGGGTCTCGAACAGATGCGGTGCGACGGGGCGACGGACCGTCTACGGATAGAGACCGCGCATCGCAGTCGCGTCGGCGACCCGCTGGACGGCCAGGAGGTAGGCCGCCGTCCGCATGTTGACCTGCTCCTTGAGCGACATCATCAGGGTGTCCTTGAACGCCTTGATCATGATCCCCTTGAGCTTCTGGTTGACCTCGGCCTCGTTCCAGAAGTCACGGTTGAGGTCCTGGACCCACTCGAAGTAGCTCACGGTGACCCCGCCCGCGTTGCACAGGATGTCGGGGATCGTGAAGACGCCGTTGCGGTACAGGATCTCGTCGGCCTCGGGCGTCGTCGGTCCGTTGGCCGCCTCGGCCACGAGCCGGGCCTTGACGCTCCCGGCGTTGCGCGCCGTGATCTGGTTCTCGAGCGCGGCCGGGATGAGCACGTCGCAGTCGATCTCGAGGATCTCGGCGTTGCTGATGTCGGCGGCGCCGGGGAAGCCCTGGACGGTCCCGTGCTCCTTCTTCCAGGCGATCACCCGATCGACGTCGAGGCCGGCCGGGGCATGGATCCCGCCGGTCGAGTCGCTGACCGCGACGACGGTCGCGCCTTCGTCGCGGATGAGCCGGGCGGCGATCGAGCCGGCGTTGCCAAAGCCCTGGACGGCGACGGTCGACCGGCGCAGGTCCAGTCCGAGATGGGTCGCCGCTTCGACGATGCAGTACACGGCGCCGCGGGCCGTCGCCTCGTTGCGACCCTCCGAGCCGCCGAGCGGGATCGGCTTGCCGGTGACGACGCCGGGCACGGTGTACCCGACGTGCATCGAGTAGGTGTCCATGATCCAGGCCATGGTCTGGGCGTTCGTGTTGACGTCCGGGGCGGGGATGTCCCGCTCGGGCCCGATGATGATGCTGATCTCGGTCGCGTAGCGCCGGGTCAGGCCCTCGAGCTCCTTGTAGGACAGCTTCTTCGGGTCGACGACGACGCCGCCCTTGCCGCCGCCGTACGGGATGCCGACGACCGCGCACTTCCAGGTCATCCACATCGCGAGGGCCTTGACCTCGTCGAGGGTCACGTCCTGGTGGTAGCGGATGCCGCCCTTGGCCGGTCCGCGGCCGAGGTTGTGCTGGACGCGGTAGCCGGTGAAGACCTGGACGCTGCCGTCATCCATCTTCACCGGGAAGTGGACGATGAGCTCGCGGCGCGGCTCGCGCAGGACCTTGCGCAAGCCCGGATCGAGATTGAGGCGCTCCGCGGCGAGATCGAACTGTTGCTGGGCGACGGCCCACGGATTGATCGGCCCCGCCGCCTGCTCGGTGGTCATTGAGAACGGTTCCTCCGCTCGGCCGTCGAACGGTGATCGGCCGGATCCTGGGTCGTCTCCCGGACGACCCCACGGAGCGCCGCCGTCATGCCCGCAAGGAGCGTGCGACGCAGTGGGTTCGAAGCACCGGGAGTATAGCCGCCGGGCTCGACCTTCGTCGCGGTCCGGTTGCGACCACGTTGCGGACTGGTAGCGAGGGCGTCCATAGGCCGTTCGGGCCATTCTCGGGGGCCGCCCGGCCCGCGCGCGCCGGGCCGTGCCGGGCCGAGGCCGGGTCCGGGCGCCGGCCGGGCCTCGGTCCGGGCGCCGGCCGGCCTCAGTCCGGGCGCTTCCTGAGCACCGCCGCGCCGACCGCGCCCGGTCCGAGGTGGGGACCCACCGACGAGCCGACGAGCTCGATCGTGACCCGGCTGGGATCGATCCCGCCGGGCGCCCGCGCAATGAGCTCGTCCCGGAACGCCTCGACATCCGGGCTGACCGTATGGAGGACGGCCAGCCGCTCGATCGGGGCGGACATGATGAACTCGATCGCGCGCTCGCGCGCCTTCGACCGCGTCCGGACCCGCTCGACGGTGTCCACGAGGCCGTCCTTGATCGAGATGATCGGCTTCACCCCGAGGAGCCCGCCGATGGCGGCCTGCGGCCCGCTGATCCGGCCGCCCTTCTTCAGGTACGCGAGCGTGTCGAGGCAGACCGCGACGAGCGCATCATCGGTCCGTCCCTCGATCGTCCGGGCGATGCCGTCGGCCGGAACCCCGGCCTGGGCCAGCTCCGCGGCGAGGATCGCCAGGAGACCCTGGCCCATCGACGCGCTCCGGGAGTCGACGACGTGGATCTCCCGATCCGGGAGCAGCTCGCGGGCGATGTGGACGCTCTTGTTCGTCCCCGACAGGGTCGAGCCGACGGTCACGCAGACGATCGCGTCCGCGCCGCCCGCGAACTCGGCCTCGAACGCCTCCTTGAACACGCCCGGGCTCGAGGCGGCCGTCGTCGGGAACGGAGCGTCCGGAGCGACCATCCGCTCCCAGAACGCCTCCGGGGTCATGTCGACGCCGGCCCGGTAGCTGTCCGAGCCGAAGGTGACGATGAGCGGGACGATCACGATCCCGTGGGCCGCCGCCGTCGTCGCTCCGAGGTCGGCGGCTGAGTCGGTGACGATCGCGACACGGCTCACGGGGGCCTCCTCCTGCGTGGCCGTGATCATACGGGGCCGGGCGACGGCGGAGAGCGGCGCCGGAGCGACCCGGGGCCGAGTCGCTGCCGGTCAGCCGACGGCCACCTGGCCCTCGACCGGGCCGGCGATGAGGTGCTCGACCGTCCGCAATCGGCCGAGCGGGATGAGCGCGATCACCAGGGCCAGCGCGGTCGCGATGAGGATCCCGTCGATCCCGCGCCAATCGGCCGCCGCTCCCCCGACCAGGCTGCCGATGATCTGGCCGAGCGCCAGGAAGACCGAGTAGAGCCCCATGATCGCGCCCCGATCTGCGGGGAACGCCTCGGAGATGTCGGCCAGCATCCCGAGCGCGGCCGGCGTCGCTCCGGCGAGGACGAACAGGCCCGCGATCACGACCACGGCGGCGACGAGCATGACCAGCGGCGACGCCCCGAGGCTGTGGTTGATCACGGCGGCCGCCGCCACGCAGGCTCCCCCGCCGAGGATCCCGTAGAACAGGATCGTCGTCCGGCGCATCCGTCGGAACCGCTCGCCCCAGTAGCCGAGCCCGGCGAAGAACACGATCCCGGCGATCACGAACCCGACGCTGATCATCAGCGGGTCGGCCCGGCCCATCAGGAACTGGTCGGCGAACTTCGGGGCGGGGTCCTTGACGAGCTGGAACAGGGACTGGGTCGTCCACAGTCCGATCGCCGCATTCACCGCGATCCAGGTCGGCGCGAGCAGCCAGACGTGCGAGCTGCGGAGGATCTCCAGGTAGCGCCGCAACCCGGGGTGCGGCTCCTTGACGGTCTCGGTGTCGCCCGGCGTCTCGGGCACGCCGAACCGGTAGATGAGGAACGAGATGACGTAGACGCCGGCGTTGAGCAGGAACCCGCCGGCATGGAAGAAGTGCCAGATCGGGCCCGCCGCCACCACGCCGGCGCCCAGACCGGCCAGCGTCGCTCCCTCGAACCGGGCGGCGGCCCGCCCTCGGAGCAGCTCGTCGCCGGCGGTGATCACGGCGATGAACCCGAGGATCGAGGGGACCGACGCGGCGGTCGAGGCGCCCTCGAGGATCCGGGTGGCGCCGAGCACGACCAGGTTCGTCGTGAGGAAGGTCAGGATCACGGCGACGAAGCCGAAGATCGGCCCGAACTGCATGACCCGGTGGTGACCCCAGCGATCGGACAGCAGCCCGAACGGCGTGGCGAGGATCAGCTCGGCGGCGAAGAACGCGGCGGTCATCAGCCCGAGCTCCGCGGCCCGAACCTCGCGGCCGCCGTGGTGCTGCAGCTCGGCGAGGTAGTAGACGAGCAGGGTCCCGGTCAGACCCGTGCTGAACCGGAGGGTGAACGTCCCGACGAGGACCGCGCCGAGCGAGCGCGGCACGTCGCCCAGGATCCGGTGGAGGATCCCGGGGCGGTGGCCGTCGTCGGTGGCGGTCTCCACGGCGTGAAGGGTACCCGCGCACCACGACCGGCGCGAGCCGGCGGTCGTGGTCGGTCGGTGGTACCGCTCACCCGGCGATGGGCCGGCACGCCGCGAGCTCTCCACGAGCGCGACTAGACTGGCCGGCGTGACTCGTCCGCTCGTCCCGATCGCGCTGGCCAGGGGGTCCCACGGCGCGGTCGTCGCGCCGCACCACCTGGCGACGTCGGCCGGGCTGGCGATCCTCCGGGCCGGCGGCACGGCGGTGGACGCGGCGATCGCCACGAACGCCGTCCTGGCGGTCGTCGATGGGAACGCCTGCGGGATCGGCGGCGACGCGTTCTGGTTGATCTGGGACGAACCGGCCCGGCGTCAGCTGGCGCTCAACGGGTCCGGGCGCTCGTCGATCCGGGCCGACCCCGAGGCGCTCCGTCGGTCCGGCGTCGAGCGGCTCCCGCTCCGCGGCGGCCTGTCGGTCACGGTGCCCGGGGCGGTCAGGTCGTGGGGCGACGCCCACGATCGTTTCGGGCGGCTGCCGCGCGCCGACCTCCTCGCCCCGGCGATCGAGCTGGCCGCCGGCGGGTTCCCCGCCTGGGACGGCTTCATCGAGTCGGTCGAAACGAGTGCGTCGCGGTTCGGGACCGAGCTCGGAGCGGATCTCGCCTGGCAGTCGGTCTACCGCCCGGCCGGCCGGCCCTGGCGGCCCGGCGAGCGCGTTCGGCTGCCGGCGCTGGCGGCGACGCTGACCCGGATCGCGGAGGCCGGCTGGGACGAGTTCTATGTCGGGGAGACGGCCACCTCCCAGGTTCGCTCGCTCGCCGCCGCCGGCTCGACGATCGGGCTCGACGACCTGGCGGCTCACCGCTCGACCTGGGCTGAGCCGATCGGCGTCGACTATCGCGGGGTCCGGGTGACCAGCCACCCGCCGAACAGCTCCGGCTTCGTCGCCCTCGAGATCCTCAACGTTCTCGAGCGGTTCGAGCCGCCGGCGGCGGCTACATTCGCGGCGGAGACCGGCGACGATCTGCGCTGGGTCCATCTCGGGATCGAGGCGTCGAAGCTGGCGATGGCCGACCGGGACGCCCACCTCACGGACCCGGAGACGCATCGCGCGCCACTCGAGCGACTGCTCGACACGTCGTACGCCGCCGAGCTGGCGACCCGGATCGACCCGACCCGTGCCGCCCGACCGCCGGCCGCGACGGTCCCGCGCGGTGGCGGCACGGCCTGGCTCGGCGTCGTCGACGCCGCCGGCAACGCGGTCAGCCTGATCGAGTCGAACTACATGGGCTTCGGATCCGGCGTCGTCTGCTCGGCCACCGGCATCGCGTATCAGAATCGCGGCTCGTACTTCAGCCTCGACCCCGACCACCCGAACGTCCTCGCCCCGTCGAAGCGGACGCTCCACACGCTGATGCCGGGGATGCTCTTCCGCGACGGACGGCCATGGGTCGTGGTCGGTTCGATGGGCGGCGATGCCCAGCCGCAGATCCACGCCCAGGTCGTCTCGGCCCTCGTCGACGGCGGCGTCGACGTGGCGACGGCCGTCGCCCGCCCACGCTGGTTCGTCGAACCGAAGGAGCATTTCGAGCCGCCCGACACGGTCAAGGTGGAGTCGCGCTTCGGGTCCGGGCTGATCGACGGGCTCGCGGCGATGGGTCATCCGATCGTCCCGGCCGCCGCCTTCGACAGCGCGCTCGGCCACTGTCATGCGATCGAGCTCGTCGACGGCGGGCCGGCCGGCGAGGGCTCGCTGGCCGCGGCGACCGACCCACGAAGCGCCGGGCTGCCCGCGGTCTGGTGACCGACCGGAGCGCCCGCATCGGCCCGCTGACCCCGGCGGGACCTCCCATATACTCCGCGGTGCCGGTGGCTGCTGCGCTCACGACCACTGCCACCGGCGACGCCCAACGTCTCCGGGAGGGATCCGTGTCATCCAACGTCGGCCAGAACTACCCGTACACGAGCGAGACCGATGAGGAGCGGGCGCGGGCGATCGCCGCGATCCTCGCCGCTCACCCGGAGCTGACGGACGTGATCGCAGCCGAAGCCACGCCGCTCGACGACACGGAGCGCTGGTGGGTCTGGAAGTGCCCGACGAAGGGCTGCGAGGGCTTCCTCCACGCCGCCGGGTACGCGGTCGAGAAGCATGCTGTCTTCGTCGTCTGCGACGGGACCTGCGCGAAGACCTTCCTGCGCTGAGCCCGCTGCCCGGGCGGGCGCACGACGCGCTGACGAAGCCGAAGATTGGACTACCAAGGTAGGCCAATACCGGCTACCATCCGGCGATGACGCCCGGGACGGTGAGCTCCACGGTTGACCTCGACGCGTCGCGCCGACGAGTCTGGCAGGAATCGGCCGGGATCGCAGTCTCGGCGGCCGGGTTCGGCTTCGTCTACGGACTGGCGGCTCGCGGTGCCGGCTTCTCGCCGATCGAGGCGATGGCGATGAGCGTCATCGTGTTCGCCGGCGCGGCCCAGTTCGCGGCCGTCGGCTACGTCGTCGGCGGTCTCGCCTGGCCGGGCGTGATCCTGCTGACGGCCCTGCTCAACGCGCGGCACCTGCTCTACTCGGCGGCCCTGGCGCCCTGGCTGCGCGACCGTCCGCTCCCGAAGCGGGCCCTCATGGCCCACCTCCTGACCGACGAGGCGTTCGCGCTGTCGATCGCCCACTTCCAGCGGATCCGGCGGGCCGACGACCGGGGCTACTGGATCGGGGCCGTCGTCGCGACGTTCATCCCCTGGAACCTGGCCACGCTCGCCGGCGTGACCCTCGGTGGCCAGCTCGCGGACCCGTCAAAGCTCGGGCTCGACGTCGTCTTCCCGGCCGCGATGGCCGGCCTGTGCGTCGGCCTGATCACCGGCCGACGCGAGGTCGTCGCCGCCGCTGTCGGGGCAACGATCGGCGTCCTCGTCAGCCTCGCCCTCGGGACCGGGGTCGGGATCATCGCGGGCGGGGTCCTCGGCCCCGTGGCCGGGCTGCTCGTTCCGAGCGCGACGGCCCATGAGCAGGCGCCCCTCGGGAGCGCGGCGTCGGCCGAACGGTACGCGATGCCGGCGTCGCCCCACGATGCCTTCGACGACGCTGCCCGGTCCGGGGAGGAGCCGGGCCCGTGAGCACCGACCTCATCCTGCTTGCCGTGCTGATGGGCGCGGTCACCTACCCGTCGCGGGCGCTGCCGCTCCTGGCCCCGGGTATCGAGCGGCTGCCGCGCTGGGCGCTCGACTACCTCCAGCTGGTCGGACCGGCGGTCCTCGCCGCGCTCGCCGCGGTCAGCGTCATGGTCGTCACGACCGACGGCCAGCCGGCCTTCCACGTCGGGATCGAGTGGCTGGCGGTGATCGCCTCGATCGTCCTGATGTGGTGGCGCAAGAACCTGTTCTTCGGCCTGGCGGTCGCGGTCAGCCTCGTGGCCGTCGCGCGCTACGCCGGGTGGGCCTGATCGCGGGCGGCGTCCGCCTCGATCTCGACGAGCAGCGAGGCCTCGATCAGGCCGGCGACGATGACCATCGCGGAGGCGGGCCGGACGGCGCCGAACCGCTCGCCATGGGCGGCGAGAACCGGCGCGACGTTCGCCGCGTCGGTCAGGTAGATCCGGGTCCGGACGACGTCGCCGAGCGCGAAGCCCGCCTCGGACAGCGCCCGCTCGATGATGTCGAGCGCGGCGCGGGCCTGGGCGCCGGCGTCGCCCGGATGGCGCGACCGCCCGTCGGGACCGGCGTCGGTCGTGCCCGACACCCAGCAGGCGTCGCCGACGACGACCGCCCGGCTGTACCCGACGCTCGCCTCCCACGGCCCGCCGCTCGAGATCAGCGTCCGGGTCATGCCCGGTGTGGCCGCCACGAGGCGACGAGCGGGTCGCGGGCGACCGCCAGGAGGAGCGCCGCGAACAGGGTCGTCCGGGGCACGATCGAATCGACCTCGAGGTACTCGTCCGGCGAGTGATCGCTGCCGCCAATCGGGCCGAGCCCATCGAGGGTCGGCACGCCGAGCCCGGAGGTCGTGTTCGCGTCGGACGCGCCGCCGGTCGCGCAGTCGGCCAGGGCGAAGTCGAGCCGCTGCGCGATGGCCACCGCGTGATCCACCAGCCGGCCCGATCGCTCGAGCTTCTCCATCGGCCAGTGGCGGCCGGTCTCCTCGACGTCGATCGACGTCTCGGGCACGGTCGTCCCGGCGGCGATTGCGCGGACCGCCGCTTCGGCCGCCTCGAGCAGCTCCCGGCTCGTCGCCCGGAGATCGACCTCGAGGACCGCCTCCTCGGCCACGACGTTCGGCCGGATGCCGCCGCGGAGGACGCCGACGTTCGCGGTGACCCCCGGCCAGCGGCCGTTGAGGGCCTGGATCGCGATCGCCTGGTGAGCCGCCTCGAGGATCGCGTTGCGGCCCTTCTCGGGCTCGACCCCCGCGTGGGCCGCGCGGCCGTGGACGGTCAGGCGAAGGTCGACCGTGCCCTTCCGGGCCGACACGATGTCGCCGTTCGCGCGGGCGCACTCGAGCACGAAGCAGGCGTCCGATTCGAGCGCCAGCTCGCGGATGTGCGGACTCGAGCTCGGCGAGCCGATCTCCTCGTCCGGGTTGGCGACGAACACGAGCCGCTCGAACGGGAGGTCGGCGACCTCGTCGTCGTCATCCACCCCGAGCGCGCGTAGGGCGAGCAGCGCATAGAGCCCGGTCAGGAGGCCCGACTTCATGTCGGTGACGCCGGGCCCGCGCGCGATCCCGGCCTCGATCCGGAGCGGGCGGGCATGGGCCGTGCCCTCCGGGAAGACGGTGTCGAGGTGACCGATCAGGAGCACCCGCGGACCGCCCGTTCCGCCCGTTGAACGTCGCGATGACCGTGTCTCCGAGGTGCTCGTCGGGGCGGACCTCGACGGTCCCCCCGAGCCGCTCGAGGAAGCGCCCGGTCCAGCGGCCGACCTGATCGACCCCGGCCTTCGTGTAGCTGCCGCAATCGACGTTGACGAGCGTGGCCAGGTCTTCGAGATAGGCCGGCAGCTCGTCATCGAGGATCTCCTCGAGCTCGGCCAGCTCGTCGGCGCTGACCGCCGCGCCGGGGGCATGCAGGGAATCCACCGGGGGAGTCTATCGGCCCGCGGCGGGCGGTGCCGGCGGGCATCGGCCGCGCTATCCTGCCCGGACCGTGCGTGTCGTCGAGATCCGCCTGCTCGAGGGACCCTCCGTCTACCGGCTCGAGCCGGTGGTCAAGATCGAACTGGCCATCGGCCGCCGCCGGACGTGGTATGGCCAGCGCCAGCCGGGCCGGCACCTGCTCGTCCAGCTTGGCCGGTCGGTGCCTCCGCGCGACTGGCCCGATGAGGTCGCGGCGGTCGCGGCCTGGATCCGGCGGCTTCGATCCGAGCATGGAGCCGGGCGGGCGGGTCTCGCGGCGCACCGCTCGTCCGATCCCGGGCACTGGATCGTGACGTTCCCGTGGACCGCTGCCGGGCGCGCCCAGGCGATCGCCGAGGCGGCCATCGCGCTGACCGAGCGGAATGCCTCCCCGGCTCGTTCGGCCCGGCTGACCGGGACCCAGACGCGGCTGCTCGAGCGCTGGGAGTCCCGGATCGACGACGCGAGCACGACCCCGCCACCCTGGATCCGCGACACGGACCGGCGGATCCCGATCGTCTCGATCAGCGGGACGAACGGCAAGAGCACCGTCACCCGGCTGATCAGCCACATCCTCGTGCGGGCCGGCCGGCGGGTCGGGACGACGACGTCCGACGGCGTGCTCGTCGACGAGCGGATGATCGAGCCCGGTGACTGGACGGGGCCGGGCGGGGCCCACCGGATCCTCGCCCGGTCGGACGTCGAGGTTGCCGTGCTCGAGACCGCCCGCGGCGGGATCGTCCTGCGCGGCGTCGGCTACGAATCGAACGACGCGAGCGTGCTGACCAACGTCAGCTCCGACCACCTCGACCTCCAGGGCATCCACACCCTGCCCGAGCTCGCCGAGGTGAAGGCGACGATCGCCCGGATCACCCGTCCCGACGGCTGGGTCATCCTCAATGGCGACGACCCGCTCGTGACGGCCGTGGCTCGTCGCGTCCGTGCCCAGGTCGCCCTGTTCTCGCTCGACGAGACGAGATCGCCCGCCGTCCGCCGGCAGATCGCTCGCGGCGGACGGGCCTACGTCGTGCGGCGCGGTTCGCTCGTCGAGGTGGAGGGCGGCGTGGCCACCTCGATCGTGGCGGTGACCGAGGTGCCGATCGCGATCGGCGGGATCGCCCGGCACAACGTCGCCAACGCCCTGGCCGCCGCCGGTGGCGCCCGGGCGCTCGGAGCGTCGATCGCCGAGGTCGGCGATGGCCTGCGCGACTTCCGGCCGACGTCGGATCGGTCACCGGGCCGGCTCAACCTGTACCGGCTCGGGGGACGGATCGTGATCGTCGACTTCGCCCACAACGAGGCCGGGGTCGCGGCGATCCTCGACGTCGCCGAGGGGATCGCCGGCGGTGCGGCCGGCCGGGCCGCCCCGATCACCGTGATCATCGGCACGGCCGGCGACCGGCCCGACGACACGCTGCGCGGGATCGGCCGGATCGCCGCCGAGCGCGCCCAGCGGGTGGCCATCAAGGAGACGCAGGGCTACCTGCGTGGCCGGACCCGGGAGGCCGTCGTCGGTGAGCTGCTCGCCGGGATCAAGGCAGGCGGCGGCGCGAGCGACGACATCCCGGTCTACCCGTCCGAGACGGCTGCCCTTCGAGCCGAGCTGAACGGCGCCGGGAGCTCCGGTCTCGTCGGGGGTCGGCCGGATTCGGGCCGGGTCGTCGTCCTGCTCTGTCACGAGGAGCGCGACGCCGTGTTCGCCCTGCTCGACGAGCTCGGCGCCCGGCCGATCGACGTGGCCAGCGAGCTGACCGAGCTCCTCCCGCGGCTCCAGGACCGGCCGCGCCGCTAGGCCGCGAAACGGGCCGCCGGGTCGCCTAGTCCTCGGCGAGGACGATGACCCGGTCGGCGGCCGTGAACGTGACCTGATCGCCCTTTGGCGGGTTGACCGACACGCCGTACGAGGCGGCCGCGTCCTCGGCCCGGGCGAAGATCCGATAGCCGAAAGCGGCCTCTCCGCGCCGGCGTGCGGCCTCGATCACGGCCGCGAACGGGACGGCGGTCCCGAGCGCGACGTAGTCGCCGGCCGGCTTCAGGTAGATCTCCGACCCTTCCGGGTCGAGCAGGTCGTCGAACACCGCGTTGAGGTGCTTCGACTCGGCCACCTGGGCGATCATCAGGCTGATCAGCCGGTCGCTGACGATGAAGTCGTCGGCGCGGGCGACCTCGGCCAGCGCCCGATCGCGCAGGTCGAGCATCTCGCTCACGATCGAGAAGTCGCGGTCGAGGCGCGACGCGATGTCGCGCAGGTGGAGCAGCGTGATCAGCGTCCGGGCGTCCGCCCGGGACGGGTCCAGCGTGTCGTAGCACAGGACGATGATGTGGTCGAACGTCTCGGCCGCCAGATCGTCGAGCACGGCCCGGTCGCTCGGATCGCCGCTCCGGTGGGTGATCCGCTGGGCGCGCAGCCTCGCTTCGAGCCGCGGGACGTCCGTGGCGACCGCACCGCCGGTCGCCACCACGACCGTCTCGGATCCCTCCGGCACGTACGCGTCGAGCTCGCGGAGGATGGCCGGCGCGCGATGGTTCCAGCCGAGGACGAGCGTCCGCTCGGGCACCGGTTCGCGCGCCGACGCCTGGCGCAGGACCGATTCGTCGAGCTCGATGGCGGCCCCGCTCGAGAGGTGGATCTGGTCGTCGTCGGCGGCGATCACGATCAGCCGGTCGCCGGGTCCGATGACGGTCGCCGAGGGCGGGTTCAGGTGCGGCGTCCCGCCCGCCGGCAGAAGGCCGATGACCGACGCGTCGGCGTACGCCGACAGCGTCTCGCCGAACGAGCGTCCCACGAGCGACGGCTCCTCGGACAGGTAGATCTCGTCGCCGGCGAAGTCGAGCAGCTCGGCGTACACCACGGACAGCCCCGACTGGCGACAGGTCTGGGCGGTGATCCGCGAGATGACCTCCTCGGACATGATCAGCTCGACCTCGTCGCGGCCGACCATCCGGGCGACCTCGACGTTGGCCCGGTCACGGATCTCGGCCACGATGTGGTACGGCTCGGCGCGCCGATCCGGGTGGTTGGTGATCGCCAGGATCGACTTGATCACGTCGGCGTCGGGCTCGTCGCCCTCGGGCGCGAGAACCACGATCGCGCGCGCCGACGACAGGCTCGGGATCCGCAGGTCGTCGACGTCCATCGGGCTGCCGGACCGGCATACGATCTTCGTCCGACCGGTGGGACCGACCCGCGACCGGATCTCGTCCTCCATCTCGACCTTGTCGCGGTCGGCCAGGATGACGATCGACCGGCGCGGCTGGTTCTCGTTCGCCGCGACGATCTCGGCGATCACGGTGTGGATCTGCTGCGACCAGCCGAGGATCACGGTGTGCTCCCGCTCGATCACCCGCGAGCGGCCCTTGCGCAGCTCGGCCAGCTTGCCCTCGAGACCCGTGTTGAGGATGCCGATCAGGGTGCTGATGACGAAGATGCCGCCGAGCGTGATCCCGAACATCGCGAGCAGGAACCCGGCCGTGCCCTGGTCCCCGCCCATCGTCCCCGGGTCGAGGGTCCGGAGCAGGCCGAACCGGAGGAGGGTCGGGAAGTCGAGGTCGGTGGCGACACCGGTCACCCAGACGACGAAGGCGACGCTGATGATCAGCAGGAGCGAGATCGCGAACAGGCCGAGGATGAGGGCGATCGTGCCCCGTCCCATGAACTCGTCGAACCGGTAGCGGAGTCGGTCGCGCCAGGTCACTCGATCCACCGGCTGATGGTACCGATCGGGGTTGCGTCGCAACGGACCGACCTGCATGATCCGGACTAGCCCGGTCGGCCCAGACCGGCTCAGCCCGAGGAGCGTCGACCGACCATGGAGACGGCAGTCGGAATCGTCCTCATCCTGATCTCGCTGGTCGAGATCTTCGCGATCATCCGGATCGTCAGCCGGAACGCGATCGGCTAGCGGCCGCCTCGGAGCGGCCGCCCGGGCTCAGCCCTCGGGGACCTCGAGCTCGCCGGGGTCGGTGAACGCCGTCGGCCCGGCCGGACCACGCGCCGCGGCCATCGCCTCGCGGTAGACGCCGACCGCGTCGTCGACGCACATCACGACCAGGTCGCCGGGTGCGGCTCGCCGCAGGGCCGCCCGGACGGCGGTCATCTCGTCGAGGACCTTCTCCGTCTTGAGCGTCCGCGCGGTGCCCGCCGCGCGGGCCTCCTTGACCCCGGCCACGACGTTCGCCGCCGTCTCGCCCGGCTGGCGGCCGCGGAGGTTGCGGTCCTCGCGGACGTACAGCTCGTCGAACGCGGTGGCCGCGATGGCCCCGTACTGCTGCTGGTCCTCGTCGCGCCGGTCGCCCGGGATGCCGATCACGCCGATCGCCCGGCCTTCACGCGGCCGGGTCCCGTTGGTCGTGGCCGGAGCCTTGGCCGCGCCCCTGGAGCCCGGCCTGGCGGCGCGCCCGGATCGCGCCTCGGGCTCGCTCGTCATCTGCTCGACGAAGTCGGCCAGCTGGCGCATCCCGTCGACGTTGTGGCAGTAGTCGATGACGATCTTGACCCCGCCGATCTCGAGCAGGTTGAGCCGCCCGGGCGCCTGGAAGAACGAGGTCGAGAACGTCCGCAGCCCTTGCCGGATGTCGTGGAGGTGGGCGCCGGCGGCCCAGGCCGCGGCCGCGGCGGCGAGCGCGTTGGCGACGTTCATCCGGGCCCGGCCGCCGAACGTCGCCGGGATCAGGTGGGTGTAGAGGACCGGCATCG
The DNA here is from genome assembly GCA_963755285.1 of uncultured Chloroflexia bacterium. Taxonomy (GTDB): domain Bacteria; phylum Chloroflexota; class Limnocylindria; order Limnocylindrales; family CSP1-4; genus Chersky-267. The sequence goes on along the minus strand of CAVWJB010000010.1, from coordinate 409,947 downwards.
TCCGCGCCCCGAGTCGGAGCACGACGAGGTCGCCCTCGGCCGTCGGCTCGATCGTGAACGCGGCACCGCCCCGGCCGAGATGGCCGTCGACCCGGTCGAAGCCGTCCTTGCCCTTCTCGGTCGCGAGGGTGAAGTAGACGACCCGACCGGCGCAGTGCCGGCCCATCCGGGCGACGTGCGGGTCGTCGGCGTTGAGGACGGCCGTGCCCGACCGCGGAACCGCCTCGACGACGACGCCCTTGACGTTGGCCAGCTGACCGATCGAGTCGATCCCGCCGAGGCCGAGGTGGTCGCCGGTGACGTTGGTCACGACCGCGACGTCGTTCCGGTCGTAGCCGAGGCCCTCGCGCAGGATCCCGCCCCGGGCGACCTCGAACACGGCCGTGTCGACGGTCGGGTTCTGGAGGACCATCTGGGCCGACTTCGGGCCCGACATGTCGCCCTTCTTGATCAGCCGGCCGTCGACCACGATCCCGTCGGTCGAGGTCATCCCGACCCGCCGGCCCATCAGCTTGAGGATGTGGGCGATCATCCGGACGGTCGTCGTCTTGCCGTTCGTGCCGGTCACCGCGATGATCGGGATCCGGGCGGCCGAGCCGGGCGGGAACAGGTTGTCGATGACCGGCTTCGCCACGTACTGCGGCTCGCCCTCGGTCGGATGGGTGTGCATCCGGAAGCCGGGCGCCGCGTTCACCTCGACGATCGCCCCGCCGGTCTCGCGGACCGGGGTCGCGATGTCCGGGCAGATGAAGTCGATCCCGGCGACGTCGAGCCCGACGATCCGGGCGGCCGTCTCGGCGATCTCGACGTTGTCCGGATGGGCCTCGATCGTCCGGTCGATCGACGTCCCGCCGGTCGACATGTTGCCGGTCAGGGCGAGCTTGACCCAGGTTCCCGGCGGGGGCACCGCATCGAGCTCCCAGCCCTGCGCCCGGACGAGCTCCTCGGCGGCCGCATCGACCCGGATCCGGGTCAGCACCTTCTCGTGGCCGATGCCCCGGCGTGGGTCCTGGTTGGCCAGCTCGACGAGCTGCCGGATCGTGTGCTCGCCATCGCCGGTGACCGAGGCCGGGACGCGCTCGGCGATCGCCGCGACCTTGCCGCCGATCACGAGGCAGCGGTAGTCCTTGCCGGCGACGTAGGTCTCGACGACGACGTCGCCGCTCCGGCTCTGGGCGAGCGCACCGTGGAACGCGGCCCGGACCGCCTCGTCCGAGCGAAGGTCGAGGTGGACGCCCCGGCCGTGGTTGCCGTCGAGCGGCTTGACGACGCACGGGAAGCCGAGCCGGCGGGCGGCGGCAACCGTCGCCTCCTCGGTGTCGACGACCTCCGAGCGCGGGACCGGCAGGCCGGCCGAGTCGAGCAGCCGGTTCGTCAGGCTCTTGTCGCTCGCGACGTCGACCCCGATGGCGCTCGTCCGGCTCGTCATCGTCGCCCGGATCCGCTGCTGGTGGACGCCCTGGCCGAGCTGGACGAGCGAGTGCCGATCGAGCCGGATGAACGGGATGTCGCGGCTGACCGCCTCGTCGATGAGGGCCTGGGTCGACGGCCCGAACGCGGACCGCTCGGCGAGCAGGATCAGGCGCTCGAGCTCCTCGACGAGATCGAACGGGGCGGCGACCGGATCGACGAGGTGGTTGACGAGCGCGACGGCCATCCGGCCGGCCTCGACGCCGACGTTCTCCTCGCGGAACTCGTAGATCACGTTGTACTGGCCGTACGGCCCGGCCGAGCGGGTCTTGCCGTGGCGGACGTCGGTCCCGGCGAGGTTCTGGAGCTCGAGGGCGATGTGCTCGGCCACGTGACCGGCCCAGGTCCCGTCCCGCAGCCGGGTGACGAACCCGCCGCGCCGACCGAGCGAGCAGGCGTGGTCCTCGAGCGACGGGAGGAGCTCGACGAGGCCCTCGACGAAGCCGGGGATCTTGTTCGAGGGGTACTCCTCGAGCGAGCCGAGGTCGACCAGCAGCCGGACGACCGGCTCGCGCGCCCAGTAGTTCGGGCCGCGCAGGATCCGGGTCTCGACGATCGCCAGCGTCGGCTGGGGGCCGGGCGGGGCCGGGCTGGCGGCCGCCCGTCGCGCGCCCGCCCGGGCGCTCGTCGCCCCGACGCTCGTCCGGGCCGGCCGCCTGGTGGGCGCGGTCACGTCGCCACCTCGCCGCCCCCGCTGATCGCCCGGAGCGGCGGCGTCGCCACCCGATGTCGCCGCCGCAGGTCGAACCGGTAGCCGGCCGGGAGCGAGTGGAGGACGACGTTGCTGATCATCAGCGGGCGGTGGCCGCGGACCTCCCAGGCGTCGGTCTCGGAGGCGGACCCGTCGACGATCGTGACGCTCCCCCGGCCGATGACCTCCATCACATGGTCCGGCCCGACGATCCCGGCCGTGTCCTCGTCGATCCCGAGGCCGAGCAGGCTCGGGTTCTGGGCGATCAGGCTGAGCAGCCGGCCGAGCCGGTTCCGCTGCTGGAAGTGCTGGTCGACGATCACCCCGGGGAGCACTCCGAGCCCGGCGGCGATCTGGGCCATCCGCTGCTTCGGCGTCGCCCCGGACGCGCCGAACGCGATCATGTGGCTGCTGATCGCCGATGCCCCCGCGCTCGTCCCGGCGACGACCGCCCCGAGCCGGAACCGCTCGAGGATCGCGTCGGCCAGCCGCGTCCCGCCGAGGGTCGAGGCGAGCCGGAGCTGGTTCCCGCCGGTCATGAAGATGCCGGTCGCGTCGTGGACCGCGCGGACCGCGGCGTCATCGTTGGCCTGCGGCCTCGTCACCGCGTGGAGGGTGTGGACGGTGGTCGCGCCGAGCTCGGTGAACACCTGCCGGTAGCGCTCGCCGGCCTCGAGCCCGAGCGACGAGGCCGTGCTGATCACGGCGATCGTGGCGCCGGTGCCGCCCGCAAGCGCGATGAACCGGCTGAGGATGACCCGATCCCGGACCTTGTCCTCCGCGCCGCCGATGACGATGACGGTACCTTCGGGCATGAAGTAGGGCTGCCTCCCGTACGTTCCCGCGAGGATACAGGAGGGGCCGCTGCGCGAGCCGGACGGTCAGGCGTCGAGCAGGGTTCGGTCTTCCCAGACTTCCTCGTGATCGGGTGCGATCAGGAAGCGCCACCCCGCGGGCAACGCCAGGTACGGGAGTGCCTCGGGGCAGATGTCATCCAGATGCTCGACGTGCACCGGTCGGAAGAACGTGGGGTCGACGGGAAGCTCGGGCCCAGCCCAGATGTACCAGCCCGTCGTGTCTCCGACGGGCTGATGACGAAGTCCGTTCAGGGGAAGCACGCCTGAGCCAACGGTGCGGCCGACACCGACCTTGAAGTCGGCAGGCGAGGGTTCCGGCGGGACCCCGAATCGCTCACACAGGTCGTGCTGCAGAGCCACGAGTTCGGTGTCGGTACGGGTACCTTCGGGCACAGAAAAGGCTAGCTCCCGCTCGTTCCGGGGAGAATACAGGAGCCGAGGCCTCGAACGCGGCCGCGTTCTTGTCATGTGCACACCAGGCGATCACTCGGCAGCCCGGAGGGCTCGATTCAGGCCCGGCCGGGTCGAGGTCGGCTCGAATTCATCCCGCCGTCAGCGTGGCTCGGGATGAACCGACTCGGTGGACGGGCTTCCGGGCGGCCTCGTGTCGCCGAACGCTCGTCTGGCGTGCATCTGTCGGAGATCGGGCCTGACCCGGACCGGCGCGGGCTGGACCCACGGTTAGGCTGGCCCGTCGAGCTCCTCGATCGTCGCCTCGGATGGCTCGCGCGTCGCCTGGAGCCGCTTCGCAACGGCCTCGGCGCCACGCATCACCCGCAGGATGTTGCCGCCGGCGATCGCCCGCACATCGTCATCCGAGTAGCCACGCCGGAGGAGCTCGGCCAGCAGGTTGGGGAACTCCGACACGTCCTCCAGCCCGTCCGGGAGCAGCTCACCGCCGTCGAAGTCGCTGCCGATCCCGACGTGGTCGATGCCCATGACCGATCGAAGGTGATCGATGTGGTCGGCGACCTGGCCGATCGTCGTCCGGGGAGCCGGATGCTCGGCGAGCCAGCTCACCTGCCGCGCGTGCAGCTCTGCGGCGTGGCGTCGGGATGCTGAGCCACGTACTCGTCCTCGGCGGCCATGGCCGGGGCCAGGTGCTCGGCTGACCTCATCCGAGATGAACCCGGACAGGAACACCGCCATCACGACGCCACCGTTGGCCGGCACGCGCCGCAGGATCTCGTCGGGCACGTTGCGCGGATGGTCGGTGATCGCCCGGGCACCCGAGTGCGAGAAGACCACCGGAGCCTCGGTCACGTCGAGCGCCGCGGCCATCGTCTCCGCCGAGACGTGGCTCAGGTCCACGAGCATCCCCAGCCGGTTCATCTCGCGAACGACCTCGACCCCGAAGCGGGTCAGCCCACCGTGCCGTGGCTCGTCGGTCGCGGCGTCTGCCCAGCGCGTCGTCCGCCAGTGGGTCAGCGTCATGTAGCGCACGCCGCGGGCATGGAACTGGCGGAGCGCGGCAAGCGAGCTCGCGATCATCGAGCCGCCCTCGAGCCCGATCAGCGACGCGACCCGCCCCGAGCCGAACGCCCGCTCGACCTCGTCGGCGGTCGTCGCCAGCGCGAAGGCGTCGGGATACCGAGCGACGAACCGATGGACGATGTCGAGCTGCTCGAGGGCCATCCGCAGCGCCTCGAGCTCGGGCAGGACGGCCGGCACCCAGACCGACCAGAACTGGCCACCGACGCCGCCGGCCCGCAGGCGCGGGATGTCCGTGTCGATCCCCTCGACGTTCGCCCGCAGGTCGACGGCCGTCGTCTTCAGCCCGACCCGCTCGCGGAGCGCGATCGCGAGGTCGTTGTGACCGTCGATCAACGGGGACCCGCGCAGGATCGCCCGGGCGCGCACAAGGTACGGGTCGGTCGCGGCGGTCACCCCGCGAAGGGTACACAGCGCGCACTGGACGCGGTTCGCCGGTCAGGACGGCGCACGCTGCCGCGGCAGGGGGCCGGCATCGATCTCCTCGGCGGCATCGAAGTCCTCGATGGCTTCCTTGCCCGTGAGCTGCGGCTCGAAGAACGTCGTTGCAATCAGGGTCGGGATGACCGCGCTCAGGATCACGACGGTGACCAGCACGGTGTACGTCGACTGGTCGATGTGACCGTTCGTCAGGCCGTACAGGGCGGCGATGGTTCCGAAGGTCAACCCGGTCGACATCAGCAGCGTCGTGTAGGTCGCGTCCCGGGTCGGCAGGCCGAAGGCGCGGGCGGTCGGCCAGACCCCGATCACCTTGGCCCCAACCTTCACCGCCAGGAACAGCGCGATGAGCCCGGCGCCGGCCGCGATCGCCGGGAGTGACACGAGCGAGCCGGCCTTGAGGAAGTAGAACGGGGTCAGGAGCGAGAAGGCGGTTGCCCGCATTCGATACACGACCACCCGGTCGGAGACGAACACGCCGGCCACCGCCAGACCGATCAGGTAGGCCGGCAGGACCGCCTCGCTGCCGGCGATCTGGGCGAGGCCACCCAGGGTCAGGAGAACGAGAAACAGGAACTTGATCTCCGGCTCGGACACCCGGCCGGGCACCCGGCTCACCAGGATGCGAGTCAGGCGCGGAACCATCGCGACCGCAAGGGCGGTGGCCGCCACGAATCCAAGAAGAAGCGGACTGACGTCGGCAAAGAGCAGGCCGAGGAAGGCAACGGTCCCGAGGTCGGTGACGAAGCAGGCGGCAAGGATGAGCTTGCCGAGCTCCTGGCCGGCGAGGCCTGACTCGATCATCACCGCGTAGACGACGGCGACCGACGTCGTCGACAACGCGAGCCCGGCAATCTCGGAGGCTTCGAGGGTCCAGTCGAGAGCGAAGTACGCCACCGCAAACGCGGCGACGAACGGTACGGCGAAGCTGATCGCGCCGATCACGAGGCTCGCTTTGAGATGGCGACGCAGCGAACCGGGATCGATCTCCGCGCCGGCCAGGAACGTCAGGAGGACGGCCCCGAAGGCCGCCAGGAAGTCGATCCACGCCGTCGATCGGAGCCCGAGGAAGTTGCCACCGACGACGCCCAGACCGATCTCGACGAGAGCCACCGAGATCCCGATCCGGATGGACACGAGGCTGGCCAGGAGGGCAAGGCCCATCCAGAGCGCCGTGATGAGATAGGCGTTGTCCACCGAGCACCTCCCGGGCCGGAGAAGGCCCTGGCTGTCCGATCAGTCAGGAGCCATCAGCCCGGGTGGGCGGTTCAGGCGCGGAGTGCCACGCCTCGGCGGACGCCATCGCCGATCATCGGAGCGTAGGTTGGCGACCTCGTTTGGTCAATCCGTCACCAGTGATCGGGCGTGGCCAGACGACGTTGCGCCAGCGTCCAGACGTCCTAGCCGGTCACCTGGAAGAGCACCCAGAGGTTGCCGAGGGTGCCGATCAGCCCGAGGACGACGACCGCCATGAGGCCGACGAACTGGCCCCACGGCCTGGTCTTCGACAGGGCGGCGTAGACGACCGCCAGCCCGCCGGCCTTCCAGGCGAGCGACCCGAGGATGCCCCCGGACTGGACGACGAGACCGATGGGACCGACCTCGGCGTGGACCAGGGCCGGGACCGCCATGATGGCGATCGCAAACGTCAGCCAGTCGGTCGCCTGGACGAGGAGTCCGTACTCACGGAGCGTCATGGACGTGGACCCACGCTCCGGATGGGCCGGTCTCGCCCTGGCCGACGCGGCAGTCTGGCGACCGTATCGGGCCGCCGCGTCGTGGGACCTGCGGGCCCCGTGCCTCCCGTCCGATCGGCACATGATGACCCTGTTGGCGGTACCCCACTAGGACCTTTGTCCACAGATTCGCGAGTCAGTGGGGCCCGCAGTCAACGGCCGGTCCACGTCCGGTCCACGGGTTGCCCACCGTTGGCCGTCGGCCGGTCCCCGAACCGACACCGCTCCACGAGCGTGCGACAATCGCGATTCCGATGGCCGACCGTCCCGATCTCGCCCCTCCCAGCCGGACGCTCACCGGCGGTCTCGGGCGCGCCGTGACGGGGTTCCCGGCCGACCACATCTCGCGACCGACCCGCCGCCGGGCGGGCGTCTTCCAGCGCGCGCTCCGACGCGAGGTCTCGCGGCTCCATGACCCGCACCGGCTGGCGGCGATGGCCATCCTCATCCTCGTCGCCGGCTGCATCGGGGCCGGGCTGATCGCCCGGGGCGAGCTGGCCGGCGCCGACGCGCGCGCCTACTGGGCGGGGGTCCGGATCTGGCTCAATGGCGGCAACCCGTACGTTCCGACGGGCCCGTTCCTGCCCTACGTCTACGCCCCGTGGATGCTCCCGCTGTTCGCCCCGTGGGCAATCCTGCCGTGGGACGTCGCCTGGTTCGTCTGGCGGGGCGGGGCGATCCTCCTCCTGCTCTGGTCGATCCACTGGGCGTACCGGCGAAAGCCGCTGCCGACCGCGATCGCCGTCCTCCTCCTGTCGTTCCCGATCGCGGCCAACCTCGACACCGGGAACATCACCCTGTTCCTGGCGTTCATGCTCTGGGCCGCCCAGTTCGTCCGTCCCGCGGCCGCCGGGTTCCTGTGGGCGATGGCCACCTGGATGAAGTGGGTCCCGGCCCCGTTCTGGCTGATCCTCGCGCCGCGCGCCCGGGGCTGGGGGGTGACCTGGCTGCTCGCCTCGGCGCTGCTCAGCCTGGTCATGCTGCCGCTCACGATCGTCCAGCTCCAGGCGATCTTCGGGTTCGGCGAGCGACCGATCCGGCTCGACTACCTCGTCCTGCTCTGGGCGACGATCCCCTGGCTGTGGCTGGCCGACGACCCGATCCGCTGGCTCCGGCCGGCCACCTGGCGCGCCTACCTCGCCGGGTGGCGGTCCGGCCCGCAGCCGATCGAGCGCTTCCGGGCGTTCCTCGGCCTGAGTGCCTGAGACCCGTCAGCCGGCCGCCGGCGCGATCGGGACGGGCGCGATCTCGCTCGCGTGTCACCGCCGGCACGTCCTCGCGTCGCCGCTCATCGACCGGGCGCAGGAAGCAGAGCACCGACGACGTAGAGGCCGACTGCCAGCCATAGGCCGCCGCGGACCGGCTGCCGTCCTTCTCCGGCCCCCGACGACGTCCACAGGGTCCGACCGACCGCAATGGCGATCACACCCGAGGCTCGCCGTCGCGACGTTGCTGATGCCCATGTATCGACCTGACGACGCCTTGGGGATGATGTCGGTCATCAGCGCCCAGTCGACGGCCAGGAAGATCCCCGCCGAGACGCCGTAGACCGCGGCGCCGACGAGGGCGACCGGAACGATCGGGGCGGACGCCGCGACGGCCATCGACAGGCCTCCCGTCAGACAGCTCACGTAGATGACCTTCTTGCGCCCGACCCGATCCGAGATTCGGGCAGCCGGCACGACGGCGAGGACGGTCGCGATCGCGACGATGGCCAGAAGGGCCAGCTGGGCGTCTCCGGTCGCCTTCTGGTCGAGCAGGAACGAACGGGCCAGATAGAACGTCGCCAGGTTGACCAGGACGCCCCCGGCCATCAGGACGAAGAAGCGCGAGCCGACCAGCCACACGAAGCTCCGCTCGCGAAGGATGTCCACGCCCCACGCCTCCCGGGCGATCGACGGCCATGAGCGGCCCTCGCGCGCCTTCGGGGTGCGACCCTCGTGGACGCCGAAGAAGACGACGAGCATCGTCGTCAGCTCGAGGACTCCAAGGGCGAGCAGCCCAAGACTGAACTCGTTGGTCCGGGTGGCGATCGCGGCGATGCCGAACCCCGCCACGTTGCCGAGGACCTGCATCATGCCCACCAGCGCGCTGGCGAAGCCGACCTGCGCCGCCGGGACGAGATCCGGCACGTAGCCCTGGAAGGGGCCCTGGGCGAAGTTCGAGCTGAACTGGAGGAGCAGCACGAAGGCGGCGATCGTGAGGACCGTGTTCGACTGCGAGATCCCGATCAGGAAGACGACGTCGAGCAGCGAGCCGATCAGGATGAACGGCTTGCGTCGACCCCAGCGGCTGATCGTGTAGTCGCTGATCGATCCGACCGTCGGCTGGACGAGCATGGCGATGAGCGCGCCGCCGATGATCATCAGCGAAGAGGGCCCGACCCTCCTCGCCGGATGGGACCAGGTGCTGGAACTCGAGTCGCCCATCAGGATCCAGCCGACTCCCGCAAGATCGACGACAGGCCGAGCCAGTAGAGTGACATCGCCAGGAGCTCGTGGAGCTGCAGCGCCTCGGTCGGCCGCCCGTCGAGACGCGTCACTCGGCGCTCCCGGTCGTCCCGCCGGTCCGTGCATCCGTCTCTCCTCCGGCTGTGAGAGTCGATCGCCGATCGGTTGGCGGCGATCCTACGCCGTTGGGGTTGTGACGGGAACGAGCCGGGCTTGTTACGGCCTCAGGCGGCGACCAGGCCGGCCGGCTCGAGGCTGACGGTCGAGCGGACCCGGACGAGCCGGCGGTCCTCGGCCCCCTGGGCGACGTAGCGGAAGAGGGACCGATCGAGCGAGTAGATCCCGGTCGAGGCCAACCGGATCCGGCCGAGCCGGAACGTGAACACCGGGTTCTCGTCGTTGCCGGCGTAGTGATGCGGTGTCCCGTCGGCGGTCAGGACGGCCATGTTCGCCTGGCCACGGAACGTGTCGTGGAGCGCCCCGAGCAGGTGGCCGACCGGCTCGGCCGGCGTCCAGGCATCCTCGAGCCAGCGCGCGCCGACCTCGGTGTCGGCTCGTCCATGGATCCGGCCCTCGGCCCGGTACCGCCGACGCAGGGCCCGTGTCTCACGCAGGTCGCCGTTGTGGCTGAACGCAAAGCGACCGGCCGGATCGAGGAATGGCTGGGTGTCCGCCATCCCGAGCGTCGACAGCCGCGAGGGCCGGCGGAGATGGACGAGCAGGCTCGTCGTCTCGGTCCGGCCGACGACCTCGCGCTGCGGGTCGTCACGGAACGAGCGCAGATCGCGGTACGAGCCGAGCGTTCCGTCGGCCGCCAGCCAGGCGGCACCCCAGCCGAAGCCGGCGATGCCGTACCGCTCGAGCTTCTCGCTGAATGGCCACAGCTCGTCGAGCCGGAACGGCTCGGCGGCCCGGGCGACGAAGTGCTCGCACATCGAGCGGATGCTAGCGGATGCTCGCTTCCCAATCCGGGAAGTAGCGGCCGATGACGGTCAGGTCGAACGAGCGGAGGATCGACTCCTTCGGCTCGCGCTCGAGCAGGAACGCGAACGACCGCCGGACGAGCTCGGTCGGATCGGCGGCGCCCGGGTCGAGCCGGGCGAGATCGGTCGCCGCCACCGTCACCCGGTGGCTCGTCGACCCGCCACCTTCCGAGACGCGGACCGAGCAGCTCCAGCCCCCATCGGTCGGATCGCACGCGACGTCGATCGTGGCCATTCAGCGTCCTCCCTGGCAGTGCGGGCACCAGAAGGTCAGCCGGGGCAGCTCGATGCCCTGGCGGCGACGCTCGATGAGCGTGCCGCATCGCCGGCACGGACGACCCGCCCGGCCGTAGACCCACAGCGGCTGACCGGCCGCCGCCGGGTCGCCGTCGGTGGTCGTCCGTTCCGGGCCGCGTCGACGATCAGCGTTGGCGAGCAGCAGCCGTCGGGCGGTTGCGACGAGCCGAGTCAGGCACCTGTCGTCCAGCTCGCCGACCGTCGCCCACGGGTCGACCCGCTCGATGAACAGGACCTCGCTCTTGTAGACGTTGCCGATGCCGGCCAGCGCCCGCTGGTCGACGAGCGCCTCGGCGATCGGCCGCCCGGCACGCGACGGCTCGCGCAGCCGGCGAACCGCCTCGACCGCCCCGGCCGGCTCGAAGTCCGACCCGAGCAGGTCCGGACCCAGCCGGGCAAGGGCCGGGTGGTGCGCCTCGGCGCGCATCTCGAACAGCTCGACGACCGGGGCGTCGAAACAGACCGCCACCGCGCCGGGCACCTCGAGGACGAGCCGGGCCCGACCGGCCGGACGACGCCAGCGCTCGCCGGGCCGATAGCGGTGCCACGACCCGCTCATCCGGAGATGGGTGCGCAGCTCGAGACCGTTGTCGAACCGGACGAGGAGGTTCTTGCCGACGGCGTCGACCCCCACGATCGTGGCGCCGATCACCCGGTCGACCTGCGGGCGGGCGCCGGGACCGGCGGACCGGGCGGCGGTGACCGGTCGCCCCACGAGGTACGGCCGGAGCCCATCCGCTGTCCGGTGGAGCGTGTCGCCCTCGGGCATCTCGAGGTCAGCGGCCGCGGAGCGCCGGGCCGCGGAGCGCCAGGCCTCGATAGCCGGGCACGAAGCCCGCCTCGAGCAGCGCCGGGCGCCACGGCGACTCGCCGATCGGCGTGCCGTCGACCCGGGCAACGAGCAGCTCGCGGACCCGACCGTCCGCCACCAGCGTCCCGAGTGCCCGAAGGGCGAGCTCGGCGACGACCGGGTCGCCTGCGGCCGGGAAGAGGGCCATGGACCGGCCACCCCGCTCGAGGAACAGCGCCGCGACCCCGTCGACGAGCACGACGTACGCGCCGGCGACCCGGGCAAACGGGCGGCGGTCGGCGTCGTCGCGGCGTGGCCAGGCGAGTGCCGCGCCGTACGGGTTGGCCGGGTCGGCGGCGGCCAGCAGGTGGATCCGCGCCCGCGCCGGATCGTCGGCGGCATCGCGGACGGAGCGCAGCCGGTCGATCGCGCCCGGCAGCGAGAACTGGGCGGCGCCGAGCCCATCGACGAAGTAGCCGCGCCTGACCCGGCCAGTCTCCTCGAGCGCCCGGAGCACGGGATAGACGGCGCTGAACCCGCCGGGCACGCCTTCGGACGCGACGGCCTCCCTGGTCAGCACGCCGTGTCGCTCGAGCAGGGCGAGCGCGAGGGCGTGGGCACGCTCGGTCGGCGTCGCGCCGGCGACAGCCTCGACGAGCGACCAGCGGCCGGCCGCCTCGGGCGGACCGAGGCTCGTGAGCCGGCCGGGACGCCGGCGGGCCTCGCGTCCGGGTCGCGCCCAGCGGAGCGCCCGGAGCGGCGCGAACGTGTCGTTCGTGAGCTCGCCGGCCCAGACGAGGTCCCACAGGGCGTCGAGCATCTCGCGATCCGGGCCACCCCCCGCGGCCGCATGGATCTCTCGATAGAACGACGCCCCGCGCCGCGCGAGGAAGGCCCGGATCGCCTCGTGGCGGGGCCCGTCCGGGCGCTCGGCCGTTGCCGCGTCGACCGATACGAGGCCCCGGAGCGCCTCCCGACCCGGCCGGAACAGGGCGATCCGTCCGTCGTCGCGACCGAGGCTCCCGCGTCCCTCCCAGGCCACCTCGCCGAGGGCTCCGAGCTCGTCGAGCAGGCGCGGCTGGTAGCCGGGGACGCGGGCTGGCAGGACGTCCCGCTCGAGGATCGAGGCCGGGATCGCCTGGCCGGCCAGCTGGTCGACGACCTCGGCGAGACGCTCGAGAGCGGCCGAGCCACGGAACGGTGACGCCGCCTCGGCCGGTCCCCCACCGAGGCCCGGCAGCGGAGCGACGCCCTGCCACTCCGGCAGGAACCGGCCGAGCGCCGCCGGCTCGACGGGTTCGACCTCGCGCCGGAGCCGGGCGAGCGAGCGTCGCCGCAGCTGGCGGAGGACCTCCGGATCGCACCACTCGCGCTCGGCCCCGCCCGGCCGGAACTCGCCGCGGAGCACCGAGCCCGCCGCGAGCAGCCGCCCCAGGGCGTCCTCGACGAGACCGACCGGCAGGCCCCAGCGCAACGCGGGCTCCGGCGACAGGAATGGGCCATGGGTCCGCGCGAACCTGGCCAGCAGGCCCTCGAGCGCGGCGGTCGTCGGCCCGAGGAAGGCCAGCGGCAGACCGGCCGGGGGCTGGACCCCGACGGCGTCGCGGTAGCGGGCCGCATCCTCGATCGCGATCCAGCGCAGCTCACCGCCGATCCGAACCGCGACCGCCCGGCGACCCGCGGCCAGCTCGCCGAGCCAGGTCGAGCCCTCCGCCGCCGGGACCGCGCAGCGTGCCGCGACCTCGGCCTCGGACAGGTCTCCGACGCGTCGGAGCAGGTCGTGCAGCTGGTCGGCCGTCGTCGCCCGGCGCTCGTCGGCCAGCCCCTGGAGCGCGAGCTCGAGGTCGGCCAGCGCCGCCGGGTCGAGCAGCTCGCGCAGCTCTTCCTGGCCGAGCAGCTCGCGGAGGAGGTCACGGTCGAGGGTCAGCGCCTGGGCCCGCCGTTCGGCGAGCGGCGCATCGCCCTCGTACATGAACGCGGCCACGTAGTCGAACAGGAGCGACGAGGCGAACGGCGATGCCCGGACGGTCTCGACCCGATGGACGGCGATCTCCCGGCGGGCAACCCCGGCCAGCACCTCGCGCAGCGCCGGCAGGTCGAACACGTCGGACAGGCACTCGCGGTACGTCTCGACGAGGATCGGGAAGCTGCCGTAGCGGCTCGCGACCGCGAGCAGATCGGCCGCGCGCTGGCGTTGCTGCCAGAGCGGGGTCCGGGTGCCCGGCCGGCGGCGCGGGAGGAGCAGCGCCCGCGCGGCGTTCTCACGGAACCGGCTCGCGAACAGCGCCGAGTCCGCGACCTTGCCGACGACGAGCTCCTCGATCTCGTCGGCCTGGGGGAACAACAGGTCGTCGATCCCGTCGAGCTCGGTGTCCGGCAGCCGGATCGCGATCCCGTCATCCGACCAGATCGTCTGGACCTCGGCCCCGAGCCGCTCGGCCAGGCGGCTCTCCAAGGCGAGCGCCCACGGCGCGTGGACGCGACCGCCGAACGGGGTCAGCAGGCACAGCCGCCAGTCACCGAGCTCGTCCCGGAACCGCTCGACCACGACCCGCCGGTCGGTCGGCAGGGCGCCGGCGACGTCGCGCTCGTCCTCGAGGTAGGCGACCAGGTTCTCAGCCGCCAGCGGATCGAGGTCGTGGCGCTCGCCGAGCCTGGCGAGGACGGCGGTCCGTCCCCGCGCCCCCCGGCCGAGCTCCGTCTCGACCTCGGCGACGAACGCGCCGAGCGCCCGCCCGAGCTCGATCGGCCGGCCAGCGGCGTCGCCATGCCAGAACGGGAGCTTGCCGGGCTGTCCGGGCGCGGGCGTGACGACGACCCGGTCGTGCGAGATCTCCTCGATCCGCCACGACGACGCCCCCAGGGTGATGATCTCGCCGACCCGGCTCTCGTAGACCATCTCCTCGTCGAGCTCGCCGACCCGCCGTCCGGGCGTGCCCGGCTCGCCGACGAGGAACACCCCGAAGAGGCCGCGATCCGGGATCGTGCCCCCGCTCGTGACCGCGACGACGCGCGCGTCCCGTCGTCCCTCGACGACGCCGGTCACCCGGTCCCAGACGATCCGCGCCTTGAGCTCGGCGAACTCGTCGGACGGGTACGCTCCGGCGAGCATCGCGAGGACGCCCTCGAACGCCTCGCGGCCAAGCGATTCGTAGGGCATCGCCCGGGTCACCGCGGCATACAGCTCGTCGACCGTCCAGCGGTCCATGACGGTCATGGCGACGATCTGCTGGGCGAGCACGTCGAGCGGGTTGCGCGGGACCGACGTCGCTTCGATCGCCCCGGCGTGCATCCGCTCGGCCACGACCGCGGCCTCGAGCAGGTCGCCGCGGTACTTCGGGAAGATGACCCCGCGCGAGGCGGCGTCGACCTGGTGTCCCGCCCGGCCGATCCGCTGGAGCCCGCGAGCGACCGATGTCGGCGACTCGACCTGGATCACGAGGTCCACCGCACCCATGTCGATCCCGAGCTCGAGGCTGGAGGTCGCGACGATCGCCGGCAGACGGCCGTCCTTGAGCGCCTCCTCGATGGCGACCCGCTGCTCCCGGGCGATCGAGCCGTGGTGGGCCCTCACGAGCTCCTCGCCGGCCAGCTCGTTGAGCCGCTGGGCCAGCCGCTCGGCCAGCCGCCGGCTGTTGCAGAAGACGATCGTCGAGCGATGGGCGCGGATCAGCTCGAGGATCCGCGGGTGGATCGCCGGCCAGATGCTCACCCGCGCCTCCGGGCCGGCCGCCGGACCGCCGGGCTGCTCGTCGAGCGGCAACGGCTCGCCGAGCCGGCCCAGGTCCTCGACCGGCACGACGACCGACAGCTCGAGCGGCTTGCGCGTTCCCGCATCGACGATCGTGACCTCGCGGCCCGGCCCGGCTCCACCGAGGAACCGGGCGATCGTGTCCAGCGGCCGCTGCGTCGCCGAAAGCCCGATCCGCTGGAGCGGCGGCGCCGCGGCCGGCCGGAGTGCCTCGAGCCGCTCGAGGCTGAGCGCGAGGTGAGCGCCACGCTTCGTGCCGGCGATCGCGTGGACCTCGTCGATGATCACGTGCTCGACGCCGCGCAGGCTCTCACGGGCGGCGCTGGTCAGGAGGAGGTAGAGCGATTCGGGCGTCGTGATCATGATGTCCGGCGGCCGGCGGGCATGGCCGCGCCGCTCCTCGGCCGTGGTGTCGCCGGTCCGGAGCCCGACCGAGATCGCCGGGGCGGGATCGCCGCGCCGGGCGGCGGCCAGGGCGATCCCGGCCAGCGGGGCGCGGAGGTTCCGCTCGACGTCGTACGACAGGGCCTTGAGCGGCGAGACATAGAGGACCCGGACTGCGCCGGGTCGCTCGCGGGTTGCCGGTGGCGACGGGTCGCGGACGAGCCGGTCGAGACACCACAGGAACGCCGCCAGCGTCTTGCCGCTGCCGGTCGGCGCGTGGATCAGCGTGTGCCGACCGGCGGAGATCGCCGCCCAGCCGTCGGTCTGAGCCTGGGTCGGCGCCGCGAACGAGGCCCCGAACCAGTCGCGCACGGCCGGTCCGAACGCCCGCAGCGGATCGGCTGCGGGCTGGGGTCGCGGCGGGCTCGGCGGCGGGGCGGAGGTGCGGGTGGCCACGGGACGCCGAGTATAGGCCGCACGACCAATTTCGAACAGATGATCGAAAACGCCGGGGCGACCGGTTGTCAGCCGGGCGACAACCCGTAGGCCGCCCGTGCGACCACAACTGGTGGTGACCGTTGACCACACGAGGGTCGGGCAGGCGGTCGCGGCGACAGCCGTCGGAGGACGAGGATTCCCCTGACGACCGGAAACCTGGACTGAAGAATCGAGAGGGACGAGATGAACGCCTACTTCACACAGGAACTGACCCGTCAGCACCAGGCCGAGCTTCTCCGCGAGGCCGAGAACGCCCGCCTGGCCCGGATCGCCCGGTACGGCGGCGAAGTCAACTTCGGGGGACCCGTCAAGCGAGATGGTCGAGTGCGCCTCATGGTCGCGCTCAGCGGCGCAGCCGCCGGCATCCTCGCCACCGCCTCGGTGGTGCTCGGCGCCGTCCACTGATCCGTTCGGCCCCGGCGTCGCCGGTCGTCGAGCGACACGCCAATCGTGAAGGAGCGGTGAGCCACTACGGCTCGCCGCTTCTCCGCGTCCGGGGTCAGCTGGAGAGCTCGGACCCGGGCAGGACGAGCGACTGGACCCGGGCGACGGTCAGGGCGGCCGCATCCTCGGCCGCCGTCTGGGCGGCACTGACCGACAGGCCGGCGTTCGGCTCGTCGTCGAAGCGGGTCGGGATGCGTCCCTCCTCCCAGCGTTCGGCTTCGTCGGCCCAGCGCTCACGCCAGTCGAGCGGGATCTCCGCCGGCGGGTCTCGGTGGGCGCCGGCCAGCCAGGTCAGGGCCCAGGCGCGAGGGACCACCCGGTACACGTCGTAGCCGCCACCGCCGGTCGCGAGCCAGCGGCCGCCCGCGTACCGATGGGCCACCTCGTCGACCATCCGAGCGGCCGCGCCCATCGCCGTCGTCGTGACCCGGAGGTGCGCCAGCGGATCCCAGGCGTGGCTGTCGGCACCGTGCTGGCTGACCACGAGATCCGGTCGGAAGGCGGCGGCCAGGTCCGGGACGAGCTCGCCGACCGCAGCCAGCCAGGCCCGCTCACCGGTGAACGGCTCGAATGGCACGTTGACGACCGTGCCGGCGGCGTCGCCGCGCCCGCCGCTCGCCTCGCCCGTGCCCGGGAAGAGGTACCGCCCGGACTCGTGGAACGACACCGTCATCACCCCGGGGTCGTCGGCATGGATCGCCTCGACCCCGTCCCCGTGGTGGACGTCGAGGTCGACGTAGAGGACACGGAGGCCTTCGGTCCGGGCGGCCGCGACGGCCAGCGCGACGTCGTTGTAGACGCAGAAGCCGGACGCCCGCGCCGGCAGCGCGTGGTGGAGCCCGCCGCCCGGGTGATAGGCATGGCTGACGTCGCCCCGAACGATCGCCTCGACCGCGCGGAGCGAGCCGCCGGCGACCGCCGCCGCCGCCTCGTGCATCCCCGGGAACGGCGGGACGTCGCCGAAGGGGGCGATCCCGAACGCCGGAGGCAGGCCGGGATTCGCGCCGAACCGGCGCACCGCGTCGAGGTACTCGGGGCGATGGACGGTCAGCAGCTCGTCGTCGCTGGCCGGCTCGGGCGCCAGGCCGGGTTCGGCCCCGACCGCGCGAAGGAGGTCGATCCCCGGCCCGAACCGGCGCGGGGTCAGCGGGTGGGACGGGCCGAAGTCATAGGTCGCCGAGCGCGGCCCGAAGACGAGCAACGGGCCGTCGTCAGGTGCGGGGCGAGCCATGCGTGGCACGATACTTGGCGGGGAGCGGACCTACACGACCCCCCGGCTCGTCATCCCGGTCGCCCTGCGCTCGCCGGCTCGGTCCACGGACTGAGGCTGTACCATTCGGGGCGATGGACAACCTGCTCGTCATCCTGATCGTCGTCCTGGTCATCGTGATCATGGTCCGCGGCCCGAAGACTCTTCCCCAGATCGGCAGCATGCTCGGTCGCGGCGTGAAGGAGACCCGCAAGGAGGTCTCCGAGATCCAGAAGGAACGCGACGCCGCCAGCGCCGAGCAACCTCCGACGCCGCCCGCCAGTCCGCCCGCCACACCGCCGGCGACGCCGCCCGCCTGATCGCAGCGGCGGCCATTCGCGAACCCGTTGCCCGTGCGCAACGCGGACCGACGAATCCTTGACCGGCGACCCTATCCTAACGGCCTCTGTCGGTGGTGCCCGCCCCTCCCCGAAGGGGCCACGACCCGGCAGCTGGGAGGAATCATCGATGTCCATCGACTCCGACCGCCCGGCCTCTCGCCGAGCGGTTCTCGGCGCCGTCCTGGGTGGAGCGGCTGCCCTCGGCGTCCAGGCGCTGGCGTCGGCGCCGGTGGTCCTCGCCGCGAACGGCGACCCGCTCGCGCTTGGACATGCCGACAACGCAGCCACCGACCCCACGGTGCTCACGGCCGACCTGGCGACGAAGCACGTCCTCGAGGTGGTCAACAGCACGGCCGATCCCGCGAAGACGAGTGTCGGCGTCCTGGGCCATGCCGCCGATGGGGTCGGCGTCGAAGGGACGTCCGACACGAACATCGGTGTCTACGGGGGCACGGCCGACCAATCCAGCGCATCCGCGTTCACCGACTACACCGGGGTCTATGGCTTCGTCGACGGCACGGGCGTCGACCAGAGCCAGTTCCTGCCGACCGGGGTGTGGGGCGACTCGATCCAGGGCGCCGGCGTGTTCGGAAGCGGCCCGAACGGGGTCATCGGCGTCGGCGTCTGGGGCATCTACGGCTACTCCGACCAGGACGGCGGCGTCGGTATCTACGCCGAATCGCGCCGCGCCGGCTATCGCCCTGAATGTCGTCGGCAAGGCCCACTTCAGCCGGAGCGGGAAGGCGAGCATCGGCAAGACAAGGTCGTCGGTCAACGTCTCGGTGCCGGGAGCGACTGCGGCGAGCATGGTCCTGGCGACCCTCCAGGCGAACAAGATCGGCCTCTACATCAAGGGCGCCGTCGCGTCCGCCGACAAGATCACGATCTACCTCAGCAAGAAGCCCCGGACGACCGTCAAGGTCGCCTACCTCGTGCTGGACTGACGTCATGAGCGAGAAGGAGCTCCATCTCCGGCTGGCCTTGATCCGGGCGCGGGGCGCCACTCGGACCGCGACCGCCCGCCACAATGCGCGACTCGTCCGGACGGCCCAGCTCCAGTGGCTGGCCCATGGTCCGGCGGCCAATGGGACGACGACGCTGGCCGAGCGGCGCCGCCAGATCCAGCGGATCGTCGAACGGCGCGGGACGTCCGGCTGACCCACCCCGGCAGCGGGCCGGCGTGCGCTATGCTCGCCGCCCGATGACGACCCTCGACGAGCTGCTCCACCGGCCCGGGCCGGGCTCGCACCGGGTGACCCTGACGATCGGCGGTCGGCCGGTCGACACCCTGGCCGATCTGCCTCCGGAGCGCGGCGGGCTGCTGTTCGTCGGGCTGAACCCGTCGCCGGTCAGCGTCGACGCCGGCCACTACCACCAGGGCAGGCTCGGGAGGCGCTTCTGGAGCCGGCTCGGACGGGCCGGGATCGTGCCGCGCGACGTGCCGATCGAGGCGGCCGACGACGCCCTCGTCGCGGCAGGCCACGGGATCACGGACCTCCTCAAGCAGCCCTCCCCGCGCGACACCGCGACCGACGCCGAGCTGACCGCCGGGGTCGGGCCGCTCTGGCAGAAGATCGCCCTGTGGCGGCCTGGCGCGGTCGTCTTCATCTACAAGCGGGCGGCCGCGATCTCCGCCGGCCGCGACCTCGGCCAGAGCTGGGGTCAGCTCGAGGGCGTGGCGATGGGCGGGCGGCCCTGCTTCCTGATGCCCGGCCCGTACGCCGACCGGGAGCAGGTCGACGAGGGGCTCAATCTCCTCCGCAACCTGGCGAGCGCCCTCGCCGGCTGACCGTGGGGGGAACGGTCAGCCGGCCGGGCGCAGTCGTCACTCGGGCGGAAGCTCGCGGTACACGAGGTCGATGTCGATCCCCTGGCCGCGACGGATGAACTTGGCGCCATAGAAGATCACGAGACCGATCACCACGATCCCGATCATGAACGCCGGGACCCACCAGGCGTTCTTCGAATCGCCGAGCGCGAGCGGCGGATAGGCGAGGACCGCGTAGACCAGGAAGACCATGACGAGGAACGACAAGGGCGCGACGATCTTCAGGACCGGCAGCCCGGCGAACGTGACGTTGGCCGGAGATGCCTGGTAGAGGTCCGGGCGCCGGCTCGAGAAGACGAATGCCGCGACGGCGACGATGACGACACAGACGACTCCGGCCAGCACGCCGAGCGCCAGCCACGTGCCGAAGTCGGTCGACACGATCGACCAGGCCAGCATCACGGTGACGATGGCCATGACCAGCAGGATCGCCGGCACCGGCGAGTGGGTCCGCTCGTTCACCTCTGCCAGCTTCTCGGGCAACAGCCGATCGAACGCCCAGGCGAACACCGACCGGATCGGCATGAACGTGTTGCCGACCATCGCCGGCAGGCTCCAGAACAGGAACGACCCGACGATGAGCACGGTCAGGACCGGGATGTCGGCGACCAGGCTCGCAAGAAGCTGGAAGAAGGCCCCGGACGGGACCGCGTAGGCGTCGCTGCCGCTGTTCGCGGCAACCACGAAGTCGAAGCCGACGACCCGGAAGAAGAGGATGGCGCCCATCGCGATGAACACGACGTCGAAGATCAGCGCACCGAACATGATGCTGAGCTGGCGGCCCCGGTTCATCGCGCTCTTGAGCTCGCCCGACAGGTAGACCGACCACCAGTTCCACATCATGAACGTCATCACCACGAAGATCGCCGGGATGGTCGAGCCCAGGTCGCCGACATCGGGACTGATCCCTGCCTTGTCGCCGATGACGTCGGCCGCCGTCCCGCCGCCGAACGTGGCGTTGAAGGCGTTGAAGTGCGCCTGGAAGTCGGCGTTGTTGCCGAACAGGAGGACGACGAACGCAGCCAGCGTTCCGGTCATCGCGATCACGAAGAACGTGTTCTGCCAGCGGAATGTCGTCTTCGTCCCGGCGATGAGGATCGCCGTCATCAGGGCGATCATCGAGAAGCCGCCGAGGAAGACCCACAGCTGGTGGTCCTTCTGGTCGCTGAAGTTGGTCCCCCACTCGACCAGCGTCTGGTTGCCGGTCACGGCCCCGATCGAGACGAGGACGGGACCGAGCGCTGACACGGCGAAGTAGCGGGCCCAGAAGGTCGCCCCGATCATCGCCGAGAGCGCCGCGCCGAAGTTGCTGATGAGCGCCAGCGGCGGCGACAGGATCCGGCTGACCCAGACGTAGTCGCCGCCGGTCCGGGGCATGCTCGCGGCCAGCAGCGCCATCATGATCAGCACCGGGACGTTGAGCACGAACGAGATCAGGGTGGCCGCGACGAGGTCGGCCTTCGGGAACGCGCTGTAGGCCCAGAAGAGGCCGAAGGCGAGGGCGGCGCCGACCGGCGCCGAGAAGACCGCATTGAAGATCGTCGCGTCGAGCGCCGAGGCCTCCCGGACGAGTCCGGTGCTCTGGCGGACGAACAGCTGGCTGCCCCCGGAACCCGACCCAGATGTGGCCACGGTGCCCTCCTCAGGCGCGAACCCGACGCGGCCGTGGAGCGCTTGACAGGCTGGGCAGGCCGCGCTGATAGTCGAACACAATCGCACACGGTTCGTCAATCCTTGTTGTGCATTCGGGAGCTGCCGCGTGTCGGATGCTGTGAGACCGGCTGACCCTTCCGACGGTCCGCCGCGCCCGATCCCGGCCGTCGATCGGCGCCACCGGATCCTCGAACGGGTCGCCGAGGAGCAGACGATCCAGGTCGGCGAGCTGGCCCGCGACTTCGGTGTGTCGGAGATGACCATCCGACGTGACATCCGGCGGCTCGAGCGCGACGGCTTCGTCCGCCAGACCTATGGCGGAGCGACCGCCCACCTGACCCGGGCCCTCGACGTGGCGTTCAACGCCCGCGCGCTCGAGCACACCCGCGAGAAGCGGCGGATCGGGATGCGCGCCACCCACCTGCTCGGCGACGCGCGGGTCGTGTTCGTCGGGATCGGCACGACCGCCGAACAGTTCGCCCGGTTCCTGCCGGTTCACCCGGGGCTGATCGCCGTCACGGCATCGCTGCCGATCGCCAGCCTGCTCGGGACGCGCCCGGTCCAGGTCGTCGCGCTGGGCGGCACGGTTCGCCGTGACGAGCTGACCTGTGTCGGCCCGGTGGCCGCGGCCAGCATCGCCCGGTTCCGGTTCGACCTCGCCGTGATCGGCGCCGCCGGGCTGAGCGCGCAGTGGGGACTCACCGAGCTCGACGACGCGGACGCCGAGATCCAGCGCTCCGCGATCGAGCGCTCGGAGCGGGTCGTCGTGATCGCCGACCGATCGAAGATCGGCGTAGCGACCAACGCCGTCGTCGCCGAGGCCGGCCGGATCGGGACGCTCGTGACGGACGAAGGGGCGTCGGAGTCCGAGCTGGCGGCCCTCGCGGCGCTCGGCGTGGAGGTCGTGATCGCCGACGCGAACGAAGACGATCGAGGAGCGCCTCGTGATGGCGCAGGACCTGGCTGAGGAGGAGTCGATGGACGCACTGGAGCGCATCTTCGGAACGACCAAGCCGGTCATCGCGATGCTCCACTTCCCGGGCCTGCCGGGTCGGCCGCACCACGACGCTCCCGCCGGCCCGGGCCTCTTTGCCGACGTCGTGGGCCGCGACCTGGCGGTCCTCCAGGAAGCCGGCGTCGACGGCCTGCTCTTCTGCAACGAGGCCGATCACCCCTATCAGCTCAAGGTCGGGCCCGAGATCCCGGCAGCCATGGCCGCGACGATCGGTGCGCTCGGCACCGAGATCAAGCTCCCGTTCGGGGTGAACATCCTGTGGGACGCGATCGCCAGCATCGCCCTTGCGCGGGCGACCGGGGCGCGCTTCATCCGGGAGGTGCTGACCGGGGTCTACGAAAGCGATCTCGGCATGATCGAGCCGCAGATCGGCGAGATCGCCGGCTACCGGACGATGATCGGAGCTTCGGACGTCGCCCTGTTCGACAACATCCTGCCCGAGTTCGCCAGCGCGATCGGCAGTCGCAGCGTCGCGGATCGGGCGAAGGGTGCTGCGTTCTTCGGCATGGATGCGATCCTGATCAGCGGTCCGGCCGCCGGGGTGCCGTTCGAGATGAGCCATCTGCGCGAGGCCAAGACAGCAGCTCCGTCGACGCCGGTCATCGCCAACACCGGTGTCCGGGCCGATCGCGTCGAGGAGATCTTCGGCGTCGCCGATGGGGCGATCGTCGGGACGAGCCTGAAGGTCGACGGGATCACCTGGAACCCGGTCGATCGAGACCGCGCGATGCGGTTGATGGACGCGGTCCGCACGCTGCGCTCCCGCCCGGCCGGCGGCTGAGCGGCGATGGCCCACCGGACCAAGGTCTACTTCGCGACCGATCTCCACGGATCGAGCAAGTGCTTCCGCAAGTTCGTCAACGCGGGTGCTGCGTACGGCGTCGACGTCCTGATCCTCGGGGGCGACGTCGCGGGCAAGGCGCTCCAGACGATCGTCCGCGGGACCGACGGCCGGTATCGCTGCACGTTCATCGGGACGACCTACGAGGTCGACGCCGGACCGGACCTCGAGGCCCTCGAGAAGCTCATCGCCGATCACGGCTACTACCCCTACCGGTCTGAGGCCGGCGAGCTCGATGCGCGACGGGCCGACGGCAGCCTCGACGGCCTGTTCGTCGAGCTCATGCGAGCGCGCCTCACCGACTGGCTGACGCTCGCCGACGAGCGGCTCCGGCCGGCCGGCCGGCGGCTCTACTTCATGCTCGGCAACGACGACCCGATCGAGCTTCGGACCCTGCTCGACGGCGCGCCGTGGGGCGTCCACGACGAGGGCAAGGTCGTCATGCTGGACGACGACCACGAGATGATCTCCTGGGGCTACTCGAACATCACCCCATGGCATACCCACCGCGAGATGACCGAAGACCAGCTGGCGGCCGCGCTGGGCGGCATGGCCGGCCAGCTCCAGGCGCCCGAACGCGCCATCGTCAACGTCCACGTGCCGCCATTCGGGAGCGGCCTCGACGAGGCGCCGATGCTCGACGCGAACCTGACGGTCCAGACCGCGGCCGGCCAGGTCAAGTTCGCCCCCGTCGGGAGCACGGCGGTTCGCGACTTCCTGCTTGCCGTCCAGCCACTGCTCGGCCTCCACGGGCATATCCACGAGTCCGGCGGCATCCGGCGGCTCGGCCGCACGATCGCGATCAACCCGGGCTCGGACTACGGCACCGGCGTGCTGAACGGGGCGCTGATCACCCTGGAGCGGGACAAGGTGGCGGCCCACCAGCTCGTCCGCGGCTGAGCTGATGACCCGGAGGCCGAGCGGCGACCTGCTCGTCGCAATCGACGTCGGGACCTCCGGTGCGCGCGCCGTCGCGTTCGACCTCGACGGCCGGCGACTGGTCGAGGCCCGTCGCGGCTACCCGACGACGCAGCCCCGCGAGGGCTGGGCCGAGCAGGACGGCCGGGCCTGGCGATCGGCCGCCATCGGATCGCTCGGGGACCTGGTGCGTCGGCTGGCAGCCGACGGCCTCGGTCGCGGGAGCGACGTCCGGGCGATCGGACTGACCGGGCAATGCCCGTCGGTGGTCCTGGTGGACCGGAGCGGCGAGCCGGTGACGGCCGGCCTGATCTACCGCGACAACCGGGCGGCCGCCGAGGCCGAGGCGATCCGCGAGCGATACGGCGACGCCACGATCCATCGTCGGACCGGGCACCTCCCGTCGGCGTTCCACATCGCCCCGAAGCTCATCTGGCTGCGCGACCACGAGCCGGACGCGTTCGCCCGGGCAGCCCTCGCCCTCCAGCCCCGCGACATGGTGGCGATGACGCTGACCGGCGAGGCTGCCACCGACGGGACCCACGCCGCGGCCACCCTGGTCTACGACCTCCGACGCGGGGCGTGGGATCACGGGCTCATGGGCGAGCTCGGGCTCGATCCGGCGTTGTTCCCGTCCGTCCACCGATCGGACCGCGTCGTGGGCGGGCTGCGCCCGGCCATCGCCGCGCCGAGTCGGGCTTGCTCAAGGCCTGCCGGTGGTCCTTGGCGGCGCGGACAGCCAGGCCTGTGCCCTCGGGGTCGGCGTCGTGGCCCAGGGACCGGTCAGCGAGATGGCCGGGTCCTCGACCTGCCTCAACGCGGCGGTACCGGAGCCCCTCGACATCCTGACGGTCACCCACTACCCGCACGTGGTCCCCGGACCGTTCACGACCGAAACGGGGATCAACACGACCGGGGCGGCGGTCGCCTGGACGGCGGGTCTGCTCTACGGAGGCCGTTCCGGTCGACCCGCGGCAGCCGACTTCGCCCGGCTCGATGCCGAGGCGGCTGCCGTCGCTCCCGGGGCGGACGGGGTGGTGGCGCTGCCGGTCCTCGGCGACGGCGAGCGGACCGATCCCGACCTGCGTGGCGCGATCGTCGGGCTCTCGCTCCGGCACGGCCGGGCCGCCATCGCCCGGGCCGTCCTCGAGGGAGTGGCGTTCGCGATCGCCGACCAGCTCGACCTGCTCCGTGCGGGCGGTGCACCGGTGACCGAGCTGCGAGTGTCGGGCGGTGACACCCGCCTCGGGGGCTGGACGAGGATCAAGGCCGACATCCTCGACATCCCGGTCCGAACGGTCGCGGGCGACGCCGCGGTGACCGGCGTGGCGATGCTCGCGGGGATCGGCGTCGGCGTGTACCGGGACTCGACCGAGGCGATCGAGCGCTGCGTCCGGCTCGAGCCGCCGATCGAGCCGGACCGTCGGACGCGCGAGCCATACGCCCGGGCCCGCGCGGCCTACCGCGAGCTCCTGGCGACCCAGTCGACGAGGAGCTGACATGCACGTCCGCCTCGGGATCAACACGTGCTTCGCGGTCAAGCGCTGGCCGCGACCTGAGGACTGGGTGCCGGTCGTCCGCGACCGGCTCGGGTTGCGACTCGTCCAGCATTCGTTCGACCTCGTCCCGGCCGGATCCTCCCCGGCCGACGCCGGAGCCATCGCGAGGTTCGTCGGCGACGCCGGCCTGGAGGTCCATTCGACGTTCACCGGGCTCGCCGCCTACTCGGACAACCTGCTCCTGGGCCCCGATCCGGCCGGCCGGGCCGCGGCGCTCGCGTGGTACGGCTGGGCGATCGACTGGACGGCCGCCTTGGGCGGGCGAGCCACGGGCGGGCACGTCGGCGCGTTCAGCGTCCCGGACTGGGTCGATCCGGTGCGTCGCGCCGAGCGCTGGTCGGACCTTCGACAGGCGCTCGATCGACTGGCACGGCGGGCTCGCCTGGCCGGGCTCGAGTACCTCATGGTCGAGAACCTGGCCGCTGCCCGCGAGCCGTCGACGCTGGCGATGTTCCGCGATCTCCTGACCGACGGCAGCGAGGAGGCCGTCCCGATCCGGCTCTGCCTCGACGTCGGGCACATGTGCGTGCCCGGCACGTCGGGCGACGATCGCGATCCCTACGCCTGGGCGCGCGCGCTCGGCCGGTCCGCGCCGGTGGTCCAGCTTCAGCAATCCGACGCGGCGGGCGACCACCATTGGCCGTTCACCCCGGAGCGCAACGCCGCCGGTCGGATCGACGCCGATCGGCTGCTCGAGGCGCTCGAGGCAGGCGGTGTCGAGGCGACCACGTTGATCCTCGAGATGATCCCGCCGTTCGAGCAGGACGACGAGACGGTCGTCGACGACCTCGTGGCGTCGGTCGCCTACTGGCGCGAAGCGCTGTCCCGTCGCGGTGTCGCCGAAGGCGGCTAGCGGCGCGCCTCCTCGGGCGTCTCGTACCAGCGCACGCGCTCGCCGATGCCGGCGCGCGCCTTCCAGCCGAGCGACTTCGGTGCCGCGTCGATCTCGGCCAGGAGCGCCGTCACCTGGCCATCGACCCGGTACGGCGCATCGGTCACCCGCAACGTCGCGGCGAGCTCGGCGACCGCCCGAAGGTTTCGCTCCACCGTGTGGCAGAACCCCCAGTCGGCGCCCAGGACGGCACGGATCCGGACGAGGTCGATCGGAGCCGGCGAGCCGTCGGGGCCAGGTGCGGCCGACGAGCCGGCCGGCCCGGGCGAGCGGGTGGTCGGCCAGGAGGCAGGCGGCATCGCCGAGGTCCTTCTGGTTCGTCTCCCAGATCTGGAGCTTGGTCAGCAGCAGATCGGCCAGGTCGAGCGTCGGGCCGTCGGTCGCGAGCCGATCCCTGAGCTCGAGCGTGTGGGACATCGCCAGCCGGTCGATCACGATGTCGACCGACCAGCGTCCGTCGGGCGCCGAGTAGACGAGCCGCTGGGCGCCGTGGATCGCGTTGAACAGCTTGTCGCCGACGTAACCCTGGCCGTCGAGCAACCGACGGAGCGCCGCGGCATCCTTGCCATGCGTCACGAGGTCGAAGTCGCGATAGTCGCGCGCGAACGGCGGCTGGCCGGCGGTCGGACACTGGACCAGGACGGCGACCCCGCCCATCAGTCGCACGCGGAGCTGCTGATCCATCGCCAGTCCGACGATCCGCCGGGCCTCGGCCTCGATCTCCGCGCTCGGCGGGGCTGGGGCCGGGTCGCCGGAGGGCTGGCTCATGGCCGGTCAGTCTAGCGACCGGACGCCGGGGTCGAGCAGGACGGGGCCGTGGCCCGGGACGATCCGGCGCACCGTGCCGTCGGCCACGAGGGCGTCGATCCGGGCGGCCGTCGCGCGTTGGGCGTCGGCGTCGCCCTCCGGCGGCAGGACGAGCGTCGGGCGGTCGGTCAGCGCGTCGCCGGCGATCAGCGTTCCGTCGGACGCCAGGAACGACAGGTGGTCGGGGCGATGACCCGGCGTCGCGACGACGGTCAGGGCGGCCTCGCTCCCGGCGGCCACGAGTGCCCCGTCACGGACCTCGAGCACCGGCCAGCTCAACGACGCGCCGCTGCCGGGTCCGGCCACGATCGGTGCCTCCGTCCGCTCCCGGAGCTCGGCCGAACCCGCGGCGTGACCGGGGTCGACGTGGGTCAGCGCGATTGCCACGATCCGGCCGCCCTCGGTCGCGACCTCGGCCTCGATCGCGTCGAGGAAGTCCTCGCCCGGGTCACCCGGGTCGACCACGACAACCTCGCGACGGCCGACGAGGACGGTGTTGGCCGGTCGACCGGCGGGCCCGAACGCGCTCTGGCCGGTCATCACCCGCAGGCCCGGCTCGATCCGCTCGACCTGGATCGCCGGCTCCGGGGCGCGGGCCAGGCCCGCCTGGATGGCCTCGAACGACCGCGCGCGCTCGAGCCGCTGGAGCGTGGTCGAGGTCGGCGGCCAGAGCGCGATCGTGCCGGCGGCCATCGCCGCCAAGGCGGCCCGCGGCGTGAGCCAGTCGTGCGCCGCCACCTCGCGCGGGTCGAGCCGGAGGACCGCGCCGGGTGGCAGCGCGGCAACGAAGAAGCGTGCGTCGAACCGGCGTGGGTAGGCCCGGGGCGTCGTCCATCGTGCGACCTCGACCAGGTCGTCGGTCCGCAGGACCAGGTCCGCGCGGTCGGCCAGCTCCGCGAACGACGATCCGGGTGCGGGCGGCGCCGGGCGTGCTCCGTCGGCCAGCAGCACCCCGACCTCCTCCCACGTCTCGCGGATGGCCGCGATCCGGTGAGCGACAAGGAATCCCGGGTCCTCGACCGATCCGCGTGCCCGGCCGACCAGGCGCGGGTCGGCGTCACCCGGCTCGACCCGGCCGCCGGGGAACACATGCAGCCCGGCCGCGAACGCCATCGAATCGGGGCGCCGAGTCAGCAGGACCTCGAGACCGTCCGGCCCGGACCGGACGAGGACGATCGTCGCCGCCGGGCGTGGCTCCGCCGGCGGCCGCAGATCGTCGACCGGCCGCCGTTCCACTGGCGTCAGGCGGAGTCGGCGTGCGGACCCGCCGCCAGGTCGAGCACGAACCCGAGCAGGTCGATCCCGGGCTCGGGCTCCATGTCGCGCTCCAGCGCCCGATGAAATCCCATCCGGAGGTAGAGCGCATGCGCGTCGACCATGAGCGGCCGGGTGAGGAGCACGAGACGCCGACGGCCGTCGGCCCGAGCGCGGGCAATGCACGCCTCGACGAGCGCCCGCCCGACGCCACGGCCCTGGGCGGCCGGGTCGACCGCGAGCATCCGGAAGCCGGCCTCCCCGTCGACCTCCGATTCGGAGTACGGCGTGCCGGGACCCGGCACGTAGGTCACGCCGCCGAGGACGCGCCCCTCGCCGTCGACCGCGACGAAGACCGGACAGCTAGCCGCCCTCGTCCCCACGTCGCGGACGAAATCGAGATAGCCGTCGTGGCCGTCCTCGCCGACGGTCAGGTAGGCGGCGACGCTGACCGCCCCGAGCGCTGCGTATTCGTCCGGCCGTACCTCGCGGACCTCGAGCTTCATTCGCCGACCAGCAATGCCGCCAGCGCCTCCGGCTCGTTGACCGGCTGGCGGCAGGCGAAGTTCCGGCAGACGAACGCGGTCGGGCGGCCGGCCAGCTGGAACCGGGAGTGGAGCAGCTCGACCGCACTGGCGTCGGGTTCGACGGCGCAGGCCACGACGACGTTCGGGCGGAACCCGGTCCGGACCGGGGCCAGGAGCCGTTGCGTCGCGGGGTCGGCCGGGTCGCCGACGATCGCCAGCTCGACGACATCCGCGAGGGCGAAGTCGAGCGCCACGAGCCATTGCGCGAACCCGTTCGGATAGCGCCCGAGAACGCCGCCGACCAGCGCGAGCGCGCGCTCCGCGGCGTCGCGGTAGCGGCCCTCGCCGGTCAGCGATCCGACCTCGAGCAGCACCGTGACGGCCATCGCGTTGCCCGACGGGATCGCGTTGTCCTGGAGGTCCTTCGGTCGCGTGACCAGCGTTTCGTGTCGGTCGCCCGTGTCGTAGAAGCCGCCGGCCGGATCGGCGAACTGGGCCAGGATCGTGTCGGCCAGCTCGCGCGCGGCGACGAACCAGCGCTCGTCGAACGTGGCCTGGTAGAGCGACGAACAGGCCATCGGCCAGGCAGGCGTAGTCCTCGAGAACGCCGTCGGCCGACGCCCGACCGTCCTTCCAGCTCCGGCGCAGGCTCCCGTCGGGTTGGCGGAGACGACCGAGCTGGAGGGTGGCGGCGGCGGCCGCCAGCTCGCGCAGGCGGCCGGCCCGCTCGCGGTCGGCCCGGTCACCGGTCGCCTCGAGGGCGACGATCGCGTCGGCCAGTGCCGCGAGCGCCAGGCCATTCCAGCCGGCCAGGACCTTGTCGTCGCGGGCCGGCTGGGGCCGCGTCGCGCGGGTGGCGAGGAGGGTGGCCCTGGCGGCGGCCAGCCTCGTCCGGACCTCGGCGGCGGTCGTCGAGGTCATCGTCGCGAGCTCGTCGTCCGAGCGCACCCGGCGCAGGATGGAATGGCCCTCCCAGTTGCCACCGTCGGTCACGTCGTAGGCAGCGCCGAACAGCGCCGAGTCGGGCCCGAGAACCTCCCTGACCTGCTCGGGCGACCAGACGAACGTCGCCCCTTCCTCGCCCTCGGTGTCGGCGTCCTGGCTCGCGGCAAACCCACCGTCGTCGGTCAGCAGCTCGCGCGCCAGGTAGTCGAGCGTGCCGAGCGCCACGTCGCCATAGCGCCGGTCGCCGGTCAGCTGCCAGGCGTGGACATAGACCCGGGCGAGCTGGGCGTTGTCGTAGAGCATCTGCTCGAAGTGCGGCACGAGCCAGACCGCGTCCGTGGCGTAGCGGTGGAAGCCGCCGCCGAGCTGGTCGTGGATCCCGCCGTCGGCCATCGCGTCGAGCGTCCGCCGGGCCATCGCCAGGGCGCGGCCGTCGTCGGCGCCCGCGGCCGCTCGCCGGAGCAGGAACGCGATCGTCATCGGCGCCGGGAACTTCGGCGCGCCACCCCAGCCGCCGTGGCGCGGGTCGAACGACTGCTCGAGCGCGGCGACCGCTGCGTCGAGCACCGTCCGATCGGGCAGCGTCCCGGCCCCCGCCGATCCGCCGGCGAGCCTGAGCGTGGACGAATCGGCGATCGCCTTGACGATCGCCGATCCTGACCGCTCGATCTCCGGGCGCTCCTCGCGGTACACCCTGGCGACGCCTTCGAGCACCTGTCGGAATGACGGCAACCCGTGGCGGGGCGTCTCCGGGAAGTACGTCCCGCCATAGAAAGGGCGGCCGTCCGGGGTCAGGAAGACGCTCATCGGCCAGCCGCCGCTGCCGGTCATGGCCTGGACCGCGGCCATGTACACCTGGTCGAGGTCCGGGCGCTCCTCGCGATCGACCTTGATCGGCACGAAATCGCGATTGAGCTCGGCGGCCGTGACCGGGTCCTCGAACGATTCGCGCTCCATCACGTGGCACCAGTGACAGGCGGCATAGCCGATCGACAGGAAGATCGGCTTGTCCTCCGTGCGGGCGCGCGCCAGCGCCTCCTCGCCCCACGGATACCAGTCGACCGGGTTGTGGGCGTGCTGCAGCAGGTACGGGCTCGTCTCACCGGACAGCCGGTTCGTGGGCATGACCTGATGGTAGCGTCGCCACAGGACGTGGTCCTTGGGCTACGCTCCCGACGAGCAGCCACGGGAGGGCACGGGCAAGATCGATGCGGTGCGCCTGATCGACGCGTCACCGACGCCGGTGAACACCCCGAGCGCGATCGACGAGTGGCGCGCGTTCCTCGGCCAGCGCTACCGGCGGTTCCTCGGGATCGGCGTCGGCCAGGCGGCCGTCTCCGCCCTCGCCGGCGACGGCCTGACGATCCCGCTGCTGCTGGCGCTGGGGGCCCACCCGGCCGTCGCGACGATCATCGGCGTCCTGCCGTACGCGTTCTCGTCGGCGCAGCTGCTCGTGCCGCGCCTGCTCCGGCGGTTCGACGGCAACCTGCGCGGCGTCACGCTCGTGATCCTGGCCGTGGGCGAGACGCGTGGCTTCGTCCTGGCCGGGTTGACGATCCTCGCCTGGGCGAAGGTCCTGCCACCGACGGCCGCGGTCATCGCGATCGGCGCCGTGATGACGATGGGTGGCGCCGCGACGACGATCGGCGGGGCGAACCTGCTGGCCTGGTTCGGGGCGATCCTGCCCGACCCCGAGCGGCGCTTCGTCGCACCGAGGGTGATGGGCCTGAACCTCGGGCTCGGGGCGTTCCTGCTCCTGCCGGTCGCGATCCTCGTCCAGCTCGCCCAGCCGGCGATCGGCATCCTCGTCTACGCGGTCGTGTTCCTCGTCGCCGGCGTGGCGGGGATCGCCGAGGTGGTCGTCGTCGGACGGCTCCGCCGGCCGGGCCGCGTCCTCGTCGCCGAGCCGGCGACGCCACCCGGGGAGGGCTCGGGGGCAGCCGTCGCCGAACCGACGAACCGCCCGCTCGAGCGCTTCCTGCGGTCGATCATGGTCGCCTCGTTCGGGGCCGGGTTCGGGCCGTACCTGTCGATCTATGCGATCAGCGTCCTCGGTCTGCCGGCCTCGTTCGCGATCCTGCTCGCCGCGCTGGCCTCGGCGGCCTCGCTGATCTCGGCCACGATCGTCGGCGGGTTGCTCGGCCGGGGATCGTCGTCGCGGACGCTGCGGCTGTCGTTCCTGATGCGCGGCGGGTCGATGATCCTGGGCTTGCTGGCGTTCCCGCAGAACCCGGCCGCCGGCCTCGTCCTGTGCGTCGTCGCGATCCTGGCGAGCGCGGGGGCGGCCGCCGGCACCCTGTCGGCGAACGAGCGGCTGATGCGGCTGGCGCCGGGCCCGGAGCTCATCCGGGCGCAGGGCCGCTTCGTCGCCGGGACCGCAGCCGGGATCACGATCGGCCAGCTCG
The DNA here is from genome assembly GCA_963755285.1 of uncultured Chloroflexia bacterium. Lineage (GTDB taxonomy): Bacteria > Chloroflexota > Limnocylindria > Limnocylindrales > CSP1-4 > Chersky-267. The sequence continues at coordinate 377,433 of CAVWJB010000010.1, read as the reverse complement.
CCAACGGCGCGATCCTGGCGATCCTGCCGCTCGGCTACCCGGCCTTCGCCATTCTCTTTGCCGTGTCCGGGCTGACCCGGTTCGTCACCGCGGCGCAGGCCGACGTGTCGGCGACCTGGTCGTCCTCGACCCGGGCCTATCGGATCGAGGACCTCGAGGATCCCTGAGATGACGACGGAGTGGCGCGGTCAGGCTACCGTTGGCCGGCGATGACCACGATCGAGCGGACCGTTCCGGGCTTCCTGCCCTCCACCACCGGCTTCCACTTCGCGAACAGCTGGCCATCCGGGCCGGCGCTCCGGTTCCGGGCGAGGACGCCCGGGCCGGTGCCGTTCGAGCTCGAGCTCCGGATCGGCGACAACGCCTACGGGTTGTGCGGGGGGATGGCCCTCGCGACGATCGACCGCGCGATCCGCGCGGAGCCGGCGCCGCCCGATCTCGTCCCGCCATCCGAGGGCTCGGACCTGTTCCGCGAGATCGTCGCCCGCCAGCTCGACAGCCTCGAGCTCGGGCTGATCGTCCTGCGCTTCTACCGGGCCGGGGCGGCGAGCACCGCCGTCCGCGACGGGATCGCCGTCCGCCAGGCCTGGCCGGCGGTCCGCCGCGAGATCGACGCCGGCCGGCCGGCCGGTCTCGGGCTGATCCACGTCGCGTCGGCGAACCCGCTCAAGCTCGGCGGCAACCACCAGGTCGTCGCCTACGGCTACGAGCTCGATGCCGCCGCCGGCACCGTCGTCCTACGGATCTACGACCCGAACCACCCCGACGACGACACCATCCGCCTGCGGCTCACGGTCGGCGGTCCGCACGGCCCGGTCGAGTATGCCTACATCGCCGGTGAGGCGCCGGTCCTCGGGCTCGTGCCGCTCGCGCGCCGGTCGGCCTGAAGGGGCCCGCCCGAGCAGGCCCCAGCGCCAGGCGATGACCGTCGCGACGATCCCGATGACGAGGGCCGCGACACCGCCGACGAGGATCGCGGCCGAGACGCCGGCGACCGACGCGATCGCCCCGAAGGCGAGCCCGCCGAGCGGGGTCGAGCCGGCGAAGACCGTCGTGTAGACGGCCATCACCCGGCCGCGGAGCGCATCGGGGACGGCCAGCTGGATCGCGGTGTTGGCGGTCATCGCCATCGCGATGCCACCCGCCCCGATCCCGAACATGCAGGCGAGCGAGAGCGCCATCGACTGCGAGAAGGCCATCGCGATCTCGAGGATCCCGAGGACGATCGCCCCGCCGACGAGCACCCGCTGGCTCGGCCGGCCGAGGAAGGCGACCGCCAGGGCGGCCGCGAGCGAGCCGAGCCCGGACGCCGCCATGAGGAAGCCGTACCCCTCGGCGCCGGTTCCGAGCACGTCCCGGGCCATCGCCGGGACGACGACGCCGAAGTTCATCCCGACCAGCGAGACGAGACCGACGACCGACACGCCGAGCAGGACGACATGCGTTCGCCGGACGTAGCCGAGACCCTCGGCGAGCGTGTCGAAGACCGCGTGGACCGTTCGGGGCATCGCCGTCCGGGCGACGCTCGCCAGCTCGTCGGTCCGCATCGCCAGCAGGCTCGCGATGACCGCCATGAACGACAGGCCGTTGATGAAGAAGGCGGTCGAGATGTCGAAGACGCCGATCGTCAGGCCGGCCACCGCCGGTCCCACGATCCGGGCGGCATTGAAGATCGCGGAGTTCAGGGCCACGGCGTTGCCGATGTCCTCGCGACCGACCATCTCGATGACGAACGCCTGGCGGGTCGGCATGTCGATCGCGTTCGTGCAGCCGAGGGCGAGGGCGAGGAGGACGATCTCCCAGACCTGGACGGTCCCGGTCGCGGTCAGGATGGCCAGGATGAACGCGAGCGTCATGGCGCTCGTCTGGGTGGCGACGAGCGTGCGGCGCTTTGGCAGGCTGTCGGCGATGATCCCGCCGAACAGGCCGAAGATCATGACCGGGACGAACTGGGCGGCGGCCACGACGCCGAGCATGAACGGGTCGTTGGTCAGGGTCAGGACGAGCCAGCCCTGGGCGACCGCCTGCATCCAGGTGCCGATCAGCGAGATCATCTGGCCCGACCAGAACAGCCGGAAGTTGCGATGACGGAGGGCGCGGAAGCCCTCGAGCCCGGTGAACGTGCTGACCGGGCTCATCGCGCCGGCCGTCCGTTGGCCGGCCGTGTCGGATGGCGGTGGTCGGCCGAGGCGTGCGCCGCCCGGTGCCGCTCGGCGGCGGTCTCGAGGTCGCCCGCGGCCTCGGCCTCGATCTCGGCCAGGTGGGCGGTCAGGTGGGCGTGGCGGGCCGTCGCGTCGGCGATCATCGCCTCGAGCCGGTCAGCCTTCGCTCGCAGCGTCGCGACCTGGCGATCGACCCGGGCGAGCGCGTCCTCGACGATCGCGCGGCGCTCGGCCGGGTCGTCCGACTCGCGGAACCGGGCGCGATTCCGGGCCCGGGCCGTCTCGTCCTCGAGCAGCTGGGCGATCTCGGCGAGACTGAACCCGGCGTCGTCCCGGAGGCCCTTGATGTAGCGCAGGCGATCGAGATCGTCGGCGTCGTAGAGCCGGTAGTCGCCGTCCGATCGAGCGGCCGGCTCGAGCAGCCCGATCTCTTCGTAGTAGCGGATCGAGCGAGTCGTCAGGCCGATCTCGGCCGCGACCTCCTGGATCCTCAGGAGCTTCGGCGAGGTGGCCGGCAGGTACGGTCGGTGGTTGGTTCGATGTCGGGGGCGCGCATCTCCCATTCTAAGTCAACCTTGACGTTGACGTAAAGGTTACGGTTGGCGGTCGGCTCGTGGCACCTGCACCTTTGCGCCGCGACGACGCACGTCGGTGCCTCCAGGGCCTGGCGCCTTCCCGATGACCTGACGCGGCGGATCTTCCGCCCGTACCATCCCGGCATGGACTACGGGCTCGTTCTGCCCACGATGCACGCCGGCGCGAGCGCCGAGGGGATCGAGGCGGCGGTCGAGGTCGCCGAGCGGGTCGGCTGGTCGGCGGTCTGGACGACCGACCATGTCCTCGTCGAGCACGCCTCCGAAGACGAGTACGGCCGGATCTTCGAGGCGATCCTGACCCTTGCCCACGTCGGTGCCCGGCACCCGACGGTCAGGCTCGGCACGAGCGTCATCGTCGTGCCCCAGCGCCAGGCCGTCGTCCTCGCCAAGGAGCTGGCGACGCTCGATGTCCTGTCGCGCGGGCGGGTCATTGCCGGCGTCGGGATCGGCTGGGATGCGATCGAGTTCGCGAACCTCGGCGAGGCCGACCGGTTCCACGTGCGCGGGGCCTACCTGGACGAGACGGTCAGGCTCTGGCGCCACCTGTGGGGCGGTGCCACCTCCCCGTTCCGGGGCCGCTTCCACGACCTCGAGGACTTCGTGTTCGAGCCGCTCCCGGCCCAGGGCGCCGCGCTCCCGGTCTGGTTCGGCGGCCGAGCGCCGGCGGCCCTTCAGCGAGCCGGCCGTCTCGGCGACGGCTACCACTCGAGCTCGACCTCACCGGCGAAGTACGCGGAGCGGATCCCCGTGCTGCGCGAGGCGGCTGCCGCGGCGGGACGACCGATGCTGACCCTGTCCGCCCGGGTCCGGGTCGAGCCGGGCGCTGCCCCGGCCGATCCCGGCGACTACGCGCTGCGCGGGACGCCGGATGAGATCCGGGCCGGCCTCGCCGAGTGGGAGGCCCTCGGCGTCGACCACCTCGCGCTCTACTTCGCGTCGGTCACCCCCGAAGCGATCGTCCGCGACGTCGACTGGTTCGTCCGGGAGGTCGTCGGCGGCCGCTGATCCCGCATGCCCGGCAGCCCGGCGATCGGGGCAGACACGGCAGGGTTAGGTCCTCTCATTGATTAATCAGACTTAGCCATGCCGTCACCGGCATCCAACCATGGGTGTGGTGGAGTGGTGATCGTCAAGAGCGGCAGAGGGACCCAGCCCGAGGAAGCCGCAGCAACCGAGCCTTCAGCCACGGTGCTAATGCGGGAACCGATGGAGGCTTCGGTGCTACGGCTGCCAAGAGGACTGCGCATCTGCGAGGTGTGCGGCGGGGTTCGCGGCAGGACGCTCGACGATCGGCTTTCGGTCTGTCTCTGCCAGGGTGTGCGCTGCAACTGGTGCGGGACGGTGCGCCGCCGGCCGATCAGCGACTACTTCGATGCCGCCGACGAGATCTGGGTCCACGTCCCATGGTTCGGACTGATGGCCCACCGCTGCCCGGCTCCGCAGGAGCGGCGGACCGGCGAGCACTTCACGATGCTCCCCGAGGACGAAGGCTTTGCCGCCTACTCGGCCACGATGACCCGGCTCACCCTTCTGTCGATGGGCTTCGAGCACGGTGACGAATCGTAGTCATGCGATGCACGGCACCGAGCTCCCACCACGGTCGGACTTCGACCACGATCCCGACGAGTTCCGCCTCACCCTGGAGCGCAACGCGCTAGCCCGCTGGTGGCGCGACCAGGCCGGCGCCCGCGGCGAGACCGGCGCCCGGCAGATCGCCCGCGACATCCCGTCGGTCCGGACCGACGACTCGAGCCCCGCGCCCGGCGACGACTGACGACCGACCCCGACCGAGGCGAGCGGGAGCTCCGCCCCCGACCTCACAGGCCGGGCAGGACCTGGAGATCGGTCTGGGCGGCGGCGAACAGGTCGCCGACCGCCGCGACCCGATCGGGCATCGTCCGGATCGTCCAGCGCTGCGGGGTCAGGGCCGGATCATCGAGCTCGTCCCAGGCGATCGGCACCGACACCGGGGCTCCGGCTGCCGGCCGGACGGCGTACGGCGCGACAAGCGTCTTGATGTACGTGTTCTGGGTGTAGTCCAGCCGCGCCCGGCCGTCGCGCCGGTCCTTCGACCACTCCCACGAGACGAGCTCCGGAACCGTCGCCGCGACCGCCCGCGAAACGCCCTCGACCCAGGCGCTCGTCTCGTCGTAGCCGTAGCGCGGCTCGATCGGGACCCAGACCTGGATGCCGCGCTTGCCGGTCAGCTTGGGGTAGCCGCGGACGCCAAGGTGCTCGAGAGCGGTCCGGAACAGCCGGGCGAGGACGAGGGTCTCGGCCCAGGTCGTCCGCTCGCCGGGGTCGATGTCGATCAGCGCGAACGTCGGCCGGTCCGGGGCGGTCAGGCGGCTCGTCCAGGCGTGGATCTCGAACGCCGCCTGGTTGCCGAGCCAGCCCAGCGTCGCCGTCCGGTCGGCCACGAGATGGGTGTTCGCGGCCCGCGCCTCGACCCCGGCCTCGCGCCAGCGCCGGAGCCAGGTCGGGTCCGTCGGACGGAGGTCCTTCTGCCAGAAGCCGGGAGCCAGCGCGCCGTCGGGGAACCGCTGGAGGTTGAGCGCCCGGTCCTCGAGGTGGGGCAGCATCGCCGGCGCGATCCGCCCGAAGTAGGCGATGAGCTCGCGCTTGACCACGGGCGTGTCGTCGGGAGCGGCCGAGCCGGGCGGGAACAGCACCTTGTCGAGGTTCGTCAGCTTGAGCTCGACCCCGCCGACCGTCCAGCTGCCGCCCTTGCCCAACCGCTCGAGCGCGTCGAGCTCGGCCGGCGTCGCCGCGGCCCATTCCGGTCGGCCGGACGGCGTCTTCGAGCTCGACCTCTTCGTCGTCCGTGCCATGACCACCTCCGACTCCAGCGACCGTTCCACCTGCGTCTCCGCCACCGAGCTCGCGACCGGCGATTCGCGGGTCACGGTGAGCGGATCGCGGCCATCGTCGATGCCCTTGTACGCCGACTGGCGGACGAGCCCGTCCCGGCTCCAGCCTCCGAGCTCGGCGCGGATCACGAGGCGGGGCTCGATCCAGTGGACGCCGCGCAGATCCGGCCGCTGACCGGGCGGCGGGTCGAACGGCGGGTCGTCGGCGGCCAGCTCGTCGAGTCGCTCGCGAAGCTGGCGCCGCGCCCGGGCGTCGAAGCCCGACCCGACCTTCCCGGCGAAGCGCAGCCGGCCGTCGTCCATGACGCCGACGACGACCGCCCCGAGCTCCCGGGCATTGCCCTCGCCCGGCGTCCAGCCGCCGACGACGAGCGCCTGCTCGGGTCGCAGCTTGAGCTTGAGCCAGGCGGGAGTCCGGCGGCCCGGCTCGTAGCGCGAGCGACGATGCTTGGCCAGGACCCCCTCGAGGCCCTGGGCCTCGGCCGCGCGGTAGAACGCCTTCCCCTCCCCCACGACGTGCGCGGCGAACCGGACCACCGAGCCGTCGCTGACGATCGCCCGCAGGAGCCGCTTGCGCTCCTCGAGCGGGACCTTGAGCAGCGACCGTCCATCGTGCCGGAGCAGGTCGAACACCTGGTAGACGAGCGGCGCGATCGCGGCTTCGGCGTCGCCGGCGGCGGCCTCGGCCGAGCCACCTTCCGGCGTCCGACCGCCGCGGCCGTAGAGGCCCGGGACGCGGCCGCCGGTCGACTGCGAGATCCGCGCCTGGAGCAGCGAGAAGTCCGGTCGGCCGGCCGGGTCGAGCGCGACGACCTCTCCGTCGATGATCGCGTCCTCCGCGATGAGCCAGCGCGCCGGCGGCGGGAGCAGGCGCGGGAAGTAGGTGGCCGCGTCATGCCCGTTGCGGGTGAAGATCCGGACCTTGCCGCCGGCCAGGATCGACTGGACCCGATAGCCGTCCCACTTGATCTCGAACAGCCAGTCGGGGTCGTCGAACGGCCGGTCGGAGAGGGTCGCGAGCATCGGCTCGATGAACCCGGGCGGGCCCGTGGCGGGTTCGGCCGCCGACAGGTCGATCTCCGCCTCAGCCGTCGGTGCGCGGCTGATCCAGTAGGCGTCGCGGTCGGTCTTGACCTCATCATTCGTGCGACCGGTCTTGACGCTCGCCGGGTGATCCTCGGCGTCCCAGCCGTCGACGGCGGCCTCGTCCCGCTTGTGGATCAGCAGCCACTGCTCGCTCTCGTCGGCCTCGAACGGCCGGGTCCCGGTCTTCCGGCCCGAGGTGCGAACGATCGTGAACCGGCCGCCCAGCTTCTCGCCATGGAGCCGGAACTTCAGCTCTCCCTTGGCGATCGCGGCGAGCGGGTCCGGCGTCTCGGCTTCGGGCTCCCACGTCCCCCAGTCCCAGACGATGACGTCGCCGGCACCGTACTGCCTGGCCGGGATGACCCCTTCGAAGTCGAGGTACTCGATCGGGTGATCCTCGACGTGGATCGCCATCCGCCGCTCGGCGGGGTCGAGGGTCGGGCCGCGCGGGACCGCCCACGACACGAGGACCCCGGCGATCTCGAGTCGGAAGTCGTAGTGGAGCCGGGTCGCCCGGTGACGCTGGACGACGAAGCGGCCGCCGAGCGCGGCCGAGACGCCGATCGCTCGGGAGGCTGGCCGGCGCCGGTTCCGGCGTCCTGGCGAAATCGCGCTTGCGGCGGTATTGCTCGAGCGGCATGCGGGAGTGTCGGGGCCCGGGTCGTCGGGTCTCGCCCGAAGCCCGCGGCGGGCTAGGCGCTCTTGCGGCGGCGGGCTGGCTTGGCTTCGTCGGCCTCTTCGTCGGCCGTCGTCGACGTGGACTTCGACTTCGACTTCGCCGCGCCAACCGGGGTCGGCTCGCTCGCGCCCCGGGCGTCGACGGCGGCCTTGACGCTCGCCTCGAGGGCCGCCATCAGGTCGACCAGCTTCGTGGCCGGCTCCGCCTCCGGGACGGCGACCGTCTCCTCGCCGGCGACCTTGGCCTCGATGATCTGGAGGAGTGCCTCGCGATACTCGTCCTTGTAGGCGGTCGGGTCGAACTCGCCGGTCATCGCCTCGATCAGCTGCTCGGCCATCTTGCGCTCGGCCGCCTTGATCTCGGGCTCCTCGGCGGGCAGGTCGAGCTCACCGAGCTCGCGGATCTCGTCCGGCCAGTGGAGCGTGGTCAGGAGCATCGTCTTGGCGAACGGGTCGATCGCGGCGAGCGCCTCGCGGTCCTTGATCACGACCTTGCAGATCGCCGTCAGGCCCTTGTCCTCGAGGACGTCCTTGAGCAGGTAGAACGCCTTGCGGCCGATCTGGTCCGGCTCGATGTAGTAGGCCTGCTTGACGAACTTGACCGCCCCGTCGTCGACCGTCGTCCGCGGGGTGAACTGCTCGATCTCGATCGAGCGGACGGTCTTGAGCGGCACCGACTCGAGGTCCTCGTCGGTGATCACGACGTACTGGCCGGGCGCGTACTCGAAGCCCTTGACCGTGTCGCTCCGCGAGATCACGTCGTCGTCGACCGGGCAGTAGATCTTCATCTGGATCCGCGACAGGTCGGTCTTGTGGAGCATGTTGAAGCTGACGCCCTTCGACTCGGTCGCCAGGTACAGCTTGACCGGGATCGTCACCAGGCCGAACTGGATTGCCCCCCGCCACATCGCGCGCGCCACGATCTCACCCTCTGTGCGGACCGCGAGGGTAGCACGGGATCGGCCTGGCGGAAACCCGCCTCAACCCGCCCGGCGGAGCTCGGCTTCGGCTTCGGCGACCCGGGCGATGACCCCGTCGCGCAGGCGATCAAGGCCGGCCGCGACGTCGCGCGCGCTGTTCCCGATCGAGGTCAGCGTCGACTTCAGGCCCTTCACCAGGTCGAGCTGCTCGCGCACGCCCTCGAGGGCCGTCGCGATCGCCGACCCGTCGACCTCGACCGCCTGCTCGCGCAGGCTGACGAGCGCCAGGAGCCGGGCAAGCTTGACCGCGGCTTCGAGCGTGCCCTGGTCCGGGGACTCCGGGTCGATGACGCAGTAGACGTCGCCGGCCCGGACGTCGAACGGAGCGATCCCGGTCGGTGCGTGGGCCGGGGTGAACACGACGAGGCCGACCGCCGCGGCCCGGTTCGTGCGCGCCTCGCGGATCTCGTCGCGCATCTGGCGACCGGACATCGCCCGGTCCTTCGCCTCGACGACGATCCGCAGCTCGGTGCCGGCCGTCTGGGCCGGGTTGACGGTCAGCGACGAAGTCGCCCTTCTTCGACCGGATCACGTCGCCCGCCTCGTTGCCCGTCCGGTCGACGAGGTCGCCGGAGCCGCGGGCGACGTCCCCGAGCATCGCTTCGAGCAGGTCCTCGAAGTCGACCCCCTTGGCCGCCGACCGGGCCCGTTCCGTGGCCCGCGCGGTGGCCGCCGCCTCGATCGCGGTCAGCCGGTCGTTGAGCCGGGTGAACCCGTCGGCGACCTCGGTCCGGAACTGGTGGAGCGGCGAGTGCATCCGGGTCGGGTCGAGGAGGAGCGCCAGGCGCGAGGCATCGCCGTCGAAGTACGTGCCGAGCAGCTCGCGCATCTTGCCGATCGCGCTGTCCCGCTTCGATTCGTCGAACAGGTCGGTCACGAAGGCCTGCAGCCGGCCACGGTCCCCGAGGAACGACTCGAGCGTGCGCGGCAGGCGACCGTCGTCGTCGGCGAAGTTCTGGCGGAGGACCTGGTCGAGCGCGGTGGCGGCCTTGTCGTTGGCCTGGGCCGTCCGGACGAGGAGCCCGTCGAACTCGCGCCGCACGGCGTCGACGTTGACCGTGACCCCGGCATCCTGGAGGGCAACGAGCCCGATCCGGAGGGCGCGCTCGACGAGCGCCGGCCGGTCGTCGGCGGGGCGCTCGGCGACGAACCCGGCCAGACCCGCGTCGACGAGCACGAGCCGATCGACCACGATCGTCTCGCCATCGAGACGAACCTGGGTCCGGACGGTGGCGCCTTCGAGCGGAGGCGGCGTGGAAGCGACCTCGGCGGCGACGGACTCCGGCGACGAGAACGGGATGACGTTCGCGTTGTTCATGCCCGAAGCGTCGCTCGCTCCCGTGACAGCTCTCCTGTCACGAGTCGCCGATCGACCTCCGTCCAACTTCTCCGCACCGATCCGCCGCCGACCGCACGGTCCGGTGACCTGCGGCACCGCCATTCGTCCGGGGTCGACCCCTGACGGTGGTCATGCCGCTCGATCCGCCTATATGATCGGCGCCCGGGAGTCCTCCACTCCCGAACCGGAGTCCGCCCAATCGATGTCCACCCAGCCGATCCTCCTCGTGATCGGAATCGCGATCGCCGTGAATCTGGTCATCATGGGGGCGCTCGTGGTGACCCTGGTCGTGCGGCGCCGGACGACCTACGCGACCCCCGACGGGATCGTCGAGCCGGCGCCCCATCGATACGACGCCATGACGACGACACCGCCCACGACCACCAGCGCGATCTCGTTCATCGGCGAAGAGGACGAGGAAGAGCCATACGATCGAGCCAGCGAGGACGACGACGACAACGTGAGTGCCACCGAACCAACCGATTTTCGACCGCTCCGCGCGGTGATGGCCGACGAGGACGAGCCCGAGGAGGAGACCCTCACCTCCGCTCCGGCCGCGGCTGCCACCGAGCCCGGCTCGCCCGATCCCGGCCCCGCCGGGCGAGGCGCCTCCGATCCCGGCTCGCCCGGTCCCGCCCCAGCCCGAGGCCCCGCTCGCCCGCCCGGCTCCGGTCGCCTCGGCGGCCAGCTCGACTTCACCGGCGACAGACGAGCGACTCGACTGGCAGGTCCGGCTGGGCAACGAGGAAGCGCGCCTGGCGCGCTACCGCCGGCCGGTCTCGGTCGTGCTCGTCGAGATCGACGGCATGGAGCGACTCGTCCAGCGCCTCGGGCCGGATGCCGCGGAACGGCTCGTCCCGCCGATCCGCCAGACGCTCGGCCGCCAGGCTCGGGCCGCCGACTACGTCGCGCGGATCGGTCCGAGCCGGTTCGGCGTGCTGCTGCCCGAGACCGATGAGATCCAGGCGATCAACTACGTCGAGCGGATCCGGGCGGACTGCGACCGCTGGCTGGCGGCCGGAGCCGTCGCGACGCGATTGGCGATCGGCTGGGCCTGCCCGACGCCGGGTGGCGACCTCCGGACGGCGATCCGGCAGGCCGAGGATCGGCTCAACGTCGATCGGCGACGGGCATTCCTGCGGACCGAGTACGAAGCCGACCTGGTGGCCGAGGCCGAGCTCAGCCCGCCGAGCGGGGTGGAGTAGCGCCTAGCGCTTCTTCCCGCGGACCGCGAACAGGTGGGCGTTCCACTCCGATGGGCCGCCGTCCGGTGACGCCGAGCTGCCGTGCCAGCCGCACACGCAGGTGACCGTCTGGTCGCGGTGCTTGTACTCGTCGATGACGTGCTTGAACTCGGGTGTCGGGACGGGCTTGCTCAGCGGGGAAGCGGCCAACGCGGGCTCCTGTCGGGCTCAGGGGGATGGCCACCCATTGTGAGGCATTTGGCCGAATCCTGCCCGGCGCTGACGTCGGTCGGTCCCCGGCGTGGTCGGACTGCCGCCCCGATCAGTCCATGCCGGCCGGTACCCAAACCGGCGCGGCAGGCGGCTCAGCTCGCGGTAGAGCGGGTGGACGCGCGTGCCGGCGTCCTCCGCCTGCTCGCGCCGGACGATCGACTCCCGGACGATCCGCGCACCGACGGACCGGAGCGCCCTCGCGCAGCACCAGCTCGGCTGGAGGCCCGGCCGGACGCCGTCGAGCACGTCTCGGCCTGGCGTCATCGTCCGCCTTGCTGATCGATGGCCGCCAGTCGCCGAACGTGGGGCGGAGCGCCGGGTAGAGCTCCACGTAGGCCTCGTACACGCGGTCGTAGGTCGAGGCGAGCGCCGGATCGGGCTCGATCCGGTCGTCGATCCGGACGACGGACCGGATTCCGTCGGCCAGGTCCGTGTACGTGCCGATCGCCGCCCCCGCAGCGATGGCCGACCCGACGAGCGCCGTCTCGACGATGGCCGGGACGGCCACCGTGAAGCCGGTGACGTCGGCCTTGAGCCGGTTGAGCTCGCGCTCCCGGGCGAGGCCACCCGACACACGCAGCTCGCGGACCTCCACGCCGGCCGCCACGATCGGGGCGGCCACGTGACGCAGGGCGAGGTCGGCCGCCTCGAGGACCGCCCGCGCCAGGTGCGCCCGGCGATGGCGGAGGCTGAGGCCGACGAACGCCCCCCGCGCGGCCGGATCCCAGATCGGCGATCGCTCCCCGGCCAGGTACGGCAGGAACACGAGCCCGGCCGCCCCGGGCTCCACCGCCATGGCCTCGGCCAGGAGCACGTCGGTCGGGACGGCCGAGCCGAGGACATCGTCGCGGAGCCAGTCGAGCGCCTTCCCGGTCGCGTTCATCGCCCCGCCGAGGAACCAGCGGCCGGCGACCGGCGCCGCGGCGCCGAAGACGCCCGGGATCTCGATCGAGCGGTCGGTGTAGACGGCGAACCCGCCGCTCGTCCCGCCGGTGTCGATCGCGTCGCCGGGCTCGAGCAGGCCGGCGCCGACGAAGCTGGCGTGGGCGTCGGCCATCCCGGCCACGACCGGGATGGCCGGTGGCAGCCCGAGCTCCGCGGCGGGACCGGGCAGGAGCGGACCGAGGACGCTGGCCGCCGCGAGCCGGGGCGGGATCCGCTCGGCGGTGAGCCCGGCCCGGGCGACGGCGTCGCGGTCCGGGTGGACCTGGCCGGGCAGGCTCGTCTCGGCCGCGATCCCGGTGAGCCGGAGCCCGACCCACTCCCAGCTGGCGAGGTACCAGCGGGCCTCGGCCACCGATGGCACGTGCCGCTCGAGCCACAGCGCCCGGGGCAGGACTCCGAGGACCCAGCCGGCCTGGCCGGTCGACGCGCCCAGGTCCGCCTCCTCGCGCCCCGATCGTCCGTCCAGCCAGGTGAGCGCCGGGTGGACCGGCCGGCCGTCGGCAGCCGCGGCGACGAGCGTCGGGCCCTGGCCGTCGACCCCGATCGCCCGCACCTCGACCGGTCCGGCCGTGACGAGCAGCTCGGCGGTCATCGCCCGGATTGCGGCCCACCAGTCGGCCGGGTCCTGCTCGGCGGCGCCGGTCGCGCCGTCGGTGTCGAGCGGGTAGGCGGCCCTGGCGAGGGCGAGCAGACGGCCGTCGAGCCCGACGAGACCGGCCTTGGCCTGGGTCGTCCCGAGGTCGATCGCGAGGAGAGCCGGGGTCGTCACCCCCGCAGCGTAGCCAGTCGCTCGTCGGCTCGGAGCGCGCGCGGCATCGTCCGCCACGTCCGGGGCAGGAGCGGGCGCCACGCTCGGAAGCCGGCCCCGAGCCAGGCCGCGACGGCTCGTTCGCGAGCGCCCCAGGCAAGGCCATAGTCGGCCCGGATCCCGGCCGGCAGGAGAGCGACCGCCGGCCACAGCGTCCAGGCGTAGGCGGCCGCCGGGATCCGCCCGAGCAGCGGGTGGAGCGGACCGAGGGGCGGGGCGAGGATCGTCCGGGCGAGCTCACGGGCGGTGGGCGTCACCCGGATCGGACCGCCGGGACCGAGCTGTCGCTCGAGGTACGCCTCGAAGGCCGTGAGGTTGGCGGGCAGGACGCTGTCGGCGACCCCGAGGGCACGCCCGATCGGCCTCGTCTCGGCGTAGTAGGCGGCCCGGTCCGCGCGGCCGAGCGGTTCGATCCACGCGTCGTGGGCGACGATCGTCGCGTCGATCAGCGTGGCATGGACCCACAGGCCGAGCTCGGGGTCGCGGGCGTCGTACGCGGCACGGCCGCTGATCGCCCGGGCAAGCGGGTCGCGGACGGGTCCGCTCACCCGGCGGTGGAGCTCGTTCAGGCGGCGGATCTCGGCCCGCGCCGTGGACTTCGTCCCGTAGACGATCGTGAGGTAGCTGCGGAGCGTCCCACGCAGCCGGCGCCACGGATCGGCCCGGAAGTCGCTGTGCTGGTCGACGCCCTCGGCGATCAGCGGGTGGGCGATCTGCATGAGCAGCGCGCGCGGCCCGGCACCAAGCAGGAGCGTCGCCTCGCGGTTGAGCCGCCAGGCCTGGCTGGCAGGGCCGTAGAGGCCGACGATCTCGTCCGGTTCGGGCATCATCCGAATCGAGACCTGGGGCGTACGAAGCCCGGGGAGTGAGGGGCCGCGCGTGGGCTTGGGGTCTCGCGCGCGACTCGCTCGTTCACGAGCGCATCGTAGCCGAGGACCTCCGGATGACCGACGAGCAGGCAGGGCGACGAGGAACGCTGGGGCGCCGACTTCGACCCCGACCGGCTCGCGATCCTCGAGCTCCGGATGTGGAAGGCGTACTACCGCCGACAGCCGGCCCGGCTGTTCGGGAACCTCGTCCTCGGTCTGCACGAGCAGGCCGGCACGTCGTGGCCCCGTGCGCTCCTCGCTGCGATCTGGCTGACCAGGGCCGCCGTCGGGTTCGCCCGCGCCAGCGGGGACTACGAGCGCTTCGCCCCGGACGTCGCCCGCGGCTACCGAACGATCGGGCTGCCGGCGGTCGTCGACGTCGAGGCGGTCGCCCGCGAGGAGCTCCGCTGGTGGGTCGTCCGGCGCGAGATCGGGCTGGCCGCGGGCGCCGAGGCCGGGGCGACGATCGCCCGCCTGTATGCCGCGTTCTATCGGGTCCCGGAGGCGACGGTCGCCGAGGCCGGGCGGCTGCGCGGGCTCGCTGCCGAGGTCCGCGACCGCGGGGCGACGGCCGATCCCGATGGACCCGCCGGGGCTGGGGCGGCCTACTGGCCGGAGGTCGGGCGACTGCTGGTCCGGTCCTACCGCAGCCTGTCGAACGCGGTCGGTCCGGCGCGCTAGCGCTCCTCGGGTCTCCGGCCGACGACCCACCAGGCGATGGGGAAGACGGCGGCGGCGAGCACGAGCTTGATCAGGTCGACGACGATGAACGGCGCCAGACCGAACCGGATCGCGGCTCCGAGCCGGTCCCCGGCAAACGAGTCCGGCAGGGCCATCGCCAGCCACGGGATCCCGACGACGTAGATGATCACGTTCCCGATGAACATCGCGGCGAGCGCCCCGCCGATCCTGCGGTCCCAGCCGAGCTCGGCCAGCCGACCGGTGACGATCGCGGCGAGGATGAACCCGATGAGGTAGCCGCCGGTGGCTCCGAGGACGATCTGGCCGCCCTGCCTCGAGATGATCGTGTCGGCACCCGACGAGCCGCCGGCGTAGACCGGCAGCACGAACCCGAGCAGGACATAGAGGGCGAGCGCGAACCCTCCGCGACGCATCCCGAGCGCGGCGCCGACGAGCAGGACCCCGAACGTCTGCCCGGTGATCGGGACCGGGCTGTCGCCCAGCCGGACCGAGAAGTCGGCGAGGAGCGGGATCGTCTGGCCTTCCTGGACGATCGTGAGCTGGGCGCAGAGGGCCACGAACAGCGCGCCGGCGACGACGAGGACCAGGTCTCGGGCCCGGGTGCTGAGCCGCTCGCCGATCGAGACGGGGACGAAGAAGTCCGCGATCGTGATCCCGCGCTCCGCGGCCGGGAGGCGGTTGAGACGGCTCGTCTGGCTGACCATCGCCGGGAGTCTAGCAGAGGCCCGGGGCCGGCCGACCGAGCGTACATGACACGAACGGTCAGGCTCCCGTGGCATCATGCCGGGCATGACCACCATCGCCGCCCTCCGCGGCTGGCTCGACCGCTACGAGCGTGCCTGGCGCAGCAACGACCGGGCCGACGCGGGGGACCTGTTCACCGAGGACGCCGTCTACCGCTGGCGACCCTGGGACACGCCGGCCGATGCCGCCCGGGGCCGCGACGCGATCGTCGAGGCCTGGCTCCGCGACCCTGACGATCCCGGGACCTGGTCGCTCGAGTGCGAGCCAGTGGCCGTCGACGGGTCGCTCGGGGTCGCCCGTTGCGTCACCCGCTATGCGAAGACGGACCGGCAGCCGGCCAGGACCTACTACAACCTGTGGCTGGTGGACCTGGCCGACGACGGTCGCTGCCGCGACTTCGTCGAGTACTACATGGAGAACCCGAAGGAGCCCGGGCTCGTCTGAGCCGGCCGCCTACTCGTACTGGACGGCGCGGACGATCGACACGCGGGCGGCAAGCCGGGCCGGCCAGGCCGCGGCCAGCATCGCCACGGCGATCCCGAACGCGGCCGCGATGACGACCACCCGCCAGTCCGGGGCGAGCGAGAGGCGGAGGTCGCCGCCAGCGAGCGCCACGAGCGCGCCGCCGGCCAGGACCCCCGTGGCACAGCCGATGATCGCGCCGACCACGCCGAGGACGCCGGCCTCGACGACGATCATCCGCCAGACCTGGCGGCCGGGTCATCCCCGCGGCGCGCAGGATGCCGATCTCCCGGACGCGCTCGTAGACGTTCATCGTCAGGGTGTTGACGATGCCCAGGGCCGCCACGAGGACGGCGATCAGCGCGAGCGCATCGAACAGCCCGAACACCCGGGCGAGCGTCACGTCGATCGCGCCCGCGATCCGGTCGATCGGGTTCGCCTCGAGGGCGTCGCCGGTGGCGACGGCGGCGAGCGCGGCCCGGTCGGCGGCGCTGGCCGCGGGCCCGAAGCGGATCGCGAAGGCGTCGGCCCCGGCGACCCCGAACCCGTCGGTCGCGTCGGGCCAGCCGACGAGGATCGACTCGCCCGTTCGGCCCGGGATCGACCGCTCGACGATCCCGAGCACGCGCAGGCGGACCTCGCGCCCGGCTCCGACCGGGAACGCCATCTCGTCGCCGACCCGCAGGCCGAGCGTTCGGGCCATCGCCGCCGGGACGATCGTCGCGCCTCCCGCGTCGAGCCCGTTGAGAGCGCCCGTCCGGTCGCCGTCGACGAAGCTGAGCCGGCCGTCCGCGAGGAGATCGGACCCGACAACGGCGGCGGCGTCAAGCCGGACGCCGCGGAACGCCGTCTCGAACGAAGCGATCGGGCTGACCCGGGCGACTCCGGCGACGCCGGCGAGGTCCTCGCGGACGGCCTCGTCGGCTGCGACCGGCCGGATCGAGCGTGGCGATGACGTCGCCGGGCAGGACGCCGGCAATCCAGGCGGTCGCCGCCTGCCGCGCATCCTGGGCGACTCCGCCGAGGGCAACGATCAGGGCGAGGCCGATGGTCAGCGCGCCGACGGTCAGGGTCGTTCGGCTGCGGTCGCGAACGAGCGCACCGCGGGTCAGCCGGACCGCGCCGGGCGCGACGAATCGAAACGGTACCGCCGCCAGTCGTCCGAGCGGTCCGAGCAGGAACGGCGTGAGCAACGTGGCGATCAGCAGGATCCCGTACACGACGAGCCAGCGGACCGCCCCGCCCTGACCGGTCGAACCCGGCCACAGGACGAGACCGGCGACGGCGAGGACCACGAAGACGACGAGGAGCCAGCGCAGGCGCGCCCGGACCGTGCGCCCGACCCCGACCGGCCTGAGCGCCTCGACGGGCGGGATCCGCCCGGCCCGGTCGGCCGGCTCGATGGCCGCCGCCAGGGTCACCAGGATCCCGACGACGATCGCCAGCCCGACTGCCGCCGGGGTCATCACCGGGCCATCGATCGGGACGACGTTGGCCGTCTCGAGGTACCACGCGACGACGGCGGCGAGGCCGGCTCCGAGGATCACCCCGAGGATCCCGCCGCCGAGCCCGATGAGCAGCGCCTGGACGAGGACGAGCCAGTTGACCTGGCGACGAGTGGCGCCCGCGGCGCGCAGCAGGCCGACCTCGCGCGCTCGCTCGGCGACGGTCATCGACAGGGTGTTGAAGATGAGGAACGCCCCGCCGAACAGGGCGAGGGCGGCAATCAGCGCGGTCGTCGCCTGGAAGTCGATCGTCGACGCCCGGATCGACGCCGCCAGGTCGGCCGGTCCGGACAGCACGTAGGGCTCGTCGGTCAGCCGCGACTCGAGCGCCACCGCCACCGCATCCGCGGTCGCCCCGGCGCCGAGCTGGACATCCACCCGCGACGCCGCCTCGGTCGCGAACAGCTCGCGCGCACCGTTGAGCCCGAGGATCACGGTCCGCCCGTCGGTCGTTGCCAGGGGGCCGTCCCCGGCGACGATCCCGACGATCGGCACATTGACCGGCCCCTCGGCGCCATCGAGCGCCAGCGTGTTGCCGATGGCGAGCCGCGCGTCGCGGGCCATGCGCTCGCTGATCACGGCCCCGGGGACCTCGCTGCCCTCCGGGCCGACGCCGGCGACGAGGTCGAGGTCGTGGATCCCCGGGTACGTCGCCGGGTCGATGCCGAGCACCGTCACCGGGGCCGGCAGCGCAGCCGACGGCGGCGTCGTCACGTCCGCGGTGAGGTAGGTCCGCCGCTCGAGGATCGGGCTGGCGACGTCGACGCCGGGCGTGGCGGCAATCGCCTTGATCGAGGCGGCCGACAACCCGCGCTCGGTGAACCCCTCGACCCGGAGGTCCGCCCGCCCGAGGAGCTGCTGGACGGTCCGCTCGATCGACCCGTCGATCCCGGCGTTCGTCGCGAGGGCGGCAAACAGGACGGCCACGCCGAGGGCGATCCCGACGACCGTCAGGAGCGAGCGCAGGGGTCGGGCCGCGAGGCTCCGCCAGGCGTAGGAGGACAGGCCGCCCATCGGCTCAGAGCCCGAGCTGGGCGAGCCGGGCGATCAGCGGCGTCGCCGAGTGGTCGGTCCGGCGGCCGAGCCGGATCTCGTCACGAAGGCGCCCGTCCTGGACGAAGAAGACGCGATCGGCGTAGGCGGCGGCCTTGGCGTCGTGGGTCACCAGGACGATCGTCTGGCCGCGCTCGACGCACGACCGCCAGAGCGCCTCGAGGATCTCGATCCCGGTCGTGAAGTCGAGGTTGCCGGTGGGCTCGTCGGCGAGCAGCAGGGCCGGCCGGGTGACGAGCGCCCGGGCGATCGCGACCCGCTGCTGCTCGCCGGCCGACAGCTGGTCGGGCCGGTTGCGCTCCTTGCCGGTCAGGTCGACGAGGGCGATCGCGTCGCGGATCCGCTCCGCGGCGTCGCCCTTGCGCGGATCGTCGCCGGCGATCGTGAACGGCAGGCCGACGTTCTCGGCGACGTCGAGCAACGGGATCAGGTTGAAGAACTGGAAGACGAAGCCGGTCTTGCGCCGGCGAAGCCGGGTCGCCGTGTCGTCCGACATCGAGCTGACCGGGTCGCCGTCGAGGATGACCTCACCGGTCGTCGGCCGGTCGAGGCCGCCGAGCAGCTGGAGGAGCGTGCTCTTGCCCGAGCCCGACGGCCCCATCAGGGCGACGAACTCGCCGGGCTCGACGGTCAGCGACACGCCCCGGAGCGCATCGACGGTCGTCGCCCCGAGCCGGTAGGCCTTGGTCAGGTCGCGGGCTTCGAGGATCGCCGCCATCTGGTGCGAGTCTACCGGTCGACTCGGGCTGCCGTCCGCGTGCGACCGACCTCCCGTGGTCGATCCCGGCGGTCAGCCGCCGAAGAGGAGTCCCGTGACGCCCCCGACGATCGACTCGAGCAAGCCGCCCGGCGCCGGCCGATCGACGACCCGCAGGCTGCCGCCCGCGGCTGCGACCGTGCCCGGGTTCGGAGCGCCGGCGGTCGCGGCCGGGCTCGGAGCCGTCTCGCGGGGCGCCAGCTGGTCGGTCGGCTCGGATGTCGGCGTCGCCGTCGGGGCCACCGCCGCCGGTGTCGGCTTCGGCTTGGTCGTGGCCGCCGGCTTTGGCTTCACGGCGGCGGGCTTCGGCTGCGGCTTCGGCTTGGGCTTCGGCTTGGCCGCGACCGGGTCGGAGCCGCAGCGGTCGGCGAACAGGACGGTCCACATCTTCTTGCCGTCGGCGCCCTTGTAGGCGCCGATCCCGATCCGGTCCCAGTCCCTGGCCAGGATGTTCGAGCGATGGCCGGCCGAGTTCATGAACATCTTGTGGATCTGGGCCGTGGCGGCGTCGTCCGGCCAGTTGTTCCAGCCGATGTTCTCGCCGGCGACCTTGTAGCAGTAACCACGGTCGGACATCTCGTCGAACACCTTGCCGCCGCCGGGGATGTCGTGGCTGAAGTAGTCGCGGACGATCATGTCCTTGCTCCGCCAGCGCGCGATCGAGGCGAGCGCCGAGTCCCAGCGCAGCGTCCGCCGACCGGCGCTCGCCCGCGACCGGTTGGTCAGCGTCAGGAGCTGCTGCTCGGACGCCGAGCTGAACGAGTTGTCGCTCCAGCCGAACGTCGTCGCCGGCAGGGCGACGCTCCAGATCGCGCTCGCGGCGAAGGCGACGCCCACGAGCAGGCTCAGCCGGCGCCCGTGCTGGAGGCGGTTGGACATGACCGCACCGTACCCGCCCGCTCTCGCCCGGTCAGCCCGCGAGATGGTCCGGGTCGGTCACGAACCGCGGTACCACGGATCGCACCCACGTTCCGCCGCGACTCCTGGTCCAGCACGGGCCGTGGCCGATGCCAGGGACCCGACAGCCTAGTACCCGATGGCCCGGTCTCTTGCGCGCGGCACGAACGAGAAGACCGGCAGGACCAGGACGTAGGTGCCGTCGAGGGGCGATGGGCGGATGAACCGCCGGCGGGGCACGAACGATCGCCCGAACAAGTCGACCGACAGCCGAGTGCCCGGCGGGTGGCTGGCACCCCAGATCGTGCTGTCGAGCGGGTAGAGCGGGTCCATGACCGTGACCGCCGTGACCCGGTACCGATCGGTCGCGAGCGGGTCCGCAGTGGCCTGGAACCCGGTCATCACCCAGGCGTGACGGCCGGCCCAGACGAGGACGCCGACGGGCTTGCCGGTCATCCGGATCGCCCGCGCGGCAGCCTTCGTCGCGGCCGCGAGGCTCGGGAACCCGACCGCCGCGTACGGCCCGTAGCCGAGCCGGTCGAGCCCGCGCGCCCAGCCTTGGGGTGACGCGCCCTTGCCCCGGCGTGCACCCGCGGGTCGTCGCGGGCCGAGCGAGCGCGCCAGGCGCCACAGGCGAAGCTGGGTCGCGGCGGTCCGATCGTTCCGGGGCGCCATCACGTTGATCATCATCTGCATGCTCGCGCCGACGCACTGGACGAGGTTCGTCTGGCGGACGAAGTCGCCCGTCCGGCTCAGCTCGAGGCCGTAGCCCGCTGCCGCATCGACGGGCGCGACCGGCTGCGCGGATCCACCCAGTCCGACCGCGACCGCCAGGAAGCCAGCGGCGATGAACCTGACGGCTCGAGGACCGATCATGCGGATCAGGATACCCAAGGCACGCGAACGAGCCGACGCGGCCTGGCTCCAGGCAGCCGCCGAGTGGCGCTCGTCGATCCCGGCCGCAGAATCCGGTAGACTCCCGTGGCTCGATCGCCGAGCGGCGCGACCACGGCGCCGCCACGTCGGCGGTCGCTGCGCCGCGGTGGCCTTAGCTCAATGGGCAGAGCATCGGATTGTGGCTCCGAAGGTTACGGGTTCGAGACCCGTAGGCCACCCCACCGTTCTCCGCATCGGTAGATCCGGTTCCGCGTGGAGTCCGTATCCAGAGGCATGACACAGCTCCTGCAACGTCTCGTCGGACGGGCGATGCGACCGGCCTGGGTGGCGGTGATCGTCACGCTGGTCGTCGCCGCCTGCAACAACGGTGGAGGCACCTCCGGCTACTGACGGCGGACAGGTCCCTCGAGCGACGGCCGATCCGGTTCTCGATCGCACTGGTCCCAGGATCGAAGGCGCCCTCATCGTGACCGACTCTGGCGGCGGCCAGAGCCCCGAGCACTTCGGCGTCCCAACCGTCCGGGTGTCCCAACCCCGTCCAACAGATTGCTGCCGAATATCGCCCCGGGTGGTGGTACGTCCGTTTGAGGCAGGCCGACGGGCCTGGCCAGCCTCCGGTCGAGCACGAACGAGTCGGCGCCCGGCTGGGATCGCGGACGGGGCGCCCGGTTCCGCTGCATAGCACCGCTCCGAGCGATATCTGGCAGCAGCGCCCGGCCAACGGAGCGACGAGCGCGGGCCGGAGCGACGAGCGCGGGCCGGAGCGACGAGCGCGGGCCGGAGCGACGAGCGCGGGCCGGAGCGACGAGCGCGGGCCGGAGCGACGAGCGCGGGCCGGAGCGACGAGCGCGGGCCGGAGCGACGAGCGCGGGCCGGAGCGACGAGCGCGGGCCGGAGCGACGAGGCGGGCACGGACCGGCGCGACTTGACTTCCTCGGTTCCCGCCGGGTTTCGAATGCTAAGATGCCGGGGCCTGCGGGTCGCGTACGGAGCCCGTCCGAGTCCACCCCAGCGGCGGCCGGATGCATGGGCTCGCGACGAGCCGCCGGACTGGGAGTACGCACGATGGCGACGGTCACCTTCGATCACGTCACCAAGAAGTACGGGGACGTCACCGCGGTCGACGACCTCAACCTCGAGATCCAGGACGGCGAGTTCATGGTGCTCGTCGGCCCCTCGGGCTGCGGCAAGACGACGAGCCTGCGGATGATCGCCGGGCTCGAGGAGATCACCTCCGGAACCCTCCGGATCGGGGACAAGGTCGTCAACGACGTCGCCCCCAAGGATCGCGACATCGCGATGGTCTTCCAGAGCTACGCCCTCTACCCGCACATGACCGTCTACGACAACCTGGCCTTCGGGCTCAAGCTGCGCAAGGTGCCCAAGGCCGACATCGACAAGCGGGTCAACGAGGCCGCCGGGATCCTCGATCTCGGCAAGCTTCTCGCGCGCAAGCCGAAGGAGCTGTCCGGTGGCCAGCGCCAGCGTGTCGCGCTCGGCCGGGCGATCGTTCGCGAGCCGGCGGTGTTCCTGATGGACGAGCCGCTGTCGAACCTCGACGCCAAGCTCCGGGTCCAGACCCGAGCCGAGATCGCCCGTCTCCACCAGCGGCTCAAGACGACGATGGTCTACGTCACCCACGACCAGATCGAGGCGATGACGATGGGCACCCGGATCGCGGTCATGAGCGAGGGTCTCCTCCAGCAGGTCGGCACGCCGCAGGCGCTCTACGACACCCCGGTCAACCGGTTCGTGGCCGGCTTCATCGGGAGCCCGGCGATGAACTTCGTCGACGTCGCGCTGAACGGCACCGGCGCCGGGGCGACGCTCGACGGCGCCGACTTCAAGCTGCCGCTCCCGGCCCGGATGCGCGAATCGGTCGGCCCGACGAGTGGTCGCCCGCTCGTCGCCGGGATCCGGCCCGAGCACCTCGACCTCGTCACCTCCGGCCCCGACGACGCAACGGTCCAGGTCAAGGCTGACGTCGTCGAGTACCTCGGCAACGAGGAGCTCCTCCACGTCACGGCCGGGGCCAAGGAGCTCGTCGCGGTCGTTGGTGCCGAGCACCGGGTTCGACCGGGCGACATCCTCAACCTCGTCGTGCCGCTCGACAAGGTCCACCTGTTCGACGCCGAGTCCGGGGCCTCCCTGGCCGCGTCCCTCCCCGCCGCCACGGCGGCCTGACCGCGACCCGGGGAGCCACCATCGACCCGTTCGCCGACCCCGTCGCGGAGGCCGACCTCCGCGAGACAACGGTCGACAGCCGGGTGATCCACCGCGGGCGGACGCTGACCTTCCGGGTGGACACCATCGAGCGCGCCGACGGCTCGCGCCACCAGCGCGAGATCGTCGGCCACCCGGGGGCGGTCGCGGTCGTCGCGCTCGACGGGGACGACCGGGTCCTGCTCGTCCGCCAGTTCCGGACGGCCGTCGGCCGGACCCTCCTCGAGATCCCGGCCGGGACCCTCGACGTCGACGCGACGACCGGAGCGATCGAGGACCCGGACCTGGCCGCGGCGCGCGAGCTCGAGGAGGAGACCGGCCAGCGCGCCGGCTCGTGGCGCAAGCTCGGTGCGTTCTGGACGGCGCCGGGCTTCGCCTCGGAGCTCATGCACCTCTACCTGGCGACCGACCTCCGGCCGGCCGACACCGACCGGCTCGATCCGGACGAGGACGAGGCGCTCGTCGCGGTGCGGGTGCCGTTCGCCGAGGCCGTGGCCGCCGCCGAGGACGGCCGGATCGCCGACGCGAAGTCGATCGTGGGGTTGCTCCGGCTGGCCACGCTCCGGGCGGCTGACCGGATCGGCGGTGGGCCCGCGTGATGGGCGACTCGTACGTCCGGCCGTTCGAGCGGAGCGACATGCGCGCGGTCACGGAGCTCGAGCTGGCCAGCTTCGATCGCGATCCGGTTCCCGGCACGAGCCGGGCCGAGATCAGCTGGATGGTCGATCGGATGGCGGTCGTCCCCGGCAACACCATCGTCGCGGTCGAGGACGGACAGGTGGTCGGCCAATGCACGCCGCGGGTCGATGCCCTCACCGTCCATCCCGAGTTCCGTCGACGAGGCCATGGGCGGCGCCTCGTCGAGGCGGCTCGCCGGCACGTCGCCCGCGAGGGCCTCAACGAGCTGTCGCTGTGGGGCGATCCGTCCCGGACGGAGGCGGCCGGGTTCATCGACGCCCTCGGCGCCACCTACCGCTCGAGCCTGTGGCTGTTCGTGCTGCCCGCCGATCAGCCGGTCCCGCCGCCGGTCTTCCCGGCCTCGGTGAACGTTCGCCCGATCCACGCCCTGGACGACATCGGGCGCTACGTCGCGCTCGTCAACCGCGTGTTCGAGGATCACCCGTCGCCGCTGTCGTGGCCCGAGGCGTACATCCGCGAGCTGCACGGACGGCCGGACTTCGACCCGACGAGCGTTCTCGTCCTGACCCCGGCGAACGACCCCGACCGGCTCGTCGGGCTGTGCCGGACCGTCGAGCTGCCGGGCGACGCCGGACGCCAGCGCGGCGAGATCGGGATCGTCGGGCTGCTGCCAGAGTGGCGCGGCCGGGGGCTCGGCCGGCAGCTCCTGCGCTGGGGCGTCGAGCACCTCCGTGCGGCCGGCTACGGCGAGATCGAGCTGTCGGTCGAGGCGCGCAACGCACCGGCCCTCGAGCTCTACCGCCGGGAAGGCTTCGCCGCCACCGTCGAGTGGCCGCACTGGGTCGTGCCGGCGAGCTGACCGGTCAGCCGCGGGCCCGCTCGAGCCGGTCGAGGGCCGCCCGGTAGAGGTCCGAGCGCGGATTGAGCGCGACCGCCAGCCGGAGGTGGGTCCGCGCCTCGGCCGGCCGGCGCAGGAGCTTGAGGCTCTGGCCGAGCGCGAAGTGGGCGTAGTCGGCCGACGGGTCGACCTCGAGGAGCGCCTCGAACGTCTGGCGGGCGCGCTCGTGCTGGCCGCTGTTGTAGAACGCCCGACCGAGCGCCTCGAGGATCGAGCCCTTGCCCGGCTCGACCCGGGCGGCCCGGGACAGCACGATCGCCGCCTGGGCGTTGTGGCCGCGGCTCATGAGCTCCAGGCCACGCTGGAGGAGAGCGTACGCGCTCTCCCGCTCGGGATCGTCGTGGGGGCCCGTCTCCGGGTTCAGCTCGGGGTCCACCGGGCGATGGTCGCACGGACCGGCCGGACGTGCCGCCGGACGGGCCGGTCAGGTCCCGGCGTGCCAGCCGGCCAGGTCGACCGGGCGGAGTCGCGGGCTCTCGGTTCGTCCGGGGATCCGGCCCCGCTTCGCGATCGGGCGGCCGTCGATCTCCTTGATGTCGCCGGTGAAGTCGATCGGCGCCGCGCCGCTGATGTACGAGCCCACCGCGTAAGAGTCGACCGGCGCCTCGTTCTCGGCGAAGTACCGGATCCGATCCGGGCTGAGGCCGCCGGACACCACGATCTTGACGTGCCGGAAGCCCTCGAGATCGAGCCGGGCCCGGATCTCGGTCACGAGGTCGGCCGTCACCCGGCCACGCTCGGACGGCGTGTCGAGCCGGATCCCGTAGAGCCGGTCGCCGAGCGCATGGGCCACCCGGAGCGCCTCTTCGGCCTCGTCCTTGAACGTGTCGATGAGGACGATCCGCGGGACGTCCGGGCCGAGGTCGCGATCGAACGCGATCGCGGCGTCGACGGTGTCGCCGAAGATCAGGACGAGCGAGTGGGGCATCGTCCCGGTCGGATTGAGTCCGGCCAGCCGGGCTCCGGCCGGGGTCGACGCGCCGACGCAGCCTCCGACGATCGCGGCGTAGTCGAGGACGTCGGTGACGTCCGGGTGGACGTGCCGGGCCCCGAACGAGATGACCGGTTGGGGTGCCGCCGCCTCGACGCACTCCCGGGCGGCCGTCGCCCAGCCGGTCGACTGGGCGAGCATGCCGAGGATCGCGGTCTCGTACAGCCCGAACCGCCGATAGCGGGCCCGGATCCGGAGGACGACCTCCTTCGGCGAGAACGTGTCGCCGTCGTCGAGCGCCTCGATCGTCACCTCGGACGGGTCGGCCTCGCCGAGGACGTGGGCGAGCAGGTTCTTCGCCTCGTCGATCCCGCACAGGATGCCGGCCTCGCGGCTGAACACCTCCATGACGACCATCGGGTCGAGGCCTTCCCGCTCGAGGATGCTCTCGGCCCGGGCGAAGTAGACGTCGGCCGACTCACCCGACAGGATCTCGTTCGAGGGGCGAGTCCGGAGGATCCCCATCACGCCGTCCAGTCGGCGGGTGAGGTGTCGATGGGCTCCTGCACGATGGGCTCCAGTGCTCCCTCCGACCGCGGCGGCTCCGGGCTGGGCTGGCTCGGCAGTGTACCAGCCGGGGAAGTCGTGGCGACCCCACCCAGGCGTTGTCGGGTCACCCGATCTCCGACTCGTAGCCGACGCCGGACCGGCGCGGGTGTCGTCGCGCCCGGGTGGCCAGCAGGAGCGCGGCGAGGACGAGGACGAGGAGCAGGGCGAGGATCGATCGCAGGCGGAGCCCGCCGAGGTCGGAGGCGGCCGCCCAGGCCTCGCGCGCACCGATGGCCCGGGCCTGGGCTGCGCTGAGGTCCCCGGCGCTGAACGCGGCCCGGGCCGCCGCGAGCTGGCCGATCGGATCCTGCCCGAGCAGGCCGACCCGGACGAGCCACGACGACGAGGTGGCGGCGCCGGCCGCCTCGGCCGCGACGATCTGATCGACGATCGCCCGCTCCACCTGTGCCTCGGCCGTCGCCGCTTCCATGTCGCCGGCCTCGAACGTCGTTCGCAGGTTCGGCGGCGGCTCGAGGCCGGCGACGGCTGCCGCGACCGCGAGGTCGTCACGCGCCTGGAGCAGCGTCCGCGACTCGGTCATCGACGCCAGCGCGTCGTCGAACCGCCAGGCGTCGAGGTTCGCCTCGATCCCCGCCGGCAGGACCCAGCCGTTCGCCTCGCGGACGAGGGCCGCCTGCTCGAACCGGCCCGTCGCCCGGGCGTCGAGCAGGGCCGCGTCGTCGGGCCGCGTGACCCAGGTCCGCCACAGGTCGGTGGCGTCGACGCCGGCCTCGGTCTCGAGCAGATCGAGCAGCCCGCGCCAGTCGACCGGCGG
The DNA here is from genome assembly GCA_963755285.1 of uncultured Chloroflexia bacterium. Taxonomy (GTDB): domain Bacteria; phylum Chloroflexota; class Limnocylindria; order Limnocylindrales; family CSP1-4; genus Chersky-267. The sequence continues at coordinate 350,551 of CAVWJB010000010.1, read as the reverse complement.
GCTGCCGCCGGGACGGGCGACCGCCGCGGCGACGACCGCCCGCAGGCCGTCCGCGCCGGTCCGCGAGGCGACGAGCCGGATGAGCTCGGCCGATGCCGCGTAGCCATAGGCTTCCGCCGCACCGGAGCCGTCGGCGGCGTCCGGCCCGGCCGCCCAGGCATTGAGCGGGAACAGCTGCGCGGCCGGGGCGGTCGTGGCGAGCCCGGGGGTACCCGTGAGCTTGAGCCGATCCGCTGCCCCGTTGGCCGCATAGCTCGCCAGCCCCTCGACGATCCAGCGATCGGCGAAGACCGACCCGTCGAACCAGAGGTGGGCGGCCTCGCGCAGGACGACCGCCGGCCCGGCGGTGTAGGCGATCCGGATGGTGCCGGCCGCCGGGTCGTAGACGCCCGACAGCCCGTCGATCGAGCGGGCGACGGTCTCTTCGATCGCGACCGGCGCGGTCTTCGGGTAGGGCCAGCCGATCGTCGCCGACAGGGCCGGCAGCACCTTCTTGAGCAGGGTCGTCGTGCGCTTCGCCCAGCCCGGATCGTCCTTCCAGGCGCGGATCGTGAGATGGGCGACGGTCCCGTCGAGCGGCACGTCGAGAGCGGTCTCGGCGAACGCCCCGGGGCGATCGGCGAGGACGTACCCGGACAGCGCGAACGGGTCGGCCAGGCTGCCCGAGCTCAGGCTCGTCGTGCCGTCGGCGGCGGTCGTCGGCTTGCCGAGCCGGCCCGCGCCGACGGTGACCTTGTAGCCGGCCGGGAAGTGGACCGCGACCGAGGAGCCGGACAGGCCGCGGGTGCCGAACGCCCAGACCGGAAAGGCGACGAGGGACGGCCCGACCCGGACCGATCGCGACGCCGGCCGTCCCGGGTCGGGCAGCTCGAAGCTGAGCCGGACCGAGGTGGTGCGACCGCTCCCGAGGCGCTTGCCGAACCGGATCGCAACGAGCGTCGAGCGGTCCGTGCGGGACACCACCGAGACGCCGACCTTGCTCCCGTTCTCCGTCGCCCGGAAGCCGGTCGTGCCGGGCAGGACGGCGAGGTTGGCCCGGTCGAACACGTAGCGCGTCGTGACGGTCTCCGGCGCGCGGTTCGTGATCGCCAGGTCGACCGTCACGTGGACCCGGTGGTGCTCGGGCTGGACGACGTAGTCGGCGGTCCCGACGATCTTCAGGTGGGCCGACGCGGCGGCTGCCGGGGCGGGCACTCCGCCGAGGACGACCGGGACGGCCACTGCCGTCGCGGCGATCAGCCGGGCCAGGCGACCGGGAACGTGCCGCCTCACGACCCGAGCAGCTCCGGCAGGCGGTCGGCGTAGCGCTCGAAGAGCGCCGCGTTGCGCGGCCGCCGCTCGCCCTGGTCGGGCATCCGGCCGCCGATCCACAGCCAGCCGGCCGACTCGGGCAGGAGGGCATCGCAGATCGCCAGCGAGCGGGCAAGGGCAACGCCCAGCTCGTCGCGGTCGAGGATGCGCAACGGGATCTCGGTGCTCAGCGTCGGCCGGCCGTCTTCCGCCAGCGAGAACTTGACGAACGGGAACTCGTCGTTCCAGCGGAGCAGCGTCCGGTACGACTTCCGCAGGCCGTCACCGATCGGCGGGGCGAAGTGGACCCACGAGATCAGCCCGAGGCCCGGGTCGAGGATGACCGTCACCCGGACGTCGAACCGGCGGCGACCGTCGAGCTCGAGGTCCCAGGCGATGACGCCGTCGCGATCGACCCGTTCGGTCGGCTTCAGGCCGAGCTCGTCGAGCCAGCCTTCGACGACGGCCGGCGAGACCGGCGCCCCGGTCAGAGCACCGGCGTCGAGCGAGGAGGCGGCCCGGCGCGCGGCGACTTCCGATCCGTTCGGCGACATGGCCGGGTCAGTCTAGCCGAGGTTCCCCGGCTGCCCTGTGGAGACGCAGATCCCGGGGCCGCGGTCAGCCGGTCGCGCGACCCCGGCCGCCGCCGGTTCGCCCGGTCGCCACGACGTCGACGCTGCGGGCCACCGTCGGCGCGTCGACCGCCCGGTCGTCCGCCACGGGGCGGGCCCGGGCTCGCGATCGCCGGGATCCGTCCATCCGATCGACCGAGCTGCCGCTCGGGATCACCCGGCGGGTGAAGTCCGTCGTCCGGACTCCCTCGGCGACCCGGACGTTGCGACCGATCCGGGCCGAGCGCGGGATGAGCGACCGCTTGCCGACGACCGTGATCCCGGTGTTGAGCCGGGTCGGCTCGCGCCGGTTCGGGGTGTCGTCGTCGCCGTCGCCCACGATCGCGCCCGGACCGACGACGACCTCCTTGTCGATGATCGAGCGATCGACGATCCCGCCCCGGCGAACGATCGTGTCGAACATGAGGATCGAGTCCCGGACCACCGCGCCCACCTCGACCCGCACGCCGGGTGACAGCACCGAGTTCACGACCGTCCCGTCGATGATGCAGCCGTGGCTGATCAGGCTCCGATGGACCTGGGCGGTCTGGCCGATCCGGGCGGGAGCCCGCTCCTCGGACCGGGTGTGGATGATCCAGTCCTTGTCGTACAGGTCGAGCTCGGGATGGTCCTCGAGGAGGGCCATGTTGGCCTCCCAGAACGACTGGATCGTGCCCACGTCCTGCCAGTAGCCGTCGAAGCGGTAGCCGAACACCCGCGCCCCACCGTCGATCATGGCCGGGACGACGTGGCCGCCGAAGTCCGTGCGCTCCTCGGTCAGCCAGCGCCTGAGCGCCTTCCGTGAGAAGACGTAGACGCCCATGCTCGCGAGGTCGCTCTTCGGTTGCTTCGGCTTCTCCTGCCAGTCGATCACCCGGTTGGCGTCGTCCATGCCGAGGATCCCCATCCGGGTGGCGTCCGACAGCGGGACGCGCCGGACGGCGATCGTCACGTCCGCGCGGCGCCGGCGATGGGCGGCCAGGAACGGGCTGTAGTCCATCTTGTAGATGTGGTCGCCGGCCAGGATCAGGACGTCGTCCGAGCCGGAGTGCTCGATCACGTTGATGTTCTGGAGGACGGCATCGGCCGTCCCGCGGTACCACTCGGCGACCCGGCCGCGGGCGATGTACGGCTGGAGCATCTTCACGCCGCCGGTGTTGCGGTCGAGGTCCCAGGGGCGGCCCAGGCCGATGTGGTCGTTCAACGACCGCGGGTTGTACTGGGTCAGGACGACGACGTCGGTGATCCCCGAGTTGATGCAGTTGCTCAGGGTGAAGTCGATGATCCGGTACTTGCCCCCGAACGGCACGGCGGGCTTCGCGCGGACCGATGAGAGGATGGAGAGCCGTTCACCCTCGCCACCCGCGAGGATCACTGCCATCGTCGGTTTCATCGTCGGAAACCCTCGAGCGCCGGGCCGGGGCTGGGATCCCTCCCCGCCGATCCTAGCACGCGTCCGGCGGGGGCCTCGCACTGCCTCGTGAACATCCGGTCAACGTTGGTTGCAGGCCCGAGGGCATCCCCGCTAGAGGAACAGGCGCGGGTTCTTCCAGACGTGGTCGAGCTGGACGGCCCAGTGGAGATGCGGGCCGGTCGTGTTGCCGGTCATCCCGACGTAGGCGATCAGCTGGCCCTTCTGGACCACCTGGCCGGCGTGGACCGGGATGTTCGTCCGGACGTGACCGTAGAGCGTCACGAGATGCTGGCTGTGGGCGATGATCACGACCCATGCGCCGTCCGACAGCGGACCGGCGTAGAGGACCTTGCCCGGGCCTGCCGCGTGGATCCGCGTTCCGAGCGGATCGGCGATGTCGATGCCCTGGTGGAAGTGGGCGCAGCCTCCGTACGGCGGCTCGGCCGGGAAGCCGGTGCAGCCGAACTCCTGGGTGATCGTCCCGGCGAGCGGCCAGTCGAGCGTTCCGCTGTACTCGGACGGGACACCACCGCCGTTGGACTGCTGGGCGAGCAGTCGCTGGATCTTGCGATCGATGGCGCGGTTGGCGGCGGCCTGCTTGGCGAGGATGGCCCTCGCCGCACCGGCGCTCAGGGCGAGGCTCTTGTAGGCCTTCTGCTGGGCGACGAGCGCCTTCTTCGTCGCCGCCTCGAGCTTCTTGAGCTTCCGCTGGGCCTTCTTGAGATCGGCCAGGCTCTTGTCGAGGACCTTCTTCTGGGCGGCCGTCTCGGCCCGCAGCTGGGCGGTGTCGAAGCGCGTCTGGGCGACCGTCTGGCGGAGGGCGAACAGCGTCGCCTCGTCCTTGGAGATCTGCTGGGCGAGCGCCCGGTCCTGGTCGCCGATGTCGATCAGGTAGCCGACGTCGGCGATCGCGTCGGAGAACGAGTCGGCCGACAGGATCGTCTCGAGGAGCGACGTGCGGTCGCTGTCGTAGGCCGCCCGGACGTGCTCGGCGAGGAGCGTCTTGCGCTGGGTCAGCTGGGCCGCCTTGGCGGATTCCTGGGCGGTGATGTCGGCGAGCTGGGCGTCGAGGTCCGCGAGCTGGGCGACCTGTCCGTCGTAGACCACCTGGATCGCGTTGACCTTGACCGTCATCTGCTTGACGTCGGCCTTCACGTCGGCCAGGTCGGCATTGATCCCGTTGAGCTTGGCCGAGGTCGCCTTGATCACCACCCGCAGGTCGGCCTGTAGCCCGTTGAGCTCGGCGACCTTGTGCTTCTGGGCGGCGATCTTGCTCTCGATCGACTTCTGCCTGGCTAGGGCGTCGGACAGCTCGTCGCCGGTCGCGACCTGGGGGGCGCCGAGCGAGCCGCTGATCAGTGGCAGGAGCAGCCCGCCGATCAGGCCGACCCGGACGGTCGCCCGGAGCCGTCGGCGGCCGCGTCGTGGGCTCGGCGGCGGCGTGGCTGCACCAGCGGCCAGCCTGAAAGCGCCGCCGTGTCCGGCGGCGGGCATGGCGGGATCAGAAGGGCTCTGCGCGGGAGCTCGGAAGCTCATCTAGGCGACGTCACGCTGCGAGCAAACTCCGTTGCGCGCGTCCATGGTTGACGCGACTGGCGGCTACGCCCGCCGGTACGCGCCGTCCCCGGGGCACACCCGGGACGACTCCGGCTCCCGGCATCATACGCCGATGCGTCCAGCGTGCCGACTGGCACGGCGGTCCTACGACCGCAACAGGATCGCCCAAAGCGCGCCGAGGATCAGGAACGGCCCGAACGGGATGTACGAGCGGAGGGTCACCCGGCGGGTCACGAGCAGCAGGACGATGACCAGTCCCGCGACGAGGATCCCGGCGAAGACCCCGGCCAGCGCGCGGTAGCCACCCGACATGAGCCCGACCGTCACGAGCAGCTTCACGTCGCCGAGCCCGAAGGCACCGGGGCCGAACAGGAGCGAGGGCAGGTAGAGCACCGCCGGGATGAGCACGGCGGCCGCGATCGCCGGTACGAGCTGGTCGCCGACGAGGGGGTTCTGGCCGCTCACCGCGAACACGAGCGCGAGCGGGATCATCGGCAGGGTCACGAGATCCGGCAGGATCCGCTGGTCGAGATCGGTGGCGAGCAGGAGCACGAGGACGGCGACGTAGGCGACGAAGATCGCGAAGACGACCGGAGGCACCGCCTTGAGAGCGACGTCGAGCGCCACCGCGGTCGTGGGCACCGGGGCCGGCTCGAGGAAGACCGACGGGAGCAGCCCGAGCCCGATCGCGCCGAACCCGATCACGACGATCGTCCTCCAGCCGGGCGACCGGCCGGGCACGAACCCGGCCTCGACGTCGTGCTCCGGCCAACGCGTGGCGATCCGGTCGGCGGCGAACCCCCAGAACCCGCCGACGGCGAACAGGACGAGCGCCAGCGCCGAGACCGTCCCGCTCTCGTAGCCGAGGAACGTCACGGCGAGGGAACCAACCGAGCGCCGGCCGGAGCCTAGGTCGCCCCGGCCAAGGCGAGCTCGACGAGCGTCGCGTGGGTGACCCCGTTTGCGCCGCGGGCGGCGAACGGCAACGCCTTGCGGAAGTAGCCGGTTCCGCCGATGTCGAGATGGACCCACGGCCGGGTCACGAACTCGCGGATGAACAAGCCGCTCTTGACCAGCGAGCCATCGGCCGAGCCGGCGTTCTGGAGATCGCCGTACCAGCTGTCCATGTCCGTGACGTAGTCATCGACGAGCGGGATCTGCCAGTACCGTTCGCCGGCCCGGGCCCCCGCGGCCATGACCTCGTCGAACCACGGCTGAGGGGTCCCGAAGGCGCCCGTCACGAGGTGGCCGAGGGCGCGTGCGACGGCCCCGGTCAGCGTCGCCACGTCGACCAGGTGGGTGGCGCCCAGGCTCTCGGCGTAGGTCAGCGCGTCGCCGAGGATCAGCCGTCCCTCGGCATCGGTGTTCGTGATGTCGACCATCTTCCCGTTGAGCGCCTTGACCACGTCGCCCGGCCGGGTCGAGTGTGGCCCGGGCATGTTCTCGACCGCCGGGGCGATCGCCAGGAGCGGGGTCCCCGGGGCCAGCCGCGCCACGGTCTCGATTGCCGCGATGACCGTGGCGGCCCCCGTCTTGTCCATCTTCATCTCTTCCATCCGGTCGGCCGGCTTGATCGAGATCCCACCGGAGTCGAAGCAGACGCCCTTGCCGACGATCGCCAGGTGGCGTCCGAGCGCGTCCTTCTGGCCCGCCTTGCCGGAGCGGAGCACGATCATCCGGGGCGGGTTGTCGCTGCCCCGGCCGACGGCCAGGAACATGCCCATCCCGAGCTTCGCCGCTCGGTCCGGCGAGATGACGTCGATCGACAACCCATTGCGCTTGGCGATCGCGCTTGCCTCATCGGCCAGGACCTCCGGGCTGACGTCGTTCGACGCGCGGTTGGCGAGGTTCCGGGCGGTGTTCGCCCCCTCCCCCACGATCCGGCCGCGCTCGGCGGCGGCGCCAAGGGCGGCGGCGTCCCCGCCGGGGACCACGAGAATCAGCTCGTCGAGGATCGGCGGCGCCGATTCGACGGTCTCGAGGTAGATGCCCTTCGGCTCGTAGTGGCCCTCGACGACACCCCGGGCGAGCAGTTCGACGACGGCCGCGGCGCCACCGTCGATCCGGCCGGCCAGGTCGCCGATCCAGATCGCCAGGCTGCCGACCTTGCGCCCGCCGAGCCGGCGCTCGATCGATGCGCCGAGCCGATGGATCGTCTCGCGGTCGACCGACGCGGCCTCGCCACCGGCGACCATGACGACCCGCCGGACGGGCAGCTCGCCGGCGGCGGCCAGCGCCACCCCGTAGCGCTTCGCCGACAGCTCGCCGAACGCCGCCAGCGCCGACAGCTCGCCGCCGGTCCGTCGATCGAGCTCTGCGAGCGGGCCGTCGAACGATGGATCACCGACGAACGGGATCGCGAGGACGTCTGCGGCGACGTCCCACGGCTGGTCGGTCGAGATACGCACGTGCATGGAGCGTTTGCCCTCCGGGCGGACTGGCGCCGACGGCGCGGATTCGGGGATTGGCCGCAGTGTAGCGGGACTATCCCCCGCCGAGAGCGTCGGTCGCCGTCGACAGGCGGCCGCGCGCCTCCTCGATCGCGATGACGGCCTGGTTGAGGCCACCGCGAGCGACGTCGGACATGATCACGATCATCGCCCGGCTGTCGGGCGGCAGGGCGGCCTGGGCGGCACGCAGCTCGTCGAACGCGGTCCGGACGGGATCCGTGATCTTGCCCTTCGACCTGACCAGGGTCGTCCAGACCTTGCGGGCCGCGGCGTCGAAGGCGGCGTTGCGATCGATCCAACGGGTGAGGATCGAGACGTCGGTCGTGTTCGCCAGCCGGTCCCGCAGCTTGCGCGACGAGGCCAATGCCGCGTCGGCCTTGTCGAGGAGGGCCAGGGCCTGCTTGTACTTGAACTTCCGACCCAGCGCGGCGGCATCGGCGACCTGCTTGTCGTGCTCGGCGAGGCTCGTCGTGAGCTCGATTGCGGCCAGGCTGCCCGAGGTCAGCGCCGACCACGACTCGGACAACCCGTCGGTCGCCGACAGGGCCGCGACGAGCCGGTCATAGCGGATGCGCAGGCTCGTGCCGATCCGGGTCGGGTCGTCGGGCCCGATTCCGGGGATCGCATCGAGCCGAGCCCGGAGCTTGTCGGTTGCGTCGGCGATCGTCGTCAGCTGGGTCTCGCCGTCGGCGATCGCCTTGCGCAGGCCGGCAGTGTCCCGGTCGATGAGCGACGTGAGCGCGGTTCGTCCGATGTCGCCGAGCGCGTCGACGTCGTCGGACAGGACGCCGAGATCACCGGTCGCCCCGACGAGCTCCGGGCCGAGCGTCCGATCGGCGACCCAGGTGAGCTCCGGTCGGGCCCCGGCCACCGGTGGTCGGCTGGTGGCGCTGACGATCCCGGCTCCACCGAGCGCGAGGAGCGCCGCCAGCCCGAGCCAGCCGGCGGCCGTGGCGACCCGGCGACGCTCGACCCGGCGGTCCTTCGCGGGTTTGTCGGTCGCGTCCGGCTCGGCGGCAGCGGTCGCGTCCGGGCCAGGCTCGGCGGCAGCCGACGCGTCCGGGCCAGGCTCGGCGGCCGCGTCCGGGCCAGGCTCGGCGGCCGTTGCACCAAGCCCGGTCGCGGCCGCGGCCGAGCCGGGCTGAGGATTCGTCGCTGCTCCCACCGCCGGGGGTTCGGCGGCCACCGGCGCTTGTGCGTCGCCCGGGCCAGGGCCGGTCACAGGGCCGTCGGACGGGATCGGCTCAGCCTGAGTCGGCTCCGGTGGGTTCGGCTCGCGTGGGGTCGCCTTGAGCCGCCGCGGGTCGCGCTTCATCGCGCGGACGATAGCCCAGGTCGCGGCCCGTGTCGCGCGGGTAGCATCGCGCCATGACCCCGATCGACCCGGCCGGTCCGCTCGAACCCACGTCGTTGAGCCGGCTGATCGAGGTGATGCCGAAGGCGGAGCTCCACCTCCACCTCGATGGCTCGGTGCGGGTCGAGACCGCGCTCGAGCTCGCCCGGACGCGCGGCGTCGACGCGCCGCAAACTCACGCCGGGATGCGAGATGCGCTCGTCGCGCCCGAGCGGACCTCCTCGCAAGCCGAGCTGCTCGAGCGGTTCGACCTGCCGATCGCCCTCCTCCAGGACGCCGAGGCGCTCGAACGCGTCGCCGGCGAGCTCGTCGAGTCGAAGGCCGCGGACCGGGTCCGCTACGTCGAGATCCGCTGGGGCCCGGCGCTGCACACGGAGCGCGGCCTGTCGCTCGCCGACGGGATCGCCGCGGTCTGCCGTGGAGCCGCCGACGCGGCGTCGCGGGCAGGCATCGTGGCTCGCCTGATCTGCACCGCACTCCGGTCGCACGACCCGGACCTCAACGTCGAGCTTGCCGAGACCGCGGCGGGGTTCCGGGCGGCCGGGCTCGTCGGCTGGGACCTCGCCGGCGGCGAGGAGCGTTACCCGGACCCGCTCCGGTTCGACCGATCCTTCGCGGTCGCTCGGGCCGGCGGCCTGCACATCACGGTCCACGCCGGCGAGTGGGGCGGCGCGGCCCAGGTCCGTCGAGCCCTGGCCGTCGACCCGGAGCGGATCGCCCACGGCCTGGGCGCGATCGACGACCCTGAGCTGATCGCCGAGCTCATCGCCCGCGATGTGACCCTCGACCTGTGCCCGACGAGCAACGTCCAGGCCGGGATCGTGGTGTCGCTGGCCGAGCACCCGCTGGCGCTGCTCCATCGAGCCGGGGTCTCCGTCACGCTGTCGACCGACGACGAGACCGTCTCGGACGTCAGCCTGTCGGAGGAGTACCGCCGCGCGATCGAGGAGATCGGCCTGACCCTGCCCGAGCTCTGGGCCATCGATCGCCGCGCGCTCGAGGTCGCATTCGCCGAGCCGCCGGCGCTCGTGCCGCTCCGAGCCGAGTTCGACGCCTGGGCCGCCGGGGTGCCGGAGCTGCCTGGGTAGTCCCGTTCGTTCCGTCCACGAATATCACCAGCATTGCTATCAGACGGGCTGTGACGGGCTTCGCCTGGCTCTTGCGCGAATCGAACCGCGCTTTGTCGCTCGCATCAGCAACCGGGCTGATATCCGGGCCGACAGGAGCGTCCGATGGCCGCCGGTCGCTTCTTCATGAGCGGTCCCTAGCAATGGTGCTGATATCGACGTCCGCAGGGAGCCATACCGACCCAGGCGCGGCTCGCGGCTCGGGGTACAGGGCACCAAGGCACGGGCGGCTCGAGGTTCGACGCTCGCGGCGCGGGCGGCGCGCAGCACAAGCGTTCATGCCCTGATCGACCAGGGGTGCGGCGGCTCGAAGCCGGAGCGTTCAGCCGGCGAGACGGTCAGCCGGCGAGGCCGTCCAGGATCTCCGCCAGCTCGGCCGCGTTGCGGGCCACGGCCGTCGGGCGGTCGCCGGGCGGCAGCACGTCGAGATGGGCCTGGTTCGAGACGCCGGTCAGCATGAGCACGCAGCGAGCGCCGACGGCCCGGGCAGCGGCGAGGTCGGTGACGATCCCGTCGCCGATCATCACGGCGTCCCGCGGGTCGGCCCCGACCACGTGGCACGCCTCCTCCAGCAGCAGCGGCTCCGGCTTTCCGATCGAGATCGGGACGACGCCGGTTGCGACCTCGATGGCGGCCACAATCGCTCCGGCGCCGGGCATCAGGCGGCGTTCGGTCGGATAGACGGCGTCGCGGTTCGTCGCGATGAACCGAGCTCCCGCCCGGACCGCGTCGGCTGTCACCGCCAGCCGGCCGAAGGTGATGTCCGGATCGAGTCCGACGACCACGGCGTCCGGTCGTCCCGCCGCCTCGAACCCGTCGATGCCCTCCTCCGCGACCCGCGCCGCGGCCTCGCCCGCGGCCACGACTTCGAAGCCGCAGTCGGTGAGCTCACGCCGCAGTCCGGCGCCGCCGAGGGCCAGCACCACCCGCGGTCGTGGATCCTGCTCAGCCAGCCAGAGCGCCGTCGCACGCGGCGAGCTCACCACCCGCTCGACGCTGACCGGGGCGCCCATCGCGGCCAGGCGGTCGACATAGTCGGCCCGGTAGTACATCGAGTTGTTCGTGACGTAGACGACGTCATCGCCGGCCGCGGCCCGGGCAGCCAGGACCGCCGCGACCCCCGGGACGGGGTCCGCACCGCGATAGACGACGCCGTCGAGGTCGACGAGGAGGAGCATCGGCGCATCGTACCGGCCATCGACCGCGGGCGATTGGCGGCGTACGATCCGGCCAGCGTCGGCCGGGGGCGGTCGCGAGGGGAGGGTCAGCGCGCGTGACTGCGGGCTCCGGTTCGGCCGGAACGAACGGCTTCCTGTTCTGCGACCTGCGCGGCTACACGGCATTCGTCGAAGCCCGCGGCGACCAGGCGGCAGCCGATCTCCTCGCGACGTACCGCGGCCTCGTCCGGGCGGCGATTGCAACCCACGCCGGGGCCGAGATCAAGACCGAGGGCGACTCGGTCTACGTCGTCTTCCCGGCGGCCTCGGCGGCGGTCGAGGCCGGACTCGAGATCGTCGCCGCGGCGGTCGAAGCCTCGACCCGCGATGCCCCGCTCCGGGTCGGGGTCGGGGTCCATGCCGGCGAGACGGTCGCCACGACCGAAGGGCTGGTCGGGGGCGCGGTCAACATCGCCGCCCGGGTCTGCGCCAAGGCAAGAGCCGGCGAGGTCCTCGTGACCGACACCGTCCGGGCCCTGACGAGAACGTATCTCCCGTACCGCTACACGAGTCTTGGCACCCAGCAATTGAAGGGGATCGCCGGGGGCATCCCGCTCTACCGGGTCGAGGCGGTCCCATCGTCGGGCCGGGCCAGGCTCGCCCGCCAGCTCGGGGCCCGCCGGGGCCGGGTGGCGGTCCTGGCCGGGCTCGTCGTCGTCGCCCTCGTCGCGGCGACCGGCGTCTATGCCCTCAACCGACCGCCGGACTGTCTCAGCCTGCCCGCGAGCACCAAGGACGTCGTGGCCAAGATCGATCCCGCCCGCAACTGCGTCGTGGCGGTGTACTCGGTGGGTCGTCGGCCGGGACCGATCGCCGTGTCGAGCCAGGCCATCTGGGTTGCCAACGTGGACGCGTGGACCGCCACCCGAATCGATCTCAGCTCCGGTGAGTCGGTGACAACAGGAACCGTCGGGTCGCCGACCGACCTGGTCCTCGACTCGGCCGGCAACCTCATCGTCCTGATCAGGCTGCGCGGGAGCGGAGAAGGATTCCAAAACGACTGGCTGGCGGTCATCGACGCGCGCACGAACCAGATCCTCGACCTTCGCACCTTGCCCGTCGGCATGCCCAGTACCCCGGTCTCGGCGGCGTACGCCGGGATCACCTACTCGGGTGGCCGGGCATGGATCTCGGACCAGGCGCTCGGCATCGTGCTGCGCTTCGCAATCGACCGGAACGGCTTCGTCACGATTCCCGTCGAACAGTCTGGCGGTGTGAGCAACCCGGCTGGAACCGGCCCGATCGACAGCGGTGGCGGCGTCGTCTGGGTGGCGAACTCCTCCACGCCACGACTCTATCGAGTCGATGGAACCAGGGCTTCCTCGATCGACCTGCAGGGCGACAGTGGGACGGCGGCCATCGACGCAACCGAAGGCCCGGTCTGGTTGGCACGGGGAGACGGCCGGCTGACGAAGCTCGATCCCACACGGGGACAACAGGAGACATTCAACGTCACCGGCTCCATTCGCTCGATCTCGGCCTCGGAAGACTCCGTGTGGGTAGCGGACGGAGAGGCCACGCGGGTCCTCCGTGTGGACGCGGACACCGGCAACGCCGTAGCGTCGGTCGCCGTTGGCGGTCGGCCGGCCGATGTTGCAATCGCACCCGACGGCTCGGTCTGGGTCACGATCCAGGCACCGTGACGGCCCCTTGAAGCGCCGCGACCAGACCGATCCCCTGGTCGGCACCGAGCGGCTGCTGATCGACGGCTCGAACCTCCTCTACGCCCTCGGCCGAGGCAAGGGTGGGCCGGCGCCTGCGGCGACGCTCGTCGGTCGGCTCCGGGCGGTGATCCCGGCCGCGATCCGGATCGAGATCGTGTTCGACGGCCCGCCCGACCGCGGCCTGCACGGGACGCGGATCGCGTCCGGGCTGACGATCCGCCACAGTGGCCGGTACAGCGCCGACAGCCTGATCGACCGTCTCGTGGCCGACGCGATCGGGACGGGCGGCACGCCGGACGCCGCTCACGCGGCGGGGACTGCGATCCTCGTGGTGACCGACGACATCGAGCTCGGCCGGTCGGTTCGCCGGCGCGGCGCCCGGACGGCCGGCGCAGCCTGGCTCACGCGGCGCTTCGACCGCCAGGTCCTGAGCGCACCGGCGATCGGCGCGAAGCGGCCGGCCCACGATACGGCGTCGAGCGGGCACGGCCACGGTCATGGCCAGGGCACGAGCCAGGGCTCGGACGAGGACGACCGGCCACGCTGGCAACCCGGCCGCGGGGCCACCAAGAAGACCGGCAACCCGAAGCGCGGCCGGCCCGGCTGACGTGCCGCGCCGCGCCCTGCCCGCGACGCCGCGCCGCCCGCCCCGGCGGCCGGGCAGACCCGGCTAGAATGCCGCCGTGAGCATCATCGACCAGCTCAACCAGGCTTGGAACCAGATCCTCGAGTTCATGAGCCAGCTGGTGATCCCGGACTGGGGCTCGCTCATCGGGCTCATCCCGCTGGCGCTGCTCGTCCTCCTCCTGGGGCCCGTCCTCAGCCTGATGGCGCTGGGCTGGCTCATCTACCTGATCCGCAAGCCGCGCGGCAAGCTGACCGTCGTCGAGGGGCCGTACGCCGCCCCGCTCGACGAGATGGGCCAGCCGGTCTACCCGACCGGCCAGCCGTATTGCGCCCGCGACGGGCTGATCTTCCCGAGCGGGCTCACGATCTGTACGAACTGCCACGAGGAGCTCGTCGTGACCTGCCCGAAGTGCGGGATCGGCCGACAGGCACGGGTCCGGACCTGCGCGAACTGCGGGCTCATCCTCCAGATCGACAAGAAGGCCGAGACCCGGGCGCTCCAGCCGGCGGGTCCCCCGCCCGGTGGTGCCGCGGCGGCCTGATGGCGAGCGCCGGCCAGCTCCTGTTCTCGATCGGGGTCATCGTCGTGGCCCTTGCCTTCGCCGCCCACGTCGGCCACGCCGTCCTGCTGGCCAACGGCCGCCGAGCCCTGCCCCGGGTCGTGGTCGTCCCCGAGCCCGCCTTCGCCGGCCTCGTCAGCGGCTCGTTCGTCGATCGAACGACGAGCGGGGCCACGACCGTCGGCTCGGCGGGTGCCCAGCCGGCGAGCCCGCTGTCGCGCAGCGCGCACGTCCTCGGCCTGCTCGCCGTCGTCCTGCTCGGCCTGTCGCTCGTCGCCCGCGCCGTGGCGGTCGGTCGCGGGCCCTGGGGCAACATGTTCGAGTTCACGGTTGCCTTCGGGTTCACGATCCTGGCCGGCTACCTCGTCCTCGAGCGGCGCTACCCGATCCGCTCGATCGGCTTCCTGCCGTTCGGGGTCGCCCTCACCCTCCTGCTCTACGCGAGCAGCCTGCCGAGCGACGTGAAGCCGCTCGTCCCCGCCCTCCAGAACGCGCCGCTCCTGACGATCCACGTTGGCATGGCCACGATCGCCTACGGGATCTTCGCGACGAGCTTCGCGGCCGGCGTCGGCTACCTGGTCCAGGGGACCGCCGACCGGTTCAGCTGGTTGCCCTCGCACAAGGTCCTCGACGAGGTGGCCTACCGGGCGGTCATCATCGGCTTCCCGATCTTCGCCACGATGATCATCCTCGGCTCGTGGTGGGCGTCGATCGCCTGGTCGCGCTACTGGGGCTGGGACCCGAAGGAAACCGCGGCGCTCGTGACCTGGCTCGTCTACGCGGTCTACCTCCACGCCCGGAACCAGAAGTCGTGGGCGGGCCGGCCGGCCGCGCTCCTGCTCGTGATCGGGTTCGGGATGGTCCTCGTGACCTACTCGGGCAGCCTCTGGTTCAACGGCCTGCACGCGTACTCGGGGCTGTAGCCGACTCCTCAGCCAGGCCCCGCCCGGGCGCGGCATCGATCGCATCGAGCTGAGCTAGGAACGCCCCGGCGCCGAGTCGTTCGTACGTCTTTCGGGCGGCCGCAGCCGCGGCTTGCGCCTCCGGCCGGTCGACACCGACGAGCGCCGCAAACTCGAGCCGGGTGACGGCGGTCTCAAGCCCGTCGCCCATGTCGGCCAGTCGCTCGCACGCGGCACCGTAGCCGCTGACGGCCTCCTCGATGCGTCCCTCGAGCGCCGCGATCCCGGCGTCGAGCGCACGTCGCTTTGCCTGGATCATCGGGTTGCTGCTCCCGGTTGCCTCGATCGTCGCCGCCGCACTCCGCGCCCGGTCCAGGTCGCCGAGCCGAAGCGCAAGCCTCCCAGCCGCCGACGCCCGTTCGGCCTCGTCGACACCGGCCTCGCCGGTCAACGCGAGGCGGGCGAGCCCGTCGGCGAACCTCCCGGCCGCGTAGTCCACCCAGGCCAGGGAAAGGACATGGCCAACGTGCTGCTGGACGTTCGTGATCTGAGCGAGATCGGCCTCGGCCCGGCCGACGGCCGCCTCCAGCCCGGCCTGGTCGCCTTCCGACGCGGCGCGGTCCATGCGGACCCAACTGAGCTCGAGATCGGTCGTGACCGGCAGGTCGTCGTCGTCGAGCTCGGCGAGCATCTGCTCCACCAGATCCCAGTCGCCCTGGAAGTACGCGCTGACGATGATCCCGCCGGCGAACCCGACCATCGCCCCGCGATGGCCGATCCGTCTGGCGAGCTCGAGACCCTCGGTGATCAGCTCGATCGAGGCTCGCGGGTCGCGAAAGGCGAGCAGTGTGATCACGTTGTTCCGAGCGCGTAGCTCGATCTTGGCCAGACCGTAGACCCGCGCCAGGCGGACGGCGCCGAGCAGGATGACGGTGCCCTCCTCCTCGCGGATGGACGACACGCTGGTGCCCTTCGTGACGAGCGTGTCGAGCGTAATCGCCCGCTCCCCGAGTCGTTCCGAGATCGCGATCGCCCGGTCGGCCAGCTCGATCGCGCGCGGGTGCTCCCCGTTGAGCATGTTGGCCCGGCTCAGCTGCGACGCGACCGCCGCGATCACCGGATCGGCCCCCGGATCCCCCATCGAATTGATCTCGGCGAGGATCGGCGTCAGGAGCTCGATGACCTCGCCCGCTTGCCCTTCGAACAGCATCGCGCTCGCCTGGTCCGCCGAGACCCGCGCCGCGCCTAGCCGGTCGCCCGCCGCCCGATGGCCCGCCGCCGCTTCCTCCAGGAGACGCGAGGCCTCCGGGCCGTGTCCGGCGAACGACGCCGCCTCAGCTGCTCGTTCGCGGAGGTGCGTCTGCTCGACCGGGTCCTCGGTCACCGCAAGTGCCTGGAGCAGGAAGGCGAGCGCCTGGTCGAACGAGCGGAGCTGGGTCGCCCGATCGGCCGCTCCGCGCAGCGCCACCCGCGCCTGCGCGGCAAGGGTCTCCGCCTCCGGGCCGGGGGTGGCGTTGCGATAGGCGTCGACGTAATGGCTCGCCAGGATCCCGGCGATCTCGTCGTCGCCGAGCGTCTCGAAGTACTGGGCCGCGGCGAGATGGCGGGCTCGGCGCTCGCGCTTCGCCAGCGTCCCGTAGGCGACCTCGCGGATCACCGCCTGGACGAAGAGGTACTGGCCCCGCTCGGGGGAGCGCGGATCGACCTCGACCCGGAGCAGCTCCCGGTTGACCAGCCCCTCCAGGCGACCGTCGACCTCGGCCTGGTCCATCCGCGAGAGTGTCGCCAGCGCGTCGGCGGTGAAGCTCAGTCCGAGGATCGAGGCATCCTGGAGGAGTGTCCGATCCGTCGGGTCGAGCCCGTCGAGACGCGCCGCAACGAGCGCGTGGAGCGTTTCCGGCACCGACAGCCGGTCGAGCGCGCCCCGGACGGCGTAGACGTCCCCCTCGCGAACGAGGCGTTCATCGGTCACGAGCATCCGGACGGTTTCGACGGCGTACAGGGGGACCCCTTCGGCTCGGGCCAGGATCGCCCGGATCGCCGGCTCGGGCAGGCCCGGGACGAGCCCATTGAGGAGCGCCCGCATCGCCTCCGAGTCGAGTGGCTCCAGGTGGAGGCTCGTGAAGTTGCGCTGGCCGGCTCCCCAGTCGGGCCTCCGTTCGAGGATCTCCGGCCGGGACAGGGTGATGACGAAGATCGGGTGGCTGCGCGACCACTGGAGGAGGTGGCCGATGAACTCGAACAGCCCGCTGTCGGCCCACTGGAGGTCCTCGAACACGAGGACGACCGTGCCGAGCGCCGAGATCCGCTCGAAGAACGTTCGCCACGCCGCGAACAGCTCCCCGGCGCTGCCTCGATCGCCGCCCGGATCCTCGCCCAACCCGAGCAGGGCCATGAGCCGGGGCTCGATCCATTGTCGTTCGATGTCGTCCGGGACGTACTCGGCCAGCGCGGAGCGGAGCTTCTCGAGCGATTCGACCAGGTCGTCGGTCTCGGCGATCCGCGCTCGCGCCCGGATCATCTCGCCGAGCGCCCAGAACGTCACGCCCTCGCCGATCGCCGGGGATCGGCCCTGGTGCCAGTAGACCGGCTCAGTCAGCCCGTCGATGTACTTCTCGAACTCCCAGGCGAGGCGCGACTTGCCGATACCGGCCGGCCCGACGATCGACACGACCCGGATCCGCGACTCGCGCGACGTCGTATGGAACAAGTCCTTGAGCAGGCGTAGCTCGTCGTCACGACCGACGAACGGCGGCTCGAGCGCTTCGGACCTGCGGGCCCCGCCCCGGCCGGCCACGACCCGCAGCGCTCGCCACGCGCTGAGGGCAGCCCGGCCCTTCATCTCGACGTCACCGACCGACTCGAACGCGATCGCCCTCGATGCGGCTCGGTGGGTCGCGTCGCCGACGAGCACCGAGCCCGCCTGGGCGGCCGACTGGAGGCGGGATGCGGCGTTGACGAGGTCGCCGGCGACCATCGCCTGGCCGGCGTTTCCGACGGTCACGGCCGCCTCCCCGGTCAGGATCCCCACCCGGAGCGCCGGCGGTCCATCGCGGCCCGGGAGCTGCGAGACGGCGTCAACGAGCTCGAGGCCCGCCCGGACCGCCTGCTCGGCGTCGTCCTCGCGGGCGACCGGTGCCCCCCAGACCGCCATGACCGCGTCCCCGATGAACTTCTCGACGGTGCCGCCGTAGCGACCGATGACCTCGCGGGCGCGCTCGAAGTAGGCATCGAGGAAGGCTCTCGTGTCCTCCGGGTCGCGCGTCTCCGAGGCCGAGGTGAACCCGACGAGGTCGGCGAAGAGTACGCTGACGAGCCTCAGCTCGGGTGATGCCACGGCGCCGGCAGTCGCCGGCCCGCTCCTGGACGCGGGGCCGGAGCCGCGAGGCTCGCCGGTGCCTTCGCCCGGGCCCGTGCCGGTAGCGGCGGGGGTTGCGGGCGCGCCGGCGACACCCGGGGCGGTCGGCGTGCCGCACTCGGGGCAGAAGCGCGCTCCACCCGGGAGGGGGGCGCCGCACCCCGAGCACGGCGTGTCGAGGCGAGCCCCGCACTCAGGGCAGAACCGCTGGCCCGGCTGAACCTCACTCCCGCAGCTGTGGCAGCGCATGTGCCCTCTCGGATCGTCGAGCGTCGAGGCCACAGCCTAGCGGAAGGTAGTCACTGCGTCAGCGGGTCAGGGTCACCTTGGTGAGGTTCCGCGGGACCTCCGGATCGATCCCTCGCGCGCGGGTCAGGTGATAGGCGTAGAGCTGGGCCGGGACGATCGAAACGATCGGCCGAAGCCACTCGGGCACGCCCTCCGGGAGCGACACGGCGCGGTTGCCGACCGCCCGGATCGCCGGCGAGTCGGACAGGACGAGGACGTCGGCGGCGACCTCGCGGCGGAGCCGGCCGAGCAGCTCCACGAGCCCAGCCGTCGCCCGACCCTCCGGCGCGACCGCGAGGACCGGGACGCCCGGCTCGATCAGGGCGACCGGGCCGTGCTGGAAGTCGGCGGCCGAGTACGGGTCGGCGAAGACTTGGGCGAGCTCCTTGAGCTTGAGCGCCCACTCTCGGGCGGTGGCGTACTCGAAGCCCCGCCCGAGGACAACGCAGCGATCGGTCGACGCGAGGTCGGTCGCGATCCGCTCGATCTCGGGCTCCGTCGCGAGCGCCTGCTGGATCGCCGCCGGAACCGCGGCGAGCTCGTCGGCGGCGACCGCGTCCGATCCGAGGGCGACCGAAAGGCGAGCGATCGCGAGCAGGGACGTCGTGTAGGTCTTCGTCGCGGCGATCGCCCGCTCCGGCCCGGCCGCCAGCTCGATCACGTGCTCGGCCGCTTCCGCGAGCGGCGATCCCGGGTCGTTCGTGATGGCCAGCGTCGGGGCACCCTGGTCGCGCGCGGCGGCGATCACGCCGACGATGTCCGGCGACGCCCCCGACTGGCTGATCCCGATGACGAGCGACCGGCCGAACCGGGGCACGACCCCGTAGAGCGACAGGATCGACGGTGCGGCGAGCGCGACCGGCAGGCGATGGACCGTGCCGAGCAGGTACTGGGCGTAGATCGCGGCGTGGTCGGACGATCCGCGGGCGGCGATCACGACCTGGTCGACGGGGTTGCTGCGCAGCCGCTCGACGAGCCCGTCGATCGCCGGCCGGCTCGACGCCAGCTGCCGCTCGGCGGCGGCCGGCTGCTCGAGGATCTCGTCGCGGAGGCTCATCGGCTCCTAGCCTACCCCCGTCCGGGGCCCACCGGCACACGGCCGGTCGGCCCGCGGCCGGTCGATGTGGCCGATAACTGCCGATGCAGCGGTGCCCGCGAGACTCGCCCCATGACGGACCAGCGGCTCGGAGCGGCCTTTCGCCAGGTTCGGATCCGTCGACGCTTGCGCCAGCAGGATCTCGCGACGATCGTTGGCGTATCGCGAGCGTCGATTTCCCGCTGCGAGCGGGGTCACTTCGGTTCGCTGTCGATCGATCTGATCCGCAAGATCGGAGCGACGCTCGACATCCGGGTCGAACTGATCGCGAGATGGCGAGCCGGAGACCTTGACCGGCTCGTCAACGCGCGGCACTCGGCCCTCCACGAAGCTGTAGCTCGATGGTTCCGAGACTCGAGTCCAGCCTGGATCCTGAAGCCGGAGGTTTCGTTCTCGGTCTACGGGGAGCGGGGAGCCGTGGACCTCGTCGGGTGGCATCCGGGCAGACGCGCGCTCGTGGTCATCGAGCTGAAGACGGACATCGCCGACGTGAACGACTTGATCGGAACCGTCGATCGCAAGCGCCGACTTGGTCCGCGGATCGCGGAGGACCTGGGCTTCGAGCCAGCGACCGTCTCAAGCTGGGTCATCGTGTCGCCTGGTCAGACCAATCGGCGCCGGATCGCGGCCCACGGAGCGATGCTCCGAGCCGCGTTCCCCGTGGATGGCCGGGGAATGCGTCGGTGGCTTCGGGATCCAATGAAGCCGGTCGATGGGCTTTCGATGTGGCCGAACGCACATCCAGGGAACCGTGGGGCCGATCTGACGCCCGTCCGTAGGGTCCGCTGTCGGACTCTGGCTCCTCGAGGTCGACCGTCGAGCGTGAATTGACCGGTCAGATCCTGCCGGCCGCGAGATCCCAGACTGGGCGGGCCAGGTTCCGGCCCCAGCGTTCCTGCGACGTTCGTATGACCGACGCAGCTCGCCGACCCGGTCATCCGCGTCTCGAGACAACCCGAGGCGCCCGGAGCCCGCGAACGGAGGGGTCGGCGGCGAACGGAGGGTCGGGCGGCGAACCATTCCGTGGAGCTCGCGCGTCGAGCCAGCGCGAGTGCCACACTGAGCCGACGTCGACGTACGGAGAACGCAGTGACCCGACCGATCGACCCGCCGAGCAACCCGCCCACCGGCCTGGCCACGGGCCGAACCCGGCCATCGACAGCAGCCGTGGCGCGGGCCCGGCTCGGCCCCCTCTACCGACGGACCCGCGACCTGGCCCTCAAGCCGGTCTACGCCTTCTACGTCACGCGGCTCGAGGCCGCGGTGATGGCCCACCCGAGGCCGGCCCACGTCGCGGTCATCATGGACGGCAACCGGCGCTGGGCGACCGCCGAGGGATTCGCCGATCCCGGCGTCGGGCATCGAAAAGGCGCCGAGAAGGCGCTCGAGCTCATCGACTGGTGCGCCGACCTCGGGATCCGCGAAGTCACCCTGTGGGCCCTGTCGCTCGAGAACCTCGAACGCCCCGAGGACGAGGTCGGCAAGATCACCGAGGTCGCCGCCGAAGCCATCGCGGCCCTGGCCGAGGGCCGGCGCAAGACGAAGCTCCCGATCCATCTTCGGGTCATCGGCCGGCGCGACCTCCTGCCCGACGGACTCGCCTCGGTCGTCGAACGCTCCGCCTCCCTGTCCCGCGACGACGGCGCCATGTCGGTCACGGTCGCCCTCGCCTACTCCGGCCGCGACGAGCTGCTCGAGGCGTTCCGGGCTACCGTCCACGACGCCGTCGAAGCGGGCACACCGCCGGCCCAGCTGGCCGACTCGCTGACCGCGGACGCGCTCGCCGCCCACCTCTACACCCGCGGCTCGAGCGACCCGGACCTGATCATCCGTACGTCGGGCGAGGTCCGGATGTCCGGCTTCCTGCCCTGGCAGAGCGTGTACGCCGAGTACCACTTCGCCGAGGCCTACTGGCCCGCCTTCCGCGAGATCGACTTCCTCCGCGCGATCCGCACCTACCAGCAACGCGCCCGCCGCTTCGGCCGGTAGCAATCAAAGGCTGAATCGCGACGAGGCATCGCTACACTGGGGCCCGGCGATGATCCGTAGTCGAGGGTGGTCGCGTGGGGACCGCTGCGGAGCCAGGGGACAGCTGGGCGGCACAGGCCGGTGGTCCCGACCCGGACCGACCGGCCGACTATCGCACGTTCCTGATCGCCGACATCCGCGGCTACACGAGCTACACCGACGAGCACGGTGACGAGGCCGCCGCAGCGCTCGCCAACCAGTTCGCGAGGATGGTCCGCGAGACGGTCGAGGCGCGCGACGGGACGCTCGTCGAGCTCCGCGGCGACGAGGCTCTGACCGTCTTCACCTCCGCCCGCCAGGCCCTCCGCGCCGCGGTGGAGCTCCTGGCGCGGATCGACGACGAGCACCTTCCGCGCGGAGTCGGCATCGGCCTCGATGCCGGCGAGGCCGTCCCCGTCGAGGGCGGCTACCGCGGCACCGCGCTCAACGTCGCCGCGCGGCTGTGCGCCCAGGCCGCCGCTGGCGAGATCCTCGCGACCGAGACGGTGATCCACCTGGCTGCCCGGATCGAGGGGATCCACTACCGCGAGCCCCGGTCGATGCGACTGAAGGGGTTCGAGAGCCCGTTCCGGGTCGTCGGCGTCCTGGCCGAGGCCGCCTCGCCGGGCGCTGCGCGGAGCCCGCTGGTGCGGGCCGCCGCGGGCCAGCTCGATCGTCGTCCGGCGATCGCGGCACTCGTGGCCGTGGCCGTCCTCGTCGTCGGCGGCGCTCTGATCTTCGCCCAGGGCCTCGGCGGTCGCGGCTCCGCGGCGCCGGGATCGTCGCCGGGAGGTCCGCCGGGCGCCGGCGGATCCTCGGCCGTCGCGGCCGGGAGCGCCGGGGCAAGCCCGCGCCCGATCGGATCCGGCGCGGTCACCGGTGCCGGCGCCTCGCCGCGGGCCTCGCCCGGATCGTCGCCCGCCATCCCGGCGGCCGATGTCCCGATGTACAAGGGCGGGCTCGGCCGGACGAACCAGATGCCCGGACCGGCGCTTGGTGCCACGCCCGGGATCCGCTGGCAGTTCCCTACGGGCGCGAACCCGGGCGGGACGCCCGCCGTGGCCGGCAATCTCGTCTTCGCGGGCGGCAGCGACGGAACCCTCCACGTCCTCGATCTGGCCAGCGGGCAGGAAGCCTGGTCCTTCGCGGCCGGCGCGCCGATCCTGTCGACGCCGGCCGTCGTGGACGGGTCCGTCTACGTCGCCACCGACGACGGCGTCTTCCATGCGATCGACCTCGCGACCCACGCGGAGCGCTGGCGCGTGCCGGGGATCTCGAAGGGCACGGTCCCGACCGTCGACGGCGACACCGCGTTCGTCGGCCTGACCACCGGGCGGTTCGCCGCCCTGTCCGTCAGCGATGGGCGCGAGGCGTGGCACGTGGACGTGGAGGGCGGTGCCAGTCGGGCCGCGATCGCCGACGGCATGGCATACCTCGACGGCGATGGGAGCGATCGGCTCTACGCGATCGACCTCACCGATCACACGATTAGCTGGAGCGTCGCGACCGGCAGCGCCCGATCGCTCACCCCGGCCGTCGACGGGGGCACTGTCTTCGTGGCCGTCGTGGAAGTGTCCGGCAAGGACAGCCGGATCCTGGCCCTCGATGCCGCGACCGGCAAGGAGCGCTGGGCCTTCCGAGCGCCGGATCACCCGAGCCTGACGTCGTTGGCCGTCGGACCCGACCAGGTCGTGACGACCTCCGACGGGCCCAGCGGGACCACGGACGTCTGGGCCATCGATCGCACGGACGGCGAGCAACGCTGGAAGGCCAGTGTCCCGGCCGCGATCGCGATCCATCCGACCCTCGTCGGCGACGAGGTCGATATCGTGGCCACGGACGGAACGGTGGTCGCGCTGATGGCGGCAACCGGCCAGGAGCTCTGGCGGTTTGCGGGGCCCGGTCGTGCCGTCAGCAGCCCGGTGGTGACCGGCGGGCTCTTGATCCAATCCACGACATCGGGCGGGATCGTGGGCCTCGGTGCCGGGTCGAGCGAGCCCGCAACCGTGCCCGACTCGGCCCTCGAGTGGGTGGCCGATCTCACGACGGGTGACGACAAGCCCACCCTGTTCCTGAACGTGATGACCGACGCCAAGGGCAACGCGTATGGCGCGGACCGGTTCGGCAACCGCGTCGTCGTCTGGGACCGGGCCGGCCACCCGACGTCCTGGGGGCACCACGGCTCCAAGCCGGGCGAGTTCGACTTCGGCGAGGTGACCCTGGGCGACCAGAGCCAGAGCGTCGCCGTCGCTCGCGACGGACGGATCGCCGTCGCCGACGGTGGCAACCACCGGGTCCAGGTCTTCGACGCGAAGCGGCGCTTCCTGAAAGCCATCGGACGCTACGGGACGGAGCTCAAGCCGGGCCAAATGGTCAATCCCTGCTGCATCGCCTTCGGTCCGGACGGACGGCTGTACGTGGCCGACACCGGTCGCGGCGACATCCAGGTCTTCGACAAGAACGGCCGGTTCATCCTAGTCATCGGCAGCGAGGGCAGCGGCAACGGCCAGTTCGACCGGCTCGGCGTGCCGTTCATCGACCCGGCCACCGGCAACGTCTGGGTACCCGACTTCGCCAACCGCCGGATCCAGGTCCTGACCGCGGACGGAACCTTCGTGACGACGTTCGGCGACGACCCGGGCGAGCAGGACTTCAACGAGGTGAACGGCGTCGTCCTCGACCGGGCCGGCCGGATCTGGGTCGTCGATACCGACGACTTCGTCTACGTCCTCGATCCGGCCGGCCGCCGGATCGCCCGGTTCGGACCCGAGTACTCCGGTCACGGGTCCATCCAGCCGGCGTTTCTCTGGCTGACCGACGATGGCCGGTTGTACCTGCCCGACTCCAACCACGACCGGATCGTCGTCCTCCAGGTCCGCCCGCCGCTCTGGCCACCGCCCGGCGGCTGAGCGCTCGACCGCACCGAACGAGCCCGCGGGCCGCGCCGGAGACATCGAAACCGAACGGGCGTGCTATACTTGGCGTCGGGCGAGCACCCGGGTCCAGGCCGGTTCGCCGACGGTCCCGGGCTCCAGACGGTGCTGGACCGGCCCCCGTGATCCACACCGTTTCCACCGTCGGAACCGACTCGTCCACGCTCCTTCGCGACCTCTCCACGTTCGGACCCCGGATCGTCCACATCCACAGCATGTAGCGGTGCGTGACTTCACCAGACCACTACATGTTGTGTTTTCGGCTTGACGCGCCCATTCGCCAGGCGTAGAGTTTGAAGGTCGCTCGGCCACCGGGAACGGCGGCTGGGAACGACCGCTCGGAGCGCCCGATCGGCGACCCGAAGGAACGCCGGATCCTCGTCCGGCCAGTCGTCAAACGGAGGCAAGGTCGCAGCTACATCGCATCGACCGGCCTCGCCCGCCCGGATCCGAACAAACCGGTCGCGGGCCCGCCGCCCAAGCCCATCGAGCTCGCCGCCGTGGACGGAGAGCCTGAACGCCACCGCCGCCGACCCGCGGCACCAGAGCCCCCGCCCACCGCCCAGCGATTCGGAGGAGTGAGGAACGATGGCCCGAGCCGCCGTCCACGGAGACCAGGGAGTCCAGGTCATGGCTGAGTCCGGCGCCGCGAATGCGGCAACCACCCCAGCGGCCAGGAAGCAGACCCGCGACAAGACCCGTCACTACGGGCCGTACGGGGTCAGCTTCAACGGCCAGAACCCGGACGGCACGCCGGCCCGCGGTCTCACCTTCGAGCGGCGCTGGACCCGGCCGGGCGCCCACCCCTACGACGAGATCCGCTGGGAGACGCGGACTGCGAGCATCGGCAACGAGTCGGGCAAGCTCGTCTTCGAGCAGAAGGACGTCGAGGTCCCCGAGTTCTGGAGCCAGCTCGCCACGAACGTCGTGGTCAGCAAGTACTTCCGCGGCCACCTCAACACGCCCGAGCGCGAGACGAGCGTCCGCCAGCTGATCGACCGGGTCGTCAACACGATCGCCGCCTGGGCCGAGACCCAGCACTACTTCGCGACCGACGAGGATCTCAGGGCGTTCCAGGCCGAGCTCACCCACCTGCTCGTCCACCAGAAGATGGCGTTCAATTCGCCGGTCTGGTTCAACGTCGGGATCGAGGCCCGGCCGCAGTGCTCGGCCTGCTTCATCAACTCGGTCCAGGACTCGATGAGCTCGATCATGGACCTCGCCAAGACCGAGGCGATGCTGTTCAAGTTCGGCTCGGGCGCGGGCAGCAACCTGAGCCCGATCCGGTCGAGCCGCGAGAAGATGTCGGGCGGCGGGACCGCGAGCGGCCCGGTCAGCTTCATGAAGGGCTACGACGCCTTCGCCGGTGTCGTGAAGTCGGGTGGCAAGACCCGCCGCGCGGCGAAGATGGTCATCCTCGACGCGGACCACCCGGACATCCTCGACTTCATCGACTCGAAGAAGCTCGAGGAGCAGAAGGCCTGGGCCCTGATCGAGATGGGCTACGACCCGAGCTTCACCGGCGAGGCCTACGGCTCGGTCTTCTTCCAGAACGCGAACCACAGCGTCCGGGTCACCGACGCGTTCATGCAGGCCGTGGTCGACGGCAAGGACTGGACGACCCACGCCGTCGTCGACGGCACGCCGATGGGCACCTACAAGGCCGCCGACATCTTCCGCCGGATGGCCGACGCCGCCCATCTCTGCGGCGACCCGGGCATCCAGTACGACACGACCATCAACGACTGGCACACGAGCGCGACCACGGACCGGATCTATGCGAGCAACCCATGCTCCGAGTACATGTTCCTCAACGACACGGCCTGCTTCGCGCCGGAGACCCGGATCAGCACGCCGGACGGCCTGCGGACCGTCGAGGAGCTCTACCTCGCCCAGCAGCGCGGCGAGAAGATCAACGTGACGACGGACATCCTGAGCGAGACCGACCAGCGCCGGATGGCCGCCCACCGAGCCGCGCTGATCACCCTCGTCGGCGACCGCAAGGTCTACCGGATGACGCTCCAGGACGGCCGCTCGATCCGGGCGACCGGGGACCATCGCTTCCTGACCGACAACGGCGACTGGAAGCGGGTCGACCAGCTGACCGCCCAGGTCGATCGGATCCAGGTCCGCGAGTCGGGCAACACGGTCAACTTCGATTCGCCCGAGGAGGACGTCCGGCGCTGGCAGGTCCTCGGCTGGATGAGCGCCGACGGCGTGTTCAGCGGCGACGTCGCGGCGCTCGCCTTCGGGCCGACCGAGCAGTCGACCGCCGAGACGCTGACCGAGGAGCTCAACCGGCTGCTCGCCGAGGCCCGCGACCGCGAGGACACCGTCGAGGACCTCGAGCGCGGCCTCCGTGGCGGCACGGCCACCACCGATGACGGCGCGCTCACCGCGGTCTCGACCGGCCGCCGGGCCAGCGTCTCGGCCCAGTCCGGTGGCACGCTCCGGGTGACCGC
This sequence comes from uncultured Chloroflexia bacterium, assembly GCA_963755285.1. Taxonomy (GTDB): domain Bacteria; phylum Chloroflexota; class Limnocylindria; order Limnocylindrales; family CSP1-4; genus Chersky-267. The sequence continues at coordinate 323,634 of CAVWJB010000010.1, read as the reverse complement.
CGAGTCGAGCGCGCTCGTCCGGATGCTCCAGGATCGCTACGGGCTGCGGGCCACCGCGGCGGCCGCCCGCAAGGACGTCCCGACCGAGGTCCACCGGGTCGCCGACGACCTCAAGGTCGCCTACCTCCAGGGTCTCTTCTCGGCCGACGCCACGATCCGCCTCGCCGGTGGTGGAGCCGGGCCGGAGGTCACCCTCGTGTCGAGCGCACCGGAGCTGGTCCGGAGCGTCCAGCTCCTGCTGTCCGACCTCGGGATCGCCAGCCGGATCGCCCAGCCGGCCCTCGAGCCGTACGGCGCGGCGGATGCCGGCGCGGACCTCCAGCTCCATGTCTACGGCGAGGCCGCCCGGCGGTTCCTCGGCCTCGTCGGCGCACCGCTGTCACCCGACAAGCAGGCCCGGGCGGACTCGATCCTCGCCCACCCGTACGCGCGCGGGGTCGGCAACCCGCGGGCCACGACGATCGCCTCGATCGTCCCGGACGGCGTCGAGACCGTCTACGACGTGACCGAGCCGGTGACCCACTCGCTCGTCGCCGAGGGGCTGATCGCCCACAACTGCAACCTGGCCAGCCTCAACCTGATGAAGTTCGTCGGCGAGGACGGCGAGTTCGACGTGGAGTCGTATCGCTACGCCGCCCGGCTGACGATCACCGCCCAGGAGATCCTCGTCGACAACGCCTCGTACCCGACCCCGCGGATCGAGGAGAACAGCCACAAGTTCCGACCGCTCGGGCTCGGCTACGCCAACCTCGGCGCGCTGCTCATGAGCCGCGGCCTGGCCTACGACTCGCAGGAGGGCCGGGACTACGCCGCCGCCCTGACCGCGATCATGCACGGCGAGGCCTACCGCCAGAGCTCGGTCATCGCCCGCGACCACGGCGGCCCGTTCAGCGAGTACAAGAAGAACGAGCAGCCGTTCCTGCGCGTCATCGCGAAGCATCGCGACGCCGCGTATGCCATTCCGAAGGATGGTGTCCCGGCCGACATGCTCGAGGCGTCTCGCCGCGTCTTCGACGAGGCGCTCGAGCTGGGCCGGGAGCACGGCTACCGGAACGCCCAGGTCACCGTCCTGGCGCCGACCGGCACGATCGCCTTCATGATGGATTGCGATACGACCGGGATCGAGCCGGACATCGCCCTGATCAAGTACAAGAAGCTCGTCGGCGAAGGCTTCCTCAAGATCGTCAACCAGACCGTCCCGGCCGCGCTCAAGAAGCTCGGCTACGGCGCCGAGCAGGTCGACGAGATCATCAGCTACGTCAACGAGCGCGAGACGATCGAGGGCGCTCCGCACCTCAAGCCGCAGCACCTGGCCGTGTTCGACTGCGCGTTCAAGCCGGTCAACGGCGAGCGCTCGATCCACTACATGGGTCACGTCCGGATGATGGCCGCCGTCCAGCCGTTCATCTCGGGCGCGATCAGCAAGACCGTCAACATGCCCGAGGCGGCGACGCCCGAGGAGATCGAGAAGGTCTACCTCGAGGGCTGGAAGCTCGGGCTCAAGGCGATCGCGATCTATCGCGACGGCTCCAAGCGGAGCCAGCCGCTGAGCACCGGTAAGAAGACTTCTGACGAGGGGGCCGACGCCGGGGTGGTCGCCGAGCTACGGGCACAGCTCGCGACCGCCCAGGCGGAGGCGAAGAAGCCGCACCGCCGCCGGCTCCCGGCCGAGCGGACGGCGGTCACCCACAAGTTCGACGTCGCCGGCCACGAGGGCTACATCACCGTCGGGCTCTACCCCGACGGCCAGCCCGGCGAGATCTTCCTCAAGATGGCCAAGGAGGGCTCGACCGTGTCGGGCCTGATGGACACCGTCGCGACGTCGGTCAGCCTCGCCCTCCAGTACGGCGTGCCGCTGCGCGACCTCGTGAACAAGTTCGCCCATGTCCGGTTCGAGCCATCGGGCTTCACCGGCAACCAGGAGATCCCGATCGCGAAGTCGATCGTGGACTACGTCTTCCGCTGGCTCGGCAGCCGGTTCCTGCCGGCCGACGATCGGGCGCAGATCGGCCTGGTCGACCGCGGGGCGGTCGTGGATGCGCCGGCGCCTATCTCTTTCGGCGGCGGTTTCGGCGAGGGATCCTCCCCCTCGCCGACCGCCCCGAATCTCGAGGAAGGTCCGTCCGCCGTGGACGAGGCCATCGACCCACCGACCGATCGGCCGACCGCGACCGCCGTCGCCGCCGACCCGTCCTCGTCCGTGTCGACCCCGGCGCCGAAGGCCGAGCTCCCGGTCGTCACGAACGGCCACGCCGAGGGCAGCGCCAACGGCAACGGCAACGGCAAGGCGAACGGGAATGGGAACGGCAACGCCCTGAGCGCGATCGCCGCATCGCTGGGCACGACCAAGGTCGCCTTCACGGTCCAGGAGGACGCCCCGAGCTGCGCCGAATGCGGCTCGATCATGGTCCGCAACGGGAGCTGCTACAAGTGCCTCAACTGCGGTTCGACGTCAGGCTGCTCCTGATGTAGCCACGATGTCGCCGTCGCGACGCTCTCCAGGCCGGGCGGCAAGCGCTCCGCGCCTTCGGCACCGCCAACCCGAGACGCCGAAGCCCTAGTCCGGCCGCCGTCCCGCCGGCTCAGCCGTCGAGGCGGACGATGAACTCCTCGGACTCGGCCCCGCCGTCGGGCGACCAGCGATCCTCGCCGACGATCCGGAAGCCGCACTTCTCGAGGACCCGGAGCGAACCGACGTTGTGCTTCGCGACGCGGGCGTGGAGCGGCCGGGTCGGGTCGATCCCGAGGAAGATCGCCAGCGCCCGCGTCCCGATCCCGCGGCCCCAGAACTCGCGGCCGAGCCAGTAGCCGACGTCGCGCTCGCCGTCCGCCGTCCAGCTCACGATGCTGCCGGCCACCTGGCCGTTGACGACGATCGTCCGGTTCGTGATCGCCGGGTCGCTCCGGACCCGGCTCTCGTGGGCGACGAACGTGCCCCACTCGCGTGCCGGGAATGCCGCCATCCGGTTCGCCTCGGGGTCCCGCTGGTGCTCGAACAGAATCGGCAGGTCCTCGTCGACCGCCTCGCGCAGCTCGACGTCGAGGTCGTACGGCGACAGGAGCCGAGTCCCGAGCCGGGCGTTGAGCAGGCGCATGTCGTGGAAGTCGGTCTCGCTCGGGACGTAGCCGTGGGCGTGGCAGACCATCTGGACGTCCGCGGTCAGGCAGCGGACCTCCCGACCGTCGACCAGGCCGCGGCCCTCGAAGCCGGCAGCCGGGAAGACCCAGTCCGTGCCGGTCGCCATCCGGTAGAGGCCGTCGCTGGACTCTGCGAACCGGATTGCGTGAAGGTCGACCTCGCGACCGCGCGCATCGCGCAGGACGAAGTTGATGTCGCGCCCGCCGGGGACCTCCACGAACCCGTCGCCGGCCAGGGCGTCGCGGATCCCCGGGAGGTCGTCCTCGCGGACGATCAGGTCGAGGTCCCTGTGCGGCCTGGTCTGCTCGGCAAGCAGGGCGTCGACGGCCCAGCCGCCGTCGAGCCAGGCGTCGATCCCGGCGTCGTCCAGCCGATCGAGCACCTCGACGACGTCCCGCGCGAGCACGAGGAGAGTCTACGGGGCAAGTCCCGTCCGGACGTGTGCGGCCGCGATCACTCCAGCCCGTACAGCTTCAGCCGAAGCTGTAGTCGAGTAGGAACGTCGCCATCGGGCCTTTTGGGGCCTCGAACCGGCCCTCCCCCTGGAGGCCGGCCAGGCCCTCGGTCGCCGAGCCGGGCACGATCGTCCACGATCCCCGCGCCAGACGCCCGTCGAAGTCGCCGATCGTCTCGATCACGAAGCTGCCCGACCGGCCCTCGAGCGAGCCCTCGACCGACTGGAGCCCGACGAACCGGGCCGTGCCGTCGTGCTGGTAGGCCATCAGCCATTCCACGTCACCTCGCCCTGCGATGTCTCCGCTGAACTTCTGGCTGACCGTGGCCCCCGGGTCAGCTTGCGGCCGCCCGACATCTCCTTGTAGGTGTCCTCGTCCCAGGACGCGATCTCGAACTCGCCGATCGCCCGTGACATCGGTGCCTCCTCGAGACGCCATGCGCGTGCGTCGATGCGCCGGCGTCCCGTCGAGGGTGCGGCCGCGGACCTTACAGGAGCGCTACAGGAACCGCGAGGACCAGCCAACTGACGTAGCGTTGGCTCCGTGGAGCAGCCCGGGAGGAGTGGACCATGGAGACCGTTGCGGTCGTCCTGAGCGTGGCCGACGACAGGGTCGACGAGTTCGAACAGGGGTTTCGCGAGCACGAGCTGCCGATCTGGCAGGACTTCAACGTCCGAGGGGTGATGCTGACCGCGTCGCTGTCGAAGCTGGACATCTCGTCGCGATCGGTCGAGGGGGCCACCCAGTACCTGATCGTCGTCCTGTTCGCGACCGGCGACGGCCATCACGAGCACGACAACGACCCACGGTTCGCGGCCTGGAACCGCAAGGCCGACGCGTACCAGCTCACGGACGGAATGGCCTACGGCGGCGAGACGATCCTCCGCGTCGGCCCGCCGCCTCCAGCTCCGGGTTGACGCAACGGGTCGAGCTGCGCTACTGGACACGTTCTGTCGTGATCCCGGGCGATGATTGGCCGCGTGGACACGCTCCCGCCTGACGCCTTCCTCGCGGCGTTCTCACCCGACATCCGGGAGGCCGCCGAGACCCTCCGCGCGGTCGTCAGTCGCGCTGTCCCCGACGTGCTCGAGCGCGTCCGGCTGGGCTGGAACCTGATCGGCTACGACCTGCCGGTCGGCCGTCGGACGGTGTTCTTCGCCTACGTCGCGCCGGAGCCGATCCACGTCCATCTCGGATTCGAGTTCGGGACCCTGATGGCCGATCCGGATCGGCGTCTCGAGGGCGCGCACCTCAACCTGAAGAAGGTCCGCTACCTGACGTTCCGCCCCGGCGAGGCGATCCCCGAGCCCGCGCTCGTCAGCCTGACCCTCGAAGCCGCTCGTCTCGGGAGGCTGTCGCGCGCGGAACGATTGGCGCTCGCGCTCGACCGCGACTGGGCGCCGGGTCGCTGACCGAAGGCAATCGGCCCTAGAGGAACCAGAACACGATCGCGACGAGCGGTGGCCCGGCCTGCATCAGCCCCGCCCGGACGAACCGGCGGTCGGTGAACATCAGGATCAGCCCGGCCAGGGCCATGCTGCCGCAGGCGAACAGGACGAGCGCCCGGCCGGCCTCGACGGAGCCGAGGTTGAGGACGAGGACGCCGCCGGCCGCGCCGATCGCCAGGAACAGGTTGTAGAAGCCCTGGTTGAAGAAGATCGGCCGGAGGAGCTCGGCGTCGCGCTGCGACTCGACGAAGAACCGGCGCCAGGTCGTCGGCTCGGCGAACCGCGCGCTCTCGAGGACGAAGATGAAGACGTGGATCGCTGCGGCAAGGAGCGCGGCCGCCTGGGCGACGGGGTTCATCGAGCCTGACGACGGCGTGCCATGGCGGTCATGCTAGCGCCGATGAGCCGGCCCGCGTGGACTCATCACGGCGCCGACCCGGCGGACCGTATCCTCCTCTCACGCGTGGACTAGCGGTCGTCGACCGGCACCACGACCAATCGGGAGCGCAACGTGCCCCAGTTCGACCTACCGCTCACCGAGCTTCGTGCCTATTCGCCCGACCTGCCCGAGCCGGCGGATCTCGATCGGTTCTGGTCGACGACCCTGGCCGAGGCACGAAGCCACGACCTCGGCGCGACGTTCGCCCCGGTCGACAACGGCCTGGCCGCGATCGAAACCTTGGACGTGACCTACGCCGGGTTCGGCGGATCGCCGATCCGCGCCTGGCTCCACCTGCCGGCCGGTCGAAGTGCCCCTCTCCCGGCCGTGGTGGAGTACGTCGGCTACGGCGGTGGGCGCGGCCTCGCCCACGAGCGGATCCTGTGGGCGGTCGCCGGCTACGCCCACTTCGTCATGGACACCCGCGGCCAGGGATCGAGCGGGCTGGTCGGCGACACCGCGGATCCCGACACCCCCGGCCAGCCGGCCCACCCGGGGTTCATGACCCGCGGGATCCTCGATCCGGCCACCTACTACTACCGGCGCGTGTTCACCGACGCGGTCCGGGCGATCGAGGCGGTCCGCAGCCACCCGGACGTCGACCCGTCCCGGGTCGCGGTCACTGGTGGGAGCCAGGGCGGCGGCCTGTCCATCGCGGCCGCAAGCCTCGCCGACGGCCTCATCGCGGCGATGCCCGACGTCCCGTTCCTGTGCGACTTCCCCCGCGCGCTCACGCTCAGGGACGAGGATCCCTATGCCGAAATCGCCCGCTACCTCAAGTCACATCGCGATCACCACGATCAGGCGATGGCGACCCTCGCCTACTTCGACGCATCGATCCTCGGCCGGCGGGCCAGCGCTCCGGCGCTGTTCTCGGTCGGGCTGATGGACGAAACCTGTCCGCCGTCAACGGTCTACGCGGCGTTCAACCGGTACGGCGGTCCGAAGGAGATCCTCGAGTACCCGTTCAACGACCACGAGGGCGGCCAGGGCTTCCACGACGTCGTGAAGTTTCGCTGGCTCCGGGAACGCCTGCTCGGCTGACGACTCGACGCCAGGGTCACGGCGTGCCGCCGCCGGCCGACGCGCGGACGAGCCGCACGGCCTCGGCCACTCCACCGGTCCAGGCCTGGCCGTGGCCGGGCAGGACGAGCGTCGCCTCGAGGCCCTCGAGCCGGGCGAGCGATGCGACGGCCTGAGCGCGGTCGGCGGTGAACGGGGCGACCTGCGGGCCGGACGCGCCGGTCGTGACCGCGTAGGTCGCGAGGGCGTCGCCGATGAACAGGGCGCTCCGGCCGGCGACGTGGAGGGCGGCGCTGCCTGGCGTGTGACCCGGCACGAGGATCACCCGCGGAGCGCCGGGCACGTCGAGGGTCGCCCCGTCCCCGAACGTCGAGACCTCGACGAGCCGGGGGATTCGCAACCCGCCCTTGCGCATCGTGAACCACAGGAACTCGATGAGTGGGCGGAGACGGGTCGGACCCAGGCCCTTGGCCGGGTTCGGGACCTCGCCGCGGGCGAGGGCGGCGTCCGCCTCGTGGACGCTGACCGGGACGTTGCGCTCCTTCCGCAGCCGCTCGGCGAAGCCGATGTGATCGCTGTGGCCGTGGGTCAGCACGAGCGCCTTGACATCGCCGAGCGACCGGCCCATCGCGGCCAGCTCGGCCGGCAGCTCGCCGTAGTAGCCGGGCACGCCGGCGTCGATGATCGTGACCGCCCCGGCCTCCTCGACCAGGTACGAGTTGACCATCCCCGGCCCGATCCGCCGGATCCCGCTCGCGATCTCCATGGCGCTGCCCTCGCTTCAGCCGGCGGCGGCCGGCTCACCCTCCGGCTGGCTGACGTCGACGACCGCCGCGTCCAGCGCGCGGACGAGGTCGGCCGGGGCGAGATGGACGTTGACCCCGCGGACGCCGCCGCCGATCGCGACGGTCGGCCGGTCGGCGACCGAGGCGTCGACGATCACCGGCCAGGACCGCGACGCTCCGAACGGCGTGATCGCGCCGCGCTCATAGCCGGTCGCCTCGCGTGCCTCGTCTGCGGCGGGCAGCGACAGCCGGCTGACCCCGAGATGCGTCCGGAGCTTCGGCCAGTCGAACCGCCGGCCGCCCGGGCACGAGCACGAACACGTAGTCATCCTCGCCGCGCCGCACGACGATCGTCCGAAGGAGCGACCCGAGCTCGATCCCCTGGAGCTCCGCGCTCTCCTCGGCGCTCCGGGCCGGCTCCGTCCGGACGACCCGGTACGGGACGTCGACGCCGGCCATCGCCGGCGGCATTGCGGGATCTGCGCTCATGGCCCTCCCTCCGAACGGCTAGGGTACCGCGGACACTGGGGCGCCCGGTCGGACGTCGGCGGCTCTCGGTCATGCGCGGCCTCCGGTCCGGCATGATGGCGGCGATGTCCCGGCTCCGCCCAGACGCCATCGATCGGATCGAGCCGCTCACCGAGCGGACGCTGGCGCTCGCAGTCGATGAGCTCGCCGCGCGCGATCGTGACCTCCGCGCGATCGTCGAGCGGTACGGGCCGCCCCCGCTGTGGGACCGCGCGCCGGGCTTTCCGACCCTGCTCCACATCATCCTCGAGCAGCAGGTGTCGCTCGCGTCCGCGCAGGCGGCGTTCGACCGGCTGCAGGCCGCGGCCGATCCGCTGACGCCGGGGCGATTCCTCGAGCTCGACGATGCCGAGCTCCTGGCAATCGGGTTCAGCCGCCAGAAGGCGCGCTACGGCCGGGCCCTGGCGGTTGCCGTCGTCGATGGGTCGCTCGACCTCGACGGGCTGATCCGGCTCGACGACGACGAGGCGCATCGGGAGCTCGTCGCCATCCCGGGGATCGGTCCGTGGACAGCCACGATCTACCTGCTGATGGTTCTCGGCCGGCCCGACGTGTGGCCCGCCGGCGACATCGCGCTCGCCCAGGCGGTCGCCGAGGCGAAGCAGCTCGACGCCCGGCCCGGCCCGGTCGACATGGCGGCGCTCGGCGAGGCGTGGCGACCGTGGCGCTCCGTCGCGGCTCGCCTCTTCTGGCATGACTACCTGAGCCGCCGCGGCCGGAGCTGACCTCGGCGCGACGGGCCTCGTGGCGTCGCCGGCTCACGAACGACTCGGCGGTGCGGCATCCTGAGCCCCGTGATCGTCGAGACCCCGTTCCTGCTCTCGATCGCCGCGCTCAGCGCGAGCCTGGCCGGGCTGGCCGGTCTGGTTGCCGCCCTGCGCCGGGGCGAGGGACTGTCCGCGACCGATCGCTTCCGGCTGCATCAGATCGTCGAGTTCTGCTTCGCCAACATCATCCTCGCGGTCTCGATCATCCCGCTCGCGTCGATCACGGGAAGCACCGAGACGAGCCTGCGGATCGGTGGTGCCGTCGCGTTCGCCTACGTCATCCTCAACGGACTGATCCTGTTGCGACGCCTGCGACGCGCGGAGATCCCGCTGTCCCGGGGCGCACTCGCCGCAGTGCTGGCGATCAACATCGCGGTCCTCGTGACATCGGCGGCGGCGGCGTTGACCGGCGCTGCCGGCGCGTACGAAGCGCTGCTCGTCGCGCTGTTGATCCGACCGATGCTCGCGTTCCTGTTCGTCCTCTCGTCGTTCGAGTCGGAGGGACGGCCGCCGCAGTCGACCTGAGCCGGTCGGCTCCAGGCCTGGGACTCCCGGATCCGGTCAAACGATCACCGGCAGAACCTGAGAGCGACTGTCGGCGGTCGAGACCCCGACCGCGGTTGCGAGATCGAGCCGAGCCACGCTCGTGGTGGGTAAGACTCCGGTCGCGATCGGTGGCGATCCGGGCCACTCAACGGCAGAGCGGCCCGCTGAAAGCAAGACGGGCCGAGTAATCGGCGCTTACGTTCCCGGGGCGTGCGTATGACCGGCCACGAGGACGGATCTGCCGACCTGACGCGACGGAACCGCCGACCTGACGCGACGGATCGGCGACCTGACGCGACAGATCGGCGGATCAGACCCGCGCCGGCCCGCTCCCGGTCCTTGAGGATCTGGCCGGCCGCGAGCTTGCCCGGCGCGCCCATCACGCAGCCGCCCGGGTGGGTGCCCGAACCGCACTGGTAGTAGCCGTCGATCGGGGTCCGGTACTGCGACCAGCCCGGGGCGGGCCGGAAGAAGAACATCTGCGGAGCGAGGAACTCGCCGGCGAAGATGTTGCCCTCGGACAGCCCGACGGTCCGCTCGATGTCGAGCGGCGTCCGGACCTCGCGCTGGAGGACGAGGTCGCCGAAGCCCGGGAAGAACGACTCGAGCGTCGCCTGGACCGTATCGCCGAGGTTGTCCTTCTCGCTGTCCCAGTCGCTCTCGCGGAGGTGGTACGGCGCGTACTGGACGAAGCAGCTCATGACCGCCTTGCCGGGCGGAGCCATGTCCGGGTCGACCATCGACTGGACGGCGCAGTCGAGATACGGCCGCTTCGAGTACCAGCCGTACTTCGCGTCGTCGTAGGCCCGCTCGAGGTACTCCATCGATGGCCCGATGTTGGTGAAGCCGCGGTACTGGTCCGTGCGGTCCCCGAGCGCCGGGTACCTCGGCGGCGCGTCGAGCGCGAAGTTGACCTTGGCCGACGTGCCCTGGAACCGGAACCGCTGGATCGTCTCGACGAGATCGGTCGGCAGCTCGCGCGGCTCGACGAGCTCGAGGAACGTCCGGCGCGGGTCGAGCGCGCTGACGACGACCGGCGCGTGGAACTCGGTCCCGTCGGTCAGGGCGACCCCGGTCGCCTGGCCGTTCTTCGTGATCACGTGATCGACCGGCGACTCGAGCCGGATCTCGACCCCGAACGACTGGGCGGCCCGGGCGAGGACCTGGGTGAAGCCGCCGTTGCCGCGCTTGTGGAACGACCACGCGCCCATCTCGCCGTCGTGCTCGCCGAGGATGTGGTAGAGCAGGACGAGCCCGGAGCCCTGCGAATACGGCCCGACCTTCGTCCCGATGATCGCCGACGACGCGAGGTAACCCTTGAGGATGTCCGACTCGAAGTAGTCGTCGAGGAAATCGGCCGCCGAACCGGTGAGCAATCGGACCGCGTCGTGAAGGACCTTCTTGTCGAGCTTGCGGAAGCGCGACCCGAGGGCGGCCAGCGCGATGAGCTCCTCGGGGTCGTCACTGAAGATGTCGGGCGGGACCGTGTCCATCAGCGGCTTCATCGCCCGGAGGACCTTGTTGACGTCGTGGTTGAAGGCGTCGTAGGCGTCGGCATCGTGCTTCGAGTGCCGGGCGATCTCCTTGAGGTTCTCGCCGTGGTCCTGGCCGAGCAGGAGGTAGTCGCCGTCCTCCTTGGGACAGAACGTGGTCGGCATGAGGATCGGCATGAAGCCGTGCTTGACCAGCTCGAGGTCCTGGACGATGTCCGGCCGGAGAAGGCTCAGCGCATACGAGAACGTCGTGAACCAGAAGCCCGGCCGGAGCTCCTCGGTGATCGCCGCCCCGCCGACGAGGTGGCGCCGCTCGAGCACGAGCGTCTTCAGCCCGGCCCTGGCGAGGTAGGCGCCGTTCGTCAGCCCGTTGTGCCCGCCCCCGATCACGATCGCGTCATAGCGCCGGGCCTCGGATCCGCCGGCCCGGGATCGGGCGCTCGTCGCCCGGCCGCTGGCGGCGGCCCGGCCGGGCGCAGGGGCGGCGCGCCCCTTGGACGTCGCCGCCCGGTCCCGAGAGATGCTCGTCTTGGTCTTCGGCATGTCAGGCGGTCCTTCGCTCGGGGTTGAACAGGGGTGACCGGGTCACGTACGCGTCGAAGTACTCGTAGCGGTGGTTGACCGCCAGCTCGAGCTTGACCCGCGAGCCGGGCGTCAGCCGATCGAGCGGGACCCGGGCCAGCGCGATGTGGCGCTGGAGCATCGGCGAGTACATCTGGCTCGTCGCGTAGCCGAGCTGGTTGAGCTCGTCGTCGTAGATGTAGTACTCGTCCTGGATCGGGGTGTGGTCCTTCGGCGGGATGAGCCCGGCGGCATCGTAGATCCGGTCGTAGTCGCGCCAGTCGACGACCAGCCCGGTCAGCTTCCAGCGCGACGTCCGGCCGGCGATCTCACGCCGGATCGCTTCGTGGCCGATGAACGCCCGGTCGTCGTTCGCCAGGTCGCGGAACATCCAGCCGAGGCCGAGCTCGATCGGGGTGGTCCGGTCGGCGTCGGTCCAGGCGAACCGGCTCGAGTGGAAGTCGACGTCGAGCAGGACCAGCCCGGCCTCGATCCGGGCCATGTACAGCGCGGTCATCCCGATCGGGATGATCCCCTGCCCGCGACTCGCCGCCCAGACCGCGTCGAACACGATCAGGGCATCGGCGGCCGGCGCCCAGATCTCGAAGCCGAGGTCCCCGGTGAAGCCGGTCCGCGAGACGTGAACCGGGACGCGGGCGATCGTCGTCGAGGTCAGCCCGAAGTAGGGCAGCGTGGCGACCACCGGCGCGAGCGAGGCGAGCAGGTCGCGGGAACGTGGGCCCTGGACGGCGAGCACCGCCCAGTCCTCGGAGATCTCCTCGATCCCGACGTCGAGCCGGCCGACGAGCTCCTCGAAGTAGGCCAGGTTCGGCTCGGCCGCCGTCAGCACGAACTCGTCGGGCCCATGGCGGAGGACCACCCCGTCCTCGACGACGAAGCCGCGGTCGTCGCACCAGAGCGTGTACTGGGCGTGGCCCGGCTGGCAGGTCCGGATGTCGCGGGCGAGGACCCCGGCCAGGAAGCGCTCCGCATCGGGTCCGTGGATCCGGTACTTGAACAGCGGCGACGAGTCGAACAGCCCGGCGGCGTTGCGGATGGCGAAGTACTCGAACTTGTCGGACGACTGGTAGCGGGTCGCCGTCAGGTAGCTCGACCAGTGCTCCCACAGGCCCGTCTCGTTGAGCGGCCCGAGCCGCTCGTGGAAGGGCGTCGTCCGGATCATCAAGCAGCCTCTCTGCGGGTTCGGTCGTTCGTCGGATCGCCGGTGGCACGAGCGTCGCCCGGCTTCCGGCCCAGCCCGGCTCACGGTAGGGTGTCGCCCCGACGTTGCGGGCCGCTGTCTAGGCTGGTGGGACAGCCCGCTGCCGGTCGACCGGGTGCCGGCTCGCGCTCCCGCGGGGCAGCCGGCTCTAGGTCGCCGAGCCAGCGGTCAGGCGGAGCCGGCGGCCTCGCGGGCCGACGCGAAGCTGCGCAGGCCGCGCTCGACCATCTCCTCCGACGCGGTCAGGCTGATCCGGAACCAGCCCGGCACCTCGACGATGGTCCCGGGCAGGACGAGCGCCCCGTGGCTCGCGAGCAGATCGGCGAACGCCATGTCGTCGGGGATCGGCGAGCGGGCCATCACGTAGAACGTGCCCTCCGGCATCGTCGTCTCGTAGCCCATCGCCCGGAGCGCGGGCACGAGTCGATCGCGGCGGCGCTCGAGGGCGCCGATGTCGATCGACAGCCGCTCGAGGTCCTCGATCGCGTGCTGGAGCAGCGCGTTCGGAAACGCATAGCCGGTCGCCATCTGGCTCAGGAGGATGGCCGAGCGGAGCGCTTCGCGGTCGGGCATCGTCGGCGGCACGGTGACGTAGCCGATCCGCATCCCCGGCGCGAGCAGGGTCTTGCCGTACGAGTAGGTGATGATCGTGTTCGGGTAGACCTCGGCCGGGCTGTGGAAGTCGATGCCGTCGAACACGATCCGGTTGTACGGCTCGTCGCTCACGACGAAGATCGGCCGGTCGCGACCCTCGGACCTTCGGGCGAGCATGTCGCCCAGCGCCCGCAGCTGCTCGAGCGGGTAGATCCGTCCGGTCGGGTTGTGCGGCGTGTTCACGAGGACCGCCCGCGTCCGGGGCGTGATCGCGGCTTCGATCGCCGCCACGTCGAGATCGAAGGCCGGGGGCTCGAGCCGGACCCGGACCGGCACGCCGTCGGCGGCGACGATCAGCAGCTCGTAGAAGAACCACGGCGGCGACGGGAAGATGACCTCGTCGCCGGGCTCGAGGATCGCCCGCAACGTCACGGCGATCGCGGCGAACCCGCCGTTCGTCATCGCGACGTCGGCCGGATCCCAGTCGAGCCCCGTTCGCGCGGTCTGGCTGCGGGCGACCGCGGCCTGCGCGTTCGGCTCGCTCATCTTGTAGGCGAACCAGTCCTTGTCCTGCGGAGCCAGCGCCTTGTGAAGCGCGTCGACGTAGGCCGGCAGGGGCATCTCCTGCGGGTTGCCGACCGCGAAGTTGGCGATCGACGGATCGCCGCCCCACTTGACGAACGAACCCTGGAAGAACGAGAGGAACGGCCCGATCGTCGCCACCAGCCGATCGTTCCGTCGAAGCGTCGTAGCCATCGCGGGACCTCCTCGCCCGAGGATAGCCGCTCGCGAGTCATGGGATCGGCGCATCATCCGGGCTGACGGCTGAGCGAGGCAGGGAGGCAGCGCGATGAGGATCGGCGTCATCGTCCCGCAGGGATGGATCGGCGAGTACGACGGCTGGGAGCCGCTCGCTGCCTGGAGCCGCACGACCGAGGTCGCGCTCCTGGCAGAACGGCTCGGGTTCGAGTCGATCTGGCTCTTCGACCACTTCCACACGGTGCCCCGCCCGACCGACGAGATCACGTTCGAGTCGTTCACCTCGCTGTCGGCGCTCGCCGCCCTCACCCGGCGGGTCCGGATCGGGCACATCGTGATCTGCACTGCGTTCCGCAACCCCGCCCTGACGGCCAAGATGATCTCGACGATGGACGTGATCAGCGGCGGCCGGATGGAGCTCGGGATCGGCGCCGGCTGGAAGCAGGACGAGTGGCTGGCCTACGGCTACGGCTTCCCCGAGACCGCCGAACGGCTCGCCCGGCTCGGCGACGACCTCGAGGTCATCGTCCGGATGCTCGCCGGCGACAAGCACGACCACGCGACCTACGAGGGCCGGTTCTCGGGCGTCCGCGACGCGATCAACGTCCCGAAGCCGGTCCAGCAGCCGCGGGTGCCGATCATGGTCGGCGGCAACGGCCCGAACGTGACCTGGCGGCTGGCCGCCCGCCACGCCGACGAGCTCAACCTCGACGGGATGCTGCCCAAGGAGGTGCTCGAGGCGCGACCGGTCATCGACTCGCGCTGCGAGGAGATCGATCGCGACCCGGCGACCCTGGCCCGCTCCGTCCACATCTGGAGCGAGCTCCTGCCGGCCCCCGGCCAGGCCAGGGTCGATCTCCTGGCCGGCTACCGCGAGGCCGGGGTCGACCGGGTGATGACGATCGTCCGGAGCTCGGTCACGGACGACGAGGCGCTCGAGGCGCTGGCCCGGGATGCCCGTGCCGCGGGACTCGAGCTGGCCTGACCGACGCCGTGGCCACGGTCGAGCGGCTCGCGACGGTCGACGAGTTCATCGAGGCCGCGGGCGCGTTTCTGATCGAGCGCGAGGCCGAGCACAACCTCATCCTCGGGATCTGCTCGAACCTCAGGGCGGGTGTCCGCCCGTCGGACGGGCGAGCCGATCGAGTTCCTGGTCGTCCGAGCGCTCGGGACGGATCGTCCTCGCGGCGATCCGCACGCCGCCCTACAACCTCGTGCTGTCCGAGGTCGACCGGGGCGACGCCGTTCCCACCCTGGCCGAAGCCCTGGCCGGCGCCAACCTGCCGGGCGTCCTGGGCCCGACCGGCCACGCCGGCTCGTTCGCCCAGCACTGGGGGGCGGAGGCGGGGCGGACGCCGATCCTCGAGATGCGCGAGCGGATCTTCCGGCTGTCCGCGGTCCGGCCGCCGGCGCGCCCGGCCCGCGGTCGGCTCAGGGTGGCCGGCCCGGAGGATCGCGATCTCGTCGTCGACTGGTATGGGGCGTTCCTCCGCGAGGCCCTCCCGCCGAGCACCCCGCCGATGCGGCCCGAGCTCATCGACCGGCGGATCGCGCTGGGCGGCGTATTCCTGTGGGATGACCCGGAACCCGTCTCGCTGACCGTCGTCGGCTCGCGGACCCCCAATGGCGCCCGGATCGGGCCTGTCTACACGCCGCCCGAGCTGCGCAGCCGTGGCTACGCCTCCGCCTGCGTCGCCGGCGCCAGCCAGGTCCAGCTGGACGCCGGACGGTCGTTCCTCTTCCTGTTCACCGACCTCGCCAATCCGACCTCGAACCACATCTACCAGGAGATCGGCTACGAGCCGATTCGCGACATCGACTCGTGGCGATTCGAGGGCTGAGTCCCGGTACGAGTCGTTCGACGCGCGTACGGCATGATGGCGGCTGCGGTGTCGACCGGCCAAGTGGGGTGCGATCCATGACCGACCAGCAGCTGGACGAGGACATCCGGGTCCCGGAGGCTCCGAACATTCCTGGCCTCCGGTTCCGCCACTTTCGAGGCGAGGCCGACCTGCCCGGCATCGTCGCGGTCGGGCTCGCCGCCTGGCCGCCGACGGCCTTGACTACGTCCCGACGGTCGAAGGCCTGGCGAACGAGCTCGCCCATCCCGTCAACGAGGATCCGGCGCGCGACCTCATCGTCGGCGAGCACGCCGGGCGGATCGTTGCCTACGCCCGGGCGAGCTGGGCGATCCGCGACGGCGACTACGCCTACGTCACGAGCGGCGAAGTGGACCCGATCATTCGGCGCCGCGGGATCGGTCGGGCCCTCCTCCATGCTCAACAGGATCGACTTCGGGCGATCGCGGCCGGCCACCCGAACGATGTCGGGCACAGCTTCCAGGCCTGGCTGTTCGATGGCCAGGTCGGAGCCGAGGCCCTGCTCCACGCCGACGGGTACGCACCGATCCGCTGGTTCGCCGAGATGGACCGCCGGCTCGACCTGCCGATCCCGGCCCGTGCGCTGCCCGACGGGCTCGAGGTCCGCCCGGTCGCGGCAGCCGATCACCATCGGATCTTCGATGCTGAGGCCGACGCGTTCAAGGACCACTGGGGCCAACGGGAGTGGATCGAATCCGACTTCGACAGGACATTCGGCGACCCCAATCTCGACACCACCCTGTGGCGCGTCGCCTGGGCCGGAGACCAGGTCGCCGGCGTCATCGTCAACAGCGTGCCGGCCGCCGAGAACGAGACGCTCGGCATGAACCGGGGCTGGCTCGACCGGATCAGCGTCCGGCGGCCGTGGCGCAAGCGGGGCGTGGCGAGCGCGCTGATCGTCAGCTCACTCGAGGCGTTCCGTGAGCGCGGCCTCGACACGGCCGCGCTCGGCGTCGATGCCGACAATCCGACCGGGGCGTTCCGGCTCTACGAGAGCCTCGGGTTCGCGCCGGTCCGTCACGGCCGGGTCCTGGCCCGGAAGCTGTAGCCCGCCCGCCGGCCGAACCTCGCCTATCCTTCGTTCGTGAGCCTCTATCAGCTCGACGCGCCGAAGGATCTCGTGGCGCCGACGGTGGTCGCCGCGTTCGACGGCTGGGTCGACAGCGGCACGGCCGCCACGGCCGCGGCCGAGCACCTGGCCCTCGGCGGAGCGGTCGTCGCCACGTTCGACGGCGATCTCCTGTTCGACTACCGGGCGCGGCGGCCCACCCTCGACATCGTCGACGGCCGGCTGGCCGAGCTCACCTGGCCCGAGCTGACCATGCGCCACGTCCGGCTCGCCGAGCGCGACATCCTGGTCCTGACCGGGGCCGAGCCGGATTTCCGCTGGCGCGAGTTCGCCGCGTCGATCGTGGAGATCGTCGGGCGCCTCGGCGTCGCCGAATGGATCAGCCTCGGAGCCATCCCGGCTGCGGTCCCGCACACCCGGTCGGTTCCGATCATCGGCACCGAGTCGGCGCCGGGCCTGCTCAAGGCGGACGTCCGCCCGGGCCCGGCCGGCATCCTGCGAGTGCCCGCGGCGGCACTCTCGATCCTCGAGCGAGCCCTCGCCGACGCAGGCACACCGGCGCTCGGCTACTTCGCCCAGGTGCCCCACTACGTGTCCGGGCCGTACCCGGTTGCCACCCTCGCGCTGCTCCGCTCGATCGAGCGCCACCTCGGGGTCGACGTGCCCGCGATCGCGCTCGAGGAGGAGGCCCGCCAGCTCCGCTCGCGGCTCGACCTCGCCACGGCGGCGGACGAGTCGACCCGGGCGTACGTCGAGCGCCTCGAGTCGATGGTCGACGAGGAGCGCCTGCCGGCCGGTGACGAGCTGATCTCCGAGATCGAACGGTTCCTCCGGGACCGCGGCGCGCCCGGCGGCCCGGGCACGCTACCGAACTGAGCGAGCGCATGCGGCCCGGTCCTGACGGGAGACGGCGATGACCGAGAACCGGTCATGGCGCGAGCGCTCCGACTGGATCGCCGGCCTGCTCGAGCGACGGACCGGCGAGGGTGTCGATGCGTGGAACGCGAAGATCGGGGCGCTCCAGCCCGCCGACGAGGCCAGCCTCCGATCGTGGCTGACCGAGCAGGGTGTGACCGGCTACCCGCAGATGCTCCTCGTGATGGAGACGTTCGGGTACCCGGACTACCTCGTCGCGGGGGCGGACGAGCTGGTCGAGGGGCAATACGCCGATCGACCGACGCTTCGTCCCATCCTCGATGCGCTGCTCGGCCTAGCGCCCGGGCTCGGCGAAGTCTCGATCCAGACCCGCAAGGGCTTCGTGACCCTCGTCTCGCCGCGCCGGACGTTCGCCTCGATCGAGCCGACGACGAAGACACGGGTCGATCTCGGCCTGCGGCTCGACGGCCAGGCCGCCGTCGGTCGGCTCGAGGCGGCCCGAAGCATGGGCAACAGCTCGGTCACTCACCGGATCGGGCTGACGTCGCCCGACGCGATCGACGACGAGGTCGTCGGCTGGCTCCGGCGCGCCTACGACGCGAACAGCTGAGCGAGCCTGGGCCTACCCTTCCTCGACCCGCTCGACCACGATCGTGCAGTGGGTCGCCAGCGCAGCGATCGCCCCGATCGCGGCCCAGACCGGCAGCAGCACGGCGCCGATGAGGCCGATCGTGAGGGGGAACTCGGCGAGGACGATGCCGTCCTCGTTCTTGATCGACAGCCGTCGGACGTTCCCCTCGCGGACGAGCTCGCGGGCCTTGGCCAGCAGCTCCTCGCCGTTGATCCGGAACTCCTCGATCCGAGGCGGTCGGGTCATCGTCTCGGGCATGGTTCCTCCTCGCCGGCACACGCCGGCCAGCACGTGATTGGACGTCTCGGCCAGCGTGGCCCCTCGCGTCGACCGCTGACCAGTGCCGAACCGCCCGACCACGGGCCCGGACGGGTCGCGCGCCCGTCAGGCGAGGCCCGCCTGGACCTTCTTCGGGAGCTTGGCCAGCACGAGGTCGTGCGACTTGGTGAGGAGGGCGAGCGTCTCATCGAGCGGCAGGGCATCCGGGCGGAGGAAGCTGATCCAGCCGGCTCGCGCGAGGTAGGCCGCCGGCCGGATGCCGTCGAGCGTCGTGAGCCGGGCGAAGTCGAACGCGTCGCATTTGAGGCTCGGCGCGTCCGGTCTGGCCGGGTCGAACATCGCATACATCTTGCCGCCGACCGAGAAGACGAGATCGTTCTCCCACTTGATGTCCTCGGTCGTGCCGGGAAGCGACCGGCAGTGGTCGACCAGCGGGAAGGGGGACGGGTCGGGCGAGCGGCTGGCGGGCACGGGCCGAGTCTAGCCCTGGCTCGTCAGGTCTTCGAGGAGCCGGGCGATCTCACGGGCGTTCGTCGTCCCGTAGTTCGCATAGCAGTTGTTCATCAGGACGTGGGTGTCCCTGGCCTCGCGGGCGGCCTGCTGGATCCGCGGGACCCATTCGCCCAGCTCGTCGCGCGAGTAGAGGTAGCGGAAGCGTTCGGCGGGCGTGATTCCCTTGGCTTCCCAGGTCGCCGCGTTCCGGCCGTGGAAGCGGACGATCGCCAGGTCGGCCGAGGTGACCGCGGTGACCGGCGGGACGCTGCTCTTGAAACCCTGCGGCTCGTCGACCATGACGAACGCGATCCCGCGATCGGCCAGGAAGCGGATCGTCCGCTCGGCGTTCTTCTCGTTCAGCCAGGATCCGTTGCGGAACTCGACCGAGCATTGCCAGCCGTCGAGGCGCTCGACTGCCTCCTCGATCGCGGCCCGGTTCTCCGACGACGGGAAGACCCAGCGTGGGTACTGGAGGAGGATCGATCCGAGCTGGCCGCGCTCGACGAGCGGCGTGAGACCTTCGCGGAACATCGCCCAGACGGCATCCTGGAGCTCGGCCGGCAGGTCCTTGGCGTAGATCCGTGGCTTCGCCTTGAGCTCGTCGGGGAGCTCGTCCCGGATGACCTTGGGCAGCCGCTTCGTCTCCGTGCCCTGCCCGGTCATCAGCGCGTGGGCCTTGATGTCGAACGTGAAGTCGGGCGGGGTCCGGTCGACCCACAGCTCGGCGGTCCGCGCGGCGGGCAGGGCGTAGTAGGTCGCGTCGACCTCGACCACCGGGAACGTCTCGGCGTAGTAGTGGAGCCGCTCCTCGGCGGTGTCGGCCCCGGCCGGATAGAAGACCCCGGCAGCGACCATCGTCGGGTCGGTCCACGAGGCCGTCCCGATCCGGATCGTCCCCCCGCCGCTGACCTCGATCGGCTCGGCGGCCGCGGTCGCGACGTCCTCAGCGCGCGCGCCGGCCAGGCTCGGTCCGGGATCGTGGTCGACGCTCATGCGCTCAGGGTAGCCCGGGTCGGGCCGACGGTCGTGGTCAAGGGTCGTGGTCGCTGGGGAAGGAGGCATCAGGCAATCTCCCTCGGGGTGCTCTCACGATGAAGGATATTCATGACGACTTTCGTCATGTATCGAGGTATCCTCGTGGGCGATGCGTGCCTCCCGGCTGGTGTCGCTGCTGCTGCTCCTCCAGACCCGCGGCCAGCTGACGGCCGGGGAGCTCGCCGGCGAGCTCGAGGTGTCGGTTCGGACCGTCCATCGGGACGTCGAGGCGCTGAGCGAGGCCGGGGTGCCGATCTACGCCGAGCGCGGGCCCCACGGTGGGATCCGCCTCGTCGACGGGTACCGGACGAGGCTGACCGGGATGACGCCCGACGAGGCCGAGGCTCTGTTCCTGTCCGGGCTGCCCGGGCCGGCCGCCGAGCTCGGGCTCGGGACGGTCGTGACCGCGGCGCGACTCAAGGTCCTCGCGGCGCTGCCGCCCGAGCTGCGGACGCGCGCCTCCCGCCTGGTCGAGCGGTTCCATCTCGACGCGACCGGCTGGTTCCAGGCCGGCGAGGCCGTGCCCCACCTCGGTGTCCTGTCCGAGGCCGTCTGGGAGACCCAACGGGTCGAGATCGACTACGAACGCGGCGATCGAACGGTCGTCCGAACGATCTCCCCGCTCGGGCTCGTCCTGAAGGCCGGCGTGTGGTATGTCGTCGCCCTGGCCGACGACGCCCCGCGGACGTACCGGGTCGGCCGGGTCACCGGAGCGCGGCCCCTCGACGAGCGGTTCGAGCGGCCGGACGGGTTCGACCTGGCGGCGTTCTGGGCCGAGTCGAGCGCTGCCTACGAGCGTGACGCACCCAGGATCGAGGTCACCGTCCGGGTTCCGGAGGACCGGATCTGGTGGCTCCGGCGGGCCGTCGGAGGTGCGGCCGTGGATGCGGCCGTCAGGCTGCCCGACGACGACCCCGACGGGTGGCTGCGCCTCCGGCTCCGGCTCGACTGGCCGGACGAAGTGCCGGTGCAGCTCCTGTCGGCCGGGCCCGATGTCGAGGTCCTCGAACCGCCCGATGTCCGCCAGCTGATGGTCGAGGTCAGCCGGGCGATCGCCGCCCGCTACGAGCCGCCGGTCGGGGCCACCCCCGACTAGGTGCTGCGTCGCTCGCTGGGCATGAGCCGAAGCGCACCGGCGAGGGTCACCGGCCGCGCCGGATGTCCCGGGACGAACGCGCCGTCACGGTCCTTCTGGGCGGCGCGGACGGCGTGGACGCGGAGGTTCCGGGCGATCTCGCGCTCGCGATCTTCGTGGATGAGACGGGCCAGCTCCAGGTCGTGCATGAGGATGGAACCTCCGGTTTGGACTTTCGTGTCCAGGACTCGGTCGATGTCCGAACCCTACCGGCTGAACCTGCCAGGAACTGTCATGTTCTGGCGGGTTCCGAGGCCCGCGGCCCGACTGCCGAGGCCTCAGCCGCGGACGCGCTCGGCGATCGCCCGGGCGGCCCGGCCGAGCCGTTCCGGCGAGTCGGCGGCATCGACGTCGACGACGAAGTCGGCAAGCCGCTCGAGCGTCGGCCCGCGGAGCTCCGTCTGGGTTCGGAACATCGCCTCGGGATCGGTGCCCAGCAGGGGTCGATGCGTCCCGCGCTCGAACCGCCGGGCGAGCGTCGCAACCGATGCCCGAAGCAGGACGACGAGCACATCGGGCTCCTCGAGGGCGGCCACCGAGCGTGGGTTGTCGACGACGCTCGCGGCGGCGGTGATCACGCTCCGGTCGGCTGACCGGAGCCCGGCCCGCAGGTGGGCGGCTTCGAGCTGGTGGAGACGGGTCGTCCCGTGACTGACGTTGATCTCGCGGGCCGTCGCCCCGGTCGTCGTCGCGAGCGCATCGTCGCTGTCGTCGAACGGCCAGCCGAGGCGGGTCGCCAACGCCCGGCCGACGGTGGTCTTGCCCGAGCCCATCAGCCCCATCACGACGACGTGCCGGATCGGCGATTGCGATCGCACGTCCGCGATCGTACGCCTCGCGATACGGTTGCAAGACGACAGATCGGCAGGCCGGGGACACCGAAGCGGCGCCCGGCGCAGGCTGCCCGGGGTACAGTCGGCCGAGGAGGGCAGCGATGACGTTCAAACCCGGGGCTTCCCTCGACCCATCGCAGGTCGAGGACGTTCGGGGCAGCCGGATCGGGGGTCGCGGGGTCGCGCTGGGCGGTGGCGGTGGGGCGATCGGCCTGATCCTCGTCATTGCCTACGTCCTGCTCGGCGGCTCGCCGGGCGATCTCGGCGCCTTGTCGGGGCAGCTCATCGGCGACGAGGGCGGCGTCGGCCCGGCCAGCACGACGCTCTACACGGAGTGCCAGACGGGCGCCGACGCGAACGCCCGCGAGGACTGCCGGATCCTCGGCTACATCAACAGCATCCAGGCCTACTGGACCACCGAGTTCAGCCAGACCGGCCTCCGCTACGAGCCGGCCCCGACCCGCTTCTTCACCGATCAGATCTCGACCGGCTGCGGCTTCGCCAGCGCGGCCTCCGGCCCGTTCTACTGCCCGCAGGACGCGAGGGTCTACATCGATCTCGGCTTCTTCAACGACCTGCGGACGCGCTTCGGAGCCACGGGCGGCCCGCTCGCCGAGGCGTACGTCCTGGCCCACGAGTACGGACATCACGTCCAGGACCTGGCCGGCTCGCTGGCCGGCGGGTCGGGCGGGACCGGCGAGACGAGCCGGTCGGTCCGGACCGAGCTCCAGGCCGACTGCTACGCGGGGGTCTGGGCCAGTCATGGCGCCGAGACGGGCTACCTCGAGCCGATCACCGACAGCCAGGTCGCGGATGCGCTCGATGCCGCCGCGGCGGTGGGCGACGATCGAATCCAGGAGAAGACCGAGGGCAGCGTCGACCCGGACTCGTGGACGCACGGTTCGGCCGCCCAGCGCCAGAAGTGGTTCCTGGCCGGCTACCGGGGCGGCGATCCGAACGACTGCGACACGTTCAGCGGAACGCCCTGACCGGACCGGCTCGGAATTCCCCGAACCGGCTCGGCTACGCTCTCCGCATGGCGACGGTCGTCGACGCCCCCGCGCTGGCCCTGCGGACGGTCCGCGCGACGCGCTACGTCACGCCCCTGCGCGAAGGCGGCTCGCTCCCCGGCCTGCTCGAGGCCGACGATGACGGGCTGTACGTCGTCAAGTTCCACGCCGCCGGCCAGGGACCCAAGGCGCTCATCGCCGAGCTGGTGGCCGGCGAGGTCGGGCGGGCGATCGGGCTGACCGTCCCCGAGATCGTCCTCGTCGAGCTCGATGCGGCCCTCGGCAAGGCGGAGCCCGACCAGGAGATCCAGGACCTGCTCGTCCGGAGCGCGGGCCTCGACATCGGGATCGACTTCCTGCCCGGTGCGCTGCCGTTCGATCCGGCGGCCGGCAGGCGGCCGGGCGCCGAGGCACCCGAGCCCAGCCTGGCCGCCGACATCGTCTGGTTCGACGCGTTCATCACGAACGTCGACCGCACCGCCAGGAACGTCAACCTCCTCGTCTGGCACCGGCGACTGTGGCTCATCGATCACGGAGCGGCCCTCTACATCCATCACACGTGGCGCGACCCGGCCGCCCATGCCGTCCGGCCGTTCGAGCGGGTCGCCGATCATGTCCTCCTGCCGTACGCCGGCTCGATCGTCGACGCCGACGAACGGCTGGCGCCGCGGGTCACGGCCGGCCTCCTCGAATTGATCGTCGCTGCGATCCCGGACGTCTGGCTGGGCGACGGGGCCGCCGACCAGCGACGGGCCTACGTCGACTACCTCACGCGCCGGCTGGCGGCGCCCCGGCCGTTCGTCGAGGAGGCGGAACGTGCCCGTGTCGCGCGCTAGCCCGTTCGAGTACGCGATCGTCCGGGTCGTCCCGCGGGTCGAGCGGGGCGAGATGTTCAATGCCGGGATCGTCCTCCACTCGCGGCCGCGGCGGTTCCTCGAGGCCCGGGTGGAGCTCGACCGGGCCGTCCTCGCGTCGCTCGCCCCCGGCTGCGATCCGGCCGAGGTCCTCGACCACCTCGAGGCGATCCCGCGGATCGCGGCCGGCGACCCGGCGGCCGGCCCGATCGCCCGGCTCAGTCGGCCGGAGCGCTTCCATTGGCTCGTGGCGCCGAGCAGCACGATCGTCCAGCCGTCGGCCGTGCACACCGGCCTGACCGACGATCCGGTGGCGACCCTGGATCATCTCTTCGCAACGCTCGTCCGGGACCGGAGCTGAGGTCGGCCCCGAAGACTAGGCGGCCAGGGCCGGCAGGGTCACCTCGATGAGCGGGCTGGCGGCGACCATCGTGTCGACGTCGGTCCGGTTCCAGGCGCGGGCGACCTGCTCGAGGATCGCGCGTCGCTCGGCCGGATCGGTGATCTCACGGGCGGTCGCCGGCAGGTCGGCGGTCACCGAGCCCTTGAGGTGCAGCGTGAAGTCCGGCTGCGCCTCGAGGTTGGCCAGCCAGCTCCGCCGCCGGCGCGGGTTGGGCATCCCGGAGATGTAGATCCGGCCGCCGAAGTTGAAGAACACGATCTCGATCCGGCGGGGCAGGCCGGTCTTCCGCCCGGTGGTCGTGATGTCGATCGTGTGGCCGCGGGCGAGGGCGCGGCGGATGGGTTCGTCCACGGTGAGGCTCCACAGGTTGATAGTTGCGTCAGCAATTATCCTACACCGACTCCGCCGGGCGAGGCAGGGATCGTCAGCCGCCGGCGACGGGCACGATCAGGACGAACTTGCCGTCCTTGCCCGGGTAGCGGCCGGTCGGGCGTCGCCAGGGCAGGTAGTCCTCGGGCATCCGTCCGACCGGGACGAGCGAGTCGGGCGGACGCGACTTGCCCCAGATGTTGCTGATCCGCGGATACCAGACATCCTCGATCCAGAGATGGGTCACCTTGAAGTCCGGACCCAGGGCCGGGTCGGCGGTCGAGCGGAAGCCCGACATCACCCAGTTGTGGGCGCCCCGCCAGACGAGCAGCGCCACCGGCCGGCCGGTCAGCCTGAGCGCGGTCGCGGCCGCCTTGAACGCGGCACTCCGGGTCCGGGCGGCGATGACCCGATACCGGCCGTACCCGAGCGACTCGAGGGTTCTCGCCATCCCCTCGGGTTCCGAGCCCTTGTCGGGGGCCGGTCCGAGCTTGCGGGCGATCGAGTGGAGGAGCTTCTGGGTCGCCTGGGTCCGGTCGGCGCCCGGCGACATGATGTTGATCATCGTCTGGAGGGCCGCCGGCGCGCACCAGATCGGCCGCTTCTCGCTCGTGAAGTCGCCCTCGTGGTAGATGTCCATCTTGAACGGGCCCGCCTGGGGCGGGGGGACGAGCGCCGGGACCGGGCTGGTGGTGGCGGTCGGGGTCGGGTTCCGGCTTCGATGACGGTGCCGGGCTCGCCGAGAGGCCGGATGGCGAGGCGAGGGCCGGGCTCGGCTCGACCGGCCCAGGGGAAGTCGGATGGCTTGCGAGCACGGACGGCGATGGGCTGGCCGGCCCGATCGAGCCGATGGCCTGGCCAGCGGACGATGGCGAACCGGGGCCCGCCGGTCCACCGCCGAGCGCCAGGGCGGAGCCGGCGACGACGACGATCGCGACGACGAGCGCCCCGATGAGCAACGGCCGGCGGTGGTCCATGGGCCGGCCCATCGTGGGACCCGACCGGGGCGCGGTCAACCGGGCCGGTGCCGGAGGTCACCGACGGGCATCAGCCGTCGCGCCCGCGCATGAGCGACACCCGGAACGGTCGCAGCTCGCCGCGGGCGTAGCCGCCGGCCAGCACCGGGTCGTCGTCCATGATTCCCTGCGCCGCGGCCTCGTCGGGCGCCTCGAAGATCACGATCCCGGTGTTCGTCGGGCCGAGGGTCGGGCCGACCAGGATGATCGTGCCCTCGGCGAGCAGGCGCTCGAACCGTTCGAAGTGGACCGACCAGACCGCCTTCTCCTCGTCGGTCATCGTCGCCGCGAAGTCCTCGCGCAGCGGATGGATGAAGTAGATCCACTCGGCCATCGACGAGCGAGCTCAGCCGCCCCTGGCCTTGAGCGATGCCTTGTAGGCGCGCTTGCCTTCCTGGTAGCGGGCGAGCGACTCGGGTGAGTCGACGCCGCCGAGGGTCGGATGGGTCGGACGGACCTCGTCCCAGCCGGGCGGCTGGACGCCGAGCCGAAGCCCGATGATCTCGATCAGGGACTTCGCCTTCATCTCGCCGAACCCGGGCAGGCCGAGCAGTCGCCGCTCGAGGTCCTTGCCGTCGCGCGCCTCCGTCCAGACCCGGGCGGCATCGTCGCCATAGCCCGTCGCGATCGCGGCGCACAGGGCCTGGACCTTCTTCGCCATGGAGCTCGGGAAGCGATGGAGCGCGGGCGGCCGCCGGAAGACCTCGTCGAGTGCCTCCGGGTCCATCGCCGCGATCGACGCCGCATCGAGCGTGCCGATCCGGCGCTTGAGCTCGAGCGGCCCGCTGAAGGCCTTCTGGACGGTGACCTGCTGGTCGAGGGCGAACCCGATCAGGAGCGCGAGCGGCTCGCTCACCAGGAGTCGGTCGGCCTCGTCGTCGCCAGTGAAGTAGAGGCGGTCGGGGAGGGTCGTGGTTGCCATCGGGGGCTCCTCTCTGTCGCCGCATGGTACCGCCTCGGGCATACTCGCCCGATGGACGAGACGATCGACTGGCTCGGTCACGCCACCGTCCGGATCGAGCTCGACGGGATCCGGATCCTGACCGATCCGGCGATCCGCGAGCGGATCGGCCCGCTCGACCGAAAGGTCGCCCCGATCCCCCACCGCGAGGTCGAGGCAATCGACGTCGTCCTGATCAGTCATCTCCACCAGGACCACCTCGACCTGGCCTCGCTGCGCCGGCTGGGCGACCCTCGCCTGATCGTCCCGGCCGGCTCCGGCTCGATCTTCCGGGCCGCCGGCCATCGTGACGTCGACGAGCACGTTCCGGGCGACCGGACGAGCCACGGCTCGCTGACGATCGAGATGATCCGGGCCGAGCACAGCGGCTTCCGACCGCCGTTCGGACCGACCGCGCCGGCACTCGGCTTCGTGATCTCGAACGGCCGGCGCCGGATCTACTTCGCCGGCGACACGGCGATCTACCCGGCGATGGCCGACATCCCCGACCTCGACGTCGCCTTCGTCCCGGTCTGGGGCTGGGGACCGAACCTGCGCGGCGGCCACATGGACCCGCGGATGGCGGCCGAGGCGGTGGCCCTCCTCCGGCCGCGGGTCGCCGTGCCGATCCATTGGGGAACGTTCTGGCCGAAGGGCATGGGGCTGGTCCGCCCCGACCGGCTGCTGCTGCCCGGGTCCGAGTTCCGGACCGCGGCCGCCGAGATCGCGCCGAACGTCCGCACGGAGATCCTGGCGCCCGGCGAGCGGCTGTCGCCGTCCCGCTGACCGCCGGCCGGGCCCAACCGCAACCAGCCGCAGCGGACCGCGGCCGACTCGACCGGACCCACCGCCGGCCGGTGCCCCGACGCACCGGAAAGGTCCCGGGAACAGCCCTGAACCCTCGCCGGACGGGGATGCCCGGCATATCCTCGCGCCCCATCGACCGCGATTGGCCTCGTGACCGATGGATCCCTTGGGGGGATCTGAGAGCGCCGGAGTCTCACCGCTCCGGCGCTCTTCGATTCCGCCGCCGGGGGCCCCGCGACAGCCGGCCGTGGACTTGTCTGGCGGCCCGGCACGGCGTAGCATTTGGGGTACGAGAGGTCCGTGGACGACCGATCGACGGCCCGCCCCAACGGACCCGGCGAAGGCTCGCGACAGATGCGCATCGACCGCAGCAGACCGGGACGAACCGGCCGGAGCGACGACCCGCGAACGAGCGGGGCCACGCTGCCGATGACGGCGGATCCAGCGCGCGGCGCCACGAACCTCGCCACGATCCCCTACTCGGGGAACATCAGCACGGATACTCGGGCGGGCTTCTGAGACGCGTCCGGGCGAGGGGTCCGCGACGCGGAATCGCAGACAGAACAGCAGAGACCCGCGCTCGCCCGAGCGTGGGTCTCGTGACGTTCCGGTCCGATCGGCTATGCTCCGCTCCGAAACGACGCGCACGGTCCGTTGACCGGACACGCGGGGCCAGACAGCCCGATCCGCGTCGGCAATCACGATCCGCCCGCACGGCTCCGGCCCAACGGGCGCCAGGAGCCTGCTTGACGTTCGACCATCTCGGCCTGTCGGCCGACATCCTTCGTGCCGTTGCGGACGAGGGCTACACCGAACCAACCCCGATCCAGGACAAGGCCGTCCCGTTCGTCCTCGCCGGCCGGGACGTGCTGGCCGCCGCCCAGACCGGGACCGGCAAGACGGCTGCCTTCACCTGGCCGATCCTCGAGCGGCTGAAGGACCAGGCGAACTCGAGCTTCTCGCCCGCGCGTCACCCGGTCCGCGCCCTGATGATCACCCCGACCCGCGAGCTGGCGATGCAGATCGCCGACAGCGTCGCGGCCTACGGCCGGCACGTCCCGCTGCGCAGCGCGGTCGTCTACGGCGGCGTGCCGATCGAGCCGCAGATCAAGGAGCTGCGGGCCGGCGTCGAGATCCTGGTCGCCACTCCGGGCCGCCTGATGGACCACGTCGGGCAGCGCACGGTCAACCTGTCGCAGGTCGAGATCCTCGTCCTCGACGAGGCGGATCGGATGCTCGACATGGGGTTCATCCCCGACATCCGCAAGATCGTGGCCCTCCTGCCCGAGCGACGCCAGAACCTGCTGTTCAGCGCCACGTTCTCGGACGAGATCCGGCGCCTGTCGCAGGAGTTCCTGCACGACCCGGCGACCGTCGAGGTGGCCGCCCGGAACACCGCCGCCGAGGGCGTCGAGCAGGTCCTCTACCCGGTCGACCGCGACCGCAAGGAGGACCTGCTCATCCACCTCATCCGGCGCGACAAGATGGAGCAGGTCCTCGTCTTCACCCGGACCAAGCTCGCCGCCAGCCGGCTCGCCTCGTACCTCGACCGGCGCGGCGTCAACGCCGTCGCGATCCACTCGGATCGCAGCCAGCCCGAGCGCACCCGGGCCCTCGAGGACTTCAAGCGCGGCGAGGTGACCTGCCTGGTCGCGACCGACGTCGCGTCGCGCGGGCTGGACATCGAGGAGCTGCCGTACGTCGTGAACTTCGAGCTCCCGTTCGAGGCGCTCGACTACCTCCACCGGATCGGGCGGACCGGCCGGGCCGGATCGAAGGGGATCGCGATCTCGCTCGTGTGCATGGACGAGGTCGAGCTGCTGCGGGCCGTCCAGCGGCTCCTCAAGAAGGCGATCCCGTTCCGGGTCGTCGAGGGGTTCGAGCCGGACAAGACGATCCCGTCACGTCCGATCCGCGGGTTCGGCCGCGACGGTGGATCGGGCCCCGACGGGCGGACCCACCACGCCCATCACAAGCCGATTCGGACCCGGACGGCGGGCCGCCGGGCGAGCTAGGGCGCCGCGGGCGTCGAGGTCGGCGCCGGGCCGGCCGGCGACGGCGAGGCACCGGCGAGCGGCTTCGGCAGGGCGATCGACACGAGCTTCGCGGTCAGCGGGCGGAGGTCGACCCCGTTCTGGTTGGTCAGGACGGCGATCGCCAGCCCGGACTTGGGCAGGTAGCGCAGCTCGCCACGAGCTCCGATGAACCGGCCGCTGTGACCGTACGCCCGCCGACCGTCGACGATGGTCACCTGGACGCCGAGGCCGTACGGCACGTACGGACGGTAGGCGGCGGTCTGCTTCGTGTCGCCGACGGCCAGGCTGAGCGTCTCCGGGCGCAGGACCCTGCCGCCGTAGAGGGCCCTGGCCCAGGCCGCCAGGTCCGACGAGGTCGCGGCGACGTCGCCGGCCGACCCGGCCGCCGTCACGACCGAGGTGAACGGCACGATCGCCCGGCCGGCATCGGCGAGGTCGATCGGCTTGGCCGACAGCCCCGCCCGGTTGTAGTAGTAGCCGAGCGCGAGCGGGCCACGTGGCTTCTCGGCTCCCTGGACGTAGGCGTGCTCGAGGTGGAGCGGATCGAGCAGGCGATCCCGGACGAGCTCGGCGAAGGGCGCGCCGCCGACCTGCTCGGCCACGAGCCCGAGCAGCAGGTAGTTCGTGTTCGAGTAATGCCACGACCGGCCGGGCGTGCCGACTGCCTTGCCGACATAGGCCAGGGCCCGATCGGCCGTCCAGGTGGCGCCGCGATCGGCCATGAGGGCCTTGTCGACCCCCTGGCCGAAGAAGAAGTCGGCCAGCCCGCTCGTGTGGTCGAGCAGCATCCGGACGGTGACCGCGGCCGGGATCGGCCGAGGCGGCCGCCCGAGGCGCACGTTCGGCAGGATCGTGGCGACCTTGGTATCGAGTCCGAGCTTGCCGTCGTCGACCAGACCGAGGATCAGCGCCGCGGTGAACGTCTTCGACATGCTCGCGATCGCGAAGGTCGTGTCGGCGGTGACCGCCCGACCCGCCTTGACGTCGGCGTAGCCGGTCGTGCCGGTCCAGCTCCGGCCGTCCGGCCAGATGATCGAGACGCTCGTCCCGGGCAGCCGGTTGACCCGGGCGAAGCGGTCCAGGCTCCGCTGGAGCCGGGCGGCAACGTCAGGGCTGATCTCGGTGCCGGCCGGCGCGCCGGGGGTCGAGGTCGGCGTCGGCGTCGACGCCGGGCCGAGGGTCGCGGAGGGCGTCTGCTGCCCCGGGGTCGGGGTCGGTCCCGATCCGCCAGGGTCGCCGATCCCGGCCGTGGCGGCCGCCACGCCCGACGCCGGGACGGTCGCCGGTCGGGCCGGTCGAGCCCGCCGGGGAGCCCGATCCCGGGACGCCGCTCACGACGAACAGCCCGGCGGCCACGACCGCGGCAAGGAGGAGCGGTCCGACCAGTTTCCGAGGGGACATCGGGCACGACTATACGGCGCGACCCGGGTGTGCGCCGCCGGACACGGTCCGCTCCTCGTGACGGTCGGGGGCTCCGGCTAGACTTAGCCCCGGCGCCACGAGCCCACTGTCGGGGCCGGACGAGGAAGGAGGGGCGAGTCGTCGACACGAAGAAGCTCCTCGCCGAGCTGCTTGGCACGTTCGCGTTCTTCCTGATCGGGTTCACGGCGATGCTGTCGACCCAGGCCTTCCCCGGCGGCCCCGACCTCGTGATCATCGGCTTCGGCTTCGGGCTCGGATTGTTCGTCGGAATCCAGTCGTTCGGGGCGATCTCGGGTGGCCATTACAACCCGGCGGTGACGGTCGCCGCCGTCCTCGACGGACGGCTCGACTGGGTCACCGGCGTGGGCTACGTCGTGTCGCAGCTGATCGGCGGGATCGGGGCGGCGGCGTTCGTCCTGACGATGTCGAGCCAGGCTGCGGTCGCCGGGACGGAGACGCTCCCGGGCAAGGGCATCAACGACATCCAGGCGGTGATCATCGAGGCCGTCTTCACGGCGATCTTCCTCGTCGTGATCCTGACCGTCACGAGGAAGGCCCCGAGCCAGGCCGCGTTCGCGATCGGACTGACCCTGCTCGTGATCCATTTCGCGATCGTTCCGTTCACCGGCTCGTCGCTGAACCCGGCCCGGTCGATCGCCTCGGCGGTCATCGGCCAGAAGGACCTCGGCCAGCTCTGGATCTACATCGTCGGTCCGATCGTCGGCGGTGCCCTCGGCTGGGCGGCCTACCGCTTCGTGAACGGGGACGCGGACGCTGTCTGACAACGGTCGTCCGCCCGGCCGCCAGCGCGCTCCGAGCGGTCCGGAGCTCCTGCGCTCGGTCGGCCTCATGGCCGACGGGCCGGTGACGTTCGGGACCCCGGTCCGCTCGAACAAGCCCGGTGTCTACGTCGTGGAGCTGGCCGCGCCGCTCGCGGCGGCTCCGGTCGACTTCAACGTGGTCGGGCGCTGGCTGGAGCGAGTCCCGACCCTGACCCTCGACGGCGCCCGGCCGACCGGTCGTGACCTGTCCGCCCGCCTCCACGCCTTCTGGCTGCCCGACCAGACCGTGCTCTACGTCGGCCTGTCGAACGTCTCGATCGGCAGTCGAGTCGGAGCGTTCGTCCGGACCCCGCTCGGCGATCGCAAGCCATACGCCGGCGGGTACTGGCTCAAGACGCTGACCGACCTCGACCGGCTCCGCGTCTGGTGGGCCGAGACCGATGCCGCCGAGGAGTACGAGGACGCCCTGCTCGAGGCCTTCGCCGCGGCCGTCCCGGCCGAGGTGGCGGCGACGCTCCACGACCCCACCGTCATCCTGCCGTTCGCCAACCTCCAGCGAGCCGACCGCGTCCGCAAGAGCCACGGGCTGGCCGGTGCCCTGCTCGCGGACGAGGCGGCCGAGCCGGTCACGGAAGCCGAGCGACGGGCGGCCGCGGCCAAGGGCAGGGCCGGGGGAACGGCGAGCGGCGTCCTCCGCTCGCGGACGGCGCTCAAGACCGGTCCGCCCCGGACCTCTTCTGCTCGAGCGTCGGCCACGTCCCCGGCCGGCCGCGCAGCGCGGGCCGCGGGACCGACCACGGGCAGCAAGGCGCAGCGACCGCCGACGCGCCTGTCGGCTTCCGGTCAGGCCGCCCTCCAGGCCGAGCTCCACGAGCTGATCACCGTGGCCCGGCCGGCGATCGTCGCCCGGATCGCGGCGGCCCGCGAGCTCGGCGACCTCAAGGAGAACTCGGACTACCACGAGGCACGCCGGGAGCAGTCGTTCGCCGAGGGCCGGATCCAGGCGATCGAGGACCTCCTGCGCCACGTCGAGATCATCGACGAGGGCGCCTCCGACGGGCGGGCGCGACTCGGCTCGACGGTCGTCGTCGAGGGACCGCACGGCGACGAGGAGACGTTCACGCTCGTCGGCTCGAGCGAGGCCAACCCCGCTGCCGGTCGGATCTCGGCGGGCTCGCCGATCGGCGCGGCGCTCCTCGACGGAGCGGTCGGCGACGAGGTCGAGGCGATCATCCCGTCCGGGCGGATGCGGTTCAAGATCGTCGCGGTCCGCTGAGCCTCGGGCGTCGGGTCGGCCGGCGGCCGGTTCGCGGGCTGGTTGTGGCTCAGCTTGGAGCGGCCAGGTCCCGTCGCGGGAAGACGGTCAGGGAGACGGCGACTCCGACGAGGAAGACGCCGATCGGAACGAGCCAGTCGCCGGCCGTCATCGTCCCGTTGAGAGCGCCCTTCGGATCGAGATAGTGGAAGAGCGAGTACGGCTGGAGTCCTCGCGCATCGATCCACAGCGAGCCGATGATCTGGAGGAAGTACGAGACCAGCACGAAGGCCAGGCTCACGGCCAGCGCCGGGCTGAGTCGGTCGAACGAGACCGAGGCGGCCAGGGCGACCGAGCCGAATGCCGCGAAGACGAGCAACCCGTTCAGCCACATCAGCCCGAGACGCTCCGGCCGGAGCTCGGCCAGCGCGCCGCTGAGCGTCGATCCGATCAGCGTGCCGAGGACCTGGGCTGCCATGGCGATGGCCACGAACACGATCGTCGCGACGAGCAGGGTCAGGTACAGCCGGCGGCGCGACAACGGCCGGGCGAGCAGGACCTCGAGCGTGCCGCGCTGGCGCTCGCCGGCCACCGAGGCGACCGCGAACCCGAGCGCGAAGACGAGGGCCAGGGCGACCGCGATCGGATGGATGAACCCGAGGGCGATGGTCCCGGGCAGGGTGAACAGGTCGCCGCCCCCGAACTGGGCGAACTGCTCCGGGATCGCACCCGTCCCGAGGAGGACCTGGATCTGCTCCTTGAACGCCTGGTAGATGACCGGCATCAGCGAGCCCCAGATCGTCAACGCGATCGCCACCGCGAGCAGCTTGATCCGCTGGGCGCGCCAGGTGCGAAGGAACAGCTGCCAGCTCACGCCGAGCCCTCGTAGAACTCCAGGAAGGCCTCTTCGAGGTGGGCGGGCTCGATCGTCAGGTCGACCACCGGCACCCCGGCGATCGCGGTCAGGAACGGCCCGACGTCCCCCTCGAGCTGGCAGGTCAGGAGGCCGTCGTGGGACGAGATCCCGCTGACGCCGGGCACCCGGGTCAGGTCCGGCAGCAGGCCGTTGACGCGGAGCTCGACCCGGCGCTTGCGACGGGCGAGGAGCGCGCTGACATCCTCGAGCGCGACGAGCCGGCCGGAGCGGATGATCGCGACCCGGTCGCAGACGCGCTCGACCTCGGACAGGACATGCGAGCTGAAGAAGATCGTCCGTCCGGCCGCGCGAAGGTCGTCGAGGACCTCGTAGAACGCCCGCTGCATGAGCGGGTCGAGGCCCTCGGTCGGCTCGTCGAGGATGGCCAGCTCGGGATCGTGCTGGAGGGCCTGGATGATCCCGATCTTCTGGCGCATCCCGCGCGAGTAGTCGCGGACCGGACGGCGGAGCGTCTGCTCCGAGAGCTCGAGCCGGTCGAGCAGCTCGGCCCGGCGGATCGGTGGCCGGCCGTACAGCCGGCCGAGGTAGTCGAGCAGGTCGAGCCCGGTCATCCCGTCGTACAGGGCGATCCCGCCGGGCAGGTAGCCGACCCGACCGCGGATCTCGACGGAGGCCAGCTGGCTGTCGAGCCCGAGCACCTCGGCCCTGCCCGAGCTCGGATGGAGAAAGCCGAGGAGGAGCCGGATCATCGTGCTCTTGCCTGCCCCGTTGGGGCCGAGAAACCCGAAGATCTCGCCGACGTTCACCTGGATCGACAGGTCGGTCAGCGCGACGACCTCCGAGCCGGCGCGGGGCCCGCGGCGCGGGTGGCCGTAGTGCTTGGTCAGGCCCTCGGTCCGGAGTGCATCCACGGCCGACAGGCTACACCGGGCTCGGGCCGATGCAGCAGCGGCGGCCGGACTCGGCGTCCCCAGCCGCCGCCGAGCGGCCATGGGCCCTTCGGATCGGTCGGGTCTGGTCCCGTCGGGTGGTTTCCCCGGGCTCCGGGATGGCCCATGGTGCTAGCCTGCCCGCAGGAGAAGCGCCTTGTCCGTGCCCGACCAGGGACCCCTCCATCCGCGCGTCCGCGCAACCCGGCCCGGTGTCCGCGCGAGCCGGCCGCGCCGCGTCGGCGGGCGAGGCGGCCGGCTCCGGGTGGCGCTGCTCGCGGCGATCGGCCTGGTCGTCGGGTCCCTGTCGTTCGCACCGACGGTCGGTGCCGCCGCGCCCAGCCTCGTCGTCGCGCCCGATGCGGCCCCATCGGAGCCGATCGTGTTCTACGGTCGCGGCTACGGCCACGGGGTCGGGCTGTCGCAGTACGGGGCGCGCGGTCGGGCGCTGGCCGGCCAGGACGCGGCGACGATCCTCGCCCACTACTACCAGGGGACGGCGCTCGGCGCGACCGACCCGAACCGCCCGGTCCGGATCCTCGTCCTCCAGTCGTTCAAGCCGTCCGCCGCCAGGCCGCTCAGGCTCTACGGCCGCGGCGGCTCGTGGACGATCGACGGGATCGCGACCACGTTTCCCCGCGACGCCCAGCTCCGGGTGACGAAGGCGGGTGCCGGGTTCCGCCTCGTCGTGCGTTCGAAATCGGGCGGCCTGCTCCTCGATCATCGATCGTCGGGCCTCGTGCGGGTCCGCGCCGGGACCGCGGCCGGTGCCCGGATCCAGGTCTGGTCGAAGCCCGGGAGCTTCGACCGGTACCGCGGCGTGATCCGCCTGCGCTCGACGAAGTCCGGGGTCGACGCGATCAACGAGACCCAGCTCGACCTCTACCTGCGCGGAGTCGTCCCGGTCGAGATGCCGTCGACCTGGCCGGTCGAGGCGCTCCGCGCCCAGGCGATCGCCGCCCGGAGCTACGCCGGACACCGGCTCCATCCGAAGACCGGCCAGTGGGACCTGTACGACGACGGCCGGACCCAGGTGTACCGCGGCTCGCTTGCCGAGAAGGCAACCACGAACGCGGCGATCGCCGACACGGCGGGCCAGGTCGTCCGGAGCGGGACGAGGATCGCCAACACGCTCTTCTTCTCGACCGGCGGTGGGGCGACCGAGGACAACGAGAACGTGTTCACGACGGCCGCGGGGAAGATCGTCGCCGGGCCCGTGTCGTACCTCCGTGGCTCGGCCGACCGCGCCGAGGACGGCACGCCGTATGACGCCGCCGCGCCCCACGCGACCTGGCAGACCGCCGCCTACACGCTCGACCAGCTGTCGGCCGTGTTCGGGGCGGACCCGCGGACCAAGGTCGGGCAGATCGACGCGCTCGACCTGTCGAACGTCGGGGTGTCCGGCCGGCTGGTCAGCGTGACCCTCCACGGCAGCCTCGGCTCGAAGACCGTCTCAGGGGCCGTGTTCCGCTCCGTGTTCAACGCCGAGACGCCGGCGACCGACCCGTTCATGTGGAGCACCCTCGTCTCGACCGCGCCGCTCCCGTAGACGGCACCGGCGTCCGGACCTCCGCCAAGCTCAGCTCCAGGTCCGCAGTCCCGGAGCTCGCCGGCCGGAGCAGCACTCGCCGGCCGAGCAGCACTCGCCGGCCGCAACTGTGACCAATGCCCGCCTGATGGTCATCTGACAGGATCTCCCCCGTACGCCGCGGCTGGCGACGCCGCGGCTGGCGCCGCGAACGGCTCGTCAGCGGAACGATCCTCGGGCGCCGGACCTCAACCGCGGTAGCGGAAGCAGCCGGGCAGGTGGTCGTCGACCAGACCCACGCTCTGCATGAACGCATAGACGATCGTCGAGCCGACGAACCCGAAGCCGCGCCGGCGCAGGTCGGCCGACAGGGCATCGGAGACCGGCGTCCGGGCCGGGATCTCACCGTGGGTCGTGTGCGCCGGTAGCGGAACCGGCGGTCCGGGCACCATCGCGGCGAGGTATGCCGCGAATGAGCCGCGTTCCCGGGCGACCTCGATGACGCGGGCCGCGTTGGCGATCGTGGCATCGACCTTCTGGCGGTTCCGGACGATCCCCTGGTCGGCGAGGAGCCGCTCGCGGTCCGGCGGCCCGAACGCGGCCACGACCGCCGGGTCGAAGCCGCGGAAGGCAGCCCGGAACGCCTCGCGCTTGCGCAGGATCGTCGACCAGGACAGGCCGGCCTGGAAGCTCTCGAGGGCGAGGCGCTCGAAGAGCTCGGTGTCGTCGACGACCGGGACGGCCCACTCCTCGTCGTGGTAGACGACCATCAACGGGTCGGGTCGCGGTCCGTCGGCACCCGCCCAGGCGCACCGGGCGAGACGTGGGTCATAGGCGGGACGGGCCACCTCCGGCGAGGTCGCAGCTCGATCCATCGCCGGAGGATAGCCCGGCCCGTCCGGGGAGGCGGGCTCAGCCGCCGAGCGACAGCGGCTCGCCGGTCTCGAGCAGGGTCTTGAGCCCGGACAGGATCACCGACATCCCGCCCTGGAAGCTCCGGAAGGTCGCCGTCTCGCCGTCGAAGTCGTCGCTCGTCACGACGAGCCGGCAGCTCTCGCCCATCGGGGTGATCTCCCAGGTCATCCGGTGCGGCCGGTCGGCCTTCGTCTCCTCGTCCCACACGGCATGGAACGTCGTGACGAGGCGGTTCGGCCGGTCGACCTCGAGGACCGTTCCCTCGGCCGCCGGCGAGCCATCCGGGTAGGCGTAGGTCAGCGGCGCGCCCGGCTCCCAGGTCGAGCTGACGATCGTGCCGTAGTAGTAGCGGGCGGTGTCCGCCCCGTCGGTGATCGCCTGCCACAGGCGGTCGGGCGTCGTCCGGATGTAGACCTCGTAGACGTGCGTCGGTCGGGTCGCGATCATGTCGGCCTCCAGGTCTCTCTTGATGGCGCTCAGGGCGGACGCCCAGGGCGCCGCGAACTTGCTCACCCACCGGTCGGCGATGAGCTGGATCGGAACGGGGTTGAGGTAGTGGAGCTTCTCCCGGCCGACCTTCCTCGTGGCGATCAGCCCGGCGGCCTCGAGGATCCGCAGGTGCTTCATCGCCCCGAAGCGGGTCATGTCCAGCCCGCCGGCCAGCTCCCCGACCGTCTGGCCGTCGCGAGCGAACAGCCGGTCGAGCAGCAGGCGGCGGGTCGGATCGGCCAGCGCCCGGAACACCTCGTCGTCCATGCCGCCGACAATATGTGACCAAACGGTCACCTGTCAAGACGCTACTGGACGCAGAACTCGTTGCCCTCGGGGTCGTTCATCCGGACCCAGTACTCGCCGCGCTGGTCGATCGCGCCGCGCTCGTCCGTCGCGCCCAGCCCCTTGAGCCGGGCGACCTCCGCGTCGACCCGCCTGCGTCGCTCCTCGACCGGGACGGCGTGCCCGCCGCCGGCGTTCAGGTCGAGGTGCATCCGGTTCTTGGCGACCTTCGACTCGGGGACCTTCTGCAGGAAGACCCGCGGACCGCTGCCGTCGGGGTCCTCGAGCGCTCGGGCGTCATTCCAGTGGTCTTCGGCGATGCCCTGGGCCCGGGCCCAGTCGTCCCAGCTCGCGAACTCGGGCGGCGGCGCCGGGACCTCGTAGTGGAGCGCCTCCGCCCAGAACACCGCGAGGCGGGCCGGATCGGCGCAGTCGATCACCACCTGGACCTTCGTTCCCATCCGTCCCTCCGTTGCGCACGAGATTCTCGTCGAGTCTGGGCCCGATAGCTGACACGGATTGTCAACATCGGCCGGACGCGGCCGGCCGGGCCCGGCGACCCACTGGTGCCGCTGTGCCAAGATGACAGGCGGAAGGAGACCAGCATGGCACTCGGCAGCGCACCCAACCCGGGGATGGTCGGCGATGACGCCCAGCGGGCGATCGAGGACAACCCGCTCCATGCCGATGACGGGATCTCGGAGGAGCGCGCGGCGATCGCCGTCGACGACCTCGACGAGGACGAGCAGGCCGCCGGCGATCCGGTGGCGCGTCCGCGATCCTGGCTGGACCGCCTCCTCGGGCGGGCCTGACCGGCCGTCTACCGGATCCGCATCGTCCGTGAGGTCAGGTTCCGGCCGCCGGCCCGGTCGGTGGCGGTCACGCTGAGGGTCAGCCTCCCCGACCGGCCGCCCGGCTTGAGCTGCCAGGTGGCTCGCCAGGTCGTCGGCCCGACCTTCTTCAGCTTCACGGAGTAGGCGGCCAGGCCGGGCTGGCGGACGGTCAGCTTCGGCTTCGTCCTCTTCTTGAGCCCCTCGCTCGTGACGACGGTCAGGGTCAGCTTCCTGCCCCGCCTGGCGCTGGTGACCGAGGTCGTCAGGTCGAACGCCGCCGCGCGAACCGACGCCTGGTGGATCTCACTCGCGCCGCCGATCGTGGCGACGACCAGGATCCGGTAGGTCCCCTGCGGGACGAACCCACCGGCGTCGTTCCGGCCGTCCCAGGTGATCGCGACCGGCCCGGCGGGGTACGACCCGGCGACCGTCCGGACCGTCGCCCCGGCGCCGTTCACGATCCTCAGCAGGACGGTGGCCGGACGCTTGAGCGTGAACGTCGCCTGGGTCCGCGGCCCGAGCGTGTCACGGTCCTGCGGGTAGAACCGGGCCGGTGATGGAGCCAGACCGACGAACGACCCGAACACCGTGACCGCGACCGTCTGGCTCGGTCCGGCGTTGCGGGCGCGATCGAGTGGGGTCAGGGTCAGGGCGTAGTTGCCGTCGGCGACATAGGCACCGGCATCGTTCCGGCCGTCCCAGGCGATCGAGCCCGGACCGGCCACGCCGACCGGGAAGGTCGCGGTCCGCACCACCGGTCCGCCCCCCGCCGGACTGACGTCGAGCCGGACCGCGCCGCTCTCGGTCAGGGCGTGGGTCACGGCGACGCTGTCGGCCAACCCGTCGCCGTTCGGCGAGAACTGGCCGGCCGACGGGACGACCGAACCCGGTGCGCCGAGGGTCGGCGCGGTCCGATCGATCGTGAACACAGCCGTCCGGGTCGGCTCGCGCCGGCCGGTCACGTCGGTCGAGCGGAAGGTGACCTGGTGGGGACCGGCCGCCGACACCACGATCGGTCCGCCGTACGGCCCGAGCGGGGCACCGTCGAGGGCGATCTCGGTCGAGGCGACGCCGCTCTGGGCATCGGTTGCCTGGAGACCGACGGTCACGTCGTCACGGAAGAAGCCCGGCTCACCGACCGGACCGGTCAGCTGGGCCGTGGTCAGCGGCGCGGTCAGGTCGACCTTGACCTCGACCGTCCGGGTCCGCTCGACGTTGCCGGCCACGTCGACCGACCAGTAGTCGAGCTCGTGGTCGCCGGAGCGGGCGATCGAGACGGGAGCGGTGTAGCGGGTCTTCTTGCCGCCGTCGAGGCTGTAGTACGTCGCCCGGAGACCGCTGAACGCGTCCTTGCCGGTCAGCTTGACCGTCGCCGCGGTCGTGTACCAGCCGCTCGGATCGAGCGTCCCCGAGACCGCCGACGTCGTCGCCGGGTCGGTCGCGTCGAGGTCGAACGCGCCGCCCTTCGTGAACGCGGCCGGGTTGTTGCCCCACGGCTCGGTCCCGGCGTACGACCAGCTGTAGTGGCCGTCCGGGATGAGCGTGCCGCCGCCGTCTCGAAGGTCCCAGTCGAACGTCGACCAGGCGTCCGTCGCGCCGAGCGTCTTGACGATGTCGCCGGCCGAGTTGCGGATCGTGATCGTGCCGTCGAGCGGCTCGGACGCCCGGACGATCACCCGGAACGTGTCGAAGACGTAGTCGCCGTTCGGACCGATGAGCGCGCCGGGCGGATCGTAGTTGTAGAGGGTCGCCGGGCTGCTGTCCGCCGGGTGGAGGAGATCGGCTCGAACGTAGCCCTCGGTGCCGCCGCCGAGCGGCCGGACCTGGACGACCCGCGAGCCGTCGGGTAGCGGCGCCGCCTCGGCCAGGACCCGCAGCCGGCTGTCGATCGCGAGCGGCCCGACCGGCGTCGTCAGCCCCGGATCGGCGAACAGGTCCGCGGCGCCGGCCACGGTGGCGGCGCCCGGGACGACGAGCGCGGCCGGGGTGACGTCGGTCGCCGGATAGGCCGTCCTCGTGACGAGCTTGGCGGTGAGGCTCGGGTCGTAGACGATCGAGTGGTAGTAGGGGCCGTTCGCGACGTTGGTCGGGTCCATGACGATCCTGGCGCCGGTCGTCCGGAACGCATCCCAGGCGATGTCGTTGCCGTGGTACGTCGGCACGCCGTGGAACAGCTTGCTCATCGACGTGCTGGCGGTGAACAGGCGGCTCAGGTACGGGGTGTTGGCGTCGTAGGCGTCGGCGATGACCGTGCGGGCCCCGGCCGCGAAGAACCCGGCTCCGTAGTTGTCGACCCGCTGCTTCTTGTCGGCCAGGGTGCCGGTCGGCAGGCCGGGCTCGGTGTTGCCCGAGGCGTAGCACAGGTGGAACAGCAGGACGACCGCGTTCGGGGCGAACCGGATCTCCGAGGCGACCTGGGCCTCGCCGTAGTAGACGTGCGCGGAACCGTTCGCTCCAGTCGCCGGATCGAGGCCGAGGCCGTTCTGGCTGAACGGCCAGAGCGCGTCGCGATACTTCGACGGCCAGCCGTTGCCGTGCCCCAGGTACACGAAGATCGAGGCCCCCTGGGCGGCCTTCCTGACCGCCGGCCAGGTGGCGTTCGGGGTCTTGATCAGGACGACGTTCTTGGTGTACTTCCGGGCGACCTTCGCCAGTGCGTCCGCGTCGGCCTTGTAGTGGCGGTTGAAGCTGCCGACCGGACCGCTGACGATCACGACCTTCGGGTTGACCGGGGAGGCGGCAGCAGCGGCCGGTGCGATCGCCGCTCCGAGCGGCAGGACGGCGCCGACGGCCAGGATGACCGCACCGAGGGAGCGAATGAGCACGGCCGGTGTCCGCCGGCGCGCGGTCTGGTCGTTCACAGGCGACGACCTTCCCACACTCCAGCGCTCCGCACCATGGGGTATACGGACCAGACCGACCCCGGACGAAGGCGTGAGCGGCGCGCGTGGGACGGTCTCGCTCGGCCCGGCGGGCTCAGAGCTCCCGTCGGCGGAACGACAGGATCGTCAGGCCGAGGATCCCGACGACCCACAGCAGGCACCAGCCGAGATAGGCAGCGGCCGGGCCGGTCGCGGCGAAGAACGGGTTGGCCTGGAGGATCTCGGGCGACCGGTTGGAGCTGATCGCGGCGATCACTGCCGGCGGCTCGAGGGCGAAGATCGTCGCGCGCCACAGCCCGTCGGATGGGAACGCGAACCGGGCGATCGAGCCGACCGTCCCGAGCGAATCGACGCCGAGCGCGGCGCCGACGCCCCCGAGGACGCCGATCCCCCAGGCCAGGCCGAACAGGACGACGGCGACCGCACCGCTGGCGATCGCCGGCAGGCGGCTGCTCAGGAGCAGGGTCACGGTCAGCACGACGAGTCCCTGGGCGGCGAGCCCGGCGGCGGCGGCGAGCGGATCGGGCGGACCGTAGCCGGAGGCGAGCTTCATCGCTCCGATCTCGAGCAGGGCGGCGACCACGCCGTAGGTCGCGATGACGATCCCGAGGCCGATCCAGCGACCGACCACGAAGGTCCCCCGTCCGAGCGGTCGCGCCAGCATCGCCAGGAGCACGCCCGACTCGACGTCGGCCGCGATCGCCGGGGCCGACAGGAACGCGGCGGTCGCCGCGAGGATGAAGCTGAACATGAACGCGCACAGGATGAGGACCTGACTGACCCCGAGCTGGAGGCGGAGCTCACCGGTACCCCGCTCACGAGCCTGGCTGACGAGGTACTCGAAGCCCAGCCCGGTGAGCACCACGATGACCGCGGTCAGCGCCACCAGGGCCCACAGGGTTCGCCGACGGAGCGCCTCCAGGAGGGTCAGCCGGACGATCGTCGGGACCAGCCGGAGACGGCTCACGTCGATCCACCGCCGGGCTCGGCGACGATCCCGAGGAAGCGTTCCTCGAGCGACGCTCGCCCCGGCTCGACCGCATGCACCTGACCGCCGGACGCGACGATTGCGGCCACGAGCTCCGGGATCCGGGCAGGTTCGATCGGCCGGATCGCGAGCCAGTCGCCGTCGTCGGTCAGCGGGCCGAACCTGGCCAGGCTCGCCCGGGCCGCCGCGTCCAGGCCGGTCGCCCGGATCCGCACGGCGTCTTCGCCGAGCAGCTCCTCGAGCGTCCCGGCCGCGACGACCCGGCCGGCGTCGACGATCGCCACCCGGTCGCAGACGAGCTCCACCTCGGACAGCAGGTGCGAGTTCAGGAAGACCGTCGTCCCGCGCTCGCGGGCGGCCCGGATGATCCGCCGGACGTCGGCCCGGCCGACCGGGTCGAGCGCCGAGGTCGGTTCGTCGAGGAGGACGAGATCGGGCTTGCCGAGCAGCGCCGCGCCGAGGCCGAGTCGCTGCTGCATCCCCTTCGAGAACGTTCCGACGAGGTCGTCGGCCCGGTTCGCGAGCCCCACCACGTCGAGCGCCGCCTCGATCTCCGCCGTCCGCCCCGGCCGCCCGATCCCGGCCAGCTCGCAGTGCAGCGAAAGGACCTCGCGGGCCCGCATCCACGGCTGATAGCGAAACAGCTCCGGCAGGTAGCCGACCCGACGCCGAGCCTCGCGATCGCCGAGCGGGCGACCGAGCAGCGTGCCCGATCCGGACGTCGCCCCGGTCAACCCGAGGAACAGCTTGACCGACGTCGTCTTGCCGGCCCCGTTCGGGCCGAGGAAGCCGAAGACCTCGCCATGCTCGACCCGCATCGACAGGCCGGCCAATGCCGTCGTCCGCCCGTAGCGCTTGGTCAGGTTGACCGTTTCGATCGCGGCATCCATCGAGGGCATCGTGCCAGAGACGGGGGCGCGACGGACCGTGACACGCTAGCTGGCACGCGACGGGCGGAGACTCCAGCCATGAACCGACCGCAGCCGTCCCGTTCCAACGCCGCCAATGCCGTCGTCGAGCTGGATTGCCCCTGGTGCTCGGAGCGGATCCCGACGACCGTCGAGGAGCTCGACGAGGGACTCACCTGCTCGGCCTGCACCATCCGAGTGGACGTTGCGCACGCCGGCGTCGGCGCCCGACACGTCGTGCCGATCGCCGCCTGAGCTAGCGGCTCGCCGCGCTCGCGTTGCGGAGGGGGCCCGACAGCACGAAGATGCCACTCATCGCGACGAGGGCCAGGCCGATCGTCACCAGCGTGACACCACCCCCGAACGCGTCGATCAGCAGCCCGGCTGCGATGAAGCCGATCGGCTGGAGACCGAGCGAGATCGTGCGAGCCGTTCCGCCCACTCGCCCGATCACGTCGTCGGTGGAGGCGGCGGCGCGGAACGTGATGTAGCTGATCAGGACGACCGAGTCGACGACCCCGGCGACGAGCGCCGAGGCGGTCATCGCCCCGATCGAGCCGCTCGCGACGAGGACAACCAGGGCCAGCCCGCGGGCGACGTTGCCGCCGAGCAGCAGCCGGCCGGCGCGCCGCATTGGCAGGCGCGAAGTCCCGATCGCCCCGAGGAACGCCCCGAGACCGTAGGCGGACAGGATCAGGCCGAGGACCGACGCCTCGTGCCCCTGCTCCTCGACGACGTAGTAGGTCACGGCCGGTACGAGCCCGGCGCTGATCCAGCTGACCAGCCCCCAGAACGCGATCGCGTCGCGGAGGGCGCGATGGCCGAGGACGTAGGCGATGCCGACCCGCATCTCGGCCAGCAGGTCGAGCGGCGGGTGGTCCCGCTGGGCGGTCAGCGGCCGCCGGATGAAGAACAGGGCGACCGACGAGGCGGCATACGAGGCGGCGTCGATCGCAATCGTCTGGGCCGCCCCGATCGTCGCGACCAGGATCCCGGCGAGGCCCGGACCGAGGATGTAGCCGAAGCTGTAGATCGCCTCGAAGATCGAGTTTGCCCGACCGAGCTGGGCCCGGCCGACCAGGCTCGGCAGCGACGCCGTGTAGGCCGCCAGGAAGAACGATCGCAGGATGCTCATCGGAGCGGCGACGAGGAAGACGACCGCCAGCGTCGGTGCCCCGACGGCCACCGACAGCGGGATCAGCGCGGTCAGGATGGCCCGGCCGAGGTCGGCCACCAGCATCATCCGGCGTCGGTCCCAGCGGTCCGCGAAGACGCCGGCCACCATCCCGAACACGAGGTCCGGGATCGTCTGGAGCACGCCGACGATGCCCATCGCCAGCCCGGAGCCGGTCAGGATCAG
Organism: uncultured Chloroflexia bacterium; assembly: GCA_963755285.1. Lineage (GTDB taxonomy): Bacteria > Chloroflexota > Limnocylindria > Limnocylindrales > CSP1-4 > Chersky-267. Next base: position 278,754 of record CAVWJB010000010.1, on the reverse strand, counting down.
GACCAGCAGCGGCATCGCCGTGAAGCTGACCGCGTCGCCGACCGCCGAGATCCCCTGGCCGATCAGCAGGGTCAGGAAGTCACGGTTCTGACCGAGCGGCTCGGGGCGTTCGTCGTCGACGACGGTTGCCGCGGGCACCGCAAGGCCCTGGGCTGGGTCCGGGATCACGCGCAGATGGTAGCGGCGCCGCAGGGCGGCTGGGTCAGCCCGGAGCCACCCGCCGAACGGCCAGCGGCAGGTTGACCGTGAACCGGCTCCCCTCGCCCGGAGCCGTGTCGACCAGCAGCGACCAGCCGTTGCGCTTGGCCGTGGCCGCGACCGAGGCCAGCCCCAGTCCGCCACCCCGGCCGGGGCCCTTCGTCGTGTAGTACGGCTCGAACACGCGCGCTCGCGTGGCGCGGTCCATGCCGATCCCGGTGTCGCCCACGGTCAGCGCGGCGCGCCGTCCGCCGGCCCCGGAGACGACCGCGCTCCGGAGCGTCAGCACGCCGCCCGACGGCATGGCGTCGCGGGCGTTGATCGCCAGGTTGAGGATGATCCCCTCGAGGTCGCCCGGATCGGCCTCGACCCGGATCGGGCGCGAGCCCGCCTCGGTCCGGAGCTCGACGTCCTCGCCGATCAAAGGCCAGAGCATCCGGCTCATCGCGCCGACGACGGTCCGCAGGTCGAGAACGGTCCGGCTCCTCGGGGCCGGCCGTCGCAGCGCCAGCAGCTGGCGAGTCAACAGGGCGGCCTGTCGCGAGGCGCGCAGGATGTCGACGAGGTCCTCGTGGGTGGACTCGGGCAGGCTCTGGCTGTCGAGCGCGACCTGGGCATGACCGTAGATCGCGGTCAGCAGGTTGTTGACGTCGTGCGTCAGCTCGGCGACCTGGGCGTCGCCGATGTCGGCGGGCAGCTCGACCTGTCGTGGGCTGACCAACGCGCTCTCCAATAGCCCCGCGGACGTCTCCGCGGGTGAAGATCAGCCTCGATCATAGGCGAGGGTCAACTAATTAGCAATTCCTCCGTCTCCGGCCAGCCCTGGGCCTCGACTAGCGAAGGCCCGGCGACGGACCGTCCCCGGCCAGGGCGATTGCCGCGTAGGCGAGCGACAGAAGCGTCGCGAACAGCGACGACACGAAGAACGAACGACGACGCGCCATGCTCGAACCCTCCTCGCGTCTCTCGCCCGGTGGGCCGACGGCCCATCCGCTTGGGAGTTGGCGGGACGCAGGCCCGGATGCTAGGCTGTCGGACATGCGTATGTCAACTATTGCTAAACATTCGATCGTGGCGCCCGGTTCGCCGTTCGCCCGTGCCCTCGGGTTCGAGCTCAAACGCTTGCGTCTCGCCCGCGGCCTGAGCCAGGCAGACGTCGGTCGGCCCCTCACCCGCTCGTTCGTCTCGTCGGTCGAGCGCGGCCGGACCGTACCCTCGCTGGCGGCCCTCGTCCTGCTGACCGATCGCCTCGGAGTGCCGCTTGGTGAGTACTTCGTCCGAGTCAACCTGGCATTGACGGCGGTGTACACTCGGCCGCATGAGCACCACCACCAGGCGACGCCGGATCGTGGTCGACGACTCGGCCCTCGCCCGGTCGATCGGAAGCCGAATCAGGGAGCGCCGCCGGCGCGCCGGGCTCAGCCAGCAGCGGTTGGCGGAGGGCCGCTACACCAAGGCCTACATCAGCGCGCTCGAGACGGGCGCCGCGAAGCCATCGATGGCCGCCCTCAACTTCATCGCCGGCCGGCTCGGGACGACCGCGGCCGAGCTCCTGGCAAATCCTGACACGACCTGGTCCCGGCTCGAGGCGGACCTCAAGCTCGCCGCCGGCGACACGCTCGCGGCGGCCGACGCCTACCGGTCGCTGCTCGACGCCGAACCGGACGCAGGCACCCGGGCCGAGCTGCTCCGAGCATTGGCCGAGGCGTCCTGCCGGGTGGACCGCCCGATCGACGCCATCCGGGCGGCGAGCGAGGCGGCGGAGCTGTTTGCGGGCCTCGATCGACCGGCCGATCGCGCCCAGTCGATCTACTGGCTGGCCACGGCCCAGCACCTGCAGGACAACCCGGACGAAGCCCGAAGCCTGTTCGCCGGGCTCCTGGCCGAGGTCCGGGCGGGGTTGATCGTGGCGCCGGACTTCGAGCTCAAGCTGCTCGTCGTGCTGGCGGGAACCGAAACGTATCGGGGGGCGCACGAGGCGGCAGTCGGCTATCTCGAGGAGGCGCGAGCCATGAGCGCCGATCTCGACGACCGCCGGCGTGGGCTCGTCCTGTTCAACCTGGCCAACGGCTATCGCGGCGCGGGCGACAACGAGGCGGCGATCCGCTACGGCGGCCAGGCGCTGACCCTGCTTCGGGCGGCCGAGGCGGACCTCGAGGCGGCGATGCTCGAGAACAACCTCGCCCTCGCCTACCTTGCGATCGGCAGCACCGATCGGGCCGCCGAGCTCGTGCGCGAGGCCCAGTCGATCGGGCGCCGCCACGACGACGACCGGCTGCTCGCCCACCTCGCCGACACCGAGGCCCAGGTCGCGCTGGCCGCCGGCCAGCCCGAGCGGGCGCTCGAGCTCGCCCAGACGGCGATCGAGCGGGCCGAGGCCACGGGTGGCTCGAAGGCGGCGGTGGACGGCTGGACGACGCTCGCCCGTGCCCGGCTCGCGGTTGGCCAGCCCGACCAGGCGTTCGTCGCCTTCGCCAGGGCGGCCGAGCTCGCCCGGACCAACGCCCCGACCCCGCGGTTGCGCGAGGTGCTCCGGGCATGGGCCGATGCGCTGGCCGCGGTCGGGCGCCACGCCGAGGCGTACGAGCTCGCCCGCGAGGCGCTGTCGAGCGAGGGCCCGGCGTCCGAGCGCTTCCCGGTGCAGGCCACGACGACCAGCGCCTGACGGCCTGGCACGCCCGGGCCCGGAGCCGACTCGTCGGGTCGGTTACTCGATCCGCACGGACGCGGCGCCACCGCTGAACCGGGCGAGGACCCGGTCGCTCGCCGTCGCATAGCCCGGCGACTCCGTCCGCCCGTCGACCGACATCAGTCCGCCGCTCGTCTCGACCCGGTACTCCACCCCGGGTGGTGCGACGAACGTCAGCTGCGACGCGCCGCCGCCGACCCTGACTTCAACCGTGCCTCGCGGGCGAGGCAGGACGATTCGGGCCTGGGCGGCGCCGACCTGGAGCCGGGCGTTGGCGACCAGCACGTTCGACAGGTCGACCGAGAAGTCGCCCGCCCCGGCGTTCATCGTGAGCAGCGTCGGGACGTCGGAAGCGAGACGAACGGTCCATTCGCTGCCGCCGCGCCAGGCGTCGGGCCACCAGGCGAAGTCCTGGCGAAGGCGGACGAGGGCCCGGTCGCCAGCCCGCTCGATCCGGGTCGCGATGTCGTCGTTCGTCGACTGCACCTCGACGAGGTTGCCGGCAGAGGCACCGCCCTCGAGCCGGAAGCGTCCTGCGCCGACGCTCTGGTCGAGCTCGAGCCGTGCCGAGGACTCGCGCGGGACCGATGCGCTCGACGCTGTCCGGCGCGACGGCCGAACGGCGCTGTAGAGGACGAGCGCTCCGATCCCGATCAGCAGGATCGGCCAGATCACCCCCCAGGCCACGCGAACGATCCCCAGGCTGCCGAGGAGATAGACGATCCCGATCGCGATCAGGATGAGGCCGATGAACTCGGCGCCGCGCCACTCCCGGCGCGATCGACGCCCATCACCGTGATCGGACATCTGGCTCCCTCCGGCGGTCGAGTGGCGTGATGGTACCGCGCGGCCGTGGCCGGCGGACGTGCCGATCGGCCCCCGGTGGTCGGGTCGCCGGGTGCCGGCAGGCGCCGGTCGGTCGCAATGCCCGATGATGGGACGATGAACAGGACCAGCCTCGACTCCGCCGGGTCGGCGATCGTGGCCGCCGGTCGCCGGCTGGGCGATCGTGGGCTCGTGGTGGCGGCCGAGGGCAACCTGTCGATCCGGATCGGCGATCGGCTGCTCGTCACGCCGGCCGGCCGGCGCAAGGACGAGCTCACGCCGGACGACCTGCTCCTCGTGCCGATCGATCCGGAGGCTCCCCCGGTCGACCCCGACCGACCCGATCTGCAGCCCACCTCGGACATCCGGATCCATCGCGCGATCTACGCGGCGCGGCCCGACGTGACGGCCATCGCCCATGCCCATCTGCCGGGCTCGCTGGCGCTGACGCTGGCCGGGCATGTGCCAGATCCGGCGTCGCTGCCGGAGACCGCCTTCCTGCTGCCACGGCTGCCCTTCGTGCCACAGATGGCGATGGGCAGCCCGGAGCTGGCGCGGGCCATCGCGGCCAGCCTGACCGACGGGATCGAACCGCCGGCGATGGCGGTCCTGCTCGAGCGTCACGGCGCAGTGGCGGTCGGCACTGCGCTCGAGGCGGCGGTCGACCGGCTCGAGCTCGTCGATCTTCTCTGCCGGGTCTGGCGGGACGCGATCCTCCTCGGGATGCGGCGGCGCCGGACCCCGGCTAGCGGCGCCGGACCCGGCTAGCGGCCAGTGGCGCCCACCGCCCGGCGGACGACGAGGCCGGCCGTCGTGCCCTGGACGATCAGCGTGAACAGGACGATCCCGAAGGTGATCTCCTGGAGGAGGGTCCGCTCGGGCACGGTGACCGGCAGGGCCAGCGCCATGGCCACCGCAACTGCCCCGCGCAGCCCGGCCCAGAACAGCACGTGGAGCCACGCCACCGGGAGCCCGCCCAGGTCGCCAGTGGCCGGCCCACCGGCGAGCTCGACCAGGAAGCGGGTCCCCAGGCCGAGCAGGAGATAGACCACGAGCGCGCGCCCGACGAGCGCGCCGAGGACCCCGCACAGGATCCAGCCGAGCGAGCCGAGCAGCTCGGCGATCGGGAAGGCCAGACCGACCACGAGGAACACGAGCGCCGTCAGGAGGTACGCCAGGAACTCCCAGACGGTGTCGAGGGCGTCGGCTCCGGTGGCGCTCATCGACGCGTGCCGGCCGTAGTTGCCGAGGACGACGGCGGCGACGACGGTCGCGATGATCCCCGATTCGTGCAATCCGTCGGCCAGGAGATAGGTCCCGTAGGCCAGCACGACCGAGATCGTGAGCTCGATGAGGTGGTCGTCGACGAGGGCCATCAACCGGGCGGCGACGAACCCGGCGACGAGCCCGATTGCGCCGCTGGCGATGATGGCGACCAGGAACGTCAGCACGGCCGCGTTCGGATCGATCGGCACGGTCAGGGCGCCGACCGCGATCCCGAACACGACGAGACCGGTGCCGTCATTGAGCAGGCTCTCGCCTTCGACGATCGTGGCCAGGTCGCGGGGCACCGTGAGCCGCCGGAACGTCGCCACGACGGCGGCCGGATCGGTCGCCGAGACCATCGCCCCGACGATGAACGCCAGGTCCGCCCTCAGGCCCGTCACGACGGTCAGGAAGACGGCCACGACGGCTGCCGAGATCAGCACGCCCGGCGCCGTCAGCAGCAACAAGGGGAGGAATGAGCGCCGCAGGTGGGTCAGGTCGAGCCGATAGCCCGCCTCGAACACGAGGCCCGGCAACAGCACGACGAGAACGACCTCGGGCGGGATCGCCGGCAGCGGGCCCGGGATCGCGATCGTCTCGATGAGCCCCGCGCCGAGCCCGACGAGGACGAGACCGACCGAGTACGGCAGGCGGAGCGGGCGGACCACGATCGCGACGATGACGGCCAGGCCGAGCAGGCCGACGAACACCCGGATCGCATCGAGGACTGCGGCGCCATCCACCGTACCGGCCTCGTCAGGCGCCCGGGTCGACGAACCGGCGGGCGTTGCCCGGCGGCGCGGCCAGGATCGTGGTCGCCGATGCCTCGAGCAGCTCCGCGACCTGCTCGGCTCCGAACGGCGGGTCGGTCACGAAACCGGGTCGACCGGAGCGGTCCCGCCCCCGGCCGGATTCGTCGTGGCCGCGGCGCCGGCCGCCGCGACGGCCTCGGGCTGCGCGGCCACCGTCGCCCGCGGCTGGAACATCGGCAGCTCCTTGCCGCCTTCGGCCAGCCAGCAGGCGGCCTGGTGCCCATCGCCGACGTCGAACAGGGGCGGCTCATCGACCTTGCACCGGTCGAAGGCCAGCGGACAGCGCGGATGGAACCGGCAGCCCGACGGGATGGCCGCGGCGTTCGGCGTCTCGCCCTTGAGGATGACCCGCGCCGCGCGGGCGGCATCGTCGACGGGATCCGGCGACGGCGACACTCCGACCAGCGCCCGGGTGTACGGGTGGTGGGGCTCCTTGATCACCCCCTCGGACGGGCCGATCTCCATGATCTTGCCGAGGTACATCACCGCGATCCGGTCGGCGATCACCCAGGCCAGCGACAGATCGTGGGTGATGAACAGGTAGGTCAGCCCGCGCTCCTTGCGCAGGTCGAGCATCAGCCGGAGCAGCTCGGTCCGGATCGACACGTCGAGCATCGACACCGGCTCATCGGCGACGACGAGCTCGGGACCCATCGCCAGCGCGCCGGCGATCACGACCCGCTGGCGCTGGCCGCCCGACAGCTCGTGCGGATAGCGGAAGGCGTAGTCGGCCGCGGGGCGCAGCCCGGCGGCATCGATCGCAGCCAGGACGCGCAATTCGAGGTCGGCCCGTGACGAGGCGAGATGGTTGACCTCGAGCGGCTCGGCCACGAAGTCGTGGACCGTCTGCTTCGGGTTGAGGGTCTCGTAGGGATCCTGGAAGATGAGCTGGACCCGGCGCCGGTAGGCGCGCAGCGCGTCACCCGACCAGACGTCCGTCACGTCGGTCCCGTCCACGATCACCTTGCCCCCGGTCTGTCGGGTGAGCTTGACGATGACCCGGCCGGTCGTCGTCTTGCCCGATCCCGATTCACCGACCAGGGCGAGGACCTCGCCGCGCTCGATCGTGAGGTCGATCCCGTCGACCGCTCGGACGTACATCGGAGGCCGGCGGGCGAGCGTGTCGACGAACCCCGACCGGACCGGGAAGTGAACTTCGAGACCCTCGAGCCGGACGAGCTCGGTCACGGCTGCCCGGTCATGGCTGCTGGACGGCCGGCTGGACCACCGGGAGCTCGAGACCGCCCGGTGCGAAGGCGGGCCGCCCGACGACATCGGCCGAGCTGACGGCGACGGCCCCATCCCGGCCGGCGACGTGCAGATGGCAGGCGACACGCACGCCGTCCGGATAGACGACCTCGGGCGGCTCGACCTCACGGCAGATGTCCATCGCCGCCGGACAGCGCGGATTGAACCGGCAGCCGACCGGCGGGTTGCGCAGGTCGGGCAGGGAGCCGGGGATCGTTTCGAGACTGCGCCGATCGGCGTGGATGTTCGGGAAGGCGCCGAGCAGCTTCTGCGTGTACGGGTGTCGCGGCGCCCGGAAGACGCGCGCGACCGGACCCTCCTCGGCGACCTTGCCGGCGTACATGATCAGGGTCTTGTCGCAGGTCTCGGCGATCACCGACAGGTCGTGGGTGATCAGGATGAGCGACAGGCCGAGCTCGCGCCGAAGACGCTCGAGCAGCTCGAGGATCTGCGCCTGGACCATGACGTCGAGCGCGGTCGTCGGCTCGTCGCCGATGACGATCGCCGGGTCGCAGGCGAGGGCCATCGCGATCATCGCCCGTTGGCGCATCCCGCCCGACAGCTCGTGCGGGTAGGCCGCGGCGCGTCCGCGCGGGATCCCGACGAGCTCGAGGAGCTCGGCAGCCCGTTTGCGCGAGCTGTCGCGGGACAGCCCGAGGCGGACCTCGATCGGCTCGCCGATCTGCTCGCCGATCCGTTGGACGGGGTTGAGGGCGTTCATCGCCCCCTGGAAGACGATCGAGATCTCGCGCCAGCGGTAGCGCCTGAGCTGATTCTCGGTCTTCGGCACGAGGTCGATCCCGAACAGCTCGATGCTGCTCCCCTTGCGGATCCGGGCGTTGGCCGGCAGCAGCCGCACGAGCGACAGGGCGGTCGTCGTCTTGCCGCAGCCCGACTCCCCGGCCAGGCCGAGCGCTTCGCCGTCGTTCAGCCGGAAGCTGACCCCGTCGACGGCCTTGACCCAGCCGGTCTCGAGCTTGAAGTGGGTGCGCAGGTTCTCGACCGCCAGGAGCGGTGCGGTGGGGTCGGCCTGCTTCGGGAGCGGCCACTGGCGCCGGCCCCGGATCGCACTGCGGCTGGCCGCAGTCGGGTCGATGAGCTCGCTCTCGGTGATCCCCGGCTCGACCTCCAGGGCTCGCCCTTCTCGGGCCGCCAGCTCGCGGGCGAGGGCGATCTCGGCATCGCGTTCGGCCGCCTCGAGCTCGACATCCTCCATGACCTTCCCGGTCTCGTCCGGGCCGGTCGGCATCCGCATCATCGGCGGCCGGCCGACTTCGGGTTCATGACGTCGTCGAGCGCGTTGCCGACGAGGGTGAAGGCGAGGATGACGAGGACGACGCAGACCGCGGGCGGGGCGATGTACCACCACGCCCCGAGACCGGGTGCTCCCGATGACTCGGCCGCATTCAGCAGCTGTCCCCAGGACGGTTGGAACGGATCGCCCAGGCCGATGAAGGCGAGGGTGGTCTCGGTGAAGATCGCCGCGGCGAACGTCAGGACCGTGTTGGCGACGATGAGGTTGGTCACGTTCGGCAGGATGTGCCGACGCATGATGTGGCCGGGACCGCTGCCGATGACCCTGGCCCGATCGACGAACATCCGCTCCTTCACCGACAGCGTCTGGGCCCGGATGATCCGGGCCGTGCTCGCCCAGCTCGTGATCCCGATGACCACGACGATCACGATCAGGGTCGCCTTGATCTGGAAGATCTCCGCGTCGGGTCCGAGCAGCTCGAGGACGATCGGGGCGAGCAGGATCGCCAGGACGAACGTGGGCAGGACGAGGAAGAAGTCGGTCAGGCGCATCAGCCCGGTGTCGATCCAGCCGGCGAGGAAGCCGGACGCGATCCCGATGACGGTGCCGAGCAGGATCGTGATCAGGGTCGCCAGGAACCCGATCGTCATCGAGATCCGGGCGCCGTGGACGGTCAGGTTGAGCATGTCCCGGCCGAGGTTGTCGGTACCGAGGATGTGGGCTGCGCTCGGGGCCTCGAACGCCTTGCCGGAGGCGGTCGTGGCCGTCTCGAGCGGCCCGACGAAGAAGTTCGGGAACAGCGCCAGCAGGATGAAGACCAGCAGGATCGCCAGGCCGACGACGCCGTCCGTCCGTTGACTGAAGCGCCGGGCGAACTCCCGGGTGTTCCGCGCGCGGAGCCGCCAGCGCTCGCCGCGGACGTCGATCGCGACGCTCGTTGCGCTCACTGCCGGACCCGTGGGTCGAGGTGTCCGTAGATCAGGTCGGCCCCGAAGTTGGCGAGGATGACGAAGACCGAGATCAGCAGGAAGATGCCCTGGAGCAGCGGGTAGTCGCGGTTCTGGAGTGCGTCATACGTCAGCGTGCCGAGCCCGGGCCAGTTGAACACGATCTCGGCCGTGATCGCACCGGCCACCACGTAGCCGAGGTTGATCGCGATCACAGTCACCGTCGGCAGGAGGGCGTTCGGGAAGGCGTGGTCGCGCAGGATCGACTGGTCGGTCAGGCCCTTCGCCCGCGCGGTCGTCACGTAGTCCTCGCCCCTGGTCTCGATGATCGACGAGCGCATGAGGATCGAGTAGCCGCCGATGAGGCCGAGGCTGACCGTCGCGAGCGGCAGCACGAGGTGGCGCAGGAAGTCGAGCAACTGGTCGATCGGCGACTGGAAGTGCGCGCCAGGGCTGAGCATCCCGGATGTCGGGAACCAGCCGAGTCCGGCCGCGAAGATGATGATCAGCGGCATCCCGATCACGAAGTACGGCATCGAGTACAGCACGAGGCTGACCCCGTTGCCGATCCGATCGACCTTCCCGCCGCGCTTCCAGCCGGCCTGGGAACCGAGCGAAAGGCCGACCACGATCGCGATCAGCTCGGCCAATCCGATGAGGATGATCGTCGGCCAGAAGCGCGACCCGATGACCTCGATCACCGGCTGGCCCCGGAACTTGAACGAGTAGCCCAGGTCGCCGGCGGCCGTCGCCTGCACGTAGTCGATGAGCTGATCAGGCAGGAGCGGCTTGTCGAGGCCCCACCGGGCGCGCGCTGCGTCCCGGAGCTCAGCGGTCAGGTGGGGATTGCGCAGGGTCGCCTCCGGACCCCCCGGCATCAACCGGAACAGGAGGAAGTTGAGGATGACCACCAGGACGATCGTGACGATCGCCTGGATGAGCTTTCGACCCAGGTAGCGCGGGCCCACCGCCGGACCGGAGGCGTCAGGTCGCCGGCGTGGCGGAAGGGCGGTGCCAGATCACTCGTCGTCCTCTTCCCCGGCCGTGCTCGTTCGCCGCCGCATCGCGAGGAAGCCGGCCGCGGCCGCGACGACCACGACGACGATCACGATCGGAAGGATGGGCGCCGAGCTGCTCGAGGTCTGGTCGCCTGCGCCCGGCGCGGCGGTGGGCGCGGCCGAGCCAGCCCCAGGGGCATTGGCGCTCGTCGGAGCGGCCGTCGGACTCGGGGCTGATGCCGCGTCGATCAGGAGCGTCTCCGCGAGTGTCCCGTAGGTGAAGAACGGCGTCCCGTTCGAGGGCTGGTTCTGCCACCCGGCCCACTTGTCGGTCCGGTAGGCATCGAGGTTGTCGTTGTAGTACAGGATGTGGTACGGAGCGGCCTCGTACCACATCTGCTGCATCTGGTCGACGATCGACTTCCGCTCCTCGGTGGTCTTCGCGTGCAGCTGCTGCTGGTAGAGCTTGTCGTATTCGGGATCGCAGTACTGGCTGTCGGACGACGAGCCGATCTGGTTGCACTGGAAGACGCTCAGCGGGTCGTTCGGGTCCGGACCCCACGCCCAGTCCCAGATGAACAGGTCGTACTTGGCCGTCTTGCCTTCGCCGGCTTCCGGCGGGAGCATCCGGTCGCCAAGCGTGTCGCTGTCGAGGACCGTCGGACTGACCTTGATCCCGAGCTCCGCGAACCAGTCCTTGATGAACTGGCCGGAAGTGGCATAGGCCGGATCGGAATCGGGCATGACCAGGCTGAGGCTGATCGGCTTGCCTTCCTTGTCCAGGCGATTGCCCGAGGCGTCGAGGAGGTAGCCAGCATCGAGCAGCTTCTGCTTGGCGAGCTCGATATTGAACGTGCGGGGATTCGCCGGATCCGTGTGCCACGGCGGCTCATCCGTGTAGGCCGGCATCCCCGGCGGGATCTGGGTCGTGCCGATGGACCCGTAGCCGCCGATGACGTTGTCGATGAGCTTCTGCTTGTCGATCGCGTAGCCAAGGGCGTCCCGGAACTTCTGGTCGAGGAGCGCCTTGGTCGACGGGCCCCCACCCTTGATCGTCTTGCCCGTCCCGGTCCCGTAGGTGTTGAAGCCGAGCTCCGTGTACCCGTTCGGAACCCCGTCCACCGTCTTGACGTTCGGCTGGGTCTTGAGCTGGTTGAGCTGGTCCGGGCTGACGTTACGGGCGTAGTCGATCTCGCCCGCCTTGAGCGCCTGGACCATTGTCTCGTTGGTCCCGAAGAAGCGGATGATGATCTCGTCGGGCCCGAGCGCCGGGCCCCGCCAGTAGGGGTTCTTCTTGAACCGGACGTGCTCGCCGGTTTTCCACTCGACGGCCTGGTACGGCCCGGTTCCGACGAATCCGCTCCCGTCGGCGGGGAGGTCCCACAACTTGTCGTCGCCGATCTCCGTGTAGGTCTTCTTTCCCCAGATGTGCTTGGGCAGGATCGGGATCCAGCTCTGGAGGATGCGGTTGGACGCGTCGTCGGTGTAGGCGATCATCGTCTCGGGATCCGGGCATTCGAGCTTCGTGACCCGGGCTCCGTCGGCGCCAAGCGCGTAGTCGAGGTAGCCCATGCCGATGTATGAGCCATCCTTCTGGGCGTCGACCGCGAGCTGCCAGGAGAAGCACGCGTCCGCGGACGTCGCCGGTGTGCCGTCCGACCACTTCATGTCCGGCCGGAACTTGAACGTCCACGACTTGCCGTCCGGGTTGCGTTCCCACGACTTCGCGTAGGCCGGAATCGGCTCGACGTTCGGCCCGAACCCGACGAGCTGATCGAAGCTCAGCTCGAAGGCCTCGTAGCCGACACCGAGGATCGTCCCGTACGGGTTGATCGAATCGAGATCCTGCAAGGTGCCGATCTGGAGGACCTTGTCATCGGCCGCCGCCACGGGCACGGCCGACGGGGCCGCGACGCTCAGGGCAAGGCCGCCCGCGATCGCGAGTCGAGCCAGCCGGGCAGGGATGGACAGGCGCATCGTGGTTCCTCCTCCGGCGCGCGACGGACCGGCGATCCATCGCTCGCCCACCGGGTCCCCGGAATGGTCCGCACTGTGGCACAGGCCATCGGACGCGGTCAATGGCGATCCGCAGCGTGCACTCCGCGTCCGAGTGAGGTGGGTTCGGACACGTTCTCCGCGCAACGAACCGGTCAGACCATGAACGACGTCGGCGGGTCAGCCTCGAGCAGGATCGGCCGGTCGATCCGGAAGCCGGCGATGTCGCGGGCCGACGGCGTCGTGCCGTCGACGATGAGCTCGGCCATGATCCGCCCGAACAGCGACGCGTACTTGAAGGCGTGGGCCGCGCCGAGGCGACGAGCACGCCGGGCGCCTCCGGGACCCGGTCGAGGACGAAGTCGCGGTCCGGGGTGAGCGTGTACAGGCAGGTCTTCGTGGCGATGTCCGGCCCGACGGCCCCCGGCAGGTGGGCCGCGAGGAACGCGTCGACCCGGGCATGGGCATCGCGGTCGATCTCGAATGTGCGGTCGGCCGGCGTCGTGTCCCGGCCGCCGACATCCTGGGCGGCCTTCGGCCCGGCCTCGCCGTAGGTCGGGAAGCCGTAGAAGCAGGGCTCGTCCATCCAGATCCAGACCGGGAAGCGATCCGGCGCGAAGTCCTCGGGGTGAGGGCAGGCGTAGTAGGTCACCTGCTCCTGGGTGATCGTCAGCGGCAGGCGCCGGCCGAACGACGCGAGCAGCCCGTTCGTCCAGGCATCGGCGGCCAGGACCACGTGGCCGGCGCGGAACGCCGTCCCGTCGACGGTGACGACCTCGAGCTCGCCTCCGCCGGCATCGCGCAGCCCGGTCACCGGCGTCCGGTCGATGAGCGTCGCACCGTGGCCCCGGGCCAGGCGCTGATGCGCCGCGTTCGCCCGGTTCGGGTCGGCCAGCCCCGCGTCCGGCTGGAACAGGCCGTGGTGCTCGTCGCCGAGGCGCCATTGCGGCCAGCGCCGGACGATCTCGGCGCCGTCGAGGTGCTCGAACGGAACGCCCTCGACGGTCATGCTGGCGATGTAGTCCGACAGCGGGATCGCGGCGTCGCGTGGGGCCACGTCGAGACCCCCGGTCCGGGTGACGACCTGGACCCCGGCTTCGGCCTCGAGCTCGGCCCAGGTGGCGTAGGCCCGGCGCGCGAGCCGGACGTACTCCGGTCGGTGGTAGGACAGGCGGATGATCCGGCTGTGGTCCTGGCTGGCGCCATTGACGTGGCCGAGCTCGAACTGCTCGAGCCCGAGGACGCGATCGCCCAGTCGCCGGCTCAGCCAGTAGGCGGCACCGCTGCCGATCCCGCCGAGACCGACGACGATCGCATCCCAGTCGCGGCCCGGGGTTCCGGCCATGCTCACGGTCCTGCCTCCGATCGGCCGCTAGTATCGATGGCGGATCGCCGGCCAGCGACTGAAGCGCGAGGAGTGGGACGTGGTCGAGCCCGTGGTCGCCGCGGTCGCCGTTCGTCGCGCTGGCCGTCGTCGGCTATCTCGCGCTGTGCGCGGTGCTCTACGACCGGATCACCCGGGTCCCGGCCAGCTCGCCGATCTTCCGATCGACCGATACGCCCGCGGAGTTCTCCGCCGCCGACGTCGACTGCACTCCGTATCTCCTGCCCGGGTACGAGGAGGTGACCTTCCCCGACCGGACCGGCACGGTCGGGATCGCCGGCTGGTGGATGCCGGTCGACGGCGATCCGGGGGCCCCGGCGGTCGTCGTCGTCCACGGCTACACCGCCTGTCGCCGGGACGGCTGGATCCTGCTGGCCGCCGGCATGCTCCACCGGCACGGGTTCGCCGTGCTCGCGATCGACCTGCGCAACCACGGCGACTCGGGCCGGACCGGCGGCCGTCACACGGGCGGAGTCCTCGAGAGCGCCGACGTCCTCGGGGCCTGGGACTGGCTCGTGTCCGACCAGAGGTCTGGCCACCGGAGCGGTCGGGCTGTTCGGGATCTCGCTCGGGGCGGCGAGCGTGATGATCGCGGCAGGCGACGAGCCGCGTGTCCCGGCCGTCTGGTCGGACAGCGGCTACGGCGACATCGACGATGCGACCCGGGCCGAGCTCCGACGCAACCATCTGCCGCCGGTCCTGCTGCCCGGCGGGCTGCTCGTCGGCCGCCTGCTCGACGGCCCGGGGCTGCGGAGCCAAGAGCCCGCTCGCGGCGATGGCGCGGCTCGGCGGTCGCCACGTGTTCGTGACCCACGGCACCGCCGACCAGCGGCTTGACGTCCACTTCGCCGACCAGCTGATCCAGGCCGGCACCGCGTCCGGCGCCCTCGTCGAGTCGTGGATCGTCGAGGGCTCCGGCCACGCCGGAGCGATCGTGGACCACCCGGCCGAGTACGAACGCCGCCTCGTCGACTTCTTTGGCCGGGCGCTTCGCCGGGAGCAGGCGCCGCCGACGTCTTGACGTGCGCATCATCGTGCGCAATGATGTGCGCATGGGTCGTCGCACGAACCTGGTCCTGCCAGAGGCACTCGTCTCCGAGGTCGACCGGATTGCGGGACCGCGGATGCGCAGTGCGTACGTAGCCGAGGCGGTCGAGGCACGTCTCCGGCGCGATCGACTTCGCGAGGTCGTCATGCGAACGGCGGGAGCGTGGAAGGCCGAGGACTACCCGGAATTCGCCACACCCGAAGCGGTCGTCGCCTGGGTCCGTGCGCGCCGGGCGGAGACGACTGGGCCAATCGAGGAGAACTGACCCGTGCGCTATGTCCTGGACACGACGTTCGTGATCGATCATCTCCGCGACGATCCCGCCGCGCTTCGGAGGTTCGCAACGATCTTCGAGGACGGTCACGAGGTGTTCGTGAACGAGATCGTGGTCTGCGAGGCGTGGACTGGCGCCCATCTCATCGGAGACCCCGACCTCGAGGCGCTGCTCCAGGTGATCGAGTTCGTCCAGCCCGCTCCGTTCACGCTCGAGCGGCCGGTCGCTGGCGAGCCGAGGCGCGAGCGCGCGGCTGGAGTCTCGGCCTGCCTGATGCACTGATCGCCGCCTGCGCCGATTCGCTCGATGCTGCAGTCCTCACCCGGAACACCCGGGACTTCGCGCTCACCCCGGTCCGGGTCGAGACCTACTGAGCGCTCTCGGCCGCCCGGAGCCGAGCCACGCGTTCCAGCGCGAGCTGGCTCATCGCGTCGGGGATCTCGCCGCGGTCGACCATCGCCATGACCTCGTCGAACGGGACCCGCCGAAGGCGGAGGTCCTCGGTCGGGTCAGGTGCGGCGGCACCGTCGGTCAGGTCGGTCGCGAGGTAGAGCAACCCGGTCTCGTCGGTGATCGAGTTCGACAGGTCGAACGTCGCGATCTCGCGCCAGGTGGCCGCCTCGATCCCGGTCTCCTCGCGCAGCTCGCGACGGGCGCCCTCGAGCGGATCCTCGTCGAACGGGACGCCGCCCTCGGGGATCTCCCACGAGTACCGGTCGAGCGTGTACCGGAACTGGCCGACGAGGACGACCCGGTCCAGGTCGTCGATCGCGACGACGCCGACGGCCCGGCTCCGGAAGTGGACGACGCCGTAGATCCCGGGCTGGCCGTCGGGCCGGGTCACCTCGTCGTGATGGACCTCGATCCAGGCGTTCTCGTAGGCCGTCCGACGGCTGTGTCGCCGCCACGGGCTGATCGCGGGTGCCTGTTCCGCGGCGGCGTCCGTCGGGATCGGGCATGGCTCGATGGTAGCGGTGCATCAGCGGGGCACGAGACGGCTGCCGGCGGAGGCCGGTCGGTCGGTAGACTCGCCGACATGCCCGTCGACCCACGACCCGCCTCGCAGCCGATCCATGACGTCGTCGTCGAGCTCGACGTCCGGATCCCGATGGACGACGGGGTCGAGCTGAGCGCCAACATCTGGCGCCCGGTCCCCCGCCCCGACGTACCCGACGAGCGGTTCCCGGCGATCCTCGAGATGCTGCCGTACCGCAAGGACGATTGGCACCGCCCGAGCGACGAGCGCAAGGGTCGCTGGCTTGCCGCCCGGGGCTTCGCGCTCTGCCGGCTCGACGTGCGTGGGACCGGCAGCAGCCCGGGGATCGCCGACGACGAGTACACCGCGCGGGAGACCCAGGACGGTTACGAGACCGTCGAGTGGCTGGCCGCCCGTCCCTGGTCCAACGGGAACATCGGGATGTGGGGCATCTCGTATGGCGGGTTCACCGCGATCCAGGTCGCCAAGCTCCGGCCGCCGCATCTCCGGGCGATCGTCCCGATGTACGCCACCGACGATCGCTACACCGACGACGTCCACTATGTCGGCGGCTGCGTCACGGTCTCCGAGCTGAGCCAGTACGCGGTGAGCATGGTCGGGATGAACGCCCTGCCGGGCCGGCCGTCGTTCCGCGGGGAGGCCTGGCTCGCCGAGTGGCGCGAGCGGCTCGAGCGGACGCCGGTCTGGCTGTTCGAGTGGCTTCGTCAGCAGCACGACGGGCCGTACTGGCGACAGGGCTCGCTCGCGCCCGACTACGCCGCGATCGAGGCCGCGATGTTCCTCATCGCCGGCTGGATGGACGGGTACGTGGACCCGGCGCTCCGGATGCTCGAACGCTGCGTCAACGCCCCACGCCGAGCGCTCGTCGGCAACTGGGTCCACGACTACCCGGACGAGGCCTATCCCGGCCCGAACCTCGACTGGCTCCACGAGTTCGTCCGGTTCTTCGACCATTGGCTCAAGGGCATCGACAACGGCGTGATGGACGAGCCGGCGCTGACGTTCTTCCGGCGCGACTTCGCCCCGCCCGAGCCATTCCCGGCGGCCTGGCCGGGCGCCTGGCGGAGCGAGCCGTCGTTCCCGCCGCCGGGCGCCAGCGAGACGAGCCTGTGGCTCGACGCGGGAGACCTGCCGTTGGCCGGCCGGCTCGTCGCCGATCCGTCGACCGACCGCGGAGCGGATCGGTTCCCGCACCGGGCGACGACCGGGACCCGGACGGCCCTGTCGTGGGGCGCGGGCGGACCGCCGAACGGCCTCGCCCGGGACCTCCGTCTCGATGACGCCCTCGTGCCGACCTACACGAGCGCCCCGCTGACCGTGCCGATCGAGATTCTCGGCTTCGCCGCGGCGGACCTCGCGATCGAGGCGTCGATGCCGGTTGCGACCATCGTCGTCCGGCTGGCCGATGTCGCGCCGGACGGGACCACCGCCCAGGTCGCCGCCGGCGTCCTCAACCTGACCCATCGCGCGTCGCACTCGTCCCCCGCGCCGCTCGAGCCCGGGCGCGTGGACCAGGTCCGGATCCCGCTCCGGGCAGCGGGCTATCGGTTCGCGCCGGGCCATCGGATCCGGCTGTCGGTCGCCTCGAACTACTGGCCGGTCCTGTGGCCGTCGCCGTTCCCCGGCGAGCTCGCCATCCATCGCGCGCGATCGCGGCTCGTCCTGCCGACGATCCCGCCCGGCGACGGCTCGCTCCCGACGCCCGCGTTCAAGACCAGCCCGGCCGGACTCGAGGAGGTCGGCGGTGGCTCGTCCGAGCCGCCGGCCTGGCGGATCCTCGAGGATGTGATCGCCGGCACGATCACCGTCTCGACGAACGACGCTGGTGAGACGACGGTCCCCGACGGGACGGTCGTGTACGCGGGCGAGCGGCTCGAGATGACGGCCTCGGACGCCGACCCGGCCCATGCCCGGATGGCCAACGAGGTCGATTACCGGCTCGACCAGGATGGCCACCGGATCGCCGTCCGCGCGTCGGGCGAGACGACCTCGACCGAGACCGACTTCCGGATGGCCGTCCGACTCGAGATCGACCTCGACGGCGAGCCGTTCTTCCAGCGAGACTGGGCCGAAACCATCCCGAGGAGGCTCGTGTGACCGGACGGATCTCGGCCCGTGCCGCCAGCTTCACCGAGTCGGTCATCCGCGAGATGAACCGGCTGGCGGTCGATGCCGGTGCGGTCAGCCTGGCCCAGGGCTTCCCGGACTTCGAGAGCCCATGGGAGCTGCGCGCCGCGGCCATCGAGGCGCTCCACGACGACATCAGCCAGTACGCGATCACCTGGGGCGCGAAGCCGCTCCGGGCCGCGATCGCGGCCAAGACGACTCACTTCCACCCCGACTGGGTCATCGACCCCGAGACGCAGGTCACCGTCACCTGCGGCGCAACCGAGGCGATGATCGCGGCGATGCTCGGGGTCATCGACCCGGGCGACGAGGTGGTCGTCTTCGAGCCGTTCTACGAGAACTATGGGCCGGACGCGATCCTGTCCGGCGCCACGGCCCGCTACGTCACGCTCCACGAGCCGGACTGGTCGATCGATCCGGACGAGCTCCGCGCGGCGTTCACCAGCCGGACCCGGGCGATCGTGGTCAACTCGCCTCACAACCCGACCGGCAAGGTCTTCTCGCGCGACGAGCTCGGGCTGATCGCCGAGCTGTGCCAGGAGCACGACGCGGTCGCCCTGACCGACGACATCTACCAGCACATCGTGTTCGACGGCGAGCACGTCCCGATGGCCACCCTGCCCGGGATGGCCGAGCGGACGATCTCGATCGACTCGATGTCGAAGACCTATTCGGTGACCGGCTGGCGGATCGGCTGGACGATCGCCAGCCCGGAGCTGTCGGTCGGCATCCGACGGGTCCACGACTTCCTGACCGTCGGGGCGGCCGCGCCGCTCCAGGCCGCCGCCGAGGTCGCGCTCCACTTCCCGGACACGTACTACGCCAAGCTCGCCCACGACTACCGGGCCCGGCGCGACCGGATCGTGCCGGCGATCGAGGCGGCCGGGTTCCGGGTCCACCAGCCCGCCGGCGCCTACTACGTGATGACCGACATCGGCGATCTGACCGCCGAGGACGACGTGACGTTCGCTCGCCGGCTCATCGCCGACCCCGGGATCGCCGGGGTCCCCGGCTCGTCGTTCTACTCGCGGCCGGAGCTCGGCCGGGACAAGCTCCGGTTCGCGTTCCCGAAGAAGAACGAGACGCTCGACGCCGCCGCCGAGCGGCTCGCCCGGATCCGCGCCTAGCCGGCCAGGAGCCCCCGGGCGATGTTGGCCGCGATGAGCAGGACGATCCCGTAGCCGAGCAGGCTGAGCAGCTCGGTCGCCCGGGCCGAGACCCGGTGGTGGAGGAGCGACCCGGCCGATGCGATGAGGAGCTGCCAGGCGAGCGAGGCGAGGGCGGCGGCCACCACGAACGCGAGCTTCTCGCCCGAGCCTGCGCCGACGGCTGGCAGGCCGAGGATCAGGGCCGCGAAGTAGATGACGGTCGCCGGGTTGACGATCGTCAGCGCCACGAACTGGAGGTAGGTCCGCCGTGGCGAGGCTTCGTCGAGCCGCTCGAGGTGTGGGTCCCCGGGCGGGCGCCGGGCACCGGCCACGGCCCCGGCGATGCCGCGCCCGGCGATGACCACGAGGATCGCGACCGACAGCCAGCGCAGCGGGACCTGGACCGGGGCGATCAGCGCGGCCAGCGCCGTCCCGAACAGCGCGGCGAGCGTCGCGTAGACGAAGTCGGCCGTCGCCGCCCCAGCACCGGCCGCCCAGCCGAAGACGCGGCCACGCCGGATGGCCGTCTCGACGATCAGGACCGCGATCGCCCCGAACGGGACGGCGACGCCGAGACCGGCCGCGATCCCGGCCAGGAAGGCTGTCTCCAGGTCAGGCCCCGCCCACCCGATCCCGGCCGCGGCCCGTCACGACCCACCCGCGATCGTCGACGCTCGACCCGGCCCCGATCATCGGACGCCGGCGCCGAAGCCGGCCAGGACGTCGCCGATCGCCGTGCGAGCAGCCTCGGTCTGGTAGTCGAGCAGCGGGTCCGGATCGAGACGATGCTCGGACAGCTGGCCGTCGATCCGCCGGTAGAGGACCGGATAGACCTGGCCCGAGCCGTCGGTCTCGAGCGTGATCGCGAGCGCGTCGGGGCCTTCACCGTCGACGAACGTCGCCAGCGGGGCGATCCCCTCGTCGCGGATCCCGACCGTCGGGTCGAGCCCCACGATCCGGGTGAGGTACGCCCGCTGGTTCCAGATCTCGGGCCCGTTGGTGAGCTCGGCGGCGACGAAGTCGAGGAGGTCGGCCGGCCGGATCGCCGGCCGCTCCGGCTCCACCCCGAACCGGGTCAGGGCGACGTGCGCGGCGAGGCAGCGCGCGTTGTAGCGGGCCCCATGGACGGCCCCGGAGTTGGCCGGGAGGCCGTGCTTCTGGAGGCCCTTCGCCCCCTGGCCGATCGTCCCGGCGAAGAAGATCCCGGGGACGGTCGCGCTCTCCCAGAAGGCGGTCTGGGCCGGCAGCCGGCTCTGGCCGAAGGTCGCGACGCCGAGCGCCGGAAGGTCGCGCAGCGGCGCCACGAACCCGGTCGCGGCGATCACCTCGTCGGTCTCGAAGACCGCCGGCGGACCGCCGCTCGATGGGCGGGTCCGGACGAGGAAGCCGTCGCCGCCCGAGGCCGGCTCGATCGACTCGATCGAGGCGTCGAGGACGCCGACCCCGCCACCCAGCACGTGATCCTCGTAGGGCTGGAGATAGCGCGCCCGGATGCCGACCAGCGAGTGGGTGTTGACCGACAGCTTGGCCGGGCTCGGCGAGGCGAGCACGATCCGGCGCGCCCACGACAGGAGCCCGGAGGCCAGCTCGAACCCGGAGTTCTGCTTGCCGATGATGAACACCCGGCGATCGGCGTACGACTCGGCCGCCCGGGTGTCCGCGTAGTGGGCGACGAGATCGATCCCCGGCGTATCCGGCCGATACGGCTCGGCGACGCCGACGGCCATGATCAGTGTCCCCGCGGTGTAGGTGCCGTCGGACGTGGTCAGCTCGAACCGGCCGTCGTCGAGCCGGCGGGTCGACTCCCAGCGGCAGTTGTAGCGGATGGCGAGCGCGGTCCGTTCGGCGAAGGTCCGGAGCGACGCCTCCATGTCCGGGCGCGACGGGAAGTAGGTGGTGCCGTCCATGAACTCGGCCTGGATGGCCCGATAGGCATCCTCGTCCGGGATCAGGCTGTTCCAGTCGTAGCGCTCGTAGGCCCGCGTTGTGTGCGGGGTCGGGGCGTACGGCTTGGTCCACGACAACAGCCGCTGGAAGAACGGCCAGCGCCGGAACATCCCGCCCGGCTGGTCGTCCGCCGAGATGACGGCGTGGGGCACGCCGAGATGGCGCAGCGAGTACGAGACCTGGATGCCGCCCGGGCCGCTGCCGACGACGACGACCGGGTAGTCGCCGGGCGGGAACGGCCGGTTGCTCAGCTCCGCCACCGGTTCGCGTTCCGAAGGCGACGGGCCGACGCCTGGAGCATCCGATACATGACCTGGGGGTGGCCGGTCAGGAACGGCTCGACCGCCTGGCCCGCCAGGACGAGGCAGCGCAGCGTGTCGATCGCAACGACGTCGGCGACCGGCGACTCGCCGAGCAGGATCGAGACCTCGCCGAAGAAGTCGCCACGGGACAGCGTGGCCCGTTCCTCTCCGTCGACCCGGACCGAGCAGCGTCCCTCGAGGATCACGTAGAAGCCCGAGCCACTCAGGCCCTGCCGGATGACCCGCTCGCCGGCCGGGAACCAGCGCTCCTCGAACGTGTGGGCGACCTCGTTGAGCTCCGGCGTCGTGAGGTCCGCGAACAGCGCGAACCCTGCGATCGTGTCGACGATCTCGTCCGATCCCGCCATGGGTCAGCAGCCTCTGGGTGAGCGGGCGTGGCCGGGGAAGCGTCTTCCCGCTGGCACCCGCGTTCTGCCATCGTATACGACCATGAGCCTCTCGACGGACCACAAGATCCAGCTGCTCGGCACGGTCGAGCTCTTCAAGGGGATCGGCCCGGACGGGCTCGCGGCGATCGCGGCGCGGGCGATCGAGGTCGACTTCCCGGACGGGCGTACGATCGTCCAGCAGGGGGAGATCGGGACCGGCTTCTTCCTGATCGCGACCGGCGGAGCAAGGGTTGTACGGGACGGCGAGACGATTGCGCATCTCGGATCGGGCGAGTTCTTCGGCGAGCTGTCCCTGCTCGACGGCGGGCCGCGGATCGCGACGGTCGTCAGCGACGGGCCGACGACCTGCGTGGCGATCGCCTCGTGGGAGTTCGAGAAGCTCCTCGAGTCACAGCCGCGAATGGCCATCGCCATTCTCCGGGTGGTGGCCGGACGTCTTCGGGAACTGAGCGATGAGCACCGCCACTGACCCGCAGTCCGGGAACCCAGCCGAGATGACGCGGGCCGATCCGGGCCCGCGCGGAACGGTCACGTTCCTGTTCAGCGACATCGAGGGCTCGAGCCGGCTCGAGCAGGACCTCGGGACCGCGACGTACTCCACCCTGTTGGCCCGTCACCGCGAGATCCTGCGGGGCGCGTTCGCCGCTCACGGTGGCCGGGAGCAGGGCACCGAGGGCGACTCGTTCTTCGTCGTCTTCCCGAGCGCCGCCGAGGCGGTCGCAGCGGCAGTGGACAGCCAGCTCGGGCTTGCCGCCGGCGATTGGCCGGAAGGCCACCCGGTCCGGGTCCGGATGGGACTCCACACGGGCGAGGTGACCCAGGTCGGCGAGGGCTACATCGGAATCGAGATCAACCGGACGGCCCGGATCTCCGCTGCCGGGCATGGCGGTCAGGTCCTCGTCTCGGCAGCCACCCGCGGGCTGGTCGGCGACGCGCTCCCGACGGGCGTGAGCTGGCGCGATCTCGGGTCGTACCGCCTGCGGGACTTCCCGGAGCCCGAGCGGCTCAGCCAGCTCGTCGTCGACGGCCTCGCCGACCGAGTTCCCGGCGCTGCGAACGGTCGACGCCCGGCCGAACAACCTGCCGATGTCGCTGACCACGTTCGTCGGGCGCGAACGCGAGCTGGCCGAGGCGCGGCGCCTGCTCGGCACGGCCCGCCTGCTGACCATCACCGGGCCCGGCGGGATGGGCAAGACGCGCTTCGCGATCGAGCTCGCCCACGCGTCGGCCGCCGACTTCCCGGACGGGACGTTCTTCATCCCGTTCGAGCCGGTCGACGACCCGGTGCTCGTCCCGGGCACGATCGCCCGGGCCGTCGGGATCGTCGAGAGCGGAGTCCGGCCACCGCTCGAGCTGCTGATCGAGCTGCTGGCTGCGGAGCGCGTCCTGCTCGTCCTCGACAACTTCGAGCGCTTGACGGCGGCGGCGCCGGTCATCGGCGACCTGCTCCGTGCCGCGCCGGGTCTTCGCCTCGTCGTCACGAGCCGGGCGGTCCTCCACCTTTCCGGTGAGCAGGAGTTTCCGCTCGACGGCCTGACCGTCCCACCCGACCTGGCCAGGCTCAACCCATCGGAGCTCGTGGGCCGAACGGGATCCGTTGCCCGCACGACGGCCGGCGAGGGACTGCTCGCCTACTCCGCGGTGCGGCTCTTCGTCGAGCGGGCAATGACCGCCCGACCGGCGTTCAGGCTCGACGCGGCGAACGCGGCGACCGTGGCCCGGATCTGCGCGCGGCTCGACGGGATGCCGCTCGCCATCGAGCTCGCGGCGGCGCGCGTCCGGCTCCTGCCACCCGATGCGATCCTGAGCCGGCTCGAGCGTCAGTTCGAGCTCCTGGCCTCTGCTGCCCGTGACGTCCCCGAACGTCAGCGGACGCTGCGCGGGGCGATCGCGTGGAGCTACGACCTGCTGGCCGAGCCGCACCGTCACCTGCTCGACCGGCTCGCCTGCTTCATCGGTGGCTGCGATCTCGAGACCGCCGAGCGGGTCTGCGGCCCGGCCGACGAGCTCGGGGTCGACGTCTTCGAGGGGATCGGCGAGCTCGTCGACCAGAGCCTCGTCCGACGATCGGATGCCGGCGACGACATCCGGTTCACGATCCCGGAGACCATCCGCCAGTACGCATTCGAACGGCTGCAGGCGCGGGGCGAGGCCGACGCACTTCGTCGGCGCCACGCGGAGGCGTACGTCGACCTGGCCCGGTCGGCGGCCGCGGAGCTGTCCGGGGAGGACCAGCGCCGCTGGCTCGAACGCCTCGAGCGCGAGCACGACAACCTTCGGGCCGCCCTCGCCTGGGCCGTCGAGACGCCCGATCCGCCGATCGCCCTGGGACTCGCCTACGCGTTGTGGCGGTTCTGGCAGAAGCGCGGGCACCTCCTCGAGGCGCGCCGCCGGCTCGAAGAGATCGCCCTCAAGCCGTGGGCCAGCGACGACCCGGTCGCCTATGCCCACTTCCTGGAGGCGCTCGGTGGGATCGCCTACTGGCAGGGTGACTTCGCCGGCGCCGTCCGGCCGTACCAGACCGCGGTCGACGTGTGGCGCGAGCTCGGCGACCGGGCTGAGATCGCGAACGCGCTGTACAACCTCGCGTTCACCTACAACATGGACGCCAACAACCAGATTGCATTCGTCGTCTACGACCTGAGCCGCGGTCGGGAGTCTGCTTGCCGAGAGCCTCGCGATCTACCGCGAGATCGGTGACGTCCGCGGCATCGGCAACGTGCTGTGGGCGATCGGCAGCGCCGACATGTTCGCCGGCCAAGTCCGCCGAGGCATTGCCGACCTTCCTCGAGGCCCGCGAGGCGTTCCGGACGGTCGGCGACCGGACGATGGAGGCCTGGACGCTGCACATGATCGGGACCGTCGCCATGCAGGTCGAGGACTACCCCGGTGCCGACGATGCCTTTCGCCATGCGTACCGCCACTTCGTGGACGCGGGCGACATCACCGGGCAGGCGCTGATCGTCGAAGACTTCGCGACCCTTGCCCTGGCCTCGGGCGACAAGGAACGCGGGATCCGACTGTGGGCCGCGGCCCGCCGGATCCAGGAGACGATCGGGACCAGCTCGTGCGGGCCCAGGTCGACTCGGGCGGGGTCAAGGCGTGGCGCGACCCGGAGCCGGGTGACGCGACGCCCGAGCGGCGGGCCGAGCTCGAGGCCGAAGGTCGGGGCTGGACGCTCGAGGACGCCCTCGCCTATGCCCTCGACGGCACGCTCCCGGAGGGCCCGTGAACGATTGACCCCGGAGCCGGCTGGCCGACGAGCTGGCCACTGGCGAGTCCTGGCGCGCTCGGTGCCGCCCCGAAGCTGGTCGACATCCGACCGACGCGATCCGTCGCGGTCATCCTGACCTGCGCAAGCGGCGCAGCGATGGATGAGCGCAAGTGCAAGCTGATCTGCGGCTGCGGCTACTTCCTGAGCTGCTCCGACTACTACTGCCCTGGCCTTTGCCGTCCGTCGTTCTTCCGGAGCAACAAACACGACACCAGGCCCGAGATCGTTCGGGCGTCCAGCCGGCGCAGCCGATCGCGCCGATCATCGCCGGGTCCGCGCGCCACGATGACGCGACGCTCCGCAGATCGAGATTCAGTCGGCCCGACGAGCCGTCCGAGCCCGTCGTCGGGCGTGGTTTGTCCTTCTAGCAACAGCGACCACTGATGTGGGCCGACGAGCAGCCGACGATGCCCAGGGTGGCCGGACCCTGGCGTCCCCTGGCGCGCCGCGGACCGGGGCCGCCGGGCACGCTAGACTGGGCGTCCATGGCCGCCGAGACCACGCCCGTCCGCGAGAAGACCGGGATCCCGAAGAACCCGGGCCGCCGCGACCTCGGGATGAAGGCCACGCTCCTGTTCCCGGACCGCGCCATCGTCGACCGGTTCTACGTCCCGCTGATCTACACCGCCTGCCGGACGTGCTACTCGGAGCTCGACCCGGACGAGATCTTCCGCCGGGCCGTCGACGGTGAGATCGACCCGCTCAAGCAGCAGAAGCTGATCCAGGGCGTCATCGAATCCGGCCATGGCTCGACGATCGAGCACATCGTGTTCACGTTCGGGATCAGCGGCGTGTCGCGGACGCTGTCGCACCAGCTCGTCCGGCACCGGGCCGGGGTGGCGTTCGACCAGCAGAGCCAGCGCTACGTCAAGTTCAAGGGTGCCTCGACGATGCTGCCGTCCACCCTGGCCGATGGCGATCCGGAGCTGCGCCAGCGCTACGAGGACCAGATCGAGGGCTCGCTCGAGCTCTATGGGGACCTGGTCGCGGCCGGGGTGCCCGGCGAGGACGCCCGGTTCGTGTTCCCCAACGCGACCCGGACCAATCTCGTGATGACCACGAACCTCCGCGCGCTGATCCACATGAGCGGACTGCGCCTGTGCACGATGGCCCAGTGGGAGATCCGGCGCCTGTTCCAGCTCATCCGCCACGAGATCTTCACGGTCTCGCCGTTCCTCGGCTCGTTCCTCGCCCCGAAGTGCGTCGCGCTCGGCTACTGCGACGAGATGGGCAACCGCGACGAGCACTGCCCGATCCGGCCGCACAAGGACAACGTCCTGGGCGCCTGGGCCGAGAAGTCGAAGGCGGCCCGGGCCGCCGGCCGCGAGCTGTCGGTCCGCTAGACGCGGCCGGCGCGCGTCAGCGGCTCGTGGCCAATCCGGCAACGAACCGGCGGATCACGGTCGCGAGTCGCGGGCCTGCCTGGGCGCCGGCCTCGAGGACCTCCTCGTGGCTGAGCGGCTGGCCGCTGTAGCCGGCCCCGGCGTTCGTCACGAGCGACACGCCACAGACCTCGATCCCGGCCCAGCGCGCGGCGATCGCCTCGAGGACGGTCGACATCCCGACGGCGTCGGCGCCCAGCGTCCGGAGCATCCGTACCTCGGCCGGGGTCTCGTACGACGGGCCGAGCAACCCGGCATAGATCCCCTCCTCGTGGGCAATGCCCTCGCTGGCGAAGGCCTCGCGCAGGCGCGCGCGCAGACGAGGGCTCCAGACATCGGTCAGGTCGGTGAAGCGTGGACCGATCTCGTCGGCATTCGGTCCGAGGAGCGGGTTCCGGCCGGTCAGGTTGAGGTGGTCGCGGATGATCATCAGGGTGCCCGGGCCGTAGGCCGGGTCGACGCCTCCGGCGGCATTGGTCAGGACGACGACCGTCGCCCCGAGCCGTCCCATGAGCAGCACCGGCTGGACGACGAGGCCAGGATCGTTCCCCTCATAGAGGTGGAGCCGGCCCTGGAGCATGGCCACCGGCACGCCCTCGAGCCGTCCGAGCAGGAACCGACCGACGTGACCTGGGGCGGTGGCGGATGGCCAGCCCGGGAGGTCGGCGAACGGGATCGCGACCGGATCGAGGAGGTCGTCGGCGAGGCTTCCGAGACCCGACCCCAGCACGATCCCCACCTCCGGCACGAGCCTCGTCCGGGCCCGGACCGCGACCTCGAGCGCGGCCAGTCGCGCCGGCTGCTCAGCCGGTGGGATCGGCCGGGAGGGGTCGACGTCGTCCATGAATCAGAGTCTACGTGCCGGTCGACCCGGCGCGGGGCCTCAGCCTCCGGGCGTCGCGGCCTCAGCCTCACACGTCGCGCGCCGCGTCGAGTGCCCGCCCTTCCGGCGGTCCGGACGGCTCGTGGGCGACGCGAACTCGGGGCGAAGACATGACAGAGCGGCGCCCACGAGACGGTCGGACCGCCGGGCTCCGGGCACAGAAAGAAGCCCGGTACGAACGAACCGGGCTTTGTCCTCGCTCGCCCGGGGGGAGTACCGACACCGGGATGCCGGTCACATCCCCCCGGACGTCCCGGGCCGCGATGGTGAGATCGCGGGCTCAGGAACGCGAAGCGCCCGAAGCGACCGGTAGAGGCAGGACACCGTTGATGCGATCTCCAGTGCCCGGGTCCCTGACGGCCCCTTCGGGCAAGACCAACGTTACGAGTCGCGCCCGGCGAGGGTCAACGCGCTTGTCCACGAAGTTCAGCCAAGCCGCTCCGAGCGTGTCCACGACTTTCCACCATCTGTGGACGACCGGTGGACAAGCGAGCCTCGCTACCCGCCCATCGCGAACATCTCGACCTTCGGGAGGTCGGTCGTCGCCTCGGATCGGAGCTCCGAGTAGCGATCGGCACGGACCGACCAGACGGCCCGGATCGCCGCGGCGACGTCGGCATCGGATGCTCCGCCCCGGACCAGCCCACGCAGGTCGGTGCCCTTGACCGCGAAGAGGCAGGTGTAGAGCTGGCCGTCGGCCGAGATCCGGGCCCGGGTGCACGCCCCGCAGAACGGCGCGGTGACCGAGGCGATGACGCCGACCTCGCCCCCGCCGTCCACGTACCGCCAGCGATCGGCGACCTCGCCCGGGTAGTTCGGCGGGACCGGCTCGAGCGGCATCTCGGCGCCGATCGCGGCGACGACGTCGGCCGCCGGGATGACCTCGTCGAGCCGCCAGCCGTTCGAGTGTCCGACGTCCATGTACTCGATGAACCGGAGGATGTGGCCTTCTGCCCGGGCCCAGCGCGCCATCGGCACGACCGACGACTCGTTGATCCCGCGCCGGACGACCATGTTGACCTTGATCGGCCCGAAGCCGGCCTCCCGCGCGGCCGAGATCCCGTCGAGCACGCGCTCGACCGGGAAGTCGACCCCGTTCATCGTCCGGAAGGTCGTCTCGTCGAGCGAGTCGAGGCTGACGGTGACCCGGTCGAGCCCGGCCGACCGGAGCGCCGGCGCCAGGGCCCGCAGCGCCGAGCCGTTCGTCGTCAGGGTGAGCTCGAGCGGCCGGTCGTCCGGTGTCCGGAGCTCCGCGAGCATCGCGATCAGGGTCGGGACGTCGTGCCGGGCGAGCGGCTCGCCACCGGTGATCCGGAGCTTCTCGACCCCCTCGGCTCGCGAACAGCCCGGCAATCCGGGCGATCTCCTCGAAGCTCAGCACCTGGTCGCGCGGCAGGAACGCGAAGTCCCGGCCGTAGACCTCCTTGGGCATGCAGTAGGTGCAGCGGAAGTTGCAGCGGTCGGTGACCGAGATCCGCAGGTCGTGGACACGTCGTCCGAGCCGGTCCGTGACCGGGGTCGAAATGGCGTCGGCTGCGAGCTGGGGATCCACAGCCAGATGGTACAGGCGTGCGGGAAACAGGCCGGTGTCAGGCGGCACCGAGTTCCGGTGTGTGCGCCGGCACCGACGCGCCGGTGACGCTCGTCAACGACCCACACGCCGGTACCACCGGGTCCAACGCTTGGTACCTCTAGCGCACTCCACCGGACCGCCTCCCGCTCATACGATGCGAACACGCCCGGAGATCGGGTCCAGGGATTTCACCCGGAGGGGACCGAACGATATGGCAGCGACCGAATCACGGACCGGCTTCCGGCTCCCGTGGAGCTCGGAGGAGAAGGCGAACGGCCAGCGCGCGGATGAGCCGCAGGATGCGGACCGCCCGGCCGATGCCGAATCCGCCGAGGCCCAGGGTGCCGAAGAGGCTCCGATCGCCGAAGCGGTGACGTCGGAGCCCGTCCAGGACGCCGTGTCCGATTCGGCCGAAGCGCCAGCGCCGTCCCCGCCGACCGAAGCCGGACAACACGAGGAAGCCTCCGTGCATCCCACTGCCGCCCCCACCGTCCCCGCTCCTGGGAAGGCCGACGCCGCTCCGCGGAAGCCGACGAAGTTCCTGGCGGACCTGACTCGGGCGATGCAGGCCGCGGCCGAGGCGTCGCGAGCAGCGACCATGGAGCAGTTCCAGGCCGAAGCCAAGACGCACATCGAGCAGGTCCATGCCCGGTCTGCCGACGAGGCGGCCGAGCTTCGCAAGGGCGCCGACGAGGACATCGTCGACATCCGCGACTGGTCGAAGGCCGAGCTCGCCCGGATCCGCGAGGAGACCGACCGCAAGATCACCCAGCGCAAGGCCGACCTCGACGTCGAGCTCGAAGAGCACGCCGCCCGGATCGAGCGCAAGATCGAGCAGGTCCAGGCCCGGGTTGCCGGCTTCGAGGTCGAGATGGACCGCTTCTTCGAGCGGCTCCGGAACGAGGACGACCCCGCCGAGTTCGCGGCGATGGCCGAGAACCTGCCCGATCCGCCCCCGCTCGACATGTTCGATGAGAGCTACACCGCCTCGATCGAGCGAGCGGCCGCCGTCGAGGTTGCGGAGCCCGAGCCGAGCGTCGAGGACGAGACGCCGGTCGCCGAGGCCACGGTCGAGGCGACGGCCGACGACACGATGCTGCGCAGGCGACCGCCGAGACCGGCGACGCCGAGTCGACCGAGACCGAGGCGCCCGAAGGGGCCGCCGGCGACCTGATCGGCGGAAGTGCCGACGACGGCGTCGACTACGCCGTCCAGGACGATCCGGCCGCCGTCGAGGCCGCGATGGCCGCGATCGAGGCCGCCTACCAGGCCGCCGAGACCGCGCCGGCCCCGCCCACCGGCGAGGCTGACACGTCGACCGAGACGGCCGCGGGCAGCGACGACGACCCACGCCTCGCCGCGCTTGGCATGAGCCAGGACCTCGGCGCGGCGGAGGCCGAGGCCGCTGCGGCCGCTGCCGACACGTCCGACGACGAGATCCAGACGATCGACGACGACGCGCTCGCTGCCCGCCTGGCAGGACTCGTCCCGCCGGCCGGCTCGGCGGCGCCGACGCCGCGAGCGGCTGCACCCAAGGCCGCCGCGACCAGCCAGGTCGTGGTCACCGGCCTGGTCAGCGTCGCCAGCATCGCCAGCTTCAAGCGCCATCTCGGGCGGGTCCAGGGCGTCCAGTCGGTGGGCGTGTCGTCCGGGCCCGACGGCGAGTTCGTCTTCAAGGTGGCGCACGGGGCCGACGTGTCCCTGGCCGACGCCGTCCCGACACTGCCGGGCTTCGAGGCCCGCGTCACCGGCACCGGTGACGGCGTGGTGAACGTCTCCGCCCGCGATCCAGAGTCTGAGGGTTAGGTCCGGCAGCCGCCGGACCGCACCGCGCGCCGATGGCTCGCCAGACCATCGCCGTCGTCCTTCCGACGTGAGGAGCTCGCGCCCGTTGAGCGCGAGCTTGCGACCGCCGGCTACGACGTCGTCGCGATCTCGTCTCCGGATGACTTCGCGACGATGCTCGACTCGCGGCGCGACTTCGCCCTGGCCGTCCTCGACGGCGAGCGCGACTTCGACCAGTCGCTCGAGTACTACTCGCTGCTCCACGAGAACGGGCGGGACATCCCCGCCCTGATGGTCGTCTCGCCGCGCAACCTCGAGCAGCTGACCGCGACGACCACCAAGGCGACGATCAACGACGAGTACTTCACCCGACCGTACTCGGCCGACTCGCTCCGCTGGCGGGTCGAGGCGATGCTCATCCGGTCGCAGACCGTCGACGACGGCAAGGGACCGATCATCGAGTCGGACCGGGGTCTCGACTCGGCGGCCTGGACGAAGCGGGCCACGATCGTGGCCGTGTTCAACCCCAAGGGCGGCGTCGGGAAGACGACGATCTCGATCAACCTGGCCACGACGCTCCAGATCCGGCGCCAGCAGCGCGTCCTGCTCGTCGACGCCGACACCGTCACCGGCCACATCGCCAACTCGCTCGGGCTCGACCAGGTCCAGACGGTCGACGACGCGTGGGAGGACGACCTGGCCGAGGGCCACGACCTGCGCACGCTCGGCCAGCTCGCGACGCACCATCCGAACGGGCTCGAGGTCGCGGTCCTGACCACCCAGCCGCTCGACAACGGGAACCTCGACCCGGTCCGGGTCGGGGAGGCGCTGTCGTTCTCGCGCAAGGGCTACGACTTCATCATCGTCGACATGCACCCGTCGTACGGGGCCGTCAACCGGGAGATCTTCGAGCGGGCGGACCGGATCCTGGTGCCGATCACGCCGGACGTCCCGGCCCTGCGCGCCGGCGTCCAGCTGAGCGGCCTGGCGGTCGAGCTCGGGGTCCGCGACAAGCTGGCGATGATCGTCAACCGGGCCAACAGCGGCGTGTCGGTCGCCGACATGGAGCGCACCGTCGGCATGCCGGCCATGGCGCTCATCCGGTCGGGTGGGCTCCTCTTCGTCCGCGCGGCCAACGAGGGTCATGCGGTCGTCGAGCAGTTCCCGCGGGAGAAGGTCACCGAGGACTTCGACGCGCTGGCGGACCGGCTCCTCGGGAGCGAGGCCCAGCCCGAGCCGACGACGACCAAGGGCTCGTTCAAGCTCTTCGGCCGGGCGAAGGAAGCCGCCCGGGTCTAGGGTCGGGTCGAAGGTCGCGTCTCGGGCCGGGTCTCGGGCCGGGTCTCGACACCCGGACCGGCTCGCCGGCTAGCCGCCCGGCAACCGCTGCGGCGCCTCGCCCGTGTGCCGGTCGATCTGCTCGACCCCGCGCAGATAGCGCCGGTTGACGAGGAACGTGTCGACCTCCGTCCCGGAGATGCGCCGATCGCCGAAGTAGGCGACGGCGTCGGTCACCGGGACGAACATCTCGGTGGCCCGGTCGAGCAGCCGCTCCGGCTCCGAGCCGGGGAACAGGTAGACCGTCCCGACGACCCGGAACGGCGGCACCTCGAGGGCCACGTCGTAGCTGATCTTGTGGACGCGGTGGGCCGCCTTCTCCTCCTCGGTCATCGGCGGCAGAGTGCCGTCGCCGGCGAGGACGACGATCAGGTCGTACGGGTCGATCGACTTGAGCCCGGGCGCCGGGCTGAACGGCTCCGAGCCGTCGATCGGCGCCCACGACACCTCGGCCATCGGGATCGTGTCGCGCTTGTTGAGGGCATCGGACAGGCGCCCTTCGAGCTGCATCGCGCCGACCAGCCGCCACTCCTCGGTCAGGCCGTCGAACGGGATGCCCTTGGCCGAGACCGCCGGGAACTCCGAGCCCGACGGCGCCCCGGCGGGCTGGCCGGATTCCGGAGCCGGAGGCTTGCCCTTCTTCAGGAAGTCGAACGGCACGTCAGTCCTCTTCGGCCGAGCCGGACTTGTCGCGGATCACGTCGACCACGGTTGCGTCGGCCAGCGTCGTCGTGTCGCCCAGGACCCGGCCCTCGGCGATGTCGCGCAGGAGCCGGCGCATGATCTTGCCCGACCTGGTCTTCGGGAGGTCCGGCGTGAACATGAGGTACTTCGGTCGGGCGATCGGTCCGATGACGTACGCGACGTGCTCGCGGAGCTGGACCGCCAGGGCGTCCGAGGGCTCCTGCCCGGCGCGCAGGATGACGAAGGCGAAGATCGCCTGGCCGGTGACGTCGTCGCTCTTGCCGACGACCGCCGCCTCGGCGACCGACTTGTGGTCGACGAGGGCGGACTCGATCTCGATCGTGCTGATCCGGTGGCCGGCCACGTTCATCACGTCGTCGACCCGGCCGAGCAGCCACAGGTAGCCATCCGCGTCGCGCTTGGCGCCGTCGCCGGCGAAGTACATCCCGGGGAACCGGCTCCAGTACGTCTGGCGGTAGCGCTCCGGATCGCCGTAGATGCCGCGCAGCATCGACGGCCACGGCCGCTTCAGGACGAGGTACCCGCCACCACCGAGCGGGACGCTGTCGCCCTTCGCGTCGACCACGTCGGCCGCGATCCCCGGCAGCGGGAACGTCGCCGAGCCGGGCTTCGTCGTGGTCACGCCGGGGAGCGGGCTGATCAGGATCGCCCCGGTCTCCGTCTGCCACCAGGTGTCGACGATCGGCGCCTTGCCGCGGCCGATGTTCTCGTGGTACCAGAGCCAGGCTTCGGGGTTGATCGGCTCGCCGACCGACCCGAGCACGCGGAGCGAGGACAGGTCGTGCCTGGCCGGGTAGGCCTCGCCCTGCTTCATGAAGGCCCGGATCGCGGTCGGGGCGCAGTACAGGATCGAGACCTTGTAGTCCTCGACGATCTGCCACCAGCGATCCCAGTCGGGCGTGTCCGGCGCGCCCTCGTAGAGGACTCCGGTCGTGGCGTTCGCGAGCGGGCCGTAGACGATGTAGCTGTGACCGGTGACCCAGCCGATGTCGGCGGCGCACCAGTAGACGTCGTCGGGCTTGACGTCGAACACGACCTCGTGGGTGAAGCTCGTCTGGAGCAGGTAGCCGGCGCTCGTGTGGACGATCCCCTTCGGCTTGGCGGTCGTGCCCGACGTGTAGAGCAGGTAGAGCAGCTGCTCGGACTCGACCGGGACCGGCGGGCAGACGTCCGACTGTCGGGCGACGATGTCGTGCCACCAGTGATCGCGCCCGTCGACCATGTGGACGCCCCCGCCGAGACGATCGACGACGATCGTGCCGGTGACCGACGGCGTGCTGGCGAGCGCCTCGTCGGCGTGGTGCTTGAGCCCGACCGGCTTGCCCCGTCGCCAGCCGCCGTCGGCGGTGATCAGGACCTTGGCCTGGGCGTCGTTGATCCGATCGGACAGGGCCTCGGCCGAGAAGCCGCCGAAGATCACCGTGTGCGCCGCCCCGAGCCGAGCGCAGGCGAGCATCGCGACCGGCAGCTCGGGGATCATCGGCATGTAGATCGCGACCCGGTCGCCCTTGCCGACGCCGAGCTCGCGGAGGGCGTTGGCGGCCCGGCTCACCTCGGCCAGGAGATCGCGGTAGGTCAGCGTCCGGGTGTCGCCCGGCTCGCCGATCCAGTGGTAGGCGACCTTGTCGCCGAGGCCACGCTCGACGTGCCGGTCGAGGCAGTTGTAGGCGACGTTGAGCTCGCCGCCGAGGAACCACTTCGCAAACGGGAGGTCCCAGTCGAGGGTCGTCTCGAACGGCGTGAACCAGCTGAGCCGCTCGTGAGCGCGCTTCGCCCAGAACGCCTCGAAGTCCGCCTCGGCCTCGGCGTACAGGTCGGCGGTGGCGTTCGCCTGCGCCGTGAAGGCCGCGCGTGGGCGGGAAGGTCCGTTCCTCGGCCAGGAGGTTCTCGATCTCCGGCCGCGACGAGGGCTCGACGCTCACCTGACCACCTCCTGCTGACGACGGCTTGCCATTCTACGCGGCCGAACCGCCGCCGAGCCACGAACCACCCTCAGCCGCCGCCACCCGGCCCAGCGCCGACCGGACCGCCCGCTGGCGGCTGACCGGCTGCCGGCGGCGCCCCGGCCACGAGCTGGCCGCGCATCGGGATCTCGATCCCGTTGGCCTGGAACGCCGCCAGCAGCCGCTTGCGCAGCTCGGTCGGGGCGGTCCAGCGATCGGTCGCCCGAACCTTGCCGGCGATTCGGACGGTCACCCCGAGGTCGCCGAGGGCCGGCACCCGGGTCAGCGTCGGAACCTCGAGCAGGCGATCCTTCCAGGCCGGATCGTCGAACATGGCCTGGCCGACCTCGTTGACGACCCGGGTCGCGAGGTCGAGGTCGGTCCCGACGGCCACCGTCATGTCGACCTGCATCCGGGCGTAGACCCGGGTCAGGTTCGAGGCGATCCGGATCACGCCGTTCGACACGCTGTGGACCGTACCGGTGCTGTCGCGCAGGGTCGTCCGGCGCAGCCCGATCTCCTCGACCTCACCCTCGACCCCGCCGACCTGGACCCAGTCGCCCTTGTAGTACGGCCCCTCGGCCACGATCAGGATCCCCATCAGGTAGTCGAGCACGATGCTCTGGCCGGCCAGCGTCAGCGCGGCGAGGATCACCCCGAGACCGGCGATGACCGGGAGCAGGTCGAGCCAGGTCAGGATGACCAGCACGAGCACGAGGATGATCGTGAACCGGAGGACCGTCGACAGAAGATCCTCGAGGGTCGAGGCGCGCTTGGCCGCCTCCTCGGCGGTGATCTCGGCCAGCTCGGCGGACGATTCCCGCGGGCGAAGGACGCGGATCAGCCCGCGGTGGACCAGCGGGCGGACCAGCCGGAAGGCGACGAACGCCAGGACCAGAAGGAGCACGACCCCGAGCCCGTGGGCCTGGAGGTAGCTCGTCAGACCGCTGATGTCGGGCGGCGTCATCGCCCTAGCCTAGCCGGTCCGGACCGGTCGGCGAGCTCAGGCGACGGCGCCGCCGAGCCTGACCGAGATCGCGGCGGCGGCCTCGCGGACCTGTCCCGCCAGCTCCGGGATCCGGCGCGGGGTGACCCGGAACGCCGGACCCCAGATGTCGACCGCGGCGATGACGGATCCCCGCGCGTCGCGCACCGGCGCGGCGAGCGCGTTGAGCCCGAGCTCGTACTCGCCGATCGCGGTGGCGTACCCGCGTCTTCGAATCCGCGACAGCTCCTCGAGCAGCGGTTCGAGCTCGGTGATCGTTCGATCGGTGTGGGCGACGAGCCCGCGCCGGACGATCCGGAGCACCTCGCGCTCGGCCAGGGCTGCCAGCAGGACCTTGCCCGAGGCGACGCAGTGGAGCGGGACCGACCGACCGGTCCAGTCGCCGACCGCGATGAGGTTCGGACCGTCGGCCTGGGCGACGGTCAGCAGCTGGTCCCCGTCGAGCACGCCCAGGCCGGTCGTCTCGCGGGTCAGCCGGGCCAATCGCTCGAGCTCGGGCATCGCGATCCCGCGCAGGTCGAGCGTCCGCTCGGCGCGTTCGGCCAGCCGGATCACGACGAGTCCAAGGCGGTACTTGCCGGTTTCGTCGTCCTGCTCGACGAGACCGCGCCGCTGGAGCGTCGCGAGCAGGCGCGAGGCGGTCGACTTGTGGAGTCCGAGACGACGGGCGAGCTCGGTGACCCCGGCTTCGCCCTGGCTGTCGCCGAGCGCCAGCAGGAGTGCTGCGGCTCGATCGACCGAGCGGACCGCGTTGCCGTCGAGTGCCATCGCCATCGTTGCGTCCTCGTCAGCCGTGGTGGTCTTGGTCCGCGTGGAGCGCGGCGCCCCCGTGTGCGCGCGCCTCGAGCGCGGCGTCGAGCGAATCCGCGAAGATCGACACGATTCGATCGACGTAGTCGCCTTGCGAGTGGGCCTCGCACAGGAACCAGGGCTCGCGCGAATCCGGCTCGGGCATCGCGCCGCGTGGATGCATCCCGATCGCGATCGCGTCGTACAGCTCGTGGTCCGAGTCGTACCAGTCGCGGTACTCGGTCGGCGCTCGCTCGGCGAAGAAGATGCCGAACATCGCGGGGTGACCGGTGAAGCTGTAGGCCAGCCCACGCCGGTCGAGGATCGACCCGAGGCCGGCCTGGATCGCCCGCCCGGTCGCGTGGATCCGATCGAGCGCGTCGGTCTCCTTGAGGATCGTCAGGGTCTTCACGGCGGCGGCTGCGGCGACCCGGTTCCCGGCGTACGTCCCGCCGTGGCTCACGTGGTCGGGCAGGACGCTCATGACCTCCTCGGTGCCACCGAAGGCGGCCGCCGGATAGCCGTTGCCGATCGCCTTGGCGAACGTGGCCAGGTCGGGCGTCACGCCGAAGTACTCGGCGGCGCCGCCGCGGGCGAACCGGAAGCCGGTCTTGACCTCGTCGTAGATCAGGACCGAGCCGAACTCCGTCGCAAGGGCCCGGATCGCCTCGTGGAAGCCCGGCTGCGGAAGGATCCCCTGGGCGTTGCCGAGGACCGGCTCGATGATGATCCCGGCGATGTCGTCGCCGTCCCGCTCGAAGATCCGGCGCAGGACGTCGAGGGCGTTGTAGCGAGCCGGGATGATCGTCTGGGCGACGGCCTCGGGGATCCCGCGACCCCAGGCCAGCCCGACCGGGTTCTCGCTGTCGCCGAGCTCGCCGACCTCGTCCGGGGTGACGCTGATCAGGGCGTAGTCGTGGACGCCGTGGTACTGACCCTCGAACTTCACGATCTTGGTCCGGCCGGTGTAGGCCCGGGCGATCCGCATCGCGTGCATCGTGGCCTCGGTCCCGGACACGGTCATCCGCGCCTTCTTGACCCAGCCGGTCATCTCGCACAGGAGCTCCATCGCCCGGACTTCGTCCTCGGTCGTCAACGAGAAGCTGACCCCGCGTCGCATCCGCTCGTTGACGTGATCGTCGACCCGGTCATCGCCGTGACCGAGGATGACCGGTCCGTAGCCCATCCGGAGGTCGATGAACTCGTTGCCGTCGAGGTCCCAGACGCGGGCACCCTTGCCCCGATCGAGGTAGATCGTGTCGTCGCCCCAGACCCGGAAGTTGGAGTTCGCGCCCCCGGGCAGGGTCCGCAGGGCTCGCTGGTACATCGCCATCTGGCGATCGCGCTTGAGGGCGGGGACGGGACCGGCGACGGGTTCGGTCGTCATGATCACTCCGATGGGCGAGACCGGCGACCGCGCTGGGCAGCCGGGTTCACTGGCTGGACGGTCGCTCGTGGCTGGAGCACGGAGCGGAACCGTTGCGCGATGCGGGACGCGCCGGCGGCCATCTTGGCACAGCGTCTCTGACGCCGTCAATTCGAAATTCGTGGATTGTTGGCGTCTGATCAACGAAGTCCGCGATTTCGGCGATGATCGACTCCGTGAACCGAGGTTTCGATGGGCAACGGCCGCCGAGCCACGACCGTTGTGTCAGGATCGCCGGCGTGAATGTGAGCTACTGGCTCGACGCCGAGCGACCACCGCCGAGGCCGCCCCTGGACGGGGACCTCCGGGTCGACGTGGCGATCGTCGGCTTCGACAGCTGAGCCCAGGACCGGATCGGCGGCGGCGCCGGGGGTGGTCGCCACCGCCGTGCGAGGTTCGACGCGGCTACGCGCCCGGGATCCTGATCAGCAGGAGCTGGCCCCCTTCCCGCTTGTTCAGCCAGTCGGGCCCGAGCGGGGCCACGAGATCAGGCCCGTCACCGACCTCGACGAACAGCGAATGAGCCTGGACATCGATCAGGAACGTGCCGGGACCGAAGTACCTCGACACGTCGACGATCCCGGACGACTCCCAGCTGCCCCATTTCCCTGGCGTCGTGGCCGGGTCCTTGTCGGTCGGTCCCTCGTCGGCCGTCTGGACGACCGTCGCGGCGACCGTCAACGCCTTGGTCTTGAGGTCGTAGCGCCAGAGCCTGGCGGGCGTCCCGTTTGGATCGCCGACGTTGAACTGGTTGGCGCTGCTCGGATCCTCGGTGATCAACAGGCTGTGCCGGGTCGTCTCGAGGTTGTCGGGCTGGTGCATCACGGAGGCGATGCCGAGGCCGGCGGTGTCGCCGTCGATGAGGATCGACAGGCTGCGGACCTTCTTTGGATTGTGCTTGTCGAGGACCATCTTCCAGATCCGGCCGTTGGTCGATGCAAATGCGTTGTCGAGGGCGGCGGAGGCGCGACCCGAGTCGGCCAGGTAGACGATGTTTGGGTGCCGCCGGTCGTACGCAACGTCCTCGATCCGGACGAACTGGAAGACACCGGCAGCGTCCGAGGCGGCCTCGAGCGCCGCTTGGTCCCCGACCGCGGCGATCTTGGGGATATCCACGAACTGGCCCGACACCGACATCGTCGAGCCCGGGGCGAAGTCGTAGTAGTCGTCGACGCCCACGACGTCCGACTTGAACCCGAAGAGGCGGCCCTTGTCCCCCCACACCGCTCGTGCGTCGCGGGCGATGTACGAGTAGAGCTGGGACTGGGCCGGGTTGGTCGTGAACGTGTCGTCGCCGGTCAGCAGGACGACCTTGCGGTAGCCCGGGATCGCCACGCTGTTCTCGTGATTGAGGCGGCCCATCCCGAGGATCGGCTTGCGGGCTCCCGTCTTGACGTCGTAGGCCACGACCACGCCGGCCTGCTGGGCCGCCGGATCGCCCGCGACCGTTGGCCAGGCCTGACCGGTCCGGTAGACGAAGTCAGTCGCCTCCTCGTTCGTGAACAGGATGTCGCGGCTGAACCCCTGGGCCTTGGTGGCCAGGAAGTTGGAGCAGAAGCGCTGGAAGTTCTCGCTCGACTTGATGGCCAGCTTGCCCGACAGGATCCTGGCGGAGTGCGTGCTCACGACCAGCTTGCTGAGCTGGGCGTTGTCGAAGTCGTTCAGCGAGTTGAGCGTCGTCGGCGCCGCCGCGATGTAGGGGAACGGGACGGTCGAGGTCTCGTGGTTGATGTAGACGTCGAGGCGGCCGTGGCCGCGCGGGTTCACGGAGATGCCGTCGGGGATCGCCTCGAAACGATAGCCGTTTGCCAGGGTGTCGCCAACGGTCATCAGCGGCTTGACCGTGGTGCCTCCGACACCTTGGAGCATCGCGGGCTCCGACGTCCGGAAACCAGGCCGATGAGCCAACGCCACGGGTGCCGTGGCCGACAGGACCATCAATCCGGCGGCGAGGGCCGCCAGCAGCCGGGTCATCCGGGTCCGAGCGATCGGTCGCCAATCGAGCATGGCTCGCGCCTCCGCTTCGGGTTGGGTTGGGTGGACGGCTATCCTGCTCCCGTCCGGTGCTCCCGGGCAACTCGGCGGCGTCGAGGCGGGTGCACGAAGACGGTCGAGGCCCGCTGGGACCCGGCAACGGTGGTGCGTCCGCGCACCAGGGCGCGGCAAGGTGCGGTACCCAGCGGCAAGCGGAGGATCGGATGGACACGACCGCGCTGTTCGACGCGATCAAGGCCGGGGACGCCGCCGCGGTCGACGCGATCCTCGCGGCGCAACCCTCGGCGGCCGGCGCGAGCGACGCGGACGGCCTGTCGGCGCTGACCGTGGCCGCGTACCACGGACAGTGGCCGATCGTCGAACGGATCCGCGTGGCCGGTCCGGATCTGGACCGCTACGAGGCCGCGATCGTCGGCGACGAGGACCGGCTGCGGACCCTGCTCGACGAGGCCGACGGTGAGCGCGCCGTCGAGCGCGAAGCGGCCGCCCTCGCCGGGACGAACGGAGCCGAACCGATCCCTGAGCCGGTCGACGAGCGGTCCGCCGACGGCTTCACGGCGCTTCACCTGGCGGCGTTCTTCGGCCGCGCCGAGGTCGTCCGGCTGTTGCTCGCCCGGGGCGCCAACCCCAACCTGTGGGCCACCGGCAGCCTGTACGTCCAGCCGCTCCACAGCGCCGTCGCCGGAGGGCACGAGGAGGCGGCCCGGCTCCTGATCGAGGGCGGGGCCGAGATCAACAGCCCCCAGCGACATGGCTACACGCCGCTGATGGGCGCGGCCCAGAACGGCCTCGCCACGACCGTCGCCCTGCTCCTCGAGCGGGGCGCCGATCCGAAGGCCCGCAACGACGATGTCCTGACGGCGGCCGAGCTGGCCGACCGCGCCGGCCATCCCGAGGTCGCGGCGACGATCCGCGCCGCCGGCGGCTGAGCCTCCGTTCAGGCCGGGGTCGCCACCCAGTTCGGCAGCTCGCGGGCGAGCGTCGCCAGCGGCAGCGAGCCGTGCCCGAGGACCGCGTCGTGGAACGCGCGCAGGTCGAAGTCGGGCCCGTCGCGCTCGGCGAGGACGGCCCGCAGTCGCTCGATCTCGCGCTGGCCGAGCTTGTAGGTGAGGGCCTGCCCGGGCCAGCAGATGTAGCGGTCGGTCTCGATCGTCGCGTCGGTCTCGGTCAAGCCCGCCTCGAGGAGCGTGTCGATCGAGCGCTGGCGCGGCCAGCGGAGCGCGTGGAGGCCGCTGTCGACGACGAGCCGGGCGGCCCGCCAGGCCTGCCCGTCGAGCATGCCGAACCGCTCGGCCTGGCTCCGGTAGAGGCCCATCTCGTCGGCCAGTCGCTCGGAGTAGAGCCCCCAGCCCTCGACGTAGGCCCCGCCGACCATCCGCGAGCCGAGCCGACGGAAGACGTTGAGGTTGTCGTTCTCCATCTCCAGCGTGATCTGGAAATGGTGGCCGGTGACCGCCTCGTGGTACGTCGTCGAGGCGAGCTTGCTGTAGGTCCGGCTCGGCAGGTCGTAGGTGTTGGCGTAGTAGATCCCCTGGCGCGAGCCGTCGGTGGTCGGCGGGATGTAGTAGGCGAACGGACTGTCGCGCTCCTTGAACGCCTCGACCGCGCGGACCTCGCAGCCGGCCCGCGGCAGGCGCCCGAAGTACGCCGGCGCGGCGGCCATCGCCCGGTCGATGTCCTCGCGGGCGCGGGTCAGGAGCGCCTCCGCCGTCGTCGGGACGTTGGCCGGATCGGTGGCCAGCGCGGCTCGATAGGCGGCGGTGTCGTCCCCGTAGCCCTCGGAGCGGGCAATCGCCCGCCGCTCGGTCTCGATCGCCTCGAGCTCCTCGAGCCCGATCCGGTGGACCTCGGCCGGGTCGATGTCGAGCGTCGTCCAGGCCAGGATCTGGGTCCGATAGAGCGCGTCGCCGTTGGGCGCCGACCAGATGCCGGGGTCCTCGCGGCTGGCGGCCAGGTAGCGGTCCTGGAGCGCCTCGAGGAACGCCCGATCCGCCGGGAGGACGACCTCCCGGACGAGCTTCTCGATCCGGGCGCGATCCGCCTCCGAGGCGACCCGGGCCGCGGTCGTGACGATCGACTCTTCGGCCGGGGCCGCGAGCAGCCGCTCGAGCTGGGCGATCGTCCGCTCGGTGACGATCCGTGGCGCGGTGAGACCGCTGGCGATCCCCTCGTCGAGCAGCTCCCGGTTGGCGGCCATGTAGTCGCCGTACGCCCGCAGGCGCGACTCGAACCTGGCCAGCCGCTCGGGCGTGTCGGCCGCCTGGAACATGACGAGCTGGGGCAGGAGCGTCTGGGGTCCGGCCATCTGGTCGACGACCCGGAGGAGGTCGGTCCGCTGGTCGTCCTGCTCGAGCCCGAGCTCGCAGACGACCCGGATCATGTCGAGGGTGATCCGGTCCTCGAGCGGCTGGGCGTCCGGGTCGATCGCCTCGGCCTCGGCCAGCGTCGTCTCCATGAGCGCCCGGCGAGCCAGCCGGCCGGCGGTGCTGGGATCCTCGAGCCGGTCGTCGAATCGCTCGTCGCCGTACATCGTGGCCGTGGTCGGGTTCTCGACGAGGATCGACTCCCAGAACCTGTCGGCGAGGACGTTGACCGGCGAGCCGGGATCGAGCTGGGTCACCGAGGTGCCTCCTGATCAGCGGGTGGGATCGGCCCGGGCCGGCGATGGCGACCGGCGCCGGTAGGGTACACGGCCCGCGGTCTCAGCCGGCGAACAGCGGCATCTGCTCGCCGCCGCGGTGCTCGATCGCCGGGTCCAGGCCGACGTACGGCTCGAGGTCGGCCAGGGTCAGCGTCTCGCGGGCGGCGAATGCCCGGAGATGGTTCGCCTTGATGATGTGCCAGTTGCCCTCCTCCATCGCCGTCCGCAGGAGCGGCGAGCGCTCGAGCTTGTAGCGGAGCAGCTCCGTCCGCTCCGGGACGACGACCAGGAAGCGGACGATGTCGTCGGCCGCCGGGATGAGGGCGGCCCGGCGCAGGAGCGGCTCGCCGAGCATCGCCGTCCACTCGACCTCGAACAGGAAGCTGGCCCGGCCGCGAACCTGCCAGACCACGTCCAGCTCGTCGACGTCGTCGGGCCGGGCCCGCCCGACCCGGGGCGGACCCTGGCGCCGCTCGCTGTCGTCGAGCCACTCGGCCAGGTGGCGGCCACGGACCCGGCGGACCTGCTCGCGGCTCGCGATCCAGGCCCGCATCCCGAGCCGGTGCCCGGTATCGACCAGGTCCGCCACGATCTCGCTGTGCTCGTGCGATCGGCGCAGCAGGTCATCGGAGGTGACGATCCGGTCGGGGGTGCTGGCGAGGCTGCGGTAGCTGTCGAGGCAGGCCGCGACGAGCGCCTCGTCGGGCAGGTCGTGGCCGGTGAACAGCGCGGCGATTCGCTCGTTGAAGGCCGCCTCAGACAGCCGCCCGGCGGTCGACAGGAGGCTGAACACGGACCACTCCACGCGATCGGCCAGGGGCAGGGCCGCGGCCGCGATGTCGGCGGCGTCGGTCAGCCACCATCGGCCGGGCTCGATCTCGTGGAGCCGCCGGTGGGTCGGCCGTCCGAGCTCGTCGCGGATGATCGCCAGCAGGCGCTCGACCTGGTCGCCGGCGACCGCGGCCGCCTCGCGCCCCGAGCGTCGGGCCGGGTCGGCCTGGGGCGGCGAGCTCGTTCGCCGTTCATCGGACGGGGCTCCGGCCGCCGGCTGGGCCTCGGGCGGCGGCAGGTCCGCAGCCGGCCGCTCGCGCGATCCAGCCGACGGGTCGTCGGCGTCCGGGGCCTCGGTCGAGCCCTCGCTCGGCGGCCACGCCTCGACCTGCTCCGCGAGGTCGTCGCCGTCGGCGCCGTCGTTCGGCCCGCCGCGCGTCGCGACGAGCCGCCGGAGCTGGCCGGCTCGGTCGAGACCGACGAGGATCTCGCCGAGGAGTCGCTCGTAGCGAGCCGGCTCGCCGCGCGCCTGGAGGATCTCGACCGTCGTGTCGGTCACGGTCCGGGCGACATCCGCCTCGGACGAACGGCCACGGTCGAAGCGCTCGGGCGGAGCGAACAGGCCGCGCCCCGGGACGACGTCCGGGTCGCCGGCGCCGCCGGGCACGTGGGGCAGGGCGACGTTGCTCCGGGTCCGTGGCCCGACCGGGACCGAGGCGCCGGGCGGGACGAACTCGACCGTGCCGCCGATCTCCTCGCCGGGTTCGGCCAGCCTCGCCCCGACGAGCCGGTAGCCGGCCGCGACCCCGCCCAGCGCGGCGGCGACGAGGCCCTCGGGACCGCCCGGCTCGAGGATGAGCACGGCCCGGCCGTCCCGGGCGAGGAGCGGCGCCGTGGCGTCGAACGCCCGCCGGATCGCCGCCGACTGCCAGCCCCAGGGCGCCCGCCCGGACCCACCGAAGACCGCCTCGAGCGGGAGCAGCGAGGCCGCGTCACGGCCGAGGACCCAGCCGGTCGCGAAATAGGCGTAGGACAGCCGCTCGACGTTCGGACGCTGGGGTGGCTGGCCGAGGACGAGCCGGACCCGCGGCCGGTTCGGCAGGCGGGCCAGCGCATCCGCCTCGGCCTCGAGGGCTCGATACGACGACGGCGTCCCGAGCCGGACGACGACGTTGGCCATCCCCTCGGTCAGGCTCTGGAGGTCCTCGCCGAACCGCGCGGTCATCAGCCCGAGCGGAGCCCCCTCGAGGCGCTGCACGAAGCCGCGGACGATCCGGAAGCCATCCTCGAACGCCAGCCACGGGTTGCGCTCACGCCACTGGCCGCCGGCAGGCAGCCGGATCCGGCCGCCGCTGATCCGGAGGTTGGCGATCCGGCCCGGGTAGCCGTTGAGCCGCGAGGCCGGCAGCAGCGCGTGGAGGAGGGCCAGCCGCATCGCGGCCTCGACCGGGGCGGAGCGCAGGTCGCCCTCGATCCGCTCGAGGATCGCGTGGAGTCCGACGAGCTGGCGCGGCGAGTGGAGGTCGA
Organism: uncultured Chloroflexia bacterium; assembly: GCA_963755285.1. GTDB lineage: Bacteria > Chloroflexota > Limnocylindria > Limnocylindrales > CSP1-4 > Chersky-267. Next base: position 233,846 of record CAVWJB010000010.1, on the reverse strand, counting down.
GCAGCTGCTCGACGAGCGCGTCGTCGCCGTCGACCGTCGGGAACCGATCGCGGACCGCGCGCCAGGCCGGGCCGCGCGGGTCGGTCGCCGCGATCCGGGTGAGGTCGACCTCGTCGATCGAGCCGTGGCGCTGGTCGCCGCCCCCGACCTGGTCGCGACAGGCGGTGCAGCGGTAGTGCTTGTGGACCGGCCGCGGGCCGGCGTCCGGGACGGTCTCCCAGACGATCTCGTCGAGCACGACGCTCCGGCCGCAGGTCGCGCAGCGGCTGGCGTACTTCTCGCCGAGCCAGACCTTGAGCGCGGACTGCTCGCGGGGCGCCGCCGCGATCGCCTGGAACGCGGCGTCGAGATGGCGGACGTCGGGCGGCCGGAGGACGACCTCGGCCAGGAGCCGGGTGAGCGGGCTCGTCTCGAGCGAGGCGGCCTTGCGCTGGCGGTCGACCGCGGCCCGGGCGATCCAGCCGCCCCGGCCATGGAGGTCGATGACCACGTCGCCGAGGCTCGAGTGCTCCTCGATCCGGGCCGCGACGAGCTCCGGGGGTGGAGGCGGCGCAAGGCGCCCGAACGCCGGGAGCGAGAATCCCGGCTCGCTCCGGATCGGAACCTCTCGACCCGCCATGGGCCGCATCCTGCCACAGACCGGCGGTTCCGGCGAGTGAACGTCGGTCGACCGCTGGACGTACCCTTGGGCGACCTGTCCGCCCGCCACGGAGGCCTCGGGTGACCGACGCCCAGCCCAGCTCCGACCTCGCCGGCCGCATCGAGCCGGCCGCCGCACGGCCCGCTCCGGCGCCGGCGACGGACGGCGCCCGGGCGTTCCGCGCGCTCCAGGACGCCGTCGCTCCGGCGGTCGTCGGCGCCGAGGAACCGCTCCGGCTCCTCGCGATCGCCCTGCTGGCCGAGGGTCACGCGCTGATCGAGGACGTGCCGGGTGTCGGCAAGACCCTCCTCGCCCGCGCCTTCGCGCGCGCGCTCGGGCTCGGCTTCGGGCGGATCCAGGGGACCCCGGACCTCCTGCCGAGCGACGTGACCGGGGCGAGCGTGCTCGATGGGACGCCGACGAGCGGGATGAGCCTGCGCTTCGTGGCCGGCCCGGTGTTCACCAACGTCCTGCTCGTCGACGAGATCAACCGGGCGACCCCGCGGACCCAGTCGGCGCTGCTCGAGGCGATGCAGGAGCGGCAGGTCTCGGTCGAGGGGGTGACCCGGCCGCTGCCCGACCCGTTCATCGTCCTCGCCACGCAGAACCCGATCGAGTACGAGGGCACGTTCGCCTTGCCCGAGGCCCAGCTCGACCGGTTCCTGCTCCGCCTCCGGATCGGCTATCCGGACGCGCTGGCCGAGCGTCGGATCGCCGGCCGCTACGCGCTGGCCGCCGAGCCGCTCGATGCCGTGCCGACGGTCCTGACGGCGGACCGGATCGCCGCCCTGCGCGAGGGCGCCCGGATCGTGCGCGTCGCCGACGAGCTGACCGACTACCTCGTCGCGATCGTGGCCGCGACCCGCGACCGGTCGGACGTCGAGCTCGGGGCGAGCCCGCGCGCCAGCGTCGCGCTGTTCCGGGCCGCCCAGGCGGCGGCCTTCCTGGCCGGCCGTGACTTCGTCCTGCCCGACGACATCCGGGCGACGGTCCCGGCGGTGCTCGGCCATCGGCTGCGGGTCGACCTCGACAGCTCGCTCCACGGCGCGACCGCCGAGCACATCCTGGCCGGTGTCGTGGCCGAGGTTCCGGTCCCCGTCGACACCAGCCACGAGCGGGCCGGATGAGCTTCCGGACCGGGCGGGCGCTGTCGGGTGACGAGGCCGCCGACACCGGCGAAGAGCCCGAGCCGGACGACGACCCGAGTCTGACCGCGGCGATCGCCGCGAGCGAGATCGACCTTCGCCCGGTGCTCGGGGGGGTGCTCATCCTCGTCGGCGGGGTGCTCGGGATCGCGATCCTCGTGATGCTCGGGATCGTGCTCCTGGCGGCCATGTGGCTGCGTGGCCTGTGGGCCGGGCGGGCGCTCCGCCGGCTCCGCCTCGAGCGTCGCTTCGAGCCGGACCGGGTGATGTGCGGCGATGACGCCCATCTCGTCCTGACGGCCTGGAATCGGAAGCTGCTGCCGCTGCCCTGGCTGCACGCCGAGGAGCCGCTTCCGCCCGAGCTCCGACCCCACGATGAGGAGAGCGGCCACGGCTGGTCGCTCGGCGGGCGGACGCTCGTGAACGGTTGGACCCTCGGACCGTACGAGCGATCGGTGAGGACGATCGACCTCCGGGCGGAGCGCCGCGGCGTCTACCAGTTCGGGCCGGTCGCCCTGTCGGTCGGCGACCTCCTGGGTGAGACCGTTGCCGAGGAGGATCGCCAGATCCGCGCGACGCTCATCGTTCGGCCGCGAACCGTGCCGGTCCGCCGGTTCGAGGCTGCTCGCGAGCGGAGCGGCGACCTCCGGGCGCGACGCGGCCTGGTCGAGGACCCGAGCCGGTTCGCCGGCGTCCGCCCGTACGCGCCGGGTGACCCGGTCCGCCACCTCCACTGGCGGACCACGGCCCGACTCGGCGTCCCGGTCGTCAAGCGGTTCGACCCGTCGCGCGATCGCGACGTCGTGGTCGCCCTCGACATCGAGACGGGCGAGGCCGGCTGGACCGGCCGCCACGACGACGACCTCGCCGAGACCCTGTGCGTCGTGGCGGCGTCGCTGGCCCGGGCCCTCGAGGCCGAGGGGGCCGCCGGCGGCCTGGCCGTCGCCGCGTTCACCGGGACCACCGACCGGTTCGCGTTCCTCGCTCCGAGCGCCTCGGAGCAGCAGGCCGCCAGGGCGGGCGACCTGCTGGCCCGGATCAGTCCCTATCCGTCGGCGCCGTTCGAGCACCTCCTCGGCCGGCTCGCGAGGATGGTCCGGCCGGGAACCCTGATCGTGATCGTCTCGGCCCGCGATCCGGAACCGTGGCTGCCGGTCGCCCGGCGCTTGACCCGGAGCGGGTTCGGCGTCCTCCATCTCGCGATCGGCCCGGATGCCAATGCCCACGCCCGCCGCTCGCGGGCGCTCCGGCTGGCGGCCAGGTCGGTCCGGATGGACGGCGACTGGCGCACCGTGAGCCACCTCGATGTCGCGAGCTGAGCTCGCCTTCCCGCTCGCGGTCGGGCTGGCCGAGGGCGGCTGGGTCGCCGTCGTCTACCTGTTGATCGATTCGGTCGCGCGGGTCCACGCCCCGCTGAGCCCGCTCGTGTTCATGGTCGCGGCCGGAGCGACCTGCCTGACCGCCGCCCGCCTCGATCGGCTGGCCGCCTCGCGCCTGACGGTGATCGTCGGACTGCTCGTCGCCGGGGCGGCCGTCGGCGTGCTCCTGTCGGTGACCGTGTCGATGGCCATGCTGGGGCGCGACCCCGGCGGGGCCATCGCCAGCGATCCGGGCGCGCTCGTGCTCGGACTTGCCGCGCTCCGCGGGTTCGTCCGGGCCGGCGCGCTCCACGATCCCGCCCAGGCCGCCCGCCCGTTCCTCGCCGGTCTCATCGGGCTGGCCTGCGCCTGGGTGTTCGCCGGAGCGCTCAGCGAGCCGATGCGGACCGTGTTCCGGGAGTCGGCCGCGCTCCCGACGATCGCCTTCGTGATCGGTGGCCTGGCGTCGACCGGACTCGCCCGGGCCGAGCTCGAGGCGTCCGGGGCCGGGTTCGATCCGCTCGCCAACCGGCCGTGGCTCGTCGCCCTGATCGGGTCGGCGGCAGCGATCGGGCTGGCCGCCCTGCCGGTCGGTGACGGTCTCGAGCGGCTGTTCGCCACGCTCATCGCCTGGCCGCTGACGCTGCCGCTGCTGATCGTCGCGGCGGTCGTCGCACGGATCCTCGTCCCGTCCCGGCGGGGCGCTCTCCGTCGGGCGGGCATCTACACGTTCGCGCCGTTGATCGCGTTCGGCGTCCTGGCGCTGATCGCGGTCATCTGGCCGCAGCACGACGCCGGTTCGACCCCCGAGGAGCCGAGCGGTGGCGGGGTGCTGGCCGCCGAGCCCGATTCGCCGGTGTTCAACGTCATCCTCACCGTGGTCGCGATCGGATTGGTCGTGGCCGTCCTCCTGTTCCTCGCCCGGGCCTGGCGGAACAACGCCGGCGAGCCGGGGCGGACCAGCCTGGATCGGCGGTCGCGCGCGTTCGGTCCGGTCGAGCCGGAACCGTCCGCCGGCTTCGACCTCGCCGGCCGGTTGCGACGCCTGAGGCGGCGCGGACGACCGGCGGACGCGGTCGCCGCCTACCGGGCCGCCCTCCGGGCGGTCGAGCCCGATGAGGCGCTCCGCCGCGACCCGGCCGAGACGCCCGCAGCGCATGCCCGGAGGCTGCGAGCCAGCGGAGCCGGCACGCTCGAGCTGGACCTCCTCGCCGCGGACTTCGAGCTTGCCCAATGGGGCGGTCGCCAGATCACCACCGCCGAGACGCGACGCGCGCTCGGGCGTCTCGATCGCTTCCGGATCGGGCTGGCGGGACGTGGCGCGGATGGCTAGCCTAGGCGCGATGAACGATCCCCTGCTCGATCTGACCCCCGGGCCGACCCTTCCGGTCGCGCCGCCGATCCTGGCCGCCCGGGCCGCGTTCCTGGCCACGCTCGACGCGCTGCTGGCCGTACCCGACGCGGTGCTCGAGACGGTCTGGGAGTGGCAACCCGGCTTCGTCGAGAACACCGACGTGCGCTACGGCTTCTATCGGATCCACGAGCGGATCGAGACGGCCGCCGACGCGATCGTCGACGGGCGGGCCGCCGCCGGCGAAGGCCCGGGCATCGGGCCGGCCGTCGCCCTGTTCGGATCGGCCACGGCCGCACGCTGGGAGCTGCGCGGCGCGCTGGCACCGCTCCGGGCGAAGGACCTGGACACCGACCCGGGCGGCGGTGAATGGACCGTTCGCCAGACCCTCGGACACGTCGTCGGTGGCCAGCGCGGCTACGGCTGGTACTCCGCCTGGTGGTTCCAGCGGGGCCATGCTCCCGGCCCGCTCCCGGCCCGGGTGGACGACTCGCAGATGCCGGAGGAGCCGGGCGAGGACGCCGAGGCCGTCGGCAGCACGAGCGAGATCATGGCCCGGCTGGACGAGCTCGTGGACCTGGGGACGGGCCGGTTCGCGAGCCTGACCGAGGACGAGCTGGCGATCCCGGCGCGCTGGTCAGGGTTGCCGGTCGATCTGCGCTTCCGGATCGGTCGCTGGGGCTCGCACATCCGCGAGCACACGGTCCAGGTCGACAAGACGCTGGCGCTGATCGGCCGTCCGACGACCGAGGTCGAGCGGCTCGTCCGCCTGATCAGCACGTCGTACGGTCGACTCGAGAGCCTTGCCTTCGCCCGCTCGGACGAGGTCCTCGCCCGGCCGTGGCCGAACGGGAGCAGCGCCGCCGCCGTGCTGACGTCGAGCGCCGACGATGTCCGGGCGCTCGCCGCCTCGGTTGCCAGCGCCGCCGTGGAGGCTCGGCCGGGCCCGTCGTGATCCGTTCTGCGGCCAGACCGGCGATCGAGGACGCCGGACGGGCCTGACGGTCGGCCGCGGCGCGTGACGCAACAAAGAGCGCCGCATCCCGTTTCAACAGCACCATGAGCGAACCGCCAGCCTCGAAGGCGCCGGCTCCCGACCCTCGCGTCGAGCCGCAGGTCGTGGCGGTCGAGCGGGTTGGCCACGGGGCGGCGGTCGTGGACGCCTACGCGGCGTTCCACGAGGAGCTGTTCAGCTTCCTGTGCAGTGCGACGCGTGACCGTGAGGTCGCCGAGGACCTGCTCCAGGAGCTGTTCCTTCGGCTGATCCGCGAAGAGCGTGCGGGCCGGATCCCGGAACGGTCCGACCGTGGCTGTACCGGGTCGCCTCGAACCTCGTCATCGATCGTGGCCGCCGGCTGGCGACCGGACGGCGCTGGCTCGATCGGTTGGTCTCCCCAGAGCAGGCCGAGCCGGCCGACGCCCGGCTCCTGCGGCGGGAGAAGACCCAGAGCATCGAGCGAGCCCTGGAGCACGTGTCAGCCGATGCCCGGGTCGCCCTGCTCATGAGTGGCACGGGTTCTCGGGTGAGGAGATCGCCAGCGCGATCGGTCGCTCCCACAACGCGACGCGATCGCTCATGTCTCGTGCCCGGGTGACCGTTCGCGAGCAGCTCGTGGCGGAAGGGGCAGCGTCGTGAACGGCCACGAGCGGATCCTGCTGCTCGCCGCCGCGGCGATCGACTTCCCGCTCGATGCGGTCGAAGCCCACGAGCTCGAGGCCCACCTCCGGTCGTGTGACGCCTGTCGCTCGGCGGCGGCGAACCTCCGCGGCGATGCGGCGCTGATTGCCTCCATCCCGCGACGACAGCCGTCGGACGAGGTCGGGCGGCGAATCGTCGAGGCGGCCCTGGGCCAGCAACGGACGGGTCCCCGACCGATCCTCGTTCTCGTGGCGGCAGCGCTGTTGCTGGCGGCCGCCCTGCTCGGGGCCGCGATCGTCGGCTCGCTCCTGCCGCACACGCGGGAGCTGCCGATCTCGCAGGTGCCACCGTCGCCGCAGGCGACGGCGGCGGCGTCGGTCGCGCCAACGGCAACGCCGGCTGCGACCTCCGACACCCGCGCCGACGATCCCGCCGGGCGAGACCTGGCAGGTCGTGACCCCGGTCGGCAGCCCGGGCATGTCCGGGGTCGCGGCCGGCGGACCGGGCTGGGTCGGGGTGGGCGGTGGGGCGTGGACCTCAGCCGATGGTCGAACGTGGTCGCCCGCGACGGTCGAGGGGGTCGAGCCATGCCCGGGGCCCGATAGCTGCCGCGGCATGACCGAGGTGGCGGCCGGCGTGGGCGGGTTCGTGGCGATCGGCGAGGATCCGACCACCCTGGGTTCCTGGCTCATCTGGCATTCCGCCGGATGGTCTCGACTGGAAGGTCGTGGGCTCGGGCCCGGAGTTCGAGCTCGGTGCGTGCATCGAGGGTTGCCCGAGCATGACCGACGTGGCCGGAGGACCAGCTGGGCTTCGTGGCCATCGGCTACCGGACGGGCGGAGCCCAGGTCGCCTGGTTCTCGTCCGATGGATTGCGCTGGGAGACATTGCCCGACAAGACGTTCGAGGCTGCCGGCTTCACCCCGAGCCTGTCCGGGGTTGCGGCCGGTCCCTCCGGGTTCGTCATCGCCGGCTCGATCACGGCTGGTGGGTCAACCGGAAGCGAGCGTCCGGCATTCTGGACGTCGACCGATGGCCGCGTCTGGACGCGCACGGGCCCCGACGCCGCGTCCAAGCCGGGCGCCGTGCCGTATGCGGTGGTGACCGGTGGACCGGGCTTCGTGGCGGTCGGCGGCTGCCGTGACGTGGACAAGCCTTGCGCGGTGGCCTGGCTGTCGCCGGACGGCATCGACGTGGACACAGCAGACGATCGATGCGTCTGAGTCTCCTGAGGCTCGCGGGTGCGGGCGCGTCGGGCGAAGCCGCCGCGTCCGATGGCGATCGCGTGATCGCCTTCTCGGATGCCGGGACGGCGGTCTGGACATCCGACGATGGGCTCGCATGGACGAGGCACGAGGTTGCCGCCGAGCCGCTCTTCTTCGAAGCCGTTGCCGGCGGCGAACACGGCTTCATCGCGATGGGATTGGATATTGCGGAGACGGCGTACTACACCTGGCTCAGCCCGTAACCGAAAGGCCCCGTCGCGGCATGCCCCCGACCCGGTCTACGGCTCGTCGAGCTCGTCGGGCTCCTCGACGAACGCCTCGTCGGTCGTGACGTCGGCGGGCAGGACGCGGTCGAGGTCCTCGATCTCCTCGTCCTCCTCGTCGTCCTCGAGATCCTCCTCGAGGTCCATCTCCTCGCGGACGAGGGTTCCCTTCGTGTACGGCCGGAGGTCGGTCGACTTGGCCGCGGTCGGGAAGCTCACCTTGCCGTAGTTCCGGGGGTCCTGGTAGATCTCGCGGATGATGATCCGGACGTCCTTGTCGCCGAGCGACGTGACGCCGGCGAAGTACTTGTTGCCGTCGGCGATGAGCTTGAGCAGGCGGGCGGCGACCCGCGGCTCGACGACCCCGATCCGCATCCCGTTGCTGATCGCGATCAGGCGGTTGCCTTCCGGCGTCAGCTCGACCGCGTCGCCGGGGTTGACCTGGGCGAGCTTGCGCGGGTCGGGCAGGTCGGTCAGGAACGCAAAGCCGGTCTTGCCGGTTTCCTCGACGAAGATCGAGACCGGCGCCTTGCTCCCGGACTGGGCCGGAACGGTCTTCTCGCCGGCGTCGACGAGAAGCATCCGGAGGCGGTCGATGTTCCGCTCCGCGATCCGGTTCGTCGGGTCGAGGGCGAGCGCCGTCTGGTAATGCTCGCGCGCGGTGGCGAGCTCGCCGAGCTCCCAGTGCGCCTTGGCCAGTCGGTTCTCGGCCTCCGCGTCCGGGCCCATCTCGAGGATCTTCCGGTTCGTCTCGGCCGCCTCGGACCACTCGGCGGCCGAGGCCTGGGCGATCGCCTGGTCGACGAGGCCGCGCTTGAGGCGGACGGAGCTCGCCGCCGTGGCGGCCTGGTTGTCGAGATCCTGGAAGGTCACGGGCGGGTTCGTCCTTTCACGGCGCCGAATCGAGGCGCGCGCTCGGTGTCGGTCGGTGGCGGCGCGCGGAGCCCGCGCGCGGGTAGGGGCGCCACTTCCGGGGGCAATGGTTTGTAGCACCATCCGGCCGTCGCGTCAACGCGAGGGGGGATCGCTCAGGTTCGGCTCGACGGCGCAGTGGGAGCCAGGCGCCCCGACCGGCTCAGCCGCGGAGCGCGAGGTTCCAGGCCACGACCGCGCCGCCGAGCACGACGAGCAGGGCGATCTGCCAGATCCAGCGCGGGTCGCGCCGCTGGGTCGGCGGGGCGCCGTGGACGCCGTCCCAGACGAAGAACACGAGGGCCAGCAGCGCCGGGCCGAGCAGCCGGGGCAGGGCGACTGCCCGGACGGCGGCCGCCGCGATCGCAACGACCGCGGCGTAGGTCGCTGCCGACCAGAGCGCATCGCGCAGCGAGCGCTCGCGGAGCACCGACACCCGGAAGCCGAGCAGGCCGGCGACCAACGCGTCGGCCAGGGCAAGCAGGAGGAGCGCCTGCTCGTCGAGCGGCACGGCGGCGGGCGAGTCCGGGCTCGGCGGCGGTTCGACGAGCCCACCCTGGATGAACGTGGCGACGCCGACGAAGGCGAGGAACGCGATGACGATGGCGTAGCCGAGGGCGGTCGTCCGGTCGTCGGGGCTGGGCTCGGTGTCCTTGCTGGCGATGCTCCCCTCGAACGCGAGCGTCCGGTCGATCAGGACCCAGGCGGCTGCCAGCGCAGGGAGGAGGAGGACGCCGAGCGGGACGATCCGGATCGCGCCGAGCGTGGCCGCCGCGGCCAGCGCCGGCATGATGACGCCTTCGACCGGCGCGTCGCGAGCGCGACCGTCGGCGATGTAGGCGGCCGCCCCGACCGCAACGCCGGCCGCGAGCAGGGCGGCCACCAGCCAGACCAGCGGCCCGTCGAGGAGACGGGACAACCCGATGACGGCGATCGCGAGGATGACGAGCTCGCGCCGGTGGGCGCGCCGGTGATCCATCGCCGCCGATGGTACGCGACCGCCTCAGGCGACAGGCGACCCGCCGTCGAGCGGCTCGAACAGGCCGGGCAGGCCACCGGCGTGCCAGAACAGGACAGTCCGCCGGTCGAACCGGCCGCGTCGAACGGCGGCGATGAGCCCGGCGAGGGCCTTGGCGGTGTAGATCGGATCGACGAGGATGCCCTCGGTCCTGGCCAGCAGCCGGCAGGCCTCGTCTGCCTCGGGCGTCGGCCGGCCATAGCCCGGTCCGAGCCAGCTCGCCGTCGAGCTCGATCTCGGCCGGGTCCACGGGGACGCCGGTCAGGTCGCCGAGCCCGGCCAGGAGCGACTCGATCGTCGGCCGGAGCTCGTCCGGCGGGTGGGCCACGGCGATCCCGACGACCGCCGCGGTCGAGCCGCCGGCCCGGAGCCCGGCGAGGAGCCCGGCCTGGGTGCCGCCGGTGGCCGACGGGAGGACCACGGCATCGACCCCGACGCCACGGGAGCGCGCCTGGCCGAGCACCTCGGCCGCGGCCCGGACCTGGCCCGCCGCGCCGACGACTCCGCCGCCGCCGACGCCGATGGCGTACGGATGGCGCCCGGCGGCCCGGAGGTCGGCGAGGACCCGGGCAACGAGAGCGTCGCGCTCGGCCCGGTCCGCCGTCGCCGCCTGGTGGACCGTCGCGCCGAGGAGCTCGTCGAGCTGCCGGCCGGGGTTCGGTGGATCGGCCGGCGGTCCCGACAGGACGAGGTGGACGTCGAGCCCCGCGACCGCCCCGGCCGCGGCCGTCAGCCGGCAGTGGTTCGACCAGCGTCGGCCGGCCGTGACGAGGCAATCGGCGTCCTCGGCCAGCGCCGCCCCGACGAGCATCTCGAGGTTGCGCAGCTTGTTGCCGCCGAAGGCCAGCGGAAGGAGGTCCTCGCGCTTGACCCAGAGCTCGGCCCGGCCGCCGAGCGCGGCCGACAGCCGTGGCAGCGGGGCGAGCGGCGACGGCTCGTCGATCAGCGCGAACCGGGGAAGATCGGACAGCGAGCGCGGCATGGCTGCAGGGTAGTCGTCGGCGGCGGCCCGTATCATCGCCACCCGAGGAGGAGCATCGGATGGCCGTTCGCGTCACCCCCGCCCAGCGGCTGACCTCGGTCGGCCAGACCAGCGACATGGAGCGGTCGATCGCCGTCTCGGCGCGGACGACCGGGTCCGTCGGTCTCTACTCGTCGGTGGTGACGACCGCGCCCGGCGCGAAGACCCGGATCCACCATCACGGTCCGTGCGAGACGTCGATCTACGTGCTCGAGGGGCGGGCCCGCTACACCTGGGGACCGACCGGGCTCGAGGAGACGATGGATGCCGGAGCGGGCGACTTCGTCTACATCCCGGCGGGCGAGATCCACGTCGAGGAGAATGCCTCCGCCGATGCTCCGCTCGTGGTCGTCCTCACCCGCAACTGTCCGGATTCGCACGTCGTCTACCTGGACGAGGAGGCCGACGCGCCCCCGTGACCAGCTCGAGGCCGGTGGTCGACCCGCGCCGACCCTGGGCGCACCGCCAGCTCGTCGATCTCCTGGCCGTGGCCGATCTCGACGGCCTGCCGGAGGAGCCGTTCGCGCACGACGGGTGGTCGGGGTCGACGCTCAGCCTGATCGATCGAGGCGATCGGCGGTTCGTCCTCAAGCGGACCTCGGCCGAGCTCGACTGGATCGTCCGCGCCACGCACGACGACGAGCTCCGCGAGGCGTGGTTCGCGAGCTCGCTCGCCTCGACCAGCCCGGACGGGAGCTGGGTCCGTCTCGCCAGCCCCTACCTCGGGGCGGCCGCCGACGGTGACGGGGCGGCGATCCTCATGCCCGACCTGTCCGACGAGCTCATCGCCTGGGAACGCCCGAGCCATGAGCCCGCGATCCCCGGCTCGCTCCTCGTCAGCGTCCTGAGCGCCGCCGCCCGGCTCCACGTCATCGGCCGGCGCCTGCCCGAGTCAGGCGAGCGTTCCGTGGTGCCCCGTCGACGAGCGGATCCTGCTCCTCAGTCGCCCGGCCGCGGAGCGGTACCGCGCCGAAGGCAACCCGGTGGGTGAGCGGTTCCTCGCCGGCTGGGACGCCTTCGACCGTCGGGCGCCCGTCGCGGCGAGGCGGCTGGTGGCGGCCCTGGCGGCGGATCCCGCGCCGCTCGTGACTGCGCTCGGGTCGCTCCCGCCGACGATGCTCCACGGCGACCTGAAGCTGTCGAACGTGGCCTCGCTCGTCGACGGGATCGCGCTCATCGACTGGCAGATGGCCACCTTCGCACCGGTTGCCCTCGAGCTCGGCTGGTTCCTCGTCTCGAACGTCGCGATGCTGCCGGAGGGACCCGAGGCCGTCCTGGAGCGCTACCGCTCGATCGTCGAGGCGACGGCCGACGAGCGCGGCCTCGATCCGGGGATCGGTGACTGGGCCATCCAGGTCGACCTGGCGATCCTCGTCGGGCTGCTCCTGCGCGGCTGGCGCAAGGGCCTCGACGCCGACGCGGACGTCACCCTGCCGACCGGGCTGAGCGCCGCGGACGACCTGCGCTGGTGGAGCGAGCGAGCGGTCGAGGCCGCCCGCAGCCTGTGACAGAGCGCTGACGTCTAGCTCGCGGCGATCCGCGCGAGGAGCTCCTCGGTTCGCGCGGCAAGGGCGACGTCGTCCTTGGCCTGGCACATGCCCAGCGCCTCGCGGGCGTACCGCTCGGCGTCCGCTCGCGACCCGAGCGAGGCCATGGCGTTGGCCGCGTCGAGGTACGCCTCGGTCGCCACGTTGAGCCACGGTTTGCCGTCGACCATCTCGATCAGCGCCTCGACCTCCGCCGGTCGCTGACGGATCACCGCGGGCGGCCAGGATCCTGCGCATGGGCGCCGGCGATTCGCGTTTCGGTGGCCCCGATCGGATACCGCTCCGCGATCGCGAGGAACGACTCTGCCTCATCGAACCGTTGCTGGGCGACGAGCACCTCGGCAATCCGGCACGAGACGAAGCTCTCGAGACTCCGGTCGTCGATCGCGGTCGCGATTGCCAGCGCCTCGCGCAGGGCGACCTCCGCCGCGGCGGGGTTGCCGGCAAGGCGATGGACCCAGGCCACGTACGTCCAGGCGTTCGACAGGGCTCCGAACTGGGCCAGGTCGCGCAGGATCGACGATGCTCTCCTCGACGTGGACATGGGCTTCTTCGAAGCGGCCGAGCATCGCCTCCGAGACGGCCAGCACCTCCTGGGCCTCGGCTCTCACGGATGGGTACGATCTGGCTCGCTCGACGAGGTCTCGTGCCGCATCGACGACGTCGCCGGCGGGCGTCGGCACTGGCGAAGGTGTGAACGAGCAGGTTGAGCTCGAGATCCAGCATCCGGCGAAGATCGCCGGCCAGCCGCGCGTGCTCGAGCGCCGTGCGAAGCTCGCTCGTCGCAGTCGGCGTGGCGGGCCTCGCTCCAGGATCGCGCGCTGATCGATGCCCAGGCCTCGGCGAGGGCACCCGGATCGCGCGACGCCTCGGCATCACGGAGGGCAAGATCGAGCTCTGCCGCGATCGCCGGATCGAACCGCACCAGGGCACCATCGCTCAGCCGCGTGTCGAGACGCAGCAGCCGGGCACTGGCAGCCGCTCGATGGTCGCCGGCCGCCTCCGCCAGCTCGAGGGCCTGCTCGGCGCGCTGTCCCGAGTCGGTCCCCCGGCCGATGTCGGCCAGCGCCAGGCCGAAGTCGAGCAGGAGCGATGCCCGCTCGGCGGGGTCGCGGCTCGGGAGCGATTCGGCCTGAGCGTACATGCCGACGGCCGCCGCGGAATCACCGCGATCACGAGCTCGCTTCGCAGCCGCGTGGAGGTGGTCGGCAGCCCGGTACCCGATCTCGTCCGTGCGCGAGCCGCCTTCGCGGAGCTCGGTCCGATACCGGTGCGCCTGGCGCAGGTGATAGCCGACGATCTCCTCGAGCTCCATCAGTCGGTCGCCGGCGGCTCGCTCGAGCCAGTCGGCGAACCGCTCGTGAAGGTCGGCCCGGTCGGTCTTGCGGAGGGCCTCGTAGGCGGCGTCGCGGAGGAGGATGTGCCGGAACTTGTAGGCATCCTCGACGCTGAGCTCGGACGGCTCGGGTGTCACGAGCTCGCGGCGGATGAGGGCGAGCAGGGAGGCCGTCACCTCCGGTCGGGCCGGCTCGGGCGTGAGCTGGACGAGCGCGTCCTGCTCGAACACCCGGCCGACGACCGACGCCCGCTGAGCGAGCGCTCGCTCCGAGCTCGGGAGGCCGTCGACCCGTGCGGCCATGAGGGCCTGGATGGTCGGCGGGACCTTGACCGCGTCGGCGTCGACGGCGAGCGGGCCCGGACGTTCCTCGGTCCCGAGCAGCCCGTCCTCGACGAGCATGCCCACCATCTCGGTGACGAACAGCGGATTGCCTTCGGCACTGGCGAGAATCCGCGCCCGCAGGCCCGGTGGGATCCCCGCGCCACCGGGCAGGCTGTCGAGCAGCTCGGCGGCAGCGTCGCCCGGCAGCCCCTCGAGCACCACCGTCGTCACCCTGGGCCGGTCGCGACCCCAGTCCGGCTGCCGGTCGAGCAGCTCCGTCCGGGCCGGGCAGACGATCAGCAGCGGGATCTCACGGCTCAGTTCGATCAGCTGCTCGAGGAGCTCGAGGAACAGCGTCTCGGCCCAGTGGATGTCCTCGACGACCAGGAGCAGCGGTCGGTCCGCGGCCAGGTGCTCGAGCGTCCGGCGGACGGCCCAGAAGATCTCCTCGCGACGGGCGGCTTCGGCACTCAGGCCGATGGCGCTGGCGAGCCGGCTCGCGACGAGCGAGCCATCCGGGATCGACCCCACGAGGTCCACCAGCTTCCGCTGGCCTTCCGCCGGCGGGTCCTCGTCGCGGATCCCGGCTGCTTCGTGGAGGATCTCGCGCAACGGCCAGTACGTGATCCCCTCCCCGTAGGGCAGGCAACGCCCGCGCAGGACGGTCGCCCGACCGGCGGCCTCGGCAAGGAGCTCGGCGACCAGCCGGCTCTTGCCGACGCCGGCCGGCCCGAGCACCGTGACGAGCTCGGCGCGGCGATCGGTGACGACGCGGTCGAACACCTCTTGCAGCCTGGCGAGCTCGGCGGCGCGACCGACCAGCAGCGAGGCCGGAGACGGAGCTTTGGCGCCCGACGACGGGCGCAGTGACAGCAGCCGGACCGCAGGGACCGGATCTGCCTTGCCCTTGGCGGGGATCGCCGGAACGCGCTCCACGACGACCTCATCGCGGATGAGCCGCCAGGTCGTCTCGCCGACGAGGATCTCGTCCGTCCCGGCAGCCTGCTCGAGCCGGGCGGCGGTGTTCACGGCGTCGCCGGTGACCAGCGTCTGGCGCGCCGACGGGTCACCGGCGACGACCTCGCCGGTCTGGACGCCGGTCCGGATCGCGATCGTCACGTTGCGCTCCGCGAGGAGCTCGCCGTTGAGCGCGGCGAGCGAGTCGCGCATCTCGAGCGCCGCCCGCACCGCCCGCAGGGCGTCGTCCTCGTGGATGGTCCGCAGGCCGAAGACCGCCATGATCGCGTCGCCGATGAACTTCTCGACGGTCCCGCCGTGCCGGACGAGCACGGCTTCCATCGACGAGAAGTACCTCGACATCACGATGCGGAGCGTCTCCGGATCGAGGCTCTCCCCGAGGGCTGTCGACCCGACGATGTCGCTGAAGACCACCGTCACGGTCCGCCGCGACTCGACCGCGTCCGGCCGACGGTCGGTCAGCCGCTGGCCGCACTCCAGGCAGAACCGCGCCCGGTCCGGGTTGTCAGTGCCGCAGACCGGGCAGCTGGGCATGGTCCCGAGTGTATGGCGCGGCTACGGCTGCAGCCACCAGTCCTCGATGTTCCACATGTCGGTCGCGGTGGACGGGTTCTTCAGGAAGTTCTGAAGCTTGACGTTCACTCCCCGGGCCTCGGCTCGGTAGTAGAGGACGATCTCCGGCACGTTCGCGATGTAGAGGTCCTGGATCTTGTACGTCGCCCGGACCTGGTCGGCCGGGTCGATCGCCTTCCGGAGGACGTCGATCGCAGCATCCATGTCCGGGTCGTCGAGGCGCAGGTTGTTGTAGCCGTTGCCCTTGTTCGCCGCGGTCGGGATCTGCTCGGAGTGGTAGGAGTAGTAGTAGTTGCCGAAGAGGTCGAAGCTCAGGATGTAGGCGTACTCCGCCAGGTCGTACGTGCCGTGAGCCAGGTTGCACTTCGTGTCGGCGGCCACATCGGGCCAGGCCGCGAACATGACCGTCGTGCCGTCGACGAAGTTCAGGTTGAGCTTGATCCCGATGGCCATGAGCGACTTCGCCAGGAATTCCGCACCGAGCTCGCGGAAGCCGGTCTGGAGGGTGCAGTTCTCGAACGTGAGGGGCGCGTTCGTCTTGGGATCGACCCGGATGCCATCCGCGCCCATCCGGTAGCCGGCGGCATCGAGCGCGGCGTTGGCCGCGTCGACGTCGAATGGCAGGCACTTGGCGTTCGGGAGCTGCCAGTAGTTGGTCGGGGTAGCGTTCGTGCACGGGTTGTCATCGGGATAGGGCGAACCCGGGAACACCGTCGCCCAGAGCGCCTTCTTGTCGATCCCCTGCTCGACGGCCCGCCGCAGGGCGATGTCCTGAAGGGCCGGGTTGCCCTTGCCCGAGCCCTGCCCAGACAGGTTGAAGTCGAGGTGCTCGTACACCCAGGCCGGCGCCAGGATCGCCCGGCCGAAGGTCGGGTCGACGTCCTTGATCGCGTCGTAGTCGGCCTGCGCGAGTCCGAGCGCGACGTCGGTCTCGCCGGCCTTGAACGCCGAGATCTCGGCGCCCTTGTCCGGGTAGTAGCGGAAGGTGAGGGCGTCGAGACAGGCACGACTTCCACAGGCCACCGCCGGCCCAGCCCAGGTGGAAGATCGGGTGAGCTTGATCGTGTCGCTCGTCGCGGTCACGTACTGGAACGGGCCGTTCGTCGGAGCGCGCTCCAGGGCGGGACTGGCCGGGTAGCTCTTGGCCGCCCAGTCCTTGATCGGGATCGTCTTCATGTAGTGCTCGGGCAGGATGTACGAGCCGCCGACGAGGCCCAGCCAGCCGGCGAATGGCTCCTTGAAGTGGAGATCGGCCGTGAGCCCGTCGGCCGTCAGGTCGATCCGGTCGACCTCCTCCCAGCTCAGCGTGCTGATCCCGACCTGGGCCGGATCGAGCACGGCCTTGCGCGTATAGACCATGTCGTTGAGGGTGAACGGCACGCCGTCCGACCACTTGAGGTTGGGCCGGATCGTGACGTGGACCGTGAAGCCGCCCTTGCCATCGGCATCCTGGACGACGTTGTCGGCGTAGGTGATCGGCTCGGCCGACAGGTCCGGCTTGTAGTGGCCGTCATTCGTGACGAGGAGGAGGGTCCGCATCGTCGCCGCAAGGACCTCGTAGGTCCCGAAGGCGTTGGCGAAGTACGGGTTGAGCTGGTCGACGGCCTGCCCCCAGCTCGACAGCACGACCTCGCCGCCCGGAGTCCCGGTCGACGGCTGGTAGGTGGCGGCGTAGAGCAACTGGTCGTAGTCGATCGGGCTCGGGGCGGGGGTCGGCGTTGCGGGCCCGGCCGATGCAGGAGCCGGCGAGGCCGGAGCGCTCGGCGCCGGCGTGATCTGCGATGCGGGCTGACAGGCGGCGGCCAGGATCGCGGCGGACACCAGCAGGCTGGTCACGCGGCGGTGCATCGCTGCCCCCTCATGGCACAAACGTCGTAGCTCGGTCCGGCAGCCGAATGGTACGGCCGGAGGTTGCGCGCGTTCGACCGAATCGGCGGGCCGACAGGATTCGCTCGCCCGTCTAGAGGCGCTCGCCCTTGGCCGCGACCCAGGCCAGGAGGTCGTCGCGGGACCTCGTGTTGAGGACGTCCTTCGGCGTGACCCACGCCCGGCGCGCCTGGGAGACCGCCCAGTCGAGGTCGTGGAACTCCTCGATCCGGTGGGCGTCCGAGTCGAGCGACAGGAGGCAGCCGACGGCGAGCGCTCGCCGGGCCCGCTCGTCCGACAGGTCGAGGCGATGGTCGGACCCATTCATCTCGAGGACCGTGCCGGTTCGCGCCGCCTCGGCGTAGATCGTCTCCCAGTCGAGGTCGAGGTCCTCGCGGGTCTGGATCATCCGGCCGGCGGGATGGGCGATCACGTCGACGTGCGGACTCCGGATCGCGGTCAGGACGCGGGCTGTCAGCTGCGCTCGCGGCTGGCGCCGCCCGACGTGGAGCGACGCCACGACGAGATCGAACCGGGCGAGCAGCTCGTCCTCGTAGTCGAGCCTGCCGTCCGCCCGGATCTCGAGCTCGCAGCCGTGGAGCAGCCGGAAGCCTCCGCGAGGCGTGGCCGGCGGCGCCGTCCCGGCCGCCTCCTCGGAGGCGTAGCGGTCGTTGAGCGCGGCGATGATCGCCCGCTGGAGCTCGACCCGGTCCGGGGTCAACCCGCGGGCGATCGCCAGCGACTGGCTGTGGTCGGTCAGGACCTGGTAGGCGTGGCCACGCTCGCGAGCGGTCTGCGCCATCTGCTCGATCGGATGGACCCCGTCGGACCAGTCGGAGTGCGAGTGGAGGTCGCCGCGCAGGTCGGCCACGCTGACGAGCGTCGGCAGCGTCCCGGCCGCGGCCGCCTCGATCTCGCCGCGGTCCTCGCGCAGCTCGGGCTCGATGAAGTCGAGGTCGAGGAAGCGATAGGCCGCCGCCTCGTCGGGGAACGTCCGCAGCTCGGCCGCGTCGCCGGTCAGCGGCTCGCCGTCCTCGCCGATCCGGAGGTAGCCCTTCTCGGACAGGCTCCAGCCTCGGTCCCGGGCGCGTCCGCGAAGCTTGACGTTGTGGTCCTTCGCACCCGTGAAGTGGATCAGGTACGTCCCGGCCGTCCCGGGCGGCATCACCATCAGGTCGACCTGCGGGCCGCGCAGGAGCCGGACGGCGGCCTTGTGGGGCCCGGACATCAGGACGCTGTCGACCGAGCCGAGACCGGTGAACCGCTCGATGAGCGCGGCCGGATCGCTGGTCTCGGCCAGCAGGTCGAGGTCGCCGATCGTCTCGCGTCGCCGGCGGAACGATCCGGCCGGCTCGATCGAGACCAGCCCGGGCGTGTCGGCCAGCTCCGCGATCAGCGTGTCGATCAGCCCCTCGGCCGTCCCGAGCAGCATCCGCGTCTCGCGCGCCTCGAGCGCCGCGATCCCCTCGAGGATCGACTGCTCGGTCTTCTCGGACAGGCCCTTGACCGATCGGAGGCGACTCGCCTCGGCCGCCTGGCGGAGATCCTCGAGGCTCTCGATCCCGAGCTCCTCGTACAGGATCTTGACCGTCTTCGGCCCGACGCCCGGGACCCGCAGCAGCTCGACGAGGCTCGGCGGCACCTCGGCCACGAGCCGGTCGTAGAACGCGAGATGGCCGGTCCGGGCGAGCTCGTCGATCTTGTCGCTGATCGCCTGCCCGACGCCGGGGATCCTGGGTGGCGTGCCCGCCCGGTAGGCCGGCACCAGCTCGACTGGACTGTGGGCGATGGCGTCGGCCGCGCGGTGGTAGGCGACCGTCTTGAACACGAGCTCGCCCTTCACCTCGAGCATGTCCCCGATGTCGTGGAAGATCCGGGCCAGCTCGCCGTTGGAGAGGGTCGGAATATCGTCCTCGGCGGTCACCCGGCGATGGTAGCCGGGTGCCCGGGTCAGGCGGGCTCGCCCGCAACGCCGGCGGTGGGCAGCGGCGCGATCCCCCGCTTGAGCCGAGAGGGGGTCAAGGTGAGGCAGGCCCCGACGAGGACGACCGACAGCCCGACCAGGAGCCAGGTCGCGGTCGAGAAGTCACCGGTGGCGTCACGGACGAGCCCGAGCAGGACCGGACCGAAGCCCGAGATCAGGTAGCCGCCGAGGAGCATGAGCGCGGCGACCGCACCGACCTCGGCCGGGCGGTGGGCGATGTCGACGGGCAGGGTCAGGCACAGCGGGAAGACCGCACCGAGCCCGAACCCGAGGAAGAGCGACCACAGAAACGCCGCGTCCGGCGCGACGCAGATCCCGAGGTAGCCGATCAGGGCGACGGACGCGACCGTCGCCATCTGCGCCCGGCGCGAGCCGACCCGATCGGCCGCCCAGGGCACGACGAGACCGACGACGAGGCCGACCAGGTGCATGGCCGCGATCAAGGAGCCGGCCGACGCCTCGCTCCAGCCGCGCTCGATGTAGACATCCGGGAGCCACGAGATCGTCGCGTAGTAGAGCAGCGACTGCAGGCCGAAGACGGCCGCGAGCCCCCACGCCAGGCGGCTCCGCCAGGGCAGCGCGGGTGCCGCGACCCGTTCGGCCGGCGCCTCCGGCGTCGAGTTCCGCGGCAGGAGGGCGAGCCAGCCGGCGAGCGAGCCGATCGCGGCGATCGAGAACACGACCATCGCGGCCCGCCAGCCACCGAGGGCGAGCGCGAGCGGGACGGCCGCGGCGGCCGCAACGAGCGATCCGGCGACGATCCCGGTGGCGTAGACGCCGGTCGCCAGCGCCGGCCGGGACGCGGCTCGCTCCTTGACCACGATCGACATCAGGGCGCCCGCGGTCCCCATCGCCAGCCCCAGGCCGAGGGTCGTGGCGACGACCGCGATCAGGCCCGGCGCGCCGGCCCGGAGAAGGCCGAACACGGCGATCCCGGCGACGCAGATCGCGAGCGTCCGGCGCGTCCCGTAGCGGGCTGCGATGACCGGCCCGAGCGGGGCGAAGATGCCCATGCACAGGACCGGGATCGTCGTCAGCAGGCCGACGACGGCGTGGCTCACGCCGAGCTCTTGCTGGATCCCCGGCAGCAGCGGCCCCAGCCCGACGAGCGGGGGCCGGAGCGCGAGCGAGACGATGAACAGGGCGCCGAGGACGGCCAGCGGCAGCGGAGGGTGGGATGCGTCGCGAGAGGCCACCGACGCAGGGTACCCGGGTCAGGCGGTCTCGACCCGGTTGCGGCCCAGGCGCTTCGCCCGGTACAGGGCCCGGTCCGACCGGGCGAGGAGGTCGGCGATCGGCTCGTCGGGCTCGTCCTGGACGGCCACTCCGACCGAGACGCTGACCGAGCTCGGGCCGATCGCGCGCAGATCGAGCTCACCGACTGCCGCCCGAACCCGTTCGGCGACGTCGACCGCGGTCCGGCCCGAGGGCTTGCGCAGGAGGACCACGAACTCCTCGCCGCCGAACCTGGCCGGCACGTCACCCTCGCGGACGGCCGCCGCGATCGCCCCGCCGACGGCCCGCAGCACGTCGTCGCCCGCCTCGTGCCCGAAGCGGTCGTTGATCCGCTTGAAGTGGTCGATGTCGACCATCAGGATGCCGACCGCGTCGTCGACCCGGCGACGGCCGGCGAGCAGCGCGCAGAACTCGTCGAAGTAGCGCCGGTTCGGCAGGCCGGTAAGGGCGTCGGTGGCGGCCCGGACCTCGGCGCTTCGGTGCGCATCGACCCGGCCCAGGGCGGCGGTCGCCTCGATCGCCGCCGCCTGGAGGATCCGGCGCGAGGCCGCCGGCCACGGATCGTCCCCACGCCGGGCGAGAACGATCGCGCCGATCGGGCCACCGTCTCCCCAGAGCGTCACGGCCAGCGTGTTCGTGAGCGCCAGCTCGGCGGAGACCCGCGCTTCCAGGGCCGCCGTGAGCGTGCGGTGGTCGGCGGCGCGGCCGATCGGGTCGACACCGGGCAGGCGGACGGTCGATGGGCGGTCGCCCGGCCGTGGCCCGGCCAGGGTCGCCTCGAGCTCCGGCTCGTCGGGTCGCATCCGGACCACGACGACGTGGTCGGCGCCGGTGCCGCTGCCGAGATCGGCGACCAGCGCCTCGACGATCTCGTCGGGATTGGCCGAGCGGGACAGCCCCTGGAGGATCCGCGCCAGGTGCTCAGCCTCCGAGCGGTGATCGGCCGCCAGCTGGGCGACCGAGCGCTGGTGGATGACCGCGGCGACGCCGGTCGCCGCGACCGACCCGAGGACGATCAGGCCGAGCGGCCGGCTCACGAGCAGGACGGCGAGCCCCGCCAGGCCGAGCAGGGTGAACGAGCCGGCGAGGAGCCGCCAGGTCGAGCGGAGCCTGGGGTCGGCGGGCCCGCTCGGGAGGGTTTCGAGCGGGGAGCGGAGGGTGCCGGCCACGTTCTTCAGAGGATGAAGTGCGAACGAACGTTCGTCTACCGGGCGAGGGGGGTACCTTTGGCTGGCGGGTACCGGTACGAAGGTCCTGCCGGACCGCGGCCGTGGCCTCGCCGCGCGGTGGCTTGGTCGGCGGCGCACGAGCCGCCGTGGCGTCAGTCGCCGATCGGGTCCGGCTCCGGCACGCGCTCGGTGGGCCGCGGACGAGCGGTCGGCCGGCGCTCGGGTTCGCGGACGCTGACCAGTCCGCCGACCAGCCCGACCGACGCCGGCGCACCGCTCGGCGTCAGCGCGCCGCCGGCCGCCAGCTTGACCCGGTACATCTCCACGTCGGCGGTCGCGATGAGCTCGCGCGCGGTCCGGCCGTCGGCCGGGAAGGCGGCGACCCCGATCGACGCTCCGACCGGGATCGAACCGTGCTCGTGGCTCGTGTAGGACCGCTCGTGGAGCGCGACGACGATCCGATCGGCGGCGTGCTGGGCGGCGTCGCGGTCGGTGTCCGGCAGGATGATCGCGAACTCGTCGCCGCCGTAGCGCGCCCCGACGTCGGTCGTCCGCAGGGTCGACCGGATCTGCTCGGCGGTCCAGGCCAGGACCCGGTCCCCGAACAGGTGCCCGAAGGTGTCGTTGACGAGCTTGAAGTCGTCGAGGTCGATCATCAGCAGGGCCAGCGGCAGCTTCGAGCGCTGCGCGCGAACGATCTCCTCGCCCAGCCGCTCGTGCAGGTAGCGGTGGTTGAAGAAGCCGGTCAGCTGGTCGCGGTCGGCGAGATCGCGGGCGTCCTGGTAGTGGCGGGCGTTCTCGAGCGCCATCGCGGCCTCGTTGGCCATCGTCCGGGCGAGCTCGAGGGCCGGCTCGTCGAGCACCATGTCGGTCCGGCTCAGCAGCTCGACCAGCCCGATCGCCCGGCCCTTGGCCACGAGCGGCAGCATGACCGAGACGGCGTGGCCCTCCGATCGGATGTAGTCGACCTCGGCCCGGTCGGCGGTCGGGTCCGCCACCCGGATGATCGAGCTGACCTGCTGCTCGAGGACCCGGATCGTGTCCGGGTAGCCGGCCAGCGCGAACTCCTCCTGGAGCTCCTCCTCGGGGATCGGCGGCCAGTAGGCGAGGGTCAGGAGCCGGGCACCCGGCCGATCCCACCAGCTGATCGCAGCCTCGTCCACCCCCATCGCCTCGACCATGTGCCGGGCGATCAGCATCGCGACCTCGCGCGGGTCGAGGCTCTGGGCGAGCGCGCCGCTCATGTCGAGCAGCCCGCGCAGCTCGGTCGCGAGCCGGTCGCTGCGGCTCAGCAGGCGGGCCGTCTCCACCGCGGTCGCCGCCTGGTCGGCGAGGATCGTCAGGAGCCGCTGGTCGTCCTCGCGGAACTGGCGCAGGCCGAGCTTGGAGAGCGTGATCACCCCGATGATCCGCTCGTCGTAGCGCATCGGCACGCACAGCATCGATTCGTCGACGTCGTCGGTGCCGGCGATCGTCGCCCCGCGCGGGTCGAGGTTCGCGTCATCGACGAGGATCGGCTCGCCGTGCTGCGCCACCCAGCCGGTGAACCCCTCGCCGAGCTTCGTCCGGAGCAGCTCCATGTCGACGTCGTCGTAGGTGCCCACCCGCCCCTCGAACGCGATCGGGATCACGTCGTCGGGCTCCTCGATCACGTAGACCCGGCAGTTGTGGTAGTCGATGATCTGGCCGATCTCCTCGACGATCGCCCGGCCGACGGACTCGATCGTGTTCTGGCGGCTCATCCGGGCCGATGCGGCCTGGAGGACCGCGAGCTGGGCGGCCCGGTTCTCGGTTCGAGCGAACAGGTCCGCGTTGTGGATCGCCATCGCGGCGTGGGTCGCGACGGCCACGGTGAACTCGACGTCCGCCTGCGACCAGCTCCGCGGCTCCGGGTTGAACGCCGCCAGGGCGCCGATGACCTGGTCGTCGACGACCAGCGGAACCGAGATCGACGAGCCGACCTCGATGATCCCGCCGTACAGCGGCCGTTCGCTCTCGGGCGTCAGACTGCCGTCGTCGACGATCGGGCTTCGGTCGCGGACGAGTGTCGCCGAACCAGCCCTCGTCCGGGGCAAGGACCGGCAGCCGGGCGACGACCTCGTCCGGGATCCCGGCCGACGCGACGACTGCCGCCCCGTCCTCGCCGAGGATCCGGATCGTCGTGCCATCGGCAGCGAGCGCCCGATGAACCTCGGTCACGATCGTGCGCAGGATCGCGTCCCGATCGAGCGTCGTCGTCAGGCGCTCGGCGATCCCGAGGACGGCCTGCAGCCGATCGGTCAGGAGGTCCTCGTGGGCGGCCTGCCGGGCGGTCGCCGCGGCGGCCCGGAGGATCGCTGCGCGGAGCGCGATCGCGGCCACGATGAGGATCGACAGCTCGGCCAGGATCGCGGCATCGACGAGCGTCCACGGGCTGCGATCGAAGGCCGCCGGAAGGAATGTCACGACGACCGTGCCGAGCCCGACGGCGAGCGCCCGCCAGCGCGGCAGGAAGGCCGCCGCGAAGAACAGCGGCACAGCAGCGAGACCCACCCCGAGCGGGTCGTGGACGCCGGTGGCGAACTGGACCGCCGCGTAGCCGATGAGCGCGGCGACCGCCACCAGGGTCGTTCCGAGCGAGCTCGCCATCGGGGCGGAGCTGGGCCGGTTCGGCCGCGGAGCGGGCTGGTCCGGCACGGATCCGTTCGGCCCAGCCGCGGTCGCAGGCTCGCCGGTCTCGAGTGCAGTCGCGATCATGCGTCCCCCCATGGGCGCCGGATCGTCACGTCGCGCGCTCGAAGCCGGCGAGCCCGGAGCCAGGATCGGCTGTCGGACTGGACCCGCATCGCGGCTGCATCGTCCCATCGGCGACCCGGTCCGGGCGCCTCATCCTTGGTACCACCGACCCCCAGCGCGTGGTACCACCGGGGTACGTCGTTCAGCGTGGAAGACCGGACCGTGGCTGCGGTTGACCGGCACAATTGACCGACGACTACACTCGGCCACGGTCCAGGAGGCACGCGCGCGTCAGCGCGGCCTGCCCGCCTGGCCGCCCAACCAGCATCGGAGGATGACTCCACTCGTGGAGCCAGGACCAAGTCCCCGCGCGAGCGGGGCGATCACAACGGTCCGTACCGCCCTCTGACGGTTGCGCCCACCGGGCGCGCCACCGGCGAGCGGGTCGGACCCCGCCGCGAGGTGGCAGATGCTGTACCTGAGCCAGGTGATCGGCCAGCCGGTCCGTGACCGGCATGGCGAGCCGATCGGCAAGATCGTCGATCTCATCGTCGCCGTCGGCGACGCCTACCCGCCGGTGACCGGGATCGTCGTCGAGACCGAGCGACGACGGATCTTCGTGCCCTGGTCGTCGGTCGAGTCACTCGACGCGACCGGCGGCCGCCTGCGCACGACCACCGTCGACATCGAGAGCTTCCGCCAGCGCCCGGACGAGATCCTGCTCCGGGCCGACCTGCTGGACAAGCAGATCGTCGACATCGACGGCCGGAAGGTGGTCCGGGTCAACGACCTCCGGCTCGACGAGGCCGATGGGGCGCCGCGCCTCGTCGCCGTCGACGTCGGGACCGCCGGGCTGCTCCGCCGGCTTGGGGTCGAGGGTGGCTTCCGGACACTCGCCCGCGGGTTCGGCCGGCCCGTCCCCGAGCGCTACATCGACTGGGAGGACGTCGACCCGGTCGAGACGTCGATCGCCTCGATCAAGCTCCGGGTTCCGCACCAGGGCCTCGCCGAGCTCCATCCGGCCGACCTGGCGACGATCATCGACCAGCTCGCCCCGCGCGACCGGGCCGGCGTGCTCGCCTCGCTCGACGACGAGGCCGTGGCCGACGCGATCGAGGAGATGGAGCCGGACACCCAGGTCGAGGTCCTCGAGGACCTGGCGCCCGGAGCGGGCGGCCGACATCCTCGAGGAGATGAGCCCGGACGACGCCGCCGATCTCGTCGCCGACCTGTCGGACGACGCCCGCGCCGAGATCCTCGCGCTGATGGAGTCCGACGAGAAGGCCGAGGTCCAGGAGCTCCTCAGCTATCCCGAGGACACCGCCGGCGGGATCATGACGACGGAGTTCGTGGCGGTCCCGGCCACGCTCACCGCGGCCCAGACGATCGACCGGCTGCGCGAGCTCGAGCCGGACGCCGAGACGATCTACTACGTGTACGTGGTCGATGACGACGACCGGCTCGTCGGCGTCCTCTCGCTGCGCGACCTCATCGTCGCCCCGCCCGACACGCCGATCTCCGAGGTGATGATCCGCGAGCCGGTTGCGGTCGGCGTCCTGGCCGACGAGGACGAGGTCGCCGAGGTCGTCGCCCACTACAACCTGCTCGCCGTGCCGGTCGTCGACGACGACGGCAGGCTGGCCGGGATCGTCACCGTCGACGACGCGATCGACACGGTCGTGCCGAACGCCTGGAAGCGGCGCCTCCCGCGTCTCTTCGCGCGCTCGTAGCGGCCGGCCGGGTCGAGTCGGGTCGGGGTCCAGATCGAGATGCCGCAGCTGCCGCCGGTTCGCCGCGTCGCCCGCCAGGCGAACGACGCCATCCCGGGTCCGCGACCGAAGGTCCGCGTGCGCGGACGGATCGCGGCGCCCGGCCGGCCCCGGCTGCCGGCCCGGCTGCGCGATCGGCTCGTGTCCGGCGAGGGCCTTCGGCTGCGCGGCCGGTTCCGCGGGCGGCGCGGGGTCGTGGCGTTCCTCGCGGTGATGGGCCCCGGGCTCATCTCGGGGATCGCCGGGAACGACGCCGGTGGGATCACGACCTACAGCGTGATGGGCGCCAAGACCGGCCTGTCGCTGCTCTGGCTGTTCCCGATCACGATCGTGATCCTCGCCGTCGTCCAGGAGATGGCGGCCAGGCTCGGGGTGGTGACCGGGCAGGGGCTGAGCGACCTGATCCGCGACCGGTTCGGGGTCCGCTGGACCGCCTTCGCGATGCTCGTCCTGCTGATCGCCAACGTCGCCAACTCGGTCGCCGAGTTCTCCGGGGCCGCGGCCTCGCTCGAGATCTTCGGGATCTCGCGCTACATCGTCGTGCCGCTCGTGGCGTTCCTCATCTGGGGCCTGGTCGTCTTCGCCAGCTACCGGACCGTCGAGCGGATCTTCCTCGGGGTCGCGCTGGTGTTCGTGGCGTACATCGCCGCCGCGATCCTCGCGCGTCCGGACTGGGGGGCGGTCGGGCGGGCGCTCATCACGCCGCAGATCGATCCGTCACCGGCGATCCTGCTGCTGATGGTCGCCGTCGTCGGGACCACGATCACGCCGTACATGCAGTTCTATCTCCAGAGCGCGGTGGCCGACAAGGGCATCGACGAGGAGGAGCTCCGGCTCGAGCAGGCCGATGCGGTCGGCGGCGCCGTCTGGACGAACGTCATCGCGATCTTCATCGTCGTGGCGACGGCGACCACGATCTACGCCACCGGCGGCTCGATCGAGACGGCGGCCGACGCCGCCCAGGGCCTCGAGCCGGTCGCCGGCCGGCTGGCGGAGCTCCTGTTCGCGATCGGGCTGTTCGGGGCGAGCGTCCTGGCCGCCACGATCATGCCGCTGTCGACGGCCTACGTGATCTGCGAGGCGTTCGGCTGGGAGTCGGGGCTGGGCAAGCGCTTCGGCGACGCCCGGGCGTTCTTCACGATCTACACGCTCGTGCTCGTCATCGGCGCGCTCGTCGTGCTCATCCCCGGGATCGACCTGCTGCCGGTGATCATCGGCTCGCAGAACCTCCAGGGCCTGCTCCTGCCGATCGTCCTCGTGTTCATGGTCCTGCTCGTCAACGACCGCCGGCTGATGGGCCACCACGCGAACGGTCGCCGGCTGAACGTGCTCGCCTGGGCGTGCGTCGGCCTCGTCGTGGTCCTCGACGTCGTGCTGCTCGGCGCGACGCTCCTGAGCGTCGTCGGGATCCAGCTCGGCTGAGCTCAGTGCGAGTGGCCGGGGGCTCCGTGGTGGCCGGCGGCGGCGCCGACGGGCTCGGGCAGGCGGGCGTCGGCGGCGCCGTGCTCGACCGGGAGCCCGGCGGCGGTCCAGGTCGAGATGCCGCCCGCGACCGACGAGACTCGCTCGAAGCCGGCGTTCTTGAGAAGCGACGCCGCGATCGACGACCGGAAGCCGCCGGCGCAGATCGTGGCGATCGGGCGGTCGCGCGGGAAGTCGGCCAGGCGCTCCGGGAGGTCGGCCGCACCGATCGGGATCGCGCCCGGGACGTGACCCGACTCGATCTCGGACGCCTGGCGGACGTCGATCAGCATCGGCGCGTCCGGCCCGCCCGCGGCCAGCGCTGCGGACAGCTCGTCGACGCTCAGGATCCCGCTCGTCTCGGTCGGCAACCCGGCCGCCTCCCACGCGACGTAGCCGCCATCGACGTAGCCGACGATCGACTCGAACCCGATCCGGATCGCCTGGCGAACGGCGTCGTCCCAGTCGTCCTCGGAGCGGAGGATCAGGATCAGCGGCCGGTCCGGTTCGGGCACGACCCAGCCGAGCCACGTCCCGAACGACGAGTCCGAGGGGATCGACAGCGCGTCGGGCACGTGGCCGGCGGCGTAGAGCCTCGGCGGCCGGAGGTCGATCAGCAGCGCGCCGCGCTCCACGGCCTCGCGAGTCGACGGGACGGTCATCGAGACCGGCTCGGGCACGCCGCCGAGCACCCGCGGTCCGGCCTGGTTCGTCGGGCGCATCCGGGCGAAGTACGGCGGGAACGTCGGCTGGCCGGACAGGAGCGCCCGCGCGAACTCGTCCACATCCCGCGGCTGGAGCAGCGGGTTGTGCCGGCGCTCGAACCCGATCGTCGAGTGGGTCGTGGACGAGATCCCGGTCGAGCAGAGCGAGCCGGCGCCGTGGGTCGGATAGACCTCGACGAAGTCCTGGTGGCCGAGGATGACGTCGTGGAGCGAATGGAACATCGCCCGGGCGCCGGGCATGGCGCGCTCGGCCCCGAGCAGGTCCGTCCGCCCGACCGAGCCGACGAGCAGCGAGCCGCCGGTGAACATCATCACCGGCTCGTCCGCCCGGGCCGTGTCGGTCACGGCGTAGACGACGTGCTCCGGGGTGTGGCCCGGCGTGTCGAGCGCGGTGAACCGCAGCCCGCCGACCTGGAACGCCTCGGCATCGCGGACGGGCCGGTGCGGCACGCCCATCTCGGCGCCGGCGCCGATGACCTGCTCGGCCCCGGTCGCCGCGACGAGCTCGCGACCACCCGAGACGTAGTCGTTGTGGAGGTGGGTCTCGACCGCGTGGGTGATCCGCAGGCCACGCTCGGTGGCGGCGGCAAGGTAGACGTCAATGTCCCGCCGTGGGTCGATCACCGCGGCCTGGCCGGTCGCTTCGTCGGCGATGAGCGTCGACAGGTGCCCAAGGCCGTCGAGCGCGAACTGCCTGACCAGCATTGGACGAGGGTAGCACCCGACCCGCGCGTCGGTCACGCCGATATGGACACCGTTGTAGACTCCCTCGGAGCCCGACGGCGCTGGCCGCCCGCCATTCCAGGTCGGCCAACCATGGGGAGGGAGAGTGGCCTTGCGCATCCTCGTGCTCGGTGGCGACGGCTACCTCGGCTGGCCCACGGCGATGGCCTTCTCGCGAGCCGGTCACCGCGTGGCGATCGTCGACAACTTCGCCAAGCGCCAGTGGGAGATGGAGCTCGGCGTCGCGCCGCTCTTCCCGATCCCGACCCTCCACGGGCGCGTCCGCGCCTGGCGCGAGGTGACCGACAACGAGATCGAGGTCAACGTCGGCGACCTGACCGACTACGCCTTCGTCGACTCGCTGATCGGCGACTTCCGCCCCGACGCGGTCATCCACTACGGCGAGCAGCCGTCTGCCCCGTACTCGATGATCGACGTCCGCCACGCGACGTACACCCAGGCGAACAACGTCGTCGGCACGCTCAACGTGATCTACGCGATCCGTGACCGCTCGCCCGACACGCACCTCGTCAAGCTCGGGACGATGGGCGAGTACGGCACGCCCGACATCGACATCGAGGAGGGCTACCTGACCGTCGACCACAACGGCCGGCAGCACACGTTCCTCTACCCGAAGACCCCGGGCTCGATGTACCACCTGAGCAAGGTCCACGACAGCCACAACATCCACTTCGCCACCCGGATGTGGGGGCTTCGCGCGACGGACCTCAACCAGGGCGTGGTGTACGGCGTCGAGACCGACGAGTCGGCGCTCGATCCGCGCCTGGCGACGAGCTTCCACTACGACGAGGTCTTCGGCACCGCGCTCAACCGGTTCTGCGC
Source organism: uncultured Chloroflexia bacterium (assembly GCA_963755285.1). GTDB lineage: Bacteria > Chloroflexota > Limnocylindria > Limnocylindrales > CSP1-4 > Chersky-267. The sequence continues at coordinate 204,024 of CAVWJB010000010.1, read as the reverse complement.
CCAGGCCGCCGTCGGCTTCCCGCTGACCGTGTACGGCCGGGGCGGCCAGACCCGCGGCTACCTCAACATCCGGGACACGATCCAGTGCGTGAACCTGGCCGTGATCAACCCGGCCGACCCGGGCGAGCTCCGCGTCTTCAACCAGTTCACCGAGCAGTTCAGCGTCCTCGAGCTGGCCGAGCGGGTGAAGGACGCCGCGGGCCACCTCGGCTGGAGCGTCTCGATCGACCATCCGCCGAACCCGCGCAAGGAAGCCGAGGACCACTACTACAACGCCCGCCACTCGAAGCTCCTCGACCTCGGGCTCCAGCCGCGGCTGCTCAACGAGGAGCTCATCGACACGATGCTCATGAAGATCCTCGACCGGCGCGACGCGATCGACCAGGGTGCGTTCGTCCGGCACGTCCGATGGGTCCCGGGAGGTCCGAGCGTCGTCGCCGTCGGCTCCTGATCGGGGCGGCGCGGTGATCGGAGCGGGGCGCGGCCGGTGACCCGGACCGTCCTGATCACCGGTGGCGCCGGGTTCATCGGGTCCAACCTCGCCGCCCGGCTGGCGGGGGCCGGCGACCGGGTCCGCATCCTCGACGACCTGTCGATGGGCAACCGGGCCTATCTCGACGGCGTGCCCCACGAGCTCATCGTCCGGTCGCTGTCCGACCGCGCCGCGATCGAGGGCGCGGTCGAGGGCGTCGATGCCGTCGTCCACCTGGCGGCGCGGGCCGGAATCCCGGATTCGGTGACGGATCCGATCGGGACGTTCGAGGCCAACGTCAGCCGGCTGCTCGACGTGCTCGACGCGGCCCGCCTGGCCGGCGCCCGCCGGTTCGTGTTCGCGAGCTCGAACGCGGCCGCCGGGGATCACGAGCCGCCGGCCGACGAGCGCGACCTCCCCCACCCCGTCTCGCCGTACGGCGCGTCGAAGCTGGCCGGCGAGGCCTACTGCCAGGCCTACGCGGCGACCTACGGCCTGGCCGCCTGCGCGCTGCGGTTCTCGAACGCGTACGGCCCCCGCTCGCTCCACAAGCGGAGCGTCGTGGCAGCCTGGCTCCGGTCGGCGCTTGCCGGCGAGCCGATCGAGGTCCATGGCGACGGACAGCAGACGCGCGACTTCGTGTTCGTCGACGACCTGGCGGATGCCGTCCGGGCCGCGCTCGACGCCCCCGAGGACGTCGTGGCCGGCGAGCTGTTCCAGGCCGGGACGGGCGTCGAGACGACCGTGAACGAGCTCGCCGACGCGATCCAGGCGGCCGTCGGGCATCCGCTCGAGGTCCGCCACCTGCCGGCGAGGGCGGGCGACGTCCGGCGCAACGTGAGCCGGGTCGACAAGGCCGCCGAGCGGCTCGGCTATCGCGCCGCCGTGACCCTGGCCGACGGGATCGGCCGGACGACCACCTGGTTCCGGGCCGCGCTGGCCGACCCGGCGCTGGCGGCGATCGTGCCCCACGTGGCGTCCGGCTCCGAGTGAGCGGCCCGGCGGACGGCGCGACTCCGGGCGAGGCTCGCGCCGAGGCACCGCCGGACCGCGAGACGCCGCCGGACGCCGAGACGCCGCCGGACGCCGAGGCTCCGGCCACCGTTCCCGGCGCCGCCCCGCCCCACGCCCCCTTGATCCACGACGCGGTCATCACGATCGTCGCCCGGTTCGCGCTGGCGATGATCATCTTCGCCACCGACGTCGCCCTCGCCCGGCTGCTCGGGCCCTCGGCGAAGGGCCGCTTCTCGCTCGTCCTGCTGACCTCGCAGCTCGCCGCGCTGATCGCCGGCTGGGGGATGGACAGCGCCCTGGGCGTGGTCAGCCGGCGCGACCCGGAGACCGCCCGGCGCGGATTCGCGAACGCCCTGATCTGGTCGGCCGGCGTCGGCGGGTTCTGCGTCGTCCTCGCCTGCTGGCTGTACGGGCTGCCGACCGACACTCGCCCGGACGGGCCGCTGGTGGTCCTCATTCCCAACCTGTCGGCGCAGCAGTTCCTGTTCGCCGCGCTCGCGATCCCGGGCGAGCTGTTCTTCGCGATCGGGCTGTTCGCGCTGCTCGGACGCGGCCGGATCCTGGCCTTCAACCAGATCCGGGTCCTGCGCCGTGGTCTCCTCCTGGTCCTGGCCATCAGCGTCGCCGCCCTCGCCCGGCTCAGCCTCGACGTCGCGCTCGTCCTGAACCTCATCGCGCTGGGGATCACGACGATCGCGATCTGCTGGGTGGCCCGGCGCGACGGGACGTTCTCGATCCGGCCGTCGGGGACGCTCCTCGTCGAGGAGCTCAACTTCGGCAGCCGGGCGATCTTCGGGACGATCGCCGAGCGGCTCCAGTTCCGGTCGGACGCGTTCCTCGTGAACATCATCGTCGGCGTCCGGGCGACCGGGATCTACTCGGTGACGAGCGGCCTGGCCGAGACGCTGTGGTACATCCCGAACTCGCTCGGAACGGTGATGTTCAGCCGGGCGGTCGACCCGAAGTCGGACGCCGGCCGGATCGCCTCGGTCCTGACCCGGACGACGCTCGCCGTGGCGTTCGTCACCGCCGTCCCGGCGTTCATCTTCGGGCCGCGGCTCGTCCGGGCGTTCTACGGCGCGCGGTTCTCCGACGCCGGCGTGGCGCTCAGGCTGATCCTGCCCGGCGTCGTCGCCTACAGCGTGGTCGCCGTGCTCTCGCGCTACATCGTCGGGCGCGGCAGGCCCGGCACCGGCACGCTCATCCTGGTCGCCGGCCTCGCGGCGAACATCGTCTCGAACCTCATCCTGATCCCGCGCTACGGGATCAACGGCGCGGCGGCCAGCTCGTCGATCTCGTACATCCTCACGGCCGGCCTGACGCTGGCCGCGTTCCGGAGGTTGTCGGGCCGAGGGCTGATCGAGACACTGGTCATCCGCCGGAGCGACCTCGTTGCCCTGCGCCGAGCCGGCCTGGCAGCGGTTGACCGGTTGCGCGGCCGGCGGACCGGCAAGCTGACCGGACTGCGCGGCGGCGACGAGGCGGCCGAGCTCGTGATCAGCGAGCACGACCCCGGCGAGGAGCTCTGACGGTGGGGATCCGGGTCGCGGTGATCGACGACAACCCGCACCTGTCGTGGGAGGGCCGGGTCTACCCGGCGAACGCCACGTTCCACCGGTTCCTCGCGGCGGTCCTCGACGTGACCGGGCCGGCGGGCGAGCCGCTCGTCGAGCGGATCGACCATTGCGTGCCGCTCCGTCCGGCGACCGAGCAGCCGCCGACCCTCCCGCTCGACCCTCAGCTCAAGGTCGTCGGGACGGAGCCGTTCGACGGGATCGCGGGCTACCTGCGCCATGCGCCGGCGATCGCTCGGCGCAACGCCGGCATCCTGCGCCCGGTGATCCGAGACGCGGATCTCGTCTGGATCAAGGTCCCGGCCTCGAACGCGGCGCTCGCCGCGACGCTCGCGGTGACGGCCCGCAAGCCACGCTTCGGCTACGTCGCCGGGAGCGCCGCGGAGGTCGTCGCCGGGCAGCGGCGAAGCGGGCTCGGCCGGATCGGCGCCGGGATCGTCGGGCTCGCCTACGACGGGCTCGGCCGGCTGAGCTCGGTCGGTGGCGATCGGGTGGTCGTCGGGCGCCGGCTCGCCGGAGGAGGGATCGTCACGAGCCTCGTCGAGCCGGACGAGATCCGGTCGACGGCAGATCGGATCTGGCCGCACGAGGCGGGCCGCCTCCGCCTCGCCTGGGCCGGCCGGCTCGTCGACGGCAAGGGGATCGACAGCCTGCTCGCCGCCCTCGCGGTCATGGCCGCCGCGCCGGCGAGCGGGGCGGCCGACGTCAGGCTCGCGATGATCGGCGACGGCCCGGCCCGACCGAGCCTCGAAGCGCAGGCCGCCGGGCTCGGCGTCGCGGATCGGGTCGACTGGCTCGGCTTCATCGCCGAGCGGGCTCCCTATCTCGATGCCCTCGCGGCCGCCGACGTCTTCGTCTTCCCGTCCGCAGCCGAGGGCTTCCCCAAGGTCGTCCTCGACGCGATGGCCGCCGGCATCCCGGTCCTCGCCACGCCGACCGGCGCGCTCGAGGAGGCGATCGCGGCCGGCGCCGTCGCCCGTCTTCCGGCCGACCCGGCGGGCATCGCCGCCACGATCGACGCGCTCGTCGCCGACCCCGACCGGGCCCTCGTCCTCCGCCGGGCCGGCACGGAGCTGGTGAAGGCCCACACCCGCCCCGCCGAGGCCGCTCGACTCGTCGAGCGCTGGCAGGCGCGCTGGCCCGGGCTGCCCTGGGGCTGACGCCGCGGACGCCCGGTCCTGACCGACGCGCGTACCCTTACGACGTGCTCAGCGCGATCATCCTGTGGGCGGCCGTCGGGCTCCTGGCCTGGGTCTACCTCGGATACCCGGTCGTGGTCGCGATCCTCGCCCGGCTCGCACCGTGGCGGCCCCGACAGACCGACCCCCAGCCGTCGGTCTCGGTCGCGATCGCCGTCCACGACGAGGCCGAGGCGATCGCCGCCCGGATCGCCGACGTGTTCGCCCAGGACGGGTCGGGGCTCCGGCTCGTCGAGGTCCTGATCGGGTCGGACGGCTCGACCGACGCGACCGAGCGGATCGTCGCCGAGCTTGCGGCGAGGGAGCCCCGGCTCCACCTCCTGGCGCTCCCCCGTGGCGGGCAGACGACGACCCAGGACGCCCTGTTCGCGGCCGCGGTCGGCGACGTCGTCGTGCTGACCGACGCCGAGACCCGCTTCCGGCCGGGCTGCCTGGCCGCGCTCGCCGAGGCCCTCCGCGACCCGCGGGTGGGCTGCGCGACCGGGCGCCTCGAGTGGCGCGACGAGCGGGCGACGGCGACCTCCTCGAACGAGGGCCTCTACTGGCGCTACGAGCGACGGGTCCGCGAGCTCGAGAGCCGGGCCGACTGCCTGACCGCGGTGACCGGTGCCCTGCTCGCCGTCCGGCGCTCGAGCTTCCGGCCGGTCCCGCCGACCGCCTCGATGGACCACCTCCTCCCGCTCTACGTCCGCGAGGCCGGCGGCGCGGTCCTCTACGTCCCCGACGCGGTCGCGACCGACCGGCCGATCAGCGGCCTCCGCGAGCAGTTCCGCAACCGGAGCCGGACCGCGTCGCGCGGGATCCGGGCCAACCTGTCGATGGTCCTCCGGCTCGCGCCCTGGCGACGCCCTCGTGCCGCGCTCGCGATCTGGTCGCACAAGCTGCTCCGCTGGGCCACGCCGTGGCTCGTCCTGGTCGCGCTCGTCGCGGGCCTCGTCGAGGCAGCTCGTGGCTCAGTGCCGGCGATGGTGGTGGTCGTGGTGATCGCGGCCGGCGCCCTGGCGGCCGGGTTGGGTCAGCTGCTCGCGTCGGCCGGCCGGCGGCCGCCGCGCCTGTTCGCCTTCGCCCGGGCGTTCGCGATCGTCAACCTGGCGTTCGCGATGGGCTGGATCAACGTGCTCGCGGCCGGCGGATCGAGGCCTGGCACCGGACGGAGTTGCACGTCGAGGGCTGAACCGGCCGGCTTCGCGAGCCTGGTCGACGACCAGGAGCAGCCGCGCCGGCCGATAGTGCGATCAAGCCGCGGACGACGAGGCCCGCCAGCGCGTCGGCCGGGATCAACGCGACGATGCCGACGACGACCAATCCGTAAACAGCGCCTCCGAGCATCGCCCGAGCGAGGCCTGCGGCGGACGAGTCCAAGACGACGGACCGCGATGGCCGGGACCACGACGAGGTGGACCGCCGCCAGCGTTACGAGTGAGCTCACGGCGACACCCACCGGGCCGATCGTGACGGCGAGCCAGATCGACAGGACGATGTTCACCAGGGCATCGAGCAGCAGGGCGAGCCCCAGGATCCCGTGGCGGCCGCTGGCCACGAGCATCAGGCTCAGGACCTGCGAGGGCGTCCAGCACGCGTAGGCGATCGCGTACAGGACGAGGACCTGGACGCTAAGCGGGTCGGCCCGACCGATCCACATCTCGAGCACGGCCGTCGCCGACACCGCCAGTGTCCCGAACACGATGGTGCCGAAGCCAGCGGCAAGTCGAACGCAGCGTCGGACCACCGGCTGGATCGACTCGGGCCGTGCGAATGCGATCTCGGTGAATGACGGCAGGAGGACCCCAACGATGGGCAGGAGGAAGAGGCCGACGTAGCGCACGAACCCGCTGCCAGCCGCGTACTGCCCAACGGCCACGGCCCCACTGGTCGCAGCCACGATGATCGGGTCGATGCCGATCCCGACCTGGATCGCGATCCCCATCGCCAGGATCGGCAAGGCGAACACGCCGACGCGACGCAACGCATCCCCTGAGGCCCTGACGACGAGGATGGGAAACTGCGGGACCGCGTGATGGACGGCCGATCGCCGCGATGGTCCGCCCGCAGATCCGACCCAGGACCTGCGCCACGGCCGCCCCGACGAGCCCGAATGACGGCACAAGGATCAAGGTCGCCGGCACGCCAACGACGACCTGGCCCGCACTCGCGGCGAATGCCAGGTCGAAGCGACGGGCGCCGCGCAATGTCCCCAGCCAGCCGGTGGTTCCGACGACGATCGCGACATCCAGAGCAAGGATCATCGCGACGACCGTGGCGTCAGTTGCAGCCGCCCCCTGAAGACCCAGCAGCCTGGCGGCAACCGGAGAGAGGCTGAGGCCGAGGATCAGGACCAGGACGGCGAGACCCCCGTAGGCGACGTACGCCGCGCGCACGAGTGCCGACGCCTCGAGATCGCCCGCGATCGCCCGAGCCGCGTTCCGCGCCGTGGTCGCACCCAGGCCGGCGTCCAGGACGGTCAGGAGCCCCAGCAGAGCCAGTGCCGTTGCCCATGGTGCGAAGCCAGCCGCGCCGAGGGTCCGCAGCAGGTAGGCCAGGATCAGGACGTTGGCGATGCCAGGGAGCGCCAGGGCAGCCGCGTTCCAGATCGCGTCTCCCGCGGCCCGCCGTACGACGTCCGGCGGACGGCCCGCGTCGAGCGACTCAACCTCGTCGAGCGAGTCGACCGTCTCCATCATGTAGCGGTCCGTTCGGCCATGGCATAGGCGTCGAGCGTGTCCCGCCCGACGTCGAGCCACGTACGCTCTGCGGCCCGTGACCGACCCGCGTCGATCAACGCACTCACGTCGACGCATCGCCTCAACCAGGCCGTCGCCGATCGATCCCACGTCGAGGGGATCCACTAGGACAGCCGCGCCGCCAGCCACCTCGGGCAGCGACGACGTGGCCGACGTCACGACCGGCACGCCGGCAGCCATTGCCTCGAGGACGGGGAATCCAAAGCCCTCATAGGTCGACGGATAGGCCATGACGGCGCACGACCGGAGCAGGGCCGCCAGCTTCGCCATCCGTGACGTGGCCGGCCAGGACCACGCGCTCGCGTACGGGGCTCCGCGCAAGCGCGCCACGAAACGCCCGCGATCGCCAGCCCCACGTACCCGACGAGGACGAGTCGCAGATCCGGCTCTTGCGTCCGAGAGTCGCTCGAAGGCTGCCAGCAACCGCACATGGTTCTTCCGCGGTTCGATCGTGCCGACCGAGAGTACGTACCGCCGTGGCTGTGAGCCCAAGGGAACCGAGGACATCGCCTTCCGAGGCGTACGTCAGATCCGGCCGAACCGCATGCGGGATCACGACGATCCTCGACGCATCGAACTCGAAGCACCCTGTGGACCTCACGCGCCGTCGACTCCGACGGGACGATCACGACCCGGGCGCGTCGTGCAGCCGAGATGAGGACGGGGACCTCCGCGAGGCGGACCAGCCGATGCTCGAGCGGTCGGACCAGGAGCGAGAGGTCGTGCACCGTCAGCACGAACGGCACCGCGCGCGAGAGCGGTGCGGTCGCGTTCGTGTAATGCGCGAGCGAGCAGCCGGCCGAGCTCGCGTACGGTCCGCCGATGTCTGGAGCCAGACCGAGTGGTACCGACCACGCAGGTACGTGCGGTCCTCCCGTGGCTCGAGGTCGAGCGGGCCCCGGCGACGCACCCCGATATGGACGAGGCGTCCGGGCGCCAATGCATCGAGCGCGCGAGCGAGCTGAACAACGTAGACGCTGACGCCCGTCGATGGATCTCGCGCCGGACCAGCATCGAGCGCGACCCTTGAACCGACGTCGTCCTGCGGTGCATGAGACGTCATCGATGCGGCAGACTTGAGTCCACGAACCCATCCTACCCACACGTCCTGCCCCGAAGGAGTCGAACCCGTGGTGGCTGCCCGGCCGAGCGTCTCGGTGATGTTCGCGACGATCCAGGGGTGGCCTGCCGCGCGACTTCCCGTCGACGCCGTCCGTGACCAAGTGGCGCGAGCAGGGGGCGAGATCGTCGTGGTGGACGGGAGTGGTCGCCCGCCGCCAAGATCGAGGACGTCGGTCCTGACGTCGTCTGGCTTTCGAGACCTGGAGCGTCAGTCTTCCAGATGCGAGCTCTCGGATACGCGACCTGCCAGGGCGAGATCATCGCGGTAACCGAGGACCACGTTGCGCCTGCCTCCGATTGGCTCGACCGGATCCTGCGCGGCCCACGCGAGGCATCCGGATGCGATCGCAATCGGTGGAGTCGTCGATAACGGGACCACGGACCACCTGATCGATTGGGCGACGTTCATCGTCACCCAAGGACCGTTCATTGGGCCGATCCCGAACGGACCGGCCGATCGGATCGCTGGAGCCGCCACCGTCAGCTACAAGCGAGCGATCCTCGAGCGGCTGCCAGAGCACGGGACACTGGGCGCGATCGAGCTGTTCGACACGGCCGAGATGCGGCGTCCGGGCGAGATCCTCGTCAACGACGACTCCATCCGGGTGAGGCACCACCAGTCGATGGGAGTGGGCGGCACGACCGCGTCGCAGTTCCACAACGGACGCGCGATCGCCGGGTTCAGACGACAGCACATGACGTCCGGCGACTGGCTTCGGATCGTCGGCTTTCCCGATCCTTCCCCTCTATCGAACCGCAAGAACGGTGCGGATCGCGTGGGGCAAGTGGGTCCCCCGCTCGGTGGTCGTCATCACCGTGCCACTGATGGCATTCCTTCACTACGCGCAGGCATCGGGCGAGGTGTTGGGCTACCTCGGCGGACCGGGATCAAGTCCCCGACGGCTGCGGTGACGTCGTCTCGACCCAGCCTGTCGATCTGCGTCGGGACCACCGCCGGATGGCCGGCCATCGAGCCGTGCATCCGTTCCTTCCTTGACGACGCGAAGGCGGTCGGCGCGGAGGTGCTCATCGCTGACGGCAGCGGCCGAGAGCCACCGGGCGACCTGTCCGTCCTGGACGCCGTTAGCTGGCACAGATCAGACGACGCGTCGATCTTCCGGCTCGTGGCCGAGAACCTGCGCCGGGCTTCCGGCGAGATCGTCGCCGTGACCGAGGACCACTGCGCCACGCGGCCAGGTTGGGTTCAGGCCATCCTGCGCGCACACGAGGAGTACCCGGATGCCGCGGCGATTGGAGGCTCCATCGAGAACGGGACGCCTGGGAGCCATCTCGAGTGGGCCAGCTTCCTGATGACGCAGGGTGCTCACATGGCCCCATTGCGGAATGGACCGACGACTCGGATCGCGAACGAGGCCGACATCTCGTTCAAGCGATGGGCGCTCGATGACCTGGAGGACGATCCGCTTGGCTTCATGACGATCCGCCACTCGCGGGCGTTGGCGGATTCTCGGGGCGCTCCTCGTCAACGACGATCGGATCCAGGTCGACCACAACGAGACACTAGGTCCCCGGGCGACGGCGGTCATCCACTTCGACGACGGACGTACCATCGCGGGCTTCCGCCGCCTGACGATGGCGTCGGGCGACTGGCTGAGGATCCTGGCTGCGCCGTTCCTCCCGATCTATCGCTCGGCTCGCGTGGTGCGCGGCGCCGTGGCGAAGGGACGCGCGTCAACCGTGCTGCCGGCACTGCCCTGGATCATCGCCCTGGAGTACTGCCACGAGGCCGGTGAGTTCGTCGGGTACCTGCTCGGCCCTGGTCGCAGTCCGTACGGACTCCGATGAGCGGCCGTCCGGTCGACTCCCGGAGGTCGCGCTGGTTCACGACTACTTCGTCCAGGATGGCGGCGCCGAGGCGGTGGCGCTCGAGCTTGCCCGCATGTTCCCCGCACGCTCCGATGTACACCACGTTCTTCGACCGGGAGCGCTTCGGAGACCGGATCGACCCCACCGGGTCCGGACTTGGTCGCTCGCCGGCCACGTATCGCCGTCGCACTGGTTCAGACCGCTCCTGCCGGCCTACATGGCGTACTACAGCCGACTGACCATTCCGGCGGCACGGTTGGTCCTTAGCAGCTCGTCGACGTTCGCCGGGGCGCTCGAGCTCGTCGCCCGGCGCTGCACGTCGCCTATGTCCATGCGCCACTCCGATTCGCCTGGGACGTCGATGGCTACCTATCGGGATCGAGTGTCCCGACTCGCCCGGTTGGGCCTCCGCCGGCCGCGCCGGCGCTCCGTAGGTGGGACCGCTGGGCCGGAGGGAGAGCGGACGTGGTGGTCGCCAACTCCCGGAACGATCACGATCGGATCCGTCGACGATGGGGCCGGGAGTAGCCGGATCATCCATCCCGCCGGTGGACGTCGCGTCGCTGAGCGACGGATGGCGATGACGGGTTCTATCTCGTGGTGACACGACTCCTCGCCTACAAACAGGCGATATCGCGATCGATGCTTGCTCGCGTTGGTCGAGATCTCGTCGTGGTCGGCGACGGTCCCGAACGCGACCGACTCCAGAGCGATGGCCCGCCCGAGACGCGCCTGCTCGGCCGTGTCGATCGGGCGACGCTTGTCGACTTGTTTCGACGATGCCGGGCGCTCATCGTTCCCGGTACGAGGACTTCGGGATCGCCCCCGTTGAGGCCATGGCGTACGGCAAGCCGGTCATCGCCTTCGCGCCGGGGGCCTCCTCGAGACCGTGATCGACGGTCGAAACCGGCGTCCTGCTCGAGCAGCAGCAACCTCGAGCACTTGCCGAGGCGATCGTGCGACTGAAATCTACTACGAGATTGATCCGGCGCGGTTCGGGCGAGGGCGATGGAATTCGACACGCGGTCTTCGGGCGAAATGGAAGGACCTGCCATCTGACCTCGGCCTGGCGGACCTGGTCATGGATCGAGCAGTCTCCAACGTCGCAGGACCTATTCTTCGCCCGTGATGGTCGGACTAGCAATTGCGCGGTGCCGATGATGCCCGTCGACATCAGCGTCGTCATCGTTTCATCACGAGACACCGGACCTACCTACCACCTGTCTACGAGCTGTTCGGCCCGCATCCGACGGCGATCTATCGAACGAGGTATTCGTCATTGACAACGCCTCCGCGAGATTTCGATCGAGAGGCGGTCCACCAGGCCTCGCCCGAGGCTCACGTGAATGATCAACAGAAGCAACGTGGGCTCCGCTCGAGCGTCGAAATCAAGGGTTGCGACGCGCCACCGGACGGTACGTTCTCCTGCTGAACCCAGACACAGTCGTCGCGCCTGACTCCCTCGAGACGATGGTCGCTTACATGAATCGCGGCCGCAGGTGGGCCGTCTCCACGTGCCGGTGGTTCGAGCTGGAAGACGGGTCGCTCGATCTCGCCTGTCGTCGACTCTTCCGACGCCGCTCCGATCCCTGCATCGGATGCACGCTGTTGTCGCGCGTGCTTCCCCGCAGCGGCCGCTCTGGTCAATACAACCTGACCTCCTCGACGAACATCAGGAGGCTGAGATCGATCGCCCTGCGGCGCATCTCGATGATGGTCAGGCGTGAGGTCGTCAATGCGGTTCGGCCTGCTCGACGAGTCGTACTCATGTACGGCGAGGATCTTGATCCGGCTTCCGGATCAAGGCCGCCGGCTGGCGCATCATGTAGACGTCCATTACGGCCGTCCAGCATCGCAAGCGAGCAAGTCCTCCGCCGATTTTCCGTCAGCACACCATCCGCTACTTCCACGATGCGATGGGCCGAACGGTCCACCGGACACACTACGCCGCCTCGGAGCCGCGGTGGGTCAACGCGACGATCCTCGTGGCGATCTCAATACGCGAACGCGCGGAGCTGCTCGGCGACGACGCGATCAGGCACTAAGGACGGCAGCCGGACAGAATCAGTCCCCGAGGAAAGGGCGCCTCACGTGACTGCGGCGTTGACCGCGCTCAGCGACCACGCGGACACCTGCGACCCGGACATGCGCGGGCCGATCGGAAGGCTGAGGACCTCGCGGTGGATCGCCTCTGAGATCAAACGTTCCCGGGCCGAATCCGAGATCCGCGTAGGCTGGCTGAAGGTGCGGAGGGACCGCATAATGGATCAACGTGCCAATGCCCTGTTCCGCGAGGGCGCCACGGATCTCGTCTCGTCGCTCGTGGCGAATGACGAAGAGGTGCCAGGCTGGCGTTGCGGTCGCGATGATTGTGGGCAAGACGATCGAATCGTGAGCTCCGCTAGATAGCGCTCGGCGATCACTGTTCGGCGCCGATTCCATTCGTCGAGCCTGGACAGCTTTACGACCAAGACCGCTGCCTGAAGCTCGTCCAGCCTGCTGTTGACACCTCGGACTTCGTTGACTACTTGACCCGGGATCCGTAGTTCCGGAGTCGCCGGACTTCCGCGGCAATTGCCGGATCGTTGGTGGTCACGGCTCCGCCGTCACCCAGAGCGCCGAGGTTCTTACCCGGATAGAAGCTCCACGCGGCAGCGGCCCCGAGTGTTCCTGCGCGGCGCCCGTCTAGGGCCGCGCCGTGTGCCTGGGCCGCGTCCTCGAGCACCATGACGCCATGGCGCTCCGCGACCCCGTTGATCGCCACCATGTCGGCTGGTTGTCCGTACAAGTGGACCGGCAGGATCACCCTCGTCCGAGGGGTCACGGCAGCCGCGATCCGCGCCGGATCGATGTTGTACGTGCCAGCGTCGGGCTCGACGGGCACCAATGTCGCGCCGACTTGGGTCACGGCGAGCCACGTTGCGATGTACGTATTTGTCGGAACGATGACCTCATCGGCGGACCCAACCCCCATCGCCCGCAGCGACAGGGTCAAGGCGTCGAGGCCGCAACCGACGGCGACACAGTGGTCTGCGCCGACATATGCCGCGAAGGCGGCCTCGAACGCGTCGCCCTCGCGCCCAAGCAGATGCCAGCCACTTCCCACGACCCGATCGATTGCAGCGTCGAGCTCCTCGCGAAGCTCTCGAGTCGCCCCCCCGACGTCGAGGAACGGGACCGTCACTGCATCCCTCGCACGACCTGCACGTAGTAGTCGTGGTCTCGATAGTAATCGGCTTCGTCGTAGTGAGCCGAGGCGAGCACAACGCCGACCGACCCTGACGAGAAGTTCTCAAGATGGGCCCAGATCATCGCCGGCACGTAAGTCCGAAGTAGGAACGATTGAGAAAAAATCGTCGCTCGGTCAAGCCGTCCTCGACGACGATGTCGAAGCTCCCGGACGCGGCAATGATCACCTGCTCGAGGGCGCGGTGTGCGTGGCCGCCGCGTGCCTCGCCACCCGGCACGTCGTAGAGATAGAAGACCCTCATGATCTCGAACGGAACGTCCTGACCGCCCTCGATCGCGGTCAGATTCCCCTTCGGATTCGCGATCTTGCGGAACTCCAGCACACGGACGTCGTCGACGCTTACGGTCACGCTTCCTCCGTCCCAGGCGGGCCGTCCGTCGCGGACCGAGATGAGGACGGGCGTTCGCGCGCGGGTATCCCCACGACGGTCGAGCCTCTCCGAACGTCTCTGGTGACGTACGGCCCCCGCTCCGACTGTAGCCCCTCGACCGACAACGATCCCCGGCAGTAAGACGGCGCCCGCCCCAACGACCGCCTCATCCTCGATTTCGGGGCCACGGATCGTCGCCCCGCTGTAGCCACGACGACCCATGTCGTTGTCATTTGCCGTTAGAACACCGCCCGAAATGAACACATTCGCCCCGACCCGCATCGAGCCAGCCAGCCACGTGTGATCCATGATCTTTGTGCTCCGACCCACGACGATCTCATAGTTGAGCGTGACGTGGCGACCGATGACGCAGTAAGGGCCGATCCGGCACTGCTCTCTGATCGAGGCACCGTCGCCGATGAGAACGTGGTCGCCAATCTCCACGTCGGCGTAGATCGTGGCCGACGGACCGAATCACACAGTTGGGCCCGATCTTCACGCGGCCGTTGAAGGACGGCTCGCGCGCCAGATTGCCCGCACCTACAGGTCGCTTGCCAAGGTACGAGCCAGGAAACACCTCGACACCATCGCCAATCGTGACGCCGCTTTCGATCACCACATTAGGATGGAGGATGACGTCGTCGCCGATCGACACGTCACTTCGGACAACAACGAACTCGTCGATCCGCACGTTGTGCCCGATGTCGGTGGTCTCGACGACGGCGAGCGGGTATCTCACGCGACCCCCTCTGGGTGACCTCGATCCGTCGTTGAGCGATGACCGCCGAGTCGAACCATGCGCCGCAGGCTTCCTTTGAGCATACTGGCTCGGCGCCCGAGCACGAGCGCTCGTTCTGGGAGCAACACCAAGATCGAAAGCGGTCGATCGGTCGCGCGCGACCGCCGCCACTCCTCCAGCCTTATGCTCAGAGGCGCCAGCCGTAGATGGCCTCGCACTCCCCGTGGGGCGTCAGCCTGCTGGGCATCGAGGAGCATGACGAGCAGCCGATCCAGGTCTTGCGGGCCAGTCGTTCTGGGATCGACTGAAGCGAGATCTCCTCGATCTCTCGGTGACTCATGTACGTACATCACCTGCGCATAAACCTGCTCGAGGGATTGACGCCACCCGGGACCGAGGTGCTGAGCTGCGAGCGCCGCTTCGATCTGCCGTCCGCCTGCGCTGCGCCGGTTAGGATCGCCGACGTACGCCTCGAGCGTCTCGAGATAGTCCGCAGGCGTTCCGGGTCGATCCACGATCCCGTCGGTGGCTGGGTCGTCGAACCCAAGGACCTCGGCTTCTGAGGGCAGATCGTTGTAGGTGACGAGCGGAATCCGTTGCTGACCAGCCTCCAGCATCGATGTCAAGGACGAGAAGGGATACGAGTCGAGGTAGATGTCGGCAGATGCGTAGATCGCTGCGATATCGGGCTGGGCGCCCGTTGCCCTGATCCGACCATTCGTGCGTGTTTCGGCATTCTTCCATGCCGAACGTTCCCCTGGCCCGACGGCGAGGATCCGAAGGCTTGGCGACCGTTTGACGGCCGCTTCAAGGATCGGCTGGAGGCCAGTGCCATCAGCTGCTCCGAACTTGTATCCGCTTGCGATCGAGACCGCAACTACCTCGGTCTCCGAATAGCCGAGCGACCGTCGAGCCTGCTCGCGCTCGACCTCGGCCGGGGCGCTTAGAGGCACGGGCAGGATTGCTGAACGACCCGGAGACAGCGAACGTCGTGCGACCGAAAGGCGTTCGCCAGACCCGCGCAGATGCACGACGAGATCGCTTGCTGCCAGACCAATCCAAAACAGGTGGTCCGCATGGTTCAGCAAGATCGTCGGCGGACGGCGTCCCGACTCATCGAGCGCGGCGAGCGCCAGGGAGGGCACGACGTCGAATGGATGGGTGTGCAGGACAACCAAGTCGGCCTGCGCAGCCATTGCTTGAAGTGCTGCAGCTCGCCCGAGGAGCCGTTGGGAGCTGCGGTCGATTCGGTGGATCTCACCTCCGCTCAGTTTGACTCCCTCCAACAACAGCAACGGCAAGGGTTGTTGCCCCTGTCGCGTCACGGCGATTGAATGGACACGGCCCTGATCGTTCTCGATCCACCGCCGCACCAAGCGCGTGTGGCCTCCGATGGCATAGGCGGTTGTGAGCACGTGGAGGACGGACTGGACGACCGCGCCTCGCGGCGTCCTGCGGGAAGATGAGTCGCCGAGGATTCCAAGTCTGGCGATTGCGAGCAGGGAGGATTCCAACCTCGGGCTCGCAAACAGGCCGGTCGGGCTGTGCCAGGCCAGAGCCGCGGCCAGTTGAGCAAGAGCCGCTCCGTCCTCGAGGGATCCACGCCCGAGCTGTTGGTCGGCCCGGTCGAGTAATTCGTCGAATCTCGCTCGGTTCGAGACGATACGAACGTCGAGACCCTCTGGGTGATCGAGACCGGTCATCGCAATTGAGTGGGTTCGCGGGCGTCAGCGGGCGAGTCCGGTCGACGGTCCCGGCGGAATGCCGCACCTCGCGACGACTCGTCGGCACTCTCGTGCCTGTGTCGGAAGATCTTAGACGCGGCAATCACTGCTATGCCCACCCAGATCGCCGCCAAGGTCAGGGCGAGAGGCTCACGCCACGCCGCAAGACCCACCGCAGGCAGCATCTGGACGACGATTGAAGAGGCGGTTGTGGCAAACAGCGCCCGCTGCGCAGTCGTGACTCGTAAGGGAAGGTCCCGTCGCACGGCGATCCATACGATCGGGTAGTAGACGAGATAGGTGAGGAGCACCGCAACGCCCAGACCAGGCAAGCCGAGCCGATCCATTCCGAGGAGGCTTCCAATCAGGAGGACGCCGCCGGCGACAAGTTCGGTGGCGAAGTAGACCCGGCTACGGCCGCGGGCAAGGATCGCGAATGACAGCGTCCAACTCGGCAATCGGATCAAGGTCCCAACCAGCTGCCAACCCAGGATTGAGACGGCAGGTTGAAATGCCTGCGAGTAGAGCAACGGAACGATCACGCCTGACAACGCAATTCCGATCAGGATCAACGGGATGGTCAAGATCATGACGAGTTTGAGTTGCTGGTCGATCAGGGCAACCAAGACGTCTGGCCTGTCCTGCTCGCTGGACAGACGAGGGTAGTAGTCCTGGAGCATCGCGGCTGCGATGAACGCAAGGTAACCGGCCGAGATCTGCGTCGCCGCCCGGTAGAAACCCGCAGCTTCGGTGCTGATCACGATCGCAACCAGGATCGGGATGGCGAGCTGAATTCCGGTGCCAACGAACGAGCTCGCGGCGTACGGCGCGCCGAATCTCACCAGATCCTTCGCCGCTAACGCGATCACTGAACGCGCCGGCCATCGGTTCATGGTTGTTCGCCAGCGGAGGAAGACTGATGCACCGACCCACAGTCCAACGGAAGACAGCAGGATCCCGACAGCTACCCCGGCGTCCCCGATCAGCGCGACGGCGAGAAGCGTCGCGACGGCTGTGGTGACGACCGCGAACGTCCGGATCGTGGCGATCGCTCCGACCTCGCGATACGCGCTCAGCGTCCCGATGTTCGCTGTTGCGGACAGCGTCAATGGAACCGCGGCAGCACCGGCGACGACAGCGCCACTGACTCCAGCCGTGCCGAAGATCGCCTGCGCGATCGGCTCGCGAAAGACGAGAAGGACGAGGGCCGCCAGGCCACCAAGCGACCAAACGAGGATGCGAGTCGCCACGCGGATCGCCGTCGCCCAGTCTGCGTCGTCCCGATCGATGGCGTCAGCCAGCAGCCTCACCAAACTCACGCTAATGCCCAGTCCGGCGATCAGGACTGATAAGTCGACAACACTTTGGAGGAGCGCGAACTCACCGACACCACGAGGCCCGACGAGCACCGCCAGGCCTTTGGCGGTCACAAGCGTCATTGCGATCGCGACAATCGAGCTGCCCCCAAGCAGGAGGGCGGCGCGCATTGCGCCGATCATGGCCCCTCAGGCGGAGGGTCGAACCGGTCGACGAATTCGGTCGCTGGCCGAAGGAACCACTCTCCGTTCGCGACGACCTTGTCCTCCGACCAATTCCACCACGCGATCCTCAGCAGGCGCTCGACCAGGTCTGGCTGAAATCGCATTCGCAGAACGCGGGCGGGGTTGCCCGCGACGATTGTGTAGGGAGGGACGTCGCTGGCCACCACCGCCCCTGCCCCGATCACCGCACCGTGGCCGACGCTGACAGGACCGATGATCGTCGCCCGATATCCGATCCAGACGTCGCTCCCGATCACCAACGGTCGCGACTGCAACGATCCGTCCGGCGGCAGGATGTCGAATTGGAGCCGGCTGAGGACGATTCCAATCGGATACGTGGTCGCGGTTTCCATTCGGTGGTTTCCTCTGAGACGGGCATGGACGGTTCGGCCTGCCCGGTCTGTAAAGACCTCGGAATCCCCCGGATGGATGATCCGGACCTCTCCAGCAATGGAGCACCACGAGCCGATCTCGATCCGCTCGCTTGGCGCCCACGTCCTAATCAGCGTTGAGCGGGCGGCGTATGTCCGCACTCCGACCGACAACGCTCCGGGCCTAGCGAGCTGGACCCGCGCCGAAAAGCGGCCAGCCGGCCGAATCCTGTTTCGGAGCGCGGATCGAACCCTCACGGCAGCATCAGTCCGCCGCAGTTACCTTGGCAGATCCGGGCAGACGCGACTCCGGCGCACCCACCGAGAATGGCAACCGGGTCCAGGTGAGCGCGGCGATCGTCGCGCCGACTGCCGGCCAATAGAGCTGCATTACCCGCGACGCGACCCAGGTATCGATCAACACGCCGACCAGAGCGACAAAGGCCGTCGCGCTTATGAGCCCAATCGCCGCCGCCCGAGCGTCACCAGCAACCGATTGGATGACCCGCCAGAGCCCAAGAACGACGGTCAGAATCAGCACTCCAAAAGCGATCGTTCCAATTACGCCAACCTCTGTGAACGAACGGACGTAGTAGCCGTCTGCAGCTTCGGTGGCTGCGGACGGCCCAGCTCCGAAAATTGGATCGCGCATTGCGATCTTGACGAACATGGGCCATCGCTCCTGCAGGCGGATCTCAAGGCTTCGGTCGTCTTCGAGATCCTGGAATCGCTCCCCAACGTTGAGAGGCGGCGGCGACGCCGAGGGCTGCCCGGGCTGGCTCGAAGGCGCGACCTCGACAGGCTGGATGCGGCGGGCGACGGTCTGGTCGAGCGCAGTGTCGATGACCTGCGGGAAGAGGAAGGCCACTGCGAGGAACGACAGCAGCACGATTGCCGGCAGTCGAGCAGGTCGCCAAAGTGTCAAGGGCAGCGTGCACATCGCCAGGCTCAGGAATTCGGATCTTCCTGCTGCGTGGACTAGGACGTAGGCAGCTACGCCAAAGCCCATCAGGCTCACGGCCCTAACCCTGGGTGGGGCCTCATGCCACAAGGCCACAGCCAACAAGAGCGTCACGCCAAGATAGGTGGCCAACTGATGCGAGTCCCCCATGGTCGATCCAAGGACCCGGCGGACAGTCACGTCGTTTGCGTAGTTCGGCGCATGAGGCACCCACCCCAGGCGCTCCAGCAGCGCGTACGTAACCACGATCGAAGCCGTCGCGAAGATCACGCACAGCATCAGGCGCAGGCGCTCGGGCCGATCTACCAGGTCGTAGGCCACCCAGCCGAGCGCGAGGTACTCAATCGGCTTGGCCCAGAACAATGCCCCAGTTCCCCAGCCAACGGTCCCCAGGAGGCCAGCTCCGATCGCTAGCGCGATCAGACCGAAACCAAGCCAAACCAGCACTGCCGATGCGATCGGGGGTACTCGCGGCAAGCGACGATCGCGATACAGGGTCACGAACCAGGCGCCGATTACCGCTATCGTCACGAAGTCGTCGAGGCGGACAGGGATATATGTCCCGCTGACCGCGATCAAACCAACCTTGGGGTACAGCGGAAGCACGACCAGGGCCGACAGGAGCGCCACCATCCCGATGTCGAGGTGATTGCGCGATCGGATGACGCTCCCCTCGAGCTTCATCAGTTCTCCAATGGTGTTTCGCGCTCAAGCTCAGGCGTCCGATTTGTTCGTTGCACTTGATTGTGACCGACCGGACCGAGTCGGTGGCTTCGGACGATCCGGCAGGCTAGCGCAGCCACGTCTTGAAGATGACCCGGAGGAAGCCCAACCCGTAGCGCAGGTTCGTGCCCTTCTTCGACTCGCCCGACGCCCGCTTGCGGATCGTGACCGGGACGTCGACCACTCGCAGGCCGGCGCGTGCGGCTCCGAGCAGCAGCTCCGGGTTGTGGAACTGGTCCTCGGTGAAGACGATCTCGGACAGCCGCGAGGCGCGGATCGCCCGGTAGCCGTTGGCGATGTCGCTGACCTCGGTCCCGCCGAGGAGGTTGATGAGCCGGGTGTAGAGGCTGATCCCGGCGTCGCGCGCCACCGACTCCTTCTCGTAGTCGCCCATCCGGCGCGAGCCGACGACGAAGTCGGCCGTTCCGGCCACGATCGGCTCGACGAGCCGTTCCATCTCCGCCGGGTCGTGCTGGCCGTCGGCATCGAGGGTCACGACGACGTCGACGCCGAGCCGCTCGGCGACCAGGTAGCCCGTCTGGAGGGCTGCGCCCTGGCCGCTGTTGACCGGGTGGCTCACGACGTCGGCGCCGTGGGCTCGAGCCACCTCGACGGTCGCGTCGCGCGAGCCGTCGTCGATCACGAGCACGTGGGTCGGCAGTCCGGCGACCTCGGCCGGGATCTCGGCCAGGACGCCCGGCAGGTTGTCGGCCTCCTCGAACGCCGGGATGCACACGAGCACCCCGCCGAGCCGCCCGCCACCGAGCCGGGACGTCTCGACCTGGGCGATCGACAGGGCGCGGACGAGCCGGCTCACCCGCTGGTTCGCACGATCGGCGCGGGCCAGGGCGTAGAAGACGAGCAGGTAGGCGATCGTGACGCTGACGACGAGGACCGTGACCAGCCGGCCGAGCGGCTCGCCCGACAGCCCGAGGATGTCCTGGATCGGTCGGACGAGATCGGGCACGGCGGCGATCGCGATCAGCCCGAGCCCGACGACGAGCAGTCCGGTCGCCGGGACCCGGCTGCCGCTCCCCGCACGCCTCAGGCGCCGAACCGCCAGCCAGACGAGGAGGAGCCCGAGCAGCGCGCCGACGATCCGAAGGAGGCTCGGCATCAGGTGGGCTCCGCCGGATCAACCGGTTCCGATTCGGGGAGAGGCGGAGGCTCGGCCGGAGCCGGTTCGGGCGAGGGAGCGGCATCCCCGACGGGAGGCGCGACCTCGGCCACGGGCGCAGGCTCAACCGCCGGCGGCGCCTCGGAGGCAGCCTCCTCATCCGCGGGTGCTGCCGAGGCTGCCGCGGGACCGGACTCGTCTGCAGCCACCGGAGCATCCGAGGGTGCCGCCTGCTCCTCGGCAGCTGCTTCGGCGACCGGTGTCGGGCCCCGACCCAACCCCAACGTGATCCCGGCGACGGTGAACGCGATCGCGTTCACCTGGAGGAACAGGAACGGGTTGTTGAACGTTGCGGTGATCGCCCAGCCGACGAACGCCCCGAGCGCACCGGCAGCCAGCCAACCAGGGATGCGCGCCAGGCGCCAGGCCACAGTCAGGACGAATGCGATGCCGAGGAGACCGGCAACCACCCCCTCCTCGGCAAACAGCCGGATCCACTCGTTGTGCGGTGAACCGAGGACCTGGTCACCGTAGGCAGGGGCGAGGATCTTGTAGCTCCGGAAGCCGTGACCGAGGAGCGGCTGGTCGAGCCACATCCGGCCGGCCGCGCCCCACGCCGTGATCCGTTGCTCGTCGCTCGCGATCAGGACCTTGCCCGGCTCGAGCACCGCGCTGCCGCCGAGCAGGTTCCCGCGGGCCTGGAGGTAGAAGGGCGTGATCGCCACGCCGGCCACGACTCCGACGATCAGCAAGAACCACTCCCACCCGGCGTCGCCAGCGCCAGAGGACGATGACCGCGATGGCGAAGACCGCCAGGATCGCGGACCGCGAGTACGTCAGATAGAGCGCCGCCAGCATCGGCACGAGCAGGACCGCCGATGCCAGCCGCAACCGCCGGTCACGCGCCAGGACGAGCGCCGCCGCGAAGATCGCCGTCGGGGCGACAAGCAACGAGACCATCGCGTTCGGCGACGGGATGGCACCCGCGAGGCGGGCCCCGAAGTCCTTGTCGGACAGGAGCGCCTGGATGACCAGCTCGTTGAACTGGTGCGGCAGGAGGTACGCGGCAAGGCTGAGAAGCCCGGCCACGGTCGCGGAGATCACCGCCGCCCAGAGCGGCCGACGCTCCCCTCTCGCCCCGAGCCAGATCGCGACCAGGATCACGATCATCGCCGCCCCGAACCCGGAGAGCCAGGAGGTGGCGCTGACCCAGCCGACTGCCCGCCCGTTCCAGTAGTACATCGACCCGACGCCGAGCAGGAGCGTGATCGCCAGCAGGCCGAGCGCGAGCAGCGTCGGGAGCGACCACGGCATCGAGCGCGGCCGGAACAGGACCCGGATGCCGACCGACGCGGCCAGCGCCAGCGGCAGGAGGTTGCGAAGCCCGAGGGCGGGCCCGAGGGTCAGCGGTTCGTCCCACGGCGCGACCGCAACGAGGACGACCAGCCCGGACACGGGCGACAGCAGCGTCAGGCCGAACGCCGCGACGGTCCAGGCCTGGTCGAGCGTCGGCTGGTTGCCGGCGATCCGGAGGATCAGCCAGGCGGCGATGAACCCGACCTCGACCGCGGGCCGGACCCAGCGCTGCGCCGCCCAGGCCGTCAGCGCGGCCCAGATCGCCCGGTAGAGGTCGATCGGGCCGGGCCGCGCCTCACTCGCGCCGGCCACGGTCACGGCCGGCTCCGAGCGGGTGGCGTGCGGTGGGACAGCGGGACGCCTCCGAGAGCGAGCTCCGACCGGGCTAGCCGCCCGGTGCGACGCGATAGAGGGACAGCCGGCCGTCGCCGAACGTCCGAACCAGAGTGTATCGGGGGCTCGCGGTCAGCGCGACCGAATCCGTCTCGAACGGCAGGTAGCCGCCGATGTCGTTGCCGCTCCCGGTCGGCCCGACGACGAGCAGGTAGTCGACCTTCTCGCGATCGAGGAACGATCGGGCGCCGGTCCCGTTGGGGTCCTTGAACACGACCCGGGCGCCGAGCGCGAGGGCCGTCGACTCGTGGAGGAACGCCGGGTTCTCGAGGTAGACCGCCCGCCCGTCGACGATGCCGACCCGGTGGGACAGCGCGGTCAGGGCGCCGTCGGTGTAGGCGTTCGTCAGGATCCTCGCGTCCGGTGCGGTGTTCTCGTCGATCCAGCGGTAGGCCTCGTAGCCCGCCGGAGTCAGCCCGGGGTCCGGGTCGTCGAGCGCCGTCACCGGCCCGGCCGAGACCATCCCGGTGCACAGGATCGCGAGCGCCGTCCCCGCCGCGAGCATCGCGCCGCGGTGGGGCAGCAGGGCCCGCCAGCCGGGGGCGGCCAGCCGGTCGAAGCCCCAGAGCAGGAAGACACCCGCCCCGACGGCCAGGAACAGCTCGTAGGGCATGATCCGGCGCGGCCCGGTCCGCTGCGGCACGTACGTGTGGCTGAGCGCGAACAGGAGGTACGAGCCGGCGAAGATCGCGATGCCGAAGACGGTCCAGGTGAGGACCGCCCGGCGACGGCGCGAGTCGATGAACGGCCACGCAACGATCGGCAGCGCGAGCAGGCCGAGGAGGACGACGAGCGCGGCGCGTTCGCGGGCGTCCAGCCCGGCCCACACGACGAGGATCGAGCGGGGCAGCATCCGCGGGTCGAGGAAGCGGTGCGGTGCCGGCTGGCCGACCTCGGCCGGAGCGACGGCCGCCACGTAGAAGTCCCAGGTCGGGTCGCCGGTGAAGCTCCAGCCGGGCGGGACTTCCTCGGGGATGAACCCGGCCGCCCCGGTCACCCCGTCGGTCTCGGCTCGATCGGCCGTCACGTAGCCGACGATCCGGAACGAGCCGGTCAGGGCTCCGTTGGCCAGCGTCCCGCCGACCACCGCCAGGGCCACGATCCCGAACGCGAGCCCGATCCGTCGCCAGAACCCGCGGGCGATCCCGATCCCGAGCCAGCGCCACCGGGTCCTCGCCACGACGAACGAGCGCGCCACGACGATCCCGGCGACGGCCGCCAGGTAGACGAGGAACACCTCGGCGTGGGCGAGGTAGACGAGCGCCCCGGTTGCGGCCGCCGTGATCGCGAGCCGGCGCGTCCGCTCGACGATCGCCCGGTCGACGAGCCACAGCCCGAACAGGGCGAGGTCGAGCGCGAACGTCTCGGGCTTGTAGGCGAGGTACTTGAACTCGAGCCGGACGGTCGCGAACAGCAGGATCGCGCCGAGCAGGGCGAGCCAGCTGCTGACCCAGCGCCGGAACAGGAGCGTCGCGAGGATCAGCCCGACGACGAGCAGCGCGAGGCGGTAGACCTCGAGCTGGCCGAGCAGGTCCCCGGGCAGGAGCTGGAGCGTGGCCGCCGTGTGGGCCGTGACCGGCAGGTAGTCGGTCTGGAACGGTCGCTCGGTGCCCCATTCCGGGAGGGTCGCCGGGAAGCTGCCGCCGATCGCGACGACCTTGGCCAGGTTCGCGTAGTACCAGACCGTCGAGGTGAACGGCAGGAGCGAGTCGCCGACCGACGAGCGCGAGGGAATCACCACGAGCACCGCGGCGAGAAGGACCCCGGCCACGGCCCCGAGCCACCAGCGGACGGCACGGAGCGTCGGCAGCCGGGGACGGCGGATCGAGCGTCGCCGGAGCAGGAGCCCGAGCACGCTGACGACGACCAGCACCGCGACGGTCGACCCGGCCGACAGGATGCCGAACCAGGCGAGCACGGTGCAGCAGATCGATGTCGTCAGTAGACTGGCGCCGACGGCCCGCCCGATCCACCCCAGCGGGGTCGAGGCGCCGGGCGCGAGGATCGGACCGAGGGCGAGCCCTGGAACGACGAAGATGACGGCCAGCGCGACGAACGCCTGGAGCGCGGCGGCGGAGAGGGCGACGGGATCCATGAACGGACGCGCGAACCTCGACACGGGCAGGTGACAGCCGCGGATCGGCCGGCTCGGTCGGGAGCAGGGTCGTCCCGGAGTGTACGGCAGGTGCTGTCCGGGCTTTCCGCACCGCTGGTCGCCCTGGGGCTGCTGATCGTCGCCACGGAGATCGTCGGGGGCTGGCGGGTGTTCGGCCCGGACTGGCAGGGCGGCGACCTGCTCTACCACTCGGCGCTGGCCAACGCGATCCTGCGTGGGGACCTGCCACCGGGTGGGGCGTACCAGGGACTCCCGGCCTACTACCCGCCCGGGTTCCACGCGATGGCGGCCGGGTTCATGGCCGTCCTGGGCATGGCATTCAACCACGCCGACCAGCTCCTGACCCTGATCTGGCTGCCGGTCCTGCCGATCGGCACGTTCCTGCTCGTTCGCTGGCTGACCGGGCGGGCATGGGTCGCCGTGCTGGCCGCCACCCTGACGGTCTTCGGCGGCGCCTACGACCTGAGCGCCGGCCGGCTGTGGGTCAACAGCCTGTTCATGGCCGGCCACGAGACGTACCCGCTCTACCCGCGCGACGTGGTCTTCGCCCTGCTGCCGTTCGCCCTGCTCGCGTTCTTCAAGGCGCTCGTCGCGAGGGGCTGGCGCCGGGCGGTCGGCTGGGCGGTCGTGGCCGGCGGCCTGTTCGGCGTCTGCAGCCTCGTCCAGGTCCAGCTCCTGCTGCCGGTGCCGGTTGCCCTCGTCGTGGTCGCGGTCGTCGTGGCGGTCCGGACGCCCGGGCGGCGCTGGCAGGCGCTCGGGGTGCTGGTCCTGACCGGGGGGTTGGCGGTCGCGCTGTTCGCGCCGTGGTTCCTCGGCCAGCTCGAGGACATCCGGCGCAACGGCGGCGTGGCGCTCGAGTCGGCGGACACGCTCGTGGCCGCCCGGTTCGGAGCATGGAGCTACCCGCGCCAGTTCGGGCTGCTCCTGCCGCTCGGGATCGTCGGTTCGGGCGTGGCGCTCCTGTTCCTGCGGCGGAGCGGCGGGCCGCTGCCCGGCGGTCGGATCCCCGGTCCCTGGCGTCCCGTGCTCGTCGAGGCGCCGCTCGGGCTCGTCGTCTGGTTCGGGCTCGCGTTCGCGCTCGGCGTCCTGTACCAGCCCGACTGGCCGCTCGAGGACGCCCTGCGGCCGCAGCGGCTGTGGCTGCTCGCGGGTCAGCCGATGACGATGCTCGCGGCGATCGGGCTGGTGACGATCGTCGAGGACGCGGTCGGACGGGTGCGCCATGCGCGGCCGAGCCCGCGGGCGGTGACCGTCGGCCTCGTCGCGGTCGCCACGCTGCTCGTCTGCGTCCCGACGACGCTCGCGACGTCGCTCCTCCTGGCCGACACCTGGACCCAGCCGACCTACGCCCACCTCGACCTGCAGCGTGACCGGGTGCCGGACTTCCGTGCCCTCCTGCCCGGCTCCGGTCCGCGCGAGACGCTCCTGACCTACGAGGACTGGTCGTCGCTGGCCTGGTACCAGACGGGCCATCACGTGGTCGGGCTGCTGCCGGCCGGCTACGCCAAGCTCGCCTTCGACCCGGCGATCTTCAGCGGGCGGAGCCAGGACGAGCGCCGGTCGGACGTCCTCCGGGCCTTCGATGGCGACCCGGCGAGTCTCGCGGCGGTCGCCGGCGCGTACGGCGCACGGCGGATCGTGCTCGCCCGGCGCGACGACCGGCTCGGGCTGGTGGATGCGTCGGCGGCCGAGGCGGCGGCACGTCCCGGGGCCGTGACCGGCCGGACAACGATCGCTGACGGAAATGGCTGGGACGGGCTCGCGATGCAGACTGGTTCGTCACTGGCGCTGCCGGTGCTCTCGAGCGGTGCGGCCGGCCTCGAGATCCGGGTGCTGGCCGATGCGACGGGGACCCTGCCCGGTGGGCGCCACCTGATCGTCCGGGTGACCGACCCACAGGGCACGGAGCGCTCGTCGGCCGAGGTCGTCGTCCCCCAGCCCGGAGCCGCCACCTGGCAGGTCCTCCAGGTGCCGGTCACGACGGTCAGCGGCGACACGATCCGGATCGAGGCCAGTGACCCGGTCACGGTCCAGTCGGTCCGTGGGTTCGTCCCGGCCGGCCCGCTCGAGGTCGGCGCGACGCCCGTGCCCGGCTGGCGGATCGTCACGGTCACCCCGGATGCCGTCGTGCTCGAGCCGGCCTCGTGATCCGCAGGTCGCTCCGATGACCCGCTGGCTGCGCCGCCCGATCGTCTGGATCCCGATCACGATCGCGCTGCTCGCCCTGGTCGCCTGGCGGACCCGGCCGTGGGAGGCCGGCAGCCTGATCTCCACCCTCGACGCGTCGCCGCTGATCGTGGCGATCGCGCTGAACGGCGTCGTCCTCGTCCTGTGGGCGGTCCGCTCGTCCGACCTTCTCGGCGCCGCCGGGCGCCCGGTCCCGGTCCGGCCACTGATCCCGATGACCGCGCTCGCGAACACGATCAACGGCCTCACCCCCGGCTCGGTCGGCGAGCTCCTCCGGCTCTACCTCCTGCGCGAACGCCACGGGGTCGACTACTCGACCGGTGCGGCGGTCGTCCTGATCGAACGGATCGTCGCGATCGGCTACCTGGCCGGCAGCGCGGCGATCGCCTGGGCGGCCCACCTGGCGGGGCTGCCGGCCGCCGTCGCCCTGGTCGGGTTCATCGTCCTGGCGCTCCTGCCGGCGATCGTCTATGCGCTCGGGATCCGGCCGTCGGTGATCGTCACGGCGTTGCCGCTCGGCCGGGCGATCGGCCGCGAGCGCTGGGTCCGGACGACCGCCAACCTCGGCCGGATCGACACGACGATCGGCGAGGTGCTCACGCATCCGATCCGCCTCGCCGTGTTCGCCGCGAGCACGGCGCTGATCCTCGTGATCTACACCGCACAGCTCTGCCTGGTCGCGACCGCCGCCGGCGTCTCGCTCGACCCGCTCGTGGCCTGGGGCGCGCTCGGCCTGTCGATCACGGTCGGCGTGCTGTCGTTCCTGCCGTTCGGCCTCGGCGCCACCGATCTCGTCCTGGCCACGCTGCTGAGCACGCTCGGGATCGCGCCGCCGGTCGCGGCCGCGATCGTGCTCGGCTACCGCCTGACGACGACGGCTCCCCTCGCTCTCCTCGGCTCGCTGTCGTACGGCTACCTGTCGGCGACCCTCCCGTCCGGCGGTCCCGCGGATGCCATGCGCCAGGCGTCCCGGGCGCTCGACGCGTCGGGATCGGATGGCGCGCCGTGACCGCCCCCGGCGTCCTCGTGGCCGGTGCCCTCGTCGGCGCGTTCGTCGCCGCGTTGATCCTCGTCTGGCCCGCGGTCTCCCGGCGCGGGATGGGCATCGCCCACCCGGCTCCGGTCTGGCTCGTCCTGACCGGCCTGTTCTTCGGCATCGGGGCCGGCGTCCTGGCCGTCCACGAGGAGACCGCCGGCCCGGCCCTCTATGTCGCCGGAGCCGTGGTCGCCTTCGGGATCGGGGTCTGGCTGAGCGACTGGCTCGGCGCCCGGCGCGGCGACGCCGCCCCGGTCTACCGGCTCGACGGGGCGTCGGCGATCCGCGCCGGGACCCGACGCGGGTTCCCGCTGCTGCTCGCAGCGCTCGCCGTCGCCGCGATCGCCCCGACGCTCGTCAACCACGGGATCCCCTTCCTGACGACCGACATCACCGGGGCCCGGAGCGAGCTCACCGGGGTCCCGATCCAGCTCGTCCGGGTGGCGCTGCCGGGCCTGGCCGGGATCCTCCTGTTCGAAGCGGTCCGGACCGTCGACCGGCGGCGCCGCTGGCTGGCGATCCTGGGGATCGTGGCGATCGGCGGGTTCACGATCCTGCTGGCGAGCCGCTACCTCGTGGCCGAGCTCGGCGCGGTGCTCCTGATCTCGTGGCTGCTGGCCGGTCGGCGGATCCCGCTCAAGCTCGGGCTCGCGGTCGTGGCCCTGGCGCTCGTCGCGTTCGGCGCCATCCAGGTCCTCCGGGCGTACGACCAGGCCGCCGGCAACGAGCTCGGCTTCGCCGCCGGCCGGACGGTCAACCGGGTCGTCCTCGTCCAGCCCCGGACGCTCGCCGCGCTCCAGCGGGTGATCCCGGCCGAGGAGCCCTACTTCCTCGGCCTGACCTGGCTCCGCCGCCTTGGACCGGTTGTCGGCCGGGAGGACATCCCGAACCTCGGCTACTGGATCTACCCGGAGGTCGTCGAGGGCGCCCAGGACACCGCCGGCTACGCGGCGCCCGGCCTGATCGGCGAAGCGTGGGCGAACTTCGGACCGGCCGGGCTGCTCCTGTTCGTGCTCCTCGGGATCCTGGCCGAGCGACTCGGGGCGCTCGTCTCCGCCCGCCGCTCGAATGCGGTCGACATCGTGGCCGGCGCGCTGCTCATCCTGTTCCTGGCCCGGACCCATGCGCTCGGCGCGGGTGGGCTGGCGATCCTGGTCCTGATCGTCATCGTCTGGCGGCTCGTCGCCGGCCCGACCAATGGCGTCATCCGGGCCGCGTCGCGGATCGCGATCTGGCGCGCCGCGCCGGCGAGCGCCGCGCCCCGCTGACCGGGGTCAGGGCACCGGCGTCGGCGTCGGTCCGGGACTGACCGAGGGGATCGGGGAGGGCGCACCGGACGCATCGACCGGCCAGGTGCCGAACGGTCGCTCGGGCGGGAAGTGACCCTCGATCCAGGTTCGACAGTCGGCCAGCCTGAGCACGAACGAGGACGTTCCGCCGATCCCGTCGGCGTACTTGCGCGGGCCGAAGACCACCTTGTCCGTCGTCTTCAGGTTCACCCGCGAGATGACCTGGAACAGGTCGCCGGCCCGGTTGAGCGGCAGGTCGGTCCGGACCGTGTCGCGGGCGATCTTGAGCAGCCGGGGCAGGATGAGCGGCCCGCGGGAGCGGACCTTCGACATCGCCGCCGCCACGAGGATCTGCTGCCGGCGCGCCCGGCCGAAGTCGTTGTCGCCCTTCCGCGACCGGGCGAAGATCAGCGCCTGCGCGCCGTTGAGATGGCTCTTGCCGGCCGGCAGGCCCCAGCCCTGGTGGTGGTTGTTCACGAAGTAGTACGGGTCGTAATAGGCCTTGCTGAGGACGACGTCGACCCCGCCGACGGCGTCGACCAGGTTCTTGACCCCGGAGAACCCGATGAACGCGTACCCGTCGATCTCGATCCCGAACGCCTTCGAGAAGGCCGCCTCCATCGACGCCCCGCCGCTCCGGCCGTTCGACAGGAAGTACTGGTAGAGGGCGTTGATCTTGTTGCCGAAGCGGCCGCCGCTCGGGAGCGGGAACCCGCTCGTGTCGCGCGGGACGCTGAAGGCGGCCGTCTTGCCGCTCGCCGGGTCGACCGAGACGACCATGATCGCGTCCGTCCGGTTGCCGGGGTGGGCCGGCCGGTAGTCCGAGCCGAGCAGCAGGACGGTCAGCCGGCCGTCCGTGCCGAGGAGCGGATCCGCCCCGGCGGGGGTCGGGGTCGGGGTGGGCAGGTCCGAGGCGCTCGGGTTGGGCGTCGGCTCCGGAGGCAGAGCGGAGACGCTGCTGCCGGGCGGGAGCGGAGTCGGCTCGACCTCGGCCTCGGTGTCCGCGGAAGCCGTCGGCGTCGCCAATGCGCCGCTGGCGACGACCGCGCCGCCACCGACCAATCCACCCACGACGGCGACGGTCGCGACTCCGAGCGCGATCGCTCCGAGGCGGCTGCCGACAGTCATGGCCGCCCACGTTTCGCGAACCGAAGCCATGTCCCGACCCTAGCACAGGCACCGGAAATGCACCGCAGTACCGAAGTCTCGAAGTGCGGGCCCCATCGGGCTGGTCCAGCCGGAGGACTCCCGATTCGCGCTCGGTGGTACCGTAGAGGCGATGATCCGACGCCACGTCACGGCGCTCCGGCTCCTGTTCATGGCCGCCGACGGCTTGACGGCCGCGGGCCTGTTCATCGTCGTCTCGATGCTCCGCCTCGGCACGGATGGCTGGCTGGCGGGCTGGACGGCTGCCGGTGGCAACGGCCTGGTCCTGGCCGTCGCCTACGGAGTCGCCTGGGTCACAGCGACCTGGCTGCTGGGGCTGTATCGCCTCCGCGTCCGCTGGTCGGTCCGCTCCGAGCTCATCGACCTCGTCCGGGCCGACCTCCTGCTGGCGGTCGCGACGTTCGCCGTCCTGTTCCTGTTCAAGCTGCCGAACGTCAGCCGGCTGCTCCTGCTCGGGCTGTTCCTCGGCCAGATCCTCGTCGCGGCCGCCGTCCGGATCGGCGCCCGGTCTGCCTTCGTCTGGGCCCGCCAGAACGGGATGAACACCCGCTACGTGCTGGTCGTCGGGGCCGGACCGCAGGCCGAGGCGTTCGCCGATCGGCTCGAAGCCCATCGCGAGCTCGGGTTGCGGGTCATCGGCCACCTGACCGGCTCGGCCGGGCCCGCCCCGACCGACACCGACCGGCGCCCGATCCTGGGGCCGGCCAATGCGATCGCCACGATCCTCCACGAGCAGGTCGTCGACGAGGTCGCGATCTGCCTCTCGGTCGAGGACATCCGGCTCGTCGAGCCCATCGCCCGGCTGTGCGAGGAGGAGGGCAGGATCGTCCGGATCCCGCTCCTCGACGTCGCGATGACCCTGCCCGGCGGTCGGGTCGAGGACCTCGACGGCGTGCCCGTCCTGTCGCTCGTCTACGGGCCGGACCGGACCCTCGGGCTGATCGTCAAACGGGTCTTCGACATCGCGATCTCGCTGCTGGCCCTGATCGTGCTGAGCCCCGTGTTCATCGCTGTCGCTGCCTGGATCAAGCTCACCGACGGCTCGCCGATCCTGTTCCGCCAGACCCGGATCGGCCTCCACGGGCGCCGGTTCCAGGTCGTGAAGTTCCGGACGATGGTGCCCGAGGCGGAGGACATGCTGGCCGACCTCGAGGCGTCGAACGAGATCCAGGGGCCGGCCTTCAAGGTGACCGACGATCCACGGCTCACGAGGACCGGCTCCATCCTTCGCCGGGCGAGCCTCGACGAGCTGCCGCAGTTCTTCAACGTGCTGCGCGGCGAGATGAGCGTCGTCGGGCCTCGCCCGCCGCTGCCCGACGAGGTGGCCGGCTACGACGTGTGGCACCGTCGTCGGCTGTCGATGAAGCCGGGCATCACCGGGCTGTGGCAGGTCGCGGCGCGGCGCGAGCAGGAGTTCGACCGGTGGGTCGTGCTCGACCTCGACTACATCGATCGGTGGTCGCTCTGGCTCGACCTCAAGATCATGGTCCGGACGGTTCCGGCCATGCTCCAGGGCCGTTGAAGCGCGGAGCGGTGCACGGCTGCACAGGACCACGGCCCGCGATCGGATGGCCCGATCAGGGCGTAGGAACCCGAACGGTCGGGGGCGAGGATGAACTCATCATCCCGGGCCCATATCGGACCCGAACCGCGACCTGATAGCGAGTGACGACATGACCCGTGCCCGTCTGATCCCCATCGCCATCGCGACGGCGCTCCTGATCGGGAGCCTCGGGACCGCCGCCCCGGCGTCCGCGACTGTCTTCACGTACAGCACGTCGGCCCCGATCATCCTCCAGGAGGTGCCGAGCTGGGACCTCCAGGCGAACAAGAACGGCGTCTGCAGCTCGGGTGCGACCCACGTCATCAAGAACGCCCAGGGCACGTTCAACGCGGTCAACTACGCGAACCTCGCGGCGGCCTGCGGGATGCAGGTGATCTGGTCCTTCCCCGACACGGTCAACTACACGACCGGCCGGATCAACACCGCCCAGGTCACCAAGTGGGTCAAGAAGGTCAAGAACCTGCCGAACACCTGGGGCTACCTGTCGGTCAAGGAGCCGAGCTGGCACCGCATCTCGGCCGCCGAGATCCGGTCGCTCTACCGGACCTACCGGAAGGCCGATCCCAATCACAAGGTGATGGCCCTGTTCGGCGACATCCCCCACTTCGGGGCGAGCCAGAACCAGTACACCGGTGGCATGGCCAACGTGGTGATGGTCGACTGGTATCCGGTCGAGACGACGAACGGGTCGAACTCGAAGTACCTGACCGGTGCCTCGAAGTGGTTCGTGAAGGTCCGCAGCAAGGTCCACCGGACGACCCCCGGCGTGCCGGTCTACCTCATGGTCCAGACCCACAAGTACCTCCGCCCGGCGACCCACAAGAAGCAGCGACCGACCCAGGCGCAGCTGTCGCGCGAGGTCCGCGAGGGCTTCAACTACCTCCACGCCGCGGGCATCGCGTTCCACGTCTGGCGGAACACGAACTACACCCGGGACCAGCTGCGCGACCCGCAGATGGTCGACTGGATCGCGGCCCTGGCGGCCTCGATCAAGGCCGGCACCTTCCACTGAATCGACGGGCGGGGGGACCCGCCTCCGGATCCTGAAGCACTGAGCCCGGTCGACCGACCGGGCTCAGTCTCTGTCCGCGGGCCCGGTCAGGGCCCCGCGCCTGGCGACGCGCTCGGCTGGGCGCCCTCGTAGTAGGCGCTCTCGGCCCCGAACAGGTTCCGCGACAGGTTGGCGATCTTGTCCATGTCGAGGACGAGCTCGTAGACCCCGGTCGACTGCTTCGGGTACCCGGCGTACGGCGGCCCGAGGACGTACTGCTTGATCTTGGGATTGTCGAGGTTCGTCCCGATGTCGAGCATCTCGCCGAGCCGGTCCGGCGGGAAGTTCGACTTGATCGAGTTGCCCGCGGCGCCGACGATGTCGGGGATCTTCGGGAGCATCGCCGGGTCCGACAGCTTCTTGCCGAGCGCGACGAGGACCTGCTGCTGGCGCCGCGACCGGGTGAAGTCGTTGTCGCCGATCCCCTTCCGCGAGCGGACGTAGGCCAGGGCGTTCTGGCCGTCGAGGCGGTGCCGGCCGGGGGACAGGTGGAAGCCGATCGGGTGGCCGTTCGTCCAGCCGCCGTAGCCGGGATCGTCGATCTCGCGCGGGTTGTCGATCGTCACCCCGCCGACCAGGTCGACCATCTTGACGAACCCGGCCAGGTCGATCGCGGCGTAGTAGTGCATCGGCACGCCGAGCAGGAAGCCGAGCTCCTTCATCAACGTCGGCAGCCCGCCGTCCGGGAACTCCTTCTTGTGACTCTGGGCGTAGGTCATCAGCGAGTTGATCTTGCCCGGGTACGTCTTGCCGTTCCAGAGCGGCAGGCTCGACAGGTCGCGCGGGAAGCTCAGCATGTCGACCTCCTTCGTGACGGGGTCGATGCTCACGACGATGATCGTGTCGTTGAGCTTCTGGGCGCGGTTGGGTCCGGCGTCGATCCCGGTCAGCAGGACGTTGATCCGGGACGACATCGTGGCGGGCGTGGCGGCCGGCGTGGCGTTGAGGATCGGGCCCAGCGCCGAGCTGGCCGACGGGTCCGGCACGACCCCGACGTCGGGGTCCGGCAGCCCGACGAAGATCTCGCTGCCGGCCCGGTAGAACGTCCAGGCGTAGAAGCCGACGACGCCGTGGAGGAGGACCGTGACGAGCCCAAGGATGACCACTGTCCCGGCGGTCGACGGCTTCCGGAACGCGCGCCGGCCACCCGCGATGATCGCCGCGTCGACGATCGCGATCAGCCGCCAGGCGCACAGCAGCGCGACCAGCACGAGCGCCGTCATCGAAACCGACGGGGTGAACATCTCGAGCGCCAGCTGGGGCAGGCCGCGGATCGACTGGATGACGACCGCCAGCGCGGCGAGGGCCACCGGGAGCGCGAAGATCAGCGCGGATCGGCGTCGGTCGAGATACCACTGGCCAAGCCCAGGCCAGAGGAACGAAAGGAAGGCCGCAAGTGAGGGGGAGCGCGTTCGGGCGGCACCCGGCGCCACGTCAGCGATCAAAGCCGACCGATGCTACCACTCCGGCCGCAGGCCGTCGTTTGGGTCTCCGCCCGGTCCAGGCCCGTGCCTTGAGCCGTGCCGAGGGCGGGTCGCGAAACGTGCCGAGGCCGCAGGCGACGACGTGGCCGGGCCGCAGGCCGGCGGCGCCGGGCCGCAGGCCGACGGACGTGGCCGAGGCAGCCAGACACGGTCGCGGAGCAGTTGTTCCTCCACGAAGGACAAAGACGCACGAACGACCGCGATGTGTCAGTCCAGGGGTCATTTGTCGCGGTTCCGAGCGATCCAGTCGAGCGTGGAACACGGCGCTGCGAGGTGCCCTCGTCGCAGGCCGGCCGGCAGGCAGCAGGTCGACGACGACACCCGAACGCTGCGTTTGGGATCGTTCGGCCAGTTTGTCGCTTGTGGAGCAACAACTGTCCGGCGGCCACGCGCTCCGCGACGCGGCGGCTCGCCTCGGGCCGGCGGGCGGGCTCGCAGGGGGTGGACCTACATCATCACCAGGCCGCCATCCACGGCCAGGACCTGGCCGGTGATGAAGGCGGCTTCGTCGGACACGAGGAACGCGACGGCCGAGGCGATCTCGTCGGTCGTTCCGAAACGGCCGAGCGGGGTCCGGGCGACGAGCTCGTTGAGGAGCGCCTCGGGCAGGTCCTGGGTCAGCTCGGTCATGACGAAGCCGGGGGCGACCGCATTGGCCGTGATCCCGCGCGACGCGAGCTCGCGGGCGGTGGCCTTCGTCAGCCCGATCAGCCCGGCCTTGGCCGATGAGTAGTTCGCCTGGCCCATCTGGCCGGCCTGCCCGGACACGCTGCTGATGTTGACGATCCGGCCCGCCCGGGCCTTGAGCATCGGCCGGGTCACCGCCTTCGTCATGTAGAACGCGCCGAACAGGTTCGTCTCGAGGACGTCGCGCCACGCCTCGAGGCTCATCCGCATGATCAGGTCGTCGCGGGTGATCCCGGCGTTGTTGACCAGGATGTCGACCTTGCCGAACGCGTCCAGCGTCTGCTTGACGACCGATTCGGCCGCCTCGGGCTCCTTGACGTCGGCCTGGATCGCCAGCGCCTTCCGCCCGAGCGCCTCGACCGACGCGGCGGTCTCCGCGGCGGCCTCGGCGTTGCCGCGGTAGCTGAACGCGACGTCCGCGCCCTGGGTCGCCAGCCGGACGGCGATCGCCCGGCCGATCCCGCGTGCGCCGCCGGTGACGAGGGCGGTCTTCCCGCCGAGCTCGATCATGCGTGGACCTCCGTCGGCTTCTTGCCATGCTCCGGAGCGTGGTCCGGCTCGCCCGGGACCACGTCCTCCAGGTCGAGCTCCAGACCGGGGACGACCGGCCGGGCGAGGATCTCGGCGAGCGCGGCCGGGATCGGGTCGACCGAATCCCAGTCGACCGGCAGCCGCACCTTCACGTCCTTGGCCTGGATCGTCTCGGCCAGCGCCCCGCGGGCCGGGTCGGCGGTCCATTCGATCGCCACGGCGCCGGAGGTGAAGCCGGCCCCGAAGGCGACGATCACGATGTGGTCGCCGACCTTGACCCGGCCCGAGTCGACCGCCTCGGCCAGGGCGATCGGGATCGACGCCGCCGAGGTGTTCCCGTACTTGTCGAGGTTCACGAACATCTTGTCCATCGGCAGGCCGAGACCGTCGGCGACCGACTGGATGATCCGGATGTTGGCCTGGTGCGGGATGAACAGGTCGATGTCGGTCGTCTCGAGCCCGGCCTTGGCGACTGCCGCGAGCGCCGTCGAGGCGAGCGTCCGGGTCGCGAACCGGTAGGTCTCCTTGCCTTCCATCCGGACGAAGTGCTCGCCGCGCGCGACGGTCTCGGCCGACGGGGGGCTCTTCGCGCCGCCGGCCGGCAGCCAGATCATGTAGGCGCCCTGGGGCTCGGTCGTGAGCTCGATCCCGAGCCCGCCGCCCGGCTCGTCCGAGGCCGACAGCACGACGGCGCCGGCGCCGTCGCCGAACAGGATGCAGGTGTTCCGGTCGGTGTAGTCGAGGAACCGGGTGAGGAGCTCGGCCCCGATGACGAGGACGTGCCTGGCCATCCCGCTCGCGATGTACGCCTGGCCGGCCGAGTAGGCGTAGACGAAGCCCGAGCAGGCCGCCGCGACGTCCATCGCGAACGCCCGGCTGTTGCCGATCGCCTCCTTGACCAGCGCCGCGGTCGACGGCATCCAGTAATCCGGCGTGAGCGTCGCCAGGAGGATGACGTCGATGTCGTCCGGTTCGAGACCGGCCACCGCGATCGCCCGGAGCGACGCCACGGCGGCCATCGAGGCGGTCGTCTCGTCGGCGGCGGCGACCCGCCGCTCGCGGATCCCGGTCCTCGTCTGGATCCACTCGTCGCTCGTGTCGACCAGCTTCTCGAGGTCGGCGTTGGTCAGGACCCCTTCGGGTGCGTAGCGACCCCAACCGGTGACGTGGGCGTAGCGCGGTCGCTCGGTGCTCACAGCGGCTCCACCTCGATCAGCGGCTGCTTCGCCTTGACCAGCTGGCCGCTCTCTGCGACGACCCGGACGACGCGCCCGGCAAGGTCGCTCTTGATCTCGTTGAACAGCTTCATCGCCTCGATCAGCCCGATGACCTGGCCGATGGCCACCTCGCCGCCGACGTGGACGTAGGGCGCCGAGCCCGGACCCGGCGCTCCGTAGTAGATGCCGGTCAGCGGTGCCTTGACCGACGGCCGGCCGGACGAGCCGTCGGCTGCGACCGTCCCGCCCCGCTCCGACCCCGCCCCCGGTGTCCCGGTCGCCGGCGGGCCGGTCACGACGGCCGGGATCGCCGGGGCGATCGCGCTCACCTTGCGCAGGACGAGCCCGGTGCCGCCGGACTCGACCTCGAGCTCGGTCAGGTCGCTCCGCTCGAGCAAGCCGGTCAGGCGGTCGAGGATCGCCAGCAGCGACCCGTCGGCCCCGTCGCCGGGAACCCCGCCGGGAGCCCCGCCGGGAACCCGCCGGCTGCCGGCTTCAGCTCGTCGGTCATGCCGCGAACCGCGTGAAGATCAGGGCCGTGTTCTGGCCGCCGAACCCGAACGAGTTGGAGAGCGCCGTCCTGATCTCGCGCCGCCCGGCCCGCTGCGGCGTCAGGTCGAGCCCGGCCGCCTCGGGATCCGGCGTCTCCAGGTTGATCGTGGGCGGGACGATCCCGGTCCGGATTGCCAGGATCGTGAAGATCGCCTCGATCGCCCCGGCCGCGCCGAGGGTGTGCCCGAGCATCGACTTGTTGGCGGTCACCGCAACCTTCGGGGCATGCTCGCCGAAGATCGTCTTGATCGCCTGGAGCTCGGCCTTGTCGCCCTCGGGCGTCGACGTCGCGTGGGCGTTGAGGTGGTCGATCGCGGTCGGCTCGAGACCGGCCTTCTCGAGCGACCGGCGGGCGGCCCGGACGGCGCCGATCCCGCCCGGTGCGGGAAGCGTGATGTGGGCCGCGTCGGCCGTCGCCCCATAGCCGATCACCTCGGCCAGCGGCGTCGCCCCGCGCGCTTCGGCGTGCTCGAGCGCCTCGAGGATCAGCGCGCCGGCACCCTCGCCGATGACGAACCCGTCGCGGCCAGTGTCGAACGGGCGCGACGAACCGGCCGGATCGTCGTTCCGGGTCGACAGCGCCTTCATCGAGCAGAAGCCGCCGATCGCGGCTTCGTGGATGGCCGACTCGACGCCACCGGCGATCATCACGTCCGCGTCTCGACGGCGGATCGTCTCGAACGCCTCACCGATCGCGTGACCGCCGGTCGCGCAGGCGGACACCGTTGCGAAGTTCGGCCCGAGCGGGCCGAAGGCGATCGCGACCTGGCCGGCCCCGGTGTTGGCGATGCCCATCGGGATGAAGAACGGGCTCATCCGATCGGGACCGCGCTCGGCCATCACGAGGACATTGTCGAACAGCGTGTTCACCCCGCCCAGGCCGGAGCCGAGGATCACCCCGGTCCGCTCGGCGAGCTCGCCCTCGAGGCGTCCGGGCAACCCCGCCTGGTCGAGCGCCTGGCGGCAGGCGACGAGCCCGAACTGGATGTACCGATCGAACCGGCGCGCGTCCTTCCGGTCGAGCACCCCGCTCGGGTCGAAGTCGCGGACCTCACCGGCGACCTGGGAGTCGAGGCGC
Source organism: uncultured Chloroflexia bacterium (assembly GCA_963755285.1). Taxonomy (GTDB): domain Bacteria; phylum Chloroflexota; class Limnocylindria; order Limnocylindrales; family CSP1-4; genus Chersky-267. The sequence continues at coordinate 165,571 of CAVWJB010000010.1, read as the reverse complement.
GAGGGATCGAACGCCTCGATCCGGCGGATCCCCGATCGCCCGGCCACCAGACCGTCCCACGACGACTGGACATCGTTGCCGAGCGCGCTGAGCATCCCCGTCCCGGTCACGACGACCCGGCGCGGTGGCGGCCACTCGGCGGCACTCACCGGACGAGCTTCCCGGTCCGGACGGTGGCCGCCCGGTAGACGTCACCCGGCAGGCCCCGGGCCGAGATCGCATTGGAGACGGTCATCACGTCGAACTCGACCCGCTTGATCTCGGCGGAGACCTCGTCGCCGGCCACCTCGACCAGCGCCCAGGACGCGGTCGGGTCGCCGTCGAACACGTAGCCGGCGCTGCCCGAGTTGACGATGAGCTTCCAGCCGAGGTCGCGGACCTCCGGGATGTGGGTGTGACCGCAGTTGATGACCCGGGCGTCGGTCCCGGATGCCCGCTCCAGGGTCACGTTCGGGTCGAGGACCTGGTCGAAGCCCGCCGTCTGCGATCCGGGCGACGCGTGGCAGACGAGGACGAGCGTCTCGTCGATCCGCAGGCGACGCTCGGACGGCAGCCGCCGGAGCCAGTCGACCCGCTCGTCGCCGAGCGCAGCGTGGGCCCACTCGGCGGCCGACCGGATCGAATCGGGCACGCCGTCGGTCAGGAACGGGAACGCGGCCGCATAGTCGAAGTCGGCCACGGCCACGTCGGTGTTGCCCTGGACGACGATGGCCCCGTCCGCCTCGAGCTCGCGGATCCCGTCGAGCGTGGCGGCCGGCTCGGGCCCGTTGAGGACGAGATCGCCCGCGATCAGGATCGCGTCGGGCTTGGCCGCCTTGATCGCCTTGCGGACGGCGGCCAGCGCGAGCGCGTTGCCGTGGACGTCGCTGAACAGCGCGAGGCGGGCCATCAGCGGAGCACCGAGGCATCCGGGATGATGAAGCTGATGGTCGCCTCGCAGGCCACCTCGCCGTCGACCGAGGCCACCCCGCGCCCGCGTCCGAAGCGCCGCCCGAGCTTGTCCATCGTGACCTCGAGGCGAAGCGTGTCGCCCGGCACGACGACCCGCTTGAAGCGGCAGTCGTCGATCCCGCCGAACAACCCGATCCGGTCGCCGAAGCCCGGCTGCTTGGCCACGTAGACCGCCATCGTCTGGGCGAGCGCCTCGACCTGGAGCACGCCGGGCATCACCGGCAACCCGGGGAAGTGGCCCTGGAAGAACCACTCGGTCGCGGTCACGCCCTTCAGCCCGACGATCCGGGACGCGTCAGGGTCGTACTCCACGATCCGGTCGACGAGCAGGAACGGCCAGCGGTGCGGGATGAGCGCCTCGATCTCGCGGGCCGTGTGGATCGTCGCCTCGGTCACGGGCATCTCCAGCTGGGGTGGCGCCGACCCGGAGCGCGGTCGACAGTGCGGTCGCCCCAAGTCTGACGGGTCGGGTCGCATCCCTGCGGACGGTCCGTGCAGGGCTGCATCGAGTCGAGCACGGCCGGGGTGGTCCCCTGGCTCACCGGCGCTCTGCCGCGGCGACGAACGCCGCGCTGCCGACTCGATCGAGCAGGTTCGTCGTCACCTTGCCGTCGAGGAAGACCTCGTTGCGCAGGAGCGCCCGATGGATCGGCAGGTTCGTGACGATGCCCTCGATCGCCAGCTCCTCGAGCGCCGCGCGGGCCCGGGCGATCGACGTGTCGCGGTCGCGACCCCAGACGATGAGCTTGCCGAGCAGCGAATCGTAGAACGGCGGGACCTCGTAGCCGGCGAACAGGTGCGAGTCCATCCGCACGCCGGGTCCGCCCGGGGCCAGGTAGCGCTCCACGGTGCCGGCGCTCGGACGGAAGTCGTGGTCGACGTCCTCGGCGTTGATCCGCAGCTCGATCGCGTGCCCGCGCAGCTCGACGTCCGCCTGGCTGAAGCCGAGCGGCTCGCCGGCGGCGATCCGGATCTGGGTCGCCACCAGGTCGATCCCGGTCAGCATCTCGGTCACCGGGTGCTCGACCTGGATCCGGCAGTTGATCTCGATGAAGTAGAAGTCGCCGCTGGCGTCGACGAGGAACTCGAGCGTCCCGACGTTCTCGTAGCCGGCCGCCACGACCGCCCGGATCGCCCGGTCGGCCAGGTCGAGCCGGGCGGCCGGGGACATGGCCGGGGTGGGACCTTCCTCGAGGATCTTCTGGTGGCGGCGCTGGACGGAGCAGTCGCGCTCGCCGAGGTGGACTCCGTTGCCGAACTGGTCGACGACGACCTGGACCTCGATATGGCGAGTGTCCTCGAGCCACTTCTCGAGGTAGAGCGAGTCGTCGCCGAAGGCCGCCTTGGCCTCCGACCGGCAGACCTTGAGCGCCTGCTCGAGCTCGCGGCCCGAGCGGACCATCCGCATCCCCTTGCCGCCGCCGCCGGCGCTCGGCTTGATCAGGACCGGGTAGCCGATCCGCTCGGCCTCCTCGAGCGCGTGAGCGTCGTCGCGGAGCATCCCGGTCGAGCCCGGGATCGTCGGCAGGCCGTGACCGGCGAGCAGCCGGCGGGTCCCCTCCTTGCTGGCGAACCGGTCGAGGACCTGCGACGACGGCCCGATGAACGTCAGGCCGTGGGCCTTGACGACCTCGGCGAACGTCTCGTCCTCCGACAGGAAGCCGTAGCCGGGGTGGATCGCGTCGCAGCCGGTCACGATCGCGGCGCTGATCACCGACGCCGCCGACAGGTAGCTCCGCTTGGCGTCGGGCGGCCCGATGCAGATCGCCTCGTCGGCGAGACGGACCGGCAGCGAGTCGCGGTCCGCCTCGCTGTAGACGACGACTGCTTCGACGCCCAGCGTCCGGCACGCGCGCAGGATCCGGAGGGCGATCTCGCCCCGGTTGGCGATCAGGATCTTCTGGAACATCAGCCGCGACTCATCGCCTAGGTATCGCCCATTGCAGCGGCCGGCCCGCCGTCACCGCCCGCCGGCGTGCTCGACAGCAGCTCGACCCAGACCAGCTCCTGGCCGTACTCGACGGCCTCGCCGGGCTCGACGAGGCTCGCCCCGACGATCCCGTCGGCCGGGGCGACCACCTCGATGGCGACCCCGAGGACGTCGATCGAGCCGATCGCGTCGCCGGCCCGGACGCGGGCCCCGGCCACGATCCCGGGGCGCGGCTGGAAGAACCCGACGGCCGGCGAGGTGGCCATCGAGCGGAACGGATCGCGACCGCGGGCGGGCGTCTCGACCGGGATCAGCAGCTCGGGGTCCGGATCGGTCGTCCCCCCGGTTGCCCGGAGCTCCGCCTCGTCGAGCGGCGCCTCGCCGGGTGCGCGTCCCGGACCGACCGGCATCAGCGCCGGGCGAGCCGGCGGCGTCGTCGTCGCCGCTCGGCCGGCCTTCCGTCCGCCGGCCGTGGCCAGGCCGTCGGCCGGACGGCGGAGGCGAACCTTCCAGTCGCCCTCGCGCACTTCGATCTCGCCCAGACCGCTCGCGCCGAGCTTGGCGATCAGGGCCGGGATGAGCTCGTCGGCCAGCGCATCGATGGCAGCGTGATCGGCAAGCCGATCCGAGGGTGCGCGCTCGTCGGTGCCCATCGATCAGTCCTCCTCGTGGACCGGCGGCTGCTCCTGGGCGGGAGCGGACGGCTCCGTTCGCGGGCGAATCGGTGCGGTGACGCCGGCGGAGCGCGGTCCGCCGATGAGGTTCCGGAGCCGGTCGGCCAGCCCCGGGCGCTCGGGCGGCGGGAGCTCGACGGTCTCGATCGTCGCGAACGGCCCGAGCGAACGATAGCGCCGATAGCGGGCCTCGATGAGCTCGTCGAGCGTCTGCGCTTCGAGCAGCTCGAGCTGGGCGACGATCGCCGACTTGAGCCGGGCCGCGGTCTCGGTCGGGTTGGCCTGGGCGCCGCCCTCGGGCTCCTCGACGATCAGGTCGACGACGCCCAGCGCTTCCTGGTCGGCGGCGGTCATCTTCATCGCGACCGCGGCCGTCGCCGCCTGGTCGGGAGTCCGCCACAGGATCGACGCGCAGCCCTCCGGCGAGATCACCGAGTAGACCGCGTTCTCGAGGGCGAGGACGACGTCGCCGACGGCGATCGCGAGCGCTCCGCCCGAGCCGCCCTCGCCGGTGATCACGGCCACGATCGGGGTCCGCAGCCGGCTCATGAGCGCGATCGAGCGGGCGATCGCCTCGGCGATCCCGCGCTCCTCCGATTCGGGGCCAGGATGAGCGCCCGGGACGTCGATGAAGGTGATGACCGGGATCCGCAGCCGCTCGGCCAGCTCCATGACCCGCATCGCCTTGCGGTAGCCCTCCGGGTGGGGCATCCCGAAGTTGCGCCGGATGTTCTCGTCGGTCTCGGCGCCCTTCTGCTGGCCGACGATCACGACCCGTCGCCCGTCGATCCGGGCCAGCCCGGCGACCATCGCCGGGTCGTCGCCGAACAGGCGGTCGCCGTGGAGCTCGATGAACTCGTCGGCGATGTGCCGGATCAGCTCGAGCGTCCGCGGCCGGCGCAGGTTCCGGGCGAGCTGGACCGTCTGCCAGACCGCCGCCGCCTGCTCGTTGTCGGCGACGTCAATCACGGTCCGCACCCTCCGCCGCGCTCGATCCGGCGGCTGCCGCCACGCCCGAGTCGCCCTCGGGGATCACCTTGTCGGCCAGCGCGGTGAGGAACGACAGCGGGCGGAAGGCCGGGAGCGTGCCGTTGCCCGAGTGCTCCTCGTCGGCCACGGCCACCTCGGCCGGCTCGAGGAACGCGAGCAGCGCCGCGACCTCGGCCCGCAGGTCGGTCCGCTGGACGACCCGGTCGACGAAGCCGTGCTGGAACAGGAACTCGGCGCGCTGGAAGCCGTCTGGCAGCTCACCGCCGATCGTGCCGGCATTGACCCGCGCCCCGGCGAAGCCGATCAGCGCCTTGGGCTCGGCCAGGTTCACGTCGCCGAGCGCGGCAAACGAGGCGAACACGCCGCCCGTCGTGGGGTCGCTCATGATCGAGATGAACGGCACGCCGGCCATCCGCAGCCGCTCGGTGGCGGCCACCGTCTTGGCCAGCTGCATCAGGGCCAGCGTCCCCTCCTGCATCCGGGCGCCGCCGCTGGCGGCCACGACGACGAGCGGGGTCCGGGTCTCGAGGGCGGCCTCGGCGGCCCGGGTGACCTTCTCGCCGACGACCGCGCCCATCGAGCCGCCCATGAACCCGAAGTCCATGACGCAGATCACGACCGGGTAGCCGGCGATCGTGCCGGTCCCCCAGATCGCGGCGTCGCGCATCCCGGTCGCCAGCTGGGCGGCCGCCACCCGGTCCGGATACGACTTCTGGTCGACGAACCCGAGCGGGTCGACCGACACGAGCCCGGGATCGCGCTCCTCGAACGAGCTCTCGTCGAGCAGGTGGTCGAGCCGGGCCGCGGCCGACAGCCGGAAATGGTGACCGCAGTTGGGGCAGACCCGGAGCGCCTTGTCGAGCTGCTTGTTGAACAGCTGCTCCTCGCACGACGGGCACTTCGTCCAGAGGTCGGCCGGGTAGACGTCCCGGCGGGCGCGGAACGACGGCAGCTTGATCGGCATCAGGCCAGCCTGATCCGCTCGGACCCGCCGCGCGGTGTCCGGTTCAGCCGCCAGGCGACGATCGCGGCGCCGGCGATCGACAGCGCAGCGGACGCCAGCGTTCCGCCGATGAGCAGCGGCCGGGGGATCCCGACGAGCTCCTCCGGCCGCGCCGGGTCGACGAGATCGAGCGGGTCGACCGGCCCGAGGGACGAGGTCTCGAGATCGAGCTCGATGGTCGAGATCGGCAGGACCGTGGCGGCATCCTCGGCACCGGCGGCGCGGGCAAGGGTCATCCGCGCGGCGGCATCGGCCAGCCGGGCGGCCAGCCGATCCTCGAACCGGAACGACGGGTGGACCCGGGTCGTGACCGCAGCCAGCCGTGCCGCCGCCCAGCGGACCGCGGGATCGAGCTCGGCCACGCTCGGTGCGTCGATGGCGCGACGATCCCGGGCCACCAGCAGGGACTCGAGGTAGCCGTCGGTGACGAGCGCGTCGATCTCGCCGGCTTCGCGCGGCTGGAACGTCACGAGTGCGGGCCCAGGTCTCGGGCGACCGCCCGCAGGCCGCGATGGATGAGGACCCGGACCGCGCCTTCGGACCGGCCGAGGACACCGGCGATCTCGGCCGTCGACATCTCGTCGACGAAGCGCAGGACGAGCGCGCGGCGGCGATCGTCGGGCAGCCGGCTCACCGCGGCCCAGGCATCGGCGGCCTCGAGCCGGCGGGTCGCATTGGCCTCCACGTCGAGCGGGCCGGCCAGCGTTGCGGCGGCATCGAGCGGCGCCTCCGGACGGCGCCGGCGGGTCCGACGCACGTTGGCGACGACGTTGCGCGCGATCTGGAACAGCCAGACCCGGAACGTGGACGCGCCCTCACCGTCGGCCGGCCGGGCCCGCTCCTCGAAGCGGGGCAGCGCGCCGAGGGCGAGCAGGAACGTCCGCTCCGTGGCGTCCTCGGCGTCGTGATGGTCGCCGAGCTCGTAGTACGCGTAGCTGTACACCTGGGCGAGGTACTTCCGATAGAGGGCGTCGAACCGGGCCGGTTCGCGCAGGGCGGCCTCGACGAGCGGTCGGTCCCGGTCGAGATGGACGAGCCGGCGATCGTCACCTGCCGGCACCTTCCTGAACACCGCTCGAGCCATCCCGTTACACCCCGACCGTCTGGGCGTCGAGCGCGCCGTCGGCCAGGCGGAGATGGACGATCTCGCCGCTCAGGATCGTCCGCTGGCCGTCGGCCGCGCCGCGATCCTCGACCACGAGCCCGCCGGTCGCGACGTCGACACCGAGGGCTCGGACGACGCTCGTGCGCCGGCCGGGCAGCTCGAGCCGGACCGGTCGACCGTTGGTCAGCTGGCGGGCGACCCAGGAGGTGGCGTCGAAGCGGCCGGCGCGGAGCGCCTCGGTCCGCGCCTCGAGCCGGGCCACGAACGCTTCGAGGAGCGCATCGCGATCGATCGGCTGGCCGCCCGCGGCCTGGCGCAGGCTGGTCATCGACCCGGCCAGGTCGGGCGGGAAGTCGGGCGCCGGCCAGTCGGCATTGACCCCGATCCCCACGATCGTTCGCGGATCGTCGGTCCCCAGGCCGGCCGTCTCGCCGAGCACCCCGGCGAGCTTGGCCACCACTCCGTCACCGGTCTCGACGACGAGGTCGTTCGGCCACTTCAGGCGGATCGTCCGCTCGCGCAGGCCGGCGCAGGCCTCGCCCGCCTCGGCCATGGCCAGGGCGACGATCGCCGCGAGCCGCCAGGTTCGATCCGGTTCGAGCCAGGCGGGACGGTAGCCGACCGACACGAGCAGGCCGGCGCCCGGCGGGGCGGTCCAGGAGCGCCCGTTGCGGCCCCGTCCGGCGGTCTGCTCGTCGGCGACCGCGAGGCAGACCTCCGCGGCGCCGTCGTCGAGCCAGCCTCGGACGACGTCGTTCGTGGAGCCGACGCGCGCGAAACGCTCCCGGCGGGCGAGGAACGGGACGCTCGCGACCAAGCCGCTCAGCCCGCCCTGCTGGCCGGAGCGTGACCGGAGGTGGCGGTGTCGACCGCGTCGGGCTTCTCGAGCTCGAAGGCCGCGTGGAGCGCGCGAACGGCGGTCTCGACGTCGTCCTCGGCGATGATGCAGGTGATCCGGACCTCCGACGTCGAGATCATCTCGATGTTGACCCGCGCGTCGGCCAGCGAACCGAACATCCGGGCCGCGTAGCCGGGTGCGTTGTGGATCCCGGCCCCGACGATCGACACCTTGGCGACCGCCGAGTCGGTGGTCATCTCCTGGAAGCCGAGCTCGCGGACGATCGGCTCGAGGATCCGCTTGGCCCGGGCGAGCTCGGACCGGGCGACGGTGAAGCTCATGTCGGTCGTCGCGCCGTGGCCGACGTTCTGGACGATCATGTCGACGTTGATCCCGGCGTCGGCCAGCGGCGCGAAGATCGAATGGGCGACGCCGGGCCGGTCCGGGACGGCGACCAGGGTGATCTTCGCGACGTTCCGGTCGTGGGCCAGGCCGCGGACCTTGTTGCGCTGCTCCACGAGCGGATCCTCCTGAATGCGCGTTCCGGGCGCGTCCTCGAACGAGCTGAGGACCTCGATGACGACGTCGTTGACCCAGCCGAGCTCGACCGCCCGCACCTGCATGACCTGGGCGCCCTGGTGGGCGAGCTCGAGCATCTCCTCGTAGCCGATGACCGGCAGCTGCCGGGCGTCGCCGACGATCCGCGGGTCGGCAGTGTAGATCCCCCGGACGTCGGTGAAGATCTGGCAGCGGTCGGCGCCGAGCCGGGCGGCGAGCGCCACGGCGGTCGTATCGGAGCCGCCCCGGCCGAGCGTCGTCGTCTCGGCCTTGCTCGCATCGGGACCGCTCTGGCCCTGGAAGCCGGCCACGATGACCACCTTGCCGGCGTCGAGCTCCTGGTGGACGCGGGCCGGATCCACGGCGGCGATCCGGGCCTTGCCGTAGCGGCCGTCGGTCGAGATGCCGGCCTGGGCGCCGGTCAGGCTGATCGCCGGGACGCCGAGCGCGTGGAGGGCCATCGACAGGAGGGTGGCGCTCTGGTGCTCGCCGGTGGCGAGGAGCATGTCGAGCTCGCGCGAGTCGGGCTCGTCGGTGATCGCGGCGGCGAGCGCGAGGAGCTCGTCGGTCGTGTCGCCCATCGCGCTGACCACCACGACGAGCTGGGCGCCGGCTGCTCGCTCGCGGGCGATCCGCCGGGCCACGCGCTTGATCCGGTCCGCCCCGGCAACCGACGAGCCACCGAACTTCTGGACCACGAGGGGGGCTGCCATCAGGGCGGGATTGTAGCAGCGGGTTTCCCGTGCTCAGAAGGGAGGCTTGTCCTGCGGTTGTATCGTCGCACGGTATACCGCGACTCGATCGAGGTTCTGAGATGTCCGCCAGAGCGCTGATCGTCAAGGGCCAGGTCGGGATCGCTCGACCGCCGCATGAGGTCTACGACGTCCTGGCCGATCCGTCGGCGTGGTTCGCTCTCGATGACGCGCTGGTCGATGTCACGCCTCGCGGTCCGTTGGTCCCGGGCATGACCGGGAGGATGCGTCGCCGCGCGGGCCTGGGCCTCACCGTGTCGACGGCCTGGGAGAACACGGAGCTGGTCCGCGGCGCCTCAATCGTGAATCTCATCACCGGCTTCGGCTACGAGCTGCGCGAGAGGGTCACGCTCACGGCTGATCCGATCGGGACCCAGGTGACCGTCGTCGATGAGCTCACCCCCACCTCGCTCGTCGGACGGGCGATGGTCGCGCTGTCCCGCCGGTTCATCCAGCGCGATCTGGACGCTCGGTTCGCACGGTTGAAGGAAACCGTCGAGGCGGCGCCTGCGACGATGAGCTGACCTGACCTAGGCGGAGGGCTGACCGTTGGGGTCCCTGTTCCGGGCGGCCTCCTACGCGTTGACGCCGATCGCCAAGACCGGTGGCCGGTTCACCGACTTCATGCCCTACGTGGCGTCGATCAACGACCACGGCGTCGTGGCGTTTCAGGCGACCTTGCGCGGCGGCGGCTCGGGCGTGTACGCGGGAAGTGGCGGTCCCCTCTCGACGATCGTCGAGACCGACGCCGGTCCATTGGCCGCCATCCGCAGCCACCCGGATCTCAACGGGGGTGGGTCGGCCTGCTTCTATGCGACCTCGAGATCTGGGCTACGAGCAGTCGTCCTGGTCCGTGACGGCATGGTGCTGACGCTCGCCGAGGATGCGGGCCCGTTGGGACCCACGATGAACGACAGCGGGATCGTGGCCTTCCGAGCCGAGTCCGAGTCCGGGGCGGGCATCTTCACGGGCAGCGAGGGCGGAATCAGTCCCGTCGCCGAGACGGGCGACGGCTTCAGCGCCTTCCATGGCCTCCCGGTGATCAACGGCGGAGGCGCCGTGGTCTTCCGGGCCGACCGTTCGACCGGTGACCAGGGCATCTACGTCTGCGACGGCGGTCCGCTCGCTCCAGTCGCGGAGACCGGCGAGGTATTTGCCGGCCTCGGCCAGTTCCCGATCCTGAACGATGCCGGAACGGTGGCGTTCTGCGCCACGCTCCACGACGGACGATCGGGGATGTTCATTGCGTCGGCGGGTGAGACGGTGGTGGTCCTCGATTCGAGCGGCTCATTCGAGAGCTTCCGGGGCGTGTTGCTCGACGAAGCCGGACGACTGATCTTCTACGCGACGCCGCGGGGCGGCGAGCTCGGCGTCTTCACCGGTCCAGACCCGGTGGACGACTGTCTCCTGCAGCTGGGCGCACCGCTCCTTGGTTCCACGCTCGTGGACTTCGCCCTCAACCCGGTGTCCATCAACAACTCCGGCCAGGTCGCGATCCGGGTCAAGCTGGCGACCGGCCTGCAGCTGGTCCTCCGTGCCGATCCAGACGACCGTCGCGACGTATCCTGAGCGCCTGGAGGGACTGCCCGGATGTGCTTCGATCTCGATAGCCGGCCGCCGATCGCTCCGATCGCGGGCGGGGCGATGGATCACGAGGACCTGGTCCTGACCGCGCCCGACGGCAACCAGCTCGCCGCGTTCCGGGCGCGGGCGAGCGCCCCGACCGGCGCCGGGATCGTGATCCTGCCCGACGTCCGCGGGCTGCATCCCTACTACGAGGAGCTTGCGCTGCGCTTCGCCGAGGCCGGCGTGGACGCCGTGGCCATCGACTACTTCGGGCGGACGGCGGGCGCCGAGCGACGCGGGGCCGACTTCCAGTACATGCCGCACGTCGCCCAGATGACCTACGAGGGGACGATCGCCGACGTCCAGGCCGCCGCAACCGCGCTCCGCGAGGGAGGCCGGGTCGTCTCCCTGTTCACGGTCGGGTTCTGCATGGGCGGCCGGCTGGCCTTCCTCAGCACGACGTTCGACATCGGGCCGTCGGGCGCGATCGGCTTCTACGGCTGGCCGACCGGCGCCCGAACGAGCTCACCCGCGCCGGTCGACGTGGCGGCCGAGATGCAGGCCCCGATCCTGGGCATCTTCGGTGGGGCCGACGAGGGGATCACGCCCGACGTCGTCGCCGAGTTCGAGCACGCTCTCGTCGGAGCGGGCGTCCAGCACGAGCTGGTCAGCTACCCGGGCGCACCGCACAGCTTCTTCGACCGCAAGGCCGAGGATTTCGCCGAGGCTTCGACGAACGCCTGGCGACGGACCCTGAAGTTCATCCGGGCGCACTCCCCGACCGGGTGAGCACGGCGCCCGGCCAAGGTCCGACCGCCGGCCCGAGCTCGACCCACGGCTCGCGAGCGTGGCAGACACCGGTCGACAGCCGGCTCATGCAGGCGCTCGTGTCCGAGTGCTGGCGAGCCGACTTCCCGCAACAGCACCTTCACGCCGGTGACGTCGACTGGTGGTCGGTCCACGCCCACGGGCGGACGCCCGGGCTCGACGAGCGGATCAGGCTCTGGTTCGCCGGCGAGCCGGACGCCACAGAGCTCATCGGCTTCGCCTGGTATGGCCCGCCCAACGAGGCCGACCTGATCGTGACGCCGGCAGCCCGCGGATCCGTCGTGATCGGCTCGATGATCGACTGGGTGGCGAGCCAGATCCCCAGGTTCGGTTCGGTCCCGACGACCAGGCTCGGCGGCCTCGACGTCGACGTCGTCGAGGCCGCGACGGCGAACGACATCAGCCCGCCGGGCGAGGGACCCGCGGCGCCGGTCCTCAATCCGCGCGTCTGGACCGTCGCGGAGGACGAGGCGAGCGTTCGGGCCCAGCACGAGCTTGGACTCGTACGAGGGCCCGAGCCCGGCTTCGTCCACCTGACCGGCCGGCTCGATGAGCTCGACCTCGCCGCCCCGGACCTGCCGGACGGGTACGTCGTCGGGACGATCGAGACCGAGGCGGACGTCGCCTCGCGGGTCGACGCCGGGCACGCCGCCTTCCCGGGCTCGACGATGACCGTCGAGAAGTACCACTACTGCCGGACCACCCCGCTCTATCGGCCGGCCCTCGACACGATCGTGCGCGGCCCGGACGGGAGTGTTGTTGCGTTCGCGCTGGGCTGGCTCGATCCGCTGAGCGGCGGCGTCGAGCTCGAGCCGGTCGGGGTCCGCCCCGACCACCAGCGCCGCGGGCTCGGCCTGGCCGTCTGCCGGGCCGCCCTCCGGGCAGCCGGGGCGCTGGGCGGGCACGAGGTCGTGATCGCGGCCGAGCGGGCGAACCCGGCGGCGGTCGGCCTCTACTCCTCGCTGGGCCTGGAGATCACCGCCAGCGTCGTGGCCTGGAGCCGACCCGTCGTCAGCGCCTGAACGTGGCCAGGCCGACCAGGATCGCGATCACGACGAGGACCACGAACACCGGGAACCCCCCGGGGATCCATGAATCGGCCGTGTGGACGAGGTTCGAGACGGCATTGCCGATCACGTTCCCGATGTTCGTGACCAGCTGGCCGATCGTCTCTCCGATCCCGTTGATGAAGTCGGTCATGGCCGCAGTGTCGGCCCACGCGTCAAGCCCGTGGAGCGTGGATGCACGATTCCGGTGCGTGGCTGCCCCGTTCGGCAGGCCTGTCCGGTGCCTGTGGGCCCCGAATTGGACCCGGCCGACCGATCAGGCGCGGTGGACCACCTTCGCGCCGGCATTGCGCGGGCTGGCGACGGTCGCCTGCCCGGGCAGGTCCGTATCCGCCGCGACGGCCGAGAACGCGGCCTGGATCCGGGAGACCGCGGCGACCGTGTCGGTGAAGGCGATGACCGTCGAGCCCGACCCCGACAGGCAGGCGCCGAGGGCGCCGGCCTCCCTGGCCGCCTCGACCAGGCGGGGCAGCTGCGGGTACGCCTTCGAGCGATACGGCTCGTGGAGCCGGTCGATCGTGAGATAGCGCAGGAGGTCGACCCGCCGGCCGGCCATCCCGGCGACCCCGAGCGCCACCCGGGCCAGGTTGGACGCCGCATCCTCGAACGGGACCGTCTTCGGCAGCGCCCGGCGCATCGCGCCGGTCTCGAGCCGGAGCTCCGGGATGTAGAGGACGCAGCGCAGATCGCGCGGGACGTCGAACCGGAGCGCCTCGACCGCGCCGTCGAGCGCGGTGCTGACGACGAACCCGCCGAGCAGGGCCGCGCCGACGTTGTCGGGATGGCCCTCGATCTCGTTCGCCATGCGGAGCATGTCGGGCGGGGCCAGGTTGCCGTCGGCCAGCGCGTTGGCCGCCACGATCCCGGCGACCGTCGCCGCGGCCGACGAGCCGAGGCCGCGCATCAACGGGATCCGGTTGCGCATCGTGACCCGCCAGCCGACCCCCTCGGGAATCTTGCCGCGCAGGGCGACCAGGGTCGATTCGAGGGCCTTGACGAACCGGTTGTCGCGGTCCTCGCTGAGCTCGTTGACGCCTTCGCCGTCGACCTCGAGCTCGATCGCCCCGCGGCTCCAGCTGCGGACCTCGACCTCGATCCGGTCCGTCAGGTCGACCGCCAGCCCGAGGCAGTCGTAGCCCGCGCCGAGGTTCGCGCTCGTCGCGGGGACCTCGACCGCGATCCGCCGCCCGTCCAGCTCCGCCAGCCAGTTCGCGACCACCCTGCCCTCCTGCCTGAGAACGCTACCAGCCGAGCGCGGCGATGACTGCGTCAGTCGTGGCGTCCGCGTCGAGGATCCCGCCGACCTGGGCTTCGGCCGTGTGCGGGTCCTTGAGCCCGCTCCCGGTCAGCACGCACACGATCGTCGCATCGGCGGGGACGCCGAGCCGGCCCGCGCCGACGAGCTGGCGGATGCCGGCGACGCCGGCTGCCGACGATGGCTCGCAGAACACGCCCTCGAGCCGGGCGAGATCGCGGTAGGCGGCCAGGATCTGCTCGTCGGTCACCGACTCGATCAGGCCGCCCGATTCGTCCCGGGCGGCCGTCGCCTTGGTCCAGCTGGCCGGGTCGCCGATCCGGATCGCCGTCGCCACGGTCTCCGGCTCGGCCACCGGATGACCGAGCACGATCGGTGCCGCGCCGGCGGCCTGGAACCCGTACATCCGGGGAGTGCCCGCGGTCAGCCCGCCGTCGTGGTAGTCGCGGAAGCCGGCCCAGTAGGCGCTGATGTTGCCGGCATTGCCGACCGGGATCGCAAGGACGTCGGGGGCCCGGCCGAGGTCGTCGCAGACCTCGAATGCGGCGGTCTTCTGGCCGGCCAGCCGATCCGGGTTGATGGAGTTCACGAGGGTGATCGGGTGGTCCTCGCGGGCGGCGAGCTCGCGGACGATCCGGAGCGCCGCGTCGAAGTTGCCGTCGACCGCCACCACCCGTGCCCCGGCGATCAGGGCCTGGAGGAGCTTGCCGGTCGCGATCTGGCCGCGGGGCAGGACGACCACGACCTCGAGGCCGGCCGCGGCGCCGTAGGCCGCGGCCGACGCCGACGTGTTGCCGGTCGAGGCGCAGGCGATCGAGCCGGCCCCGGACTCGACCGCCCGACTCACCGCCACGACCATCCCGCGGTCCTTGAAGCTCCCGGTCGGGTTGGCGCCCTCGACCTTCAGGTGGAGGTTCGCGAGGCCGAGCTCGGCGCCGAGTCGCCGAGCGTGGACGAGCGGCGTGAACCCCTCTCCGAGTGTCAACGCGGGCGTCCCCGGACCGACCGGCAGGAACCGTCGGTAGTGGTCGACCAGGCTCGGGCGGGCGGCCATCGTCGTCACGCTCACTCGCCGACCGGGTAGAGGGTGGCCTCGATGCCCGCCGCGGCGAGGCCGGCCCGGAGCTCGTCGAGCGGGCCCGAGGCGATGAACCCGCCGCCGCGCGCCGTCTCGATCTCGACCTGGTCCCGGACGAGCTGCTCGGGGAGGGTCGTGGCGAAGAACCGTCGGGGACCCGGAGCGCCCTCCGTCGCCGGCACGCTCGGGTCGGTTGCCGGGGTCGGTCCGGTCGCCGCGGGCAGGCCGGCCCACGTGCTCCCCGCCCCCGGCCGCGCGAGCGCGATGAGATCGCCGAGGATCGCGCTGCTCGTCGCCGCCCCGCCGGCCCCCGGCCCGCTGAAGGCGACGCGACCGATCGGCTGGCCGTCGACCTCGATCCGGTTCTGGACGCCGCCGGTCCGGGCGAGCGGGCTGTCCGCGGCCAGCGCCGTCGGAAGCACGCTCGCCGCGATCGCGCCGTCCTCGCGCCGGTGGGCAGTCGCCAGCAGCTTGATCGCCAGGCCGACGGCCGCCGCGGCCTTGAGCTCGTCGAGGGTGACCCCGCCGATCCCCGGGCGCCCGTCCCCGTCGACCGTTGGTGGGCGGCGGCCGATCGAGCCCGGCTCGAGCCAGATCCCGAACGCGAGCCGGGCCAGGATCGCGAGCTTGTTGACGGCATCGTCGCCGTCGACGTCGCCGCTCGGGTCGGCCTCCGCGTAGCCGGCCGACTGCGCATCGGCGAGGACGTCGGCGTAGGCCCGGCCCCGGCTCGCCATCTCCGACAGGATGTGGTTCGTCGTGCCGTTCACGATCCCCCGGACCCGGTCGATCCGGTCGGCCGCAAGCTCGGCCGCGAGCGGGCCGAGGACCGGCGTTCCACCGCCGACCGCAGCCTCGAACCGGAACGCCGCTCCGGTCTTCCGGGCGATCGCCTCGAGCGCCGGGCCGTGATGGGCGACCACGTGCTTGTTCGCGCTGACGACCGGCTTGCCGGCGCCCAGGGCGGCCGCCGTCAGCGTCCGGGCCGGCTCGTCGCCGCCCATCAGGTCGACGACCACGTCGACCTCGGACGAGGCCACCAGATGGGCGGGCGCATCGGTCAGGAGGTCGCTCGGGACGCCGCGCGCGCGAGCCCGCTCGAGGTCGCGGACGGCCACTCCGACGAGGATCAACGGGACCCCGTCCGCCGGCGCCAGGCGCTCGGGGAACGCCTCGAATGCGCGGATGACCTCGAGCCCAACAGTCCCGGCGCCGAGCACGGCGATTCGCAACGGGGCACGGCTCATCGGGGTCCCACGGCGAGGCTGGACATCGGCCGAATGGTAGCGGACGCGCCCCGTCCGGAGCGGTCGAGCCGCGCTCCCGGTCCGCTACACTCGGCACGATGACGACCGAGCTCGCGCCAGCGCCGGCGCCGATCGCCGCGGCCCAGCCCAGGCCCAAGATCTTCAGCGGGATCCAGCCGTCGGGGATCGTCCACCTCGGCAACGACCTCGGGGCGATCCGGAACTACGTCCGGCTCCAGTTCGAGTACGAGGCGATCTACTGCATCGTCGACTACCACGCGCTGACGAGCACCCACGATCCGGACCTCCTCCGCGCCCGGACCCGCGAGATGGCCGCCTCGCTGCTGGCCCTCGGCCTCGATCCCGAGCGCTGCACGCTGTTCGTCCAGAGCCACCGTCCGGAGCACACCGAGCTGGCCTGGCTGCTGTGCACGGTCACCCCGGTCAGCTGGCTCGAGCGGACGCCGACATACAAGGAGAAGAAGCAGTCCCAGCCCGACGACATCAACCACGGGCTGCTGACCTATCCCGTCCTGCAGGCGGCCGACATCATCATCTACAAGGCGTCGCTCGTCCCGGTCGGGCGCGATCAGGCGGCCCACCTCGAGCTGTCCCGGGAGATCGTCCGGGCGTTCAACTCGCGCTACGGCGACACGTTCCCCGAGCCGAAGGCCGTGTTCACCGACGCCCCGATCGTGCTCGGCACCGACGGAGTGAAGAAGATGAGCAAGTCGGTCGGCAACACGATCGACATCTTCGCCGCGCCGGAGGTCGTCCGGAAGCAGGTCATGTCGATGGTCACCGACACGAAGCGGATCCTCCGGACCGACCCGGGCCGGCCCGAGGTCTGCAACGTCTGCCAGCTCCACCGCTCGTTCGGCGACGACTACGAGGAGATCTGGGACGGCGAGCGGACCGCGCGGACCGGCTGCGTCGACACGAAGAAGCTCCTGGCCGACCGGATCATCGCCTACTACGCCGAGCCGCGCGAACGATATGCCGAGCTCATGGCCGACCCGGACCGGATCGACGAGATCCTGGCCGCCGGAGCCGAGCGCCTCCGGCCACAGGCCGAGGCGACGATGGACGAGGTTCGCCAGCGGATGGGCCTGCGATGACCGACGGCGCCGACGAGGAGCGAGGCCGGCCGGACGAGCTCGTCCCGAGCGGCCAGCTCATGCCGATCACCCGGCGCCAGGCCCGCCTGTTCGACCTCCTCCTGATCCTCGGCACGGTCGGGCTCGGGATCGTCGTGGTCGGGATGCTCGGCAAGATCTTCTTCGACTTCGGCGACGTGATCCTCGAGTTCTTCCTGGCCTGGCTGATCGCGTTCATCCTCAGCCCGATCGTCCGCTGGATCATCGAGCACGTGCCGCGCCTGCCGCGGGTGGCGGCCGTGGTGATCGTCTACCTGCTGCTGTTCACCGGCATGGTCGCGGTCATCGTGTTCATCGCCCAGACCCTCGCGACCGGCATCTCCGAGTTCATCGACTACCTGCCGAAGCTGTCGTCCGACCTGCCCCAGATCCTGGCTCCGCTCCAGTCGTGGCTCAACCAGTTCGGCTTCGGCCAGATCGACCTCGTCGTCACCGCCGAGCAGCTCCTGGCCTACATCCGCGACTCGGCCTCGGAGCTCGTCGGACCGCTCCAGTCGATCGCGGTCGCCAGCGTCGGGGCGATCGGAACCACGCTGATCGTCGTCATCCTGTCGGTCTACATCCTGGTCGACCAGGAGCGGATCCAGGCCTTCATCAACCGGCTCGTCCCGCCGTTCCGGCGCGACGACGCGCGGCTGCTCGAGCAGGCGGTCTCACGCTCGTTCGGTGGCTTCCTCCGCGGCCAGGCGGCGATCGGGTTCGCCTACGCCGCGATCGCCCTCGCCACGAGCGCGATCCTCGGGCTCGACTTCATCGCGGTCACGACCGCCCTGTCCGGGCTGCTCATGGCGATCCCGTTCTTCGGGCCGTTCGTGTCGTGGGCGCCGCCGGTCATCGTGGCCGTCTTCACCGATCCGGGCCTGATCCTGCCGACGCTCGTGATCATGATGGTCGGCTGGTTCGTCGTGATGAACATCCTCCAACCGCGACTCATGGCCGGCGCCGTCGGGCTCCACCCGATCGTCGTCCTCGCCTCGGTCATCATCGGCGCGAAGGTGGCCGGGGTCGCCGGCGCGATCTTCGGCATCCCGATCGCGGCCGTGCTGTCGTCGCTGTTCTTCCACTACCTCGAGATCTTCGGCGAGGACCGGACCGTGACCGCCCGGGCGGCGCGCCGGGTCGAGACCCGCGAGAAGCGGCCGTCCGCGTGCCACGCGAGCCACGCCCGGGGGTCGACGCCGACGTCGAGGAGACCGGCCCGGCCTAGGTCCGGGACCACCTCCGGCGGTCGGCCAGGATCTCCCGGGCGGCGTTCTGGCCCGGCTGGCCGGTGATCCCGCCGCCCGGGTGGGCGCCGGAGCCGGCCAGGTACAGCCCGTCGACGGGCAGCCGGTACCGGGCGTGGCCGAACAGCGGCCGCCACAGGTAGAAGCTGTCGAGGGCCGGCTCGGCATGGAGCGGGTGTCCGCCGGTCAGGCCGTACTCGCGCTCGAGGTCGAGCGGGCTCAGGACGTGCCGGGCGGTGACGAGCGCGCCGATCCCGGGCGCATAGGCCTCGAGGGTTCGGAGCGCCAGGTCGGCGAGCTCGTCCCGGCGGGTGTCCCACGACCCGTCGCGCAACCCGTACGGGGCGTACTGGAGGTGGACGCTCATGACCTGGGTCCCGGCCGGCGCCCCGGCGACGAGGCCGGGATCGACGAGCGACGGGATCGTCGCCTCGAGGTACGGGGCCTCGCTGAGCTGGCCGTACTTGGCGGCGTCGAACGCCCGCTCGAGGTAGTCGATGCCCGGGGCGATGACGATCCGGCCCCGGAGCCGGCGCTCGGCCTCGGGCCCGGTCCCGGCGGCCGTGAAGCGGGGCAGCGCTCGCAGCGCGAGGCTGACCGTCGCGACCGTCCCGGGCGTCCGGATGTTGCCCGCCCGCCAGCGCATCCCGGGCCCGACGACGACCGGGTCGAGCAGGGTCGTCAGGACGCGCTTCGGATCGGCGCCGGCCACGACGATCCGCGCGCCGATCTCCTCGCCCGAGGCGAGCCGGACGCCGGTCGCCCGCCCGTCGCGGGTGTCGATCTCGACGACCTCGGCGCTCGTCCGGATCTCGCCGCCGGCGGCCCGGACCGCCGCCGCGAGCGCGGCGGACAGGGCCCCGGGGCCGCCCCGCGCGTAGACCGTCTGACCGGCCGCGCCGCCGTCGTTGCCGGCCGAGTCGTTGAGGAAGACCGCCGCCGTCCCGGCCGACCAGGGTCCCATCGCGGTGCCGTGGATCCCGCGGGCAGCGAGGGCGCCCCGAAGCGCGTCGGTCTCGAAGGGCTCGGCCACGAGATCGGCGATCGCCATCGGCAGGACCCGCAGGACCGACCGGGCGTCGCCCTTGCCGAGGCCGCGGAACGTGCGGCCGAGCCGCAGTCCGGCCAGCGCGTCAGCGACCCCGGGCGACTTGATGTCCGGCGGGGTCGAGGCGTTCAGCTCGGCCAGGAAGCGACCGATCGAGCGAACGAGCCGGTCGAAGTCCGCGTAGCGAGCCGCGTCGCGCGTCGACCACTCGGCCAGCCCCGCGGCGGTGGCCGCCGGGTCGGACAGCAGGGTGATCGCCCGCCCATCCGGCTGGGGCGCGAAGACGCGGACGTCCGGGGCGACGAGCGACAGGCCGTGCGCCCTGAGGCCGAGCTCGCGCACGATCGACGGCCGGAGCCGGCCGACGGTCTGGGCCACCGCCGGGGCCCGGACGCCCGGGGCGAGCTCGAACGTGTCGGCGATCCCGCCGACGCGATCGCGGCGCTCGAGGACGAGGACCCGGACCCCGGCCCGGGCGAGGTAGGCGGCCGCGACCAGCCCGTTGTGACCCGCGCCGACGACGATCGCGTCGCAGGCCGGACCCGGGGTGATCGTTGCCGGCGCCGCCCGTTCCACGGTCGTGGTCATGGTCAGGCCGCCTTCCGGCCGCGCGCCTTGAGCACTTCCATCGCCGCGATCCGGCCGTTGGCGCCCATGATCCCGCCGCCCGGATGGGTCGACGAGCCACCGAGCCACAGGTCGCGGACCGGGCTCCGGAAGCGCGCGTAGCCGGGGACCGGGCGGTTGAAGAACAGCTGCTCGAGGCTGAGCTCGCCCTGGAAGATGTTGCCCTCGGTCAGCCCGAAGCGGCGCTCGATGTCGAGCGGGGTGAGCACCTGGCGGTGGAGGACGATGTCGCGGATGTTCGGGGCGACCTCGGCGATCCGGTCGATCACCGCATCGCCGAACGCCTCGCGGTTGTCGTCCCAGGACCCGAGGCTCGGATCGAGCTTGTAGGGCGCGTACTGGACGAAGCAGCTGATGACGTGCTTGCCGGGCGGCGCCATCGTCGGGTCGACCAGGGTCGGGATGATCATGTCGATGTACGGCCGCTTCGACCAGCGTCCGTACTTCGCGTCGTCGTAGGCGCGCTCCATGTCGTCGACGCCGGCGCTGAAGCTGATCGCGCCGCGCAGGTGGTCGCCCTCACCCGGCAGGCAGCTGAAGTCGGGCAGCCGGTCGATCGCCAGGTTCACCTTGCCCGACGACCCGCGGAACTTGAACCGCCGGACCTCGTCCTCGAAGTCGGGCTCGAGGGTTCCGGGCTCGAGCAGCCCGAGGTACGTCAGGCGGGCGTCGACCGAGCTCACCACCGATGTCGCCCGGATCTCCTCGCCGTCCTCGAGGACCACCCCGACGGCCCGTCCGCCTTCGACGAGGATCCGCGCGACGGGCGCTTCGAGCCGGATCTCCGCGCCGAGGGCCCGGGCGGCGCTGCCGATCGCGTTCGACACGCCACCGGTCCCGCCACGGGGGATGCCCCAGGCCCGGAACGCCCCGTCGATCTCGCCCATGTAGTGGTGGAGCAGGACATAGGCGGTGCCCGGGCTCTGGACGCCCTGGAACGTGCCGATGATCCCGGACGCGGACATCGTGGCGATCAGCGGGTCGGTCTCGAACCACTGGCGGAGGAAGTCCGTGGCGCTCATCGTCATCAGCTGGACGAACACCGCCTGCTGCTTCTCGGGCAGCTTCTGGAAGGCCCGCAGGAGGCCGGTCAGCGGGGCCAGGTGGCGGGGGTCGCGGCCGGTCAGGTCGGGCGGGACGATCCCCAGGATCGGCTTGATGAACTTCGCCATCTCGACCATGAGCTGGCCGTACTCCTCGTATGCCTCGGCGTCGCTCAGGCTCCAGCGACGGAGCTCGCGGATCGTCCGGCCGTGGTCGTTGACCCGCCACAGGTAGTCGTTCTCGAGCGGCGTGAACGTCCCGTCGAGGGGCAGGATGTCGAGGCCGTGCTTCGGCAGGTCGAGCTCGCGGATGATCTCCGGGCGGAGCAGGCTCACGACGTAGCTCGCGACGCTGAACCGGAAGCCCGGGAAGATCTCCTCGGTCACCGCCGCCCCGCCGAGCAGGTGGCGCTTCTCGAGGACGACGGTCGTGAGTCCGGCCCGGGCGAGGTAGGCCGCGGTGACGAGACCGTTGTGGCCGCCGCCGATGACGATCGCGTCGTAGGTCGCGGCCACGTGCTCCTCCGTCGTCTGCGCCCGGGCGCGTCGTCCCCGCTATGCAGGTTGCATGGGGCCTATGCAGTCTAGCGGGCCGTCGGGCCGGTTGTGCGGCGCGGGACGATGGCCGGCTACGGGATCGAGGCCGACGCCAGCATCGCGCTGAACGCCGCCTCGCCGGCCTCGTGATCCGGTCCGGCGAGGCAGGCTTCGATGCCGAGCCAGCCGATCGATCCAGCGGCTGGTGGCACGACCACGCTGATCGACGCGTCGCCGCCGATCGCCCGCAGCCCTGGCTCGCCGGCCCGCGGCTGATCGTCGCCGGGTGCCCATCGACGGAGGCGGGTCGCCGCCCGTGGGAGCCTTCGAGCCCGGCATGCCGTGTGAACGCCAGGCGATGACGATCCCGCCCGGCGGCAGGGTCGTGACGGGCCAGCCGTAGCACACGCCGCCCTGGGCGTTCTCGACGCAATCGCTCGGCAGCGCAGCCGGGCTGACGAAGGCGATCGTCTCGTTGCCGCTCGGAACGATCGTCCCTTGCCGGGCGGACCAGGCGGACGGATAGGCAAAGCTGATGCCGAACCCCTCGAAGCGTTGCGTCGCCGGAGCGCTGGAATGGGTGGGCGTCGGGCTCGGAGCGGCCGCCTCGGCCGACGACGAGGCGTCCGACCCGGGTGTTGTCGACGGCGAGGGACCGGCTGGCGATCCGGGTGCCGCGCTGCACGCGCCGGCGATGAGCACGACGGCGAGCGCCGAGCCGGCGGCGACCGACCCACGCGCCTGGGAAGCGATTCCCGACCTGCAACCGAAGGTTCTCATGGTCTGCATCCTCCTGGATGCCCGTCGGACGCCAGCGGACGACGACTGGTTGCCTGCCCAGGGTCGCCCCGCCGACGCCTCGACGGTCGATCTGCGGACGCCCTCGGCATCCAGCCTGCATAGGTTTCCTGCATACTCGGGCGATCGCACTGGAGGAGGCACCTTGAGCGTCGGGACCGCGTTCCATCCCCGGACCGAGCCGCACAACCGGAAGATGCAGTGGCGGGAGTGGTCGGGCTACTTCGCGGCCAGCGTCTACGCCGACTTCCACGACATCGAGTACAACGCGATCCGGGAGCAGGCCGCGCTCATCGACGTCAGCCCGCTCTACAAGTACGAGGTGCGCGGTCGCGACGCGCTGGAGCTCGTCGACCGGGTGATCACCCGGGACGCGACGAAGCTCAAGGACGGCGCCGTCTACTACACCCCGTGGTGCGACGAGGACGGCAAGGTCGTCGACGACGGCACGGTCCATCGGCTGGCCGCGGACCGCTACCGCTGGACGGCCGCCGACCCGCAGTACCGCTGGCTGACGATGAACGCGAGCGGGCTCGACGTCGAGATCGCGGATGTCAGCGAGACGCTCGCCGCGGTCGCCCTCCAGGGGCCGTGGAGCCGGGCCGTCCTCGAGGCCGCCGCGGGCGAGCCGTTCGCCGACCTGCGCTACTTCCGGCGTCGCCCGGCCACGGTCGCCGGGACTGCGATCGACGTCAGCCGGACCGGCTACACGGGCGATCTCGGCTACGAGCTGTGGATCCCGGCCGACCGGGCGGTCGACGTCTGGGATGCCCTGGCCGCGGCGGGCAAGCCGTACGGCATCCGCCCGGCCGGGATGATCGCGCTCGACGTCGTCCGGCTCGAGGCGGGCCTGATCCTGCTCGAGGTCGACTACACGAGCGCCCGTCACGCGATGAACGCGGACCAGGCCTACTCGCCGTACGAGATCGGGCTGGGCCGGCTCGTCGACCTCGGCAAGGGCGAGTTCGTCGGCAAGCGCGCCCTGGCCGCCGAGCACGGCCGCGGCGGGCCGGCCCGCCGTCTCGTCGGGATCGAGCTGACCTGGGACGACATCGTGGCCCTGTACGACGCGCACGGCCTGCCGCCGGCCGCCCCGGCGATGGTCTCGCGCGCGCAGACGCCCCTGTTCGATGCCGGTGGCGGGCGCCAGATCGGCCGGGTGACGAGCCTCGGCTGGAGTCCGATCCTCAAGAAGCCGATCGCGCTGGCCTCGGTCCCGGCCAGCCACGAGCCGGTCGGCTCGATGCTGTCGGTCGAGTGGACCGTGGAGGGCCGGCGGGGCCGGGTCGGGGCGACCGTCGTCGAGCTCCCGTTCCTCGACCTCGAGCGCAAGCGGGCCTGACCCCGCCACCAGCGGCTCAGGCGATCGAGGTCCAGCGCCTCAGCGGAAGAACTCGCGCAGGTCGTTCGCCGAGCACGAGCGGTTCAGGCAGCCGAGACCCCAGGCGTTCTCGATGGTCCGGAGCAGCGAGTAGTGGGTGTGCCGCCTGGCCGAGTGGTAGCCCTTCTTGACGGTCGGACCGATGACCACCGTCGCGATCCGACCGCCGCCACCGAGGTTGCTCGAGCCTTCGTCCCAGGTCAGGAACAGGGCGCTGCCCTTCATCGCCGGGCTCTTGAGGAGCTTCGGGATGAACGTGCTCAGGAACGCGTCGCCGGTCGCCGTCGAGCAGTCGTGCATCGAGTTGCACATGTTCGGCACGATCAGCTCGAACCGCGCGGCCGACGGGCTGAAGTGGCTGAAGTTGCTGATCTTGGCGCACCGGCTCGCACGCCGGGTGATGCTCGTGAAGCTGATCGCCGGCTCGTGCTTGCGAGCGTAGGTGCCGGATCCGTCGGGGCCTCCGCTGGCCGTGGCGCCCTTGTAGCAGCCGAGCGGCACGTTCTGGGCGAAGACTCGCCAGCTGATGCCGTGGGCGGCCAGCTGGTCGACGAGGTTGCGCCGGGCCAGGTCGTGGACGCCGTTGTTCGTCACGCCCTGGGTCGAACCGCTGAACAGCGCGATGTAGTTCGGCTGTGACGGGTGGGTGGTGGCCCGGTAGTTCGTGGCCAGGCCGTAGCGGGCGATGAGCCGGTTGATGTACGGCGCGTCCGAGCTCCCGACGATGGTCCCGTACTCCCGGTTCTCCATCACGATCACGTAGATGTGGCGGAAGTTCGGGACCGCCGCGGCCGCGACGAGGACCGGAGCCGGGTTGGTCGGTGAAGCCGCGACGAGCGCTGGATCCGGCGTCGTGGGCTCGATCGACGGACTCGCCGAGTCGGACGGCGCGGCGACGGCGGCCGCCGGTGACGCTGCTCCCGCGCTCGGCGCCGACGGGGCCTGGAGCCCGACATACACCGCTCCGCCGACGATCGCGACGACGAGCGCGGCGATCGACAGGCGGCCAAGGGTGGCGTGCATCGAGAGGCGAACGCTCAAGGTTCCGGCCTGCGTTGGAGTGGTGGTCGTGTCGAGGCTACTCCTGCCTCGTCCAACCCGCCACGATCGCCACCCGGGCGCGACGGCAACCTCGGGACGCCGTCCGACGGCTATGCTCGTCGGACCGCATCCACTGGAGGGTTGTTGCCCCGATGACCGACTACGCCGCGCTCGATCGCTACGTCGACGAGCGGATGCCCGCCTGGACCGAGGAGCTCGCGGCGTTCTGCCGGTTCCGCTCGGAGCAGGGCGACCGCGACGGGCTACGCGGCGCGGCCGACTGGATCGCCGAGCGCCTCCGTCGGCTCGGGGCCACGGTCGACGTGGTCGAGCTGCCCGGCAAGCCGGACGTCCCACCGCTCGTCGTCGGCGAGATCGGGACCGGCCCGCGCACGCTCAACGCGGTCCAGCATTACGACGTCCAGCCGGCCGTCCCGCTCGACCTGTGGACGACGCCGCCGTACGAGCCGGCGGTCCGCGACGGGCGCCTGTTCGCCCGCGGCGCGACCGACAACAAGGGCGAGCTCATGCCCCGGATCTGGGCGGTCGAAGCCTACCTGGCGACGATCGGACCGCTCCCCTGCCGGGTCCGCTTCCTCGTCGAAGGCGAGGAGGAGTACGGCAGTGAGCACCTCGACGAGCTGCTCGACCTGCGCCCGGGTATTCGGCGCGTCGAGGGAGCCCTGATCGAGGGCGGCGGAGTCGACCTGTCCGGTCGGCCGGAGATCGTCGGCGGCGTCCGCGGGATGGCCGTCGTCGAGCTGGTCTGTCGGACGATCGCCTACGACGCCCACTCGAGCGCGGCGACGATCCTGCCGAGCGCCCCGGTCCGCCTGGCCCAGGCGCTGGCCAGCATGTACGACGAGGACGGGTTCCCGTCGGTGCCGGGGCTCGAGGCCGGGATCATCCCGCCGTCAGAGGCGCAGCTGGCCATCGTCGACGCGGTCCCGCTCGACGTCGTCGACGAGTTCCGCCAGGAGTTCGGCGTCGCGCGGCTGCTCGGCGGGCTCGACGGGGTCGATGCCCTGCGTGCGCTGACGTTCGCCCCGACCCTCAACATCCAGGGGCTCTGGTCGGGCTTCATCGGGCCCGGCGACAAGACGATCACTCCCGCCGAGGCGCACGCCCGGCTCGACATCCGGATCGTCCCGGACCAGCAGCCCGAGACGGTCGTGGCGGCGATCATGGCCCACCTGGCGGCACGCGGCTTCGACGACATCGAGGTCATCTCCGAGCAGGGCGAGCGGCCGTACTGGACGCCCGCCGACCACCCGCTGCTCGATGCGGCGGCCCGCGTGTCCGAGGCGATCTTCGAGCTGCCGTCGGTCCGCTACGTGTCGATGCCCGGGACGGCGCCGATGTGGCAGGTCTGCGGTCGCGACCAGGTGCCGAGCACGAGCCTCGGCGGCGGCACGGCGGATTGCCGCGCCCATGCCCCGAACGAGAACGTCCGCCTCGACTACGCGGGCAAGGCGACCCGGCTCACCGCCCGCTTCCTCGACGAGTTCGCCGCGCTGGGGTAGGCGGGGAACGTTTCGGCCTCACTCGTGACACATGCACGCCAGTTGCGGTCGGCCGTTGTCACGTGCCCGCCTGACGAACGCCTGACGACGGCCGTTTCGAGCCCAAATCCGGACCTCAAACCACCAGCCGGTGACGAGTGCCCGCCTGAGTGTCATCTGTCAACCAGTTCGGCCCGGAATAGCTCGGACGCGCGGGCCCGAGGCGCGGCTCGGCCGTCAGCGCCGCACGCCAACGGCAGGACCTCGCGGCCGCCGTCAGTGGATGTGGCAGGCGAAGCTGAACGCGGCGGCCACGGCGGCCGGCGCGGCGGCGACGACCGCCACGTGGATCGCGTGGACAAGCCCGAAGCTCGCCAGCGCACCGATCCCGACGCCAGGCACCAGCCGTCGAACGTTCATCGTTCGAGAACTATCGGCCGGCACGGGCAGCGTGGCAAGACCGAAGTCGCGGTGGCTCAGCCCAGTCGATGGTCGAGGAACGTCTCGAGCCGCTCGAGTGCGATCGGCAGGTCGGTTCGGCCGTAGCCGAGCCGGAAGTGGTTGCCGGGGTGGCCGAACCGGGAGCCGGGCAGGAGCAGGACGCCCTCGGCCTCGACGAGCTCGGCGGCGAAGTCGTCGATCGAGATGCCGCCCAGGTTCAGCCGCGGGAAGCCGACCGAGCCGGCCCGCGGACGGACCCACGAGAACGCCGCCGACCGCTCGGCGAAGAACCGGTCGAGCCGCGCCAGGTTGGTGGCGACGATCTCGCGCGACCGGGCGAGAACAGCCTCGCGTGCGCGCAGGGCGACGATCCCGAGGATCTCGGCCGGTGCCGACGAGCAGATCGTGGTGTAGTCCTTGAACGCAGCGGCCCTGGCCAGGAGCTCACGGTCGCGGGTCGCCAGCCAGCCGATCCGCAGCCCGGCCAGCGCGAACGACTTCGACAGGACCCCGAGCGAGACGCCCCGCTCGATCTGCGTCGGCGCCGGCCGCCAGCCGGTCGGCCTGGTCGAACTCGAGGAAGCGGTAGACCTCGTCGGCGAGGAGATGGACGCCGGCCTCCGCGCACAGCCCGGTCAATGCGCGCCACTCGGCGTGGGTGGGCAGCATCCCGGTCGGGTTGTGCGGAGCGTTGACGATGACCAGCCGGGTCTCCGGCCGGAGGCTCGCTCGCAGCCGGTCGACGTCGAGCGCCCAGCCGTCGGCCGCGTACAGCTCGTGGAGCGTGACGTCGGCGCCCGCCGCACGGGCGACCTCGTACAGGCTCTGGTAGCCGGGCCAGGTGACGATCGCGTGGTCGCCCGGCCCGAGCATGACGTTGGCGAGGCAGAAGATCGCCTCCTCGGCGCCGGCGAACACGAGCACGTCGTCCGGCTCGATCGCCTCGTACAGGCCGGCGATCTCGCGGCGGAGGAGCGGGTGTCCGGTCGACTCCGTGTACCCGAGCCGGAGCCCGTCCCACAGCGCCCGCGTCTCGTCGTCGGCGAGGGCGAGCAGCTCGGCCATCGGGTAGCCCTCGACGTCCGACGCGCACAGCAGGTGCTCGACCGCGAACTCCCAGCGGGCGAAGAAGCGTTCGAGCTCGAACTCGGCGATCCGCATCGCCCGATGATGGCGGACCGTGCCGGCCCCTGTCGCCTATCCTCGTACGATGGCTGGATCGATCGTGATCGTCGGGTCGCCGACGGCCCTCGGCGGGCACTTCGGGGGCATGGAGCGGACGCCCGGCGAGCTCCGCCGGCTCGGTCTCGAGGCCGCCCTCCGGGCGCGACCCGGCCTCGCGACGGCCGACCTGCGCGACGCCGGCGACGCCGACAACGATCCGGGCTGGGCAGCCGACGACGATCCGCGGGCGAAGAACCGCGAGCGGATCGTGGCCTACCTGCCGCGACTGGCCGGACGGGTCGCCGAGGAGCTCGGGCCGGCCGCGAGCGGGACGCGTCTGCTGGCGATCGGCGGCGACTGCACGACCCACGCCGGGGCACTGGCCGGGATCCGCCGGGCACGGCCCGGCAGCCGGCTCGGCCTCGCCTGGTTCGATGCCCATGGCGACTTCAACACGCCCGACAGCACGCCGTCGGGCAACGTCTGGGGGATGCCGTTCGCGATGATCTGCGGCCGCGGCGAGCCCGACCTCGTGGCCGCCTGCGACGGCCCGACCGTTCGGGAGGAAGACGCGGCGCTGCTCGGCGGCCAGGTCCTCGACGAGACCGAGTCGCGGATGCTCGCCGCGTCGCGGGTTGCGCACTTCGGGGCCGGCATGCTCGGGACCGACGGCGGCCGGGCGGCGCTGTCGGCCTGGGCGCGGACCGTGGCGTCGAGCGTCGATGGGTTCTACGTGGCGTTCGACCTCGACGCGCTCGACGCCTCCGGCGACTGGGCGGTGGCGATGCCCGAGCCGGCTGGGATCTCGCTCGAGACGGCGGTCGGCGGCGGTTCGGTCGATCGCGGCGAGCGGGCCCGTCATCGGCTTCGGCGCGACGGCGGTCCTGTTCGGTCGCGGCGGCAACCCGGAGCGAACGCTGGCTGCCGTCGCGTCGCTCGCCGAGGCGGCGCTCGGAGACGCCACCGGGCGCGTGATCCGGCCGGCTACTCGTCGATCAGGTGGAGCTTCGCCGCGATCGCCGCGAAATCGTCCTGGCTGATGTCCGTCCCGGTCAGCAGCCAGGCCGGATTCTCGGTCGCGTCGACGACGGCCACATAGCCGCCCTTGATCGTGCTGAGGGCGGCATCGCGGTCACTGAACGCAGTGGTTCCGAGGTCGGATCCACGACCCGGGATGCACGGGTTCGTTTCGGCGCAGACGGCGCCTTCGTCGAGCAGGATCCGGGCGCCATCGGACCGGCGCCGGTAGCTGAGGGTCAGACGCCCTCCGTTGGCCAGGTGGTACTTCCCACAGCAGGTCTCGATCGACCAGCCCTTGGGCAGGACCGCGCAGTACACGGGCCACGACACGGACTGGGCGAACGCGTCGAAGAAGTCGCGAGTGTCGGCGCTGCCGAAGCAGGCGCCGGTGCCGCCGGCCGACGGACTCGACGAGGGTCCGGGCGTCCTGGTCGGGGTCGGCTCCTCCGTCGGCTCGTCGGTGGGTTCGTCGGTCGGCGACTCGGTCGGTTCGACCGTCGGCTCGTCGGAGGGCGAATCGCTCGACGAGCTGCCCGGGCTGTCCGAGGTGCCTGCCGTGGCGAGCGGCGACGCCGATCCCGGGCTGGCGGTCGCACCCTCGCAGGCGGCCACCGCGAGCGCGACCACGAGCGTCGCGAGCACGGCAATCGGGGACCCGCCCCGAGACCTCCTCCCCGGGCGGCGTCCGATCGGCGACCGCCTCGGCACGCACGCTCGCATCACCGCCGCAGCCTAGCCGCCGGGTCACGGCGGGTCAACGCGTCCGGCCGCCTCCGGGGGCGGGTGACGTGGCCGCGGATCCGGGCGACCGGCGGACGAATGCCGGATCGACGCCGAAGACGGCGCGGATCCGGTCGTCGGCCAGGACCTCGTCGGGCGCGCCGTCGGCGACGACCCGGCCGCCGTCGAGGAGGATCAGGCGCGGGAAGAAGTGGCCGGCCAGCCCGAGGTCGTGGAGGACGGCCAGGACCGTCGTCCCGTCGCGCTCGTTGAGATCGACCAGGAGCTCCATCGTCTCGACCTGGTGGCGGAGGTCGAGGTGGACGGTCGGCTCGTCGAGGACGAGCAGCGGCGCGGCCTGGGCGACGGCGAGCGCGAGCAGGACGAGCTGGCGCTCGCCGAGCGACAGCTCCCGGGCATCGCGACCGAGCAGGCCGCCGACGCCGACCCGGTCGATCGCGGCGGCAATCGCGGCCTTGTCCGCCGGCCGGTGCCCACGGAAGGGATCCTCGTGCGGCAGACGGCCGAGCCCGACGACCTCCTCGACCCGGGCCGCGAACGGCAGCGCCGCGACCTGGGGCACGACCGCCAGCCGCCGGGCGATCGCCATCCGGTCGAGCCGCTCGATGGGCTCGCCGACGAGGCGCACCTGGCCGGCGGTCGGGCGGAGGGTGCCGGCGATGACCCGGAGCAGGCTCGACTTGCCGGCCCCGTTCGGACCGATGACCGCGACCCGTTCGCCCGGGAGCGATCGTCACGTCGATCCCGCGCAGGACCCGCCGATCGCGATACGCGGCGTCGACCGCGATCAGCTCGACGATCGGTGGGCGGGCGTCGTCCCGCCGCCGGACCCGGTCTCACAGCTCGTAGCCCGAGCGGGCCCGGCGGAGGAGGACGAGGAAGAACGGGGCGCCGATGACCGCGGTCACGATCCCGACGGGGATCCCCCCGACGAGCCGGGCGACGAGGTCGGCCCCGGCCAGCAGGCTGGCCCCGATCAATGCGGAGAGCGGCAGGACGAGCCGCGTGTTGGGCCCGACGACGAGCCGGACGACGTGCGGGACGACGAGCCCGACGAAGCCGATCAGGCCGGCGATCGACACCGCGGCCGCCGTGATCAGGCTGGCCAGGCCGAGCAGGATCGCCCGCTCGCGCCGGACGTCGACCCCGAGGTGGGCGGCCGCCTCCTCGCCGAGCAGGAAGCCGTTGAGCGCCCGCGTCCGGAGCAGGATCGCGATCGTCGCGGCGAGGATGATCGGGGTCGTCAGCCCGAGCTGGAGCCAGGACGAGCCCTCGAACCCGCCGAGCAGGTAGAAGAAGATCTGGCGCAGGTTCGTCCCCGACAGGTACATCGTCATCGCCAGGCCGGCCGCCAGCAGCGAGCCGACGGCGTAGCCGGTCAGCAGCAGGCTCGTGAGCGGCGCCAGCGTCCCGGTCCGGCTGAACCGATAGACGACCGCGACGGCCAGGATCGCCCCGATGAACGCGAAGAGCTGGACGAGCCCGAACTCGAGCACGACGATCCGGATCGGCAGGAGCACGCCGATCGCCGCGCCGAGCGCCGCGCCCGACGCTGTTCCGAGCACGTAGGGATCGGCCAGCGGGTTGCGCAGGATCCCCTGGAACGTCGTCCCGGCGACGGCCAGCCCGAGCCCCACGATCATCGCCGACAGGACCCGGGGCAGGCGGATGTCGACGACGATCGTCTCGGCCGCGGTCGACCAGGTCCCGCCGATGTCGAGTCCGAACAGGCGGTGGGCGAGGATCGCCACCGTGTCGGACGGCGCGACCCAGACGCTGCCCAGGCCGACCCCGAGGATCAGCACGACGAACAGCGCGACGACCCCTCCGACGAACAGCACCCCGGGGCGAGACCGGGCGCGCTCCAGCCAGCCCGTCCGGACCAGCGGCGCGCCGAGGACCTCGCTTCGGGTGGCCATCGCCGTCAGTAGGGCGAGGCCGAGGCGGCCGGTGACGCCTCGGGCGACTCGGCCGGGACGGGGGTCGGGAAGGCCGTCGCGAGCTCCGGGTGGATCGCGATGGCCAGCGACATCAGGCCTTCGACGAGACGGGGACCCGGCCGGGTGATCAGGACGTCGTCGGCCGGACGGATCGCGCCGGTCTTGACCGCGGTCATCGTTCCCCAGCCGGGCCGCTTGGCCACCACCTCCGGCGTCGTCCCATACGCCGCGTCGCCGAGGACGATCACCTCCGGGTCGGCGGCCACGAGCTTCTCGAGGGGGATGTCCGGTGCCCCGGCGTCGGCCGTGATCGGCGCGCCACCGGCCAGCCCGATCATGCCCTCGATGAACGAGTCCTTCTGCGGCCCGTAGATCTCCTTGGTCGCATCGATCTCGTAGAACGTCCGCGGCTTCACGAGCCCGTCCGTCGCGGCAGCGACCTGGTCGAACCCGGCCTGCATCGCGGCGGTCAGGTCGCGGGCGGCCGGACCTTCGCCGACGGCGTCGCCGACGAGCTCGATGTCGTCGAGGACGCCGGGGACATCCGCCGCGTAGATCGCGAGGACCGGGATGTTGGCCCGGCGCAGCTGGTCGATCGCGGCCGGCGGGGTCAGGCCGTTGGCGTCGGCGATGACGAGGTCGGCGCCGAGGCTGACGATCTTCTCGACGTCGACGCCCTGGTAGGTGGCCACGATCGGCAGGTTGTCAGCCGCGGGCGGGTACTTCGAGATGTCCTCCACCTTGGCGATCGTCCGATCGCCCGCCCCGAGCGCGAACAGGATCTCGGTCGCGGCGGGGGTCAGCGACACGATCTTCTGGGGCTGGCTCGGGAGGGCGACGTCGGTGCCCGAGTCGTCCTTGAGGGTCAGCGGGAAGGTGGCCGCCGGCTCGGGCGTCGGGCTGGGCTCCGGCGTCCCAGTGTCGGCGGGCACGATCGAGGCCGTCGCTCCGGGCGGGATCGAGACCGGCGTCGCCGACGCGGACGTGCAGCCCGCCACGGCAAGGCTCGCGGCGAGCACGACGGCGACGATGCCGCGCCGGCTCCCGGGGCGGAGCCCGAGCCGGCGGTGGGCACACGAAACCCCTCGCCGGTGTCCGGTCGAGGGGTCGAAGACGGGGTCACAGGATGCCTACCCTTTCTCTCGAAGGTTCGAGCATGACCTCAGGGTCGGCGACCGGACTCGCGCGGTCGGCTCGGGACTCACCCGAGACGCCGCGACCACCGTAGCGGGACTGTGCCGGGATCTCACCGGCTTCGCGACCCAGCGGTCGGTTTTCGGTATGCGGTTGACCCGCGGACTGTACCACGGAGGGGGCGTCCCCTCCCACTCCGAGAGCGCAGGCAGACGCGGGTAAGTCGCAGATAAGCGGCCCCTGCGAGACTGCCCGCCTCGCCCTCCTCCCGCCCCGTTCGAACCCGCCGGAGGAGGTAGATCCGGTGTCGGACGCGCGAACCAGGCGGAGGTGGTGGAGGCCGT
The DNA here is from genome assembly GCA_963755285.1 of uncultured Chloroflexia bacterium. Taxonomy (GTDB): domain Bacteria; phylum Chloroflexota; class Limnocylindria; order Limnocylindrales; family CSP1-4; genus Chersky-267. The sequence continues at coordinate 132,585 of CAVWJB010000010.1, read as the reverse complement.
GGATCCCGCCGCTCATCGGCCTCGTCGGAGTCCTCGCCTTGACCGCCGGACCGGTCATGTCACGACCGGTCGCCGCCGCCTACCAGGCCACGGCCGACTCGAACGAATCGGCCTTCGAGCCGCCGTGCCTGGGCTGGGACGACCCGCATCCGGAACGGATGCTGAGCCTGGCCACGAGCGGACTTGCCGCCCTCGGCTACGACGTCAAGGGCTACAAGGGCACCCCGTTCACCCGGTCCCACGTCCTTGTCCGGACCGCCGGGGACTGGAGCTACTACGTCCATTCCCACGGCGACTACTACTGGCACCCCACCGACCAGCGGCGCTACTCGGGCTTCCGCGAGGACTCGGGCGACTGCGTCCAGGCCGTCGTCTACTCGAAGGACATCAAGGCCAAGCGGGACGGCCGGGCGACGAACCTCGTCGTCATCTCGACCTGCGAGAACGGCAACGGCAACACGACCCTGCCGGGCGCCTTCGGGATCGCCAAGACGAAGGCCGGCGAGCTCGAGTGGAACGGGCCGAAGTTCTACCTCGGCTATCTCGGCGAAGCCTTCGACAACGACGAGGAGGAGTTCGAGGTCGCGTTCTGGGACGCGCTCAAGAAGGGCAAGGGCGTCGGTCCGGCATTCGACCTGGCCATGCTCGGCGACTTCACCCACGCCGACTTCGACGCCGACTGGTGGGGCAGCTACGTCTGGTCCGGCCGGGCCGGACCGGGCGGGACCTGCCCGTCGTGCGAGTAGGAGAGCCCCGATGCCACAGCTGCTCCATCCATCGTTTCTCCGTCTCGGGCGGCGGTCCGGGGCGCTCCTCCTCGTCCTGCTCGCCGCCCTGGTCGTCCTCGTGAGCGGCCTCGCCCGGCCGGCGGACGCCAGCGACCCGTACGTCGCCGGCAGCGACGCGACGCGGGTCACCCGGCTGGCCGCCGCCCTCGCCCAGCCCATCATCGAGCGGGCGGTTCGCCACGAGACGCTGCTCGGCGTCTCGGGCGCCGCCCAACGCACCGTCGATCGCGTCGTCGACCGGCGCGGTCAGCGGACCTACGACGAGGTCACCGACCTCGATGGACGTGGTCGGCCCATCGCCATCCTCCGCTACGGGCTCGACGGCCGGATCGTCGCGGCGACCCGGCTCGGCTGGCTCCCGGGCTCCGGTCGGGCGCTGGCCGCCGGCCCGGACGCGATCCTCGTGGCCGACCGGCTGGCGCGCTCGCTCGGCGTCATCCCGGCTGGGCCGGCCGCCGCCGATCGGCGCGGGGCCAATGGCTGGTCGGTCCGCTGGGGCCGGGTCGTCGCCGGCGTCCCGGTGCCCGGCGACGGGCTGCGGGTCCAGCTCTGGCCCGACGGCTCGTTCCACGGACTCGCCAGCTCCGAGCATCCGCTCGCTCCGCCCCCGACGACCACGATCGCCGCGTCGGCCGCCGAGGCGACGGTCGCGAGCCTGCTCGATCGCTGGATCCCGGCGCGCGGCCGGCGGAGCGCGCAGGTCGTCGGCTCGGCACGGGCCTGGGTCGCGCCGAACGACACGTTCGAGCCGTCCCGACCGGACGCCCCGGCCGAGGTCCGTCGCCTGGCCTGGGTCGTCTCGGTCCGGACGAGCGGAGCCCTGGCCGGGTCGATCCGGGGGCTCGAGGTCTCGATCGATGCCGGCGACGGAGCGCTGCTCGGCGGTGACGTGCTCCGATGATCCGTCGCCGGCGCCGGGGCCGCCCAGCTCCGCTCGCGATCCTCGCGGCGCTCGTCGCAGCGGCGATCGGGGCGGGCTGTGGCGGCCCGGCGCCGCCGACCGCGACCGGACTCGTCGACCGCCGCCGACGTCGCCGACGGACATCGTGTCACCGACCGCCGCCACGTCACCGACGGACATCGGCCCGAGCCGGCCCGCCGGGGTGTCGGGAGACCTGCTCCTGCTGTCCGGGCGGCCGGGAGCGATGGCGCTCGAGGTCGTCGCGGCGGACGGTCGCCGGCGACCCATCCGGCTGCCGGATCCGGACACGGCCTGGATCTCGGCCGACGAGACGGGTCGGGTGCTGGTCACCACCCGGCGCCGGGCGGGCGTTCATGTCCGGACCGATCTCCGACGCTCGCGAGTCCGAGCTGGCGGGCGATCGTCGTGGGTGGCGCGGAGCCGAACGCCTCGCCCCGCGTGGCGCCGGTCTCGTTCGGGGTGCTCAGCCCGGATGGCCGGCGGGCGGCCTTCCTGGCGGCCGACTTCGGGACGAACCGCGAGATTCGAGATCGTCGTCGTCGATATCGCATCTGGCGGGGCGACGACGATCCCGATCGCACGCCCGGCCGAGGGTGCCCCGCCGTCCTGGCTCGGCAACCGGCTCGTCGTCCTCACTCGCGAGCGCGGCGATGGCGCCGGGGTCACGATCGTCGAGCCCGACGGTGGCGAGGTGGTCGACGGCCCCGGACCGGCCGCCGGGACGGACCCGGCGTCGCCGAGCGCGGGCTGGACCGGCCGGATCGCCGGCCTTCGCGCTGTCGGGTGACGGCTCGACCGTGGCCGTCGCGGTCGTCGGTGACAGCCGGATCGGGATCGGGCCGGCCGGATGGTGGCTGGCCCGTCAGCCCGTGGCCCTGGCCGCCGGGCCGCCGGCGACCGGGGCCGACGGCGGAGGCTCATTCGCCTGGCTCGCCCTCAACCGGGATGGGAGCCGGCTGGCGGTCGTCCGGACCGACGCGGACGGCGATGCAACCGGAGTGACCGTTCACGCGGGCACGGATGGCTGGCAGACCGAAACACCGATCGGATTGCCGGCGGGGGCGGATCGAGCGGTGGTCGCCTGGCTGCCGTGATCAGCAGCCGGGCAGGGTCAGGCGGTGACCGGCTCCCGGACGCCGAAGATCGAAACCTGCGCCTCCTCGGGCAGCATCACACCGAAGATCTTCTGGAGGGAAAGCAGGTGGACGCAGGAATCCCAGCTCTCGAAATAGTGGCAGGTGCAGTGCCAGCTCCCGGCGTCGAGGCTCACGTGATGGGTGTCGTTGTCACCGCGGAACGTGAGGCTGAGACGATCGATCGTGATCCGATCGAGCTCGCGCGCGTAGCGATTCGCCTTCTCGACCTTGCCGATGAGGGAGCTGTGCATCGTCGAGGTTCCTCCGTCGCCCAAGGGCGCTCATGAGGCCGCCGTCCGGTCAATGCACCGTCGACCGGTGGTGGCGGTCGCTGGTCCAACCATACACCGCCGGACCCGGCCCGGCGAGCCCCGAATCCGCCGCTACGGCCCGGCCAGCTTGGCCTTGTAGCGGTTGATCGCCTTGACCGGTGTCGGGTCGACACCGAACGCGATCGCGAGGTGGTAGCTGACCCAGTCGCCGAGGATCACCCCGGCGAACGCCTCGCCCAGCGCCAGGTCCGGCTGGAGCCCGATCTCGGTGTAGGCCGTGCCGCTCGCCTCGAGCTCGTCGACGACGGCCCGCCGGCGGGCCGACGCCTCGACCGGCTCGGTCCCGCGGAGGACGATCGCCCGGATCGCCCAGCGGAGGACCGGTGGCGCGTCGAACCCGACGATCGAGTTGTGGGCGAGCTCGGGCATCTCGTCCCAGAGCGCCCAGGTCTTCGCGTTCTCGTTGAGCTGCGTCTTCCACCGTCGGGCGACCGGCGCGAGGTGACCGCCGCCGATCACCACCGCGATCTGGTTCTCGAGCGCCCTCGCGAGCTGCTTCGACGGATTGTCGGTGAAGGGCACCGAGGGACCGTTCTGGGCGGTCCCCAGCTCGCAGGCCGCCGCGGCGGCCGCGAGCTCGTCACGGGCGATCGAGCCATCGACCAGCTCGGCCGCGACGAGGACCGCGAGGAGCGTCCCGGCCGACGTCCCGAGGGCCGCCCGCGGCTGGCCGCCCGGTGGCAGCGCGACGCGCACGCCCGCCGCATCGCCGAGCTCGGCCAGCTCGCCACCGGAGGTGACGGCCACCAGCGCGGCACCCCGCTCGACGGCGGCCCGGGCCGCGCCGAGCGTCTCGGCCGTGCCGCCCGAGTGCGACGAGGCGATGACCAGGGTCGAGGCGTCGACCCACGCCGGCAGCTCCGGCTCGCGCGAGACGACGATCGGGAGCGGGAGCCGGTCGAGGAACGCCGCCCGGATGACGTCGGCGCCCATCGCCGAGCCGCCCATCCCGAGGACCGCGACGTTCCGCCAGGGCCGGCCGGTGACGGGCAGGTCGATGGTCCCGACCCGATCCGCCGCGGCGCGCAGCCCGGCGCCCATCGCGGCGATCGCCGCGGCCATGTCCGACGGGTCGATCGCGGCCCGCCGGGCCTCGTCGTCGAGCGGCTCCGGCCCGTCCTGGCCGGCGTCCCCGGGCGGCGGCCCGGTCATGCCCCGCGAACCAGCTGCTCGCCGGCCGTGATCATCGCCTCGCGGGCGTCGGGCGAGGTCGCCTCGGTGTAGACCCGGACGAGCGGCTCGGTGCCGCTGAACCGAACGAGCAGCCAGGAGCCGTCGGCCACGTAGAACTTGAACCCGTCGTTCGTGTCGAGTGGCTCGGTCCGGGACACCGGCGCCCCGGCCAGCTGGGTCGGCGCGTTCGTCCGGAGCTCGACGAGCAGGCGGTCCTTCAGCGCGGGGTAGGCGTCCTTCGCGACGTGGACGTCGACCCGGCGGTAGTACGACGGGCCGGCCAGCTCGTGGAACGCGGCGAGCGCGGCCGAGACCGGCCAGCGGCCGGCTGCCTTCTCGCGCAGGAACAGGTCGAGCAGGAGGAGATCCGCGTAGACCCCGTCGCGCTCGGGCAGGTGCATGCCGAACCCGAACCCGCCCGACTCCTCGGCGCCCATCATCGCCCCGGTCTCGATCATCTTCGGGCCGATGTACTTGAAGCCGACCGACGTCTCGTAGGTCTGGATCCCGTAGTGCTCGCCCAGCCGGCGGGCCATCGACGTGTTGTTGACGCTGATCACGACCGGGTCCCGCAGCCCGCGATGCTCGGCCAGGTAGTACATCAGGAGCCCGGTCACCTCGAGCTGGTGGATGAACGTTCCCTTCTCGTCCGCCGCGCCCGCCCGGTCGGCATCGCCGTCGAGCATCAGCCCGAGGTCGTAGCCGCCGCGCGACAGGATCCCGAGCGCCTCGTCGACGTTCGGCCGGATCGGCTCCGGGTTGACCCCGCCGAAGTACGGGTTGCGCTCCTGGTGGATCTCGGTCACCCGGATCCGGTCCCCGCTCAGCAGACGCGAGATCCAGCCGGCGCCGGCGCCCCACATCGGCTCGACGAGGACCGACAGGTCGGCCGCCCGAAGCGCGTCGAGATCGACCGTCCGGCGGAGGAAGCGCTCGTAGCCCTCGAACGGGTCGAACCGCTCGACGAGCCCGGCCGCCTCGGCGTCGGCGAACGGGCGACGCTCGATGGCCCGCCCGCCATTCGTCGCGATCGTCGCCTCGAGGATCGCCAGGATGTCCGGCCCCGCGGCCGACCCGGTCGGAGCCTTGACCTTGAACCCGTTGTCGGTCCACGGGTTGTGGCTGGCGGTGATCACGATCCCGGCCGCGGCGCCCCGCTCGACGACCTCGTAGCTCGACATCTGGGTCGGGACCGCGTGGCTGGCATAGGCGACCGGGATGTCCCGGGCCAGGAGCACCTCCGCGGCAGCCGCGGCGAAGTGCTCGCTGGCGAACCGGCGGTCGTAGGCGATGACGACACCCTTGGCCTGCTCGCCGCGTTCGACGACGTAGTGGGCGACCCCGTCGGCACAGCGCCGGACGTTCTCGAACGTGTACTCGTCGGCGATCCTCGATCGCCAGCCGTCCGTGCCGAAGACGATCTTCGTCGGGGTCGGCGCCTCGGCGATGTTGGTCACATCAACCCTCCGATCGGGAGCAGCGGTCGAGCAGCGCGGCGACGACGTCACGAGCCGGGCCGGCGCCGGACAACAGGGCCACCGGCGTCTCGGCGAGGATACCCCGGGGGCCGTCATGGAGAACGAGCCGCCCGCCGACCCGCTCGACGACGAGGTCGTCAGGCCCGGCCTCGGCCGGCTCGCCGGCCTGGACCACCCGACCGTTCCCGGCACCACCGAGCGCCGCGAGCAACGCCGACCAGCTCCCGAGGTCGCTCCAGCCGACGTCCATGGCGCCCATCGCGACCTGGCCGGCGACCGACGCCGGCTCCATCACGGCGTAGTCGATCGAGATCGATCGCACGCGGGCATAGGCCTGCTCGAGATGGCCATCGCGGAGGCCCTCGTCGATCGAATCGAGGATGTCCGGCGCGGACGCCGCCAGGGCGGTTCGGATCGCGCGTCGCTGCCAGAGGAACATGCCGGCGTTCCAGGCGACCCCGGGCTGGCGGCGGAGGACGTCCGCTCGCTCCGGGTTCGGCTTCTCCTCGAACCGCTCGAGCGGATAGGCCTGGAGGCCGTGGATCGAGGCGCCCTCGGCAACCCGGGGGATGAGGTAGCCGTATTCGGTCGCCGGTCGGTCGGCCTCGACGCCGAGCGTGACGAGCGGGGCCTCGATCCCGAATGCGGCGCGCGCGATCCCCTCGGCCGCGTCACGCAGCACGCGACGGAAGACGGCCTCGCGCTCGATCAGGTGGTCGGCCGGCAGGACGACCATGACCTCGTCCTCCGGCCGCTCGACGGCCAGCGTCGCGAGGGCGATCGCCGCCGCCGTGTTCCGGCCCTCGGGCTCCTCGAGCACGCTGACGCCCGGAACCTGGCTGCGGGCGAGCGCCGCGTACTGGCCGGCCGCCACGACCGTGATGTCCGATCGGTCGAGCCCGAGGTCGGGTCCGAGCAGCCGGGCCACCGTCTTCTGGAACAGCGTCCCGTCGGCGAACAGGGGCAGGAACGGCTTGGGGCGCTCGGGCGAGGACAGCGGCCACAGGCGGGTCCCGCCGCCGCCCGCCATGATCACGACATACATGCCGGGTCATTCTAGGGACCGCACCGGGTGGGAGGGCGAGCCCTCACGGCGGTCAGGGCCGGATGCAGGCGTACAACTGGGCCGGCGGGCCATCGTCCGTGACCACGTCAAAGCGATAGAGGCCGTCCGGCCACGGGCCACCGCCAGGGAGTGCGAACATCCGGACAGGGTTGGCCGATGGCGAGCCGCTCGGGCCGGGCGACTCGCCGTCAGCTGAAGGCGGGGACGCCGATGGTGATGCCACATCGCCGGTTCCTGCGCCCGGGATCCGGCCGAGCTCGACCGGGATCGCGCCGACATCCTTGCCGAGCCGCACGACCCCCTCGACACCCACCGTCCGATCGGCCGGAAAGGCGATCCCGAGGAAGCGGACCTGGCGGGTCGGCAGCTCGGCGGCCGACCGGTCGCGGGTCGGCCCCACCGTGTCGCAGTACTCCGGGGCCCGGCTGACCGGTGGGTGGACCGGACCGGTAAACACCGTGACCGGCAGCTGGCGCAGGTCGAGCGGGTCGCGCGATCCCGGGTCCGCTCGGAGGAACGCGACGATGCTCCAGACCCCGGCGACCCGGCCCGACCACGGCCCGGTCGTCGGTCCGCCGAGGAGGTCAGCCGGGAGGCCACCATCCGACGGGAGCGCGGACGGTGGGAGCGCGGACGGGGCGCTCGAGGCGACCCCGATTGCCGGCGTCGAGACCGGCCGGTTCGTGGAAGCTGGGGTCGAGCCGCTCGTCCAGGGATGCCAGGCCAGGATGGTCACGAGACCGATCAGCGCGAGGCCGACCGCGGCGACGCCGCGTCCTCGCCCGGCACCGGGACGGACGGGCTGGACCGGCGTCGTCAGCCCGGGTTCGGCCACAGCGCGCTCGCTAGCGCACCGGGAGCAGGCTGTCGTCGACGATCCCGTCGACCGTGACCGGGTTCGGCACGAGCCCGCCCGGAAGCTTGGCCATGAACGCGATCGACTGCGCCCAGCCATCCCGGTCGATGGTGCCGAGGCCCTGGGCGTCGGTCAGCGCGTCGTGCCACATGTCGATCGTCGCCTGGAGGACGGCCAGCTGGTTCGCGCGGTCGGAGGCGATCTCGGGGACGGCCTTGATCGCGGCCTCGAGCCCCTTCTGCGGGTCGGCCTCGATCTCCTCCATCGCCCTGAGGGTCGCCCCGATGAACAGGGCGATCGCGTCGCGCTTCGACTCGAGCGTCTTCGTCCCGGCGATCAGGCCGTTGCCGGGCAGCGGCACGATCGAGTCGATCGGCAGGACGACCGGCGTCGCGCCGGTCCTGGCGAGCTGGATCGGCTCGTTGTTGGCGAAGCCGGTCGCGGCGTCGACCTGGCCCTGCTCGACGCCGACGAGCTGACCGTAGTCGGGGTAGAGGCTGATCGCGACGTCGCTCGTGGTCAGCCCGGCCGAACCGAGCAGACCCTGGAGCATCACCCAGCCCGACCCATACTTGCCGGGGGTGCCGATCTTGCGGCCCTTGAGGTCCGCTGCCGTCTTGATCCCCGACGACGCCTTGGCGAACACGACGTTCGGGAACCTGGCGTAGATCGTGGCCAGGTAGCGGACCGGGATGCCCTGGCTCACGGCCGGGATCAGGCTCGTCCCGTCGGCGATCGCCACGTCGATCTGGCCCTGGGCGGCGAGCGGGATCAGGTCGGCATCACGCCCGTTCTGGAACGTCACGTCGAGCCCGGCGTCGCGGTAGTAGCCCGCCTGGTCGGCCAGGTAGAACTGGGCGAACTGGACGTTCGGGATGTAGCCGAGCCCCACGGTCAGCTTGACCGGCTCGGTCGACTCGGTCGGGATCTCCGAGCCGAGCCCGGGCGACGGCGCGACGGGGATGCTGCCGGTCGGCGACGTGGCGGGACGGGCGGTCGACGCGGACGGCGTGCAGGCCACCGCCAGCGCAACGACGAGCGCGAGGCCGCCCAGGGAGCGGATCGGAGACGACTTCACGAGATCCTCCACGCCGGATGACGGTCAGCGTGGTCTCGGGGCGCCCGGAGCGTCGACCCGGCGCGCGGCCGCGCCGGACCCGGCCTCCTTCCATCCGGACTGTACCGTCGGCTCCGGTGAGCGCCAGGCTCGCGCCTGTCGCCGTCGGATCTGCTGGCACCCGGTCCGCCGCCATCGCGCCGGCCGGGCCGCTCGTGGGCTCACCCCGCTCACGCCGCTGGCGTCCGCGGGCCATACCACCGGTCGGGAATTCCACCCTGCCCCGAAGGCCAGCCCGATCGTAGCACGGGATGGAGCGCTTCCCCGGCGGCGTCAACGATCATCGCCGCTGATCTCACGCCTGACGTCGTAACCGAAGCGCTCAGCATCCAGCTCGACGATCAACCAAGTCAGGACTGGCTCGAGGGTAGACTTCGAGGCTCAGCGGGCGGCTCCGAGCGGAGGAGGTCGAGTGGAGACCGAGGAGATGGTCCGCCGCTACTTCGAAGCGGTGGCGCACAACGACTTCGACACGATGCAGCAGCTGCGTCATCCAGACTGGCACGAGGACTGGCCGCAGTCGGGCGAGCGGATCCCGAGCCATGAGGCCTACCGAAAGATCCACGAAGACTTCCCATCGGGCATGCCCCGGATCGAACTTCAGGAGGTGGCGGGCTCCGCGGACCGCTGGGTCATGACTCCGAGCATGACGATCCAGCGGATCGCCGGCAGCGGCGACGTCTGGTACGTGGAAGGTGTGAACACCTACGCGAACGGCGAAGTGTTCCACGTCGCCCAGCACTTACGGCTTCGCGATGGCCGCATCTGGCGGACGACCACGTACTTCGCGGCGCCGTTCGAGGCCCCAGCCTGGCGGGCACAGCTCGTCAAGCCGATCGAATGAGCGCGAACGGTGGGGGGCGGTTCGAGATCCGCCGTCGGCCGCGGTCGACGGTGGGCCTTCTGGCCTCGTCCTACGCCGTGATCGGGCTCACGAGCTGGAAGTAGTTGTCGTCGGGGTCGGAGAACGTCGCGATCCACGCCTCGGGGGCCTCGCCGGGGTGGTAGGGCTCCCTGACGACCGTGGCGCCGGCCGCCTTGAGCTTTGCGAAGTCGGCCACGACGTCGGCGCTCTCGATGTTCCAGATGATCCGGCCCGGCTCCGGGTTCTGGCCGTGAACCTGGTCGTGCGGGCCGACGGTGATGGCGCCGGACCCGATCAGCCAGCCCTTGTAGTCGCCTTCGGCCCAGCCGGGCTCGCCGAAGAGGCGGGTGTAGTAGTCGGCCAGACGTTGCGGGTTCTCGGACCCGATCAGGATGCTGTTCAGGTTCATCGCGCTCTCCTTCGTGACCGGCGGCTCGGTCGTGCGTCCCGAGTCCGCTATCGTCCCAGATCGCCGGTCAGTCGCGTTCGCCGACCAGGCGGCGCTCGACGAGGATCGTCAGCCCGTACAGGATCGCGCCGAGCAGGGCCACGGTCAGCAAGGTGGCGAACATCAGCGGGATGTCAAAGAGGCTGCCGCGGGCCTCGTTGATCAGCACGCCGAGGCCCTTGTCGGCGCCGGACCACTCCCCCACGATCGCGCCGACGACAGCGAGCGTGACCCCGATCCGGATCCCGCCCATGATCGTCGGCAGGGCGTCGGGCAGCTCGAGCGTGGTCAGGATCTGGCGCGGTGAGGCACGCAGGCTCCGGCCGAGCTCGATGAGCCCCGGATCGACCGAGCGCAGGCCGACGAGCGTCGAGATCGCGATCGGGAAGAACACGATCAGCGCGCAGATCACGACCTTGCTCAGGAGCCCGGGCCCGAACCACAGGATGAGGAGCGGCACCAGCGCGAGGACCGGCGTCGACTGGGCGGCGACGAGGTACGGTGACAGGACGAGGTTGACCGTCCGCGATCGGGCGAGCAGATACCCGGCGAGCAGCCCGGCCGTCGCCCCGACGACGAACCCGAGGACGATCTCCTCGAGCGTGGCCAGGGCATGCGGGCCCATCGTCCCGGCGGTCCAGGCGCGGACGAACCGCTCGTACACGACCCCGGGACCCGGCAGGATGTAGGTCGGGTAGTTGCCGGCGAATACGACGAGCTGCCAGATCGCGAGGAAGATCAGCCCGCCGATGACGACGGGGATGACCGTCCGAACGAGGTGCTGACCGCGGCTCACGGAGCGGCCCGACCGAGCGGAAGGACCGTGGCCGGATCCGGGTCGGGGTCGCCGGGCCGGCCGAGCGCCGCCCGGATCGTCGCGGCGGCCGCGGCCAGCGCCGGGCTCGCGAGGTCGTCGAGGCGGCGCGGCCTGGGGAGCCCCGACGGCACGATCGTCGCGACCCGGCCGGGTCGCGCGGAGAGGACCACGGTCCGGTCGGCGACGAGGACCGCTTCGGAGATGCTGTGGGTGACGAGGACGACGGTCGTCGCGGTCTTCTCCCACAGCCCGAGCAGCTCGATGTCGAACCGCTCGCGGGTCAGCGCGTCGAGCGCACTGAAGGGCTCGTCGAGGAGGAGGACCGACGGCCGGAGGGCGAGCGCCCGGGCCAGCGCGACCCGCTGGCGCATCCCGCCCGACAGGCGGTGCGGGCGAGCTGGGGCGAAGCCGGCCAGCCCGACGAGCCGGAGCATCTCGAGGGCGCGCACCTCGCGCTCGTCGCGCGGAGTACCGGCCAGCTCGAGCGGGTAGGCGACGTTGGCCAGGGCGTCCCGCCAGGGCAGGAGGCGCGGCTCCTGGAACACGAACCCGACCGCCCGATCCGGACCCGTGACGGTCCGCCCCTCGACCTCGACCGTGCCGGCGTCGGCAGCGAGCAGGCCGCCGACGATGCGGAGGAGCGTGCTCTTGCCGCTGCCGTTCGGGCCGATGACCGCGACGACCTCGTGGGGAGCGACCTCCAGGTCGAGACCGTCGAGCGCGACGAGGGCCGTGCCGTCAGCGGCCGTGAACGTGCGTCGGACGCCCGCCAGGCGGATCGCCGGCGGGGTCACCGGTCGGCGTTCGGCGGAGGGCTCAACTCGCGGCGGCGATCGGCTCCGGCGCGGGCAGCCCGGCCTCCGCCGCCAGCAGGGCGGCCTTGTCGGTCCGCTCCCACGGCAGGTCGAGGTCCGGCCGGCCGAAGTGGCCGTAGGCCGCGGTCTGGCGGTAGATCGGCCGGCGCAGGTCGAGCGCGGCGATGATGCTTGCCGGCCGGAGGTCGAAGTTGCGCTCGACGATCGCCTGGATCGCGTCGTCGTCGATCTTGCCGGTCCCGAACGAGTCGATGCTCAGGCTGATCGGGCGGGCGATCCCGATCCCGTAGGCGACCTCGACCTCGAACCGGTCGGCGAGGCCGGCCGCCACGACGTTCTTGGCCACCCAGCGAGCCGCGTAGGCGGCCGATCGGTCGACCTTGGTCGGGTCCTTGCCGCTGAACGCTCCGCCGCCGTGACGGGCCATGCCACCGTAGCTGTCGACGATGATCTTGCGGCCGGTCAGGCCGGCATCGCCCATCGGCCCGCCGGTCACGAACCGGCCGGTCGGGTTGACGTGCATGACCGGATCGGTCGAGCGCAGCTCGGTCGGGATCGTCGGCCGGATGACGGTCTCGACGATGTCGGCCCGGATCCGCTCCGCCCGGACGTCCGGGTCGTGCTGGGCGGAGACGACGACCGTCCGGACCCGCTTCGGCACGCCCCGCTCGTATTCGACCGTCACCTGGGTCTTGCCGTCCGGCCGGAGATAGGGCAGCTGGCCGGAGCGCCGGACCTCGGCCAGCCGGCGGGCCATCCGGTGGGCGAGCGCGATCGGCAGTGGCATCAGCTCGGGGGTCTCGCGGCAGGCGAACCCGAACATCATCCCCTGGTCGCCGGCCCCGAGCTCGAACGCCGACGCCGAATCGTCGCGGACCTCGAGCGCGGAATCGACGCCCTGGGCGATGTCCGGCGACTGCTCCTTGACCGACACGAGCGTGCCGCAGGTCAGGTAGTCGAAGCCGTAGTCGGCCCGGGTGTAGCCGATGTCCCGGACGGTGTCGCGGACGACGGCCTGGAAGTCGACGTAGGTCGTCGTCGAGATCTCGCCGAGGACCATGACGAGGCCGGTCGTCGTCGCCGTCTCGCAGGCCACCCGGGCGTCGGGGTCCTCGCGGATGATCGCGTCGAGGATCGCGTCCGAGATCTGGTCGCACATCTTGTCCGGATGGCCTTCGGTGACCGATTCGGACGTGAACAGGTACTGGGCGGCGTCGACGATACTCATCGCCCGGAAGCCTAGCATGACCGGGAATGAGGCCGGCAATCCCGCCTTGGCGGGGACCGGCAGGGACCACGAGGGCCGGACCACGATGGACGTCGCGCTGCGATCGAGGGTCGAGCTGCTCGATGCTGCCGACCCGCTCGCGTCGTTCCGCGACCGCTTCGTGATCGAGGACCCGGACCTCGTCTACCTCGACGGCAACTCGCTCGGACGCCTGCCGCGGGCCACCGTCCAGCGCCTCGACCGGCTGGTCCGCCACGAGTGGGGCGACGAGCTCGTCCGGGCCTGGGACCACTGGCTCGACGAGCCGGCCCGGATCGGTGAGCTCATCGGGCGCGAGCTCATCGGGGCCCGGACCGACGAGACGGTCGTCGGCGACTCGACGACGGTCAACCTCTACAAGCTTGCCGCGGCGGCCCTCGATGCCCGTCCCGGGCGGACGACGATCGTCGCGGCCGGCAACGAGTTCCCGACCGACCGCTACGTCCTCGAGGGCCTCGCCGACGCCCGCGGCCTGACGATCCGCTGGCTGACGGCCGACCCCGTTGCCGGCCCGACCCCGGACGACCTCGCGTCGGTCCTCGACGAGTCGGTCGGGCTGGTCGTCCTGTCGCTCGTCAACTACCGCTCGGCCGCGATCGCCGACCTGGGCAGCCTCACCGGCGCTCGCCCACGACGCCGGGGCGCTCATCCTGTGGGACCTCTGCCACGCGGTCGGCTCGATCCCGATCGGGCTGGAGGCGGCGGGCGCCGACCTCGCCGTCGGCTGCACCTACAAGTACCTCAACGCCGGTCCCGGGGCGCCCGCCTTCCTCTACGTCCGGTCGGCCCGCCAGGCCGAGCTCCGGACACCCATCCAGGGCTGGTTCGGGCAGCGCGACCAGTTCGCGATGGGCCCCCGCTACGACCCCGCGCCGGGCATCCGGGGCTGGCTCGCCGGGACGCCCGGGATGCTCGCCCTGGCCTGCGTCGAGGAGGGGGCCCGACTCACCGCCGAGGCCGGGATCGAGGCGATCCGGGCGAAGGGGATCGCCCTGACCGAGCTCGCCATCGAGCTGCTCGACGAGCGCCTGGCGCCGCTCGGCTGCTCGCTCGGCAGCCCGCGCGAGCCGGCTCGCCGCGGAGCGCACGTCGCGATCCGCCACCCCGACGCGCGACGGCTGATCGACGCGTTGATCGCCCGCGGGGTCGTGCCCGACTTCCGCGAGCCGGATTCGATCCGGTTCGGGCTCCCGCCGCTGACGACCCGCTTCGCCGACGTCGCGGCCGGGGTCGACGCGCTGGCGGACCTGCTGGCCTGACCGTCAGGCGCCGGCTCGGACCGCCTCGAGGTCGAGGTCGCGCTCGACCGCTCGGAGCGCGTCGTCGCCGATCGCGCCGTCATCGCGGAGCCGGATCACCGCGTCGCGCTGGGCGGCGACGACCGCGAGCCGGATCTCCTGGTGCTCGAGCCGCTCCTGGTCCGCGGCGTCGAGGTCGGCCCCGTCCTCGAGCTCGGCGGCGTGCTGCGCCTCGTGCTCGAGCTCCGCCCGGAGGTTGTCGACGAGCTCGAGATGGTCGGGGTACTCGATAGCCAGCGTGTCGAGCCGCTGACGGGCGGCCTCGGCGGCGGCCTCGCGCGCGATCCGCTCCTCGACCTCCAGGCCCGACCCGGACACGACGCCCAGCCGGCGGACGATCCAGGGCAGGGTCAGGCCCTGCCCGACGAGCGTCGCCAGGATCACGCACAGGGTCAGGTAGATGAGGAGCGAGCGGTCCGGGACGTCGATCGGCAGGGCCAGCGCGGCCGCGAGCGAGACCACCCCGCGCATCCCCGCCCACGAGATGACGAACACCGCGCCGGGCGGCGGGGACGGGTCGCGTGCGCGCAGCTTGGCGCTCAGCCAGCGCGGCACGTAGGTGGCCGGGAAGACCCACACGATCCGGGCGACGATGGTCGTGGCGCTGATCGCCAGCCCGAGCCCGATGAGCCGCTCCGGCGGGTAGGCCGCCAGGGCGTCCAGGATGCCCGGCAGCTGGACGCCGATCAGCAGGAACGCGAACCCGTTGATCATGAACAGGACCACCGACCAGACCCCGATGCCCATCAGCCGGCCGTTCGGTGACAGCACCCGGGCGGCTCGCCGGCCGGCGATGATCCCGGCCGTGACGACCGCCAGCACGCCGCTCACCCCGATCGTCGCCGCCGGGATGTAGGCCGCGAACGGAGCGAGGAGCGACACCACGATCTCGAGGGTCGAGTCGGAGATCCGGCGCCAGACCGACGTCAGGACGAGACCGACGGCGGCGCCGATCGCGATCCCGCCGAGCGCCACGGCGAGGAAGCTGGCCCCCGCCCCGAGCACCGAGAACTGGCCCGAGTGGAGGGCGGTGAGCGCGGCTCCGTACAGGATGAGCGCCGTCGCGTCGTTGACGAGGCTCTCGCCCTCGAGGATCGTCACCACCCGCTGCGGGACTCCGAGCCTGCGGAAGATGGCCGTCGCCGCGATCGCGTCGGGCGGCGCCACGATCGCCCCGAGCGCGAACGCCGCCGCACCGAGCTCGGGCATCAACGCCAGCGCAACGCCGCCGACGACGAGGGTCGTGAACAGGACCAGACCGACCGCCAGCAGCCCGATCGGGCGCAGGTTGGCCTTGAAGTCGCGGATCGGGGTGAAGTAGGCCGCCCCGAACAGGATCGGCGGCAGGAAGAGGAGGAAGACAAGGTTCGGGGGGAGCTCGACCGATGGGGGCTCGGGGACCGCCGTCAGGACGAGCCCGAGGACCAGCCCGCCGAGGACGAGCACGATCGGGTAGGCCACCCCGATCCGGCGCGCAACGAAGGCAAGGCCGGTCGCGATGACGAGGAGCAGGAGGAACAGCTCGATCGCTGCGGTCGGGTCCATGCGCCGGCCGTCAGTCGGGGACCGGCTGCCAGCCGAAGACGGTCGCGGGCGTGCCCGGCTTCGGCCACAGGACCGTCACGACGAGGATTGCCCCGAGGGTCGCCCCGAGGAGCGACACCGCGAGGTCCTGGACCGTGTTGTCGTACGTCAGCTGGAGCCCGGACTGGCCGCTCCGCTGGAGGAGGTACTCACCGATCTCCCAGAGGATGTCGATCGTCGCCCCGAACCCGACGACGAGGCCGAACGTCAGCCAGCGTCGCCCGATCATCGGGGCCACGGCCAGGCCGAAGGCGATGGCCAGGAAGAACCACCCGGCGAAGTGCGGGAGCGCGTCGAAGCCCTTCGTCTCGAACCAGCCGAGATCGTTCGCCGCCGCGTCGAACAGGAACGGCATGACGAGCGCGATGTCGGCCAGGAACGGGTAGGGCCGGGGGCGGCCACGGAGCTGCCAGACGAGCGGGATCACGACCGTCGACAGCGGCCAGATCACGGCCCGGACGCCCATCGCCTTGCCCTGGAAGTGGGACGAGTGCGGATCGATCAGGGGAACAAGCGCAACCGCGATCGCGATGACCTTGATCGCGAGGTCGAGGAGCGCCAGCCCGGGCCTGGCCATGGACCGCGCGAGCCTTAGGTCCCGTGCTGCCAGGATGCGACGTAGGCGGCCTGCTCGGCGGTCATCGGCTCGAGCTCGATGCCCAGCGCCGCGAGCTTGAGCCGGGCCACCTCGGCGTCGATCGCCTCGGGCACGACGTACACCCGGTCCTCGAGCTCGGCGTGGTGGCCGGCGACGTACTCCGCCGACAGGGCCTGGTTGGCGAAGCTCATGTCCATGACCGCCGCCGGGTGGCCCTCGGCCGCCCCGAGGTTGACGAGGCGGCCCTCGGCGATGAGGTAGACGAGCTTCCCGCCGAGGTCGAACTCCTGGACGTTGTCGCGGACCTCGCGGACGTGGCCCTCGGCCATCTCGCGCAGGGCGGCCAGGTCGAGCTCGGCGTCGAAGTGACCGCTGTTGGCCATGATCGCGCCGTCGCGCATCGCCGCGAAGTGCTCGCGCCGGAAGACGTTGAGGTTGCCGGTGGCGGTCACGAACAGCTCGCCCCAGGCGGCTGCGTCGGTGTGGGTCATGACCTGGTAGCCGTCCATCAGCGCCTCGAGCGCGCGGACCGGGTCGACCTCGACGACCGCCACGTGGGCGCCGTGACCGGCCATCCGCGATGCGATCCCCTTGCCGACCCAGCCGTAGCCGGCGACGACGACGTGGCGCCCGGCGATGAGCAGGTTCGTCGCCCGGAGGATCCCGTCGAGGGTGCTCTGGCCGGTCCCGTAGCGGTTGTCGAAGAGATGCTTCGTCTGGGCCTCGTTGACCGCCACGACCGGGAAGCGGAGCGCGCCGTCGGCGGCCATCGCCTTGAGCCGGATGACCCCGGTCGTCGTCTCCTCGGTGCCGGCCAGGATCTCGTCGAGCTGGGCCGGTCGCTCGGAATGAAGGAGCGACACGAGGTCGCAGCCGTCGTCCATCGTCAGCTGGGGGTGGCTGTCGGCGACCGCGTTGAGGTGCGCGTAATAGGTGTCGCGATCCTCGCCGCGCCGGGCGTAGCAGGCGATCCCGTAGGCCGCGACGAGCGCCGCCGCGACGTCGTCCTTGGTCGACAGCGGGTTCGACGCCGCCAGGACGACCTCGGCGCCGCCGGCCTTGAGCGTCCGCATCAGGTTCGCCGTCTCGGTCGTGACGTGGAGGCAGGCGCCGATCCGGAGGCCGTCGAGCGGCCGCTCTCGCTCGAACCGCTCGCGGATGAGCCGGAGGACGGGCATCTCGCGCTCGGCCCATTCGATCCGCCGGACGCCCTCGGCGGCCAGGCCGAGATCGGTGACGTCGTGGGGCGGCAGGTCGGTCGTGGTCGTCATCGGCGAGGAGTCTCCTTGCTGGTCGTGAGGAAGCGGCGGAGGGGTCCCGGGAGACCGGGCCATGACGATCCGAGCCGATGAGCGAGCCGCTCCTCGAACCGGACGTGCTCCTGGTAGCCGAGCCGGCGGTACGCCTGGAGGGCAGGCGGGTTGTCGGATCGGACGTTGAGCACGACCTGGTCGCAGAACCGCAGGAGCTCGGCGGTGACCGCCCCGGTCGTGGCGGTTGCGAACCCGCGCCCGCGGAAGTCGCCGTGGGTCAGGACGTTGCCGACGACGGCGAGGCGGGCATCGTGGCTGATCACGTGGGTCCCGGCTGCGGCGACCAGCCGGCCCCCGACGCGCATCCCGTAGTAGACGCCATCGCCGATCGCCGACGACGGCAGCCACGAGGCGAACCCGAGCTGGTAGAGCCGGTTCAGGTCGCCGATCTCGACCGGCAGGAGCCGGCGGACCTCCGACGGGTACGGCCGGAACGTCGTCCGGTCGACCCACATCCGGACCATCTGCGGGCCGGGATCGAGCCGGTACGAGCCGCTGACGGCCGGCAGCGTTCCCGGACAGCGCGGCGACGTAGGCGGCCCGCGGCCGGATCACCTCGCGCAGGATCGTCGCGATCCCATCGTCGGAGCCCATCACGAACAGCGGCTGCGGCGACAGCCCGGCGTATTCGAGGGCCACCGCCACGAGCTCGTCTCCCTCGAACGCGCCGCCCCAGCGGGTGCGGGCGAACTCGCGGTCGTCGAGGTCGCAGATCGCGTAGGCGGCGAACAGCCGATCGCGCTCGAGGAACGCCCGCAGGAGCACGCGATCGGTCGTCGTCCGGGCGACGATCGCGTCGCGCTGGCCCTGGATCGCGACCGTCGCCATCAGCTCGCCGCCGCCTGCGCGTGCGGCTCCGCGGCCGGCGCCGGCGCCTCGGCCGCGCGCCGGGCGTGACGCGCCGCGACGGCCGCGGCGAGGGCCGGGCCGAACGGCGCGATCAGCGCGCCCTGCTCGGTCACGATCGCGGAGATGAGATCGGCCGGGGTGACGTCGAAGGCCGGGTTCCAGACGGTCGCCCCGGGCGGGGTCACCCGGACGCCGCCGAACTCGAGGAGCTCGGACGCGTCCCGCTCCTCGATCGGGATCGCCGACCCGTCCGCCGTCTCGAGGTCGACCGAGCTGAGCGGCGCACAGACGTAGAACGGCACCCGGTGACGGGCCGCCAGGGCCGCCAGCGGGTAGGTTCCGATCTTGTTCGCCGCGTCACCGTTGGCCGCGATCCGGTCGGCGCCGACGAGCACCGCGTCGATCGCGCCGGAGGCGAGCAGCGACCCGGCCGCCCCATCGGCGACGAGCGTGTACGGCACGCCGGCCTGCTCGAGCTCCCAGGCGGTCAGCCGGGCCCCCTGGAGGAGCGGCCGCGTCTCGTCGACGTGGACGTGGATCTCCCGGCCGGCATGAACGGCCGCCTGGACGATCCCGAGCGCCGTGCCGAACTGGCCGCAGGCGAGCGGGCCGGTGTTGCAGTGGGTGAGCACCCGGACCGGCCGGTCGAGCGGGCTGCGGGAGGAGCGCGAGGCCGTGCTCGGCGAGCCGTCCGTGGTCGTGGGTCGCCTCGGCGCAGATCGCCTCGGCTTCGGCCCACATGGCGTCGGCGATGATCGTCCCGTCGTCGTCGAGCGAACCGACCGACTCCATCCGGGCGAGCATCCGATCGACCGCCCAGGCCAGGTTGACCGCGGTCGGCCTGGCGTTCCGGAGCGTGCTCGCGGCCGTGCGGATGACCGCCCGCCGGGCAAACGGCTTGAGGTCGATCCCACGCCCGGCGGTCATCGCCAGGCCATAGGCCGCGGCCTGGCCGATCGCCGGCGCTCCGCGGACGACCATCTCGCGGATCGCCCAGGCGACGTCGGCGCCGCTCCGGCACTCGATCTCGGCCAGCCGTCCCGGCAACGCGCGCTGATCGACGAGGATGAGCCTGTCCTGGTCGACCCGGAACGCGGTCCGGAAGCCGGTCGGTGACTGGGCCGTGGCCGGTCCGGTCGCCTCGCCGCCGGCGCCGAGCGCCCCGACCGCGGCCTCGGGATCGAGGATCGCGCTGGCGGCCTGGATCGACGTCTGCTGGAGCGCGTTGGCCGCCCCGACGACCGTGGCCGTGGCCTGGAACACGTCGGCGGCGAGCTGGCGGAAGAAGCGGCGTCGACCGACGTCGATCTGGGCGTCGGTCGGCGCGGCATCCGTCAGAGCGGGCGGCTGGGCCGCCTCGGGCAGGTCGCCGGGCGCGGCCTCGTCCGGCCGGGCCGTGCGGTCGTCCTGGGCATCCTCCGCCATCGTCCCGCTCAGTACCGGATGACGCTCTCGACGCGGTGACCCTGGAGCCGGTCCCGGCCCTTGAGGAAGTCGAGCTCGACGAGGAAGCCCAGCCCGACGACCTCGCCCTGGAGCCGCTCGACGAGCTCGATCGTGCCGTGCACGGTGCCGCCGGTCGCGAGCAGGTCGTCGACGATCAGCACGCGCTGGCCGGGCTGGACCGCGTCCCGGTGGATCTCGAGCGTGTTCGAGCCGTACTCGAGGGCGTATTCGACGGTGATCGTCTCGGCCGGCAGCTTGCCGAGCTTGCGGACCGGGACGAGTCCGGCCTTGAGCAGGTAGGCGAGCGGGGCGCTGAAGATGAACCCGCGCGACTCCATCCCGACGACGAGGTCGATCGCCTCATCCTTGTACGGCTCGAGCATCAGGTCGATCGCGGAGCGGTAGGCAACGGGGTCCTTGAGCAGCGTCGTGATGTCGTAGAACAGGATCCCGGGCTTCGGGAAGTCCGGGATCTCGCGGATCTTGGCACGCAGATCCTCGGCGGTCGCAGTCATCTGGCACGAGCTCCTACGGACGGCGGGTCGGCCTCGCTGGCAGCCGTCAGTCTACCCCAGCGACCGCCCCGATCCAGCACCCGGCGGCCGGCCTCGACGGGCGTAGAATTGGGCCTTCCCGACCCAGCTCGTCGGGCGTCTCTCCGACGATGGGCCGAGACGAAGCTGGAGGGTACCGATGAACGCGTTCATCGTTGACCTCGAGGATCGGCCCGGGAGCATCGCGGCGGTGGCCGAGGCCCTCGCCACGAAAGGGATCAGCATCACCTCGCTGGCCGGGGTGACCTGCCGCGGTGCCGGCAGCGCGGTCGTCCTCACCAACGACGAGGCGGGGACTCGCAAGGCCCTCTCCGACGGGCGGTTCTCCGTCCGCGAGATCGAGGTCGTCCCGCACGCCATCGAGGATCGGCCCGGGGCATTCGCCGAGGTCGCCCGGCGCCTGGCCAGTGCCGGCGTCAACCTGGAAGCGGTCCTGCCGACGGGCATGTCCGGCGGCAAGGTCTCGATCGCCTTCGCCACCGCGGATGCGACCAAGGCGCGCCAGGCGCTCGGCTCGATGGCGACCGCCGGCCGCTGAGCCGGATCGCCAGGCGTCGTCCGGGAGACGGTCGACCCGTCGCCCGGGCGCCGCGCCCGGTGGCCGATCAGGTCGCCCGCCGGAGCCCGGTCAGCCTGGTCGTCGTCAGCAGCGCCCCGATCACGCCGGCGAGCCCACCGACGAGGAACGCGCCGAGCAGCCCGACCCAGGGCTCGAGCCCGGCCCCGGCCCCGATCGCGATGAGCGCGCCGCCGACACCGGTGCCGAGTGCGGTGCCGAGCACGTCGCTGAGCTGGAGGCCGGACGTCGCCGCGCCCTCGGTGCCGGGCCGCGCCTCGCGCAGGACGGTCAGCGACAGCGGCGAGTAGCTCAAGCCCATTCCGAAGCCGGCCACGGTCCAGGCCGCGATCCCGACCGCGACCGGAATGGTCGGCGCGAGGACCGCTGCGAAGCCGACGATCCCGATGACGACCGTCACGAAGCCGAGCGCGACCAGGCGCCGCGCGCCCCACTCCGCGATCATCCGCGCCTGGACCCACGCGCCGGTGGTCCAGGCCAGCGTCGCCCCGGTCAGCGCCAGGCCGGCGGCCGCCGGGCCGAGACCGCGCCAGCCCTGGAGGGCGAGCGGGACATAGGCATCGGCACAGAAGAACGTGAACGTCAGGACGCCGCGCAGGAGGACCGCCGCCGGCAGGCCGGGTGCCGCGCGCAGGGTCCCGACGGGGGTGAGGCGGCGGAACGCGGGCAGGACGAGTGCGCCACCGAGCAGGACGAGGAGCCCGCCCGGTATGACCGTCCCGCTCGTCAGGCCGGCGACGAGGAGCCCGGCGCCGAGGACGAGGACGAGGCGAGCCGCAGGCGACGCCAGGGGTCGCTCGCGACGACGTCGGCGGTCGTCCCATCGGACCCGGCCGGACGGTCGGCACCGGTCGTCCGGTCCGGCACCGCGGTCCTGAGCGCCGGCAGGGTGATCGCTGCGGCGACGGCAATCAGCGGCAGGAGCCCGAGGAACACCCAGCGCCAGCTCGTGGCCACGGCGATCGCACCGGCCAGCGCCGGCCCGATGAGCCCGGGCACCACCCACGCGGTCGACAGCACGGCGAACATCCGCGGCCGCAGCTCGTCCGGCAGGGCCCGACCGATGCTGACGTAGGCGATCGGCGGGATGACGCCGGCGCCGAGACCCTGGAGGACGCGACCGCCGACGAGGACGGTCATCGTCGGGGCGAGGCCGCCGATGATCAGGCCGATCGAGAACAGGCCGAGCCCGCCGGCCAGCGGGCGGACGAGCCCGCCACGGTCGATCAGCCCCCCGGCGACGACGATCCCGACGATGTTGGCCAGGAAGAACGCCGAGAACACCCAGCCGTAGAGGGCCAGGTCGCCGAGATCCTTCGCGACGAGGGGCATGACCGTGGAGACGGCGAGGGCTTCGAACGCGACCAGCGTCACGGTCATCACCAGGCCCGACGTCAGGGCCCGCCGGCCGGGCGAGAACAGGCCGCCCAGCGACTCGATGTCGATCGTCGGCTCGTCGCACGGGCCGTCCATCGGGATCTCGCCGGCGAGCGGCTCGGCGGTTCTCGTGGTCGGCTCGAGGAGCGCGTCACTCATCGCAACAGGATGCCCGAAGCGGCGCCGGGATGGCGTCGCGCCGGGCCCGGCAGCGCTAGGGCACGAGTGAAGGCGCGGGTGAGCCCACGGCGCTCAGGATCTCGGTGACCGCGCTGCCCGCGATGACGAGGGCGATGATCGAGATCACCGGCAGGACCACGAAGACGAGGACCAGCAGCACGACGCAGCCGACGAGCGCGGCATTGCCCACCCCGATCGGTTCCACCATGGCGCTGTTCGCGAACCGGTCGTGGAGGCCCTGCTTCGTCGGGCTGGTGGCGGTCGTGAACAGGAGAGTGAGCGACCAGCCGAGCACCACGAGGCCGCCGATGCCAACGAGCGCCGGGACGACGGACAGGAGGGCGAGCGGCTCACCGAGGGCCACCCAGCGCCGGACCGCCTGGTCGGTCGTGAGCGTCCGGCCGTCGAACGCATTGCCGACCTGGAGCTTGAGCAGCCGCATCCCGGGGGTCGCTCGAGCCGAGCTGCGCCACGTCCAGACGAAGTAGCCGAGGCTGATGGCGACGATGAGGACCTCGGAACCGACCGTGGTTGCGTAGTCGGTGCCGAAGACCGCGACGGCGGTGAAGCCGAGCAGGAGCCCGATGATGATCAGGATCACCCGGTCGATCAGGAAGGCGACGAAGCGTCGCCCGGTCGAACCGAAGACCAGGCCCGGGGCGATCTCGGTCGGCGGGGGTGGCGGCGCCATCGCGGCCCAGCCGACGGGTGGTGGTGGTGGGACGGGCGGCCCGGGCGGGGGCGCGGGTGGGGCGGCCGACTCAGCCGGCGGAGGGGGAGTCGCAGCCCAGCCGACCGGTGGCGGTGGGGGCGTGGCCGCCCAGCCGACCGGCGGCGGTGGGGGCGTGGCAGGAGGCGGCGTTGGATCGGTCGGACTGACGGGCGGAGCCGGACCGACGGGCGGAGCCGGACCGACGTCCGGCGCCTCGACCGGAGCGCCCGACCAGTCGGTCGATGGGACGTCGGACTCGGGACGGTCCTGCCCCGGATCCTTGTGATCGCCCGGTCCCGACGACTGGTCGACCATCTCCCGCCCCTCCCCTCCTCTGCTGGCGGCAGAATACCAACCCGGCGCTACGTCCCGGCGGGCCGCCCGACGAGCGACGAGGGCGTCTGGGGCGGGGTGTAGATGACCCGGATGGTCTGGCGGGTCGATCCATCGTCGCCGATGCGGAAGCTGAGCTTGTTGTCGCCCTCGTTCAGGCCGACCTTGATCGCCCAGTGGCCCGTGCTATCGACGGCGGCGTGCTGATCGAGGCCGAAGCTGATGTCCTGGGTGATCGTGAGTCCGGGCGGAGCGGTCCCGATCACGGTGATCTCCTTCGTGACGACCGCCTGACCATCCGTCGGGCTCAGGATCGTGAGACCGATGATCGGCGCACCAGGGACCAGGGTCGCGTTCGGCGCCGGCTGGCCTCCCGACCCCGGAGCGCCGCCAGGTTGGAAGCGTGTCAGCAGGCCGAGGGCGATCAATCCGACCATCACGACGATGGCCGCAATCACGATGGGAGGGATCCGGGAGAACCTGCCCTCCGGAGGCGGTCCTTCCGGAAGCTCGGCGATGCTCAGGCCGCAATTCGGGCAGAAGGCCATGTCCGCAATGCGGGCGGTTCCACAGCGCGGGCAGAACTGAGGTTCGGTGTCAGCCATCACCAGGTCCCCACTGGGCGGCCAATGCTACATCCCGGTCCGGCGGGCAGCGTGACCACCGCCTTCAGCGCCGACGCCGGCCCGGGGGAGGCCCAGCGACGGCCAGACCCGGTCCTATCATCGCTGCGACGAGACGGGTCGGGATTCCAGCAGCGGGGAGGCGCGATCGTGAAGATCTGGAGCGAGCTCCGGTTGGCCCAGAGCCGCGAAATGGTGGCGGATGGAGCGACGGCTGCATGGTCGATCCTCTGGCTGTGGATCTCCTGGCAGGTCTACAGGACGGTCGCGAGCTTCGCGGAGGCAGGTCGGCTCGTCCATGACGGCGGGGTCAATCTGCGCTCGGCCGGCGTCGACATCAGCGCCAACACGAGCGGCCTGCCGGTGGTCGGCGAGCAGCTCAGCGCCGTCGTCAAGGACTCGATCACCGCCGCGGCCAATCCCTTCGTGGATTTCGGGAGCGAGCTCGAAACGCTGATCCTCCTTCTCGCGGTCGTGATCTCACTCCTCGTGCTTGCCGTCCCGCTCGTCGCCTGGTTCTCTCGGTACCTTCCCTGGCGGGTGAACCGCCTTCGTCGACTCCGCGCCGCGCACCACGTCGTTCGATCCTCCCGTGTTCTGCCCGAGGCTGCCGAGAAGCTCCTCGCTGCGCGGGCTATCTACGGCCTCGATTACCGGACGCTGCTGGACTACTCGCCCGATCCGTTCGGCGACTTCACCTCGGGCCGTCACGACCGGCTCGCTCGGGCCGAGCTCGCAACCGTCGGCTTGCGACCCCGGCGCTAGCGGGACCACGAGCTCGCTCGGTTGGGGCGGGTTCCCCAGCGGCGGATCAGAGCGCGCCCGCCCGGCAGTCAGACGGCGGTGCGTCGACCCATCAGCAACCGGTACACCGCGACCACGATGACGCCACCGATCACGGCGACCACGATGCTCTCGATGTTGATGCCGGTCACGTCCGCGACCTTCAGGACCGTGCCGGCCAGGAAGCCCCCGACGACCGCACCGACGATGCCCAGGAGCACCGTGCCGATGACGCCTTCCTTGCCGCCCATGATCATGTTCGTGACGAACCCGGCGATCGCCCCCAGGACGATCCAGGCGATGATGCCCACGGCCTCCTCCTCCGACCCACGACCCGGCGCCGCACGGGGTGCCCACGCCGACGAGCGTCCAGGATTCGCTCCGGCCGATAGTACCCCTGCCTGATCCCGCGTCCCGCTCCGCCGCGCGAGCCGCCAGGCTCACGGGCCGGCGACCGCCGCCATCGCCGAGGAACCGCGATCAGGCCGCCCTGATGAGCCGGAGCACCTCGCCGGCCAGGCCGATCGCCTCGACGGTCGGCAGGACCGGATTGTTGAACGTGAAGCCCGTGAAACCGGCCTCGAGGTACGGTCGGAGCGCCTCCGCGCCCTGCTCGGGGGTGGTCGCCACCCGGGCCCGGCGCTCGGGCGGGAGGCGGGCCAGCAGGGCCGCCCCGTCCGCGTCGCTCGTGGCGAGCAGGACCGGCGTAGCCATCGTCAGCTCGATCGTCGCCGGATCGCGCCCGATCGCGGCGCAATGCTGCTCGAGGACGTCCTTCTTGTGGAGGAGCGTCTCGAGCCCGAGCGGGAACCAGTGGGTCATGTCGGCGTGCTTGGCGGCGATCTTGAGCGTGCGCTGCTCGCCGCCGCCACCGACGATGATCCTCGGCCCGCCGGGCTGGATCGGCCGTGGAACGTTGAGCGCCCGGTCGATCCGGTAGTACTGGCCGGCGAAGCTCGGTCGATCCTCGGTGAACATCAGGCGGCAGATCGTCAGCGCCTCGTCGAGCCGATCCATCCGCTCGCGGACCGGCGGGAAGTCAACCCCGTAGCCCGCGTGCTCCTCTTCGTTCCAGGCGGCCCCGAGCCCGAGGACCGCCCGTCCGCCCGACACGACGTCGAGCGTCGTCACGATCTTGGCCAGGACCGCCGGGTTCCGGTAGGTCACCCCGGTCACGAGCGCCCCGAGCCGGACCCGGCCGGTCCGCTGGCTGAGGGCGGCCAGCATGGTGTAGACCTCGAGCATCGGGTCGGTCTCCGGGCCGACGCCCCGGATCTGGTAGAAGTGGTCCATCCCGGTCACGAGCCCGAAGCCCGCCGTCTCGGCCGCGCTCGCCAGCTCGACGACCCGGTCGAACAGCCGCTCGGGCGGTGTGTCCGGGTAGGTGTAGTTCGGAAGATGGAGGCCGAACCAGGGCGTCATCCGATACTCCGATCGAACCGGCCGGGCGAGCACGGCGACTGCCCGCGGTCGCGTCACCGTACCCCGTTCGGCGCCGGGACGTCGGCTCGAACGACGATGACATGGCACGATGCGTCCGGAGGCGAAGGATGGCGGACGCGAAGACGCTCCTGCGCGGTGTCCCGGGCGGGCGGGTGCTCGACGTGGCGACGGGCAGGGGCAACTTTGTCGGGTTCCTGCTCGAGGGCCTGGCCAGCCACGCCGAGATCGTCGGGATCGATAGCGACCCCGAGGCCGAGGCGCGCTTCACCGACGCGTTCGGGGATCGGCGGGGCGTCAGGTTCGAGCAGATGGACGCAACCGCGCTCGCCTTCGAGGACGGCCGGTTCGACACCGTCTGCGTGGCGAACTCGCTCCACCACTTCGCCGACCCTGCGGCAGTCCTCCGCGAGATGCGTCGTGTCTGCCGGCCGGGCGGGAGCCTGGTGGTGCTCGAGATGTGCCGCGACGGTCAGGCCGAGCCCCAGCTGACGCACGTGGAGCTCCACCACTGGTGGGCGGCGATCGACACCCTCGACGGCAAGGTCCACCGCGAGACGTTCCCGCGCGCCGAGGTCATGGAGCTGATCGCGAGCCTGGGGCTGTCGGACCTCCGGGTCGACGACATCGCAGATACCGAAACGGACCCGATGAGCCAAGAGACCGTCGAGGAGCTCGATCCGGTGATCGACCGCTACATCGGCCTCGCGGACGGGCACCCGGACCTTCAGGCCCGGGGCGAGGAGCTGCGCCGGCGGCTCCACGAGGTGGGCTTCCTGGTGGCGACCTCGGTCTTCGCCGTCGGTCGGACCTAGCCGGAAGGCCCGAGCTTCGTCCTCGCCAGGACGTGGTGGTAGGCGTACGTGCCGTCGTGCCACGGGCCTTCCGCGTCGTCGACGATCGCGAACCCGGCCTCGCCGATCCAGCCCCGGACCCGGTCCATCGACGGGTAGTGGTGGTAGTAGCCATCGGGCTCGTCCCAGAACACCTCGCCATCGACGACCGGCAGGCCCTTCGCCCGGGCCGCGGCGTTCGCCTCGAGGACGCCCTCGGCCTCGGACCGCTCCACCGTCAGGTAGAGCAGGCCGCCGGGGTGGAGCGCCGCGTGGAACCGGCCGAGGACGACCGGCCACTCCTCGGGCGGGATGAACTCCATGGCGTCGACGCACATCACGCCGTCGAACGCGTCGCGATACGGGAGGTCCTGGAGGTCGTGCTTCTCCGTCGGGACCTCCGGGAACTTGGTCGCCGCGTGGGCCAGGTAGGCGCCGGCGTGGTCGACCCCGAGCAGCGCTCGACCGCTGGCGACGACCAGCCCGAAGTACTTGCCGGTGCCACACGGCGCGTCGAGCACCCGGCCGTCGGGCGGGAGCTCGCCCAGGAACCGCTCGATCCACGCCCGGTGGTCGTCCTCGATCGCGCCCCACTCGGCGTCGAAGACCTCGACCAGCGCGTCTTCCTGCCGCTCGTTCTCCCGCCGCAGCTCCCGCAGCCAGGCGGCCCGGTCGGTCGTCATGGCGACGATGTCAGGCGGGCAACGACGGCCTGGGTGAGCTGCCACGACTTCGCGGGATCGCGCGGGAGGCGGATCCGGACCTGGTTGGTGGCGAACGTCAGGTCGCCGGGCCGGACGCCCGGCAGGCCCAGGGCGGCCGCCCGCTCGCCGCCGCCGAGCGGGCTGAGCAGGCGCATGGCGGTCGCCCGGGACAGGCCGGCCCCGAACCGAACGACGAGCTGGCCCTCCTCGCGCGAGATCGACGAGACGCCGGCCGACTCGGCCGCCAACCGCAGCTCGGCGACCTCGACCAGCCGGGTCACCGGCGTCGGCATCGGCCCGAACCGGTCGCCGACCTCCTGTCGGAACGCGGCGATGTCGCCGGGCGTCCGGGCCCTCGCCAGCCGTCGATAGAGCTCGAGCTTCTGGGCCTCGTCGGGGACGTAGTCGTCGGGCAGGTGGGCGTCGACCGGCAGGTCGAGGACGGCGCCCGGCTTCTCGAGCACCGGCTCACGGCCTTCGTGGCGAGCCTTGCTCTCCTCGACCGCGTCGGCCAGCAGCCGTGAGTAGAGGTCGAACCCGACCGCGGCCATGTGGCCCGACTGCTCACCGCCGAGGATGTTCCCGGCGCCCCGGATCTCGAGGTCGGACAGGGCGATCTGGAAGCCCGCCCCGAGCTCCGACGCGTTGAAGATCGCCTGGAGCCGCTTGCGCGCCTCGTCGCTCAGCCGCTCCCGGCGGCGATAGAGGAGGTAGGCGTACGCCCGGCGGCTCGATCGCCCGACCCGGCCACGAAGCTGGTAGAGCTGGGCGAGCCCGAGCGTGTCGGCCCGGTCGATGACGATCGTGTTCGCGTTCGGGATGTCGAGCCCCGATTCGATGATCGTCGTGCAGACGAGCACGTCGGCGGCACCTTCGGAGAAGGCGATCATGACCTTCTCGAGCGCGCCCTCCGGCATCTGGCCATGCCCGACGACGAACCGCGCCCCGGGCAGCATCCGGCGGAGCTGCTCGGCCTGGGCCTCGATCGTCTCGACCCGGTTGTGGACGTAGAAGACCTGGCCGCCCCGGTCGAGCTCGCGGAGGATCGCGTCGCGGACGAGCCCGGCCGACGCCTCGGCGACCCGGGTCTGGATCGGCAGGCGATCCTCGGGCGGGGTCTCGATCACGCTCAGGTCGCGGATCCCGGCCAGGGCCAGGTTGAGCGTCCGGGGGATCGGCGTCGCGGACAGGGTGAGCACGTCGACCTCGTTGCGCAGCCGCTTGAGGCGCTCCTTGGCGGCCACCCCGAACCGCTGCTCCTCGTCGACGACGACCAGCCCGAGGTCGCGGAAGCGGACGTCCTTCGACAGGAGGCGATGGGTCCCGATGACGAGGTCGACCTCGCCGCTCGTCAGGCCCTCGACGGTCGCCGCCTGGTCGCGCTCCGACACGAACCGGGACAGCAGCCGAACCGTCATCGGGAACGCGGCGAAGCGCTGCCCGAACGTCTGGAAGTGCTGGGCGGCGAGGACCGTCGTCGGCACGAGGATCGCAACCTGCTTGCCGTCCTGGATCGCCTTGAACGCGGCCCGGATCGCGACCTCGGTCTTGCCGTAGCCGACGTCGCCGACGACCAGCCGGTCCATCGGCCGGCCGACCTCCATGTCCGCCTTCGTCTCGGCGACCGCCCGGAGCTGGTCGACGGTCTCCTCGTACGGGAAGCTGGCCTCCATCTCGGACTGCCACGGGGTATCGACGGCGTAGGCGTGGCCGCGGGCGGCGGTCCGCGCGGCGTAGAGCTCGAGCAGCTCCTCGGCCAGGTCGTCGACGGCGCGCTTGACCCGCTGCTTCGTCCGGAGCCAGTCGGTGCCGCCGAGGCGGCTGAGCTGCGGTCGCTCGCCGCCCGAGTAGCGGCTGACCCGCTGGATCTGCTCGACCGGGACGTAGATCCGGTCGCCTTCCGCGAACCGCAGCTCGAGGTAGTCGCGCTCCTCGCCGGCGGCGCCCCGGCGGAGCATCTGCTCGTAGCGGGCGATCCCGTGATCGATGTGGACGACGAGGTCGCCCGGCGTCAGCCGTTCGAGGATGTCGCGCGGCACGACCCGGCGCATGGCCTTCGGCCGGCGAACCCGGACCGTCCCGAACAGCTCGCGGTCGGTGACGAACGCGAGACCGTCGGGGCCGCCGATGAAGCCGCCGTTGAGGCTGCGGTCGATGAGGGCGACGGCACCGGGCGGTGGGGCGGCATCGAGCCGGTCGATCGCGGCGACCGGCCGACCGGCCTCGGCAAGGAGCTCGGACAGGCGGGCGGCCTGGTCCGACGCGAGGACCGTCCGCAGGTTCTCGCCGCCCCAGCCCTCGACGGCCTCGACGAGCCGCCCTGAGCGGAGTCCCGGGACGCTCGGCTCGCGCCAGCCAAAGAGGTCGCCGGAGCTGAGCCCGCCGCCGGCGATCGCCCCCGACGGCTCGGATTCCCAGGTGAGCTCGAGCGTCCTGGCGCCGAGCAGGCGGGCCTTCCAGTCGCGCGGCGGGAGGTAGGTCGGCGGCCAGTCCTTCGGCAGCTCGCCGGCGCCGATGAGATCGGTCCGGCGTTCATCGGCCTGGCGCCACAGGAACGCGCCGGCCTCGGCGAGGTCGCCGGGCTCGTCGAGGATCAGGAGCGTGCCCGGCGCCAGGTGGTCGAGACCGGTCGCCGGGCAGACGATCGCGGCCCAGACCTCGGCGGCGTCACCGGCGTCGAGAGCCCGGGTCGCGGCCGTCGCTGCCCGCGGCCGGCGGCGTGCGCGTCGGGGCCGGGTCGCCGCCCTCGAACCGGGCGAGGTCGGCGGCCAGTCGCTCCGGCAGCCTGGCCGCTCCGCGGCCCACCCGCGCCCTGAGCTCGTCTGCGCCGCCGGCCGGGACGAGGAACTCGCTGGCCGGCAGGAGGATCGCGCTGGTGGCCGGTCCGACGGTCCGCTGGTCGGTCGGGTCGAACCGCCGGATCGAGTCGACCTCGTCGCCGAAGAAGTCGAGCCGGATGGGGAGCGACTCGCCGGGTGGGAACACGTCGACGATCCCACCGCGTCGAGCGAACTCGCCACGACCGGCGACCTCGAGCGTCGGCTGGTAGCCGAGGTCGAGCAGCTCGCGGAGGAGCCGGTCGAGTCCGATCCGGGCGCCGGGCTTGAGCACCCTCGGTGTCGCCGGCAGGTCGCCCGGGTCGAGCGTCCGCTGGAGGAGGGCCTGGACGCTCGCGACGAGGATCCGGGCCTGGCCGGTCCGCCAGGCCGCGAGCGCGGCAACCCGGGCGGCCGTCTCGTCGGCGACGAGCTCGCTCCGCTCGTAGGCGAGCGCGCTCCTCGGTTCCAGCACGGCGACGGAATCGGGGTCGCCGAGCCAGGCCCCGAGCTCCTCCGCGACGCGGTCGCCGATCTCCGCATCGCGAGCGACCCAGACGACCCGCTCCGGTGGATCGGCGAGCGCGAGGGCCGCGGCGAGGAACGACTTCGCGCCATGCGGGACCGAGGTCAGGCCGGCGTGCCGGCCATGCTTGTCGAGCGGATCCGTGGCGCGGCCGAGTCGTTCGCGAAGCGAACCGAACGATCCGCTCCCGGCCAGGAGCGGTGGGAGCGCGGACAGGTCGGGCAGGCGGCGACCGCTCTTCGGCTGGGCGGCCGGACCGGGACCCGGCCGGCTCGGGGCCGTGGCGGCCTCCGGCTCGGTCGAGGCGGACGGCTCGGTGGAGGCGGACGGCTCGGTGGTCCCGGTCAGCGCGGCCGCATCGGCCCGCCGCGCGTCCTCGACCTCCTGGTCCGCCTCGGCGACGTCGAAGTCGACCGCGTTCTCGGTCGTCGAGCGATGGCGCGCGAGGAACTCCTCGGCGACCCGCTCCCCGAGCCGGCGCTCGGCCCCGCGCTTGCCTCGGAGCGGCGGCGTCGTCACTGGTCGTCGTCCTTCGGTGGACGCGGCTTCCGCCAGCCGGTCTTCGTCCGCCGGATCCCGTCCGGGCCGGGCGGTCCGTCGACCTCGCCCGGGGGCGCCAGGCGATCGGCATCGGCCGGGCGCAGCTGGAAGCTGTTGTAGCGATTGGCGGCCTTGTTCGTCCCGTCGCGGGCCCAGGCCTCGACCGCATCCGCCGCCTCGTCGAGCAGCTCGTCGAGCCGCTGGCGCTCTTCCGCCGCGAACGTGCTCAGGACGTGGTCGCGACCGTGCCCGTCCGGGTCGCCGATCCCGATCCTGAGTCGGCTGAACTTCTCGTTCCCGAGGTCGTCGATGATCGAGCCGAGCCCGTTGTGGCCGCCCGGCCCGCCACCCTCGCGGAAGCGGAGCTTCCCGAACGGGAGGGCGAAGTCGTCGGCGACGACGAGGAGGTCGCCGAGCGGTGCGTGCTCCCGGGCGAGGACCTTGCGGACGGCCAGCCCGGACTCGTTCATGAACGTCAGCGGCTTGACGAGGGTGAGGTCGAGACCGTGGAACTGGCCCTGGACGATCCGCGAGGCGTCGCGCTCGCGACCCTTGCCCGCCCAGCCGGCTCGGTCGGCCAGGCGATCCACGACCATCCAGCCGATGTTGTGCCGCGTCTTCCCGTAGCGCTCACCCGGGTTCCCGAGGCCGACGACGATCTTCACCACCGCTCCGTGCTGGTCTGCCGACCTCCGTGCCGGGTCCTCGGACCGCACGCCGACAGGGCCCGATCCCGTCAGGGAGGGCCTGCGGTGATGGTATCAGCCGAGAGCTTCAGGTTGCGCCCGGGGCTGGTGATCGCCGGCCAATGATCTCGTAGACGTTGCCGTCCGGCGCCCGGTAGTGACTCCAGACGGCGTCACCGTCGACCTGCGGATCGCCAAAGGCGAAGTCACAACCGGCCGCGAGAAGCGCCAGGCGAGCGGCGGCGAAGTCCTCGACGAGATAGCCGACGCACGGCGCAAGCCCGAAGAACTCGTGGTCGTGGTCGGCCCGCCCATACACGTGGACCTCGGTGCCGTCACCGAGCGCGAACCAGGCGGCGCCCGGGGACATCCGGACAGGGGCGAGTCCGAGGGCGTCGCGGTAGACGGCGACGGTCTCCTCGAACCGGTCGGTCCGAACGCCGACGAACCGGACGGCCAGCACGCCGGGCGGCCGGGCGGCCGACGTCACCGTGACGCCAGCGGGCCGAGCAGCTCGGCCTCGAGCGCTCGCATCGCCGCCTCCTCGTCGGGCTCGGCGTGGTCCCAGCCGCAGACGTGGAGGACGCCGTGGGTCACGAGCAGCCGGAGCTCGCTCGGCGGCGGCCAGTCGCGGTCCCCGGCCCAGCCACCACGACCACCCTCGGCCTGGGCGATCGCCCGCTCGACCGACACGACGACGTCGCCGAGGTGCGGGCGGATGCCCGGTGGAAGCGGGAATGCGGCCCGGTCAGCGGCCGGTGCCGCGCGCCGGCCCGGGTGAGCCGGGAACGCGTCGGGTGGCAGGAGCGGGAAGGACAGGACGTCGGTCGGTCCGGCCACGCCCATGTGCTCGGCGTTCAGGCCGGCGAGCTCACGGTCGTCGGTCAGGATGATCCCGATCGAGGCCGGTCTCGGTCCGCCGGCGGCATCGAGCGCCCGGCCGGCGACACGGGCGAGCTCGGCTGCCGGCAGCAGCCTGGCGACCCCGGGCCGAACCGTGACGTCGACTCGCCACGGCGGGCGGTAGATCGAGCGGGACTCAGCCAGCGTCGGGACTCGCCGGACCGCCACCACCCGATGCCGCCCGGCGCGATTCGAGCTCGACGATCTTGCTCTCCGGGTAGGCGATCCGCTGGTGGTACATGCCGAGCAGCTGCGAGACGAAGGCCTCACGGATCCGCTCCACGTCGCGCAGGGTCAGGTCGCACTCGTCGAACTGACCGTCGTTCAGCCGCTCGTCGATGATCCGGCTGACCATCGCCCGGATGGCCGCCTCGTCACGGGCCGACAGCGAGCGGACGGATGCCTCGACGCCGTCCGCGAGCATGATCAGGGCCGCCTCACGGCTCTGTGGCCGCGGCCCGGCGTGCCGATATCGGGCCGGATCGACCGCATTGGCGGCCTTCTCGCCGTCCGACGTCGACAGCCCGCCGTACGGCTCGGCCGCCTGCTCGCGTGCCTTCGCATAGAAGTAGCTGATCAGGGCCGTTCCATGGTGCTGCGGGATGAAGGCGATGAGCGGCTTGGGGAGACGCGCCCGGTAGGCGATGTCGATCCCGTCGGCGACGTGGCTCTTGAGGACCTGGGCGGACATCTCCGGGTCGAGATCGTCGTGGATGTTGTCGCCGCCGGCCTGGTTCTCGATGTAGGCGAGCGGATTGGCGAGCTTGCCCACATCGTGGTAATAGGCTGCCACGCGAGCAAGGAGTGCATCGGCGCCGATCGCCTCGGCGGCCCGCTCGGCGAGGTTGGCCACCATGATCGAGTGGTGGTAGGTGCCCGGCGTCTCGAGCAGCAGGCGCCGGAGGAGGGGCTGCGACGGGTTGGCCAGCTCGAGCAGCTGGAATGCGGTCAGGATGCCGAACACGTTGCCGAGCACGGCGAACGTGCCGACGGCCACGACCGCGGCGCCGACGCCGGCCGCCGCCGAGGCGCCCCACAGCTGGATGACCCCGGTCGCGTCGTGCTGCCCGAGCAGCCCGAACGTCGTCACGACCAGCGCATCGACGATCGCGATCGCGACGCCGGCCTGGACGAACGCGTTGAGCCGGTCGCCGCGACGGATCGCGACGATCCCGGCCGCGCCGCCGAAGAACACGTAGGCGGTCATCTCGAGCGAGTTCGTGTTGACCGCGCCGGCGACGACCGCGATGAGCGCCATCAGCAGGAGCCCGGTGCTGGCATCGAGCAGCAGCGCCACGAGGATGCCGACCGCCGCGGTCGGCACGATGAACGGCAGGCCGGATCGGCCGGCGGTCAGCTCGAGGGCGAAGGTCGAGATGATCAGGAGGAGCCCGACGAGGGCGAGGGCGTTCGTCCGGTGCCAGAGCTCCGGCCGGAACCGCCAGACCCAGGCGAGGAGCAAGCCCGACCAGGAGCACCGAGAACAGGATCCAGCCGCCGAGCCGGATGACGTCCCAGCGCGCCGTCGTCAGCCCGAACGCGTTGATCTGCTCGAGGGCCTCGGCGGTGACCGGGTCGCCCTTCCGGACGATCGTCTGGCCCTGGCTGACGGTGATCAGCCGCGGCGCGACGAGCTCGGCCGCCCGCGTCCTCGCCGCATCGGTGGCGGCCTGGTCGAAGTCGGAGTTGGCCTCGAGCAGCGGTCCGACGATCTCGGCGGCGAGCGTGCGCTCGGCCTGGTTGAGCCCGCCCAGGATCCGTCCGGCCAGGCGCGACCGGATGACCGCGAGGTCCGAGTCCCGGAGCTCGCTCGATTCGAGCTGCTCGAGGATCCTGATGCTCTCCTCCTTGATCGCCGCCCAGCGGCCGAGCGGCAGGGCCATCAGGTTCGTCCGCGACTCGTCGGTGAGGCCGGGCAGGGCGGTCTCGAGGAGGGCGATCCGGTCGGCCTCGGCCGTCTCGGGATCGAACGCCCGGTCGACCGGCGCGACGAGCCGGTCGAACGCGGCTTCCTGCTGCTGGACGACGGCCGCCGCCTTGTCCGGGGTGAAGTCGTACTGCGGCTCGACCTTGGCCCGCTCGGCGTCGCGCGCCGCCTGGGTCTGGATCTGGCTCGTGTAGGTCAGCGCGCGTGGGGCCAGGATGTCGGCCTTGGCGACTTCGCCGAGCTTGACGTCGACCCGGGCCGGGACGATGTCGACGGCGAAGATCGCGGTCAGGGCGAGGACGAGCAGCGTCGACGCCACGAAGAGGCGCCCGAAGTCGTGGCGCGAGAACGAGGGCTGGCGATCGGCCCGATCGGGGCGCTGGGC
Source organism: uncultured Chloroflexia bacterium (assembly GCA_963755285.1). Classification (GTDB taxonomy): domain Bacteria; phylum Chloroflexota; class Limnocylindria; order Limnocylindrales; family CSP1-4; genus Chersky-267. The sequence continues at coordinate 96,518 of CAVWJB010000010.1, read as the reverse complement.
AAGCATCGGCTCAGGTGCTCGCGGCTCAGTGGCTCGCAGCCGCGTCGTGGGCGGCCAGATCGGCCGAGGCGAGGCCCTGGGCCACGAGCTCGCTGACCCGCTTCCCGTCGGCCCGCCCGCGGGTCCGCGGAGCGAGCCAGCCCATGACCTTGCCGAGGTCCCGCGGCGAGGACGCGCCGGTGGCCGAGATGCCCTCGGCAACGAGCGCCTGGAGCTCGTCGTCGCCCAGGGCGGCGGGCAGGAACTCGGACAGGATCGCGATCTCGGCGAGCTCCTTGTCGGCGAGGTCCGTCCGGCCTGCTGCCTGGTAGGCCTCGACCGACTCGCGCCGGGTCTTCACCTCGCGGCTCAGGACCTGGGTCTCCTCGTCCTGGGTCAGCGGGCGGCCCTCGCGCTTCTCGACCATGTAGAGCGCGTTGCTCGCCATCCGCAGGACGTCGCGGCGCAGCGCGTCACCCGACCGCATTGCGGCGGTCGTCTCGGTCTGGAGACGTTCCTTCTGGGTCACCGGATCTGGCACCTCGGGCGGAGACTCGATCGAGCCGCCCACTGGGCGTGTCGCGTGGTGCGACCTAGCCCTGCTGCGTGCGGGCGGCCTTCTTGCGCTTCGCTTCCTTGCGCTTGCGCTTCACGCTCGGCTTCTCGTAGTGCTCGCGGCGGCGGGCCTCGGCGAGGATCCCGCTCTGCTGGATCTTCTTGTTGAAGCGGCGGAGGGCGCTCTCGAAGGTCTCGTTCTCACCCACTCGGACTTCTGCCAATCCCGGTTCACCTCCCGCGGCCTGGTCTCGTCGGTACGTTCGCAGCTCGTTGGCCGGCCGGCTCGAACGGCCTCGGCGAGAGCGCAGATGAGCGCTCGCCGACAGGCTGGCGGAGTGTAGACGAGGGTCCCGAAGCGGTCAAACGTCCTGTGGGTCCCGGAATCGGCTGGCGCTGACCTCCGCGGCGAACCGGGCGAGCGCCGCGCTGTAGGACGATGGACGGTCGAGGTTGGCCAGGTGCGAGGCCCGCCGCAGGACGACGACGCGGGGGTCGCGGGCGACCTTCAGGAAGCCACGCTCGCCGAGACGGAACGGCAGGTCGAGCTGGCCGTTGAGGATGAGCGACGGGCCGGGATACGACGCGAACGTTCCGCGGGCGTCGCGCCCGATGAGCTCGCGGAGGGCAACCGAGCCGGCCTCGAACCCGAACCCACCGGCGAGGATGGCATTCGAGGTCGCCGGCGGGAAGCGTCGCCGGAACCACGATCGGTTGAGCCGCTCGAGGCGCGGCCGCGACGTCTGGTCCATGAGCGCCGCGAGCCAGCGGATCGCGATCGGCATGACCCGACCCCTGGGCTCGGCCGACGCGCCCGAGATCGCCAGCCCGGCGACCTTGTCCGGGTAGCGCGCGGCGACGTCGATCGCGAGGTAGCCGCCGAGCGAGAACCCGCACAGGACTGCCCGTCCGCCGGCCGCCTCGTCGATGACCCGGGCGATCTCGTCGACGGCCTCGTCCCAGTCGAACGTCCGGTCGCGAAGGGCGCCGTGCCCGGGCAGGTCGAGCGCGATCACCCGGAACCCGCCCGACAGCGCAGCCAGCTGCGGGTGCCACATGCCGCGTGACAGCCGGGTGCCGTGGACGAGGACGATCGCTGGCGCGCCGGGCGGCCCGACCGCCGTGTACGAGGACGACATCCCGTCAGCCTAGCGCCTCGACTACCCTTGGCGGCGATGGAGACCCTGCTCGACGTCCTCGACGAGGCGGTCGCCTCGTTCGGCGATCGCCCGGCCCTGTCGCTGCGGCGCGACGACGGCTCGAGCGAGTCGTGGAGCTTCCGCGAGCTCGACCGGCGGAGCCGGGCGGTTGCCTGGCGGCTCCGCGCACTCGGGCTCCAGTCCGGCGAGCGGCTCCTCACCTGGTCGCCCTCGACGCCGGCCCTGCCGGCGGTCTACTTCGGCGCGATGCGGGTCGGGGTGATCGTCGTGCCGCTCGACCTGCGGATGGCCCCCGACGCCATCGAGCGGATCGCCGACAAGGCCGAGGCCACCCGGCTCGCGATCGGCAGCGGCCGCGACGCGCCCGACCCGCGCGACGCTCGTCTCGAACGGTTCCCGACCTCGATCGTCGAGGACCTCGCCGCCGGTCCGGACGGGGACTGGCCCGCCGACTGGGCGGACCAGGTCGCGAGCTGGCCACGACCGGCCGGGGCCGACCTGTTCGAGATCATCTTCACGAGCGGCACGACCGGCAACCCGAAGGGCGTCATGCTGACCCATGCCAACGTCGTGGCGACGGTCGAGACCGCCCACAACGCGATCCCGCCCCAGGAGCACCGGCTGGTCTCGCTCCTGCCGCTGTCCCACCTCATGGAGCAGGCGGTCGCGCTGTTCTACGCGCTGACCGTCGGCGCCGACATCCTCTATGTCCGGAGCCGCAACCCGCGGGTGATCTTCGAGGCGATCCGCGATCACCGGGTGACCACGATGCTCGTCGTGCCCCAGATCCTCGACCTGTTCTGGGGCGCGATCGAGCGCGAGGTCGAGAAGTCCGGCCGGGCGGCGGCCTTCGAGCGGCTGCGCGGGATCGGCCGCCACCTCCCGTACGGCGCCCGCCGGTTCCTGTTCCGGCGCGTCCACGCTCAGCTCGGCGGAGGGCTCAACCTGTTCGTCTGCGCCGCGGCGTTCCTCCCGCCCGCCCTCCAGCAGGCGTGGGAGGACGTCGGGGTCGTCGTCCTGCAGGGCTACGGCGCGACCGAGTGCGGCCCGGTCAGCGTGACCTCGAAGACGGATCACGGCCTCGGGACCGTCGGCCGGACGGTGCCGCCGGTCGAGGTGAAGCTGGCCGATGACGGCGAGATCCTCGTCAAGGGTCCGACCGTCTTCGGCGGCTACTGGCGGGACGAGGCGGCGACCGCGGCGGCGTTCACCGACGACGGCTGGTACCGGACCGGCGACATCGGCCGCCACGACGACGCCGGCCACCTGATCCTCATGGGCCGGATCAAGGACATCATCGTCCTGCCCAACGGGCTCAACGTCTATCCCGAGGACATCGAGAACGCGCTGCGCACGGCTGGCGTCCGCGACTCGGTCGTCGTCGAGACGAAGCCGGGGCGGATCGAGGCGGTCGTCCTCGCGCCGGGCCCGGCCGTCGTGCCCCGCGGCGGCGACGTGCCCGGCCAGGGCCAGGAGGCGCTCCATCGCGACCCGACCGAGCTCGCCGCCGAGATCGAGGTCGCGGTCAAGAAGGCGAACGCCACGCTCGCCCAGAACCAGCGGGTCGTCGCCTGGCGGCTGTGGCCCGACGCCGACTTCCCGCGGACGCACACGCTCAAGGTCAAGCGCGATCGGATCCGCGCCTGGGCGGTCGTCGAGCAGCCGCTCCCGGTGGCCGGCGACGACGGCCCTGAACCGGTCGCCGGTCGTCCCGGCGGACCGCCCAGGCGGACCGCCCTAGCCCGGACGATCGGGATCTCGAGCCCGAGGGTCCCGAGCGCGGTGGCCACGTCGGCCGCGCCGGTCAGCGACGGATCGGGCGGCGACCAGGTGTAGAACACGACCGTCGAGCCGACCTGGCGGATGACGTGCCGGGCGTCGGGCGAGAACTGGATCCGGCCCGGACCCGAGGCGAGGTAGTCGGCCATCTCCTGGCCGGCCGCCTGGGCGTGAGCGGCGTCCGCGAAGTCGTAGATGACGATGAAGCCCTGGTTGTCGTCCTCGGGCAAGCGCGCCTTGAGAACGAGCCTCGCCGCCGCGCTCAGCAGGGGGGACTCGGCCGGTCGGTAGGGCACGGTCGCCGTACCGGCTTCGATCCCGGCGGCCCGGAGCGCGGCCTCGACCTGGCCGGCGGTCGCGCTTGCGGCACTCGACAGGAACGGAGTCGGGCTGGTCGACGGGCCGGGCAGCGCCGGTGTCGACGCGGCCGTGCCGCAGCCGGCGATCGACACCGCGCATCCGAGCAACAGCGCGGTCCCCGCGACGATCCGCGTGCCGGTCCCGCCACGGGACCCGGGGCGCGTCATCCGGGCGGCCACGTCATCGACCGCCCGCCGAGCAGGTGGACGTGGAGATGGTCGACGGTCTGGCCGCCCCACCGCCCGGAGTTGATCACGAGCCGATAGCCGTTCGACGCGATGCCCTCGCTCCGGGCGAAGTCGGCCGCGGCCGAGAACAGCCGTCCGAGCAGCGCGCCGTCCGAGTCGGTCAGGTCGACCGCCGAGCGGATGTGGACCCGGGGCATGAACAGGACGTGGGTCGGCGCCCGCGGCGCGATGTCGCGGATCGCGATGACCGCGTCGTCGGCATGGACCGTGTCCGACGGGATCTCGCCGGCCACGATCCGGCAGAACAGGCAGCTCGGATCGGGGGAGCGGCCCTCGGTCATCGGGATCACCTCCAGCTCAGAGCTGCGGCTTGGCGCTCATCAGGTAGCCGATCACGCCGATCAGGCCGGCCATCGCGTAGGACACGTAGCGCTGGCGTCGGGCGGCGGCCTTCCAGGCCTGATCGTCCCACGTCGTGCGCAGCCCGACCAGCGCTCGAAGGTTTGGACGCTGGATGAAGAAGGCGATGACCAGGTTGATCGCGTAGATCACGAGGGCGACGACGAGCCACGGTTGGTCCGCGACCTTGAGCCCGAGGGCGTAGATGAGGTACGCCCCAGTGACGATCAGGCCGAGCCCGACCACGAGGCTGCCGCGGCTCTGCATCCAGAGCAGGAACCGGACGAACCGGCTCTTCGACTCGGTGGCCGGTCGATCGGTCCGAAGCGCGAACGGGAGGAGCAGCGCCGGCAGGAACAGGGCGATCGCCAGGGCGACGTGGATCGGCAGGACGATCGGGAAGAGCGGGGGCACGGGCCGGATTGTACGGTCGGCTGGCCGATCGAGCCGTCAGCCCCGGTGGACGGCCTCGAGGGCGACCCACTCGCCGTCCTCGGACCGCCCGGCGATCGCCAGCCCGGCTGCCTCGAACGCCGCGCTGACCTCGGGCTCGCGGTCGACGAAGATCCCCGATGCGAGCAGCCGTCCGTCCGGCCGGGTCTCCGCCGCGAGGGCGCCGGCCAGTTCGACGAGGACCGAGGCGATCAGGTTGGCCAGGACGAGGTCGAACGGCGGTCCGCCGCTCGGCAGGCTCCCCTGGCGGGCCGTGAGCCGCCGGCCGAGCCTGTTCCGGCGGGCGTTCGCCCGGGTCGCCTCGATCGCGATCGGGTCCGTGTCGAGGCCGACGAGCTCGCCGGCGCCGAACAGCCCGGCCGCGATCGCCAGGATCCCGGAGCCGCAACCGACGTCGAGGACGCGCGCGCCGGGCATCAGCAGGCCTCGATCGGCCCATGATTCGATCCCGGCCAGGCAGAGCCTCGTGGTCGGGTGGAGCCCGGTCCCGAAGGCCATCCCGGGATCGAGCGCGAGGACGACGTCGCCGGCCGTCCGGCGATGGCGCCGCCAGGTCGGTCGGATCACGAGCCGGCGTCCGACCCGGAGGACGGGGAAGTGCGCCTTCCAGGCGTGGGCCCAGTCCTCCTCGTGGACGACCCGCGTCTCGAGCGGACCGATCGGGCGCAGCCCGAAGGCGGTGAGATGACCGAGCGCCGTCTCGGCTCCCGCCACGCCCGCTCGTGCCGCGGCCGCCTCGCGGGCCGGCAGGTAGGCCCGGACGATCGCCGGACGACTCGGGTCGATCCTGGCGCCCAGACCCTCCTCGACGAGCTCGAAGGCGGGCTCGACCGTCGTCCCGCCGGGCGCGAACCGGGACAGGATCTCGCTGACCGCCTCGACGGCCTCGGGGTCGGCCGTCACCGACAGCTCGAGCCAGGCGCCCTCCGCCGAGGCGCCCTCGTCGGGCGCTCCGGCATCGCTCAAGACAGGGCGTCCTTGACCCGATCGAGAATCCCGCTGCCGTTCGCCCCGACCGCCTCGCCGGCGTCGGCCGCGTAGCCCTCGAGGAGCTCGCGCTGCTTCTTCGACAGCTTGGTCGGGACGGCCACCCGGACGAACACGTGGAGGTCGCCCCGCTGGTTCGACCGGCGCAGGTGCGGGACACCCTTGCCGCGCAGGCGGATCTCCGCCCCCGGCTGGGTGCCGGGCTTGATCTCGAGCGACTCCTCGCCGTCGACCGTCGGGATCGTGACCGTCGTGCCGAGGGCGGCCTGGGCGATCGAGATCTCCTGGTCGAGGTAGAGCTCGGTCCCGTCGCGCTTGAGGATCGGATGCGGCTGGACGTGGACGGCGACGTACAGGCTGCCGGCGGGTCCGCCGCGCAGCCCGATCTCGCCCTCGCCCGACAGGCGGATCTGGTGGCCCTCGTCGATCCCGGCCGGGATCGAGACCCGGAGCGTTCGGCGACGCTCGGTCCGGCCTTCCCCGCGGCACGTGTCGCATGGGCTGTCGATGAGCTTGCCCTCGCCGTGGCACTTCGGGCAGACCGTCACGTTGATCATCTGGCCGAGCATCGTGTTGCGGATGCTCCGGATCTCGCCCCGGCCGTCGCACTGCGAGCAGGTCGTGGCCGACGTGCCCGGCTTGGCGCCCGAGCCCTCGCAGGTCGGGCAGCGATCGAGGGCCGTGAACTCGATCTCCTTCTCGGTGCCCTTGATCGACTCGACGAACGTGATCCGGAGGTCGTAGCGGAGGTCCGCGCCGGGGGGCGGTCCGCTGCGTCGAGTCCGGCCGCCAGCGGCGGCACCGCCGAAGAACGCATCGAAGATGTCGCCGAACCCGGCCGCGAAGTCGCCCGAGCCCGGTCCGCCCGCGCCCGGCACGCCGGCCTTCCCGAACATGTCGTAGGCCTGCTTCTTCTGCGGGTCGGACAGGACCTGGTAGGCCTCGTTGAGCTCCTTGAAGCGCTCGTCGGCGCCGGCGTCGGTGTTGACGTCCGGGTGCCACTTCTGGGCCAGCCGCCGGAACGATCGCTTGATCTCGGCGTCGCTGGCGCTCCGCTTGACTTCGAGGATCTCGTAGTAGTCGCGCTCAGTCACCATCGGCCAGCAAGGATACGGGAGGCGCGCCGCGAGGGTCGGCGGCTGCGCCTAGCCCCCGAGCACGAACGGGAGCCGGGCGAGGCTGCCATCGCCGAACTCGAGCCAGAACGCGTACTCGCCGGGGGCCCAGCCGCCGGTCAGCCAGTCGGCGGGTTCCGACGGGAGCGACCTCGGACGGCAGGAAGAGCGTCCCGGACTGGGGTCCCTCGATCGCGAGCCACTCGGCCGGGACCGTCGACATCAGGATGGGCAGGCCGGCACCGAGCGGGACCATCCGGGGCAGGCCAGGCGTCGCCCGTGCCACACCCCGGGCGGCCGGCCCGATGTACTCGAGCTCGACGGATCGCGGCTCGGACTCGGCCGGCCAGGTCGACCGCCAGGGCGACCGTCGCGGTCTCGTCCCGATCGAGGGTCGGGCCGCGCACGTGGTTGTCCGGGGCGACGGACTTCCAGTTCACGACCGGCGTCACCCATGGTCGGTCGATCGCCTCCGCCCGAACGATCTCGACCAGCGGCACGTAGGCGGCCGCGACGCCCCACGAGCTGCGTTCGACCCGGTAGCCCATCGACGCCAGGTTGAGCCCGAAGAACGTGGGACGGTCACCCGCGGCCGGGGTGTCCGCGCCCGGCGGCCGCCGGTTCGGCGAGCTCGCGCGAGGCGTCGATCCGGTCGGCCCGGGGACGACGTGCGATGAAGCCGGGAGGGCCGCGAGCCGAGCCGCCTCGGGTGCGGCCCACGGCTTCCACAGCCCGGCGCCGACGACCGCCAGCGCGACGACGACCACGACGAGCGGCCCGACCCGGCGCCGGGCGGCGACCGGGGCGACGTCGAACCGGCCGTCGTCGCCTGGCGACATGGCTGAGGTCCCGGATCCCGGGAGCCCTTGCCTGCCCTGCCTACGCGCCCGGTGTCACGTCGGTCGCGGCCGGAACCTGGCCGAGGACCGACTGGATCGCCTGGACGGCGCCGAGCAGCGCGGCCGACTCGGCCGGGATCACGATCTTCGCGTTCGGGCTGGCGGCGAACTTCGACAGCGTGTCGAGCTGGAGGATCGCGACGAGGGTCGGGTCCGGCGCGGCGGCGGTGATCGCGGCGTAGACGGTCGAGATCGCCTGGGCACGGCCCTCGGCCTCGAGGATCAGCGCCTGTCGCTCGCCCTCGGCCCGCAGGATCGCCGCCTGGCGCTGGCCCTCGGCCTCCTTGACGGCGGCCTGCCGGTCACCGTCGGCCACGTTGACGGCGGACTGCTGGAGCCCTTCGGACTGGAGGATCTTGGCCCGCTTCTCCTGGTCCGCCTGCTTCTGGAGGGCGAGGGCCTGGAGGATCTGCGGGGGCGGGGTGATCTCGACGATCTCGATCCGGTTGATCCGGATCCCCCACTTGTCGGTCACCGCCTCCATCTGCTGCTGGACGTCGATGTTGATCCGCTCGCGCTCGGACAGCGCTTCGTCGAGCGAGAGCGTCCCGATCACCGAGCGCAGCGCCGTCCGGGCCAGCGCGTCGATCGCCACGTCGAAGTTCGAGATGCTGAACAGCGCCTGCTTGGCGTCGACGACCTGGGTGAAGATCGTGGCGTTGACCGCGACGACCACGTTGTCGCGGGTGATGACCTCCTGGCGATCGCCGGGGCGCGGGATCTCGCGCATGTCGACGAACACGATCGCGTCGATGAACGGGGCGATGATCACGAGACCCGGCTCGTGGATCGCCCGGAACTCGCCGAGGCGCTTGACGACGCCGACCGAGCCCTGCTGGACGAGGTTGACCGTGTTGCGCAGCAGGTAGAACGCGAAGAGCACGAACAGGATCGCGATGATGAACGCGACGATCAGCGCGAGCAGGCCGGGTTCCATGTCAACCCTCCGGGGCCGGCCCATCCGCGGGCCGGACAACGAGCGTCGTCCCGCGGACGGCAGTCACGATGACGGGGGCGCCCGTCGCGATCGACTGGTGGTCGTCGGTGAAGGCGAGCCAGGTCTCGCCCGCCAGCCGGACATGCCCGGGATGCAGCTCCTCGCCGATCTCGTCGAGGGCGAGCGCCCGCTGGCCGACGAACCCGCCGTGGACGCCCGGCGTGAGCGGTCCCTCGCCGCTCCGGCGCAGGCGGCGCGCAAGGAACGGTCGACCGACGACGACGCCGGCCATCGCGACGACGATCGCGACGACGGCCTGGATCCAGACCGCCGTGTCGGGCAGGGCGAAGGCGAGCAGCCCGGCCGCGAACGCCCCGGCCGCGAGGAAGATCGCGAAGAACGTCGTGCTCGCCAGCTCGAGCACGAGAAGCGCCAGCGCGGCGACGAACCAGACCACGTACGGCGACATGCGTCGAGTGTATGCCGTTCCGGGCGGAACGCTGTGGAGCGCTGCAAGGCTCGGGCGCAGGGTCGTCGATTGTCAGCGCGAGGCGGCTGCCGCCAGCTCTCGAGCGCGCCCCGAGCCTCGGGCGCTGGGTCGTCGATCGTCAGGGCGAGGCGGCTGCCGCCAGCTCTCGAGCCCGCTCGATGACGCTCGCGAGCATTGCCGGGGTGAGCCGCCCGGTGAACGTGTTCTGCTGGCTCGGGTGGAACGAGCCGACGACCGTGTACGGCCCGACCCGCGCCTCCACCCCGTGCCCGAACCTCGGCCGTGGCCGCGGGACGCGGGTGGCCGAGGTCGCCGAGCGCACGGAGCACGCCGTCCCAGCTGAACGCACCGAGGGCGACGATCACCCGGATCCCAGCGAGCAGGGCAAGCTCACGGCCGAGGAACGGCAGGCAGGCGTCGCGCTCGTCGGTCGTCGGCTTGTTGGCCGGCGGCGCGCAGTGGACGACGGCGCTGATCCGGACGCCGGTCAGGGTCAGCCCGTCGTCCCGCCGGCGCGAGACCGGTGAGCTCGACAGCCCGGCGTCGTGGAGCGCCGCGAACAGGAAGTCGCCCGACCGGTCGCCGGTGAAGATCCGGCCGGTCCGGTTGCCACCGTGGGCCGCCGGGGCGAGCCCGACGATGAGGATCCGGGCCGCCGGATCGCCGAAGCCCGGCACCGGCCTGCCCCAGTAGGTCTCGTCGCGATGGCGGGCCACCTTCTCGCGAGCCACCCGCTCGCGCCACTCGACGAGCCGCGGGCAGCGCCGACAGGCGGCGACCTCGGCGTCGAGCGCCGCCAGGGCGTCGCTCGTCACTTCAGGAGGAGCTTGCCGAGCCGGCGATTGACGACCCACAGTCCGGCCAGCCCCATCAGCGCGAGGTAGACGATCGGCACGAGCAGCTCCGGCCCGATCGTCCCGAGCGAGAGCGCCCGGAGGAGGCCCACGCTCTGGGTCAGCGGGGTCAACGCCACGAACGTCCGGAGCGGCTCCGGGTAGACGCTGATCGGGTAGAACGTCGCCGAGAACAGGAACAGCGGCAGGGTCACGACGAAGATCCAGTCGAAGTCGGTCCAGCGCCGGACCCAGGTCGTGGCGGCCATGCCGACCGCGGCAAAGGCGAACCCGATGAGCATCGCCCCGGGGATCGTCAGGATCACGAGTGGCGACTGGATCAACCCGAGGATCGCCATCGCGACGAGGAACCCGGTCGCGTAGAGCGTCCCCCGGATGAGCGCCCAGGCGATCTCGCCGACCGCGACGTCGGGCACGTCGAGCGGCGTCGACAGCATCGCGTCGTACGTCTTCGCGTAGCGCAGCTTGAAGAAGATGTTGAAGGTCGAGTCGTAGATCGCCCCGTTCATCGCCGACGAGGCGAGCAGCCCCGGTGCGACGAACACGGCGTACGGGACGACCTGGCCGTCGGGCAGCCGGACGTCGCCGACGAGACCGCCGATCCCGAAGCCGATCGCGAGCAGGTAGAAGACCGGCTCGAAGAAGCCCGAGACGATCATGATCCAGGTCCGCCGGTAGACCATCACGTTGCGCTCGAGGAGCCGGCTCGCCCGGGTCCCGGCCAACCGATGCGGCGTGATTCGCGCCTCGATGACGGCCATCGCTACTTCACCAGCGTCCGGCGGAAGGTGAACAGGCAGGCGACGACGCCCGCGACGACATACGTGAGCAGGACGAGGACATGGGCCAGCTGATTGCTCTTGTCGACGTCGTCCCCGAGACACAGGTGCCGGGCCAGGGCCACCCCGTGGTGGAGCGGCAGCACCTCGGCGAGGAGCTGGAGCGGCGCCGGCAGGCGTTCGATCGGGAAGAACGTCCCGCTGAACAGGAACATCGGGGTGAGCCCGAAGCGGAACAACGCCGTGAACCCCTGCTCGTTCTTCTGGGTCGCCGAGTAGGCGGCGATCGGGGCGGCGAAGGCCAGACCGGTCAGCACGGCGACCGGGATCGCCAGGACGCCGAGCGGCGAGTAGACGAGCCCGAAGGCGACCATGACGACGAAGAACGCGGCCGAGACGAGCAGCAGCCGGACGGCGATCCAGCCGAGCTGGCCGAACACGATCGCCGGGACGGTGATCGGCGTCGCGAGCATGGCGAGGTAGGTGCGATCCCAGATGATCGAGCCCATGATCGGCCAGGTCGACTCGAAGCCCGCGGTCTGCATCGCCTGGCCGGCCAGCAGCCCGGGCGCCAGGAACGCCGCATAGCTGAAGCCGTCGAGCGCGGCCCGGCCGCCCTGGTCGACGAACGCGCCGAGGCCGAGGCCCATCGCGGCCAGGAAGAGGACCGGCGACAGGAAGGTCGAGAAGAGCGTGCCGCGCCACACGCGGCGATAGCTGACGACCTGGTACTCGAAGACGCGCAGCGCGGCGGTCACCGGTTGCCTACTCGATCAGGCTCCGGCCGGTCAGCCGGAGGAAGACGTCCTCGAGGGTCGAGCGGCGGACGAGCGTGGCTTCCGGTCGGAGGCCCCGCCCGTGGACCGCGACCGCCGCCGCTTCGCCGTCGTCCGCGTAGACGAGGATCCGGTCGGGGAGGTGCTCGATCCGGCTGGCGACCCCGTCGAGCCGGCCGTCCAGCTGGCCGTCGAGGCCTTCCATGACGTCGGGCGGGAAGCGCAGCTCGAGGACCTCACGGGTCGAGTACCGCTCGATCAGCTCGCGCGGAGAGCCCTCGGCCACGATCCGGGCCTTGTCCATGACCACCAGCCGGTCGCACAGCTGCTCCGCCTCGTCCATGTAGTGGGTCGTCAGGACGAGCGTCACGCCCCGCTGCTTGAGCCGGTACAGCCGATCCCACAGCAGGTGGCGAGCCTGCGGGTCGAGGCCCGTCGTGGGCTCGTCGAGGAGGAGCAGGCTCGGCTCGTTGATCAGCGAGCGGGCGATCGTGAGCCGGCGCTTCATCCCGCCGGACAGCGGGTCGACCGTGCTGCCGGCCCGATCGGTGAGCTGGACGAAGTCGAGCAGGTCGTCGGCGCGTCGCCCGGCCTCCGCTCTCGAGAGGTCGAAGTAGCGACCGTAGATCACGAGGTTCTCGCGGACGGTCAGCTCCATGTCCAGCGTGTCCTGCTGGGGCGCGACGCCGATCCGGGCCTTGATCCTGGGCCCGTCGGTCGCCGGATCCATCCCGAGGACCGTCAGCGTGCCCTCGGTCACCGGCGAGACGCAGCCGATCATCCGCATCGTCGAGGTCTTGCCGGCCCCGTTCGGGCCGAGGAACCCGAACGACTCGCCGGGCGCCACGTCGAAGTCGACCGCGTCGACGGCGGTGAATGCGGCGAACCGCTTGGTCAGTCCGCGGGCATGGATGAGCGACGGTTGGGCACTGGTCGACATCGGACCGACATGCTACCCGCCGACTCCGAACGGCGCCCTCGGTCGGACGGCCGGCCCGGCCGCGCAGGGTCGGTCGGGGTCGACCGGTTCAGGAGGGGTCGGTCGTGCCGGTTCCGTCGGTCGAAGAAGCCGCTGGCGCGGCCGGCTTCGGCGCTCGTGTTCGCGGCTTGGGCGCTGCCGTGGGCGGGCCGCCAACTGGACCGGCCCCCGTGGCGCTCGCGGCCGCGGCCGTCGCGGGCGAGTCCGACCCTGCCGCGGCTGCGGTGGCCGGCTTCTTGCGCGGGCGCGCTCGGCGTTTCGGCTTGGCCGGGCTGATCGCGACGGTCGCCGACGCAGCGTTGGCACTCGCGCCGAGCGCCGGTCCGCCGCTGGCGGCCTCGGCCGTTGGCTCGAGTGGGGCCGAGCCGAGCGCCGGCGCTGGATCGAGCGGGAGCATGTCGTCGCGCCGACCCCGTCGCCGCCGGAGCGCCAGGCCGCCCGCGGCCAGCACCCCGGTGACGAGTGCCACGGCACCGAAGATCAGACGTCGCATGCTCGCCTCCCCTTCTCGCGCTTCGCGCCGAGCCTATCACCCGCCCACACGCCACGCGTGCGGCTGCCGGACCGATAAGTCGCCGGTGAGCGCGGGAGCCGACAGTGAGCGGATGGACGCCGTCCGGTTCGGACGCGGAATCCGTGCCTTGCGTCGCCGCCGAGGCTGGCGCCAGGCGGACCTGGGCGCAGCCGCTCGCGTGTCCAGAGCGGCGGTCTCGAGGATCGAGCTCGGGCACGGCGACTGCCTGACGATCCGGACACTCGAGGCGGTCGCAGCCGCAGCGGGGGCGCGTGTCGACATCCGACTGACCTGGAACGGTGAGGCGCTCGACCGCCTGCTCGACGCTTCTCACGCGCGGCTGGTCGACGGAGTCTTGGCGCGCCTCGAGAAGTCGGGTTGGGAGACGGTTCCGGAGGTCTCATTCAGCATCGATCACGAGCGCGGCTCGATCGACGTCCTCGGATTCCACCAGGCGACCGGGTCGTTGCTCGTCGTCGAGGTCAAGAGCGTCGTCCCGGACATCCAGGCCATGCTGAGCACCATCGACCGCAAGGCACGTCTCGCTCGAGGGATCGGTCGAGAGCGGGGTTGGCCGGTATCGACCGTCTCGAGGCTCCTCGTCATCGGCGAGGACCGGACCGCGCGCCGTCGAGTGGCGGCATTCGAAGCGACCTTCCGACGGGCGTTTCCAGTGCGCGGGGCCGAGCTGGACCGGTGGCTCCGTTCGCCCGACCCGTCGCGGCCGATGGCCGGGCTCCGATTCTTGACAAGTGCACACCATACGAGCGCTCGTCACCGGATCTCGAGCCGGAAACCAGGCTGAGCCGCCCCGACGCATCGAATTGTGGTCAGGTGCTCATCGGCCGCGCGGCTGACAGCGCCCGTATCACACGCCGCCGACGTACGACCGTGTGGCGTGCATCTGTCAAGGATCCGGGTCGGGCTTGAAAGGATCGAGCACGGGGTCGCCGAGCCGAGCACGGGGTCGCCGAGCCGAGCACGGGGTCGCCGAGCCGAGCACGGGGTCGCCGAGCCGAGCACGGGGTCGCCGAGCCGAGCACGGGGTCGCCGAGCCGAGCACGGGGTCGCCGAGCCGAGCACGGGGTCGCCGAGCCGAGCACGGGGTCGCCGAGCCGAGCACGGGGTCGCCGAGCCGAGCACGGCTCGGGCCCGGGCCGTCAGACCTCCTTGAACTCGCCCTCGACCGTCTCCTCGCCCTCGGCGTCGGTCGAGGCCGACGGGCCGGCATCGTCGTCGGACGGGCCCTGGCCATTGCCCGAAGCACCGTCTTCGGCGCCGCCGCCCGTTTCGGGTCCGGCGGACGGCGCCTGGTAGGCCGCCGTCCCGACCCGCTGGAGCACCTCCGCGAGCTCACCGGCCGTTCGCTTGACCGCCTCGAGGTCGCTCCCCTTGAGCGCCTCGCGAACGGCCTCGACCGACCGCTCCGTCGCGGCCCGGTCATCGGCCGACACCTTGTCGCCGAGGTCCTTGAGGGTCCGCTCCGCCTGGTAGGTCAGCTGCTCGGCCTGGTTGCGGGTCTCGACTTCCTCGCGCCGCTGGCGGTCTTCGTCGGCGTGGTCCTGAGCGTCGCGGACCATCTTGTCCACGTCGTCCTTGGACAGCATCGACGAAGCCGTGATCCGGACCTGCTGCTCCTTCGAGGTCGCCCGGTCCTTGGCCTTGACGTCGAGAATCCCGTTGGCGTCGATGTCGAACGTGACCTCGACCTGCGGGATCCCCCGGGGCGCCGGCGGAATCCCATCGAGGATGAACCGGCCGAGCGTCTTGTTGTCGGCAGCGAAGTCGCGCTCGCCCTGGAGGACGTGGATCTCGACCTGGCTCTGGTTGTCCGAGGCGGTCGAGAAGACCTGCGACTTCGAGGTCGGGATCGTCGTGTTCCGCTCGATGAGCTTCGTCATCACTCCGCCGAGCGTCTCGATCCCGAGCGAGAGCGGCGTGACGTCGAGGAGCAGGACGTCCTTGACGTCGCCGGCGAGCACGCCGGCCTGGATCGCGGCCCCGATCGCGACGACCTCGTCCGGGTTGACGCTCCGGTTCGGCTCCTTGCCGTTGAAGAAGCCCTTGACCGCCTCGATCACCGCGGGCATCCGGGTCATCCCGCCGACGAGCACGACCTCGTCGATCTCGGCCGGTTTCAGCCCGGAGTCCTTGAGTGCCTTGGCGACCGGGTCCTTGGTCTTCTCGATGAGGTCGCGGACGAGCTCCTCGAGCTTGGCCCGGCTGAGGGTCACCACGAGGTGCTTCGGGCCGGTCGCATCGGCCGTGATGTAGGGCAGGTTGATCTCGGTCGAGATCGTCGACGACAGCTCGATCTTGGCCTTCTCGGCCGCCTCCTTGAGCCGCTGGAGGGCCTGCTGGTCCTTCGACAGGTCCATCCCCTGGTCGCGCTTGAACTCGGCCAGCAGCCACTCGATGACGCGCTGGTCGAAGTCGTCGCCGCCGAGGTGGGTGTCGCCGTTCGTCGCCTTGACCTCGAAGACGCCGTCGCCCAGCTCGAGGATCGAGATGTCGAACGTGCCGCCACCGAGGTCGTACACGGCGATCTTCTCGTCGTGCTTCTTGTCGAGGCCGTAGGCCAGGGCCGAGGCGGTCGGCTCGTTGATGATCCGCTTGACGTCGAGGCCGGCGATCCGGCCGGCGTCCTTCGTCGCCTGGCGCTGGGTGTCGTCGAAGTAGGCGGGGACGGTGATGACCGCCTCGGTGATCTTCTCGCCCAGGTAGGCCTCGGCATCCGCCTTGAGCTTCTGGAGGATCATCGCGCTGATCTCGGGCGGCGTGTACGACTTGTCGCCGACGACGACCCGGATCCCGTCGCTCTTGGGATCCTTCTCGACCTTGTACGGGACGAGCTCCTTCGAGCGCTTGACCTCGGGATCGTCCCAGCGGCGGCCCATGAACCGCTTGATCGAGAAGATGGTGTTGGCCGGGTTCGTGACGGCCTGGCGCTTGGCCAGCTGGCCGACGAGCCGCTCGCCGGTCTTGGTGAACGCGACGACCGACGGAACGGTCCGGCCGCCCTCCGCCGAGGCGATGACGGTGGGCTCGCCGCCCTCCATCACCGCGACGACCGAGTTCGTCGTGCCAAGGTCGATGCCGATGATCTTGCCCATGTTGCGGGTCTCCTGGTTGGTCGTTGGTAGGTCTGGTCTGTTGGTGGTGGGTTGGTGATGAAGTGATCTAGTTGATCGGGCCGGCGCCGTCGGCCCCGTCGGCAGGTCCCCCGCTGGTGCCGTCGGCGCCGCCGCCCGCTGCGACCGCGACCATCGCCGGGCGCAGGATCCGGTCCCGGATCCGGTAGCCGCGCTGGAGCTCGGCGACGACGCTGCCCTCGGCCTGGCCCGAACCCGGCACGGACACGATCGCCTCGTGCTCGTGCGGATCGAACGCGGCACCGGGAGTCACCTCGATCGGGGTGACGCCTTCGCTCTCGAGGAGCAGCCGCAGCTTGCGGTCGATGGCCGCGACGCCCTCGGCCCAGGGGTCGTCGGCGAGCGCCGCCGGCCGAGCTTCGATCGCCCGATCGAAGTCGTCGGCCAGCGCGACGACCTTGCGCAGGAGGCCGTCGGCCGCGAGACCTGCATCGCGCTCGCGCTCGTCCAGGGTTCGCCGCCGGAAGTTCTGGAACTCTGCGCGCTCGCGCTGGAGCCCGGCCAGATATTCGGCGGCCTGCTCGTTCGACGCCTCGAGCTGACCCTTGAGCTGGTCGATCTGCTCGAGGAGCTTGGCCGGCGAGATGTCGATCTCGTCGATGCGTTCCTGGGCTCGGGTGCGGTGGGGCATGGCAGGGTCTCGCTGCTTTGGCATCGGTGGGTCAGGCGTAGAGGTGATCGACGAGCTCGTTCATCAGGCCGGACACGAACCCGACGGTGCCGATCGCGTGGGGATAGGCCATCCGGGTGGGCCCGAGGACACCGACGACTCCGACGGCACGGCCGGGCCGGCCGTACGAGGCGAGCACGAGCGACACTTCGCGCATCTCGGCCGGTGTGTTCTCCTGGCCGATGAACACGTGGATCCGGCCGCTGCCAGCCACGAGACCGACGAGCTCGCCGAGATAGGTCCGGTTCTCGAGCGCCGAGAAGACACGCCGGAGCTTCTCGCTCTGGGCGAACTCGGGCTCGTCCATGACGTTGAGCAGGCCGTCGCTGTAGACCTCCTCGACCGCGGTCCCATCCGATTCGCGCAGGGTTCGCGCGATCCGCTCGGCGACCCGGCTGACGAGGACCGCGTCGCGGCCGGTTCCGTCCTCGTCGGCGGCCTCGCTTGCCGCGGTTGCCGCGCTGGCCGCGGCGGCGTAGGCGGGCAGACGGGCCTCGATGCCGGCGGCGGTGAGGTCGGCGAGCTCCGCGTTGAGCCGCGCCGCGACCCGGGCGAGCGTCCCCTGGTCGACGGCGAAGTCGAGCGCGAGCTGGCCCTGCTTGATCGCTCCCTCCCGGAGGATGAGGACGATCCCGGCGACGCGCTCCTGGAGGGCGACGAGATCGACCCGGCGGATCCGGGCCGCGGCCGGCTTGGCGGCCGTGGCGAGGCCGGCCGAGCCGGTGACGCTGGCGAGGGTCGTCGCCGCCAGCCGGAACCAGTGCTCGCTTGCGAACTGGACCTGGCCGAACTGGTGGCGGATCGTCAGCTGCTCGACGGCAGGCAGCGCCTCGGCGTCGACGAGCGTCTCGACATAGTGCCGGTAGCCGCGATCGGTCGGGATGCGGCCGGCGCTCGTGTGCGGGTGGGTGAGCAGCCCGGCCGCTTCGAGGTCGGCCAGGATCGCCCGGACCGTCGCCGAGCTGACCCCGAGCTGGTAGCGCTCGACGAGGGCGTGCGAGCCGACCGGTGTCGCGGACAGGACGTATTCGTCGATGACTGCCCGGAGGATCGCCTCGGAGCGGAGGTCGAGCGGGCCGGTGGTGGGGCGACTGCGTCGCGCCAAGGGCTGAGGGCTCCTTCCTGTTAGCACTCTGCCATTGAGAGTGCTAACCACGTTGAGGGCATGGTAGCAGTCGAGCCCTGCGAGTGTCAACGGAACGTGGCCGTTCGTTGCCCGCCAGGCGGCTCAGATCAGGCGGGCAAAGATCTCGTTCGAGAGGAGCCGCCCGTTCGTCGTCAGGCGGATCCGGCCGTCGGGCGTCTGCTCGACGAGTCCGGCCGCGTCGGCCCAGGCGAGCGTCTCGTCAAAGGGCGGCTCGAGGAACGCGACGATCGGCACGCCGCCATCGAGCCGCAGCCCGAGGATGATCGCCTCCGCCGCGGCGGCCGCCGAGTCGAGCGGCGGCTCGACGCCGCCTGGCGGCAGGGCCGGGACGGTTCCGGGCTCGGCCGGCCGGAGAGCGCCGACATAGCCGTCGAGACGGGCGGCGCTCCAGCGCCGGACGGCGCCGTCGAACGCATGCGCTCCCGGTCCGACGGCCTCGACCGAGCGGCGCTCCCAGTAGGCCAGGTTGTGCCGGCTCTCGTGGCCCGGCCGGGCCCAGTTCGACAGCTCGTACCCGCGGTAGCGGCTCTCGGCCAGGCGATGGGTGGCGTAGTGGTACATCCCGGCCGCTCGATCGTCGTCCTGGCCCTTCCGCGCCCGCTCGCGCCAGCGCCGGGCGCCGGCCGTCGTCGGCAGGTGATCGCCGCCCGGCCCGGTCAGTCCCTCGGCATCCGGGTCATCGAGGATGAGCGAGTACAGCGACAGGTGGTCCGGTGCGAGGGCGAGGGCTCGCTCGAGGCTGTCGGTCCAGGTCGCCAGCGTCTGGTTGGGTACGTCGTAGAGCAGGTCGAGGTTGATCGAGCCGATCGACGCTTCGCGGGCGGCGGCGACCGCGTCGACGATGTCGGCCGGGGAATGGCGCCGGCCGAGCTGGCTGAGCTCCCCGGCGTGGAAGCTCTGCGCTCCGAACGAGATCCGGGTGATGCCGATCTCGTGCTGCGCGTCGGGGTCGCCCCGCTCGTCGGGGCCCGGGTTCGCCTCGAGCGTGACCTCGGCCCCGTCGGTCAGCCCGAACCGTCGCCGGATCCGGTCGACGATTGCGCCGAGTGCCTCCGGTTGGACGAGCGACGGCGTCCCACCGCCGAGGTAGACCGAGCTCAGGTACGGCCTCCGGCCGGCCGCCCGACCGGGCTTCCCGAAGCGCTCGTCGAGGATGTCGGCCCGCAGATCGAGCTCGGTGAGCAGGGCGTCGACGAAGGCGTTGATCCGATTCCGCGGTCCGCGCGCCTCGGAGCCTGCGACGACCACGAAGTCGCAGTACGGGCAGATCGACACGCAGAACGGGATGTGGACGTACAGCCCCACCGGCGGGGCGGGGACGGCCACGGTCGATGCGGTCACGGCGCGATGATGCGCCGCTGGCTTCGGCCGGTCCAGCCTCCGTCAGCGCTTCCGGTCGATCGACTCGCGCGACGTTCCGACCGTCGCCCAGCCCTCGGGGATCCGGCGCTTCTTCTCGATCTCCTCGTCCTCGCGGCCGACCGGAGCCGGCTGGCCGGCGTGACCGGTCGCGACGAACGTGGCGAACCGGGTGATCGCATGGCCGAGGAAGGCTGCCCCGATGCCGCCGGTCCGGAGCGTCACGTAGCCCGAGGCCAGGCCGATGACGATCGACAGGACGAGCATGTAGCGGTCCCGACCGGGCGCCCCGAGCCTCGTTGTCAGCCCGTACATGATCGCCTGGAGGATGATCGCGCTGCCCGGATCGACGCCGATCAGGATCAGGAAGCCGAGGACGCAGCCGCGGAACGTCGCCTCGTCGATGAACGCCGTCCCCACCGAGTTGAGCAGGGCGACTGGATACGAGGCGACCGGCGGCAGGCGCAGGTGCCGGTAGCGCAGGAAGGCGAAGGCGGCCGCCTGGGCGATCCCGATCCCACCGTAGATCAGGCCGCCGATGACCGCGGTCTGACGATCGCCGAGCGTCAGGTAGAGCTGCGTCGCGGGATCGGGGATGGTGAACCAGGTGGCGATGACCAGGCCCAGCCCGATGAGGTACCAGGACAGCCGGCGGCGGAGCGGAGCGCGGCCGCCATAGCGGTCGATCTCGGCGTACTCGGCGGCCCCGAACCGGTCGGCCTCCAGGCGGAGCATGACGAGCAGCCCGGTGAACCCAAGCGCCGCCAGCAGCCGGATCGGCTCGAGCCAGTCCTCCATCGTCCCCCTCAGACGCCGTCCGAGGTCCTGACGTTGCGGATCACCCTTCGCCCATCCGGAGGACAGCCAGGAAGGCGTCCTGCGGGATCTCGACGGAACCGATCCGCTTCATCCGCTGCTTGCCCTCCTTCTGCTTCTCGAGCAGCTTCCGCTTCCGGGTGATGTCGCCACCGTAGCACTTGGCGAGCACGTTCTTGCGCATCGCCCGGACGGTCTCGCGGGCGATCACGTTGGAGCCGACAGCCGCCTGGATCGGGACCTCGAACATCTGGCGCGGGATCAGCTCCTTGAGCGTCTCGACGAGGCGCCGGCCGATGCTCTGGGCACCGTCGCGATGGACGATCAGGCTCAGCGCGTCGACCGGCTCTCCGGCGACGAGGACGTCGAGCTTGACCAGGTTGGCCGGGCGGTAGCCGGCCTCCTCGTAGTCCATCGAGGCATAGCCCTGGCTGCGGCTCTTGAGCTGGTCGTAGTAGTCGACGATGAGCTCGGCCAGCGGCATCTCGAACGACATCAGGACCCGCTGCGGATCGAGGTACTCGAGGGCGAGGAACGTCCCGCGGTGGGTCGTCGACAGGTCCATCAGCGCCCCGATGTACTGGCTCGGGGTCACCACCTTGACGGTGACCCAGGGCTCCTCGATGACCTCGATGTCACCCGCGCCCGGCATCAGGGCCGGATTGTCCACGGCGACGACGCCGCGGCCGTTGAGCAGCACGACCCGGTACTCGACCGACGGCGCGCTGGCGATCAGGTCGAGATCGAACTCGCGCTCGAGGCGCTCCTGGACGATCTCCATGTGGAGCAGGCCCAGGAACCCGCAGCGGAACCCGAAGCCGAGGGCGATCGAGCTCTCCGCCGTGTAGGTGAAGCTCGCATCATTGAGATGGAGCTTCTCGAGGGCGTCGCGCAGGAGCGGGTAGTCCTCGCCGCTGATCGGGTAGATCCCGGCGAAGACCAGGCTCTTCGCCTCCTGGTATCCGGGCAGCGGCGCGGCAGCCGGGTTCCGGGCATTCGTCACGGTGTCGCCGACCTGGGCGTCACGGACGCTCTTCAGCCCGGTCGCCACGTAACCGACCTCACCGGCCCGGAGCTCCTTGACCGGGACGAGCTGGGGCCGGAAGACACCGAGCTCGAGCAGCTCGGACTCCACCCCGGAGGCCATGAGCCGGATCGTGTCGTGGGCATGGAGCGTCCCGGCGGCGAGCCGGACATAGACCACGACGCCCTTGTAGGCGTCGTAGTGCGAGTCGAAGATCAGGCCCTGGAGCGGGGCGCCCGGGTCGCCTTTCGGCGGTGGGATCCGCTCGACGATCGCCTCGAGGATCTCCTCGATCCCGATGCCCTCCTTGGCGCTGGCCAGGATGACCTCCTCGCGCGGGATTGCCAGGACGCTCTCGAGCTCCTCGATCACGAGGTCGGGCTCGGCCGACGGCAGGTCGATCTTGTTGACGACCGGCACGATCGTCAGGTTCTCGCGCAACGCCAGGTGGACGTTGGCGAGCGTCTGGGCCTCGATCCCCTGGGCGGCGTCGACGACGAGGATGGCGCCCTCGCAGGCCTGCAGGCTCCGGCTCACCTCGTAAGCGAAGTCGACATGACCGGGGGTGTCGATCAGGTTCAGCCCGTAGGTCCGGCCATCCTTCGCCTGGTAGTCGAGCCGGACGGCCCGGGCCTTGATCGTGATCCCCTTCTCGCGCTCGAGGTCCATCGAGTCGAGGACCTGGCTGGTCATCTGCCGGGCGTCGATCGTGTGGGTGGCTTCGAGGAGGCGGTCGGCCAGGGTCGACTTGCCGTGGTCGATGTGGGCGATGATGCTGAAGTTGCGCAGACGTGCTTGAGGTATCGGGTTACTCATTGCGCGGACGGTTCGCGAGGTTCGCCCAGACCGGCTATGTCGTCGATCTCGGCGCGGACAAACTCAGCACACGCCTGGACTTTGTCATCAAACGTCGTCGGGGGACGGCTGGATGGCCCCTCGTAATAGCCGACGCTGAACTCGGCCGCGTCACGCCCTTCGATGTACCACCCGGGGCTCGACCGCCTGTCCTCCGAGTAGTCGAACCAGGCGCTCACCCAATCGGGGTGCCCTGCCAGGCAATCGGCCAGTCGCGCGACGGTGACCTCGCTGCGCAGATCCGGATAGCCGGATCGGCTTACAAGCTCGACGGAGCTCAGCGTCCCGATGGCGTAGAAATCGAAAGCGAGGCGAGATACTGCGATCACCACGTCATCGAGTCCCGACATGGTCTTGGACTGATCCTCCAGGCGAACATGCAGATCCGATTCTGACGTCGGTGGAAGAAGCGTGTCACGACTGCTCTCGACGAACGAGGCACCGACATTCCGGCGTTCAGAAGCCCGGGCGGTCCTGCGGGATGGTCACGGGGCGGGAGTGTAGCCGCTCAACGGAACCGAGCGCGAAGCCCGTGGAGTGACCGACGAGCCCGATCCAGGAAGGATCCTGCGCCTCCTAGTTGGGTCAGGTCGATCTGGTCGCGGTTCGTCCTGATATACACGAAGAGCGGGTCAGCGAGATCACCGGCTGTTTCGTAGTAGGCCCGATCCAATACCTCGAGTCGGTCGTCCCGGTCGTCATCCTCGTCCTCCATCGCAGACTCGACCGCCGCCGGGGTGATGGGGCCGTCGATCCTAAGCACCGCGATGGCGGATCGGGTCAGGTCTGCCACGGCATCGCAGCCAATGGCCATCAGCGAACTGACGACATCCGGGACTTGTTGGGATGCGTTTCTGAACAGTCCGTCGTACCCGTCGTTGTTGACTTCGCGCTCGAGCGCCTCGATCGCCAGGACGGCACGCTCGGGCGTGGTCAAGTCCTGGGCGCCGGTCTGCGCCGCCATGCGACTGATCGCCTGTTCGAAGGCAAGGACGATCGAGTCGGTCCGAAAGACGCCCTCGAGAGCGATCAACTCATCGGTCGTTTGACCGGAGTAACCGTCCAACCATCGCGGCTCGCTCATCGGTTCGACACGTGCCGCGGTGGACCGTGGCGCAGCCGATCCTGGGGAATCACCGGCCGGAGTCTAGCAGCGGACCCGGCCCCCGGGCCGCCGAGTCCGGTCACGCCTGGACGATCCCCAACGCCGTGACGCCACCCACGACCAGGGCGATCCCGACGACCTGGCGCCGGCTCAGGCGCTCGCGGAACACGACGTAGGCAGCGACTGCCGCGATCGGTGCGAACAGCGAGCTCAGGACCGAGGCGAGGGCGATGCTCTCGCGGGCGGCGAACGGCGAAGAACCAGTAGCCGAGGACCTCGACGACGCCGGTGGTCACGACGAACGGCAGGGCTGGCCGGCTCATCCGGAAGCGACGGAGCGCGAGCAGCGGGATGGCCACGAATGCGACACCGACGACGCGCGGCGGCAGGATGGCCCAGGCGATCGGCAGGATGTTCGCGGCCCGGGCCGAACCGTACAGACCGAGGGCGAAGCACACCGCCGAGATGATCGGCCAGCGTCGCGGCCCGGGTCGCCCGGTCGCGGGAGATCGGGACCCCCTCCTCCGACCCGCCGGCCGAGGCGGCCAGGACGACCCCCACCGCGATCACGGCGAGGACGACTCCGGAACCCGGGACGAGGACCTCGCCCGCCAGGACGCTGAGGACCGCCGCGACGGCGCCCTCGGTCGAGTCGATCGTCGAGACGATCCCGACCGCACCGATCCGGTACGCCGCATAGGTCAGCAGGAGGCCGGCGACGTTGCCGAACCCGGACAGTGCGACCCACAGGAGCGCATCGCCCCCGAAGTCGGGTCGGGGAGCGAGGACCAGGGCGACCGGCAGGCCGATGGCCAACCCGATCGCCATCGCGCCGGCGACCGTCGACGACGAGCCGATCAGTCGACTCGCCCTGGCCGAGGCGAGGACGGAGACGGCCCAGACGATGGCGGTGGCGAGTCCGCCGACGATCGCGATCATGATTCGCAGTCTGCCTGAGCGACGAGAGGCCACGACGGGCACATCCGCCGTGGCCCGGAGCGCCGCCTTCTGCTACCATCGGCGTCCCGCGTCGGCCCGATTCGCCCGCGCGCCCGACCCGACCGTCACCGAGAGGTTCCGACTTGGCCACGAAGCCCCGAGGCTGGACCGGCGCCAGGACGCCATCCGCCCTCAAGCGCGTCCGCACCGCGAGCCGACGTACCGAGATCAACCAGCCCCGGCGCACCGCCGCCAAGACCCTGACGAGCAAGGCCATCAAGGTCGCCGCGGGCACCCTCGAGGGCGATCCCAATGAGGCCCTCGCAGCGGCGCTGAGCTCGCTCGATCGCGCGGCCAAGGCAGGGGCGATCCATCCGAACGCAGCCGCGCGCCGGAAGTCGCGGCTGACCCGGAAGGTCAATGCCGCCCTCGGCGGAGCGCACGTCCAGACGGGCGCCAAGGTGACCAAGACGACCGGCAAGGCGGCCGCCGCGAAGGCCGCCAAGACCCGGATCGCGCTCGGCAAGGCGGGCAAGGCGAAGGGCGCTCAGACGGCCGCGGGCAAGGCCCGCGCGGCGCTGAGCAAGACCGCCCGAGCCGAGGCCGCTGCGGCGAACGCCGCCAGCGCGGAGAATGCACCGGCGACCACCGCCGCCAGCGCGCCGGCCAAGGCGCCCGCGAAGCCGAAGGCGAAGGCCGCAGCCACGAAGCCGGCGGCGACGAAGCCCGCGGCGAAGGCCGCCCCGGCCAAGACCAGCGCCAAGGCCCCGGCCAGGAAGCCGGCCGCGAAGAAGGGCTGAGGGTCGGCTCGAGCCCTCGCACGCGCGCCGTCGGAACGTTCTAGGCAGCGGCCTTCGGGCGGGTCAGCCCGTACACGACGCCGCCCAGGAGCGACGTGGCGATCGGCAGCACGAGGAGGATCGCGGCGGTCGACAGCTGCTGCTGCCAATAGATCGTCGTGAAGCTGGCCAGGTCCGTCGCTCCCGCCGCCTCGAGGGCCGGGCCGCGACCGGCCGCCAGATAGCGCGCCTGGACACAGGCGGCCCCGGTCTGGCAGTAGGGCGGGATCGGCTGGCCGTTCGGGTCGGCGCGGTTGAAGTCGGGGTAGCCCGTGTCGGCGAAGAAGAAGAGGCCCTTCACCACGAGCAGGATCAGGGCCAGGGTGACGCCGGTCAGGGTCCCCGCGTAGAGCGCGTTGGCCGTGATCCGTCGCCAGGCACCGCGTGGGGTCGCCGAACGCTGGTTCGCGTAGTAGCCGATCAGCAGACCCGCGAACGGCGCCAGGAGCCAGTAGATCGGCTCGATCGGGATCACCAGCAGGAAGCTCACCCCGATGGTGACGGCCATCCCGACGCCGACCCAGCCGGCGACGATCGCGCCCCGGTCGATGAACCGGCTCGTCTTCGTGGTGGGAACCCGGGAGGCCGTGTTCGAGGCGGCCGTCATCGACCGCCGGCCAGCGCCGCCCGACCCAGGTAGCGGGCGGTCTCGCCCAGCTCGCCCTCGATCCGCAGGAGCCGGTTGTACTTCGCAACGCGCTCGGATCGCGATGGCGCCCCCGACTTGATCTGGGCGCTGCCCATCGCCACCACGAGGTCGGCGATCGTCGTGTCCTCGGTCTCGCCCGAGCGATGGCTGACCATCGCGGTCCAGCCGGCTCGCCGGGCGAGATCGATCGCGCCGATCGTCTCGGTCAGGGTGCCGATCTGGTTGAGCTTGATCAGGACCGAGTTCGCCGCCTGCTCCTCGATCCCGCGGGCGATGAACTCCGGGTTCGTGACGAGGAGGTCGTCGCCGACGAGCTGGACCTTCGAGCCGAGCCGGGCGGTGAGCTCGCGCCAGCCCGCCCAGTCGTCCTCGCCGAGGCCGTCCTCGAGCGACACGATCGGGTACTTGTCGACCCAGCTCGCCCAGAGGTCGATCAGCTCGCCCGAGTCGAGGGTCCGGCCCTCGCTCTCGAGGCGGTACTGGCCGGTCACGCCGTCGGTGCCGGTCCCCTCGACGAGGATCGAGCTCGTGGCCGGATCGAGCGCGAGCGCGACCTGCTCGCCGGGTCGATAGCCGGCCTTCTCGATCGCCTGGACGATCACTTCGATCGCGGCCTCGTTCGACGGGAGCGACGGCGCGAACCCACCCTCGTCGCCCTGGCCGACGGAGAAGCCCCGGTCGTGGAGGATGCCGCGCAACGCCGCGAACACCTCGGCCCCGGCCCGGAGCGCCTCGGTGTACGTGTCGACGCCGACCGGCGCGACCATGAACTCCTGGAAGTCGGTCGAGTCGACGGCGTGCTTGCCGCCGTTGAGGATGTTGAAGAACGGGACCGGCAGGGTGGTCGCACCGACACCGCCGAGGTAACGGTAGAGCGGCAGATCGTAGGCGGCCGACGCGGCATGGGCACAGCCGAGCGACACCCCGAGGATCGCGTTCGCGCCGAGACTGCTCTTGTTCGGCGTCCCGTCGAGGGCGATCAGCGCGGCGTCGATCGCGGCCTGGTCTGCGGCGTCCTCACCCTCGAGCGCCGGGGCGATCGTCTCGATCACGTTGGCGACGGCGGTCCGGACACCCTTGCCGCCATAGCGGGCCTTGTCGCCGTCGCGCAGCTCGACCGCCTCGTGAGCCCCGGTCGACGCACCGGACGGCACCGCCGCCCGCCCGACCGACCCGTCCTCGAGGACCACGTCGACCTCGACCGTCGGATTGCCCCGCGAGTCGAGGATCTCGCGCGCGTCGATGAAGGCGATGAAGGTGTTCGTCACTTGGGCTCCGATCCGGCCGGGCGATCCTGGAGGACGGCGATCCCGGGGAGCTCGCGCCCCTCGAGGAACTCGAGCGAGGCGCCGCCGCCTGTGCTGATGTGGGTCATCTGATCGGCGAGCCCCTGCTGCTGGACGGCGGCCACCGAGTCGCCGCCACCGACGACGACCGTGGCGCCGGCCGCGGCCTTGTCGGCGAGGAAGCGCGCCATCGCCCGCGTTCCGTGGGCGAACGACGGGATCTCGAACACGCCCAGCGGCCCGTTCCAGAAGACGGTTCGGACCGGTCCGAGCGCCTCCTCCATGGCGACCAGGCTCTGCTTGCCGACATCGACGATGTGCCACGACGCCGGGATCTTCTCGGCCGGCAGGGTCTTGTACTCCGTCCCCTGGGTGACTTCCTTGGCCACGATCACGTCGATCGGCAGGACGATCCGGACGCCCTTCGACTCGGCCAGGGCGAGGATCCGCTTGGCATCGTCGATCCGGTCGTACTCGGCCAGGCTCTTGCCGACCGACTTGCCCTGGGCGACGAGGAACGTGTTGGCCATCCCGCCGCCAACGACGAACAGGTCGACCTTGTCCATGAGGTTGATGAGGACCTCGATCTTGCCCGACACCTTCGCCCCGCCGACGACCGCGGCGAACGGTCGCTCGGGGCGCTCGAGGAGCCCCGACAGCGCCTTGATCTCGGCCTCCATGAGCAGCCCGGCATAGGCCGGCAGCAGCTTCGGCACGCCGACCGTCGAGGCGTGGGCGCGATGGGCCGTCCCGAACGCGTCGTTCACATACAGCTCGGCGTACGAGGCGAGCGCAGCGGCGAAGGCGGGGTCGTTCTGCTCCTCCTCGGCGTGAAATCGGAGGTTCTCGAGCAGGAGCGCCTCGCCCGGACGGAGCCGCCGGACGGCGTCCTCGGTGCCGAGCCCGAGGGCGTCACCGGTGCATGGAACGTTGAGCCGCAGCAGCTGGCTCAGGCGCTGGGCGACCGGTCGCAACCGGAGCCCGTCCTGGACCTTGCCGTCGGGACGCCCCAGGTGGCTGGCCAGGATCACCCGGGCGCCCTCGCCGAGGAGCGCCCGGATCGTCGGGATCGACGCCCGGATCCGGGAGTCGTCGGTGACCTTGCCGTCCTGGAGCGGGACGTTGAAGTCGACCCGGACGAAGACGCGTTTGCCCGACGCGTCGACGTCGCGAATGGTGAGCTTGTCCATGCGGGCGGGGCGCCTCCGCTCAGGCCACGCCGGCGGGGATCCGCTCAGCGACGTACCGGATGAGATCGGCGACCCGGCAGCTGTAGCCCCACTCGTTGTCGTACCAGGCGATGACCTTGACCATCGTCCCGCCGATGACCATGGTCGAGGCGGCGTCGATGATCGAGCTCCGCGCGTCACCCCGGAAGTCGGTCGACACGAGCGGCTCGTCGCTGACCCCCAGGATGCCCTTGAGCGGTCCGGCGGCGGCCTCGCGGAACGCGGCGTTGATCTCCTCGGCCGACGTCGGCCGGGCCAGGTCCGCGGTGAAGTCGACGACGCTCACGGTCGGCGTCGGGACGCGCAGGCTGAACCCATCGAACTTGCCCTTGAGATCCGGGATGACGAGCGCGAGCGCCTTGGCCGCGCCGGTCGTCGTCGGGATGATGTTCAGGCCGGCGGCGCGCGCCCGGCGCGGGTCCTTGTGGGCGACGTCGAGGATCCGCTGGTCGTTGGTATACGAGTGGATCGTGTTCATGAGGCCGCGCTCGATCGTCCAGCCGTCGTGGACGACCTTGGCCGCCGGGGCGAGGCAGTTCGTCGTGCAGCTGGCGTTGCTGATGATGTGCTGGACGGCCGGGTCGTAGCGGTCCTCGTTCACGCCGAGGACGATCGTGATGTCCTCGCCTTTGGCCGGCGCGCTGATAATCACCTTCGAGGCCCCGGCGTCGATGTGAGCGTGCGCCTTGGCGGCGTCGGTGAAGAGCCCGGTCGACTCGAGGACGATGTCGACGCCGAGCTCGCGCCAGGGCAGGGCTGCGGGATCGCGCTCCTTGAGCACCTTGATCTCGCGCCCGTCGATGATCAGCGAGTTCTCGGTGTGATCGACGGTGCCCGGGTAGGCCCCGTAGGTCGAGTCGTGCTTGAACAGGAGGGCGTTGAGCTCCGTCTCGACGAGGTCGTTGACGGCAACGACCTCGATCTCCGGGGCGCGCTCGATGAGCGCCTTGAGCGACTGCCGACCGATCCGGCCGAAGCCGTTGATCCCGACACGAACGGTCATCTCGAGTACCTCCCTGGCGAGGGCGACCCGCTCCGGCAGGCCGATCCGTTGAACATGCGTTGGGGCGAAGCGACAGGCGCTTGCGCGGGCGATCGGCCCGTGCCGGCCCGTCGACGTCGACACCGCAATCGTACGACGCGCGGGTGCCTTCCGGCCACGTGCCATCTGTCAGCCGTTCGGCGGGCCGGCCGGCCCGGTCTGTCGATCAGCCGGCCGTCTGGCGGCCCACGAGCGGAACGGCACCGATCAGGCCGACGTCGTCACCCAGCGCCGCCTCGACGATCCGCACGCGCCGGGCGGCGATCCCGAACGACAGCTCACGGACCGCGGCGCGGGCGGGATCGAGCCAGCGATCGCCGCCACCGCGGGCGACGCTGCCGCCGACGACGATGAGCTCCGGGGCGAACATGTCGACGAGGCTGACGGCGGCCGCGGCGAACCCGATCCTGGCCCGGTCCATGATCGCGCCCGCGGCCGGATCGCCGGCGTCCTCGGCGGCCGCGACGTCCCTGGCCGTGAGCGGTGCCGGCGCCAGGGCGTCGCGGATCGCCCTCAGTCCGGGAGCCGTCCCGGCCTCGATCGCCTCGGCGGCGGCGCGCGCGATCCCGCTTCCCGACGAGATCGCCTCGAGATGCCCCCGGGCGCCGCAGCCGCACGGCGGGCCGTCGAGCTCGAGGGTCAGGTGGCCGAGCTCACCGCCGACCCCGTCGGGACCCGCCACGAGCCGGCCGTCGGCCACGATCGCGCCGCCGATCCCCGTCGAGACCGTCAGGTACAGGAAATGGCGCGCGCCGCGCGCGGCGCCAAAGGCGAGCTCACCGAGAGCCGCCACGTGGGTGTCGCGGTCGATCGCCCACGGCAGCCCGAGCGCGGCTCCGATGGGCTCGGCGAACGGGAAGTCGGCGAACGTCGCGGGCAGGTTCGGCGGCCGGCGGATCCGGCCCGTCGCGAGCTCGAGCGGGCCGATCGCGCTGATCCCGACCGCCTCGATCCGGTCCACCAGCTCCGGCGGCGCCGCGTCCCGGACCCCGAGGAGCAACGCGATCGCGTCGGACGTGACCGCGTCCGGGCCCGCGGTCGCACGAGTCGGGCAGTCCGCCCGGCTGACGACCGTGCCGTCCGCCTCGACGACCGCGGCCCGAATCCGGCTGGCGCCGAGGTCGACGGCGAGGACGGGGCTCGGTCCGGACACCGCCCGATCGTAGCAAGGCGCGGGTGACCGGGTCGGGCCGGAATCGACGACCCCCGCCGTTTCCGGCGGGGGTCGGACGTTGCGTCAGGAACGCGAGCGGGTCAGCCGCCGATCCTGAAGACCTTGCCGCCGCACTTCGGGCAGGTGCCCTGAATGGCAGGCTTGCCGTTCTTCATCGTGATCCGCTGCGGGTTCACGACTTCGACCTTCTGCTTGTCCTTGACGCAATAGGCCTGGGCCATTGGTGGGTGACCTCCTCGATTCAGCGTGGCGTTGCAGGACGAGCGTCCCGCATCCGCTTGCTCACGATCCGTTGTTCCAGAGCGACGGCCGCCAGCGGTCCGTCTGCGCCTCGCGCTTCTGGCGCTCCATCGCGGCGAGGATCCGGAGTCCTTCCAGCCCGGTCTCGACGCAAGCCGCCTCGGCACGTTCCCTGACCTCGTCGGTCGCGAAGTCGCCCGTGGTCCGCTGCGCATAGACGGCGCAGACGACCCCCGCGCGACTCCCGGCCAGGTGGGCCAGGACGAGTAACGCCGATGCCTCCATCTCGAAGTTCAGGACGCGCTGGCGCGCCATCTCCTCGGCCAGGTCAGGGTAGCGGATGGGCAGCTGCGGAATGGGACGCCCTTGCGCCCCGAAGAACCCCGGAGCCGTCGCCGTGACCCCAACGTGAGCCCGGTGGCCGAGCCCCGCCGCGGCCTCGACGAGCGCGACGATCGCTTCGTAATCGGCGATCGCCGGATACCCGTCGTGGACGAAGAAGCTCGTGGTCGCCTCGAGACGGACCGCGCCGCTCGAGATGATCAGGTCCCCGAGGCCGATCTCCGGCTGGAGCGTGCCGCAGGAACCGACCCGGATGAAGGTCGGACGTTCCGTGATCGCCAGGATCTCCGCCACCACGATCTCGACGTTGTCCGTGCCGATCCCGGTCGACACGACGGATACCCGTTCGCCTCGATACGTGCCGGTGACCGTGGCGAACTCCCGGTGACGCCGCTCGAGCTCGATCGAATCGAGACGGGCGGCGATCCGGGCCGTTCGGTCGGGGTCACCGGGGAGGAGGATGTACTCGGCCAACTCGCCGGGGCCGAGTGAGATGTGGTACTGCCGTTCTCCAATCGGGAGTGCGACGCGGTGGTCCGCGTTCGGCAAGACCGTCCCTCTCTCCTCTGAAGCGCTTCGCTGGCGCGAAACTCGGCCGAGCATAGTCGTGCGTTCTCGCGAGCGTCAAGTTTGGCTGAGCGTGGGCCACGCTCACGGGACGGGTGGCGGACCGGCCAGGGCGGCCAGCCTGGCCCCGATCCGGGCCGCCAGGGCGCGCCGTGCCCGGCGACGACGGACGAGCGTGACCGCCACCGACAGGCCCACGACCATTGCCAGCCAGCCCGCCCCGGCGACGGTCAGGTCCGGGAGGCCGCCGAGGCCGGCGGCCCGAGCGATCGAGCCGGTGGACCCGCCGAGCGCGGTCGCGGAACCGGTCGCGGAGGCATCGGGGACCGGCCCGAGGGCTGGGTCGGCCGACGCTGGATCGGGCGTTGCCCCGAGCGCACCCACCCGGAGCAGGTCGGCCGGCGCATCGACGACGAGGCGTGCGCCCGCGCTGTCCGCGGTGTCGACCCGGCCGATGAGCTCGATCGCGTCGCCGGGCTCGATCAGGTCGAGGAACGCCGCGGCTTCGCCGGTCAGGACGATCCGCCCGGTCGCACTCCCATCGTCGAGCGTGAACCCGTCGCCGACGAGCGCGACGACGAGCCCACCGACCCTGACCCGCTCGCCCGAGTGCTCGCCGAGCTGGCCGAGCTCCACGGACGCGACGAGTGGCCCGCTGGCGTCCCCGCCTGCGCCTCGGTCGCGTGGGTCAGGCGTCGCGCGTGCGCTGGAGCGATCCGGCACCGGAGGTGGCGGCCCCGGCTGCCGCGGTCGTCGACGATCCGCGCTGCGCGATGTCGGCCGGCGAGCGCGGGACCACCGCGAACCGTCGGTCCGCGGCACCCGGGTACGGGCGGCGCACGATGCCGACGACCGTCGCCCGGCGTCCCTCGACGAGCGTCGTCGAGGGGATCCTCGCGCCGGGCAGCGCCGCTGATCACGATCCGCTTCGAGCCGACCCGGAGCTCGGCCCGCCAGCGGTCACCGAGCTTGTGCACGTCGGCGACCGTTCCCGAGACCCGCACGAGCCGCCACTCGACGGTGATCGTCGGCGCGCCGGACAGGGACCGCGCGACGGGCAGGGCCGCCGTCCCGAGGTCGGTCACGGTGCTCGCCCGGATCCGCGGCGCGTCATACGCCCGTCCGACCTCTCCGACGACTCGCAGGCGACGGCCCGGCGATGGCGCGCTGCCGCCGGCCGGCAGGAGGACCTCGATGCCGGCTGTCGCGTCCTGGATCACGATCCGCCGGTTCGTGGCATCGAGCAGGCTCGCCGGCGTTGTCACCACCCCGACGACGGAGACCGTGCGGCCCTGGAGGGCAAGCGCCCTGGAGATCGACACGCTCGACGGGTTCGGTCGGCCCGGAGCTCGAGCTGGGCGTCGGGGTCGGCGACGGCGTGGGACCTGCCGAGCTGGACGATGTCGGCCCGGTCGCGCACCCACAGCCGGTAGCCGTCCAGGGCACCCTTCCGCGAGGCACGCTGCCCGACGATCCCGGTGAGCCGGTACCGGTGGCCGGCGACGAGGTCCGCTGCGGCGACCCCGCTCGAACCGCCCGTGAGCACGCGGGCTCGATCGCCCGCGTCATCGATCACCCACAGGGCGAGACCGCCGGAGGACTTCGTCGGAGCGTGCTCGACCATGCCGCCGAGGGTCACGAGCCGACCCTCGGTCGCCTCGCCGAGCTCGGCCGATCCGACGGCAACCGGCGCGGGCAGGGGGATCCGGGTCGCGAGCGGGACGATCCCGCCGACGGTCGTCCGGATCTCGACCTGGCCATACGGATCGGCGAGCGTGCCGCTGACCACGACCTGGTCGCCCCGCGCGGGCAGGGTGATTCCGTCGGACAGCCGGATGAAGATGCCGCCGGCGTCATCGCCGAGGGCGATGAGCGGGGCCGTCCCGAGCCGGCCGGCCTCTGCCGTCACGATCCCGCGGACGCTCACGATCGATCCCAGGGACATCGCCCGAACGGCTGCGATCGATGGTGAGGCGGGGGTCGCGGTGGCCGTCGGTGACGGCGTCGCGGTCGGCGTCGGTGCGGCGGTCGGGGCCGGGCTGGCCGGCGGTGCGGTGGTCGGCGTCGGTGGTCGGCGTCGGAGAGGACGCCGGCGTGGGTGATGACGTGGCCGCCGGCGGTCCGGACGGGCTTGGGCTGCTCGTGGCGATGAGCTCGAGCTCGCCTGCGTTGGCTGCGAACACCCGGTAGCCGGACGTGCCGGTTCCCGACGAGTCGCGCTGCCCGAGGACGCCGACCACCCGAAGCGTGTCGCCGCGCGCCGGATCGAGGCTGCCCTGGGCGGGCGGGGCGACGATCGCCCGGAGCGGTCCCGATCCGTCGTCGACGAGCACGCCGAGCCCGTCCGCGAAGGCGCTCGGGGCTTCGGTCACCGTCCCGGCCAGGACGATCCGGATCCCTTCGATCGGCTCGACGGCGCCTCCCGTCGCCACCTCGAGCGGCGCGGGAAGCGGCTCCGATCCCAGCTCGACCAGGTCGGCGACTGCGACCCGAAGCGTCCGCTGCGCATACCGATCGTCGAGCGAGCCGGTCAGCCGCACGACGGTTCCGGCAGGGACCACGGTCGTCGCGGTCGTCTCGAGGTAGACCGCCAGTCCGCCGCGTCGGGTCCTGGACGAACCCGGTCCGCCCCGACTCCAGCGCACCGAGCCCCACCGTGACCACGCCCTGGATGGTCGCCGGGCTCCCGTCGGGCAGCGCCCGGGCGGCCGCGATCGGGATGGCCGCGGGGGTCGGGGTCGGGCGTCGGGCTCGGCGTCGGCGTCGGGCTCGGTGTGGGCGTGGGCGTCGGCGTCGGGCTCGGCGTCGGGCTCGGCGTCGGGCTCGGCGTTGGGCTCGGCGTCGGCGTCGGACCGCCGTGGGAGCAGGGCTCGTCGTGGCGGCAGGGGTCGCCGTCGTGGTGGGCGTCGGGGACGGGCTTGCCGTCCCGGTTGGGGTCGTCGTCGGAGCTGGCGTCGCGGCTGGCACGGGTGTCGGGTCGGAGCTCGGACTCGATGAAGGGCCGGGCGTCGGCGTTGCGCTCGGACCGGGCGCCGGGATCGGCGCCGAGGCCAGGTTCTGGGGCACCGGCGACCCGAGGACCGCCCAGTCCGCCACGTTGTCGTTCGTGTCGACGACGTTGCCGGCGGCGCCGCCCGGTCGTCGCTCCAGGCTCGAGCCGGCCGGCGGTGCGGGTGCGGCGGTGCCCTCGACGAAGGCGTTCGTCGCATCTCCCCAGCCGATCGCATCGATCGCGGTCCCGCCGACCGGGCGGATGACCAGCGCGCCGCCCGTCGCCGCGAACCCGCCGCTGTAGGTCGCATCGGCGACCCCGGCGAACGCTCCCCCGGCGTTCGCCACGAGGAGGTGCTGGCCTGGGGTGATCGGACTCGGGCTCGACCAGGTCGCCTTGCGGGTCACCGTCGAGCCGGTCGCGGTCACGTACACGAGCTCGAGCCCGCCGAGGTCGACCGCCGATCCGGACGCGTTGGTCAGCTCGACGTACTCGTCGGACGCGGACGTTCCTCCGGTCACGACCTCCGCGAGGAGGAGCGACGACGATGGCGGCCAGGAAACGGCAGCCAGCAGATGCGGCGGGACCGCGGCCGCGGCGACGACCCGGCGTTCGGGAGCGGCGCCGAGGGCAACCGCCCCGAGCACCAGGAGCAGAGCCAGGGCGGCCGACGCCGCCCTCCGGACGCGAGCCATCGTCGACCTCCCGGCGGGGACAGGGATGGCCGGCGGGACGTCGGTTGTAGCAGCCGGCGGTTCACCGTCGCTTACCTCGGGCTCATCGGGCGCTCACCCGGAAGGCTGTCTCGCGGTCCTCGGCGTCGTTCGTCTACGATGTTCGGTGGCGACGCCTCGGCCGGACCGTGCCGTGCCTCGATCGGCGCCGCCATCGATGTGCCCTCGTGCCCCGTCAGCCCAGGAGGAACCGTGGCCCGCGCCAAGAAGACCGACCGCGCCAACGCCCGCCGACGGGCCCGCGCGGCAGCCGCGGTGACCGAGGCCGACGTCTCCGCAGCCGACAGCGGGACCGCCAGCCCGGGCGCGACGACGGCGCCGGCGAGCCCCCGGCCGAGCGTCCTCGGCGCCTTTCGCGATGCCTACCAGCCTCTCCACCTCCGCGACGACATCCGGGCGATCCCGTGGCTGGTCACCCGGACGAATGCCATCTGGCTGCCGGTGGTCCTGATCGTCGCTTCGACGGTCTGGTACCTCGCTTCGGCCGGCTCGGTGGCGGAGATCGCGACGTCGAGGTATGCCAGCCTGGCCGGCATCGCCTTCAGCCTCCTCGTGGCCCCGCCGCCGATCGGGTCGGCGTTCCTCGCCGGGGTGCTCGCCCCCCGCATGTCGTACATGGCCGGGTTCCTGGTGGGGATGGCGTCGCTCATCGCGTTCTCGATCGTCGTGGCGATCGCTCCGTCCGGGGCCGCCAGCGCCCTTCCGCCCGGCCTGCGCGAGAGCTGGATCGTGTGGGCGATCTCGATCGGGCCGGTCTCCGGGATCGCGATCGGCGCGTTCGCCGGGTTCTACCGGCGCTTCCTGCGGCGCGTGAACCCGAACTCCGGGAACCGTCAGCAGCCCAAGAACAAGGGCGCCAAGGCGACGGCTCGCCGCTAGCGGGTTGCCGCTGGCGGGTTGCCGCTAGCGGCCGATCAGCCCATCCGGCGCATTCCGGCCCATCCGAGCTGGCGGACACCGGGCGGTCGGGTCGGGCCACCGACCGCCGCGACGGCCTCGGGAAGCGGCCGGACGTCCCGGGCGATGACGTTGACGACGTCACCTTCGCGCTGGAGCGTCCCATCCACCAGGAGCAGGGCGTGGCGTCGGACGACTCCGCGCAGCTTCGCCCAGGTGTCCGGCCAGAGGGTGACGTTGACCATCCCGGTCTCGTCCTCGAGCGCCAGGAAGACGGTCCCGCGGGCCGTCATCGGGTGCTGGCGGGTGACCACCAGGCCACCGATCCGGACCGGGCCCGGCCGGCGCTCGTTGAGCTCCGAGTTCGGGACCGCCCCGAGGCGCTGGAGCGATTCTCGGAACAGGGTGATCACCTGGCGCCTGGCGTCGAGCGAGATCACCGCGTAGGCGTCGCCGAGCCGCTCGATCTCGCCGATCGGCGGAAGATCCGGCGCCGGGGTCGCCGGCAGACGCAGGTCGATCGGTCGACCGGCAGCTCGCTTCGAGGCCCGCGCAGCGGTCTTCGTCGTTCGCCCGTCGATCCGCCCGCCGCTGGCGCCCATGACCTCGCGGAGCTGCCAGAGGAGCTCACGCCGGGGGCGACCGAGTGCGTCGAGCCCACCCGCCCGGATGAGCCGCTCGATGACCTCCTCCGGGAGCCCGGTCCGCTCGACGACGTCGGCGAGGCTCCGATACGGGCCGCGGGCGAGCTCCTCGTCGAGCCGCTCGGCATGCTCCTCGCCGATCCCCTTGACCAGGCTGAGCCCGAGCCTGACCCCCCAGCCGATCGCGCTCTCGGCCGCCCAACGTCCCCTGGCCGCAGCCGACGGGACGACGCAGGCCGGCGAGCGAACGATCTCGGGCCGGCGCTCGATCCCCGCCTCCGGGGGGAGCGGCTCCGGGTCGACCCCGACCCACTCGGTCGTCGTCAGGTAGGCGCTCGCGTTCACGTCGACCGGGAGGACGGCCACCCCGTGGCGTTTCGCGTCGTTGACCAGGACCTCGACCGGGTAGAAGCCCATCGGCTGGGCGTTGATCAGCCCGGCCAGGAACTGGGCCGGGTAGAACAGCTTGAGGAACGACGACTCGTAGGCGGTCCGGGCGAAGGCGGCCGCATGACTCTTGGCGAAGCCGAAGCTGGCGAACGCGGCAACCTGGCGGAAGAGCTCCTCGGCGGTCGGCTCGTCCATGCCCGGCTGGCGGAGACAGCCGTCGACGAACCGGCGATGGAGCTTCTCCATCTCGCGGGTCGAGCGCCACGTCCCCATCGCTCGCCGGAAGCCGTCCGATTCGGCCGGTGAGAAGCCGGCGACCTCGATCGCCACGCGCATGACCTGCTCCTGGTAGAGGATCACCCCGAGGCTGTCGCGGAGGACCGGCTCGAGGCTCGGGTGGAGGTAGGTCACCGGCTCGAGGCCCTGCTTCCGGCGCAGGTAGGGGTGGACGGCGTTGCCCTGGATCGGACCGGGCCGGATGATCGCAACCTCCACGACGAGGTCGTCGAGGCTGGCCGGGCGACTCTTCGGGAGGGTCTGCATCTGGGCCCGGCTCTCGACCTGGAAGACGCCCACGGTGTCGGCCGCCTGGAGCATCTCGAAGACCTCGGGGATCTCCTCGGGCAGCCGGTCGAGGTCGACGCAGGTTGCGCAGTCACGCTCGATCCGCTGGAGGGTCTCGTCGATCGCCGCGAGCATCCCGAGGCCGAGCAGGTCGAGCTTGATCAGCTTGATCGTCTCGACATCGCGCTTGTCGTACTGGACGACGACCCGGTCCTTCATCGTGGCCCGTTCGAGCGGGGCGATGTCGATGAGCGGCGCGGCGGTGATCAGCATTCCGCCGCTGTGGATGCTGAGGTGGCGCGGAAAGCCATCCATCCGGGCGCAGAGCTCGAGCCAGCGCTCCCAGTCCGACAGGCCGGCGACGCTCCCGCCTCGGGGCTGCGGCGGGAGCTCGGGCTCGATCCGGGCGACGCTCGAGCGTCGTGCCGAGTCGCCGGGGCGTGCCGGGTCGCCGGTCCGTGCCGGGTCGGCGGTCCGTGGCGGGTCGCCGTTCCGTGCCGGGTCGGCGGTCCGTGCCGGGTCGCCGGTCCGTGCGGGCTCTGGGGACGTGCCAGCTCCGCGGCTCGGTTGGCGGCGCCGGGGCTCCCGGTATCCCAGTGGAGCGGCCGACCGAGCCGATCCGTCCGCCGCTCCGGTGGCAGGAGGACACCCGATTCCGGGTCGATCGTCCGCCCGTCGATCGTGCCGGGCGGGCCGTCGTTCCTTCGGGGACGCCCGGCACCCGGGCCGAAGGCCGTGCCACGCGACGTGGCATCGCCCCCTCCCCGACCCGAGGCCGGCGCGAAGCCCTCTCCCCGATCCGAGGCCGGCTCGAAGCCCGTGCCGCGGCCGGAGGTCGGTGAGTAGCCGGTCCCGCGGCCCGAAGCCGGCTCGAAGCCCGTGCCGCGGCCGGAGGTCGGTGAGTAGCCCGTGCCGCGGCCGGAACGGAGCCAGGCCACGCTCACCGGCGAGTCGCCGGGGCCGCCCTCGTCATCACCCGGTCCACCGGCCCGGATCGACGGCTTCGAGCCGGCTGCGGTCGGCCAGGTTCCGGAGCCCGGGTCAGCCCGACTCCCGGGTTCAATATCACCGGCATTGCTAGCAGGCGGGTTGGTAGATGGCGATCGAAGGGTGGAGGTAGCCTGCGACCCCTCCAGGGTGATCTGTTTCGCGCGCTCAGCAAGCACGATCGGCTGGGGAATGTCCGCGCGAATGACGTTGGAATCGTGCAGATGCGCGTCAGCTAAGAATGGGGGTGATATTCGGGGCGCCTGCCCCTGGCTCGGCCGCAGCGCCTGCCCCTGGCTCGGCCGCAGCGCCTGGCCGGGGCTCCGTCGCAGCTCCGGGTCACCGTGACCCTTGAGGCTGCCGATATCGATCGCAGCAGTAGCGGAGGCGCTGTCGGACCGGGATTGCTGCGTCGGTAGGCTCGCCGGCACGATCGCTGAGCCCATCCCCGCACGAACCTCGGTCGCTGCCGATGGCTCGGGTCCCGCTTGACTGTCCGGATCCACCTCGACCGAGGAAGTTACTGGTGGGGTCGATATCCAGATCGCCTTGGGATCCGCGGCGGGGGGTGGCCCTCCGCGCACAGCCGACGCCGCCGGACCGGGCACGACAGCCGGCGGCAAAGGCACAGCCGGCGCCAAAGGCACGGCCGCCGCTCCGGGCACAGCCGGCGGCAAAGGCACGGCCGGCCTCCGCGCATCCTCCTGCCGCGGCAGCCGGCCGCCGCGAGCGTGGTTGAGCTGGCCCATCCCATCGGTGAAGCCACGGTCCCGGGTCAGGACCGAGACTGCGCCGGGGTCCGCCTCCACGACGTCTGCCGAGCTCGCGCCATCCCCTGCGTCCGGACGCCGGAAGAACTCGGCAAAGCCGCCGTCCGCCTCGAGGTCCCGCCGGACCATCACCGAGTCGTAGGTCTCGAGTGCCTTCGCCACGCGATCGACCAGCGGCCGCGGGAACCCGAGCGCCACTCCCACCTCGCGCACG
Source organism: uncultured Chloroflexia bacterium (assembly GCA_963755285.1). GTDB lineage: Bacteria > Chloroflexota > Limnocylindria > Limnocylindrales > CSP1-4 > Chersky-267. The sequence goes on along the minus strand of CAVWJB010000010.1, from coordinate 56,688 downwards.
ACGGATCGGGCTCGGTAGGTGACGACGTTGCAGACCATCCCGGTGTGCTCGGGTCCGTAGCGTTCGTAGACGTACTGGATGACCTCCTCCCGGCGCTCGGATGAGAAGTCGATGTCGACGTCCGGGTAGGACGTCCGGCCCTCGTTGATGAACCGCTCGAACAGGAGGTTGTGGCGGATCGGATCGACCCTGGTGATCCCCAGGACATAGGCCACGATCGAGTCGGCCGCGCTCCCTCGACCCTGGGCCGGGATGCCGCGGGACCTGGCGAAGCGCATCAGGTCCCAGCAGATCAGGAAGAACTCGGCCAGGCCGGTCCGCTCGATGACCTCGAGCTCGTGGGCGAGCTGGCGGACGACCGCCGGGGTCATCGGGTGGTAGCGCCGCCGGGCGCCCTCGTGACACAGCTCGGCGAGGTAGGAGAACGGCGTTTCCCCGCCCGGCACCGCAAAGCCCGGAAAGCGGTACGCCTCGAACCCGAGGTCGACCTCGCAGGCCGCGGCGAGCTCACCGGCCGCCGCGATCCCCTCCGCCCAGGCCCGGGCGGTCCGCGGATCGTCGCTGGCCGTCCGGGTGTCGCCGGGGGGCAGGGCCATCAGCTCGGAGGCGGACTTCAGGTAGGACTCGCCGTCGGTCCGCCGGAGGTCGGCCAGCGATCCGACCGACCGTCCGTGGCGGATCGCCGTGAGGACGTCCTGGAGCTCGCGACCATCGGGCGTCGCGTAGTGGACGTCGTTCGTGACGACGACCGGGAGGCCGAGCTCTTCGGCCAGTCGGGCGGTCTCGGCCACCAGCCAGTCGTCGTCGGGCAGGAGGTGGTGCTCGAGCTCGAGGACGAAGCCGGCTGCCGCGATTCCCGTCGGCCGCCGCCCGCCCGGGCTGCCGGGGCGACCTGCGCCACGGGCCGCGCCGAAGCGGTCTGAACCGCCGGACACGTCGCTCCCCGGGCCGGCGCCGAACAACCGGGCGTAGCCCTCGGCGACCGCCCGTGCCCCCTCCCGGTCGCCGACCCGGAGGCGTCGGGCGATCTCCCCGTCGCGGCAGCCCGACAGCGCCACGAGTCCCTCGGCATGCTCGGCGAGGAGCGCCTGGCTGAACCGCGGGACGCCCTTCGTCCCGGCCAGGTTCGCCCGGCTGACCAGACGGCACAGGCTGCGATACCCGATCCGGTCGCGGGCGAGCAGGACGAGATGGGGGCCACGCTGGCCAGTGCCGACGCCCCGCAGATCCTCCTTGACTGGATCCCGGTGACCGGGCAGCCGGGTCCGCTCGGGTCGAGGCCGGACCGGGATCCCGCCCTCGACCGGGGCGACGGCCGTGGATCGATCCCCACGCCTGGTGCCGATCCCGACGCCCGACGCCCGCCTCGCCGGACCGGCCGGCGCCCCGGGACCACGATCCGGGACGGGTCCGGCGCGAACGCGTCGAGCAGCTCCAGCTCGAGCCCGATGACCGGATGGAGGCCCGCCTCACGGGCCGCGGTCGAGAACCGAACGACCCCGTAGAGACCCTGGTGGTCGGTGACCGCGAGCGCCGACAGCCCGAGCTCGACCGCCCGGTCGACGAGCTCGTCGGCTGCCGAGGCACCGTCCAGGAACGAGAAGTTCGTGTGGCAGTGGAGCTCGGCGAAGGGCTGCGGATGGGTCGCTCGACCGGGCATCTCGGGTTCCCGAAGGACGGTTGGGGGCCGTTGTCGATCATAGAACAGATGTTCTATTCATGGAACCTCGAAACCGCCCGGCGCCCGATCGGGAGCACGACTGGCCCCATGGACCCCCGACCCTTGGCCCCAAGGTACGGCTGGTCATCCATGGTAGGGTGAGGTTGAGTACGCCCATGCACGACCTCCCCACAGCGGGGTCGCGAACGATCGGCCGGACGACAACCCTCGTCGCCGCCCTCATCGCGGCCGCGCTCCTCGTCATCGCCCCGCTCGCCTCCGGCCCCATCGCAGCGCCGGTTGCGCGCGCCGCGGACCCGGGCATCCAGCCGCGGGTCAAGGGGATCGCCCCGCTCGACCGCCAGGTCTACGGCTACCTGCCGTACTGGCGGCTCGATGCCGGGACCGTCGACCGGATCGACTACAACCTCGTCTCGACGATCGCGTTCTTCGGGCTCGGGATCAAGAAGGACGGCAACATCGACACGGCCTGGCGCGGCTACACGGCCTACCTGTCGGACAACGCGATCGCCGTCACGAACGCCGCCCACGCCAAGGGCGTCCGGGTCGTCCCGACGTTCCAGCTGTTCGACTCGGGCTCGCTGCCCAAGATGAGCGCGTTCCTCCACAGCAGCGCCGCGAAGGCGCGCTTCATCAAGCAGGCGGTGGCGCTCATGGTCCGCCGATCCGCCGACGGTGCGAACTTCGACTTCGAGCCGATGCCCCAGTCGCTGTCACTCGACTTCGCCGCCTTCCTGGCCAAGTTCAAGACGGCGATGCTCAAGGCAATCCCGGGCTCGAAGCTCGTGGTCGCGACGTCGGCCGGAGCCCCGTACACCCTCATCGACGGGATCGAGAGCATCGTCGACCAGATGTTCGTGATGACCTACAACTACCGCTGGTCGGGCTCGACGATCACCGGGGCGATCGCCCCGCTCGACAACACGAGCCGGACGGTCAAGCTCCACATCGCCCGCTACCTGGCCCATACGCCGGCCTCGAAGCTCATCCTCGGCGTCCCGTACTACGGCTACGACTGGCCGGTGACGAGCGACGTCCCGAACGCCGCCGTCCACAAGCCGGTCTCGAAGTACGGCGGGGTCTGGAGCGTGACCTACAGCTCGGCCCGCAAGTACCTCGACGCGCATCCGGCCGTCCTGCGCCAGGAAGACACGTCCGAGGGCAGCGCGTTCTTCACCTACTGGGACGACGAGTTCCAGACGCTCCGCCAGGTCTACTTCGAGGATGAGCACAGCGTGGCCGCGAAGTACGACTACGCGATCGTGACGGGTCTCGCCGGGGTGGGCATCTGGACCCTCGACAACGACCGCGGGTTCGGCGAGCTGAACGACGTCCTGCGCTCGAAGTTCTACCACCCGAGCCACACCGCCGTCGTGACCTCCGGGGTGACCAAGGTCAGCCTCGCCGCCGGCACGGTCAGGGTGAAGCATTTCGAGCGGGTCAAGAACACCGGCAACGTGCCCGAGCGCGGGACGATCACGTGGCGGATCTTCCGGGCCGGTCACCTCATCAAGAAGGGCTCGACGGCCCTCACCATCTACCCCGGCAAGACCAGGACGCTGACCGCGACGACGATCCTCGGCTCGAGGGCGCTCCGGGCCGGGACGTACCAGCTCAAGGTCCAGTACGTGTCGAAGGGCGGCGTCTGGAAGGCCCCCGTCGATCGGTTCCGCCAGCCGTACTGAAATTCGGGCTCGGATCCGACCCGAATCGCGCAACACACCGCCCGGCGGCGGCGTCACAACCTCGTCACCCGATGGCTGCATGCCTGGGGGCGTGCACCAAGGTAACGGCGTCGGTCGACCCGGACGGTCGACCCGACGACCCGGTCGTCGGCCTGGTGAGCGGGTGGACGACCTGAGGGGCCCCGTCGCATCTGCGGCGGGGCCCCGGCATGTCCGCCGGACGAGGGGTCAGTCGTAGATCCGCTCGAGATGCCAGGTCCCGTCGAGCCGGTCGAGGTAGACGAGCGCCAGCCAGCGTGAGCCGACGACCTTGAAGTAGTCGCGGGCGATCGGATCGCGCCACCAGCTCTCGTCGATCCGCCAGCGGTTGCAGACCTCGACCGGCTCCCGGCGACCGGCCCAGGCGACGGCCACCAACCGGCCATCGGCGTCCAGCTCGACGTCGATCGACGGGTGCTCGCGGAGCAGCCGGGTCATCGGCCGCCACCGGGAACGAGCGGGCGGAAGCCGTCCTCGGAGCCCGAGCCGATCGGCAGCCGACGCCAGCGTGCCTCGGGCAGGACCGCCTCCGGATCGGCCAGCTCCACCCGCCCGATCCGGTCTTCGCCGAAGGCAAGGGCGAGCCGGGCGAGCTGCCAGCCGAGCCGCGCGGCCCGGGCCGCCTGGGGCACGAACAGGGCGAGCTGCTGGCCGGTCGCCGGGCCGACCTCGGCGAGCTCGAGCTCGAGACGGGCGACGGCAACCGGCGGAGGCTCGCGCTCGAGTCGGGCGAACAGGAGCCGCTCGATCGCCTCGCCTTCAGCGGTCGGCTCCGGGAAGCGCTGCTCGACCGCGAGCGCGGTCGGCGTCCCTCGCCGGGCGAAGGCCGGGTCGAGGGCGAGCCGGAGCTCGACCCGGCCGGCCGCCGCCCCCCGGGCCAGGAGCTGGTCGGCCAGGCTGCCGGCCAGCCGGCGAAGGACGAACCGGAGTGGCTCGAGGTCCTCGATCGGCGGCTCCAGGCCCAGCCCGAGGACGAGTCGCTCGGGGGTGCGGTGGGGCTCGAACGCGACGATCTCCTGGCCGTTGGCCCGGGCGTGGATCCGCTCCCCCTCGACGCCGAACCGGGCAACGAGCGACGATCGCGGCAGGGCAGCGACCGCCCCGACCTGGCGCAGCCCGAACCGGGTCAGCCGGGCACGGATGTCCGGGTCGGGCGTGAGCAGCCCCGCCGGCAGCGGGGCAAGGAAGACCGCATCGCCGGACGGCTCGACGATCCACGGCTCGCCCGGCGCCACTGCCGCCCCGGCCGCGGTCGTGGCCGCGAAGCGGGTCCCGGCGATCCCGATCCGGGGTGGACCGGGGAGGATCGGGCCGAGCGCGCCGACGATCCGCTCGACGAGGACCGGCTCGGGGCCCCACAACCGCTCGAGCCCGTCGACCTGGACCTCGAACAGGCCGAACGCAGGGTCCGCGGGGTCGGTCGTGCCGGCGACCCCCGGGCTGAACGCGGCCAGGGCCTCGAGCGCCCGCTCGACCGTGGCCGCGTCAGCGGCGAGATCCGGGTCGAGGAACGTCGCCTCAGGTGCGAGCCGGTGCGCCGACCCCAGGGCCATCCCCCGCCGGACGCCGAGCTGGCGCGCCGTGGGGCTGGCGTCGAGGACGGTCCCGTCCGTCCACGGCTGTCCGCCGAGGACGAGCGGCCCGGTCGGGAAGGAGCCGGAGCCCGGGCCGGCCATCGCTCGCGCCCGGACGAGCCGGAGGGGGAGATGCGGCCAGAGGAGGTGGAGGAGTCGCACGATCGTCGGTCCCTGGCTGGAGATCGGTGGGGGCGTCGGTGAGGAGTGGCTGGCGGAGGAGGCAGTCGTCTCGGCCGCCACCCTCCGCGTAGAGGATCCGGAGCTCCGCCCGCCTCCCCGGCGGTCCGGCCCGGTTCCGGGCGACGACCACCTCCGTCCGCTGGCCGACGACATCCCGACCGAGCCGGATCCAGGCTCGACGGGCGAGCTCGAGCCGGAGCCCGGCCGACTCCGCGATCGCGCTCGAAACCGGGCCCGGCAGGCCGGGCGGCTCGAGGACGACGAGGAGGACGTCTGCCCGCCGGGCGAGCGCGGCGAGCCGCCCGAGTCGATCCGCGACCGAGGGCGGCCGTCGCCCGTCCCGGCCGGGTCGAGCCCGTCCGGACGCGGGGCTCGCCCGCTCGGCCGGCAGGTCGACGATGAGGAGGTCGACCGAGCGTCCCGCGACCAGCGCACCGGCCATCGCCAACGCCTCGTCGAGGGAGCTCGGCTCGAGGACGACGAGCCACTCGAGGCGAACCCCACGGGCGACCGCCTCGACCGGGTCGAGGCTGCGCGCGAGGTCCACGTAGGCGACGATCGAGCCGGTCGCCTGGGCCTCCGCGGCGAGCCGCAGGGCGAGCGTGGTCTTGCCGCTCGAGGCGGCACCCCGGACGGCGAGCGCGGTCGAGCGCGGGACCCCGCCCATGCCGAGGATCGCATCCAGCGCGGCGAACCCGGTCCGGACGACCCGATCGTCATCCGAGGGCCGGCTCGGCGCCTGGTCCGGAACCCTGGGCTCCTCCGGGAGCGGGACCGTGGCCAGCGCGCCGACGACCGCCCCGGGACCGCCGAGGCCCTCCCCGCCGACCCGTGGCGCGGCTTCCCCCCAGCGCGTCTGGAGAGACGCCAGGGCCGCCGTCACGTCCGAGGAGAGGGTCGTCATCGGACGTCTCACGATAGAACGTCTGTTCTAATCAGTCAAGAGGATTTTGCTAGCCTGGGAGGGCGATCAGGAGCAGCCCGAAGGCGATCGACAGGAGACCCAGCCACTGGACCGCGCGAAGGCGCTCGCCGAGGAATCCGACCGCCACGAGGACCGCGACCGCCGGGCCGAACGAGCTGGCCAGCCCCACGATCCAGACGACCGACACCTCGAGACCGATCGCGTAGGCGATGAACCCGCCCACGTCGAGCAGGCCGACCAGCACGACCAGCCAGAGCACCCGGCGATCCAGCCGACCGGGATGTCCCAGGAGCAGCGTCGAGCCGCGCGGCCGGAACCGACGGACGACGACCAGCAGCAACCAGACCGAGGCGGTGTTCGCCAGGCGGCTCACGAACACGACATCGAGCCAGCCGGCCTCGCGGATCGGCCCGGCCATCCCGACCGTCACGCTCGCGAACAGGACGAGCGAGACCACCGCCAGGAGCACGCCCCGGCTGACCGGCTGGACGCCGCGGACAGGGCCACCGAAGCGGAAGGCGGTCAGGACGACACCGAGCGTCCCGAGCGCCGCTCCGAGCCACTGCAGCGGAGCGACCGTCTCGCCGAGAACGATCCACCGACAGGATGACGGTCAATCCACCGTACGCCGCGACCGACGGGCTGACGACCGAGACCGGCCCGATCGCGAGCCCCGCGAACAGGGTCACGTAGGCGATCGAGGCGAGGACGCCGAACAGGGCGGCCTGGGGAGCGACCGCCGGGTCGACCGGCACCCTGCCCTCGCTGAGCGAGCCCGAGCCCGAGCAGGACGACGAGGCTGACGAGCTGGGCGACCGCGAGCGTCGACAGGCTGCCGAAGCGTCGCCCGGCCAGCGCCGCGCTGACGTCGGTCAGGCCCCAGCACAGCGCGGCCACGAGCCCCAGGAGCAGGCCGGATGTCATCGCCGGATGGTAGGGGCGCACCTGCCTCGTCGGGCCACGCGGCGGAGGGTGGGACAGGCGGATCGGGTGCTACACTCTGCCCTCGGTCCCGGACGCCGCGCCTAGCCGCCGCCGGTGCACCCTCGTGGGGATGTAGCTCAGCTGGGAGAGCGCCGCGTTCGCATCGCGGAGGCCAGGGGTTCGAGTCCCCTCATCTCCACCATCCACTCGGTCCATCGCGAGGGTGCCCAGATGAGCCAGGCAGTCGATCCCATCGCGACCCCGGGCGCCTACCAGCAGCTCCTGCTGACCTATCTCGGCGACGACGATCCGGCCGCCGTCCAGGGTGCGACCATGGCGGCCGTCCGGGCGCTGCTCGACGACGCCGGCGACCGGCTGCGCGATCGCCCCGAGCCGGCCGAGTGGTCCGTCCTCGAGTGCCTCGGTCACATGGTCGACGGCGAGCTGATCGTGTCGGTCCGCTACCGCTGGATCGTCGCCGAGGACGAGCCCGCGATCGCCGGCTACGACCAGGACCGGTGGGTCGACGGGCTCCATCACAACGAGGACGACCCCGGAGCGCTGCTCGCGCTGTTCGAGGCAGCCAGGCGGGCCAACCTCGAGCTGTGGGCCCGGCTTCCGATCGAGGCTCGCGACCGGGTCGGGCATCACAGCGAGCGGGGCCCGGAGAGCTTCGGGCTCACGTTCCGGCTGGCCGCCGGCCACGATCGCTTCCACCTCGACCAGGCCCGCCGGGCGCTCGACACCCTCCGCCGGCGAGGCTGAGCGGGTCGTCAGGTCAGGTCGGCGGGCCGTCCGACAGGGCGGCGTGGAGCTCGACGGAGTGCTCGCGCAGCCAGCGCCGCCAGACGGCGTGATCGGGCACGCGCGACGCGACGACCGCCCAGAACGCGGGGCCGTGCCCGAACACCCTGAGATGCGCCAGCTCGTGGACGACGACCGTCTCGAGTGCCTCCGGTGGGGCGAGCACGAGCCGCCATGAGAACGCCAGGCGTCCGGTCCGCCCGGCACTGCCCCACCGCGTCCGCGGATCGCGGATCGAGATGCGGGCCGGATCGACCCCGAGCGGGCGGGCATGCCGCTCGATCGCCGCCTCGATGTCGGCGGCCGCTCGGCCGCGGAGCCAGACCTCGAGGACGACGGCCAGCGAGCGACGGTCGGGCGGAGCGACCCGGACCACGATCTCACGGACCCCGGCGGCGGGCCCTGGGGCACGGGGGGCCTCGCCGAAGGCCGTCCAGCCGACCGCGACGGTCGTCCGCCGGGCTCCCGCCGAGGCGGGCTCGACGCGCAGGGCATGGACGACGCCGCGGTAGCGGAGCCTGGGCCCCGTCGACGAGCTCGTCGGGTGACGAACCGGCGACCGCGGCCCGCGCGCGCTCCTGCTGGACGAGGTGACGGCGGATCCACGGCTCGCGCTCGCGCAGGAACGGCTCGACGTGGGCGGCCGCATCGCGCGCGCCGGGTCGTCCGGCCGGGATCGTCACGATCACCCCGCGGGCCGGATCGATCACGAGTCGGAGGCGCCGCGCTCGGCGTGAGCGCCGGAGGGTGTAGGCGAGCGGGCCCCCGGCGAGCTCGATTCGCTCGCCGGTCTCGACCGTCCCGATTCACCAGGACCGACCCTGCGGCCAGTCGATCGTCGAGCCGGTCGGACGCCTTCACCGGCCGATCGTGACATACGGAGACCGATGTCGGCCCGCTTCGATCGCGTCCGTCCCGACGGGCCGTCAGCGGCTCTGGATCGTGACCCAGACCGAACCATCCGCCGCGATGGCCACCCCGGCAGGGCGGCCGCCGACGACGATTGGAACGACCTTGCTGGTCGACGGGTCCAGGCGAAGGACGACAGCGCCCTCGTAATCGGCCGCCCAGATCGCCTCGGGCCCTGCGGCAAGAGCCTTCACCCGAACGCCGAGATCGAACGTCTGTCTCGCCCGGGTTACCGGATCGAGGCGGGTCAGGCTGCCGTCCGCTCGCCCAAGCCACACGGCCGCGCCCGTGACGTCCATGGAAGTGACCCCGCCGTGGTCGTCGGAGAGGGGGATCTTCTCAGCCGTCGGACGTCGATCCGTTCAATCGGTAGACGAACGGGCTCGAGCGCGTCGCCAATCCATACGGAGCCACCACCGGCGTCGATCGGCCCGATCCCTCTGCTCGGCTCCGAGCTCGATACGCTCGAGGAGACCCGAGCCGAGTGGAAGCGCACGGGGCGGACGGAGCCCGTCGTAGCCGTCGGAGATCCACGCCAATCCGTCCGAGAAGGCAATCGACTCGTATCCTGCCGTGCCTCGTGCGGCGGTCCTGGGCAGTGCCCGGGTCTCCCGAACGCCGTCGTCCGACGTCGACCCATGTCACACGGTCCCTCGCGAATTGTCATCCGGAAGCAGGCCGAGGGTGTCGTCGTCTCGAAGCAACACATACGCAGCACCCGCTCCGCCAGCAGCAATCGCCACGGGCGAGCCAAAGCACCGCAGTCGAGAACATCCGACCCGAACCGGGATCAATCGCGGTAACCGTTGCGTCTTCGCGGTTCGCGATCCATAGAGCGTCGGCCGACGAGGCGATCGCCTCCGGCCTCAGCCCGATCCGGTAGGTGGCCACGACACAGTTGCGGGCCGGGTCGATCTTGGCTACGACGTCCCGCAACGTCAGGGACGGGGTCTGGCAGTCGGGACCCCGGTTCGCGACATAGAGGCCGGCGCCGAGACCCATGATGACGACGGCGAGCCCCACCACCGCGATTCTCCCCAGCCGACCACGTCGGGCGGTGAGCTGGCGGCGCAGGCGAGCTCGGCGGGACGACGGCCCAGCCTCGACCCGGTAGAGCGGCATTCCGCCGGCAATGCCTTTGAGCTGCTGGGTGCCAAGACTGGTGAAACGATAGGGGAGGAATGTTCTCGTCAAGGCCCGGACGGTTTCGGTAACCAACACCTCGCCGGTCTGCGCCTTCGAGCACACACGGGCGGCGATGTTCACGGCTCCGCCGACCAGACCCTCAGTGGTCGCGACGGTCTCCCCAGCGTGGATCCCGATCCCGATCCGAATCTGCCGGTCGAGCGCTGATGCCTCCCGGGCGCCCGACACGATCGCGAGGCCGGCCTCGACGGCTGACGATGCGCTGGGAAAGACGACGTAGAACGAATCGCCCTCCGTCTTGATCTCGGCTCCGTCATGCGAAGCGATGATCGATCGAACGAGGTCACGGTACGTCGCCAAAAGGTCGGCCCCAGCCCGATCACCGGCCCGCTCGACGAACGCCGTGTAGCCCCGAAGGTCGGAGAAGAGGAAGCTCTTCGTGCCCGCCGAGCTATTCGCCACCGATGCCAACTCCTCCGGACATCGACCAACCCGTCGATCGCCGGCCGGGCCCGGACCGGCGTCGATGGGCGAGGCGACCGGGTGGTTCGCCGCTATTGTTTGAGCCACCAGTCCTGGACATTCCACATGTCGCTGGCGAGTGATGGGTTCTTCAGGAAGTTGTTGAGCCTGGCACTCACCCCCACCGAGGTGCTCGGGTAGTAGCAGAACGACCTCCGGGACCTCATGGATGTAGAGCTGTTGGACCGTGTAGACGGCCTGCAGTTGCTCCTCTGGCGTTATCGCAGCCTTGAGGGAACTGAGGGCGGCGTCCATCTCGGTCGTTGGCAAGGCGCACGTAGTTGTATCCCTGGCCATCGTTTGCGTCGGTCGGGATCTGCTCTGAAGCGTAGGAGTACTGGTAGTTGTCATAGCGGATCGATCGCAAGGGCATAGAGGAACTCCGCCGTGTCGTAGTTGCCACGGGCAAGGTTGCACTTCGTCGTCGGCCTTGGTACGTCCGACCAGTTGGCGAAGAGGATCGATGTGGCAGTCGACGACAGTTCCGGTTGAGCTTGATCCCGATGGCCTCTAGCGACTTTGCGATGTGCTCGAATCCGAGCTCGCGAAAACTGACGGTCATCGTGCAGTGCTCGAAGACGAGCGGCGTGCCGCTCCGCGGATCCACGCGGATGCCGTCGGCGCCTTTCGCGTAGCCGGCCATAGTCGAGCGCGGCGTTGGCGGCGTTCACATCGAAGGGTAGGCACTGTGCGTCTGGCAGACGCCAATAGTTGGTCGGCGTCGCTACCGTGCACGGGTTGTTGTTCGGGTGGGCAGCACCAGGGAACACGGCTTCCCACATCGCCTTCTTGTCAATCGCCTGGGCGATCGCCCTGCGGACGACGACGTCCCTGAGGGCCGGATGTCCCCTGCCCTGGCCGAGACCGGCCTGGTTGAAGTCGAGGTGCTCGTATCGCCATTCAGGCGGCTCGGAGATCACCCGGCCGATCGCAGGATCGACCTCGGTGATCGCCGCGTCGTCGACGCCCTGCGTGAGGCCCTGGGCGAGGTCGATCTCGCCGCTGCAGAAAGGCTGTGATCTCGCCTTCCTTGTTGTCGGCTGAAGGACCTGTAGGTGATGCCGTCGAGGCACGCCTTGCCAGCGCAGGCCACGGCCGGGCCGGCCCAGTTGTCGTCCCGGACGAGGTTGATCGTGTCGGCGAGTCACGACCGCGTATTTGAACGGACCGAGCGTGACCGCATCGACCAGCCTAGCGGAGGCTGGATATGACTCCGACCATTTCGGGAACGGGATATCCGACATGTAGTGCTCGGGCAGGATCACGTTGGCGCCGACCACGCTGAGCCAGCCAGCGTAGGCGTCCTTGAAGTGGACGTCAGCGTCCATGCCGTCGGCGGAGACGTCGATCCGGTCGACCGCGTCCCACCCACTCCTGTTGATCCCAGTCTCGAGACCGGCCCGAGCCACATCGAGGACGGCCTTCCACGTATACGCCATGTCGTTCAAGCTGAATGGCTCGCTGTCGGACCACTTGAGGTTGGGCCTGATCCTGACGTGGACGGCGAATCCCGTGGACGGACCTACGTCTTTCTTGACACTGCTCGAGTAAGTGATCGGTCCGTCGGACAGCCATGGCATCCAGTGGCCGTCGTGCGGACACGGTCAGCAAGGTCGGCATCGTGGCCACGATCACCTGGCTGTCCGCGAAGTGGTCCGTGAAGTAAGGGTTCAGTTGGCTGGAATTGATCGGACGGCCGATCGTCACGGTGCCACCCGACCTGCCGGCCGATGGGGCGTACGTGAAACCGTGGAGCACCTGCTCGTAATCGATAGGACTCGGGACGGTTGACTCGCTCGATGGGCTCGCGGCCGGTGCGCTCCGGCCGGGTGTCGGCACGGGCGAGGGAGCGCTCTCGCATGCGGTGACGACGATCACGACTGACACGACCAGGGCGACGGATCGGCGCCACGTCATCCCACAGGGCCCGCCCGTTTGACCATCGTTCGATCCGCATCGTGTCTCGACGCCGGATCGAGCCATCGGCTGCGAGATTGTACTCGCCACCCGTTGGCCGCTCGTCAGGGAGGTGGCTGTGGCCGCTGATATACTGCCCGTCCCGTGGGGCTATAGCTCAGCTGGAAGAGCGCCTGCATGGCATGCAGGAGGTCCGGGGTTCGAGTCCCCGTAGCTCCACCACCCGCGACTCCAGGGTCGCGCCGGGCCCGCCGAGCCGGCCTACGGCCGGCGCCAGCGGACCGCGAACGATGTCCCGTCGGCCGACGTCGACGTGACCTCCGCCCGGACCGCACCGGTCCCGGTCACCATCGTCTCCAGGGTGTGCTCGGCGGGCGCGGCGTCGACCTGCCGGCGAACCCCGCCGATCGTCGCCCACGCCGTGCGGAAGCGGAACGTGCTGAAGTTCGGCATCTTCAGGGTCCGGCAATGGTCCGGACAGCCGCCGGAGGGCGACTCGACGATCCATTCGGCCGACGATCGCTTCAGGGCCGTGTTCGTGATCTCGATCGCGAAGTGCCCGCGGGTCGTCAGGTCCGACAACGCCAGCCGGTAACGAGAGCCGCTCAACCAGCGGACCTGCGCCCAGATCCGGTCGCCGGCCGAGATCTTGAGCGATGCCCGGATCGAGAAGCGCTCGTCGGGAAGCGACTGGCGCCAGACGGCCGCCGAGGCATCCCCCTGGGTGCAGGTCGACTCGGTTCCGATCTGGATGAGCGCCTCCTGCCCGTATCCGCCCAATCCGACCCAGTAGACGGCCGACACGGTGGCCGAGCTCGTGCAGCCAATGGTCGGCTGGATCCAGGTCGCCTCGACGCAGTCGAACTCCTTCGTACCGGAGGCGACGTAACCCGACCAGTTGCGGCTCTGGCCGGGGACGGCGGCAGCCACGTCGTGGCTCGTGGGCTCCGATCCCGGACACGGACTGACGAGGCCTCCGGACCCGGCCCCGGTCGGGCTCGCGCCCGGCTCGAGGCTGGCCGTCTCGCTCGCGATTGGCGTGGGCGTCGGGGTCGGAATGGGGGTTGGGCTGGGAGTCGGTCGGACGGTCGGCGTCGGGCTCGGCTGCGGCGTGGCGACGGCCGCCGGAGACGACACCGGACTGGCGGTCGGCGCGACGACGGTGTTGCAGCCGGTCACCACCAGCGCGATCGCCGCGAGCAGACCCGCAATCGGGCCAAGCGCGGCGGTCCGGCTCGAGGCGGGCGATCGTGCGTCCACGCTCTGACTCTACCTCGCCCGGGCAGACGTTCGCGAGAAACGTGTCGATTACACTTGATTGCCCAGGAGGACAGGAACACCAGGTGACGACGACCCGGCCGAGCCGGCCCACGAAACGCTCCGAGCGCGATCGGATCGAGCGCTACGACGCGACCTCGATCGAGCCGCGCTGGCAGGCGCGCTGGGCGGAGCTCGGCCTGTACGAGGCCGACCTCCACGACACGAGCCGTCCGAAGTACTACCTCCTGACGATGTACCCCTATCCGTCAGGCGATCTGCATGTCGGACACTGGTACATCACCACCCCGACCGACGCGGTCGGGCGGTTCCGCCGGATGCACGGCGACAACGTCTTCTTCCCGATGGGATTCGACGCGTTCGGGCTGCCCGCCGAGGGTGCGGCGATCAAGAACGGCGTCGACCCGGCCGAGTGGACCGCGAAGAACCTCGAGACGATGCGGACGCAGTTCCGCTCGATGGGCGCAACACTCCAGTGGTCGGCTGAGGTCGTCACCGCGTCGCCCGAGTTCTACCGCTGGAACCAGTGGATCTTCCTGAAATTCCTCGAGGCGGGGCTGGCTTACCGGGCGATGGCCCCGGTCGACTGGTGCCCGAACGACGGGACGCTCGCGCGGGAGCAGGTCGTGGGGCCGGAGCGACGCTGCTGGCGGTGCGGTGCCCTCGTCGAGAAGCGCGACCTCGAGCAGTGGTTCTTCCGGATCACGAAGTATGCCGACGAGCTGCTCGACTTCAGCGGGATCGACTGGCCCGAGCCGATCCGAGTCCAGCAGACGAACTGGATCGGACGATCCGAGGGCTCCGAGATCGTGTTCACGACCGCGCCCGATGACCATCAGCCCGGCGGCCACGAGCTGCGCGTGTTCACGACCCGGCCGGACACCCTGTTCGGGGCGACGTTCATGGTCCTGGCGCCCGAGCACGCGCTCGTCGAGACGCTGACGTCACCCGCCCAGCGCGAAGCCGTTGCTGCCTACGCGGCCCAGGCTCGCCGCGAGACCGAGATCGAGCGGCTGTCGACCGACCGCCCGAAGACGGGCGTCCCACTTGGAGCGGATGCGATCAATCCCATCAACGGCGAGCGGATCCCGATCTGGGTCGCCGACTACGTCCTGGCCGGCTACGGAACCGGGGCGATCATGGCCGTGCCCGCCCACGACGAGCGCGACTTCGAGTTCGCGACCCAGTTCGGGCTGGAGATCCGCGAAGTCATCCGCCCGGGCGACGCGCCCGCCGACGCCGGTCCGCTCAGGGAGGCGTACGTCAGCAAGGCCCCGACCGACGTGATGGTCAACTCCGGCCCGTTCGACGGGCTCCGCCCGATTCCGGACGGGTTCCGGGCGATCGTCGAGGCGCTCGAGAAGGAGGGGCGGGGCCGGTTCGCGATCTCATACCGGATCCGCGACTGGCTCGTCAGCCGGCAGCGCTACTGGGGCACGCCGATCCCGGTGATCTACTGCGACACCGATGGGATCGTACCCGTGCCGTACGAGGACCTGCCCGTCAGGTTGCCGGAGGAGGTCGACTTCAAGGGCAGCGGCGAGAGCCCGCTCAAGACGGACCGCGCGTTCATCGACGTCGTCTGCCCACGCTGCGGCCGTCCGGCCCGCCGCGAGACCGACACGATGGACACGTTCGTCGATTCGGGCTGGTACTGGTTCCGGTACCTGTCGCCGCACAACGACGACGGCCCAGTCGACCACGAGCTGGTCGATCGCTGGACGCCGGTCGATCAGTACACCGGTGGCGCCGAGCATGCCGTGATGCACCTGCTCTACGCCAGGTTCTTCACCAAGGCGCTTGCGGACCTCGGACATCGTCGGCCAGCGCGAGCCGTTCAAGCGGCTGTTCAACCAGGGTCAGATCCTCGGCGCCGACGGTGAGCGGATGTCGAAGTCGCGCGGCAACGTCCAGGACCCAGACGATCTGGTGAGACGTTACGGAGCGGACACCATTCGGCTGTTCCTGATGTTCATGGGCCCATGGGACCAGGGTGGTCCGTGGAGCCCGACGGGGATCGGCGGCGTCCATCGCTTCCTCAACCGAGTCTGGACGCTGGCGCTCGATCCTCATGGGATCGAGCCGGGCGACCCCGGATGCCGGGCGGCTGCCAGCAGGAGAGGATGCCGCGGCCGCCGAGCAGGCGATCCGAATGGCCGCCCATCGGACCCTGCGCATCGTCACCGACGAGTACGAAGGCTTCCGGTTCAACACGATGGTCGCGCACCTCATGGAGCTGACCAACACGCTGTTCCGCTACCGCGGGACCGAGGTCGCCGGCGGGGACGCCTGGAACGAGGCGATCCGGCTGATGCTGCTCATGCTGGCGCCGGCCGCACCGCACATCTCCGAGGAGCTCTGGTCCCGGGTCGTGGTCGCGACCGGAACGTGGTCGTCGATCCACAGCCAGGCCTGGCCGGCCGTCGACCCGTCGGCGATCGTCGACGAGACCCGCGAGATCCCGATCCAGATCAACGGGAAGGTCCGCGACAAGGTCACCGTCCCGATCGGGATCGATCAGGCCGAGCTCGAGCGGGTCGTGCTCGCCCGCGACCGGGTTCGCACCCTGCTGGCCGGTCGGACCCCGGAGCGGGTGATCCACGCCGGCGGACGGCTCGTCAACATCGTCGTCCGCGACTGACGCTCAGACGACCGGCCCGCCCTTGACCCTCGCCCGGTGCCGGGCGGCCTTCGCCCGGTTGCCGCAGCTGGCCATGTCGCACCAGCGCCGGCGGCCGGTCCGCGAGTCGTCGTAGAAGACCCAGCGACAGCCGTCGTCGGCGCAGGCGCGCAGGCGGTCGGGCCGGCCGCCGGTGACCTCCCGGACGATCGGCTCGGCGAGGTTGGCCAGCGCGTCGTCGACGGGATCGCCGACGTGCCGATGATCGAGCCGGCAGCCGTCCGGGCCGGGGACGAGCTGGACCACCTCGCGGGCCTGGAGCGCCCGGTTCACCTCGTCGAGCGCGTCCTGCCGCGGCAGACGCCCTTCGTACGTCGCGTCGGCCAGCTCGCGCAGCGCGGCGCGGGTGTCGTGGATCCGACGCAGCGTGGCCGCGTCGTCCGCGCGGGCGAGGGCCTCGTGGTGGACGAGGCCATGGCCATGCAACCACTCGAGTGCCTCGCTGGTTGTACCCAGGACCTCGGTCGGCTGGCCGTCGGTGTACTTGAGGGTGTTGACGAAATCGAGCGCCGTCTCGAGGTCGACGACGTGGTCGTGTTGCTGGACTGTTTCCATTGCGATAACCACTTTAGACCACTTGACAGGTTACGCGCAAGAGGCGATACTCCAGTAACCGTTAAGACGAGATTAAGAGGTTAGGCAAGGAGGTCCCGATGGAAGCGTTCTTCGTCATCATCGCCGCCGTCGCGGCCCTGGCCGCCTTCGACATCGCCGCCTTGCGATGGGGTGTCGATTCCCGACCGAACGTCGGCGACGACTACCACCGCCAGGCATACAGGAGCTGATGCCATGTGGCAGTTCTACTACCTTCAGGCCCACCAGATCGCCCAGGACCGGGTTCGCGAGGCGAACCGCGAGCGACTCGCTCGCGACGCTCGGCCAAGCCACGTCGCCAGGCGATCGAGGATCGACGGGCTTGCGTCGGAGCGGCGCGGTCTTCGCCGCCGGGATCGCCCGGCGTCTCGACGAATGCGTCGCCCGCGAGGAGCTCGGCCTGCGCACGACCGACGACCGGCTCGGCATCGCGAGCTGACGGCGGCCCGGCACGGCCGTCCCAGATCACCGATCACCCGGCTCGAGGCCGGTCCGGCACCTCCCAGCCGGACCGGCCTCGCCGCGTCCGTCGCGGCGACCGAACGCGACATGCCAAGCGCCGCAGACACGTGCTGGGACCATCGGCTATTGGACGGACTAGCCACCCACACGAACGCTACGGTGGAGCTCCACGAATGCTGTAGGTTGGGGGTCGATTGATGGCCAAGGTCGCTCGCCGAGTCGGGATAGCCTTCGGCTCGTTCGTGATCGCGTGGCTCGCGGTCGACGCTTGTGGGCGGATTGGCTCTACGGCTCCGGTAACTTCCTCGTCTGGGTGATCGCCGCTGTCGTCGGTGCCGGCGTCTACCTCGATCTCCTGCGGCGAGACCGGCGCGTCGGCTAGCGCGCTTGAGCAGTGGAGGCGACATGCCCGAAGTCAAGATCGGCGCCCTGTGCTGGAACCAATACACCGACTGGCCCAGCCTCCTCGAGGCGGGCGTTCGGGCCGACCGAGCTCGGCTACGACACGCTCTGGACCTGGGACCACCTCTACCCGATCGTCGGCGACTCGCACGGACCGATCTTCGAGGGCTGGCTCGTCCTGACCGCCTGGGCCCAGGCCACCCAGCGGATCCGGATCGGGCTGATGGTCGGGGCGAACACGTTCCGCGAGCCGACCCTCGTCGCCAAGATGGCCACCACGCTCGACCACATCAGCAACGGCCGCGCGATCCTCGGGATCGGCGCGGCCTGGTTCCGGGAGGAGCACGACGCCTTCGGGCTTCGCTTCGGCGACGGGCCGCCGGAGCGCCTGCGCTGGCTCGGCGAGGCGCTGCCCGTGATCCGCGGGATGCTCGACGGGACCGAACCGTCGGCGACAGGCCCGCACTACAACGCCCGGAAGGTCCGCAACCTGCCTGCCCCGATCCAGCCCCACCTGCCGATCCTGGTCGGCGGCGGCGGCGAGCGGGTCACCCTCAAGCTCGTCGCCAGGTACGCCGACGCGAACAACGTGGGTGGCGGCCTCGCCACGGTCCGGCGCAAGGAGGCGATCCTGCGCGAGCACTGCGACGCGGTCGGACGCGACCACACCGAGATCGAGCGGACGACCGGGATCGGGACCGTGTTCATCCGCGACGACCGGGCCGAGGCGGAACGGCTGTTCCGGGCCGCGTTCGAGCGAAACCGCGTCGCTCGGGTCTGGACGGACCAGCCGGTCGGGACCCCGGAGGACGTCGCCGAGCGGCTCGCGCCGTACCTCGAGCTCGGTTACCGCCACTTCGTCGCCGGGATGCCGGCGACCTACGACGAGGAGTCGATGACCCGGCTGCTGACCGAGGTCAAGCCGCTCCTCGAGCGACATGGCTGAGCCCGCTTCGGCCAACCGCCGGTCGGACGGCGCGCCCGCCGCGGTCTCGTGGGGCACGGGCCGGATCGACCTGTTCTGGCGGGCCCCGGACGGTCACCTCGCGCATCGCGCATTCGACGGCGACCGCTGGTCGGCGGTCGAGGACCTCGGCGGATCGCTCGCCTCGGCACCGGCCGTGACCGCCTGGGCGGTCGACCAGATGGAGGTCTTCGCGGTCTTCCCCGATGGCGAGCTCTGGAACCGCTACTGGGACGGCGAGAGCTGGCATCCCTGGGAGTCGCTCGGCGGCGAGCTCGACCCGGCCGGCGGTTGCGCCGCCTCGTCCTGGGGCGCGAGCCGGCTCGACGTGTTCGCCCGCGGCCGCGATGGCCTGATCTGGCATCGCTGGTGGGACGGCTCGCGCTGGGTCGACTGGGAGCGGCTCGAGGGCGTCCGGTAAGTCGCAGCTAAGCCGCCGGGGGTAGCGTTTCGTCGACGCCCGCGGGCCGGATGTGCCCCCGACCCGCGGGCGGCAGAGTGCATCCCCGCCCCGAGACCCGCCGGGGAGTGGTGCCGTGGACCGGAGCGTCGCGCCATGGCGCGTTCTCGAGGGTGCGGACCCGGACCGTGCTCCTGCCGATGAGACCACGGCTCGCGAACCGGCGGACACCGGGATCGCGGGCATCTCCGTCCCGTGGCTCGTCGCCGGGGCGGTGGCGATCATGGTCGCGCTCGCCCTCGTCGGGGTTCTCCTGGCCGGTGCCGGAACGCCGACGGTCAGCTTGTCGAACGGGCCCGATCCGAATGGATCAGGACCACTCCCGACCGACTCGGCTGGAGCCGCGGGCGCCGAGGTCGTCGTCGAGGTGGCGGGAGCCGTCGCCCGGCCCGGGTTGTACCACCTGCCCGCCGGCCGGCGCGTCGCCGATGCGATCGCCGCGGCCGGTGGCTACGGCCCTCGGGTCGACGCGGCCAGGGCGACGGCCGGCCTCAACCTGGCCGAACGGCTGAAGGACGGCGACCGGATCGTCGTCCCATCGAGGGACGATCCGAGCGAGCGCCCGGCCGAGCCCGGCCTCGGGGCGACCGGTGGCAGGCCGGCCGGCGGCAGCACGACGCCGGCCGGCATCCCGGCGGCTCCGGTCGACCTGAACCGGGCGACCACGTCCGAGCTCGACGCGCTGCCCGGGATCGGCCCCGTGACCGCGGCGAAGATCATCGCCTCGCGCGAGGAGCAGCCCTTCGGTTCGGTCGACGACCTCCGGACGCGCAAGCTCGTCGGCCCGTCGACGTTCGAGAAGCTGCGCGACCTCGTCACCGTCCGCTGATCCCCGGCGAGGGTCGGCGGCGGTGCGACGGAGCGGCTGGCTGGCGATCGGGGCGGTCATCGCGGCGCTCGGCTGCCCGGTCGTGGACGAGTGGGTCGGAGCGGCCGGCGGGTCGCTCGTCGTTGCCTGCCTGTGGGTCGCGATCGCGGCCGGCTCGCTCGCCCGGCCCGGCCGTGGCCGGCGCTCGGCGCTCGTGCCGCTCGCCGTCGGGTTTGTCGCGATCTCGCTCCGGATCGCGGCCGGTGGCCCGCTGCCGGCCGATCCTTCGATCCCGCCCGGCGACGGCCCCTGGAGCGCGGTCGTGATCGGGGTCGGGTCGCCGCGCGACGGCCAGCAGGCGGTCGACCCTGGCCCTCGACCCGGCCGGGCTGCGCGTGGCCGCCTCGCTGCCGCCCTACCCGGACGTCGCTCCGGGCGATCGGGTGGCGGTCGGCGGACGACTCGAGGAGCTCCCGGCCGATGACGGCGGCTACGGGACGTACCTGCGACGGGTCGGCGTCGCCGCCACGCTCCGTGCCCGCACGCTCGAGCGGCTCGGGACGGACGGCTCGGCCGCCAGCGCCGTCGAGGGCATCCGGCGGTCCTCGGGCGAGGCGCTGACCCGGGCCCTGCCCGAGCCCGAAGCCGGGCTGGCTGCCGGGATCCTCATCGGCCTGCGCGACCGGGTCGATCGCGATCTCGCCGCGGCGTTCACGACAGCCGGCGTCAGCCACGTCGTCGCGATCTCCGGCTGGAACATCGCGATCGTCGCCGCCCTCGTCGCCGCGCTGCTCCGTGGCCGGCTCGGCCGGCGCGGGCGATCGGTGGTCACGCTCGGCGCGATCGTGGCCTACACCGTTGCCGCCGGGGCATCGGCGTCGGTCGTCCGGGCGGCGGTCATGGCGGCGGTCGTGCTGGCGGCCCGGGAGTCGGGGCGGGCCGGTGCGGCCACGACCGCGCTCGGCTGGGCGGTGGTCCTCCTCCTGCTGGCCGATCCCGCGACCGTCGGCGACGCCGGCTTCCAGCTGTCGGTCCTTGCCACGGCGGGCCTCATCGCCTGGGCGACGTCGATCACCGAGCGGCTCCGAGCGTGGCGCGCCGGCCGTCTGCCCGGCTGGCTCGCCGAGAGCCTCGGCGTGTCGTTCGCCGCCGAAGCCGCGACGCTGCCGGTCGTGCTGGCCGGCTTCGGACGGTTCGCGCTGCTCGCTCCGGCGGTGAACCTCGTCGTCGTGCCGCTCGTCCCGCCGGCAATGGCGGCCGGGACCCTGGCCCTGATCGGCGGCTGGCTGACCGAGGCCGGCGCCCCGCCGGTCGTGGCGACCGTCATGGGACTGCCCGGCTGGCTCGTCCTGGCGGTCCTCGTCGCGGTCGTCCGGACGGCGGCGGCGGTGCCGTTCGCCAGCATCTCGCTGGCCGCGCCGTGGGGTCCGCTCCTCGGGATCGTGGCCGCCGGCGGCGTGCTCTTCAGCGCATCCGGAGGGTGGCGGCGGATCCGACAGGCAGGGCACGTGTCGCACCGCAGGAACAGCGCCCCGACCGAGGCCCCGACGGAGCCCAGCCGACCACGGGCGAGCCGCCCCGCTCGACCGATCCGGTTCATCGCGGTCGTGCTTGCCGGGTGCGTCGCGGCTGTCGTCATCGCCGCCGCCAACCGGCCCGACGGCCGCGTCCGGGTGACCGTGCTCGACGTGGGCCAGGGCGATGCGATCCTCGTCGAGGGCGGTCGCGGCGGCCGGCTCCTGGTCGACGGCGGTCCGGACCCGGACCGGCTCCTCGTCGCGCTCGACGCGACGATCCCGCCGTGGGACCGCCGGATCGACCTGCTCGTTCTCAGCCACCCCCACGAGGATCACGTGGCCGGACTCGCCCGGCTCCTCGACCGGTACCGAGTCGGCCGGACGTTCGAGCCCGGGACCATCGGGCCGGGTCCCGGGTATCGAGCCTGGCAGGCCGGCCTCCGCCGCCTCGGGCTCCAGCCGGACCACCTGACGACCGGCGATCGGCTCGGGGTCGACGACGTCCGGTTCCGCGTCCTGTGGCCGGATCCCGACGCGGTCCCGATCGAGCCGGCCGACGGCGGCACGGCCATCAACAACGTCTCGATCGTCCTGCTCGGCGAGATCGGCCGCCAGCGGTTCCTGCTGGCCGGCGACATCGAGGAGGGGATCGACCCGATCCTCGTCGCTCGCGGGCTGCCCCGGGTGGACCTCCTCAAGATCGCCCACCACGGCAGTCGAACGTCGTCGACCGGCCCGTTCCTCGATGCGGTCCGGCCCCGGGTGGCAGTCGCCTCGGCCGGCGCGGGCAACCCGTACGGGCATCCGACGAAGGCGACCCTCGACCGCGTCGCCGCCCGCGGTGCCACCGTCCTGCGGACCGATCGGAATGGCAGCGTCGAGGTCACGCTCGACGGGTCGACCGAGCTCGACGTCCGGGCGGAACGTCGCGACGCGGTGGTCGCCGCGGGTCCACGGGTCGCCGATCGGCGGACTGCCCCCGACACCGCCACCAGGCCGGCGGCTCCGCCGGCGGCTGCGGCGCCCGGATCGACGGTCGTGGCGCGGCCCGGGCTGGCCTTCTCGTGCGGGATCGCGACCGCGGGTGGCTGAACGGCCCGGCCCGTATCATCGGGTCGATGTCCGTCCCCGACCGTCGTGCGGCCGCCGCCCTGCTGCTCGAGCTCGACCCGCCACCGTGGGCGCTCCGCCACGCCCGGGCGGTGGCCGAGGTCGCGGGCTGGCTGGCGGCCCGGATCGACGAGCGCGGCACGGCCGTCGACCGGCGGCTGGTCGAGGCGGCGGCGCTCCTCCATGACGCCGACAAGGTGCTGCCGTCAGACGACCCGGCCCGGGCCCTCCCCCACGGCGATGGGTCGGCGGCCTGGCTCACGGCTCGCGGCCATCCCGAGCTCGCCCGGGCGGTCGCGGGTCATCCGGTCACCCGGCTCGCCGACGAAGAGCGCTACCGGCGCTGGTCCGCGTTCGCGAGCCGCGAGGAGCGGATCGTGGCCTATGCCGACAAGCGCGCCGGGCAGCGGCTCGAGCCGATGGCGGCTCGCTTCGCCTCGTGGGGCCGGCGCAACCCGGACGTCTGGGACCGGGCGACGATCGAGCGCGTTCGGGCGCGCGCCGAGCGGCTCGAGCGCGACGTCTGTCGCGCCGCTGGTGTCGCGCCGACGGACGTCCGCCGGCTGGCCTGGACCGGCCCCGCCCTGCGAGCGGCCGGTTGAGCCCGCCTGCCCGCGCCGCCGCCCCGGCAGCGCCGCTCGGCTACTTCTTCGGCGACGACGGCTACTCGGTCGAGCGGGCCGCGGCCGACCTGGCGGGCCGGGTCGCCGGCCCGGACGGCGAGCGTCTCGAACGGTGGCGGACGTCCGGTGGCACGACGAGCGCCGCGCTCATCGGCGAGCGGGTCGCGACCGGCGCGATGTTCGGCGGCGGGACTCGTGGCGATCGTGGCCGATCCTGGCCCGCTCATCCGCTCCAAGGCGGCCCGCGAGGCGCTCGTCGAGACCCTGGCCGTCGTGGCCCCGGGCAACGCCCTGGTGTTCGTCGACGTGCTCGAGAAGTGGCCGAAGGACGGCCGGCTGACCGGGAACGCGGCAGCCCTCGCCGGGGCGATCGAGACGGCCGGTGGTGAGGTCCGCGGCTACCAGGCACCCACGATGGGCGGGCTGGCGCGCTGGATCGAGGACCGCGCCAACGAGCGTGGCATGCGGCTCGAGCGCGGGACCGCCCAGGCGCTGGCGCACCGGGTCGGCGGGTTCGTCCGCGAGGGCGACGTCGACCGCCGTCGCCAGGGTCAGCTGGCCGTCCAGGAGCTCGACAAGCTCGCCCTCTACCGGCTCGAGGGGCTCGTGACCCCCGACGACGTCGAGGCGCTGGTCGCCGAGGCCGTCCCGGCCTCGACCTGGGCGCTCCTCGATGCGGTCGCCTGGCGCCGAATGCGCGATGCGGCCGACCTGCTCGAGCGGGTCCTCGATGCGACGCCCGAACCGGTTGTCCTGGTCCAGCTCCACCGGCGCCTGCGCGAGCTGCTCGAGGTCGCCGACCTCGTGACGAGCGGGACGCCGATGCGCGACCTGCCTCGGGTGCTCAAGCTCCACCCGTTCCGGGCCGAACAGCTCGCGAAGCAGGCCGCGGGCTGGACCCTCGAGGAGCTGGAGGGCGCGCTCGATGGCCTGCTGGAGCTCGACGTGATGGTCAAGGGCGCCGGGCGGGCGATGGCCGGCGAGCGGGCGCGCCGGCTCGCCTTCACGCTCTGGCTGACGACCCGGGTGGCGCCGACTGCGGCGGCGCCGCGCTGAGGCCTAGCGGCCGGACGACCAGGCCTGTTCCTGCAGGACGAGGTCGCTCTCGATCGCGAAGGTACAGACCGCGCGGTCGAGGTCGAGCAGGTCGAGCAGGTCCGGATCGACGAACAGCTGGACGCAACCCTGGCAGAGGCTGCCCGGGATGCCGAAGCACAGGCGCTCCGAGCTGTCGTCGAGTCGGAAGGCCGTGTCGAAGCGGCTGACGACGAGCTTGCTGGTGCAGCGGGGGCAGCGCTCGCGAGTGCGCGACATCCGGTCCTGACCTCTGGCTGAGCGCCTTCGTGGCGCCCGGGACCGGATTCAACGCTGCAGCCGGCAGGCCCCGACATGACCCGACGGTACTATGCCGACCCGGCGGTCGCCGGATCGACCCTGGCGGGCCTATTGGACGCGGAGGACGGTCTTCGCCTCGGACCAGTGCTTCTCGAGCTGATAGAAGTCGCGCTCGGGTGGGGTGAAGATGTGGACGATCACCCCGCCGAAGTCGAGCAGGACCCAGTGGGACGCGGCGATCCCCTCGCGGCCGATCGGCCGCACGCCCTCGGTCCGGAGCCCGGACACGATGCCGTCGGCGATCGCGTCGAGCTGACGTTCGGAGCCGCCCGAGCAGATCACGAAGGCGTCGGCCAGGGTCGTCAGCTCGCCGAGATCGAGCAGCACGATGTCGGCCGCCTTCTTGTCCTCGGCCAGCTCGACGACCCGGCGGGCGACGTCGAGCGACGCGCGGCCGTCCGCCGGCGGCGGTGTCTCCCGGGCGGGGAGCCCGAGCCGCGCCTTCGAGCGGGTCGGCCTGGCGCGGGTCGGCTTGGCGGGCGAGGCGGCTGGATCGGTCACGGCGTCGGGGTCCTCAGCGGGCGGGTTGGAGCGGGATCGTCGGGCGCCGGGTCGGCGCCGGAGTAGAGGCCATGGTCGCCGATGTAGGCGATGACCGCATCCGGCACGAGGTAGCGGATCGAGCGGCCGGCCGCCACCCGGGCCCGGACGCCGGTGGCCGAGACGTCGAGCAGCGGGCCGTCGACGAGCACCGTCCGCCGGTCGGCGCCGGGCAGCAGCCGGGCGATCGCGGCGGGCTCGGCCCGGGGCACCCCCGGACGTGGGACGACGGCCATCCGGCACAGCTCGAGGATCCGCTCGGGGCGGTGCCAGGTCGGCAGCCCGGCGTATGCCTCGGCCGACAGGATGAACGTGAGGTCGGGCTCGCGACCGGCCGCCCGGGCGTCGTCGGCGAGCGCTTCGAGGGTGTCCACGGCATACGACGGTCCGTCGCGATCGACCTCGATCCGGCTGACTCCGAACGCCGGGTTGTCCGCGATCGCGAGCGCGACCATCGCGACGCGATCCTCGGCCGGGCTGACCGGTCGGCCCGGCTTGTGGACCGGCAACCGGCTCGGAACGAACAGGACCCGGTCGAGACGAAGCGCCTCTCGGACCGCCTCGGCGATCGCGAGGTGCCCGATGTGGACCGGGTCGAACGTCCCACCGAAGATGCCGAGCGAGCCACCGGTCGGATCGAATGAGCTCACCCGACCTCCCACGCCTCGCGGTCCCATTCGAGCTCGACGGACCCGATCCGGACGGTGTCGCCAGGCTCGATCCCGGCCCGGCGGAGCTCGCCGTCGACGCCGAGCCGGGCCAGGTCGCGCTGGAACCGGTCGGCCGACTCGTCGACGCCGAAGTCGGTCTGGGCCGCGATCCGCTCGATCCGGCGGCCCTTCACCCTGAATGCCCCGTCCGGCTCCTGCTCCACGACGAACCCGTCGCCGAGCGATTCGATCCGATGGACGACCACACCGGCCGGTTCGACGGGCTGGCCGAGCTCGGCGGCGTCGGGGAGCCGGTCGGCCAGGAGCGCCCGCAGCTCCGGGATGCCGGTGCCGGTCGCGGCCGAGATCGCGACGCACGGCAGGCCGTCGCGGCGGCGGGCGTCGCGGAAGGCGGGCCAGGCGGCCTCGGCCGCGGGTCGGTCGATCTTGTTGAACGCGACGATCATCGGCTTCGCGAGCAGGGCCGGATCGTGGGCCTCGAGCTCGTCGCGGATCACGCCGTGCGCCCACTCGGGATCGCGATCGGAGCCGTCGACGACGTGGACGAGGATCCGGGTCCGCTCGACGTGGCGCAGGAACGCATGGCCGAGGCCCGCCCCCAGGCTCGCCCCCTCGATCAGGCCGGGGACGTCGGCAATCGTCGGCCGGCGCTCGTCCTCGTCGCCGAGATCGAGCACGCCGAGGTTCGGCTCGAGCGTCGTGAACGGATAGGCGGCGATCTTCGGGCGTGCCGCTGTCAGCGCCGCCAGGAGGGTCGACTTGCCGGCGTTCGGCAGGCCGACGAGGCCGACGTCGGCGATCAGCCGCAGCTCGAGCCGGATCCAGCGCTCCTCGCCCGGCTCGCCCTTCTGGGCATGCCTCGGGGTGCGATGGGTTGCGGTCGCGAAGTGGACGTTGCCCAGTCCCCCGCGGCCGCCGCGGGCCATCATCGCGACCTGCTCGACCGAGACGAGGTCGGCGAGCAGCTCGCCGGACGCGTCGTCCCGGACGGCGGTCCCGGGCGGGACGACGAGGGTCAGGTCCGATCCGGCCCTGCCGTGCTTCCGCGAGCCCGAGCCCCGGCCGCCGGGCTCGGCCTTGAAGTGGCGATGCTGGCGATAGTCGCGCAGCTCGGTCTCGCCCGGGTCGACGCGCAGGTAGATCGACCCGCCGCGACCGCCGTCGCCACCATCCGGGCCGCCGCGCGGGACGTGCGCCTCGCGCCGGAAGCTGGCGGCTCCGTCGCCGCCGTCGCCGGCACGGAGGTGGATCTTGACCTGGTCGAGGAACATCGGCGGGATCGTCCCACACTCGAGCCGGGGACCGCGACCGACCGGATCCCGGAGGACCGGGGCGACCCGCGCCGGCTAGAGGTAGATGAGCGGGTTGACCCGGTAGCCGCTGCCCCAGACCTCGCCCCGCCAGACCTCGAAGTGGAGGTGCGGCCCGGTGGCCCAGCCGGACTGGCCGACCCGACCGACCTGCGAGCCCCGGCCGACGTGCTCGCCGACGCCCACGGTGATCGCGGACATGTGGTTGTAGGTCGTGTACAGACCGGACCCGTGGGCGATCCAGACCTGGTAGCCGCCGCCGTTGCTCTTCCAGCCGGCGAAGATGACCGTCCCGGAGGCCGCGGCGATGATCCGCGAGCCGTACGGCGCCTGGATGTCCAGCGCCGGATGGCCGTAGTGGAAGTACTGGCTGATCGTCCCGCCGGGCAGCGGCCAGGCGAACGCGCCGCCGCCGTAGTGCACTGGGGCGCTGCCGCCGCCGCCACTCGAGTAGACCGGGTGGGGCGCGGCCTTCGGGGTCGGGATGGGCTTGCCGTGGCCGCCCGGCAGGATCAGCGTCTGGCCGACCGCGAGCCGGTCGCTGGCCAGCCCGTTGAACGACACGATGTCGTCGGCCGACACGTTGGCGGTGTCGGCGATCTTGGCCAGCGTCTCGCCGGCCTTGACGATGTGGACGGTGCCGTCGACCGGCGGGATCACGAGCTTCTGGCCGACCTTGAGGTCGTCCTTCGACTTGAGGTGGTTCGCCCACCAGACGGTCATCATCGACACGCCGAAGTGGCGGGCGATGCCGGTCAGCGTGTCGCCCGACCGGACCCGGTACGTCCGGAGCGACTCCGACGCGTCGGCGATCGAGGTGTCGACGGCGATCGGCTTGAGCAGCGTGCCGTCCGCCAGGTACGGGCCCTCGGGGGCGTCGGGGACCTCGTCGCCGGCCAGGTCGAGCCGGGCTGCACCGGCCGCATCGATCGCACCGATCGCACCGTCGACGCCGATCCCGGAGTCGTAGCCTTCGCCGCCGTTCTCGAGGCCGGCCACCGCGAGGCGTGGCGCGTCACCCGCGCCGCTCGTTCCGCCGACCGCTCCGGCCGTCGCAGGCAGGGCGATCGCGCTCAGCGAGCCGACGAGGACGAGGAGGGCGACTCCGATCGGGAGGAGGCGCTCGCGCCCGGCAAAGCGGGCCCGGAGCGCCGCGCCGCGGGCCGGTGTGAGGCCCAGCCGCAGTGCGAGGCGCTCACGCCTGGTCAGCCGGTGCGCGCCGTGGCTGATCACCGATGGCGCAGCTGGGGTGCCGAGAGCGTCGATCCGGGAAATGACCGTCCGGCCGAGCAGCACGGCCCGCGCGCGGAGCGCGGTGGCTGCGGGGAACGTCGACGGGGAGCGGTCGGGCCGGAGGCGCCGGAAGGCGTCACGAGCCCTGACCGTCGCGTTCTGCAATACGGTCTCCTGGGAGAGCGGACGGGCTTCGCATGAGTTGGGCGCCTGGGGGTCGCCGTCCGGTCGGGGCGCGATATCGAGCTGGGGGTCTCTTACGCGCGGGTCATCCGGCGTACGCCGGGGTAGCCCGATGTCGGTCACAACCGTAGCAGCCCCGGTCCGGACTGGCAAACTCGACGGGGCGTGGCCGCACCGCCGTTGTGCGTCCTTACTGGTCGAGGCTCTTCGTCAAGCCGGCCAGGAACTGGGCGTTGTTGTCGGTCTTGGACAGCCGGTTGAGGAGCAGCTCGATGCCCTCGTTGGTGCCGACCGCGGACAGCATCCGGCGCATCGTCCAGACCATCTTGAGGGTGCCCTCCTCGAGGAGCAGCTCCTCGCGCCGGGTGCCCGAGCGCTGGACGTCGATCGCCGGGAAGATCCGCTTCTCGGCCAGCTTCCGATCGAGGATCAGCTCGGAGTTGCCGGTGCCCTTGAACTCCTCGTAGATCACGTCGTCCATCCGCGAGCCGGTGTCGACGAGGCAGGTCCCGATGATCGTCAGGCTGCCGCCCTCCTCGATGTTCCGGGCGGCCCCGAAGAACCGCTTCGGCGGGTAGAGGGCGATCGGGTCGAGGCCACCGGTCAGGGTCCGGCCGCTCGGCGGCAGGGCCAGGTTGTAGGCCCGCGCGAGCCGGGTGATCGAGTCGAGCAGGATGACCACGTCCCGGCCGGTCTCGACCTGGCGCTTGGCGATCTCGAGGGCCATCTCGGCGACATGGGTGTGGTTCTCGGTCGGCTCGTCGAAGGTCGAGCTGATGACCTCGCCCTTGACGCTCCGCCGCATGTCGGTGACCTCTTCGGGTCGCTCGCCGATGAGCGCGACCATCAGCAGGATCTCCGGGTAGTTCGTGGTGATCCCGTTGGCGATGTGCTTGAGGAGCATCGTCTTGCCGGCCTTCGGCGGGCTGACGATCAGCGCCCGCTGGCCCTTGCCGATCGGGTTGACGAGGTTGATCAGGCGCTGGCTGAGGTTCTTCGGGTCGGACTCGAGGTTGAGCAGGACGTCCGGGTGGATCGGCGTCTGGTCGCCGAAGTGCGGCCGGCGGGCGGCCGTGGCCGGATCGACGCCGTTGACCGAGTCGACCCGGAGGAGGCCCCAGTACTTCTCGGCCTCGCGTGGGGCGCGAACCGCGCCGGAGACCCGATCGCCGATCCGAAGGCCAAATCGGCGGACCTGGCTCGACGAGACATAGACGTCGTCCGGGCTGGGCAGCAGGCCGTGGCGTCGCATGAACCCGAAGCCTTCGTCGACGATGTCGAGGATCCCGGTCGCGTAGGCGTGGCCGGCTCGCTCGGTCTGGCGCTGGAGGATCCGGTCGACGAGGTCCTCGCGCCGAACGCCGACCTCGGCCTCGACCTCGAGATCCTGGCCGACGGCGCGCAGCTCCTTCTCGGACATCGCGCCGAGATCGGAGATGTTGAGGTCGTTCCGCTCGCGGGCGGCCTCGATCTCCTGCATCTCGTCGAACTCGCTGACCGGCGGGCGCGTCGCACCCTGCGGTCGGCGCCGGGGACGCCGGTTACGGGCACGCTGATCGCGCTGGTCGGGACCGATGGAAGGCATATGGGCAGGCTCACGAAACGAGGATGGGACGGGGCCGTGGGCTCGCGCGGAATCGCTCCGCAGCGCAGGCCTCGGTGGGAACGAGTGGAGCATAGACGGGCCATCGGTCGGCGTCAATGGGGGGCGAACCGTGGCCCGCGCGACCGGTGTTGGCTTGCTCCGCCCGTGCGCGGGGCGATAGTGTGAAGCCATGGCCCATCGCTCACGCCTGATGCCCGGCCGGTTGTCCGGGAAGGTGTGCTTCGTGACCGGGTCGACCGGGATCGGGGAGGCGGCCGCGGTGCGCTTCGCCGCCGAGGGAGCCTCCGTGTTCGTCGCGTCGCGGACCGAGGCGCACCTTGTCGCGCTGGCGAGGCGCGTCGAGGCAGCCGGTGCCCCGGTCGCGTATCGCGCGGCAGAGCTGACCGACCCGGCCGACGTCGAGCGGGCGGTGGTCGAGTGCGTCCGGGCCTTCGGCCGGCTGGACTGCCTGTTGTCGGTGGCCGGCGGGAGCGGGCGTCGGTTCGGGGATGGGCCGGTCCATACGCTGACTCCCGGTAGCTGGGATCGGACCATCGAGCTCAATCTGCGCAGCCAGGCACTCGTCTGTGGGGCGGTGGTCCGGCAGCTGCTCGGCCAGCCCGCCGGGCCGTCGGGCGGTCGCGGGGCGATTGCCCTGGTCTCGAGCGTCCTCGCCAGGCACCCGGCCCCCGAGCTGTTCGCAACCCACGCCTATGCCGCAGCGAAGGGCGCGATCGATGCGCTGTCCCTGGCGATGGCGGCGACCTACGCCCGGGACGGGATCCGGGTGAACACGATCGCCCCCGGGCTGACGGCGACGCCGATGGCAGCCCGGGCTGCGGCCGACCCGGCGACCGTCGCCTTCGCCGCCCGCAAGCAGCCCCTCAGTGCTGGGTTCATCGAGGCGGGCGACGTGGCGGAGGCGGCCGTCTACCTGCTCGGTGACGAGTCCCGGGCGGTCACCGGCCAGGTCCTGGCCGTCGATGCGGGCTGGTCCGTCGTGTCGGCCGAGGGCGGCCCGCCGTGACCTTCGTGTCCGCCGTGACCGTCGTGATCGCGGCCGCTCGCTCCCCCGTCGTGCCGGCCGCCTGAGGTCACGATGCCATTCGTGCGAACCGTCCTCGGCGACATCGACGCCGGGGACCTTGGCATCACGTACGCGCACGAGCACCTCGTGATCGACGGCGGTCGTCCGGTCGAGCTCGAGCCGGACTTCCTGCTGGCCGACGTTGCGCGGATGGCGATCGAGGTCGGCGAGGCGGCTGCCCTCGGCCTGCGCAGCGTCGTCGACGCGATGCCGGCCGACGCCGGCCGTAACGCGGTCAAGCTGGCCGAGCTGAGCCGGCTGACCGGCGTCAACATCGTGGCCCCGACCGGGCTCCACCACGAGCGGTACTACAGCCCGTCCCACTGGAGCAACCGGATCGACGATGCGGACCTGGCCGACCTGTTCACAGCCGATGTCGAGGAGGGGATCGACGCGAACGACTACTCCGGTCCCATCGTGCGCCGGACGCCGTTCCGGGCGGGGGTCGTGAAGGTCGCCGGCAGCCTCGACGGTCCGTCGACGAGGGACGCCAGGATCTTCGCGGCGGCGGCCGAGACGTATCGCCGGACCGGGGTACCGATCCTCACCCACTGCGAGGGCGGGACAGGCGCGGTCGAGCAGCTCAGGCTTCTCACCGACCTCGGCGTCGCGGCCGGCCACCTGACGTTGAGTCACGTCGACAAGATCGTCGACCGTGGCTACCACCGTGAGCTCCTGGCGGCCGGCGCGACCGCCGAGTACGACCAGGCCTTCCGCTGGGGAGCCGGCGAGAATGGCACACTGATCCTGCTCGAGGCGATGATCGAGGAGGGTCTGGCAGACCGGATCGTTCTCGGCATGGACGCCGCCCGTCAGGGCTATTACCGCGTGTACGGTGGGAGACCCGGCCTGACCTACCTGCTCGATGGGTTCAGCCGGGCGATGGCCGATCGGGGGATCGACCGCCAGCGGAGAGATGCCCTGTTCGTCGCGAACCCGGCCCGCGCATTTGCCTTCGCCGACGAGGATGAGCTGGGCCGACCGATCGTTGGAGGCCACGGATGACCCTGCCGATCCGACCGGGAGAACGACCGGGCGGCCTGCTCACCGGGGTCGTCGGATCCCATGCCCGGCCGTCGTGGTTCGTCGCCGGCCTCGACGCCGCGGAGC
Source organism: uncultured Chloroflexia bacterium (assembly GCA_963755285.1). Taxonomy (GTDB): domain Bacteria; phylum Chloroflexota; class Limnocylindria; order Limnocylindrales; family CSP1-4; genus Chersky-267. Next base: position 24,367 of record CAVWJB010000010.1, on the reverse strand, counting down.
GGGGCGAATTCGGCCCGGTCGATCTGGCCGAGATGCTCGACGACGCGGTCGACGTCGCGATCCGCGACCAGGAGGAGGCCGGCGTCGAGGTCGTCTCGGACGGCGAGATGCGCCGAGCCGGGTTCTTCACCGCCGAGTTCTATCGCCACGTGACGGGTGTCCGGCCGCTGCCGCCTCCTCGCCGGCTGGGGCCGGGCGGCCACGATCAGCAGCACCGGCTCGAGGTCAGCGCCCCGATCGCGGCTCCGGACGGCCTCGGTGTCGTCGCCGAGTACCGCTATGCGGCCGCTCGGGCCACTCGCCCGGTCAAGGTGACGCTTCCCGGGCCCTACACCCTGTCCGGCCGCCTCCTCGTCGGAGCGGGCGAGGTCTACCGGGACCGGATCGCCGCCGCCGAAGCCTTCGTGCCCCTGCTCCAGGCGGAGCTCCGCGCCCTGGTCGCCGCCGGCGCGTCGATCATCCAGGTCGACGAGCCGTCACCGGCGATCCATCCCGACGCGGGTGCCGACTTCGCCGACCTGCTCAACGCGGCGATCGAGCCCGCCGTCGGGCGGGTCCGGCTCGGGGCGCACCTGTGCTTCGGGAACTACCTCGGCCGGCCGCTGGCGCGGCGCAGCTACCGCCCGATCCTGAGCGCGATGCTCGGCTTCCGGGTGGATGAGCTCGTCCTCGAGTTCGCGAATCGCGAGCTCGCCGAGATCGAGATCGCGGCCGAGGTGGCCGCCGCCGGTCGAGACGTGGCGGTCGGCGTGATCGACGTGAAGAACTCGTACGTCGAGACGGCCGACGACGTCGCCGAGCGGATCGACCGCGTGCTCGCGACCGGCGCACCGCCCGACCGCCTCACGCTCGTCCCCGACTGCGGCTTCAGCCAGACCGCCCGCGGGCTGGCCGTACCGAAGCTGCGGGCGATGGTCGCCGGTCGCGACCTCGTCCTCGGTCGGCGCGGCCTGGGCTGACCGGTCGATCGCCAGAACGGCGTGCCCGACCACGTCGGACAAGGAGGGATCATGGACGGCCACGCGATCACGATGCTCGGCACCGGCCTCATCGGCGACTTCTACACGAACACGCTCCACGGTCAGCGCAGCCGGGACCATGTCCAGGTCGTCTTCTCGCGGACGGCGGAGCGCGGGGCGGCGTTCAGCCAGCGCTGGGGGATCCCCGAGCACACAACCGATCTCGCGGCGGCCATCAACCACGCCGCCACGGACGTTGTCGTCGTGGGCCTGCCGAACTACCTGCACGAGGAGGCGGTGAGCCTGGCCGCCAAGGCAGGCAAGGCCGTCCTCTGCACCAAGCCCCTCGGCCGGACCGCGGAGGAAGCCCGCCGGATGCTCGACGCGGTCGAGACGGCCGGGGTCTTCGGCGGCTACCTCGAGGACCTGTGCTACACCCCGAAGTCGCTCAAGGCGGTCAAGTCCGTCCGCGCCGGAGCGATCGGCGACGTGACCTGGGTCCGCTCACGGGAGACCCACCCGGGTCCTCACTCCGCCTGGTTCTGGGACGGCCGACTGACCGGCGGTGGCGCGATCATCGACCTCGGCTGCCATTGCATCGAGATCATCCGCAACTTCGTCGGCAAGGGGAACCGGCCGGTCGACGTCATGTGCCACACCGACACGCTCGTCCACCCGATCTCGGACGAGGACAACGCGATCGCGCTGATCCGGTTCGAGTCGGGTGCCGTCGGACAGTTCGAGGTCAGCTGGACGTTCCGCGGCGGGATGGACCTGCGGGACGAGATCGCCGGCACCCACGGCACCATCTGGCTGAACCACTTCCTGCGGACCGGCTTCGAGATGTTCAGCGCCGGCGGCGGTACCGGCGGCTACGTTGCCGAGAAGGCCGAGACGGCGGCCGGCTGGCTGTTCCCGGTCGGCGACGAGGTCAGTGAGCTCGGCTACGTCGACATGTTCAGCGACATGTTCTCGGCGATCGATGCGGGACGGTCGCCCCAGGAGACGTTCTACGACGGATATGTTGTGAACGCCATCATGGATGCCGCCTACCGCTCGGCCCGGCGGGATGGCTGGGAGCCGGTCGAGCTCGAGTGGCGCGGCGGGACCACCGCCCGGCTGGCGAGCTCACCGGAGTCGTACGAGGGCCAGGTCGTGATCAAGCGCGAGCTCCTGCCGGACGGCCGCCTGAAGCTCATCCTCAAGGACCCGGCCTCCGGCGACTTCACCGACCGGATCGTGGCCGGCGGCTGAGGGCGCGCCCCCCTTGAGAAGAGCCGATCCGCGACGGGATCGAAACCGGCGCTTGACCGGGTCGTGGCCGCGTCACTACGATCCCATGGCTCTCGGGATGATTGACGATCCGCCCCGCCCCGGATGGAGGAGATACACCGGGCATGAGGTTGGCTCAGGTCGGCGCAGCCGTCATCGGCACCGGTTTCATCGGGACCGTCCACGTGGAAGCGCTGCGTCGGATCGGGGTCCAGGTCCGAGGCGTCCTCGGCAGCACGCCGGAGCGCGGTTCCGCCCGGGCCATCGCCCTGGGGGTTCCCAAGGCCTACGACAGCCTCGAGGCGTTGCTGGCGGATCCAGCGGTGGATGTCGTCCACGTGACCAGCCCGAACCATCTCCACGTGCCGCAGGCCTCGGCAGTCCTGGCCGCGGGTCGCCATGTCGTCTGCGAGAAGCCGCTGGCGATGACCGCCGCGCAGTCGGCGGGGCTGGTCCAGGAGGCGGCCGCCAGCGGCAAGGTCGCCGCGGTCAACTACAACATCCGGTTCTATCCACTCAACCAGCATCTCCGCGAGGTGGTCGAGACCGGCGGCCTCGGCGAGATCCGCTTCGTCACGGGTCACTACTTCCAGGATTGGCTGTTCCACGAGAGCGACTGGAACTGGCGGCTCGAGCCCGGCCAGGGCGGCTCGCTCCGGGCGGTCGGCGACATCGGGTCGCACTGGCTGGACCTGATGACGACGATCACCGGCCAGCGGATCGTGTCGGTCATGGCCGATCTGGCCACGTTCGTGCCCCTCCGGCGTGAGCCGCGCGGTCCGGTCGAGACGTTCTCGACCGAGCGCTCGACCGACACGGTCGAGCGGCCGATGCAGACGGAGGACGTCGCCACCATCCTCTTGCGCTTCGAGAACGGCGCCCGCGGCTCGCTCGCGATCTCGCAGATCAGCCCCGGCCGGAAGAACTCCCTCCGGTACGAGATCGACGGATCGCGGGCCGCCGCCGCCTGGGACTCGGAGCAGCCCGACCAGCTGTGGTTCGGCCATCGCGACGAACCGAACGAGATCCTGATCCGCAACCCGGCCCTGATGGGCGCCGCCGGGCGAGCCGCCGCCGCGCTCCCGGGCGGCCACGTCGAAGGCTTCGGCGACACGTTCGGGGCGCTCTTCCGGGCGATCTACGGCGACGTCATCGCCGGCCGGCCGGCGACTCGGCCACCGTACGCCACGTTCGCCGATGGGCACGACGAGATGCTCGTCCTCGATGCGGTCGCGGCGAGCGCCCGAGACGGCCGCTGGGTCGAGGTGGATCGGTCGGCGACGGGAGCAGGCCCCCAGTCGCCGACGTCGGCCGTGGAGAGCGGTGCGCGATGAGGCTTGGCCTGCTGACCGCTCCGTTTCCCGAAACGCCGCTCGCCGAGGTCGTCGAGTGGACGGCGGCCAACGGGTTCGAGAGCATCGAGATCGCCTGCTGGCCGAGGACCGCCGGGCCGACCCGCCGCTACGCCGGCACGTCGCACATCGACGTCGCCAACCTGTCCCCGAGCCAGGCCGTCGACCTGCGTGCGGAGATCGAGGCAAAGGGGCTGCACATCTCCGGGCTCGGCTACTACCCGAACCCGCTCCACCCCGATCCCGCTCATCGCGCCGAGGTCATCGGCCACCTTCGGGCGGTGATCGTCGCCGCCGGACGGATGGGAGTCCCGCTCGTCAACACGTTCATGGGCGGCGACGCGGCCAGGACCCAGGACGACAACTGGCAGCGGGCGCTGGAGATCTGGCCCGAGATCGTCCGCCACGCCCAGGACAACGGCGTGAAGCTGACCATCGAGAACTGCCCGATGATCTTCAGCAAGGACGAGTGGCCGGCGGGCCATAACATCGCCTGGTCGCCATACATCTGGCGCCGGATCATCGAGCAGTGGGGCGGGACGATCGGGCTCAACTTCGACCCATCGCACCTCGTCTGGCTGATGATCGACCAGGAGCGGTTCATCCGCGAGTTCGGGCCGCACATCCTGCACTTCCAGGCCAAGGACCTGATGATCGACCGGGACGGCCTCTACGAGCGCGGCACGCTCTCGGCCGGGATCGGCTGGCAGGTCCCCCGCCTGCCCGGCCTGGGCGAGGTCGACTGGGGCGTGATCTTCTCCGCCCTCTACCGAGCCGAGTACGACGGCGATGCCATCATCGAGCACGAGGATCGCGGCTTCGAGAAGACCGATGAGCTCGTCAAGCGCGGGTTCCTGCTGGCCCGCGACGTCCTCCGTCCGTACTGCAAGTGAGTCCGATGGCCCTCTCGGTCGAGACGCTGACCTATCGCGACGTCGCCAAGACGATCGACCACTCGCTCCTCCGGCCGGAGCTCGACGACGCATTCGTCGAGGACGGCTGCCGCCTGGCGCTCGAGTACGACGTCGCGTCGGTCTGCGTCCGGCCGGTCGACGTGGTTCGGGCCGGGGCGATCCTCAACGGCAGCGACGTCGCCGTCGGGACCGTCATCGGCTTCCCGCACGGCAGCCAGCTCACTGCGACGAAGGTCGCCGAGGCGCGTCGGGCGCTGGCCGACGGCGCCGTCGAGCTCGACATGGTCATCCAGATCGGAGCGCTGAAGTCCGGCCGTGACGCCGACGTCCAGGCCGACATTGCGGCCGTGGTCGAGGTCGGCCACGCGGCCGGCGCGCTGGTCAAGGTCATCCTCGAGAACGCCTACCTGACCGACGACGAGAAGGTCCGTGGCTCGCGCCTGACCGAAGCCGCCGGGGCCGACTTCGTCAAGACCTCGACCGGTTTTGCGCCAGGCGGGGCCACCCACGAGGACCTCGTCCTCATGCGCCGATCGGTCTCGCCCCGGGTCCAGGTCAAGGCGGCCGGCGGCGTCCGGACCCTCGATGCGCTGCTGGCGGTCATGGAGCTCGGGGTCACCCGGGTCGGCGCCACCGCCACCAAGACGATCCTCGATGACTTCCGGGCCCGCAAGGCGGGTCTGGAGCCCGCGCCCGGGGTCGGCTCGGCGGCCGGCGTCGCCGGTGCGCAGCACGGCGACTACTGATGACGGCGTGATGGCCCCGGTCGCCAACGAGCGCGCGCTGGACTGGCTGGTGGAGGCCCAGCGGCTGCTCGCCCGGTTGGGCGAGACGCAGGCCGGGGCGATCGAAACGGCGAGCGCCTGGTCCGCGGACGCGATCGCCGGTGGAGGCCTGGTCCACCTGTTCGGGACCGGCCACTCGCGGATCCCCGTCGAGGAGATGTTCCCCCGCTACGGCTCGTACCCAGGCTTCAACCCGATCGTCGAGCTGTCGATGACCTTCCACTCCCAGGTGGTCGGCGCGAACGGCCAGCGCCAGGCGATGTTCATCGAGCGTACCCCGGGTCTGGCCGAGGTCATCCTCGCCAACTTCGTGTTCGGCCCGAGTGACGTGATGGTCGTCTTCTCGGCCAGCGGCCTGTCGGCGGTCCCGGTCGAGATGGCGCGCGGCGCCAGGCGGCGCGGGATCAAGGTGATTGCCGTCACGTCCGTCGAGCAGTCGATGTCGGACGACCCGAGCCCGGCCGTCGGGAGCCGCCTGCTCGACGAGGCGGACCTCGTCATCGACCTCTGTACGCCGCCGGCCGATGCCCTGGTCGAGATCGACGGGCTCGACACGCCCGTCGGACCCGGCTCGACCCTCGCCGCGGTCGCTATTGTCAACTCGATCAAGGTACGAACCGCCCAGCTGCTCGTCGAGCGCGGGGCGATGCCGCCCGTCATCACCCGAGCCTCGGTCGTAGGCGCCGATCGCTCGCGACAGCTGTTCCACGATGCCTATCGGGAACACGCGCGCCGCATCGCTCACGCCATTGCTGAGGAGGGGTGATGGTCAAGGGCATCGCGCGCAGGAGGTGCGAGGACGAGATCGAATCGATAGGCTCCCCCCTACCGGGGCCAATCCGTTCGGCGACGCGACCAGATCGGCCCGTCGCAGGTTAGAGGAGGAAGAGGAATGTTCAAGGGATCGACCCGCACGAGATTGCTGAGCGGCCTGGCGGCCGTCGCGATCGTCGTGTCGGCCTGCTCGAGCACGGGTGCGTCGAGCGCACCCACGACGGCGCCCACCACGGCGCCCACCACCGCGGCCTCTGTGCCGGCGGCCTCGGCTCCGGCCTCGGCAGCCGCCAAGCAGTACACGATCGGGTTCTCGAACAGCTTCGGGATCGGCAACGGCTTCCGCGAGGAGCAGCTCTGCACCGCCAAGGCGCAGGCGCTCGTCTCGGGCCAGGTCTCCAGCGGCACCTGGATCCACCAGAAGGAAGAGACCTACCCGCAGCTCCAGCAGATCCGCGACCTCATCGCCAAGAATGTCAACGCGATCGTCTTCAATCCGATCAACTCGGAGGCCCTCAACCCCGCCCTCGACGAGGCGCAGGCGAAGGGCATCAAGACCATCGCGATCGACGCATACGTCACCGACCCGGAGACGACCAACCTGTCGAACGACCAGGTCGGCTACGGGTACGTCGGCGCCAGCTGGCTGTTCAAGCAGCTTGGTGGCAAGGGCAACGTCTACTACATGCGCGGCCTCGTCGGTCACCCGGCTGATGCAGACCGCCATGAGGGCGTCATGAAGGCCCTCGCAGAGAACCCGGGCATCAAGCTGCTCCCGGACAACAACGGCGTCAACACCAAGTGGGACCCGACCACCACGACCAACCTGATCAACCAGTTCATCCAGAGCGGCCAGTACGACAACGTCCAGGGCATCTGGACGTCGGGCATGGACTCCCAGGTCGTGGACGCGATCAAGGCCGCGGGCAAGCCGTACGTGCCGATCGTCGGCGCCGACCTCAAGGCCTTCGTCGGCTACCTCCTGAACAAGGACGGCCAGCATGAAGGGCTCAAGGGCATCGCGGTGTACAACCCGGCCGCCGTCGGTGGCGCAGGTATCACCCTGGCGCTCAAGGTCCTCAACGGCGAGACGATCCAGACGACGAACGTAACGCGGAAGGACTCGACGGGCAAGGACATCCAGATCCCTGGTGTCTTCCTGCCCACACCCGAGGCGTACGACAACGCCAGCGACGCCGGCAAGGCGAAGCTGGAGGAGATCTACAACCCCAACCTCGACAACCTCTGGCCGGTCAGCTGGAAGGTCGACCCGTGGACGACCTACACGTTCGACCAGATGAAGGCCTGCAAGGGGCCCGGCGAGTAGCCTCGCCGGGCGACCACGTCACCAGCGGGAGATGCCGGCCATCCGGCATCTCCCGTGCGTTATGCGAGAGACATGACCGTTACCGCCACCGACCTGCTGCTCGAGGCGACCGGCATCTCCAAGTCCTATGGGGCCGTCGTCGCCCTCAAGTCTGCGTCCCTCGCCGTCCGCCCCGGTGAGGTCCATGCGCTCATGGGGGCCAATGGCGCCGGCAAGAGCACGCTGGTCAAGATCCTCACCGGTGCCGTTCGGCCCGATGCGGGAACGCTCGAGATCCGCGGGCACCAACGCACCGTCCATTCCCCGGCCGAGGCGCGGCGGACCGGCCTCGTCTCGGTGTACCAGGAGCCCGCCCTGATCCCGGACCTGGACATCCGATCCAACTTGCGTCTCACCGACACGCCGATCGAGCCCTTTCGGCATTGGCTCGGAGAGCTGGGCCTCAACGAGCTCGACCTGTCCGATATCGCCCGCCGCCTGCCGCTGGCGTCGCTGCGGATCATCGATCTCGCCCGGGCCCTCGCCATCGAGCCGGACGTGCTCATGCTGGACGAGATGACAGCGGCCCTGCCGGCGAACTTCACCGAACGCGTGCTCGAGGTCATCGGCCGTCAGCGCGGTGGTGAGCGGTCGGTCATCTTCATCTCCCACCGGCTGATCGAGATCGCGGCCGTGTGCGACCGGGCGACGGTTCTGCGCGAAGGCGAGACCGTCGGTGTCGTGGACGTCACCGAGGGGGCGGAAGACCGGATCGTCGAGCTCATGCTGGGCAACATCGCCCGCGAGCTCCCGGCCGTGGCGGAGCGGACCGCGTCATCGAGCTCCGACACGACGCCCCGGCTGGAGGTGCGGGGCCTGGCGGATCTGCCCAAGCTCCAGGACGTGACGTTCCAGCTCCACCCGCGCGAGGTCCTCGGGGTCGTCGCGCTCGAAGGCCAGGGCCAGGACGAGCTGTTCGACATCCTGGCCGGCGCGGAGCGCCCGAGCGGCGGCGAGATCCTCGTCGACGGCTCGACGGTTACGTTCCGTCATCCGGCCGACGCGATCCGGGCCGGCGTCGTCTACGTGGCAGCGGATCGAGCGGACGCGTTGCTCATGCAGCGATCCGTGCGCGAGAACATCGCGCTCCCCTCGACCACGGCGATCCGCCGCTGGGGACCGATCGACCTCGTGAGGGAGAAGCGCCGTGTCGACTCGTCGATCGACACGCTGCAGATCGATGCCCGGGCCGGCCGGGAGGTGCGGCGACTGTCCGGCGGGAACCAGCAGAAGGTCACGATCGCCCGATGGGTCGCGGGTGGCGTCCAGACGATGCTCTGCTTCGACCCCACCCGCGGCATCGACATCCGCACCAAGCAGCAGATCTACGTCCTCCTGCGCGACCTCGCCGAGGCCGGCGCGGCCGTGCTCCTCTACACCTCGGAGCTCAAGGAGGTCGAGCTCGTCTGCGACCGGGCGATCGTGATCTTTGGCGGCCGGGTCGTCGCGGAGATCCCGGGACCCGACGCCGACGAACCCGCCCTGCTGCGCGCCGCCTACAACCTCCGGTCGGACGCCATGATCCCGGAGCTCGCCGTCGCCGAGACACTCGCGGACGCGCCGTCGGTCACGAGCGAGCCGGACCCGGCCCCCCGGCCGATCCCCGACGGCCGGGGGGATGCCGGGAACGACCAGCGAGGTGCGCAATGACCGCCGTCGCCGCCCCGGCCGGCCGCGACCGGAACCGGCTGGTCGTAGGCGTCACCGCATCGGTGCGTCGCAACACCTGGACGCTGGGCCTGGTCGGCCTCTTCGTGCTCGTGCTCGGGTTCACGAAGCTGATCCAGTCCAGCTACGGGGTCAGCGGGATCCAGGGCCTGGCGATCTCCGTGCTCCCGCTCGCGCTCGCGGCCGTGGCCCAGGCGATCGTGGTGATCGCGGGCGGCATCGACCTGTCGATCGGGGCGATGATGGCGCTCACGAATGTCGTCGCCGCCTCCCAGATGCGCGGCCAGCCGGAGGATGTCGGCGTCGCCGTCGTCATCGGCGTCCTGACCCTGGGCATCGTGCTCGGCGCGGTCAACGGCGGTCTCGTCGTTCTCACCCGGGTGCCCGACATCGTCGTCACCCTAGCCATGTCATTCGTCTGGGGCGGCTTCGCCCTCCTAGTGCTCAGCGGTCCTGGTGGCGCCGCATCGGTCTGGCTCAAGGACCTGGCCAAGGGCTTCATGTTCATCGAGTGGATCCCGAAGCCCGCGGTCGTGCTGCTCGTGGTTGTCGGGCTGGTCTGGATCCCGGTCCGTCGCTCGCGCCTAGGGCTCGCGATCTACGCCGTGGGCAGCAGCCAGTTGGCGGCCTTCCGGAGCGGCGTGTCGGTCGGTCGCACGAAGGTGATCGCCTACATGCTCACCGGGCTGTTCGCGGCGCTCGGTGGGCTGGCGCTGACCGCCAGTACCGGCAGCGGCACGCCGCTCCAGGGCGGCTACACGCTGATGAGCGTCGCCGCAGTTGTCCTCGGCGGCGTCAGCCTCGCGGGCGGTCGGGGCGGCGTCGTCGGCCCGATCATCGCCGTGATGATCCTCGCCCTGATGCAGACGGACATCACGTTCCTCGGCGTCAACCCGAACCTCGCGACGATCCTCCAGGGGGCCATCCTGATCGCGGTGGTCATGCTGGGCAGCATCACCCAGCTGCGGCGAGGCCGCCGATGACCTCCGCCACGCCCACTGCCGACTCCCGCAACGATTGGCTGACCGCCGACGCATGGCGCCGGCTGTTCCGCGACCGGCCGATCGTCCCGCTCACGGGGCTGCTCGTCATCCTGATCATCGTATTCGCGGCGGCCAGTCCCAGGAGCATCGGACCGGCGTTCATCGGGATCACGGTTCGCGCCGCGATCCCGTTGGCGATCCTCGCCGGCTGCCAGACCCTGGCGATGCTCACGGGCGGGATCGATCTGTCCGTCGGCGCGGTCGCCTCGATGGCCGGGTTCGTCCTCGCCGCCCTCGCCCCGGACATCGGGACGCCGGCCGCGCTGCTGATCGCGTTCGGGCTCGCGATGGGCGCTGGGCTGCTCACCGGCATAGGCGTGGGCGTCTTCCGTGTGCACCCCCTGATCATGACCCTGGCAATGAGCCTCGTCGTGTTCGGCTTCGCAAACGCCTTCCAGCTGGTCATCGTGAAGACGTCGTCCGGCGTCCCTGACATCGTGCGGTCCATCGGCTCGGCCACGCTCGGGTCGGTCCTGCCGTACAGCCTGATCGTGTTCATCCCGCTCGCGGCGGCGATCCTGCTCGGCCTGCGCCGCACCGGGTACGGCCGGCTCCTGTTCGCCATCGGCGACAACCCGATCGCGGCGCGGCTGTCCGGCGCCCGGGCCTGGCAGGTCCTGATCGTCCTCTACATCATCTGCGCCGCGCTCGCAGCGACCGCCGGGATCCTGATCTCGGGCTTCACGAACGTGGCGGCCGTGACGCTGGCCGACATCTACGTCCTCCCCTCAGTGGCCGCGGCGGTCATCGGCGGGACCTCGATCATGGGCGGTCGCGGCGGCTACGGCGGGACGATCGTCGGAGCGCTGATCCTGACCGTCGTGGAGTCGCTGCTGGCGACGCTCGGGTTCCCCGAGGCTGTCAAGCAGGTCCTGTTCGGTTCGATCATCGTGGCTGTCGCCGCCGCCTACACGCGCGTGACTGCCGAGAGCTGAGAACGCGGCGGAGCGGACCACCGATGACATCGGCGACGACCCGCCACCTGGGTCTTGACCTCGGCGCCACGAACCTCAAGTGGACCGTGCTCGAGCACGATTCCCGCGAGTGGGCGATCGAAACTCGCGAGCAGGTGCCGACGCGCCTGGTCGCCGATCCCGACCTGGTCCCCGGATCCGTCGTCGGCCAACTCGCCGAGGTTGCGACCGACGCGAACAAGGCGTGGGGCCCGCTGGCCACGGTCGGGATCGGCGTGCCCGGCCTGTACGACCCGGCCGCCGGCACGACCCGCTTCCTCGTCAACATCCCGGGGGACTGGGCCGATCGTCCGGTGGCCGGTCCGGTCGGCGCGGCCCTGGGACTGCCGGTCGTCCTGATCAACGACGCGCGGGCGTTCGGCCTCGCCGAGCTGCGGCTCGGGGCCGGGCGGGGCGCCTCCTCGATGATCGGCCTGACCCTTGGAACCGGCGTCGGCGGCGTGATCGCGGTGGACGGCCGGGTCCACCAGGGCCACGACGGGACGGCCGGCGAGATCGGCCATCAGACGATCGAGCCCGACGGACCCTGGTGCGGCTGCGGGAACCGCGGCTGCCTCGAGGCCTTTGCGCGGGCTGACCAGATCGTCGCCGTCTGCGGGACGGCGACGGTCGAGGAGGCGATCGCGGCGGCCCGGGCGGGCGACGCCCGGGCGATCGACGGTCTGGCCCAGATCGCCCGCTATCTCGGGATCGGGATCGCCAACATGATCGTGGTGATCTCGCCGGACCGGGTCGTCATCGGGGGCGGGATCGCGGCGGCCGGCGACCTCCTGCTCGGGCCAATCCGCGATGAGCTGCGACGACGGGTCCGCACGACCTCGCTCGAGGCGGTCGAGATCGTGACCGCCGAGCTCGGGACGTGGGCCGGCGCGATCGGGGCCGCCATCCATGGCGCACAGATGGCCGAACCTTGACGGCCGGGCCGGCGAGCATCGCCAGCGGTCGGCTGGTCCTCGACGATCGGGTCGCGGCCGGCCGGATCGTGATCGAGGACGGCCGGATCGTGGCGGTCGTCGTCGATGCCGAGGCAGACGAGGCTGGTCCGTATCTCGCCCCGGGGTTCGTCGACGTCCATGTCCACGGCTGGGGCGGCCACGACGCGATGGGCGATCGCGCCGCGCTCGATGGCATGGCCCGGCGGCTGCTGTGCCGCGGCGTGACCTCATTCCTGCCGACCGCCGTGACCGCGCCCCTCGACGAGCTCGCCGCCTTCGCCGAACGGGTCAGGGCCTGGCGGCCGGACGCTCCGGCCGATGGCGCCGAGCCGCTCGGGTTCAACCTCGAGGGTCCGTTCCTGGCGCCGGCCCGCCGCGGCGCTCACGACGCGACCCACCTGCAGGTCCCGGCCGGCGTTCCGCGTCCGACGCTCGAGGTGCTCGTCGACGGACTCCGGCTGCTCACGATCGCCCCGGAGCTGCCCGGCGCCACCGATCTCATCGGCTGGCTCCGGGAGCGGGACGTCGCGACCTCGCTCGGCCATTCGGCGGCGACGTTCGAGGAGGCGCGCGCCGGCTACGCCGCCGGAGCGACGTCGACGACGCATCTGTTCAATGCGATGAGCGGCCTCGATCACCGGGCACCCGGCCTCGCCCTCGCCGCGCTGCTCGACGACGCCGTCTATGTCGAGCTCATCGCCGACGGTGTCCACGTCGACCCCGCGCTCTGGCCGCTCATCACCCGAGCGAAGCCGCCCGACCGGCTCCTGCTGGTCAGCGATGCCCTGGCGATCGCCGGGACGGGCGATGGACGGGGACGGGTCGGCGGCCTCGAGGTGGAGGTCCGGGGACAGCGCGCCACCCTGGCCGGGACGGCCACGTTGGCCGGATCCGTGATCGCCCTCGACACGGCGGTCCGGAACCTGGTCGTGTCCGGCGTCCCGCTGCCCGCTGCCGTCGCCGCCGCCGTGCGAAACCCGCTCGCCCTGCTCGGCATCTCGGACCGTGGCCGCATTGCGCCGGGTCAGCGCGCCGATCTGGTCGAGCTCGACGACGAGCTCCGAGTGCTCAGGGTCATGCGCGGCGGCAGCTGGTACGACGCCGACCGCTGAAGCCGTCGGCGCGCTGGTTCAGCGCGGCGGCATGGCCTCGAACGTCCGCTCGATGTCGTCGAGCATGCGGATCGTCCCCGCGGCCACGACCTCGAGGTAGCGCTCGCCGTACTCGACCGAGGCCTCGCGGGCGTCGCCCCAGGTCCCGGAATGCGTCGCGCGATGGACCGAACCCGGCGCCGAGAAGAAGAACGCCGTGTGCACCCCCGCCGGACTGGTGACCTCGGGGAATGGCGGCATCTCGGCGTTGGCCCGATCCAGGTCCACGAGCGCCGGGTCGATCGCGAGCACGGCCGACGTCTCGGCCCGGTTCGCATGCAGTCCGGTCGACGGACCGAAGTACTCGGACGCTTCGGCGGCCGTCATGCCGTCCCAGTAGTTGACCGGAAAGGCGCGGGTGCCGGCCGGCAGCCGCTCGGCTGCCGTCGCGCAGGCGTAGGCGATCGCATAGGTGTTGTCGTAGTGGCCGTTCAGGAAGACGATCCGAGTGAACCCGACCGTCGCGAGCGAGACGCACAGGTCCTCGATGAGCGCCATGAACGTGGCGATCCGGAGCTGGACGACCCCGGTGAACCCGACGTGCGGATACGAGAGGCCGAAGTTGATCGACGGGGCGATCGCGGCACCCACCCGGGACGCGATGCGGCGAGCCACCTCCTGCGGGACGAGGACATCGGTCAGGAGTGGTCCGTGCGGTCCGTGCTGCTCCGTCGAACCCGTCGGCACGATCACGGTCTGATGGTCCTTGAGGAATGCCTCGACCTCGGGGTTGGTCATCTCGCCGAGGAACACGGTCGGCGGTTTCATCGCTTTCCTCCTTGCCTTGCCTCAGGCGATCGTGGTCGTGAGCTGGCCGACGCGCTCGATCCAGACGGTCACCACGTCGCCGGGCTCGAGATGGCGATCCAGACCGGGCGGCCCGTCGCGCCTCGGGGGCGTGCCGGTGGCGATGAGATCCCCGGGGCGCAGCGTCAGGTGGCGGCTGAGGTAGGCGATCAGCTCGGCGATCGTGGTTCGCATGTGCGACGTGCGGCCGTCCTGGATTGCGATCCCGTTGATCCGGCAGCCGAGCCCGAGATCGTCCGGGTCGATCTCGTCGCGGGTCACGACCCACGGTCCGACCGGGCAGAAGCCCGGCATCGACTTGCCAAGCAGCCACTGGTCGCCGTCGAGCCAGGCGTCCCGTGACGAGATGTCGTTGACGCAGGTGTAGCCGAACACGTGCTCCATGGCGTCCTCCGCCGGGACCCCGGTCGCCTCGGCGCCGATCACGACCCCGAGCTCGCACTCCGGGTCGACGTTCGCGGTCAATGCCCGGTCCCAGGTCAGGATCGCGCCGGGCCCCGCCACCGAGGTCGGCGCCTTGCCGTAGATGAGTGGGCGGACCGGACCGCCGACGTCAGGCTCCCCCGGCGCCCGGTAGTTGAGGCCGACCGTGTAGATCGCTCCCGGATCCGAGACGGCCGGCCCGATCTCGACGTCGTCCAGCGAGCAGTACTTCCGGTCGGGCTGGTTCGCGACCCATGCCCTGAGGCTCGACAGGCCGTCCGGGCCGCTCTCGGCGATCGCCCGGACCGAGCTGTCGAGACGAGGGTCGCCCGTCGCGATCGGCAGGCATCGCCCGCCGCGCACGGCCGCGACCGATGGGCGCCCATCGCGGACGATCGTGGCGAGGCGCATCGTCAGGCACGCGCCGTGGCGTCGGCCAGGAGCGGCGCGACCGCGGTGCGCATGACGCCGGCCATGCCCGCGACGCCGGTCCAGCGCTCGAACGCGATGGCGGCCTGGGCGATCAGCATCTCGGACCCGTTGGCGGCCCGCAGGCCACGGGCCCGGGCCGCCCGGAAGAGCGGCGTCTCGGGCGGCACGTAGACGAGGTCGAACACGGTCGCCGACGCCGGCAGCAGGTCCACCGGGATGGTCACGCCCGGGTCGAGCATCCCGACGGTGGTCGCATTGACCGCCAGGTCCGCGGACCGCAGGGCCGTCTCGAACGCGGCGTCGGCCAGCGCGACCGCCGCCCGTTCCCCGGCCCCGACGCCGGCGAAGCGCTCGACCAGCGCGGTCGCCGTCGCGGCCGTCCGATTCCCGACGGTGACCCGCCGCGCTCCCGCTCGAAGACAGGCGAAG
Source organism: uncultured Chloroflexia bacterium (assembly GCA_963755285.1). Lineage (GTDB taxonomy): Bacteria > Chloroflexota > Limnocylindria > Limnocylindrales > CSP1-4 > Chersky-267. Next base: position 9,083 of record CAVWJB010000010.1, on the reverse strand, counting down.
ACCACCGCATGCGCGGCGCCGCCCGCCCCGGCGACGACGACCTCGGCGCCGGCCAGTGAACCGCCCATCACGAGCTCGACGCCGGCCTGGAACCCCGGCGCGTCGGTGTTGATGCCGACCAGACGCCCGTCGTCGGTCCGGACGACGTTGTTGACGGCGCCGATGGTGGCCGCATCGGCCTCCACCTCGTCGACCAGGTCCGCGACAACGCGCTTGTACGGCGCCGTCACGCCGAGCCCGAGCCAGTCCGGTCCGCGCGCGTCGCGCACGGCGGCCTCGACCGCCTCGGGCTCGAGCTCGAGCAGGACGTAGCGGGCGTCGATCCCCGCCGCGTCGAACGCCGCGTCATGCATGACCGGCGAGTGCCGCCGCTTCAGGGGCTTGCCGATCAGGCCGACCCGGCGGGTCATTGCCAGGGAGTCGGCGGACGGCGGACCGGCCCGGCCGTGTCCGGGAACGCCACGCTGGGGATGATCTCGTGGACCCACAGCTGGAGCTGGCCGGGGTCGGGGGTCATCGTGTGCAGGACGAAGTACTCCACGCCGGCATCCACCCGTGCCTGGAGCGAGGCGACGATCTCGGCAGGGGTCCCGAAGAGATAGACCGTCTCGAGGTAGTCCGGTCCGCGTTCGCTGCTCATGACCTTGAGGAACGCCCGGTGCTGCTCCTCCCGCGCCTTCAGCGGGTCGTCGGTCATGACCAGGTGCAGGAAGTTCTCGTGCGCGACCAGGCAGTCCGACGGATCGCGGCCGGCCTCGCGGATGGCGGTCTGGAGCTCCTGCCAGTCGCGGGCGATGTCCGGCGGCGGGCACGTCGGCCGCGGGATCCAGCCATCGGCCTTCACGGTCCGCGCCTTGACCGATCCGACGAACCGCGGCACGTCAGGCGACTTCGGGTCCGCGAGCTGCGATCCCCCGCCGATCCAGAGCAGCGGCCGCTGCGTCGTCCGCGGCTCGATGAACACGTCGTCGACGTCGTAGAACGTACCGTGGTAGCTCACGGTCTCGCCTTCGAGCAGCGGCATCATGATCTCGAGCATCTCGTCGGTGCGCTTGCCGCGCTCTGGCTTGTGCACGCCGACCGCCTCGTACTCGACCTCGTTCCAGCCGACGCCGGCGCCAAGGATGACCCGGTTGTCGGACAGGAACTGGAGCGTCGCCAGCTCCTTGGCCAGGATGACCGGGTTGCGCAGCGGCATGATGAGGATCGAGGTCCCGAGCCGGACGCGCTCGGTCGCCCCGGCGGCCACCGCCAGCGTCGTGAGTGGCTCGAGCCAGTTGACGCTGTAGAACCGCTTCGCCGCCAGCAGGTGATCGGTGATGAACAGCGAATCGAAGCCCAGCTCCTCCACCTGTCGGGCGAAGGTCTTGATCCCGTGAGCGCGCTCCGGCCCGTCGCCCTCCCAGACGTACGACGGCAGGAAGACGCCGAATCGGCCCACGTCGGTCGTCAACGATCAACCTCCGGATGCAGGGGGAGCCGCCTCATCGGCCGTGATAGTCGGGGTCCCGTTTGGCGAAGAACGAGGCGGCGCCTTCGACCATGTCCTCAGTGGCGAACAATCGCTCCGATGCCTCGATCTCGGCCGCCAGGCCGGCGTCGAGGTCAAGGTCGGTGGCGAGGCCGATCAGCCGCTTCGCCTCGCGCACCGCGAGCGGGCCGCGCTCGGCGATCTCCGCCGCGATGGCATCCGCTCGCGCTCTCGCCTCCCCGGCCGCCACGACCTCGTGGACGAGGCCGATCCGCTCGGCCTCGTCGGCGGTGACGACCCGGCCGGTCAGGATCAGCTCCCGCGCCCGGGCCGCGCCAACGACCCGTGGCAGTCGCTGCGTGCCACCGGCTCCGGGTGTGACGGCCAGCCGCACCTCGGGCAGGCCGAGCCGGGCGCGCTCCGACGCGATCCGGATGTCGCAGCAGAGGGCGAGCTCGAGCCCGCCGCCGAGCGCGTTGCCCTCGATCGCGGCGATGGTCGGCATCGGCAGGTCCGCCAGGCGGCTGGCCACGCCGGACTCCAGCTCATGCCGCTCCCTGCCGCCCGGACCCCGCTGGCTCTCGAACTCCCCGACGTGCGATCCGGCCGAGAACGCGCGCTCCCCGCGCCCGCTCACGACTACGGCGCGAACGTCACCGGCGGCGGTGGCAGCGAGCGTCGCGAGTGCAGCGTCGAGGTCGTTGAGCAGATCGCGCGTCACGAGGTTGAGGGGCGGGTTGGCCAGCTCGAGGTGGGCGACCCGACCGAGCTCCAGCGCGATCAGTCCGGTCACGAGCGCCCGCCGAATGAGGCGGCCAGGCCCATCGGTCCCGTTGCGTAGAGGCGGGGGTCCATGGTCCGCAGCGGCTCGGCGACGCGCGGCCGAAACCCCATCTGGCCGAGGACGTCACGCTCGACGTCGATCCCGGGTGCGACCTCGACCAGGACGAGGCCGTCCGCCTCGAGCGCGAAGACCGCCCGCTCGGTGATGTAGCGCACCCGCTGCCCCCGCTCGCGGGCAAGCCGGGCGTTGAAGGTGATCTCGCGGACGGCCGGGACGAACTTGCCGAGGCTGCCCTCGCTGGCGATCCGGACCCCGCCGTCGATCTCGACCTCGAGGCCGCGTGCGGTGAGCGTGCCCACGAAGTTGATCTGGCGCGTCTGGGCGCTGATGTTCGGGAACCCGCCGGGCCCACGGACCCGTCCCTCGAAGGCGTGGACGTTGACGTTGCCGTCGGCGTCGACCTCGGCGAAGGACAGGCTGGCGACGTCGAGCCCCCCGCCGTCGTAGAAGTCGAACATGTAGGGCTGGTCGATCATGGCCTGCCAGTTGAAGCCGGCGCCGCCCTCGTTGCCGGCCACCGGGACGCCGCCGAAGATGCCCTGCTCGACGGTCAGCACGAGCTGGTCGGTGATGCCCTCCTCCCAGGCAATCCGCCCGATCAGCTGGCTGATCCCGAAGCCCAGGTTGCAGATCGCTCCCGGCGGGAACTCGAGCAGCGACCGCCGCGCGATGACCTTACGGATGTCGAGCGGCAGCGGCGGTTCGGGTCGCGCCGGCCGGCGGAGCGCCCCGGCGTAGTAGGGCGAGTCCCGGGTGATGTACGTCTGCCACTGGTCCGGATCGACGTAGACGTGGTCGACCAGGGCACCCGGCACCTTGACGTCGCGCATCCGCAGGCCGCCACGCGCCGCGAGCTGGCGAACCTGGGCGATGACGATGCCGCCGCTGTTGCGGGCGGCCATGGCCATCGACAGCATCTCGCCCTGGATCGCCTCGCCCTCCATCGTGAGGTTGCCGTCCTCGTCGGCGGTCGTGCCCCGGATGACCGCGACGTCGATCGGGAAGGCGTGGAACAGCAGCCACTCCCGGCCGCGGAGCGTGACGACCTCGACGAGGTCGTCGGTCGTCCGGCCGTTCTGCTTGCCACCGGTCCGGCGCGGATCGACGTAGGTCCCCAGCCCCACCTGGGTGATGACGCCCGGCCGACCCGCGGCGATCTCGCGCATGAGCTGGGACAGCACGCCCTGCGGGAACGAGTACGACTCGATCTCGTTCGCCTCGACGAGCGCCCCGAGCCGCGGCTCGTTGCCGATGTTGCTGCCGATCGTCCGGCGCATCAGCCCGGGCAGGGCCAGCTGCGAGAAGCCTCGGTCCGCGAAGTCGCCGATGCCCACCACCCGGACCGTGGTCAGGTCGCGGGGCCGGCCGACCTCGGCAAACACCGCAGCCAGCTCGTCGATGAAGCGCTGGGGCAGGGCGTGACCGGCGCCCGAGCCGCCGATGACGATGGTGCTGCCATCGCGAACCAGCCCGACCGCCTCGCGAACGTCGACGATCGTGGTCACGGCATGTAGCCCCCGGCGTTCGGATTGAGGGTCTGGCCCAGGTAGAGGCTCGAGGCATCCGACAGCAGGAAGATGACCGAGTCGGCGACCTCGTCGGCGCGCCCGTACCGTCCGAGGGGCATGTCGCGCAGACGGCGCCGACCCTCCTCGCTGGCGACGAGATCGGTTGTCATGTCGGTCGCGGTGACCCCCGGCGCGACCGCGTTGACCCGGATCCCGCGCGGTCCGAACTCGCGGGCCAGCGCCCGGGTCAGGCCGATCAGCCCGGCCTTGGCCGCGCTGTAGGCCGCGGTCTCGGCGATCCCCATCTGCCCCAGCCGCGAGGCGATGTTGACGATGCTGCCTCCACCGCGCTCGACCATCGACGGGAGCACCGCGCGACAGGTGTGGAACGCCGCCGTCAGGTCGGTCCGGAGGACCTCTTCCCAGTCGGCCGGCTCGATCTCGAGGAACGGACCGACGAGTGTCCGTCCGGCGTTGTTGACGAGCCCGTCGATTTGCCCGAACCGATCGATGACGCGCTCGACCAGCTCCTCCGCCTGGCGACCGTCGGCGACGTCGGCGGCGAAGCTCTCGGCCTCGGCGCCGGCGGTCCGCGCCCGCTCGACGGTCTGCCGGGCGCCTTCGGCCGAGCTTCGGTAATGGACGGCCACGACCGCCCCCTCCGCCGCGGCCTTGACCGCCACCTCGGCGCCGATCCCTCGACCGCTCCCCGTGACCAGCACGACCCGGCCGGCGAGCGCATCGCCCATCAGAACGGGAACGACGGCGGCTCGTCGCGCACCGTCACCCACTGCCACTCCGTGAACGTGTCGAAGTTGGCCTCGCCGCCGAACCGGCTGCCGTTGCCCGAGGCGCCCATCCCGCCGAACGGGATGATGGCCTCGTCGTTGAGCGTTCCGTCGTTGACGTGGACCATCCCGGCCCGGATCCGGTTGGCGAGGGCCAGCCCGCGCGAGATCGAGCGCGTGTAGACGGCCGCGACGAGCCCGTACTCGCTCCCGTTCGCCAGGGCGAGCGCCTCGTCGTCCGTGTCGAACGTGATGACCGGGGCGACGGGACCGAAGATCTCGTCGGTCCATGCCGGCAGGTCGGTCGTCACCTCGGCGAGGACCGTCGGGCGATAGAACAGGCCCTCGTGGGTCCCACCCTCGGCCAGCCGCGCCCCGCCGGCGACCGAGCGCTGGACGATCCCGTCGACCCGGGCGAGCTGCTTCTCGTTGACGATCGGCCCGAGCTGGACGTCCTCGCGATACGGATCGCCGAGCCGGAGCCGCTTCGCCTTCGCGCTGAGGGCGTCGATGTACGCCCCGGCGACGCTGCGGTGGACGATGTGCCGGCCGGCCGCGAAGCAGACCTGGCCCTGGAACTGGAACGACGCGAACGCCCCGGCAGCGGCGGCCGCGTCGAGGTCGGCGTCGTCGAGGACGACGAAGGCGTTGTTCCCACCGAGCTCGAGCGAGACCTTCTTGAGCAGGCCGCCGGCCAGCTGGCCGACCCGCCGTCCCGCGGCCGTCGAACCGGTGAACGAGACGAGCGAGACGAGCGGATCGGTGACGAGCGCCTCGCCGACGTCGGCCCCGCCCACGACGACCTGGAGGAGGCCGTCGGGCAGGCCCGCCTCGGCGAAGACCGCTGCGAAGATGGCGCCGCCCGCGACGGGCGTCTGCGGGTCCGGCTTGAGGACGACGGCGTTGCCGAGGGCCAGGGCCGGCGCGACGACCCGCATGCCGAGCACCGTCGGCGAGTTCCACGGCGTGATCGCGCCGACGACCCCGACCGGGACCCGGCGGACCATCGAGAGGCGACCCTTCTGCGCGGTCGGCATGAGCGAGCCGTAGGGCTGGGAGGGCATCGTCGCCGCGTTGAGCAGCTCCTGGTAGGCGAAGTTCTGCTCGTGGTGCATCTTGCTATGGACGGCCCCGGTCTCGCGCATCGTCCACGAGCCGAACTCCGCGCGGTGCGCCTCATAGATGTCCGCCGCCCGGCGCAGGATGCGCGCCCGCTCCTGGTAGCTGGTCTCGGCCCAGGCCGGCTGGGCGGCGGCCGCCGCAGTCGTGGCGCGGGCGACGTCGCCCGGCGTCGAGCCCGGGATCGTGAGCAGGTGGATCCCGGTCGCCGGCTCGCGATCCTCGAGCGCTTCGCCCGTGCCCGGTTGCCAGTCCTCGAGGAACGGATCGAGCCATGTCGTCGAAGCGGGTGCGACCATCTCGTTGTCTCCTGCTCGTGCGCGTCGCGGGTTCAGGGTTGCCCGGCCCGGCGCCCCGTCGCCGGGTCGCGCCAGATCGGGCCGCGGGCGACCACCTGGTCGGTCAGGCCCTCGGCGAGGTAGGTCGGGTACTGCCACGAGTAGATCTGCTTTGCGACCTGGCCCGGGTAGCCGAGCCGGTCGCGGACGTCCTTGTCGGTGTAATAGCCGCCGACGACCGCGAGGAGCAGCGCGCCGTGTGCGGCGGGCTCGCCGCCCTCGAGCGCCACCAGGCGAGCCGCCGGGTCGGCGCCGAGCTCGGGACGGAGCGCGGCCCGGAGCGGCTCGACCAGGTCGGGCCGGGCCCCGAGGACGAACCGGAGGCGCGTCGCGTCGACGACGACCCCGGCCGAGGGCATCCCGTGGGCCGCCGGGATCAGATGGTCGGCGACGGTGGCGAACGTGGCCCGCCGGTCGTCGTCGATCGCGGCGAGCGGGTCGGCCGGGGTCTCGGAGGCGCTCATGCCGCAATCCGCTGCTCGCGCCGCGACTCGATCAGGTGGTCGGTGAAGCGCAGCGCGAGCGCCGCGATCGTCGCCGTCGGGTTCATCCCCGCCGACGTCGGCCACACGCTGCCGTCGAAGACGTACAGGTTCGGGATGTCGTGCGTCCGGCCCGGAGCCGTCGACGACCGACGTCGCCGGGTCGTCGCCCATCATCGCCGTGCCGAGCAGGTGCCAGCCGGTCGCGCGGATGAACGGCGCGACGACCATCTCGTGCGCGCCGGCCGCCACGAGCGACTCGCGCGCGCGCTCGCCTGGTGGAAGTCGACCAGCCGGCGCGAGTTCTCCGACAGCCTGTAGTCGATCTTCGCGCGCCGGCATGCCGTGGACCGTCGGTGACGATCGCGGATCGAGCACGACGCGGTTGGACTCCTCGGGCAGGTCCTCGGCGATGATCCCCCACATCGTCGAGTGCCCGAGCCGCCCGCGCACCGCGTCGCTGGAAGCCCTCGCCCCAGATCTGCGTTCTCGGCGCCCCACGGGTACGCGCTGGTCATCGAGAACGGCCCGCCCGGTCGGCTGCAGCCCCCACTTGGCGCCGCGCACGAACCCGCGCGACGCGTCGGTCTCGTAGAACTCGAGCGAGTGGATGTACTGGCCCCACGGGCCCTGCCAGGCGCGGAGGTCCTCGTCGAACAGCGCCGACGACGGTGCCGAACGGGTGCATCATCAGCCGCTTGCCGACGCAGCCCGGACGAGTTCGCGAGCCCGTCCGGGGAGCCGCCGGACAGCAGCAGCAGCCGCGGCGTCCCGATGCCGTTGGCGGCGAGGATCGTCACCCGGCGCGGACCTCGTGCTCGGCGCCGTCGCGTCGACGTAGATCGCGCCGCCGACGAGGCCCGTCCGGCGCGCGTCACGAGCGCGCGACGCGGGCGCCGGTGCGCAGCTCGACGCCCGAGCTCCAGACCGCCGCGGCCAGTGGGTGCAGGTCGGCGGTGCCCTTGGCGCCGTCGCGCGCAGCCTGCAGGCAGGTGCCGCGCTGGACGCACGGGTTCAGCCGCGCCGTACTGGCGCGTGGCGATCGCCAGCGGCGCCGGCCACCAGTGCCAGCCGAGCTCGTTGTGCGCCCGCGCGACGCGCTTCGGCCCGCCGGGCCCGAGCGGGACCGGCGGCAGCGGCGGGTCCTTCGCCGGGCGGGAACGCCGTGTCGCCGGCCAGCCCGGAGATCCCGAAGTCGCGCTCGACCGCACGTAGTACGGCTCGAGGTCCTCGTAGGTCAGCGGCCAGTCGTCGGCGACGCCGTCGAGCGTCCGCACGCGGAAGTCCGACGGCATGTTGCGCTGCCACTGCGCCGGCGTAGACGACCGTCCCGCCGCCGACGCCGTTCCACATCAGCGCGGTGATGTCGGACTCGGAGTCGTCGATCGGGTAGTCGCCGGGCGCCGGCGCGCGTTCGGGTCCCAGCCCCAGTCGCGCCCCGCGGTCAGCGCGAAGTCCTCGCGGGTGACCGTGGCCTTCGAGTAGTCGGGCCAGTCGCCCTGCTCGAGCACGAGCGACCCGTAGAACCCCTCCTCGGCCAGCCGCTTGGCCGCGACCGCGCCGGACGGGCCGGCGCCGACGATCAGGACGTCGGCGGATTCGGTGGCCACGACGGACTCCTCCAGCTGCGCGCCCGCACGGACGCCGACCCTAGCTCGACGTCGCCCCGACCGGCTCGCCGGCCGGCGCCCCCGCGCCCGCGAGCAGCCCGACCTCGACCAGCACGCCCGCCAGTCGGGTCCGTTCGGCGTCGTCGACCGGCTGGAGCGGCCGCCGGACGTGGGCGGCCTCGAGCACCCCGAGGATGCGCAGGCACTCCTTCAGCCGAACGCGATAATCGCCGACGGGTGCGGCGAAGACCACGTCGGCGAGCCGCTGGACTCGTCGACCCAGGGCCCGGGCGTCGTCGATCCGGCCCGCGTTCCAGGCCTCGATCATGTCGACCTGCTCGCGGGTCATGACCGCCCCGAAGCCGATGAGCGCGCCGGTCGCGCCGAGCATGAACGACTCGAGGATGAAGTTGTCGTTGCCGGTGAGGAGGGTGATCGGCCGGGGCAGGTCGGCGATGAGCCGGGCCGTGTCGACGAAGCGGCGCGCGTCGAACGAGGCCTCCTTGATCGCGACCACCCCATCGACCGAGGCCATGGCCCGCAGGGTGTCGGGCTCGAAGTTGAGCCCGGCGAGGGCCGGCTGGAGCTGGAACAGGATGAGCGGCAGCCCGACCTGGGCAATCGCCTCGTGATAGGCGACCGGGACCCGCACGTCGAGCGGCTCGCTCAGGTAGGCGGGGATCGGGAACACGAGGAGCGCATCGGCGCCGGCGGCCTTGAACTCGGTCGCCTGGCGAACCGCGGCGTCGGTCGACGGCCCGGCCAGACCGGCGACGATCGGCAGGTCGGTCGTCTCGCGGACGATGCGCAGGACGCGGACCTTCTCGTCGTGGCTGAGGTGGGGTCCCTCGCCGGTGTCGACGTTGATCGCCAGCGCGACGGTTCCTGGCCCACGATCCAGCAGATGTACGAGCGCAGGGCCG
>CAVWJB010000009.1:0-253835 GCA_963755285.1 uncultured Chloroflexia bacterium | reverse complement strand
CGGGTCGTAGCTCCGGATGAGCTGCTCGATGCGATGGACCGCCTCGTCCTTGGGCAGGTCGAGGACGCGTGGGGCGAAGTCCGCCAGGTCGGCCTCGATGGCAGCCTGGTTCTGGCTCGTCGGCGGCACGATCTGGGCGTGCGCCACGAGCCCACGTTCGTCGAGCTCGTAGGCGTGGAAGATGAGCCCGCGGGGCGCTTCCGTCGCCCAGGCGGCCGTACAGGGGCCGGGTTGCCACGGGGTCCCGGCACGGTCGGTCGGCTCGAACCCTTCGACGATATCGAGCGCTTCGGCGGTCGCGTCGACGAGCTCGATCGCCCGGGCAACGATGCTCCGATACGGGTTCGTCCGGATCTCGTCCGCGAGTCCCGTGCCGGCCAGCGCCGCGCGGGCAATCGGATGGAGCCGATCGCCGGCCAGGGTCACCCGCGACGCCGGGCCCAGGAGATAGGGACGTCCGGAGTGGTCGCGCGACTGGAGGGCGTTCGACCAGGGGACCTGCCGCTCGCCGAACTCGGACCGCCAGTCCCACGGGGCAAGGTCGAGCCCATCGGTCGACACGATCCGGCCTTCGTTCATCGGATACTCGTCCGGATGCCGGAGGGCCACGAGCCGGGCGTCGCGGGTGAAGTCGGGTGGCTCGAGGGCTGCGACCAGGTCGACCGTCTGGAGGGCGAGCTCGAGCGCCTCGGCCAGCTGCCCGTGGATGGCCGCGATCTCGCGTCGGCGGAACGCCCGCGAGAAGCCCCCGACCCGGACGGACACCGGGTGGATCGCGCGCCCGCCGATGAGCTCGACGATCCGATTGCCGGCCTTCTTGAGGGTCAGACCCGACTCGACGGCCGGCCGGTGGTGCTGGGCGAGGTCGAGTGCGCTCGGGTAGCCGAGGAAGTCCGGCAGGTGGAGCAGGTAGACGTGGAGGGCGTGGCTCTCGATCCACTCGCCGCAGTAGAGCAGGCGGCGCAGCGCGCGGATCCCCGGATCGACCTCGATGCCGAGGCCGTGCTCGAACGCGTGGACCGCGGTCATCTGGTAGGCGACCGGGCAGATCCCGCAGATCCGGGCCACGATGTCGATGACCTCGTCGGGCGTCCGACCGACGACGAGCCGCTCGAAGTAGCGCGGCGCCTCGAAGATCTCGAGGTGGGCCTCCTCGACGACCCCGTCCCGGACCCGCAGCCGGAGCGAGCCCTCGCCCTCGACCCGGGTCAGCCCCGCGATGTCGACGGTCAGGTCGCCGCTCAGCTCGGGCGGCGCGATCGTGTCATGCATCGGTCGTCTCCGGGGCCGCCTTGCCCGGTCCCGGCGGTCCGCCGTGGGCATCGATGACGGACCGGAACGGTCCCGACCAGGCGGTGAAGCCGGCGAACAACCGGCTGACCTCGGCGGCGTTGTGGTCGTCCGAGAACCAGGCGGCGAGCGAGGTCCCGTTCGCCGACTCGCGCGGGCCGAAGCAGCCGTAGCAGCCGCGCCCGTAGGCCGGGCAGAGCGCACCGCAGCCGGTCCGGGTCACCGGACCGAGGCACGGGATGCCCCGGGCGACGGCCACGCACACGATGCCCCGCCGCTTGCATTCGAGGCAGACCGCCTCGTCGGGCAGCTGCGCCCGTCGTCCCGTGACCAGCGCGACGAGGAACTCGCGCAGCTGGGCCGGCGAGATCGGACAGCCGCGCAGCTCAGCGTCGACGGCCACGAAGTCGGCGACCGGGCGGGCCATCGCCAGCGACTCGATGTAGCGGGGCTCGGGGTAGACCGCGGCCCGGAACTCGTCGTGGTCGAACCAGTTCCGGATGGCCTGGATGCCGCCCGCCGTGGCGCACGCGCCGATCGTCACCAGTCGCCTCGTGACCGCTCGCAGGCGGGCGATCTCCTCGGCCTGCTCGGGCGTGCTGATCGAGCCCTCGACGAACAGGACATCGAACGGGCCGGAGGACCGGCGCGAGGTCGCCTCGGCGAACTCGACGAGGTCGACCCGCTCGGCGATCGCGAGCAGCTCGTCCTCCAGGTCGAGCAGGGTCAGCTGGCAGCCGTCGCACGAGGCGAACTTCACGATCCCGATCCGGGGGCGCTTTGGAGCACTGGCTCGGGGCGAGTGGCGTCCGGGCTCGGACGGCAACGGTGCGGTCATCACAATCCCTCTCGACCGAATGCGCTGCCGAGCTCCGCGAGCGAGAAGACCGGCCCGTCGCGGCAGACGAAGAACGGCCCCAGCTGGCAGTGGCCACAGGTGCCCACGCCGCAGGCCATGTTCCGCTCGAGCGTCAGCCAGGTTGCGGCCGGCGTCACGCCGAGCCGCTCGAGGGTGGCCGCCGTCGCCTGCATCATCCGCTCGGGGCCGCACATGAAGGCCGTGGCCCGCCCGCCATGCCACGTCGCCTGGTCGAACAGCTGGGTCACGACGCCGACCCGGCCGAACCACTCGGGACCGGCGCGGTCGACGATCTCGGCGACCTGCAGGTCGGCCCGGCCAGCCAGCGCGCTCATCTCGGCCACGAACAGGCGGTCATGCGGAGTCCGGGCGCCGAGGTACAGGCGGACCGCGCCGAAGCGGGGCCGGTCGGCGAGGATCGCATCGATCAAGGGTCGGAGCGGAGCGAGCCCGATCCCGCCGGCGACGATGACGACGTCGCGACCGACCGCGGTCTCGATCGGCCACCCTCGACCGAGCGGGCCGCGCAGCGACAGCTCGGCGCCGGCCGTGAGGCTGGTCAGGGCGGCGGTGGCCGGGCCGACCGACCGGATCGTGAGATCGAGCCCGTCGGGCCGGATCCGGGAGATCGAGATCGGCGGGATCGCATGGCCGGGCAGCTCGGCCATGACGAACTGGCCGGGTCGAGCTGCCAGCAGCGACCCATCCGAGGTCGCCAGGCGGAGCGTGGCGGTGTCCGCGGTCTCGGGGCCGATCGACTCGAGCCGGACGGTGACGTGACGCGCTTGCTCAACCGTCGCGAGCCGGGCGGGCGCTCGACCTTCCGGCGGCGACACCGGCCACGGGATGGGGCCTGACGGCGCGCCGATGGGCGCGATCGCCAGCAGCTCCTCGCGGACGTCGATCCCGACCGGGCACCAGGCGATGCACCGGCCGCAGCCGACGCAGCCGGTCGAGCCGAACTGGTCCCACCAGGTCGAGAACTTGTGGGTCAGCCACTGGCGGTAGCGGTCGCGAACCTTGGGCCGGAAGTTCGCGTCGCCGGCGACCCGCCCGAAGCCGAGGCTGAAGCAGCTGTCCCAGGACCGCTCGGTGGTCGCCTCCAGGCCGTCCAGGTCCGACGCGACGGACACGCTGGTGCAGAAGCAGGTCGGGCAGACGAGCGTGCAGTTGGCGCAGGCGAGGCAGCGTGCCCCGACCACGTCCCAGCGAGGGTGATCGAGCGCCGCCCGGAGCCGCTCCGGCAGGCCGTCGGCCGGGATCGGATCGCCGATCGCGCGGCGGACCGCGGCGACCTGGCCGGCGGCCTCGGCGGTCTCGCCGGGCTCGGCCGCGCGGAGTGCGAGCTGGTCGACGAGCCTTGCTCCGGCCTCGGTCCCGGATCGGACGACGAAGCCTTCGGCCAGCTCCGACAGGACGACGTCGGCGCCTCCGTTCACCTCGGGACCGGTGCCCATCGAGGTGCAGAAGCAGGTGCCGGCGGCGGTCGCGCACTCGACGGCCACGACGAGGGCGGCATCGCCTCGTGCGGCGTGGTCCGCGTCGCCGAGCGGCCCGGCGCGCATCGCCCGATCCTGGATGTCGAGCGCGGCGAGCTCGCACGCGCGGACCCCGACGAAGGCCAACCGGGGCGGCTCCTCGGCGGCCGACTCGACGACGACCTGACTGCCGTCGCGCCGGCCTCGGGTCAACGGCACGATCGCCGGATGGGTGAACCGCTTCCAGGACGTAACGCCGACGTTGTAGTCGAACACCCGATCCGTCCCGGTCGATCGAAGTCGATACGACCCGGGTGCGCTGTCGGCGGTCCAGCCGACGGGCAGCTCGTCGGGCGACTCGAGCTCGTCGTACACGACCGCGTCGTCCACGACGGTCGGGCCGACCACTCGTCGTCCGTCGGCCTGGAGGGCGGTGAAGAGGCGATCGAGCTCGGCGCGTGGGAGGAAGCGGGTCGCGGCACTCACCACGGCTCGTCACCCGCCCGATACAGGTCGAGGAGCTGGAGCCGGGTGGCCTGGAGCCGTCGCGCAACGGCCAGCAGCACGCGCGGGTAGACGGCAGCGGCCAGGAGACAGTCCGAGGCGAGGGCGGCCGCGAGCTCATCGCGCGGGAACGACAGGAAGCTGGTCGGCACGAGCGCCACCCCGGTCGAGGTGGCAAGCGAGCCGGGCATCAGGGCCGTCCAGCCGAAGACATCGCCTTCGTCGACGGTGACGAGGGTCCTGTCGCCGGCCCCCGGTACCGACAGGCGCAGCGCGATCCGACCGCTGACGACGACCCCCAGCGCGAGGCATGGGGTGCCTTCCTGGACGACGACCGCCCCTGCGGGGACGTCGACGACCGTTGCGATCGCGCCCAGCCGCTCGCAGACGTCCGCCGGCATGTGAGCCGCGAACCAGGTCCCGCTCAGGAGATCGCAGGCGGTGGTGGCCATGGGTCAATGGTGCGCAGCGCTCTGACCCTGGGCGAGAGCCATAGGTCCCGCATCGATGTGACCGACGGCCGTCGTCCGCGATGTCCCTCCGGCGCATGCTCCCGACAGTTGGGGCGGTCCGACCCTTGGACCGGCCCCACGAGGGAAAGGCAGCCGTCAGCATGAAGATCCTTCTCGCCTACGACGGCGGAGACCCCGCCCGTCGGGCCCTCGACCTCACGGTCGAGCTCGCCCGCAAGTTCGACGCCGAGGTTGGCGTCATCAGCGTCGTGCCGGTCCATCCCGGTCGGGTGCCGATCGATCCCTGGGACGACACCGAGGTCCATACCACCCAGCTCGTCGAGGCCAAGCAGCTGCTCGTTGCCCAGGGCATCGAACCGGCTCTCATCGAGCAGGCCGGCGATCCCGCCAAGACGATCGAGCGACTCGCCGAGGACGGCGGCTACGACATGCTGATCGTCGGCTCGCGCGGCCTCGGGCCGGTGTCCCGGTTCTTCCAGGGCAGCGTCTCGGAGCACGTCGCGATGCACGCGACCACGACGGTGGTCCTCGCCCGCTGAATCCCTCGTGGGGCCCGCGAGCCGGTCAGGGAGGAGTCACCGGCTCGCCTGGCCGGCGAGGAGGCCGGCCATCCGCTGCCGGCCGGGATGTCCCAGGGAGGGTCGTCCCGGCCGCGGCGGGTCGACGTGGGCCTACAGGTGGTCAGCCGAGGCCGAGGCGGTGTGCCTCCGAGCGAAGGCGATCGCGATGATCGGGGTGAGCGATCCCGATGAGCGCCGCGGCCCGCTCGCGGAGGCTCCGCCCGAACAGCTCGGCCACGCCCCACTCGGTGACGACGGTCCGGACGTGGGCCCGGGTGGTGACGACGCCTGCGCCCGAGGCCAGCGCCGGGCTGATCCGCGACAGCGTGCCGCCGGCGGCGGTTGACGGGAGGGCGATGATCGCCCGGCCCTCGGGAGCGAGCGCCGCGCCCCGGATGAAGTCCATCTGGCCGCCGACGCCGCTGTAGATCCGCGACCCGATCGAGTCCGCCACGACCTGCCCGGTCAGATCGACCTCGATCGCCGAGTTGATCGCGGTCATCGCGCTGAACGAGCGGATCACGTGGGTGTCGTTCGTGAAGTCGACCGACCGCATCTCGACCATGGGGTTGTCGTTCGCGAAGTCGTACAGGCGGCGCGTTCCAAGCATGAACGCGCTGACGATCTTGCCCCGGTTGCGCTCCTTGCGGGCGCCGGTCACGACACCGGCCTCGACGAGATCGACCACCGAGTCGGTGAACATCTCGGTGTGGATCCCCAGGTCGGAGTGACCGGTCAGCGACAGGGCGGTGGCCGCCGGAATCGCCCCGATCCCGAGCTGGATCGTCGCGCCGTTGGGGACGAGCTCGGCGATGTACTGGCCGATCCGTCGCTCGACCGCGCCGATCGATCCGTTGGCATGCTCGTAGGGCGGCACATCGACCTCGACCGCCAGGTCGATGTCACTGACGTGGATGAAGCTCTCGCCGAGCGTCCGTGGCATCGCCCGGTTGAGCTGGACGATGACCGTGTCTGCGCTCCGAATCGCGGAATGCATCGCTTCGACCGACACGCCGAGCGAGCAGAAGCCGTGCTCGTCGGGTGGCGTTGCGTTGGCCAGGACGACGTCGAGCGGCAGCGCCCCTCGATCGAACAGGTGGGGCACGTCCGACAGGAAGACCGGGACGTAGTCCGCCCGGCCCTCGTTGACGGCCGCCCGCGCATTCGGGCCGACGAACAGCGCCCGGTGACGGAAGTGGGTCGCCATGTCCGGGGCGAGATGGGGGCCGGGACCCTCGGTATGGAGATGGATCATCCCGACGTCGTGCAGCTCCGGGGCTCGGGCGACGAGCGCCTCGAGCAGGACCCCCGGGGCCGCCGCTGCGCACTGGACATAGACCTGCTGGCCGCTCGTGATCCCGGAAACGGCCTCGGCCGGGGAGACGATTCGCATAGGGCTCTATGGTCGCCTACTCAGCCGCCGACCGTCAGACGGGCAGCGGGTCGTCGTCGGACGGCGATGCCGACCCAAGATCGAGCAGGCGGTCGGGTCGATGGGTCACGGCGACATAGGCCCGCTCGAAGTCGATTCGGGAACGTTCCGGGCCCGCGACCGCGACCCGATCCTCGCCGACGACCTCGTCGACCGTCCTGGCCTCGAATGCTGCCGCAGTCTCCGTCGACCTGCGGTCGAGTCGCTCGACGCTCTCGCGTCCGTCCGGGCGCTGCTCGACGATCACCGCCTGATCACGGTCGATCCAGACGATCGCCTCGCCGGCAGGACGCGCCTCGGTCGCTGGTCGCCTCGGATCAGCCCTGGTTCGTCGTCCCCTCATCACAGCACCTCCGTACGACGTCGAGCATGGTGGCCGGCGAGCCGATCGGGCAGGGCGGGATGGCCGCTTGTCAGGGTCCACTCGGCCCGATCGACGGTCGCCGACGACGCGGCGCTCACGGCCGGAACGCCTCGGCGGCGAGATAGGTGTCGAAGAACTCCTGGAACCGGACGACCTTGCCCTCGCGCACCTCGACGAGGTGGACGAAGTCCGTCTCGTACGTCCGGCCGGTCGGGCGGGCTGTGACCGCGGTCCGACCGATGACCGCGACGAGATCGCCCTGGGCCAGGAAGCGCTGCGGCTCGAGCGACAGGATCGTCTCGGTCTCGCTCCCGATCCGGAGCCACTCGATCACGCCGGGGATCCCGCGTCTCGTCCCGGCCGACGGGATCAGCGGGTTGTCCGGCTCGCCCCAGACCACGTCGGGGCTGAGGAGGCCAGCAGCGCCTCGATGTCGCGGCTGCCGAACGCACGGTAGGCAGCCTCGACGACAGCCAGACTCATCTCGGTCGGGTCGGTGGCGGTTGGAAGCCTCGTCGATGCGCCGTTCATCCTGGCCCATGATCGTCGTCGGCCATGGCTCGGTCGCGTGCCATGCGGCCCATCGGGCCGGGCCCTTCGTCAGCGGGTCACGAGAACGGCCGTGCCCTCGAGCTCGCCGGTCGCCGCACGACGGAGCGCCTCGTTGCCGTCCTCGAGCGGGAACGGCTGGACGGCGGTTCGGAGAGGGATCGCCGCGGCGAGGGCGAGGAACTCACGAGCGTCGGCCCGGGTGAAGTTCGCGACGCTCCGCAGGCTGCGCTCCGGCCACAGCAGGTCGTACGAGAACTCGGGGATGCGATCGAGGTGGATCGCGTTGATCGCGACCGTGCCGCCGCGATCGACGTTGCCCAGAGCGGTGATGACCACGTCGCCCGCCGGCGCGAAGGTGACCGCCGCGTCGAGAAGCGGCGACGGCTCGTCGTACCCGGCCGCGCTCGCGGCGCCGAACGCCAGCGCGCGCTCCTGCTCCCGCTTCGATCGGGTCCGGACATGGACCTCGCAACCCCAGTGGGCAGCGACCTGGAGCGCGAGCAGGGCCGACGCGCCGAACCCGAACAGGCCCAGGCGCCCACCCGGCTCGATGCCCGAGATCTTGAGCGAGCGGTACCCGATGACCCCGCCGCACAGGAGCGGCGCGGCCGCGAGGTCATCGAAGTCCGCCGGGAGACGAAGGGCAAAGTCGGCCCGGACGGTGATCCGCGTCGCGAAGCCGCCATCGCGATCCCAGCCGGTGAACCGGGCGCCCGGGCAGAGGTTCTCGCGGTTCGTGAGGCAGAACCGGCACGTGCCACAGGTCGACCCGAGCCAGGCCACGCCGGCCCGGTCGCCGACCGCCCAGCCGGACACGTCGCGGCCGAGCCGTTCGACCCGGCCCACCACCTGGTGGCCGGGCACGATCGGGAGCCGTCGCGCCTCGAGGTCGCCCGTGACGATCTGGAGGTCGGTTCGGCAGACGGCGCAGCCGGCGACGGCCAGGACGAGCTCGTCCGATGCCGGAGCTGGATCCGGCAGGTCGAGGAGCCGGAGGGGAGACGTCGAGACGTTCCCGGGGACGAGGAGCTGGAGGGCCTTCACCGTGCGGACGCTAGCGCGGATCGCCGTCGTCCGCCTGGGTTGCCGCTACAGGCGACCGCCCAGCACGGATCGTGGGAAGAACGCGTAGAGGTTGGCGAACCCGAGCCCCGCCACGACCACGAGCCGCATGATGAGCGGCCAGGTCGTTTCCCAGACCCAGAGTCCCGCCACGACCGGCAGGAACAGCAGCCAGACGATGCCCTGGACGATCAGCGGCAGGCTCCGGATCCAGTCCCAAGTCTGGTCGAGACTGCCCTGGCTCCAGATGAGAGCGGCGGCGAACGCCGCCCACAGGACGGCGAACACGACGAACCCGCCGACGCTGATGAAGGACTCCATCCGACTCCTCCTCGATGATGTCGCCGGGCTCGCCGCGGGGCCGCCCAGCTCGGGCTGTGCAACCGATGTCATCTCAGCCTCCACCGCACATGGGTGAGTCGCACGGGACTCAGGCCTCGACGGCCATCATCGCGATCGACAGGCCGCCAGAGGAGTGCGGAACGTCGGATCCTGGCGGGTCATTCGGCCCAGCGGGTCCGATGGTTGGGTCGCGAGGGCAGCTCGGCGTGGGGCGCTTGCCGCCGGTCAGGCGTGCCGGCCGGACGCCAGCCAGGCCCGGGAATTGAAGGCCAGCCCGACCAGCAGGAGGCCGACGCCGAGGACCGGGATCCGCCGGCTGAACCACGAGGGCAGGAAGATGTCCGCGACCTGCCCGCTCGAGGCGCCGAGCTCCTCGGCGAGCGGGGTCAGCGGGCAGACCTGGTTGTTGCTGGCGTAGACGGCCGATTCGGCCAGGGCTATCCCGGCGGCGATGGCGGATCGCCGCCCGGGTCGCTGGCGGACACCGTCCACGGCGAACAGGACGATGAGTCCCGCCACGGAGAAGAAGATCGCCGTGTGGGCGGCCTTGATCAGATGAAGGACGGCCGGCCGCCAGCCGATCGGGATCCGTTCGGCGAGCGGCACCGTCAGCGTCTCGCTCCAGAACGGGCGACGAACCGCGGGGGCCATCATTCGCTCCACTCGCCCATCGAGCGGACGAGATCGCTGACCGACAGGACGCCGACCGGGGTCAGGCCGTCGGCAGCCGTCACGACCAGGCGATGGATCCGGCGCTCCTCCATCAGCCGGGCGGCGTCCTCGATGGTCACCTCGGGCGTGACCGTCACCGGCGGCCGGGTCATCAGGTGGCGCACGGTGAGGCCCGGCCACGAGCTCCACAACGGCTCCGTCGTCCGGGCGTGGAGCAGGTCCGTCTGGCTGACGACGCCGATCACGGAACCGTCCCAGTCGACGACCGGGAAGCCGCTCACGCGATAGAAGTCCATCATGGCTGCCGCCTCGGCGAGCGGCATGTCGACGCTCACGACGACCGGATCGCCGGTCATCAGCTCGCCGACCGTCCGGGGCTCACCTACCGCCTTCATGGCTGTGCCTCCATGACTGATGGCCCTCCGCCGGCCCTCAGACGCGACCCTTGGGGACCGTGTGCCAGTACGTCTTGTTGAAGACGATCTTGCCCAGGTGCCAGAGCTGGTTCGGCTTGGGCGGCCGGGGCGGATGCTCGTAGTCGAACTGGAGGAGCGTGCCCTTGCCGTCGCCGATCTCGAAGAAGCACATGACCTTGCCCAGGTAGCTTCCGTGCTTCCGGTCGATCGTGCGCCCCTCGATCGCGGCGACGATCCGCTCGGTCACGACCGGCGCCTCGAAGTGCGCGGTCGAGCCGGCCTTCGAGAGCGGCAGGTCGGTCGCGTCGCCGAGCGCGTAGACGTTCGGCCGACCGCCGACCTGGAGGGTGGCCCGGTCGGTCGGCAGCCAGCCGCCCGGTGCGGGCGCCAGTCCGGACACCATCAGGAACTGCTGGCCCTTGTGGGGCGGCACGAGGATGAGCAGGTCATACGGGAGCTCCTCGCCCTCGAGACTCTGGACGACATGGCGGCCAGCATCGATCGTCTCGACGTTGAAGAACGTGTGCAGCTCGATCCCCTTCTGCTCGAGGATCGGAGTCGCCATCTCGGACACGCTCTCGATCGTGAACGCACGCCCGATCGGCGAGCAGAAGTGGAGCTCGCTCTTCTCGCGCAGCCCGCGCTGGCGGAGCTCCGCCTCGATGAGGAATGCAACCTCGAGCGGCGCCGGTGGGCACTTGTAGGGCATCCCGGCGATCCCGATCACGATCCGTCCGCCGCTGAAGGCATCGAGCGCGGAGCGGAGCTCGAGGGCGGCCTCGGCGCTGTAGAAATGGTGAGCCTCCGTGTCGAAGTGCTCGATCGCCTGCGGCACGATCCGCGATCCCGTTGCAAGCACCAGGTAGTCGTAGGCGAGGCGTTCGCCGTCGACGAGGTGCACGGTCCGGCTGGG
This sequence comes from uncultured Chloroflexia bacterium, assembly GCA_963755285.1. Classification (GTDB taxonomy): domain Bacteria; phylum Chloroflexota; class Limnocylindria; order Limnocylindrales; family CSP1-4; genus Chersky-267. The sequence continues at coordinate 242,918 of CAVWJB010000009.1, read as the reverse complement.
CTCGTCGACCTTCTCGACCTCACCGACCACGAGCGAGACGCGCGGATCGAGCAGGCTTCGCTCGGGACGCCGGAGCTTCTCGGCTCGCTCGCTGCCCAGTGCGATGTACATGAACCCCGGCTGGTAGGTGTGCTGGCCGGTCTGATCGACGACCGTGATCGTGACCTCGCCGGCCTTGACCTGGCGGCGGAGCTTCCTGATCAGCAGGTTGGCGGTCAGCGTCCCGCCGACGCCGCCGCCGAGGATGAGGATTCTGTTCATGGCCGATCTCAGTGGGTCTTCTCGACGACGATCTCGTCGTAACCGTCCTGCCTGGTGACCTCGACGAGCCGGTGGCCAGCCTTCTCGACCCACTTGGGGATGTCCGTCCTGCTCCCCGAATTGGAGCTGTAGACCGAGATCACCTGGCCCGGGGAGCTCTCGCGGATCGCCCGGATGAGCTCCATCAACGGACCGGGGCAGTAGCTCCCTCGGGCGTCCACCACTCGCGTCGCGCCGGGGGCGGTGAGCATGTCTGTCATCGCGGGATGTCCTTCCTAGATGAACAGCGAGGCGTCGGCCTCGGTCATCATCTCGATCGCCGTGGCCGCGCCGGCGGGCTCGCCCATCTCATCGATGAGGTCCTCGCGCTTGAGGCCGAACATGTCCATGGTCATCTGGCAGGGGATGAACTCGACGCCCAGGGCGGTCGCGGCCTCCAGCAACTCGCGCGGGCTCGCGACGTTGTACTTCTTGCGGAGGCTGCCCATCATCCAGGGCCCCATCCCGAGGAAGTTCATCTTGCTGAGCTTCAGGTGATCGATGCCCGGCCGCTGCATGAGCGTGAGCATCTTCTGCATCCAGTTCTCGCCGACGATCCGCTTCTGGTCCTTGACGAAGGGGAGCAGGCCCCAGAACGTCACGAACACCTTGCAGCGGACCCCGCTCGCCGCAGCCGTCGACGAGAGGATCAGGACGGGCCAGACCTTGTCGAGCTCGCCCGACCAGTTGACGATGACCAGCTCGCGGGTCTTCGCCGGCTGCTCGACCGGCACGTCCGGCGCGGCCTCCGGGAACCCTTCGGCATCGGCGATGGCCTCGGCGAGCGCGCCGCCTGGCAGCGCTGGCGGGCGTTCGAGTGTGGTCGTGGTCATGGCTGAACCCTCACTTCCGACGCAGGACGAACCGGAAGACTCCGCCGTCCGCTGACTGTTCGACGATCTCGTTGCCGGTCGTTCGCGACCAGGCCGCAAAGTCCTTGACCGATCCAGCGTCGGTCGCCAGGACCTCGACGAGGCTGCCCGAAGGGATCGTCTTGATCGCCTGGGCGGTCTTCACGATCGGCATCGGGCACGACAGCCCGCGAGCGTCGACGTGCTGGAGGATCTGGAGCGTCATCGCCGATTCCCTTTCGAGCTAGATGAAGACGAGCTGGCCCTGGCCCGCGTTCAGGTAGAAGGCCGTGACGCCTTCGACGCCGTCGACGAGCGGGTCGAGATCGGCCGGCTCGAGGTGGAGCAGGTCCATCGACAGCGAGCAGGCCTGAACGTCGATGCCGCCGAGCTCCTTGGCCTGGCGCAGGGTCTCCGCCCAGCTGGCCTGGCCCGCTGCCCGCAGGTCGTCGACTGCCGCGCGGCCCTCGGGTCCCGCCTCCGGGGCGAGCCCGTGGTCGGCGCCGATCCGATCGGCCCGGAACGCGTCGAGCGCCCAGTACTGGAGGAAGACGTTGACCGGCTTGCCGAGGGCGGCCGCGCCGGCGGTCAGGACCGCCGCCGCCTGCAGCTTGTCGTCCGTGCCGGAGAAGAGGACCAGGTTCAGGGGCTCGTCCATGGCGGTCACCTCGACGCTGTCTGGATCGGTGCGAGATTGCTGGTGGCGGCGATCCGGCCCAGCCGGGTCAGGCGTCGCTCGAGGACGGACCGCATGAGGTCGCAGGCGACCATCACGTCCGGGTCGGCCAGTCGATAGCGGACCTCGCGTCCGTCACGCTCGGCCTCGACGATCCCGACGGCGCGAAGCACCGCCAGGTGCTGCGAGACGTTGGGCTGGCTTGCTTCGATCGCCTCGGCCAGTCGGCCGACCTCGATCGGTCCGCGAGCCAGCGCGTGCAGGATGTCGAGCCGGCGCGGACTGGCGAGCGTCTTGAGGATGTCCGCCTGGAGGATCGTGATCTCGTCCATGTCCCGACTATCGACATATGCGCAGACGCTGATGAGTGCCGGGTGGCTCGCAGGCGCAGGCCACTTGGCACGACCTCGACACGCGCCGCGGCGTCCGAGCCCGGCGCACGCATTCGTGCCAGCCGGCCCATCGCCCGCGGGGCAGATGGCTCTGGCCCGATGGCCACGAGTGGCGCTTCCTTGTGGCCGGTGGTACCGCCGGTCCGCGCTCCGGATCCTGAACCCGCGGAAGGAGGGAATCGAGATGCTTCGCGTCGTGATCGCGCTGGTGCTGCTGGCTCACGGGATCGGCCACAGCATGGGGCTCGTCCAGATCCTCAAGGTCGCCACGGTGAACCCCGACTGGCAGGGTGACTCCTGGCTCCTGACCGGAGTCGCCGGGGTGACCGCGACCCAGATCGTCGGCAGCCTGTTGTGGACCGCCGCGATGATCGGCTTCGCGCTGCTGGCTGCCGTGGTCATGGGCTGGCTGCCGGTTGCCTGGTTCACACCGCTGGCGATCGGTGCTTCGCTTGTCTCGCTGATCGGCGTGCTGCTCTTCCCGACGGCGTTCCCGATCTTCAGCACGATCGGTGCCGTCGTCGTCGACCTCGTCGTGCTCGTCGCGGCGACGTGGTTCCACTGGCTTCCGAGCGACCTTCCGGCCTGACCGGTCACCCGAGCAGAGAGCAGGGACAGCGATGATGGGAACGCCAGAGAACTCCAGAACCTGGACGATCGAGCGCCAGATCGCCACCGACTTCGCCCGCGACAAGGTCGCCAAGGCGCTCTACGAGGTGATCTGCGACGGCGTCCGCTTCGGCCCGTGCGACCTGCCGACGAGCGAGGATCGAGAGTGGATCCGGGGAGCGATCGCGATCCCGATCCAGGAGGCGACGGAAGTTGCCCTGCGGGTTCTCGCCTGGCGCCTGACGCAGGCCCTGGAGCGAGCGCCGAACGGGCTCCAGGACCGGTTCGACTCGAGCCATCGCTGGGCCGAGCTCGGCTGGGAGTGATCACGGGTCGCCCGGATCCGTGACGCGCCCGGATCGGGGAGCGTCGGGGCGCAGTCGCCCGGCTAGCTTCCGCCGCCGCTCGACCGCAACTTGGCCATGTAGGCGGCCGCCTGCGCCCGTCGTTCGAGGTTCAGCTTGGCCAGGATCGAGCTGACGTAGTTCTTGACCGTCTTGTCCGACAGGAACACCTCGGCGGCGATCTCCTTGTTCGTCTTGCCCTCGGCCACGAGCAGCAGGATCTTCTGCTCCTGGGGAGTCAGGCTGGCCAGCTCGTCGGCGGCCCCACCGGTCGCGATCCGCCGCACTCGCTCGAGGACCTTCTCGGTGACCGCCGGATCGAGGAGCGACTCGCCGCGGCCGACGGCCTCGAGCGCACTGACGAGATCGCGCGCCCGGATCTGCTTGAGCAGGTAGCCGCTGGCGCCGGCCACGATCGCCGACAGGACCGCCTCTTCGTCCGGGTACGACGTGAGCATCACCACCCGCGTCTCGGGCCGCTCGGCGCGGATCTCGCGACAGGCCTCGACCCCTGAGCCGTCGGGGAGCCGGACATCCATGACCACGATGTCGGGTTCGTGCCGATGCGCCTGCGCCACCGCCTCGGCGGCCGTCCCGGCCTCGGCCACGACCTCGAAGCCATCGCGCCGGTCGAGCAGGGCCACCAGCCCCTGCCGGACGACCTCGTGGTCGTCGACGACGAGCAAGCGCAGCGGTCGAGTCACCGTGTCGCCGGCCATCTGGTCTCCTGTTCGCTCGGCCCCGCTGGCCCGAGCCTACTCGGATGCGCCGTTCGCACCACCCACCTCCGCGATGATACGGGTGCCGACGCCCTCTGTACTCTCGATCCACAGGTGGCCGCCGTGGCGGGTCGCCCGGCCGGCCATGTTGGCCAGGCCCTGGTGGGCTGGACCGCGATCGACTGTCCGGCTCGAACCCGACGCCGTTGTCGTTGATCTCGAGCCGGACCGAAGCCTCGGCGCGGTGGAGCACGATCGAGGCACGCGTCGCGTGCGAATGGCGGACCACGTTCGAGAGCGCCTCGCGAGTGATGTGGAAGATCGGCGCACGAGCGTCCTCGGGCAGGGCGGCCGCCGCTTCCGGATCGATCGCCGTCTCGATCTCGATCAACGAGTTGAGCCGGACCTCCTCGGCCAGGGCCAGCAGCGAGCCGACCAGGTCGCGCTGGTCGAGCAGCTCGGGTCGGAGGCCCATGATGAAGTTGCGGATGTCGCGGATCGTCATGTGGAGCGCATCGATCGCTCGATCGACCCGGATCCGGGCCTCGGCCGGGTCGTCGGACACCAGCTCCGGCAGGTCCTCGAGCGACAGTCCGACCGCGTAGATGCTCTGGATGATCCCGTCGTGGAGATCCTTGGCGATTCGCTCGCGCTCGTCCACGATCGCCAGCCGTCCGACCTGCTCGTGGAGCCGGGCGTTCTCGATCGCGATCCCGGCATGGAGGGCGAACATCTCGACGAGCGACTGGTCGTCCTCGGAGAACTCCGGCGCGCCCGTCTTCTCGGTCAGGTAGAGGTTGCCGACCGACACGCCCCGGACCATGACCGGCACGCCGAGGAACGAGTGCATCGGAGGGTGGTGGGCGGGGAACCCCGAGCTGTCCGGGTGCGCCGAGATCTCCGGGATCCGGAGCGCCCGACCCTCGCGGATGATCAGCCCGAGCAGACCGTGGCCACGCGGCAGGTCGCCGATCCGCTCTCGGTCCTCCGGGTTGATGCCGACCGTCACGAAGCGCTCGATGACGCCGGCGGCGTCGACGATGCCGAGCGCCGCGTAGCGCGCCCGGACCAGCTCGCGAACCCGGTCGACGATCAGCTGGAGGGCGGCATCGACGTCGAGGATGCCGGCGATCGCCCGGGTGGCCGCATCGAGGGCGGCCAGGCGCTCGCTGGCCTGGGCCAGCTGGACCTGCGCCTGGCGCAGCTCGGTCGGGGCGATCTGGTCGGTCACGCCCCGAAGGCTACCAGCGGCAGCCGGGCGGGTGGGCCGGCCGGCCCGTCGGAATCGGGCCGTTTGGCGGCTGGCCGGACCGGATCGGGGTCCCACCATCGCATGATGAGCGACCGCGACACCCTGGGCTCGAGCACAGGCCGACTCCGAACTCGAGTCCGGCTCCGGACATGGTCTGCTCCGTGCGCGCTCCCGGTGGGCTCGCGCCGGCGGCCTTCGATGACCGCCTTGCCGACGGCCGACCGACCCCGGGCCATCCTCCCGGCGATCGGCCAGATCGTCCTCGCGACCGACCTCGGCCCTGCCTCCGAGGCCGCAACCGACGAGGCGTTCCGACTGGCCGCGGCCTTGCGCGCGAAGCTGCTGGTCGTCAGCGTGATCGACCCGCGGACGCTCCAGCTGCCCGGCGGGCGGTTCGGGCGACGGGTCGACCAGGAGCGGTCGCGACGCGAGGCGGCCGCCGCCGAGCTCGTCGTTCGCGGACGTCGCGACCAGGTCCCGACGACGTTCCTGATCTGGGAAGGGGATCCGGCCGACTCGATCCTCGAAGCGGCCCAGGCCGAGGGCGCCGATCTCATCGTCGTCGGCAGCCACGGCCGGGGCGGGCTCGAGCGGGCGCTGATCGGTAGCGTGTCCGACCAGGTGATCCGTCGAGCGCCCTGTCCGGTCCTCGTGGTCCGACCGACCGCCGGAGCACCTCCCGGGTAGGCCTGCCCGTGCAGCGTTTGACAGGCTGCCGGATCGGGCGCACCGTGAGAAGCGTACCCGCGTCGGGTCGATGCGCGGCGCCCTATTGAGGCGCACGCGGACCCTGGCGCCCGGTCGAGGATCTCGTCGCGGACCCCAGATGGGGCCTCGGACTTCCTGCCGGTCTAAGCCGAGGGCCGCGCGACCGTCACCCAGCGTGGGTCGCGGACGGCCGACGTCAGGAGCAGTCCCATTCGAATCGCATTCGCATCGACCTATCCGCCACGCCACTGTGGCATCGCCACGTTCACCCGTGACCTGTCCCAGGCGACGGGCAACCGGGAGATCGTCGCCCTCACCCCACCCGACCAGATCGGCTCCTATCCGACCGAGGTCCACCACCGCGTGCGCCGGGACGAACGGCAGGACTACTCGTTGGTGGCCCGTGCCCTCGACCGCTGCCGGGTCGACGCGGTGTCGATCCAGCACGAGTACGGAATCTGGGGTGGCGCCGATGGCGAGCACGTCTTCGACTTCGTCAACGCGCTGCGCATTCCGACCGTGACCACGCTCCACACCGTCCTGCGGGACCCATCGCCCAACCAGCGACGGATCCTCGTCGAGCTCGTCCGGGCGACCGACGCGACGGTCGTCATGTCGCGGGCGGCTTCGTCGCTGCTGAGCGAGGCCTATGGCGTCGATCCCAGTCGGATCGACGTGATCCCGCACGGCGTGCCCGACCTCCCCCTGGTCGATCCGGAGTCGATCAAGCCGACCCTCGACCTGGCCGGCCGGTCGGTCATCCTGAGCTTCGGGCTCCTCGGACCAGGCAAGGGCTACGAGCTGGCGATCGCGGCCATGCCGGCCGTCGTCAAGGCCATCCCGAACGCTCAGTACGTGATCCTCGGGGCGACCCACCCCGAGCTGCTGCGGCGCGAGGGCGAGGCATATCGCGAGCGTCTCGCGGCGCGCGTCGCCGAGCTCGGCCTGAGTCGGCACATCCAGTTCGTGAATCGATTCGTCGGGCGGCAGGAGCTCGGTCGCTGGCTGGAGGCCGCCGACATCTTCGTGACGCCGTACCCGAACCTCGAGCAGATCGTGTCCGGGACGCTGTCGTATGCGATGAGCGCGGGCAAGGCGATCGTGTCGACGCCGTACGCCTACGCGGCGGAGCTCCTGGCCGGTGGGCGCGGGGTGCTCGTCGAGCCGGGATCGCCGGAGTCGCTGTCGGCCGCGTTCATCGACCTCCTCGGCGATCACGACCGACGGGCGGCCGTCGGTCGTCGCGCCTACCAGCACAGCCGCGGAATGATCTGGTCGGAGGTCGGAACGGAGTACCAGCGGCTGTTCGCCCGGGTGGCCGCCGGACGGGTGCCCGCCCTCCGGGAGCGACAAGGTTTCGCCTTCGCCGATGCGTGATCCGCGGCCGCTCTTCCCGGTCAACCGGATCCATCTCGACGAGCTCACCGGTGACCTCGGGATCATGCAGCACGCAATTGGGGGTCGGCCCGATCCGGCCCACGGCTACTGCACCGACGACGTCGCCCGTGCGCTCGAGGTCGACCTGCTCCACGCCGGCGAGCTCGGCTGGCCGCTGATCGCTCCGAGTGCCGGCCGATCGATGGCGTTCCTCGAGGCGGCATTCAACCCGGGAACCGGTCGGTTCCGCAACTTCCGCTCCGTGGACGGCCGGTGGCTCGACACGACCGGCTCGGAGGACGCCCATGCTCGGGCCGTGCTCGCGCTAGCCGAGGCCGCGACGACCGCCGGCGATCCGGGTGTCCGGGTCGCGGCCGGCGACCTGTTCGAGCGGGCGCTGCCCGCCTGCCTTCGGCTGACCTACCTGCGGCCGGTGGCCGCGGCCACGATCGGCTGCGCGCTGGTCGCCGCCGACGGGGGAGCCGCCGCCGGCCAGGCGCTGCCCCTGCTGGCGAACGTCCTCTGGCTCGCGGCTGGGACGACCACCGGCGATGGCCCCGCCTGGCCGTGGCCCGAACCGGTCCTGACCTACGAGAACGGGATCGTGCCGCGCGCCCTCATTCGGGCCGGCGTGGCGCTCGGCGACGAGGCGATGGCCGATCGAGGGCATACCCTGCTCGATTGGCTCGTCGCCGTTCAGACCGGGTCGCGTGGCCAGTTCTCGCCGGTCGGCAACCGGGGCTGGTTGCCGCGCGGGGGATCGCGCGCGCCGTACGACCAGCAACCGATCGAGGCGACCGCGCTGCTTCACGCGGCCGAGGCCGCGCTCGACCATACCGACGACCCGCGTCACCGGGCGACGATGGAGTGGGCGTACGCCTGGTTCGTCGGGCACAATGACCCCGGATTGCCGGTCGCCATCCCGGATCGTGGTGCCTGCCATGACGGGCTGACGCCGCTCGGCGTCAACGGGAACCAGGGAGCAGAATCGACCTTGATGTGGCTCCAGGCCGTGGAACGGATCCGGTGCGCTCGTCGCTCGCCCGCGGAGCTGCGGCCCACCGGCGCCGCCCAATCCGGAACAGAGCCAGGCGACGACGGCATGACCACCGTCCGCAGCAACGAGCTGTTCGAGCGCGTCGCGAGCAATCCGATCCTCACCGCCGCCGACCTGCCCTACCTGGCAAGCACGGTCTTCAACCCCGGTGCCGCCCGCGTCGGCGACGAGGTCCTCCTGCTGGCCCGGGTCGAGGACCGCCGCGGGATCTCCCAGCTCCACGTCGCGCGGAGCCCCGACGGGATCAATGACTGGCGGTTCGACCCGACCGCCCTGCTGATCCCAGAGCCGGTCGACCATCCCGAGGAGATCTGGGGCTGCGAGGACCCCCGTCTCACGTGGCTGGCCGAGCGATCGGAATTTGCGATCACCTACACGGCGTACAGCCAGCGTGGCCCGCTCGTGTCGCTGGCGACGACCACCGACTTCAGGTCGGTCCACCGGCGCGGGCCGATGATGCCGCCCGACGACAAGGACGCCGCGCTGTTCCCGCGCCGGATCGACGGTCGCTGGGCGATGATCCATCGGCCGACGCCGATCCGCGGCAACGCGCACATGTGGGTCTCGTACTCACCGGACCTGCGCCACTGGGGCGACCACGAGCTCATGCTCGAGGCGCGCGACGGCGCCTGGTGGGATGCCGGCAAGATCGGCCTGGGCCCGCCCCCGGTCGAGACGCCAGAGGGCTGGCTCACGATGTACCACGGGGTCCACTACACCGGCGACGGTCCGATCTACCGGGTCGGCTTCGCCCTGTTCGACCTTGAGGATCCGACGATCGTGACCCGCCGGAGCGACGAATGGGCGTTCGGCCCGGACGAGCGCTACGAACGCGAGGGCGACGTCGACAAGGTCATCTTTCCGTGCGGCTGGGTGGTCGACCCTGACCGCAACCAGGTCCTGCTCTACTACGGCGCGGCCGACACGAGCATCGGCGTCGCGACGGCGAGATTGAGCGACGTGATGGCCGACGTCCTGGCCAGCCCGACCCCCGAACCCCGCCACATGTCGAGACCGCCCAGGCCCTGACCTACGGCTTCGCCGCCCGAATGCGGATGAGCAGCGCGTCGTAGCCCGAACCGGACTTCGTCCCGACCGCCATCACGAACTGGCCCGCCTGGAGCGCGTCGGCGGTGGCCTTCTGACCGTGGCTTCGGAGCCGCGTGGCCGATCCGATCGTGAACGTGGTCGACACGCCGTCGGCGCCCTTGACCGTGACCGCCGTCGCGCTCGCCGCGCTGACCACGCCCCGCTCGAAGTGGACCTCGGCCGTCGAGCCGTCGCGCTTGAGGATGGTGGCCTCGCCGCGCAGGATCCGGCCGGCGCCCGCGGGCGGATCGACCGCCGCGAGCGACCCGTCGAGGATCGGGCTGGCCGGCGGCGGGCCTGAAGCAGCCAGGATGGTCGGGACGAGCGCCACGCCGACCAGCCCGACGGCGAGGACGACGACGACGACGCGACGGGCGCCGAAGCTGCGGATTCGAGCGAGCATCGTTGATGACTCCGGGGCGACCGGCGGTCCGGAGGACGGGCCGCGGTCGGTCGCCGACGACCGAAGCATCGGTCGACTCGAGCGTCGCGGACCACCGCGACGAGCGCTCGCTGGGTAAGCCCGACGTAAGGGCGCCGAGCACTCGACTTGCCGGAACCACTCCGAATGGGGTAAGAACCGCCCGTGCGCCGCCAGCCATTCATCGTGTTCGCCGCGCTGCTCGTCGCCGGCGGAGCCGTCCTCGCCTGGCCGTCACTGGCCCAGCTGGCCAGGATCCCGGTTCCCGCCGGGGCGGTCCTCCGGTCCACCGCCGGCGTCGGCACCGAGGCGACGCCGGGAAGTCCCCCGAGCGCCGTCCGGTCCGCGGACCCCGAACCGACCCCGACTCCCGAAACGAGCCCGACGCCCGATCCGAGCCCACCGCCGGTCATCAGCCTGCCGCCACGTCCCGAGCCGTACGTCGCTCTCGGCCCGCAGCGCCGATGGTCCCGCCCCGGTCGACCCGCGCCTCCTGCGCGGCTACCGCTGGCCGCTGGCCAACGGTCGGATCACCGGTCCGTTCGGGCCGAGCCCGCTCGGCGCACTCATCGTCGGGGGCGAGCGCTTCCACGACGGTCTCGACGTCGCCTCGTTCTGCGGCGACACCGTCATGGCGGCCCACGACGGCCGCGTCCTCGCCGCCGGCCGGAAGTTCGACCCGTTCATCGGCTGGATCGGCTCGCTCGTCCCCCACACCCTGCGGATGGAACGGCTTCACAAGTGGTACGAGCTGCCGATCACCGTGATCGTCGATGACGGCGACGGCTATCGAGCGATCTACGCCCATCTCAACGCCGTGTCGGTTCGGCCGGGTCAGTGGGTCCGGGCCGGCCAGCAGCTCGGCTGGGAGGGCGCGACCGGCTTCGCCACCGGCTGCCACCTCCACTTCGGGCTGTTCAGCCCGCTCGAGTCGAGGCGGTTCGAGCTCCGCCCGGACGTCCACCAGCGGACGAAGTACCCACGCTTCGAGATCGCCCGGATCGACCCGCTCGTCGTGCTGCCGGCGCTTGCACCGGGCAAGACCGCCGGCCCGTTCCCGTCGCCGTCCCAGGCGCCGATGACGAGCCCTTCCCCGTAACGGATCAGGAGGTCTCGGGTTCGCCCCGCCGGTAGCGCCGGGCGGTCAGCGAGTAGGCCGGCAGTCGACGCAGCGATTCGGACAGGGCCGGGGCCGGCCGTCCGTCGCGGCCCTCGACGGCCAGGAGCGAGTCGGTCGCCGTCGCCTCGGCCGGCCGGGCGTCGACGATCGCCAGGTCGATCGCGATCCTGCCCGGTTCGCTGGGTCCGAGGGCCTCGACGAGCGCGGATGGGAACTCGTCGGGCTCGTACTCCGCCCGGACCTCGGCATCGGCGTGCCAGCGCGGCCGGCGCAGGAGGATCCCGCGCCAGCCGTCGGCCGTCTCCGCGGTCACGGTTCCGTCGCCCGGTTGCGGCGAGTCCGAGATCGCCTCGCCGCGGGCCCAGAGCGCAGCCTGGTGGAGGAGGGCGTACTCGTCCAGGTCGGCATAGCTCGACAACGCATCCGCCGGCGATCGGTCCCCGAACAGCGCCCGGATGCTCGGCGCGAAGACCTCGGCCAGGTCAAGGTCGATCGCCCGGACCGTCCGGTGGAAGTAGACCTGGCGATACATGAACAGGCGGGCGGTCAGGAACATCTCGAGCGCCCCGAGCCCCGGCTCGTAGATCGTCAGGCCACGCTCGCTCACGAACGCGTAGCGCCGGAGTCGCTCGACGTCGACCGGCCCGATCGCCACCCCCGCGAAGTACGCATCGCGCCGGACGTAGTCGAGGTTGTCCACCGTGAACACGCCGGACAGGAGCGGCTGGAGCCAGCGCACCCAGCGCGGCATCGCCGGATCGGTGAGCGCCGGCTTGGAGATCAGGAACGCGACCCAGCGCGGGTCGATCGCCTCGCCCGGGGCGAACCCGTCGCGGGCCGGCAGGACGCCCGGAGCGCGGCGGAGCCCGGCGATCAGCCCGCCGAGCTCTCGTTCGACGATGAGCTGCGAGAGGTCCTCGTGGCTGAGCGTCTTGGCCGCCGGTCGGCGAACGTCATCCGGAGCGGGGAAGGCGGCGAGGACGTGGTCGTCGAAGAAGTGGGCGAACGGGCCATGGCCCACGTCGTGGAGCAGCCCGGCCACGCGGAGGGTCTCGACGACGAGCCCTTCCGACGGGACGCCCGCCCCTCGGTCGGCGTCGGCCAGCGCGGTCCGCAGGGTCGGGTAGAGATGACGCGCCCAGAGCCCGGCTTCGTGCATCACCCCGAGACCGTGGGTGAACCGGCTGTGCTCGGCCGTCGGGAACACCCAGCGCGCGCTCTGGAGCTGGCTGATCCGGCGCAGCCGCTGGACCCAGGCGGTGTCGAGCAGGTCCTCCTCGGCCACCGCCTCGGCGGGCAGCTCGAAGGCCGCCGAGGCGCCCGGGTCGAGCCGCTTGGTCAGCTCGATGTACCCGTGGATCGGGTCGCTGATGAGGTTCACCGCCGAGAACGGGTGGCGGCGCATCAGGGCCGGATCAGGGTACCCAGGCGCGCTTGCCGGTCGACCATGCCGACAGATTGCCTCGTTTGTCGCGAGCCCGCACCCGGACCGTGTACCAGTGGCCGCGGGTCCGGTGGGTGAGCGTCAACGAGGTCTGCGTGGTCCCGGTTCGGATCTGGACGTAGGCGCCGAGGTCGATCCGCAGCGCGACGTCATAGCTCTTGACCCCGGCCGTGTGGGTCTGGAGCCTCGGGTCGCTGGCCGTCCAGGTGAAGCGGACGGTCCGGCCGCTGACCGACCGGGTCTTCATCCGGGCGATCGGAGCCGTCCGATCGGGGCCCTCGATGAACACGATCGAGGCATAGGTCGAGCCGTTCGACCGGCGGGCGACCCCGACCCCGAGGTAGTTGTAGCGGGACGACATCATCAGCGCCCAGTGGGCGGGGCTATGGCGCCACAGCTTGTAGACGAACTTGGCTGCGGTCGAACCCCAGCTGGCGGTCGTCATCCCGATGTCCTCGCCACAGCGGTACCAGTAGATCGCCCGCTTGGTCATGGCGTCGCAGGCCTGGCCGTCGACGCTGTTGTGGCTCAGCGTTCCGCGCGATGCCATCCAGGTCGCGCGCTCGCCGGCGAGGCCGGCCAGGCGGGAGTCGGAGCGCAGCGCGCGCAGCCCGTGGGCCGCCCGGTCGCGGTTGATCCACGAACGCAGCGAACTCTCCATCGTCGACTCGGTCGACGCCTGGATGGGGGCTGGCAGGCTGATCGTGATCGCGCTCAGCGCGAGGACAGCCGCGACCACGGCGAGACCGCGCCGGCCGCGTGCAGGGGCACTCTGCATGGGATAGGTAGAGTACCCGACCGAGACGCGTCGTGTCAGTCGCGCACGTATTGGCTGGCCGCGTCGCGCTCGATCGAGGCGATCTCGGTGCGCAGCTCTGGCGGCTCGAGGACCTCGACGTCCGCTCCCCAGCCGAGGATCCAGCTGCGGATCTCGAGCGTGCCCGAGACCCGCGCCCGCCAGGTGAGCGAACCGTCGTCGGCGTCCAGGAGCTCCTGGCTCGGGTGCCAGCGGGTCTCGCGGACGCGCCCGGCAATCGCCGGCGAGAAGCGCAGCACGACCTCGACGACCGGCTGGTCGGCGATGATGTCCCAGGCCGCCGGGAACGTCTCCTCGATCGATCCCTCGACCGGTGGCTCGAACGTCTCCGCGGTCAGGCTCACCGCCTCGATCCGCTCGAGCTTGAACGTCCGGATCGCCCGGCGCGTCTCGTCCCAACCGATCAGGTAGAGCGCCCGCGTGGCGATCGACGGCTCGATCAGGTACGGCCGGACCCGCGTCCGGCGGGTGCCCTTCGTCGGGTCGTAGGTGCCGCCGCGATAGTCGATCTCGACGACTCGCCGTTCGGCCCAGGCCCGGGTCAGGCGCTGGTTGATCGTTCGCTCCGTGGCGTCGTCGGTGGCCCGCTGCGACAGCAGGTCGAAGGTCCGCAGGACGTGGGTGGCCAGGACCTCGGGCAGGCCGGACGCGAGCTTCTGGAAGGCGGCCGCCAGGTCCGGGTCGTAGGCGTCCGAATAGCGCGCCATGAGCCTGGCCGACAGGAACACGGCCATTGCCTCGGCCTGGGTCAGCCGGAGGGCCGGCAACAACCCCTTCTCGTCGAGCCCATACCGCCCGCCTTCCTCCCAGATCGGGATGAGCAGCTCGTCCTGGATCGCGACGAGATCGCGATAGGCGGTCCGCTTCGACATCCCGACGGCCTGGGCGATCTCGACCGGGGTCGCGCCGCGCTCGCCGCGGCTCTCGAGAAACGTGACGACCCGGTAGAACCGGGCGGTCCGATCGCGCTTCGCGCTGAGCCGGTCGCGCTCGTCGTCGATCATCGCGAAGGGCTCCCGGGTCCGGCCGGTCGAGGCGTCGTCATCGTCAGCCGGTCGGCGGCAGGATCGTTCGCGGATGATCGCGATCGGTCGCATCGAGCTCCATCCGGATCGTGCCCTGGATACCGTCCGTCCGGAGCGCGTCGGCCGGCCCGTTGACGCTGCCGGTCACCCGGCCGAGCTCGCCATCCATGAACACCCAGTAGTCGAGCTGTCCACGCCATCGCCGAAGCGTATCGTCGCCGACGAGCCAGCGGGCCTGGGGGATCGCGGCGACGAACGTCGGACCGTCAACGGCAACTCGGCAATGACGGCCGCGCGCTCCCTCGACGAACTCGACGCCGTGGTTCTCGGCGGTCGTCCTGATCCCCTCGCCGAGGGCCGTGCCCAGGATCTGGACGTCGATCAGGGCGTCGTCGGCCACGGACGTCGGCGCCGGGATCCACCCTGCCGGGGGCTCGCGACTCCAGGCGTCCGCCCCGATCCGGGCAATGCCGAAGCGCCCCAGCCGGACGTTCGAGGCGACGTCAGCGGTCCAGCGGACGTCGAGCTCGTCGCGGACGCCGGTCAGCCCGACCGCCCCGACCGGTCGTCCGTCGACGTCGCCCGACAGGTGCAGGTCGAGGACCGCACTGGCTCCGGCCGCGAGCTGACCGTCGCACGGAGGAGGCTCGCCGCCGCCGTTGCCGGGGGGCCCGAACCGCGAGCTCAGCGCCCCCGAGTCGCGCAGCGCGATGTCGTTGGCGATCGCCGCGCCGGCGAAGATCGTCCCGGCGGCCAGCGTCATCGCGATCCCGATCGCCGACCCGGCAACGAGCCGGGACCGGCGCATCGCCGTCTCCCCGAGCAGCCGGCGCGCGATGCCGAGCCCGGCGAACAGGCTCGTGGCGATCAGCGCGAGCAGCCACGGGTAGGCCGATTCGAGCGACGGCAGGAGCGTCTGCGGCCCTCGCCCGAGGAGCTGGTTGAGGACGCCGCCGAGCGACGGGACGAGCAGCAGCCCGGCGCCCAGCCCGAGCCAGACGATCCCCGCGAAGGCGCGATCGCCTCGCGCGACCGGCGGCCAGAAGACCGCGGCCAGCGCGATTGCCATCGGCAGCGTGGCCGCCGCACCGACGAGCCCGTCGATCGGGCCGCCTGGGCGGTAGCCGAGCACGACGTAGAGCGCCCCGAGGAACCACAGGGCCGTCAGGGCAATGGCCACGAGTCGCAGCTCGAACGTGCGGACCCTCACGGATCGCAGTCTAGCCGGGCCGCGCCCGTCAACCCGGAGCGGGTCCGTCGCGGATCGACGGTCGAGCGGCGGGGTGCCTGAAGTACCAACGCCAGTGGGACCTTGGGCCCATCGATCCGTACCTGGACCGGGTAGACAGTGGTCCTATCGGGCGACCTCTCCGGACACCACCGGAGCGGACTCCCCGTGGGCGGTGGCAACGAGCCAGAGAGAGCCAGGGAACGTGGGTCATGGCCGAGCAGCGACGCACCGGCGGCACCAAGGCATCGGGTCTTCGATCCCGGGCCGCGGGTTCGTGGCCGGAGCGCGAGACGGTCACCGCGGGCGGGTCTGGATCGGTCATCTCCACCGGGCGGGCCATCCGGGCGACGAGGCCGGAGCCGGAGTTCCCCTGGCGGGACACGGCAACGCTGGCGACCTACCGGATGCTCCTGACGAAGGGCCTCAATCCTGAGGAAGCGGCGAACCTGACCGCGTTCCTGTGCGGGATCCCGATCGGCGAGATGCACTGGAAGCTGATCGAGGTCAACCGTCTCCTGTTCCTCCGGCGGCTGGCCCAGAACGGTTCGTGGGGGGCGTTCGACGGCGCACCCGGGAGAACTCATTGAGGACGAGCGTCGCATCGAGGCTCGCTCCCGCGTCTCGACCCTAAGCAATCTTCGATTTCATCCCCTGAAGCGGCGCCGAATCCTCCTCCCGGCGCCGCTTCAGGCATTCCCGGGGCGCCTGCAACGCGTTCGTTTACACCGCCGTTCCTCGATCGAGTGATCGCCGCCGGCAGGCTGTAGCCGGCGCCCGCACGTGCGGGTCAGCGTTCGCGTGCCGCGATCGGTCCCCGGCAGGCGTCGATGAACACGGCCCACAGCCGCTCGAACTCGGGCGGGGTCGACTCCTGGCGCTCGGGGTGGCACTGGATGCCGAACACGAACCGGCCGTCGCCGGCCTCGAGCCCCTCGACGAGGTCGCCGGCCGGGCTCGAGGCCCAGGCACTGGCCACGAGTCCCGGAGCCAGGTCGCTCGGCCTGACCCCCTGGTGGTGATACGAGTTGACCTCGGTCGTCCCGATGACCTTCGCCGGCGACAGGATCCGCGCGAGACGGCTCCCGGGCACGAGCCGCAGCGCGTGGGTCCTGGCGGTGCCGTGCCCCCAGGCCGGACCGGCATGGCCCGGGACGTCCTGGAGGAGGCCGCCGCCCGAGAAGACGTTGATCGCCTGGAAGCCGCGACACACCCCGACGACCGGCGTGCCCCGGCTCCGGGCCGCTGCCCACGCCTGCGCCTCGAGCTCATCGCGATCCGGCTCGATGTCCAGAGAGCCGCGGTTCGGCTGGCCGTAGCGGGCCGGGTCGACGTCCGTGCCCCCGGACAGGAGCAGGCCGTCCATCGTCGCGAGGGCCGCGTCGCGGGCCTCGGGATCGGTCGTCCCGTCGAGGGCGATCGGCTCGCCGCCATGCCGGCGGATCGTGTCGAGGTACAACGGTTCTTGCGCTCGGCGAGGTCCGGTTCGGCCTGGCGAGCGGCGACGGCCAGGGTCACGACGATCCGCGGTCGATCCATCGGCTGAGGATAGCGCCGGCGACCGCGACGGACCGACGGGTCAGAGCTGGAGCATCGTCGTCAGGGTCACCGGCTGGAGCCTGGCGCCGGCCAGGGCGTCGAGGATCCCGGGCAGCGCCGCGAGCGTGTCCGGGCCGCCGAGGTGGAGCCGGACGATCGAGCCCGGCTGGGCTCGGGCCGTGATCTCGGTCACGATGTCGTCGGTCGACGGGCCGGCTCCCGAGCCCGCATCGAGATCGTCGGGATCGATGTCCCAGAGTACGGTGTACGGAAACCCGGCCGACGCAGCGGCAGCCCGGACCGCGGCGTTCTGGGCGCCGTCCGACGGCCGGAAGAGCGGCTTGCTGGACGTCGCCGGTCGTCGCCTCGATGGCGCTGGCCGTCCGTCCGAGCTGATCGGCGAGCGCGGAGGCGGACAGCCCGGTCGGATCGACGTCCGTCCAGGTCCCGGCCCCCACCGAGAACAGCTCGCGATGGGCGGCGATCAGGGCCAGCGCGGATCGCGCGGTCGGATCGCCCTGGGCCAGCTCACCGGTCGTGAAGAACGTCGCCGGAACCTCGTGCTCCACGAGCCAGCTGACGATCGGCAGAGCCGGCTCGGATGGGCCGCCGAGATCGAACGTCAGGACGACGACGTTCGAGGTGCGCGAGCCGTGCGTGACGAGGAGCCCGGTCCCGTCGGCGGGCGGCGTCTCGGCTGGGCCGAGGCTGATCGTCGGCTCGGGCGTCGGCGAGCTCGCCGACGGTGACTCGGCCGCGTCCTCGATCTTCACGCCTGGGATGATCGACAGCTTCCAGCCGACCTCGATCCGGTTCGGGTCGTACTTCGGGCTGTCGGGATCGAGGCTCGGGTAGGTCGTCCGGTTCCAGTAGGCGATGCTGCGCCCGCTCGTCTTGAACCGCTTGGCGATCGTGAGCAGGTTGTCGCCCGCCTTGACCGTGTAGATGAGCGGCGTCGGCGACGGCTTCGGCGTGGGCGACGGGCTGGCCGTAGGCGGCGGGACCGGCGTCGGCACCGGCGTCGGGCTCGGGGTGGGCGGGACTGTCGGCCGCGGCTCCCGGGTCGGGATGTCTCCGAGGCCGCAGCCGGACGCACCGACCGCGATGACCAGGCTCGCGGCCATGAGGGCGGTCCGTGACGTTCCGAGGCGCCTCATCGGCCTCCAGTCTGACGCGGCGTGGGCGTTTGGGAAAGCGGACGGATCAGGCGGGCTCGATCTCGACCGATGGTGGGTCGACCGGGGTGGGCTCCTGGAGCGGGGCTTCGGCGGCCAGGGCGAGGCCCTCGGCGGCCGTCGCGATCCGGCCGGTCCCGGTCCGCTTGGCCACGAAGCAGGCCCGGTCGGCGGCCAGCAGCACGTCCTCGGCCGACGCTCCGTCGATCGGGAACGTGGCGACCCCGATCGAGGCCGAGACGGCCGATCCCGAGGCGGCCCAGATCGGCTGCTCGGCGACCATTCGGACGGCCTCGCTGGCGCGCTCGGCGACCCGCAGGGCGCCACCACCGTCGGTCCCCGGCAGGATGAACGTGAACTCGTCGCCGCCGTAGCGGAAGACGTGGTCGGTCTCCCGGCCGGCGTTGAGCAGCGCGTCGGCGATCGCCCGGAGGAGCCGGTCCCCGGCCTGGTGCCCGAGCTCGTTGTTGACCTTCCGGAAGTCGTCGAGGTCGAGCATGATCAGGCTGAACGGCGTGCCCTCCCGCACGCGCTGGACCAGGAACTCCTGGAACGTGCCGTGGTTGAGCAGGCCGGTCAGGTCGTCGGAGCGGGCCCGGATCTCGACCGCCCGGTGGATCTCCGCGTTGTTGAGGGCGATCGAAACCTGCGCGGCGAACAGCTTGACGAGTTCGAAGTCCTCCTCGTTGAAGCGGTCCTCGCGGCCGAGCCGCTCGAGGGTCAGCACGCCGGCGACCCCCTCGCGACCGCGCAGCGGGACGACGATCAGGCTGCCGTCGGTCGGTCCCGTCGAGTCGAACTGGAGGACCCGCGGATCGGACAGCTCGTCGATGACGAGCTGTGGCTCGTTGTGCTGGAGGACCCAGGTCGCCAGGCCGGTCTCGCCCGGTTCCCAGGGCTGGATGTAGTCGTCGGCGTTGACGCCCCGGGCGGTCAGCGGGGTGAGCACGTTGGCCCGCCGGTCGTAGACCTCGATCGAGATGTTGTCGTAGCGGACGAGGTTGCCCAGCCGGTCGGTGATCTTGTCGAGCACGCCGACCGGGTCGAGCGTGGTCAGGATCGACTCGGTGATCTGGAGCAGCTCGCGCTGGTTGCGGAGCTGTCGCTCGAGGGCGGCCGAGCGCTCACGCAGGAGTTCGGTCGAGTCCGCGTTGACGAAGGCCTGGGCCGCGAAGCTGGCGTAGATCTCGAGCAGCCGAAGGTCGTCGTCGGAGAACTGGTCGACGCCGAGCTTCGACAGGACGAGCACGCCGAGGACCTGGTCGTCGAAGACCATCGGGGCGAGGAGCATCGACTCGTCGAGCTCGTCCTCGGTGCCCGGGATCGTCTCGGCCCGGGCGTCGTTGGCCGCGTCCGGCAGGTACTGGGCGACCGCGTTGGCGGCGACCCAGCCCGTGATCCCGACCCCGACCCCGATCCGGAGCTGCTCCGGTGTCTCGTCGACGTACTCGCCGACCTGTCCCTTGAACGCGACCGGGACGAGGTCCTCCCCGGCGACCCGGTAGACCCGGACGTTGTGGTAGTCGATGAGCTGGCGGAGCTCGGTCGCGATCGCCGGCCCGATCTCGGCCGCGCTCGTGAGCCGATTGAGGTGGCTGCCGAGCTGCTGGATCGACTGGAGCTGGGCGGCCCAGGTCGCCATCCGGGCCAGGTCCGCGGCCGACGAGCCGTCCGAGCTCGGTGCGACGCTCGGCCGCCCACTGCGCGACGGTCGGCCGCCACGCGCCGACCCTCGCCGCTCCACGAGCGGGGTCTTCCCTGTCACCGGCTCGAGACCGCTCCGCGGTCGGAGCCCGATCGGCACGCCTTCGGCCAGGTCGAGGAAGCGCTGGAGATCGCCCAGCCGGTAGCGGCGATCCCCGCGCGGGTTGATTCGGTAATAGCGAAGCCGGCCCTGATCGCTCCACGCCCGAATCGTGTTCGGGTGGACGCCGAGCAATCGGGCCGCCTTGGTTACCGAGAGGGTCGCATCGGTCGGCCGTTCGATGAGCAACGCTGACACGTCTTCGTGAGGAAATGTGAACTAGCCGTCAGCCTAGGGAACCTCACAGTTCCTCTCTATAGGACGAACGTACGGCATCGCCCGCGGGCCGAACGGCTCAGGCGCGTGGCGGTCCGCCCGGGCGGTCGCCCGCCGTCGCCCGAACGTAGACGAGGGTGAGGACGATGGTTGCCACCGCGATCAGCACGACGACGGCGATCGCCACGAGCGGGGCGCCGACGAGCCCGGGTCCTTCGCCGGCGCTGCGGGTGTCGCCGGCAACCCCGGGCGATGCGGTCGGCACGGCGGCCAGGACGGGACCGGCCACGATCGTCACGGCGAATGCCTGGACGACCGCCCAGGCCAGCCCCACGGTCATCAGCCCGAGACCGGCGGCGAGCAGCCCGATCGCGGCGATCGGCCGGGCACGCCGCCCGCCGGCCAGCAGCTGCATGGCCTCGGTCGGCTCGAGCGTCGACAGGATGAGCGGTCGGCCGAGCCCGGCGCCGAGCACAGTCGAGCCGTCCGGCCGGCGGGCCGGGACCCCGAGGACGGTGGCGTGCTCGACGGCCGAGACCTGCTCGACCCGATAGCGGAGTGGCGTGTCGGGCGGCGTACCCGCCGGCACCCGATCCGGCACCTCGGCCGCCGTCCCGACCGACTCGCGCGGCAGGACGACGAGCCCGTCGCCGAGCTGGGCGCCGTCGATCGCGAGCGCGGCCAGCCCGGCCCGGACCTCGAACGGGACGACCTGGACGTCCTGCTCGAGGGTGCTCCAGCGTCGGCCGCGGCGGGCCTCGAGCCGACGGCGCCGATAGACGAGCGGGCGCTCGTGCTCGTCCGGGAAGTCCTCGGCGCTGTCAAGGCGGCCGTCGATCCGGAGGTAGCGCGGCCGGCCGCCGGCCGCCGCCGCCGCCGCGACGAGCTCAGCCTCCTCGATCGTCGCCCGCGGCGTGCTGGCGAGGAGACGCCCGACCCGGTACCCGGGACCGAACGAGCGCAGGACGAGCATTCCCCCGCCGAGCGCGAGCGCACCCACGCCGACGACGATCAGGGGCTCCACGAGGCCGGATGATACCGGCGCGTGACATGGAAGGGCCCGGAGGAACCTACCCGGCGCGTGGGCGTTGATGCGATCGCCGCCGTTAGCGCTGTTCGACCCCTCCGGGCTGGGACGAACCCTACGGCCGCGGAGGCCCCGCGGTCAACAGCCGCCATCCACGGAATGGCCGGTCCCGTGGCGGCTTGTCCACCACCCATCCACAGTCAGGCCGTCGCGGTCCGCCCGGTCCGCGGATCGAGCGCCGTCAGGAGACCGCCGTAGCTGGTCAGCACCAGCCGGCCACCCACGAGCTCGGCCTCGATCACCACGTCCGAGTGCGCGACCCGCCAGCTGACTTCACCCTCGGCGTCGAGGGCGAACGTCTCGACCTCGGCCTGGGCAAGAACGTGAGGCAGGCGCGACGAGCCGAGGACGACGAGGACGGGCGAACCCGACCGGTGGCTCCAGCGCAGGTCGCCCGACCGCGCATCGAAGCCGTAGGTGATGAAGCCGTACTTGACGACGAGCAGGCCGGCGCTGTCCCAGAGCAGCGCCGCCGGGTCGTCGAACAGGGGAGCCGCGAGCCGGGCGGTCCACGGCCCGGCCGGTGTCTCCACCCGGAGCTCCGCCCGGCACATCCGCTCGAAGCCGAGCCCCGCCAGCGGGCCGTGGTCGGCCAGCGGTCCGCCGCTCTCGGACAGGGCGAACACGGCGGCCCCGTCGCCACTTCCGCCCCATCGGAACCGGACGCGGATGCCGCCCGGATAGTCGACCGCCGCGCTCCGCGGCTCGGCCGTCATTCCGTGGGCGAGGAGCTCGATTCCGGCTCCACCGGCACCGGCGCGCGCTCCTCCGCCAGCGGGGCGACCGTCGCGTTGGCCAGGGCCCGGAGCGTCGCGGGCGAGACGGGGAAGACGGCGGTCGGGGTGCCCGCCGCCGCCCACACGAGCGGGTAGCGGCCGAGGTCTGGATCCATCACGGCCCGGAGCGGCCGGGCGTGGCCGATCGGCGGGATGCCGCCGATGCTGAAGCCGGTCAGCTCGTTCGCCTCGCGGGCGGTTGCCCGGCGGACGTCCTTCTCGCCGGTCACGGCGGCCAGCCGGGCGACGTCGACCCGGTTCGGACCGGACACGAGACACAGGATCGGGTCGAGGTCGTCGCTGTCGCCCGGCGCCACGAACACGAGCGATTTGACGATCTGGCCGATCTCGGCGCCGACCGCCGCGGCCGCCTCCTCGGCGGTGTGGGTCGACTCGTCGAAGATCCGGACCTCGATGGTCACGCCCTTCCGCGCGGCGGCCTCCCGGACGCGCTGAATCCCGGGGTGCTCGGGCTCGGACACGGCGGGAGTCTACCATCGGGCGGTCGGGTAGCATCGGCGGGTGGACGCGATCCTGTTCGACTGGGACGGCACGCTGGCCGACACCCTCGGGGTGATCTACCGGGCCAACGTCGAGGTCATGTCCGCGCTCGGGCTGCCGTTCGACCAGGCGCTTTACCGGCGCCACTTCGCGCCCGACTGGCGTGTCATGTACGAACGGCTCGGCGTCCCGGCCGACCGGCTCGAGGAGGCCAACTCGCGCTGGTGGGCGGCCCTCGATGACGCTGACACGGAGCTCTTCCCGGGCGTCCGCGAAGCGCTCGAGGGGCTCGCCGGAGCGGGTCACCCGCTGGGGATCGTGACGGCCGGCCGGAGTGACCGGGTCGGCGCAGAGCTCCGCCGCCATGGCCTCGATCGGCTGTTCGGCGTCGTGGTCTATGGCGACGATGGCCTGGCCCAGAAGCCTGATCCGGCCCCGCTCCAGTCCGCGCTCGAGGCACTCGGACGGGCCGATCGCGCCGCCGGCAGCGTCTATGTCGGCGATACCCCGGACGACATGCGGATGGCCGTCGCGGCCGGCGTCGGCGCGGTCGGGATCGAGTCGGTTCTCGGCGCCGCCGAGGAGCTCAGGGCGGCCGGCGCGCAGGAGACCGCGGCGACGACGGTCGACTGGGTCAGGCGACGGCTGGCCGCGCCGAGCCGCGGCGAGCCGGTCGGCGGACCGTCGGCCGGCAGCCCGGCGAGCTGAGCGTCGGGAGGTGCGGGTCCTGATCGTGGCGGCCGGCGACCCACCGGATCGGGCGGGCCTGGACGCAGGCCTGGCCCGGCTGGTCGGACGGGATCGACCTCGTCGTGGCCGCCGACGGCGGAGCCGACACCGCCGACCGGCTCGGGATCCGGCCGGACCTCGTGGTCGGTGACTTCGACTCGATCGCCCCGGGCGGTCTGGATCGGCTCCGGGCGAGCGGAGTCCCGGTCGAGGTCGCTCCCGCGGCCAAGGACGAGTCGGACACCGAGCTGGCGGTCCGGGCGGCGCTCGGCCGCGGCGCCGACGCGTTGACGATCGTCGGCGCGCTCGGGGGCCGGCCGGACCATCTCCTGGCGAACGTCGGCCTCCTCGCCCTGCCCGAGCTGGCCGATCGGCCGGTCGACCTGCTCGACGCTCGATCGCGGGTCACGCTGATCCGCGGGCCCGCGACCCGCGAGCTCGTCGGCCGGGTCGGCGACCTCGTCTCGCTCCTGCCGTTCGGGCCGGGCGTCGATGGCGTGACGACGTCGGGCCTGGCCTGGTCGCTGGCCGGCGAGGCCCTGCCGGCCGGGCCGTCGCGCGGCCTGTCGAACCGGCGGACGGCGCTCGTCGCCAGGGTCACGGTTCGGGCCGGCCTGCTCCTCGCGATCGAGACGGTCGGCGTCCCGGCCGAGCTCTGGTAGGCTGCCGGGATGAGCATGCCCGCTGTTGGCGACCGGGCTCCCGAGGTCGCGCTGCCCGACGATACGGGCACGATCCATCGCCTCTCGGACCAGCGCGATCGCTGGACCCTGGTCTACTTCTACCCGGAGGACGACACCCCGGGTTGCACCACCGAGGCCTGCCAGTTCCGCGACCTGGACGAGGCGATCCGCACGGAGGACGCCCAGGTCTGGGGGATCAGCCCCGACGATGCCGCGAGCCACCGTCGCTTCCGGGAGAAGTTCTCACTGCCGTTCACCCTGCTGTCCGACCAGGACCACAGCGTCGCCGAGGCCTACGGTGCATGGGCGCTCAAGCAGAACTACGGTCGGGAGTACATGGGCATCGTCCGGTCGAGCTTCCTGGTCGACCCGACCGGCCGGATCGTCCGCGTCTGGCCCCGGGTCAAGGCCGACGGCCACGCCGCCCAGGTCCTGGCTGCGCTCGCCGAGGCTCGGGCCGGAGCGGCCGGCTGAGCCTCGATCGCCTGGCCCGGGACATGGAGGGAGGCCTCGCCCGTGGGGGGAGACGAGCGAAGCCTCGCCCACGATTGTACGAATCCGGAACCGATGTGCAACCCGGATCTGTGAGCTCGGAACGCGGTCTCGACGACGACGGCACCCGATGAGCGACCTTCCCTCCGACGCCTCCGCGGCCAAGCCAGATCCGGTCGCGCACGACTGGCGCCCGGCGCGGTTCATGGTGATCGTGGCCCATCCGGACGATGCCGACTTCGGCCCGGCTGCCACCGCCGCCCGCTGGATCGATGCCGGGTCCGTCGGCTGGCTCGTGTGCTGCACGAGCGGCGACCAGGGTGGCGAGGATCCCGACCTCGATCCGGCCGTCGCTGTCGGCCACCCGGGAGGCGGAGCAGCACGCGGCCGCCGAGATCGTCGGCTACGCCGGCGTGAGCTTCCTGCACCAGCCCGACGGGGCGCTGGCCAACGACCTGCCTCTGCGCGAGCTCCTCGTGCGCGAGATCCGGTCGTTCCGGCCGGACGCCGTCCTGACCCAGGATCCGGATGTCGTCGTCTATCCGGACGGAGGGATCAACCACACCGACCACCGAGCGGCCGGGCTGGCGGCGATCGATGCGGTCTATCCGGCCGCCCGCAACCCGATGGCGTTTCCCTGGCTGGCGCGGGACGGGCTCGCTGCCCACCGCGTGCGGCGGGTCTACCTCTTCTGGACCGCGGCGCCGACGGCCTGGATCGACGTGTCGGCAACGATCGACCGGAAGGTGGCCGCCCTGCGCGCCCATGCCAGCCAGATCCACGATCCCGATGGCCTGGCCGTCAGGATCGGCGAGTGGGCGGCTGGCGACGGTGCCCGGATCGGGGTGGCAGCCGCCGAGGCCTTCCGGCTGGCGGTCATCGACGACGACGAGGACGAGGGCCCGGTCCCGGCCTGAGGCTCAGGGCTGGAGGAGCAGCGGCCGGACCCGATCCCAGTTGTTCCACAGCTCGGTGAGCGCCTCGGCCCGTCCGCCGAGGACGTCGATCATCTCGCCGAGGGTCAGGCCGCCGGCCGCCCCGGCCAGGTAGTCGCCGGCCGCGACCGCCACCCCCCGGTAGAGATCGGCCAATTCCGCATCGGTCGGCCAGCGCCGGATCCGCATCGGGTCGAACCCTGCGTACCCGACCGCCAGCGACAGGTCGCGCTGGCTCGGGACGCGACCGTCGACGAACCCACCGAGCCCGTCGAAGCGGTAGCTGAACGATGCGAGCGCGGTCGCGATGTCGCGGGCCTGGCTCTCGCTGAACATCGCCCAGAACGGGTTGTCGGCCGGGAACTCGAGGGCGGACGCCTCGATCGCGCGGCCGAGGATCGCGTCCACCAGGCCGCTGATCGCCAGCTGCCAGCGACGTCGGTCGGCAGCCTCCGCGCCGGCGAGCGCGGTCACGAGGCGGTCGAGCGCGTCGCGATCGCCGCGAAGGAGCTTGAGGATCGCCGGCTCGTGGTCGCCGAGCAGGCGCTCCGGCACCTCCTCGACGAGGGTCCGGCCGGCCGGCTCCGGGTCGACCCCCGCGAGCAACCGGGGCCGGGCGATGCCCTCCGCCTCCTCGGCGGCGGCGTGCGCCTTGCCCGCGATCCGGTCCCGCTCGGCGACCTCGCAGGCATCCAGGGCGACCCGGGCCGCGGTGCAGGCTGCGCCGGCCGACTCGGCGTTGATCTTGGCCGCCTCGGCCTCGAGACCGAGCCGCTCCAGGTCGCCGACCATCGCCGCGGCCGCCTCGTGCTCTCGAGCCACCTCGAGCTCGGCCTCCTGGGCGGTCCGGCCGACCCGGTCGATCTCCTGGAGCCAGTCGCGCGCGGCTGCTTCGACCGCCTCACGCGAGAGAGCCTCGGCGTTGGCCCGGCGGAAGCCGGCCCAGGCCGCCTCCTTGGCGATCCGGACCGCGCGCGGGTCGGCGACGGCAGCCGCCCGCTCGCTCCGTCCGACGTGCTCGTCGTAGACCCGCTGCGTCTCGCTCAGGCGATCCGCGGCCGCCTGGGCCGCCTCGCCGAGGCGATCGGCCAGCGCACACCGCTCATCGGCGATCCGTCGCTCCTCGGCACACGGGTCGAGACCCGCGGCGGGCGTGCCGGGACCGGTCATCCGGCTTCGGCCCGCCGAGTGGCCGGCGCATCCGGCGGCGGTCGTGTCGAGGTCGGCCAGCGCCGGGTCGCGCTCGGGTCGGATCGGGATCCCGACCGGTGGCCGGGCCGCCGGCGGGTCAGACCGAACGGCTGTTCGGTTCGGCGGCCCCTGGCGCAACGAGCGCGCCCGGGTCGGCCGGTCCGCCACGGGCGGGGGAGACGACCATCGCGCTTCCCGGTGGGACGAGCCCGGACAGCGTGGCCGCCGGACGCCGGGGAACGGCATCGGGCGAGACCGTGACGCGAATCTCGCGTGGAGCCGGCGGTCGAGCACGGATGACGATCGACAGGGCCGCCCCGCTGGCGACCCCGAGGACCAGGCCGAGTGCCAGGAAGGCGAACTCGCTCGCGGTCACGTGTCATCCCTCGCTCGTCGGGGGCCCGTGGAGGGCGGGCCGGACGACCCGCTGCGAGGGTAGCTGCGACGGGAGAGGCCGTCAACTCGCGCGGACCGCCTCGTGGCGATCCGCCGTCACGTGCAGTGCGCCCGCCGCCGATGGTAGATTCGGGCCGGCCGACGCTGCGCGCCGGACCACCCCGCAGCACCGAGCCGATCGCAGGGAAAGGCACGACTCCCGCTTGGCCATCGATCCGAACCAGGAATTCCTCGTCCAGCCCGTCGATGCCTCCTGGCTCCAGTGCAACATCGAGTGCCAGGAAGCCTGCCCCGTCGGTACCAACTGCCGGGGCTACCTCAACCTTGCCGCCGAGGGCCGGTTCGAGGAGGGCTACATCCTGTCCCGGGAGCCGAACCCGGTGGCGGCGATGTGCTCCTACGTCTGCTCGGCCCCCTGCGAGCGAGCGTGCCGGCGGGGCGACATCGACCGCCCCCTCGCGATCCGGGCGATGAAGCGGTTCCTCGTCGAGTGGCACGAGGCGTCGGGTATCCCCGACGCGATGCCCGCGATCGACCCGCGGCCCGAGCGGGTCGCCGTCGTCGGCGCCGGACCGGCCGGGCTGGCCGTCGCCCGCGAGCTGGCCCTCAAGGGCTTCGGGGTGACCGTCTTCGACAGCCTGCCGTACGCCGGCGGGACGATGCTGATCGGTGTCCCGGCCTTCCGCCTCCCGCGCGAGGCGATCGAGATGGACGTCCGGCTGATCGAGCGGCTCGGGGTGACCTTCCGCTACAACACGTCGATCGGGGTCGACATCACGTTCGACCAGCTCCAGCGCGACTTCGACGCGGTTGCGATCACCGCCGGGGCGATGGACGCCGTCGCCCTCGACGTGCCCGGCGGTGACCTCGACGGGGTCGACTACGGGGTCGACTTCATGAAGAAGGCCAACCTCGGACAGGAGATCGATCCGGGCCGCGACGTGGTCGTGATCGGCGGCGGCTACACCGCGATGGACTGCTCCCGGACGAGCCTGCGGCACGGTGCCGAGAACGTCACGATCGCCTACCGGCGAACGCGCTCCGAGCTCGTGGTCGACGAGGAGGAGCTCGGCGAGACCGAGCGTGAAGGCGTCCGGATGGAGTTCCTGGCGAGCCCGATCGAGGTCCTCGGTGAGGACGGTCACGTCACGGCGGTCCGGTTCATCCGCAACCGTCTCGGCGAGCCTGACGCTTCCGGCCGGCGCTCGCCGGTGCCGATCCCCGGCTCGGAGTTCACGATCAAGGCGGACACCGTCATCCCGGCCGTGTCGCAGGCCGCCGACCTGACGTTCCTGCCGGTCGAGGCGACGTTCGAGGTCAACCGCGGCCGGGTGAAGGTGGACCCGGCGACCTACGCGACGAACGTTCGGGGCGTCTTCGCCTGCGGTGACTTCGTGACCGGTCCGACGACCCTGATCGAGGCCGCCGGTCACGGCAAGAAGTGCGCCTTCGCGATCGATCGCTACCTGACCGGCCGGACCGACGTGACCGTCGCCGCGAACGTCAAGATCACCAGCTCGTGGCGCCACGACATGCCCGAGTTCTACGACGTCCTGCCTCGCCAGCACATCCCGATGGCGCCGCTCGAGGCCCGGATGGCGTCGACCGATCCGGCCGTGAACTTCACCACGCCGGTCGAGCTCGGCTACACGACCAACCAGGCGGTCGCCGAATCGACTCGCTGCCTGATGTGCAACTTCAACATCTGGTTCGACCCGTTCCGGTGCGTCCTGTGCGGTGCCTGCGCCGACGTCTGTCCCGAGGGCGTCATCCACATGGTCGACGTCAACCAGCTCAAGACCGAGGGCCTCCTGCCCGAGATCGAGGAGTCCTACGGCTGGGAGCAGGGCGCGGCCATGATCCTCGACGAGGAGCGCTGCATCCGCTGCGCCCTGTGTGTCAAGCGGTGCCCGTTCGACGCCATTACGATGGAGCGGTTCGAGCTCCAGGAGATCTCGACCGACGATCGGCTCTACAAGGAGTCGTATCGCGATGCCCAGCTCGCGGGGACAGCGGGCGTGGCCGGAGGCGCCAGGTGAGTTTCCTCGAGCGGGTGGACCAGTCCATCCGCCGAAGCCCGGTCTGGCGATCGTTGTTCCGGCAGCCGTACCCGAACGACGAGCGGTCCCGGGCGTACGCCGTGATGAACAACGTCTTCCTGCACATCCATCCGGTGCGGGTCAGGCAGCACGCGGTGAAGTTCGCCTACACGTTCTGCCTCGGTGGCCTGAGCTTCTTCCTGTTCCTGGTCCTGACCGTGACCGGCGTCTACCTGATGTTCTTCTACGTCCCGTCGGCGACCCAGGCCTACTCGAACATCCTGTCCATCCAGAGCGAGGTCACGTTCGGGCTCCTGACCCGGAACATCCATCGCTGGGCGGCCCACATGATGGTGTTCTTCGTCTTCCTCCACATGATGCGGGTCTTCTATCACGGCGCCTACAAGCCGCCGCGCGAGTTCAACTGGGTCGTCGGGGTCGTCCTGCTCTTCTCGACCGTGTTCATCAGCTTCACCGGCTACCTCCTGCCGTGGGACCAGATCGCCTACTGGGCGATCACGATCGGCTCGAACATGGGTGGCTACGTGCCGGTCTTCAACACGCCGACCAAGCTCCTCCTGCTCGGTGGTCTCGAGGTCGGCCAGAACACCCTGCTCCGGTTCTACGTGCTCCACATCATGTTCATGCCGCTGGTGATCGCCGTCTTCCTCGCTGTCCACTTCTGGCGCATTCGAAAAGATGGCGGAATATCGGGACCGCTATGAGCAGCCCATGCCCGCGTTGCCGCCTGCGCGCCGTCGCTCACGCAAACCTCGGGCCGATGGCGTCGCGGCGCTTCGCCTCGGACCTCGGTGAGCGAGCGGTCGAACGCCGCTGTGGGTGGCTTTTCGAGGATCGCCAATGTCTGACGTGAAGACGCCGCAGGAGCCGCGGGTCGTGCTGCCGGTGGACCCGACGCGGCGGACGGAGATCGACAAGCAGCGGGTGCCGATGTCGGCCCGGCCGTATCGGCTGCTCGCGCTCGTCAAGCAGGACGCCGTGGTCCGGGTCCAGAAGGAGCCGGACGACACGGTCATGACCTGGCCGCACCTGCTGACGATCGAGTTCCTGGCCGCCGGGGTGATGTCGATCTTCCTCCTGCTGATGAGCGTGTTCGTGAACGCGCCGCTCGAGGAGCTCGCCAACGGCAGCGTGACCCCGGCCGTGGCCAAGGCGCCCTGGTACTTCCTCGGGCTCCAGGAGCTGCTGGCGTACTTCCACCCGGTGGTCGCCGGCGTCCTTGCGCCGACGTTCGTGCTGGTCGGGGCGGCGCTGATCCCGTACGTCGACCGGGGCAACCTCCAGGTGTTCCGCCCGTCGGAGCGCAAGACGGCCGTCGTGCTGTTCTCGATCTTCTGTGCCGTCGGTCTCATCCTGACCTTCGTCGGGATCTTCTTCCGCGGTGCCGGGTACTCGTTCCAGGCGCCGTTCGTCACGCCCTTTGCCTTCCACTTCAACCTCTAGCCGGAGCTCCAGCGTTCAGTCATGAGCAACTACCAGGTCGAGCCAGCGGCGCAGCCCCAGGCCCTGTCAAAGGAGGCGATCAAGTCCCTCCGCCACGAGCAGGTCCAGGGGCTGTCGCGACGAACGCTCCTGCGGACCTCGATCGGTGCCGCCGTCGGCCTGTGGATCCTCGAGCTGCTGGCCGGCACGCTCGGCTTCCTCTGGCCGAGCATCGCCAGCGGCAATCGGAGCCAGGTCCAGGTCGGCACGTTCAAGCAGGTGAAGGCGGCCAACTCGACGCTGCCCGTCGACGAGGGCTTCCCGGCCTACTACCAGGATGCGAAGTCGTTCGTCGTGCTCATCGATCCGAGTCGCCAGGAGTTCATCCCGGGCGAGGACAAGACCGGCGACGGCACGGCACTCAACGTCCGGGCGATGTACCAGCGCTGTCCGCACCTCGGCTGCAAGCCGAACCCGTGCCTGAAGAACTTCTGGATCGAGTGTCCGTGCCACGGCTCGCGCTACGATCGGCTCGGGACGAAGGCGCTCGGTGCGGCCTACGGTCCGGCGCCACGCGGGCTCGACCGGTTTGCGATCATCGTCAAGAGCGACCAGTCGCTCTACGTGGACACCCTGAAGATCACCCTGGGACCGCTTCCGGTCGCGCTCGGCCAGCCCGGCCTCATCCCGCCGAAGTCGGCGACCGGTTGCATCTGACTGCCTTGATCGACCGCACCGCTCACCGAGGAGCCGCATGAGCGACCCGTCCGGGCCGGGCCCGGAGCAGCTGCCCGACCCCGAGCAGCGGCTGCCGGCGCCACGTCCGCCGAGCGAGCCCGCGCCGGTCGACCGGTTCGCCGCGCCCCAGAGCGCCCACCAGATGGCGCTCACCCCCGAGCGCGCAGCGGCCATCGTTCGGCAGAGCGGGAGCGCCCGCTGGGTCAGCTTCCTCGCCGTCCTCATCGTGGTCCTGTTCGTGATCGTCTACTACTTCTACGAGCTGGGGATCCCGGGGATCGCCGACTCGAGCAGGCTCACCAGCGAGGAGCAGGCCCAGGCCGTTCTCAAGGTCGAGCGGGGCTACAACCTCTACCAGGCAAACTGCGCTCGCTGCCATGGAGCCACCGGGCCAGGGTGGAATCGGACCGATCCTCAACGACCAGATGAAGCTGGCCACGCACCTCACGCCGCAGTACCTCAACAGTGTCCTCTCGGTCGGCGGGCGGTACGTCTGCGGCAACCCGGACAGCCTGATGCCGGTCTGGGCGGCGTCCGGTGGCGGCCCGCTCAACTACATCCAGATCGAGGACGTCATCTCCTTCCTGCGGGCGACGAACGACGAGACGTACCGCGTCCTCAATCCCGATACGGCCGAGCCGGTCGAGAGCAACGGCAAGGTCGAGACGTTCACCGGCTGGCGCGATCCGAACTTCGAGCCGCCGGAGACGGCGACCCCGGTCCCGGCCTGCTGGAGCCGGCCGGCCAGCCCGACCCCGGGCGGGAGCGGCTCACCGGGCGCGAGCGGTTCCCCCGCGGCGAGCGGTTCGGCGGCTCCGTCGGGTGGCACCGGTGGCGCGGTCCTCAACGAGGTCGCCGTCAACATCAACTTCGAGACGACCAGCCTCGTGGCTCCCGCCGACAAGGCGTTCCAGATCGCGTTCGACAACCAGGATCCGGCGATCCCGCACAACATCCAGATCGCCGACTCGACCGGCAAGTTCGTGTTCGAGGGCGACACGATCAACGGCCCTGCCCAGATCACCTACAACGTCCCGGCGCTCGCCGCGGGCGCCTACAAGTTCAGCTGCAAGTGGCATCCGAACATGATCGGGGACCTGACGGTCAAGTAGGCGGACCCGCGGCCCGACCGGCTCGGACCGCGGCAGGATGGAGGACGATGACGCAGCAGGCGATCGGCGCGGGTCGACGGCGGGTCCTGTTCGGCCTGCTCGACGGCGAGGGCTGGACCTGGGCGTCGATCAAGGCCGCGTTCTGGTTCGTGGTCATCGTGATGCTCCTCGGCTACATCCCCGACCGGGCCTACTACTTCACGGTGTTCCCGACGATCGATCTCGGCGTGCTCGTCTGGTCGCCGATCAACTTCTGCCCGCCGACAAACCGGAGCCTGCCCTGCCCGCCCCCGATCGGTGCGACCCTGCCCTGGGATCCGTCGCCCACGGAGCTTGCCCTGCCGGCCGGTCGGACCGCCGGCACGGTCGTCCAGCTCGGGCTCAACCTCGTCTATGTCGGCGGCAGCGACGGGACCGCGCCGACCGACTCGACGTTCACGGCTCCGCTCTACTCGGGAACGTTCGGCCCATGGCAGACGGGCCTCGCGCTGCCGGCGGCGCGGAGCTCGGCCGCGGTCGCCGCGTTCAACAACAGCGTCTACGTCGTCGGCGGGAACGGTCCGGACGGGAAGCCGACCGACACCGTGTTCGTCGCCCAGCAGGACGTCAGCACGGCGCAGATGGGCGCCTTCAAGCCGAGCGACGCCCTGAAGCTGCCCGAGGCGCGGTCGGACGCGGCGATCGTGGTCGCCAGCGACGGCCTGATCCTGATCGGCGGGACGAATGGAACGGCGCCGCAGCCGACGGTCTGGAAGGCGGCGGTCGACAAGAACGGGAACCTCACGGCATGGGCACCGCAGCGTGAGCTGCCGGCCGGATTGTCGGCGACGGCGTCCGCGATCGTCGGCGACTACCTGTTCGTCTACGGCGGCCAGGCCTCCGGCGGTCCCACGAACGTGGTCTACCGGGGCAGCGTCAGCAAGGACACCGCGACGCTCGGGCAGGTGACCCAGTGGGCGACGGCGACCGAGCAGACCGCGGCCCGGATCAACCTGCCTGCCCCGCGCGCCCGCGGCGCCGGTTTCTCGGCGAACGGCGGCCTGTACCTCGTCGGCGGGGCCGATTTCGAGCGGGCCGCAGCCCCAGATGTACTGGACCGTGCCCGACGCCAAGGGAGAGATCAACGGCTGGCAGCACCTCGACGCCACGGACCTGCCGACGGGCGTTGCCGGGTCGACGGCGATCGTGAGCGGGTCGCAGGTCTTCCTGATCGGCGGGACCACGAGCGACCAGGCCGCGCTCGCCGCGAGCGCCCGGGCCAATCTCGCCCCGCAACCGCCGTTCTTCCAGCTCGGCCTGTTCGGGTTGACGGTCCCCGCGCTGAAGATCGGCGGTGAGATCGGCCAGCAGCTGGGC
The DNA here is from genome assembly GCA_963755285.1 of uncultured Chloroflexia bacterium. Taxonomy (GTDB): domain Bacteria; phylum Chloroflexota; class Limnocylindria; order Limnocylindrales; family CSP1-4; genus Chersky-267. The sequence continues at coordinate 209,277 of CAVWJB010000009.1, read as the reverse complement.
TATCTCGCCGCGGCCGGCGCGGCCACGGTGAACTTCATCCTGCTGATCCTGATCGGCTGGGCGTTGGCTCACAAGGAGCGCACCCGGGCGATCGTCGGCCGGATCTTCCGCCGGGATCGGCACTGAGCCCTTCCGCCTGACCGGCCGGCGCGCGCTCAGCCGGGTTTGGGCAAGGCCCCCTCGCCGGGCGCCAGCGGGCCTCGCCGGACCGGCAGGCCGGCCCGCTCCCAGGCGGTCATGCCGCCCGCCACGTTGATCGCATCCGGGTAGCCGTTCGCCGCGAGAAAGCCCGCCGCGAGCCCGGACCGATAGCCCGACTGGCAGACGATCAACAGCTGGCGATCGGCCGGCAGCTCGCGGAAGCGATCGGCGAACACGGACATCGGCAGGAGCAGGGCACCGTCGATCCGGCCGGCGATCAGCTCGCCCGGCTCGCGAACGTCGACGGCGAGCGGCCCGCTGGGGTCGCCGGCCGCCTCGCGCAGGCGTCGCTCCGCCTCGGCAGGCGCGACGATCGCGGGACCCGGGGTCGGGGGCTGGGTCATGTCCGTCTCGGGATGGCCGGCGGATCGTCCGCCGTGGGCCGGCGAGCCTCGGCGGCGAGCCGGGCATCGACCGCTGACACGAGCGCCGGCAGGTCGATCTCGCCGGCCGCCGGGAGCTCGGCCAGAGCAAGTCCGGCGGTCGCCGAACCTGGCTCGGCGTCGACCAGCGCGGCGAGCCGGAGTCGGGCGCCGGCGAGGTTCTTGGCCAGCCCGCCGGGATTCCCGCGGGCGCCGTGGACGCCGGCTGCGGCGAGCTTGATGAGCCCGCTGTGGAGGGCCCGTTCGCGTGGGTCGGAGGCGCCCATCCAGGCCGGTTCGAGCAGCTCGTGGGCGAGGAACCAGTCGCCCCGATCGTAGGCCGCGAGCCCCGCGCTGAAGGCGTCCGCCCGCTCGGCCGTCGGCAGGGGTCGGTACGCCTTCGGCCGGCCGAGCTCGACGATCGTCCGGCCGCTCACGTGAGCTCCAGGAGCGGCCGGCGGCCGGCGAACCCATCGTCGAGCTCGTGCCACCATTCGACCGGACCTTCGCCCAGCCGCCAGCACAGCCAGACCTGGCGGCCGTTGACCAGGGCCGGGAAGTCGATCAGGCCGCTGTCGATGTCGCGCAGCGTGATCCCCCAGCCGTCGATCCGGGCCACCGCGGCCTGCATCTGGTCGACCAGGCCCTGCATCCGCAGCCGGAGCCGGCGCTGGTCGTCGCCCGGCGCCGCGCCGTCGAACGTGGCCTTCAGCTCGCGCAGCTCGTCGCGCTGGGTCCGGAGCAGGGTCAGCATGTCGGCCAGCTCGGGGATCCGGTCGTTCGCGCGATCGAGCGTGTAGAACGTCGCCACCGCGGGATTCTAGCCGCCGCCGAGGCGCCTGGGCTACGCGGCCGTCCGCGGCCGCCCGGAAGCGCCCCGGGCCGGTGCTAGACTCGCGCCGGGCCGTTAGCTCAGCGGTAGAGCAGCCGCCTTTTAAGCGGTCGGTCGTGGGTTCGAATCCCACACGGCTCACCACGCGCAGGGCCCCCGTCGCGCCTGGACCAGGACCGGCCCCCCATAGTCGCCGGCGACCGTCCGACGCCCGGATCGTGTTCCACCCGTGGCTCGAGGGTATACGCTCGCTTCCTGCGCGCCCTACCCGTGCCCGAGGCGCGAAGTGGAGGGGGTTCGAAAATCGTGTTCCACGCGTGGCTCGAGGGTATACGCTCGCTTCTTGCGCGCCTTACCCGTGTCCGAGGCGCGAGCAGGAGGGGTTCGAAGATGGTCGACAACAACACGAGCCCATGGGTGCTTCTCAGCGACATGGCGAAGCTGGGCCTCTCGGCCGACGAAGCGTGGACCGACGTGCCGGTGGTCGCCAAGCGGTACAAGAGCAGCTCCGACGATGCCGAGGCGTTCCTCCACGACCCGCTCAGCGTGATGATGGCGGACGCCGAGAACCCCGAAAGCGGGGAGGAGAATGCCCTCGCGAAGATGAGGCTGATCGGTCGCGACTGGAGCGTGAGCACGCTCATCGTGAACCACCAGGCGACGCTATCGATCAGGCACCTCAATGTGGTCGCCGCGCTCAAGCCGGACAACCCGTCGGTCGGGATCATGATCGTCAAGCAGAACACCGACCCGCCGGGGTCGTGATCATCGCGCCCGAGCAGGCCAGCCGACCGGCGCTCGTTATCGGCTGAGCGCCTCGGCCGGGGCCGGCTCGGCCAACCCGCGCTCGAGCCGGTTGATGAGGGATGTGGCGCCGAGGCGGTCGAGGATTGCCCTTGCCTCCCGGGCTGCCTCGGCTGCCTCCGGCGAACCCGGTGGAAGAAGACGGGCGGCCTCGACCTGGCACAGCGCCAGCTGGAGCGGTGCGTCCAGCGTCCGCCAGGCGGCGGCAGCCGCGTTGTAGCGGTCGGCCGCCAAATCAAGGTGCCCGGTGAGCGCCTCGAGTCCGGCGGTCAAGGTCGCGACCATCGTCTCGAGCCAGCGGCCGTGTCCTCCATACCCACGGACCTCGTCGATCGCTCGTCCGACCCGATCGGCATCGCCCGCCCACAGCGCGGCGCGCCCGGTGAGGACCGCGTTCTCGACGAGCGAGGTCGACAGGCCGGTCGTCTGGAGGATCGGCGTCGTGGCCTCGGCGTCCGACAAGGCATCGCCCGGCCGGCCGAGGGCGAGAGCCGCCATCGAGCGGCGGGTCAGGAACACGGCCGACGCGAGGGGGTCCGGTGATGTCGGCAGGCGAGCCTCGAGCGAGGCGAACCGGGCCGCCGCCATGGGATCGCCTCGCCACGCGGAGACGATCGCGCCGATCGATCCGAGGTCGATCTGATCGGGGATCGGCAGGTCCTCGCGGTCGAGCTCAGTCACCGTCTGGACGACCCGGTCCCACTCGCCGATCTCCAGGCCTGCGCCGGCCCAGTTGCTGGCGAGGCGAATGGCGACGTCACGGAGCCCGAGGCGAAGCGCCGTCGCCAGGCCCATGTCGGCCACCTCGAACGCCGCACGGGGATCGTCGGTCAGAAGTCCGACCGCGATGCTGTTCCGGGCTCGCAGGGCCGGGATCACGAGGCTGTGCTGCTCGGACAGCGCCAGCGAGGCCCGGAGCAGCCCGATCCCCTCCGTCGTCCGCCCGGCCTCGAGGAGCGCCGCGCCCTTCGTCGCCAGGGCCCCGGCGACGACCGTCGGCAGGGCGAGCCGCTCGGCATCCTGGAGGGCACGGTCGGACCACTCGATGGCCTCGGGCAGCCCACCGTCGAGGAGGTACCCGCGCGCGAGGCCGGCCATCAGCTCGACGAGCGACGGATCGTCGTGGAGCGCCGGGTCGTCGATCAGCTCGTCGAGCGCCGACCGGATCACGGCGATCGACTCCCCGGTCTCGTAGCCGACCGCCAGGATCGAGCCGAGCCGCGCGGTCGTCCTCGCCTGGGCCGAGTGATCGCCCCTCGCGGCATGCCAGTCGACCGCCTGGCGAGCGTAGGCTGCGGCCTCCTTGAGCCGAGCCGCCGCCTGGGCGCAGATCGCCGCCTGCTCCCAGAGCTGGGCGCGCTCGGTGTCGTCGGCGGTCACCGTCAGGGCGCCTTCGAGGAAGCCGAGAGCCTGCTCGGGAGAGTGGAGGGCGAAGGCTCGATCGGCGGCGGCTCGGAGCGCCGCGACGGCCCGAAGGGCGAGCGCCGGGTCGGATCGGGCGGCCGGGCCCGACCGGTAGGCGGCCAGGATGTGGTTGGCCACCGCCCCGCGCAGGTCCGGGTCGCCGAGGCCCTCGTAGTAGGCCGCCGCGGCGAGATGGCGCTCGCGCCGGTCGCGCAGCGACAGGGTGCCGTACGCCACCTCACGGACGAGCCACTCGAAGAACCGGTAGCTCCCGACGTCGGGGGCCCGCTCATCGGTCTCCTGGATGAGGAGCTCGCGCTGGACGAGCCGCCCGAGGATCGGCTCGATCTCCTCGGTCGTCGTCGATCCGATGGCCGCCAGCGCCGCCGGCCGGAACGCATGGCCGAGCACCGCCGCGTCGCGGATCAGGGCACGATCCGCCGGTTCGAGGCTGTCGAGCCGGGCCGCGACGAGGGCTTGCAGCGTCTCCGGCACGGCCAGCCGGTCGAGCCGGCCGCGGACCTCGTACGTCCCGTCGACCGCCTCGAGCTCGCCGCGGTCGACGAGCATCCGGAGGGTCTCGATCGCGTAGAGCGGCACGCCCTCGGCCCGGTCGAGGATGCGCTCCGAGACGTCGGGCGGGAGCCCGGGAGCGAGCCCGGCGAGCAGCTCGGCCATCGCCACCCTCGGCAGAGGATCGAGATGGAGGCCGACGTAGTTCCTGCGGCCCACGCCCCAATTCGGGCGGGCCTCGAGCAGCGACGGGCGGGCCAGGGTCACGACCAGGATCGGCCGGCGGGTCGAATCCTGGGTGAGGTACTCGATGAAGTCGAGCAGGCCGCTGTCGGCCCAGTGGAGGTCGTCGAACAGGAGCACGGTCGTGCCGCTGTCTGCGACCCGCTCGAAGAACGTCCGCCAGGCCGCGAACGCCTCCTCGCGCTCGCCGTCCGGCGGGCGACCGATGCCGAGCAGCGCGGCCAGGTGCGGCTCGATCCAGCGCCGCTCGGAGTCGTCCGGGACGAACTCGGCCAGGCACGCCGCGAGCCGCCGCCGGGCGAGCAGCGGGGCGTCCCCCTCGGCGATCCCGGCCCGCCTCCGGACCATCTCGGCGAGCGCCCAGAAGGCGAGGCCCTCGCCGTACGCGGGCGATCGAGCATGGTGCCAGGGCATCTTCTCGACGACGCCGTCGATGTACTTCTCGAGCTCCCAGCCGATCCGGCTCTTGCCGACCCCGGCCTGGCCGAAGATCGACACGAGCCGGACCGCCCGTTCCTCGCGGACCGCGGCAAGCAGGTCCTTGACGATCCCGAGGGCGCCCTCGCGGCCGACCAGCGGCCCCTCGGGCAGGACGCTTCGGCCGAGGCCGTACCGGCGGGCCACCACCTGGCGGGCTTCCCAGGCCGGAACGGGCAGCCGCTTGCCACGGAGCGAGCGGTCGCCTGCCCGCTCGAACGCCACCGACCCACGGGCGGCCCGGTAGGTCGCCTCGTCGACGAGGACGGTGCCCGGCCGGGCGGCGGCCTGGAGCCGCGACGCGGTGTTGACGACATCGCCGGCGACCATCCCCTGGCCGACCGCCCCGACCGTGATCGCGGCCTCGCCGCTGACGACGCCGGCCCGGGCGGCGAGCTTCGGCAGGCCGACCTGTTCGCCGACCGCCGCGACCGCGGCGACGAGCTCGACCGCGGCGCGGACCGTTCGATCGGCGTCGTCCTCGTGGGCGACCGGCGCGCCCCACATCGCCATCACGGCATCGCCGATGAACTTCTCGACGACCCCGCCGTACCGGGCGATGATCGTCCGGCAGACCTCGAAGTACCGGGCGAGCAGCTCCTGGACCTCCTCGGGATCACGGCCCTCGGACAACGCCGTGAACGAGACCAGGTCGACGAACAGGATCGACACGAAGCGTCGCTCGGCCGTGGACGGGGCGAACTCGCCGACCCGGCTCGAGACGGGCTCGCCGAGGGACGGCCCGGCCGCGACCGGCGGCGTCGCGTCCGCCGCGAGGGCCGTCCCGCACGATCCGCAGAAGCGGAACCCGCGGACGATCGGCGCGGCGCAGGCCGGACAGCGCTCGCCGAGGACGCTGCCGCACGACCCGCAGAACCGCGAGGTCGACGGGTTGTCGGTGCCGCACGCGTCGCACCTGACTGTCATCCCGACATCATGGCGCCCGTCAGGCGTGCCGACCAGCCTCCTCCTCGAGCTCCTCGAGGAGGGCATTCGCCAGGCGGTCGTACTGCTCGAGCCGGTTGTAGGGCGCGGCCGAGATCCGGACGAGCCGAGCCCGGGCGGGTTCGCCGGCGGCCCGTGCAGCCGGCACCGGGAAGGCCACGATCGGGACCTCGATCCGGTGGCGCTCGAACAGCCGGGCCGCGAGCGGATCGGCGTCGGGTGGAGCCGGCTCACCGGGCAGCGGGAGCGTGGCCATCGACCCGATCATCTCGTCCGGAGCCGGCGGCGCGACCCCGAGCACGCGGCACAGCGCGTTGCGGCCGGCCAGCGCGAGCTCGCGGTTGGCGGCCATCGTGGCCGGCCAGCCGCCGGGCCGAAGCTCCTCGCCGAAGCGGATCGCGGCAGGCAGGCTGAGCCAGGCCGTCGGATCGGTCGTGCCCGTCCAGTCGGCCTCGAGCCGGAAGCGCGACCGGTCGCTCCGGTCGCTGTTCGCGCCGTGCGAGATCGCCAGCGGCCGGATCGCGGCCTGGCGGTCACGCCGGACGTGGAGAAACGCGCTGCCCTTCGGGCCGAACAGGTTCTTGTGCCCGTTGCCGGCGTAGTACGCGGCGCCGAGCTCGTCCAGCCGGATCCGGACCATGCCGGGCGCGTGGGCCCCGTCGACCAGGCTGTCGATCCCTCGCTCGGCGAGCGCCGCGACGATCCGCTCGATCGGCAGGACCAGCCCGGTCGGGCTCGTCACGTGGCTGACCAGCGCCAGCCGGGTCCGTGCGCGTGACCGCGTCGACGACCGCCGTCAGCGCCTCGTCCGGATCCGAGATCGGGAACGGGATGCTCGCGATCGTCAGCGTGGCGCCGTCGCGCTCGGCCGCGAAGCGGAGCGAGTTCACGGCCGCGTTGTACTCGTGGTCGGTCGTCAGCAGCTCGTCGCCGGGCGCGAAGCGGAGCGAGCGGAGGACCGTCGCGATCCCGCTCGTGGCGTTCGGGAACGAAGGCCAGGTCGTCGGGATCCGCTCCGACGAAGGCGCCGACGGCCACCCGCGCCGCCTCGAGGTGTCCCTCGAGCTCGCGCGCCAGGAACCGCACGGGCTCGGCCTCCATCCGGTCCCGCCACGCTCGCTGGACGTCGAGCACGTCGCGGGGGCATGCCCCGAACGAGCCGTGGTTGAGGAAGTCGACCTCGGGGTCCAGGCCCCACCGGCTGGCGAGCTCGCCCGGGCGGCCGGTCACGCTTCGTCCGACGGTCGACCCTGGTCGGCGTCGACCGTCGGCGCCGGCCGGTCGGCCGGGACGTCGCGCGCCGGACCGTGGACCTGCTTGACCTCGGGTCGCTCGACCGTGACGGTCGGTCGGGCAGCGACCCGCTGGCGAGGGAACCCCAGCCGGGCGGCGACGAACGGCGTGATGTAGGCGAGGACCAGGATCGGGACGAGGAACCTGGCCGGACCGGGCAGCTCGGCCACGATCAATCCGAGCGCGACCATCACGATCAGGTAGGTCGCCGCCGCCCGGGCCGGCCAACCGGATTGCCGCAGTCGCCCGGCCGGTGCCAGCAGGACGATGATCAGGACGAGCGACAGGGCGAGGAGGGCCGGGCTCAACACCGGTCGATCATACGGTGCGCTCGACCCTGGACCCTGAGCGGTCCCGGCCGTCGCGAGCCACGCGATCGCGGCCCGCCCGGGCCCGCCGCCCGGCTACGATGACCGCCCACCGAGCGCCGACCACGTTCCGCTTGCCGTCCGAGACCAATGCCCGCCCTGCCCGTCAATTCACGCCTCCGAACCTGGCTCGACCGGTGGCGGCCGGTCCTGCCGCTGTTCCTGGCCGAGTTCGTCGTCTGGCTCGGGTTCGGGGCATTCCTGCCGGTCCTCCCGCTCTATCTCACGTCGCACGGGATCGACCTGGCGACGCTCGGGCTGATCGTCGCGGCCTGGCCGGCTGCGCGCCTCATCGCCGAGCCGATCTTCGGCTGGATCGCCGACCGGACCGCCCGGAAGCCGCTGATGGTGGCCGCGCTCCTCGCCAACGCGATCCTCATCCCGCTGCCGCTCGTCGTGTCCGGCGCGCTCGCGTTCATCGTCATCCGGGCGCTCGACGGGCTGGCCACCGCAGCCTACGACCCCGCGGCCCGCGGGTTCCTCGTCGACGCCACCCCGGCCGAGCGCCAGGGTGAGGCGTTCGGGCTGTACGGCGCGGCCCAGATGGCCGGGCTCCTGTTCGGGCCGGCGATCGGCAGCATCGGCGTGGCGATCATCGGCAACGAGGCGTTCGTCTTCTGGCTCGCGTCGCTGGCGTCGGCGGTCGCGTCCCTGGTCGTCGCCCTTGCCGTGCGCGAAGGCCGGCGGACTCGGGTCGCGACCGGGATCCCGGTCGAGGGGGTCACCGAGCTCCAGGGATCCCCGCGCGGCGCTCCGGCCGAGGACGCCCCGGGCCCGGGGAGCCACCGACCGGCCGGCACGCGCCGTCCCGGCTGCGCAACCGACTCCTCGTCGCGGCGATCGTGCTCAACGCCGGTGGCGCCTTCGCCCAGGGGACGTACGAGGTCATCTGGTCGCTGTTCCTGACGTCGCTCGGCGCGACCCTCGACCTCGTCGGCGCGACGTTCGCCACGTTCGCGATCCCGATCCTGATCTTCTCGCCGCTCGCCGGCCGGTACGTCGACCGGCGCGGCGGCCTGCTGTTCATCGTGGTCGGCTCGCTGTCGACGATCCTGGCCGGGGTCTGCTACACGATCATCCAGAACCCGTTGCTCGCCTTGCCCCTGATCCTGGTCGAATCGACCGGCTTCGCGATCCTGTTCCCGGCGCTCTACGCGGTCGTCGCCGCCGGCAGTCCGCCCAACCGCTCGTCGACGGCCCAGGGCCTGTTCGGGGCATCGGGCACCGTCGGGTTCATCGTCGCGTCGCTCGCCGCGGGCCAGCTGGCGACGGTCGACATCCGGCTGCCGTTCTGGATGTTCGTCGGCGTCTCGATCGCGTCGCTGGCGATCGGCCTGGCGATCGGCGCCGGCCCGATCCGGGCGATGACGACCGCCCGCGGCAGCGGCCAGGACCCGCCCCGAAGCGCGTCCGCGGTCGGCCTCGATTGACGATTCGGGCCTCGGACGCTAGAGTTGTAGGTCGCGGGGTGGAGCAGCGGCAGCTCGTCGGGCTCATAACCCGAAGGTCGGCGGTTCGAATCCGTCCCCCGCAACCAATCGCCTACACCTCAGAACCCAGGCTCCGACCGGCCTGGGTTCTTCCTTTGTCCGGGTCAGCCCTTCGGAGCCGCCTCCTTGGCCGAGCTGTCGCCGGCCGCGGCGGCTGCCGCCTTGACCGTGTCCGCGGTCTCCTTGTCGACCGGGACTGCCTCGACCTTCTTCGACTCGGGGATCGTCTTCTTCACGGCATCGACCGCCGTGATGTCGACGACCGCGACGATGCCCGAGGTGCCGGGCGTGATCACCGTCGCGAGCTCGGCCGCGACCTGGCCCTTCTTGAGCTGGTTGCCGACCTTGCCGACGGCCCCGCCGACGACGCCACCGGCAACGAGTCCGGCCAGGAGCGACGGCGGGAAGATCACGGCGAGCGCGCCACCGGCGACGGCGCCCCACAGGAAGCCGTTGCGCGAGGTGTGATCGGACATCCGCTTGACCCGGATCTTGCCGTCGAGATCGGCGTTCACGACGAGCACGCCGTCGATGTCGATCTTGCCGCTGATCTCGGCATCGCGGAGGGCTTCGTAGGCGGCCTCGGCCGCGTTCATGTCGGCGAACTGGGCGACGAGCACGGCCTCGTTGCCCTGGACGGCGAGGATGCCTTCGGCGGTGATCCCGGCCTCGTCACCGGCGGCCGCCGCGACGACCACGACCGGCTCGTCCTTCGTTTCGTGGGTCATGTCCTGTTCCTCCTGGATTGCGCCCGCACTCGACCCGACCAGTAGACCATCGTCCAGCCGCGGGCGCATCGTCCGAACGGGATGAACCGCGGACGGGCGGTCGTGGCGGTCGGCCGGACGAGATCGGACCCGGCGGGATCGGCCGGGTCAGATCCCGAACAGCCGCTCGATCGCGGCGACGATGGCCCGCCCGTCGGCGCCAGCCGGATCCTTCTCCGGGTTGTAGCACGACAGCGACCAGCCGATGAGATCGGGCGCGGTCGCGACCGGGCGGACGAGCTCGATCAGCTCGTCCCAGGTGAGCCCATCCGGGATGAGGTAGTCGGTCGCCGGGAAGACGAGCTCGTCGAGGACGTCGAGGTCGATGTGGAGCCAGACCTTGTCGGCCGCTCGCCGGACGTGGTCGAGCGCGCCCGAGGCGACCGCCGCCGGCCCGTTGCGCCGGATCGTGTCGGCGTCGACCGCCAGCACGCCCGCCCGTCGGTTGGCCGCCAGCTCGTCGCGCAGGTCGTCGAGCTCGGTCGGGTCGCGGTAGCCGAGGATCGCGATCGCCCCGGGCGGGGTCGACCGGGACCGGCGCAACGCGCTCGACCCACGGGGCCGGCCCGTCGCCGAGCACGACGGCGACCGGCATGTCGGCGGCCTCGCCGGTCGGCGACGTTCGTCCGTCGTAGAAGTCGAGATGGCCGTCGACGTAGACGAGCCCGACGGTCCCGAGCGCGTCCCTCGCGCCGGCCAGGGCCCCGGCGAGGAGCGTGCAGCAGCCGCCGAGCAGGAACGGACGGTCGCCGGCGGCGCAGCGCGCGGCCACCGCCCGGCGCAGCTCGTCGGTCGTGGACAGGACGCCGTCGAGACCGACGAGACCGGTCGCGGGATCCCGGTCGTGGTCGGGGATCCGGACCGGCAGGTCGCCGGCGTCCGGCCAGCCGAGCCGGCCGAGCCCTGCCCGCCGGACGGCATCCGGCGCGAGCTCGGTCCCGTGCGCCTCGGCCCGGCCGAGCCCCACCGAATCGATCGGCACGCCGATCGTCGTGAAGGTCGGTCGGGCGTCACGGTCGACGGTCATCGTGGTCAGCGTAGCGCGGCACGGCGCGCCTTCGCACCCGTGCTCCGACTGCCGGTCCGCGTGGATTCATGGCGACCGCGTTGACCCACCCGGCGTCGGACCCTAGGCTGCGCCCGTGGGACCGGCCGTGTGCCCGGCCCGACATCCGAGGGAGGTTCCATTGCAACGGATCATCGGGGTCGTCCTCGGGGCGGTCGTGACCTACCTGCTCCTGCTCCTGCTCGTCGGGACGGCCGGCGACACCGCCCGCAGCTACGGGATCGCGGTCATCGTCGGCGCGATCGTCGCGGTGCTCTGGCCGTGGATCGTGGCGATCTACGTCGGCCGCCGGGTCAAGGAGCGGCGCGACGAGGAGATCCAGCGCGAGGTCGAGAAGCAGCTCGCCGAGGAGCGCCACGGGGACTGACCAAGACGGGTCGAGGGCCCACCGACCGGCGGACGGGTCCGCCGGTCTACTCCCAGCGGAAGGTGCGCGCGGCGAGGACGGTCAGCCCGGCGGCCCACGCCGCGAGCACGACCAGCGGGCCGAGCGGATCGCCGGTGCTTGCCCCGAGCCCGATCCGGAACGCGTCGGACAGGGCCGCCGCCGGGAGGATCCGGGCGAGGTCGGCGAGGATGGCCGGGAGATGGTCGACCGGCAGGACGACGCCCCCGAGCAGGATCATGGCCAGGAACAGGCCGTTGGCGATCGCCAGCGTCGCTTCGGCCCGGAGGCTGCCCGCCAGGAACAGGCCGAGGCCCGCGAACGCCAGCGTCCCGAGCCCGAACGCAGCCAGGCAGACGAGGACGTTGGCGTCCGGGCCCGGGCCTCCAGCCGAGACCCAGCGTGGCGACACCGACGAGGAGGATGGCCTGGCCGATCTCGACGACCACGACCGTCGCGATCTTCGCCGCGATCAGGCCGGTCCGCGGGAGCGGCGATCCGCCGAGCCGCTTCAGGACGCCGTACGACCGCTCGAACGCGGTCGAGATGCCGAGGTTGACCAGGCTCGTCGACACGATCGCGAGGGCGAGGATCCCGGGCAGCAGGAAGGCGACCCCGCCCCGATCGGTCGCCGGGACGATCGAGAAGAACACGAGCAGCACGAGCGGCACGACGAGGGTCACGAACAGGTTCTCGCCGCGCCGGGACAGCAGCCGGAGCTCCATCCCGACCTGGGCCACGGTCGCCCGGCCGGCCGGTGCCCCGTTGCCGCCGGCCGACGGTGTCCAGCCGAGGCTCATCGCGGTTCGTCCAGGCCGCGCTCGCCGGTCAGCTCGAGGTAGCGCTCCTCGAGGGTCGATCCACCGGTCCGCAGCTCGGCGATGAGGATGCCGCGCCCGGCGCACCAGGCACTCAACGTCGCGACCAGCGACGGGCTCGGATCGGCGCCCGACGAGACGGTAGCGCCCGGCGCCGCCGTCGTCGTCGAGCCGGACCGGCGGGCCATCGGCCGATCGGTCCGCGCCCAGCGCCGCTTCGAGCTCGGCCCGGTCGGCATCGGCCAGCGGGCGGGCGAGTCGGACACGGAGCCGGGCGGCGGCCAGGGTCAGCTCGGCCGGCCGCCCTTCGGCCACGATCCGGCCACGGTCCACGATCGCGATCCGGTCGGCGAGCCGCTCCGCGTCGGCCAGCTCATGGGTGGTGAGCAGGACGCTCACCCCAGCGTCGCGCAGGGAGGCGATGAGGTCCCGGGTCGCGGCCTTGGCTGCCGGGTCCATCCCGGCGGTCGGTTCGTCGAGGAGGACGAGCTCCGGCCGGCCGACGATCGCAAGGGCGAGCCCCAGGCGCTGCCGCTGGCCGCCCGACAGGACGCGGTACGGAACGCGTGCCGAATTGGCCAGGCCGGCCTGCTCGAGCAGCGCGTCCGGATCGAGCGGATCGCGGTAGAACCGGGCGTACAGCCGGAGGATCTCGGCCGGCCGTGCCTGGGGGTAGATGCCGCCGGCCTGGAGCATCAGCCCGACCCGCGCCCGGAGCGCCGGACCGTCCCGCCACGGGTCGAGGCCGAGGACCCGGACCTCGCCGGCGTCGGCCCGGCGGTAGCCCTCGACGATCTCGACCGTCGTCGTCTTCCCGGCGCCGTTCGGCCCGAGCAGCGCGACGATCGTCCCCGGCGCGACATCGAGGTCGAGCCCGGCGACCGCGGGCCGGCCGCCGTAGCTCTTGTGCAGGCCGCGAACGGCGATCGCCGGGCCAGCGGCGGTCACGGCAGGATCGCGGCGAGCTGGCGGTCCAGGTCCGTCTTGGTGAGCGTGCCGATCTGGCGCGATCGGATGATCCCGTCGCGGCCGATGAAGTAGGTCTGGGGCGGCGCCACCGCCAGCCAGGCCGCCGCCCGGCTGCCGTCGGGATCGGTGACCGTCGGCCAGGTCGCGCCGTGGCTCGCAGCAAACGCCCTGGCCGCGTCGGCGTCGTCGTTCTTCCACTCGACCCCGACGACCTCCAGGCCGTCGCCCGCATGGGACCTGAGGGCGTCGACGAGGACCGGGAACTCTTCCCGACAGGGGACGCACCAGGAGGCCCAGAAGTTCACGATCACCGGCCGGCCACCGAGCGCCGCGAGATCGAATGTCGATCCGTCGAGGGTCGTGCCGGACAGTGCCGGAGCCGGGTCGCCGGCCCGGACTCCGCTCGCCGGGCTGGCGCTCGTGGACGCTGACCCACAGCCGGCAGTGGCGATGACGAGGACGACCAGCAGGGCGGCGGCGCGTGCCCGCTGGCCGGTGGGACCGTGCGTGATGGGACCTCTACTTGGCCGTGAGCTCCCCGATCATGTTCGGGTGCCACTTGCAGGAGAACTTGTAGGTGCCCGCGTTGAGCGGCGGCACGCTGTAGACGGTCGACGTGACGCCGGTGATCGTGGGGCCTTCGAAGACCAGGCCGCCCGACCCATCGGCGATCTCGATGTCGTGCGGGATCCCGGCGTCATTGTTGACGAAGGCGATGGCGAGCGGCTTGCCGGCCGTCGCCGAGATCGTCTTCGTATCGAACTCGATGCCCTGGGCGGTCACCGTGACGTCGGCCGGGGGCAGGCTGGCCGGGGCGCCCGAACCTCCCGGGGCGGTCGAGCCGCCGGCGCCCGCCGACCCTCCCGGCGCCGGGGATCCGCCCGGCGACGGAGACGCTCCGCCGGATGCACCGCTGGCCGACCCGGACGGGATGAGCCCGCTGTTGAGGATGAGCGCGAGCACGAACAGCGCCCCGAACAGGGCGAACGTCCCGGTCGGGGCGCGCGGCGACGGCAGGCTGTCGAGGTGGCCGCTGCTGTCCGCCCGCACGGCCAGGGTGTACTCGGCCCGGGCGTCGCGCAACCAGCCGACGAGGCTGACGACCAGCATGACCACGCCCGCCACGAGCAGCCAGCCGCCGAACACGAGCCCGTACAGGACGACGGCGACCGCGATCGCCGCGACGATCGGTCGGAACGACGGTCCCGGCATGTGGACGCCGGGCGGCGGCTCGGACGGCAGCACGGCGGGCAGCGTCGACGTCCCGTGGGCGACGTGGTCGTAGTCGCGCATCGCCTCGGCGCCCCAGTAGAGGAGGGCGAGGACCAGCGCGGCGATTCCCAGGAAGACGATGACCGGCCCGAAGACCAGCCCCGCCAGGACGACGAACACGCCGACCGCGCCGAAGATCGGGGCGAGCGACGGAGCCGGGGCATGGACGCCGGGCGGCGGTGCCGGCCGGATCCGGCCACGTCCCCGTTGCCTCGGGCCGAGCGTGCTGGCCCGCCACAGGAGCCAGGCGATGAACAGGACGACCAGGGCCAGGATCGCGATCGGGATGAGCGCGATCAGCGATCCCCAGTCGGGGATGACGAACCGCGACGTCAGGTCGAGGATGCTGTTCCAGATCTGTTCCATGGCGGTCGTCGGGTCCGGTCGGTCGCTTGCCTGGCGGTCCGCTCAGCCGCGCGGCGAGCCGACGGCCAGGGCGTAGGCGGCCAGGCCCATCGCGATCCCGAGCGAGAAGATCATCGTCGCCCCGGCCGAGTCGTGGCTGAGGTAGAGGTAGATCAACGACAGGGCGACGAACATCAGGCCGAGGAACGCCGCGTTTCGCGGGTGGGCGATCGGATGGTCCATCGTCGTCCTCGCTCAGGCCGGGTTGGGGATGACGTAGATCACGCTGAACAGCACGATCCAGACCACGTCGACGAAGTGCCAGTAGATCGAGGTCGCCTCGACCATGTCGTGGTGCTGGCTGGTGAACTGGCCGGCCATCGCCCGGTAGAGGACGACCGACAGCATGATCACGCCGCCCAGTACGTGGGCGAAGTGGAAGCCGGTGAGCGTGTAGTAGGTCGTCCCGAAGGTGCCCGAGTCGAGGGTCACGCCCTCGCCGTACAGGATGCTGTAGTCGAGCAGCTGGAGCAGGAGGAAGGTCGTCCCGAGGACGACCGTGACGCCGATGGCCCTGACGAGTGCCGTCCGATCGCCCCGCCGGATCCCGTTGACGCCGATCTGGCAGGTGAACGAGCTCGTGATCAGCATGATCGTCGCGAAGGTGACGATCGGGATGATCTGCTCCGCGGTCGGCAGCCAGTGGAGCTTGTCGGCGAAGCCCTCCGGTGGCCAGACCGGGGAGGTCGCCCGGACGTTGAAGTAGGCGGCGAACAGCCCGGCGAAGAACATCACCTCGCTGGTGATGAACAGGAGCATCCCGAGGATGACGTTGCTGATGCCGCCCTCTCGGGCGTGACCCTCCGCGGCGGGGGTCGTGGTGATCGCGGTCGAGCTGGCGGTCATCCGTGGGTCTCGCCGGTCAGGCCGTGGCGGGCGTCGAACACGGGGCGCTCCGAGCGGATCTCAGGCAGCCGATCGAAGTTGTACGGCGGCGGCGGCGACGAGGTCGCCCACTCGAGCGTGTTGCCCTCCCACGGGTCGTCGCCGGCCGGCTCGCCGTTGCGGAGGGTCACGAAGACGTTCCAGATGAACGGCAGCATGCTCAGCGCGATCGTGAACCCACCGATCGTCGCCAGCAGGTTGAGGTTGTTCCAGCCGGCCTCGGGCGAGTAGTTGGCGATCCGCCGGGGCATCCCCTCGAGGCCGAGGATGTGCATCGGGAAGAAGGTCAGGTTGAACCCGATGAACATGATCACGAACTGGATCTTGCCCAGGCCCTCGCTGAGCTTCCGTCCGAACATCTTGGGGAACCAGTAGTAGACCCCGGCGAAGACCCCGAACACGGACCCGCCGAACAGGACGTAGTGGAGATGGGCGACGACCCAGTACGTGTCGTGCAGGGCGAAGTCGACCGGGACGGCCGCGCTGAAGGCGCCGTTGATCCCGCCGATCAGGAACATCGTCAGGAAGCCGAGCGCGAACAGGAGCGGCGTGGAGAACATCAGCTGGCCCTTGTAGAGGGTCGCCGTCCAGTTGAACATCTTGACCCCGGTCGGGATCGCGATCAGGAAGGTCATGAAGCTGAAGAACGGCAGGGCCACGGCCCCGGTCGTGAACATGTGGTGGGCCCAGACGCTGAAGCCGAGCGCCCCGATCGCGGCCGTGGCGAACACGAACGCCTTGTAGCCGAACAACGGCTTGCGGCTGAACACCGGCAGGACCTCGCTGACGATGCCCATCGCCGGCAGGACCATGATGTAGACCGCGGGATGCGAGTAGAACCAGAACACGTTCTGCCACAGGATCGCGTTGCCGCCGGTCGCCGGGTCGAAGAAGTGCCCGCCGTAGTTGCGGTCGATGAACAGCATGATCAGGCCGCTCGTCAGGACCGGCGTCGCGAGCACGACCAGGGTGCTCGTGACGAGCATCGTCCAGACCATGATCGGCAGCCGGAACATCGTCATCCCGGGCGCTCGCATCTTGAAGATCGTGACCAGGAAGTTGATCCCGCCGAGGATCGAGCTCGTCCCGATGAGGATCACCCCGACGATCCACAGGTCCTGCCCGATTCCGGAGTACTTCGCCTCGGTCAGCGGCGCGTAGCTCGTCCAGCCGGCCGCCGCCGCGCCGCCCGCCAGGAACCCGCTCAGGATCAGGATCGCGGCCAGCGGCAGCATCCAGAACGACAGCGCGTTGATCCTCGGAAAGGCCATGTCCGGGGCGCCGATCTGGAGCGGCACGACGTAGTTCCCGAAGCCGGCCAGGATCGGGATGATGAACAGGAACAGCATCAGCGAGGCGTGGATCGTGAACGCCTGGTTGTAGGTCGACTCCTTGACCAGCTGGAGGCCGGGGAACGCCAGCTCCGCCCGGACGACGAGGGCGAGGACCCCGCCGATGATGAACATCACGAACGAGTTGGCCAGGTACAGGATCCCGATCTTCTTGTGGTCGGTCGTCGTCAGCCAGTCGTACAGGCCGGACCGGGCTCCGGTGGCGGCAGGCGTCAGTGCGGTGGTCGCCATCGCTGCTCCTACTGGACCGTGAGCGTGCCGGTCATCGCTGGGTGGACGGTGCAGGAGAACACGTAGCTGCCGGCCTTGAGGGCCGGGACCGGGTAGGTCCGGACATCGACGCCGGGGAAGATGTCGCCCTGGAAGACTTCCTGCCCGGCCGCGTCGTGGATCGCCACGTTGTGGCTGATCGTCGGGTCGTTGTTCTGGAACTTGATGGTGAACGGCTGGTCGGCCGGCGCCTGGAGGCTGGTCTTGTCATAGGCGACGTCCTTGGCCGCCAGGTCGAGCTGGACCTGTCCCGCTGCGCCGCTCGGCGGCGCGGCGGGTGACGCCTTCGCCTTGGCGATCTGGTCCGCCAGCCACGTGTCGTAGTCGGCCGGGCTGAGCGCCTTGACCGTGAACAGCATCGACCCGTGGAAGGTCCCGCACAGCTCCGCGCACTGGCCCCGGAACGTCTGGCCGGCGTCGCCCGGATCGACCGTGAAGTCGAACGAGTTGTCGCGCCCGGGGACGACGTCCCGCTTGAACAGGAACTGGGGCACGTAGAACGCGTGGATGACGTCCTTCGAGCGGAGGTTGAGGTGGATGGTCTTGCCGGCCGGGACCGTCATCTCCGGGGCGAGCTGCTCGAACAGGACCGTCTGGCCATCGGCCGACCGGTACTCGAACGACCACTGGAACTGGGCCGCCACCGCGGTGATCCGGATGTCGCTGGCGGCGACCGCGTCGACCTTGTTGAGCGTGCTGAACGAGAAGGCGAACATCACCCCGACGATGATCGTCGGGATGACCGTCCAGATGATCTCGAGGACGTTGTTGCCGTGGATCTGGGGCGGCAGCTCGGTATCGGTCGGCTTGCGCCGGTAGCGCACGACGGCGAACAGGATCAGGCCGGTCACGAGCGCCCAGATGACGACCGCGATGATCAGGACGAAGTAGTACAGCCACTCGATCTCGCGGGCTTCCGAGGTCACCGGGCGCGGCGGTCCGAACGAGCCGCAGCCGGCCACCAGGCTCACCATCACGGCCAACGCGGCGAACGCCGCGAGGCGCGACCGGGTGAGCGAGGGCAACGACATGGGGTGGTGTCCTCGGGGCTCGTCGACGGTTGGCGGACAGGACAGGCGCCCATGATAACGGGCGCCGTCACGGCCTGCCGGTCCGGGCTCCCCGCGCGAGGCGGTTCGGACGGGGACCCGACCCGGCCGGTTGCGCACGATCCGGGGCAGAATGGGCCCGTGATCCCGGTGCCCTCGATCCGCGCTGCGCTCGGCCGGCTGGCCGTTCGGACCGGACTCGGCCTTGCCTGGCTGGCGGCTGCTCCGATCGCCCTGGCCCACGGTCCGACGGCGCCGGCGCCGGTCCTGCCCGACGTGCTGGGGGCCTGGTCGTTCGACCCGACGGTCGTGGTTCCGATCGTCCTGGCTGCCGTCGCCTACCTGTGGGCGGTCCGGAAGGTCGATCGGGCCCACCCGGCGAGCCCCGTCCCGTGGGTCCGGACGGCCTGCTGGCTGCTCGGGCTCGGGACGATCGTGGTCGCTCTCCAGTCCCCGATCGAGCGCTACGACACGACCCTGTTCAGCGTTCACATGGTCCAGCACATCCTGCTGACCCTGATCGCTCCGCCATTGCTCGCCCTCGGGGCGCCGATCACCCTCCTCCTCCGGGCGTCCCGTCCCGAGACCCGCCGCCGGCTGATCCTGCCGGTCCTCCACTCGTGGCCGGTTCGGATCGTGACCTTCCCGGTCGTGACCTGGCTGCTGTTCGCCCTGGCGATGTGGGGCACCCACTTCTCGCCGATCTTCAACGAGTCCCTCGAGAACCCGACGGTCCACCAGCTGGAGCACGCCTTCTACCTCGTCGCCGGCTGCCTGTTCTGGTGGCCGGTCGTGGCCCTCGACCCGAGCCCGTGGCGAATGCGCGAGCCGGTCCGGATCCTGTACACGTTCCTCGGGATGCCCCAGAACTCGTTCCTCGGACTGGCCATCGTCAGCGCGACCGCCCCGCTCTACGCGCACTACGCCACCCTGACCAGGGACTGGGGCCCGGCGGTCCTCGACGACCAGGTGATGGCCGGCGCGGCTGATGTGGGTCGTCGGCGACCTTGTCTTCCTGACCGCGATCCTCGGGATCGTCGTCGGCTGGATGCGCCGGGAGGAGCGCGAATCGCGCGCCGCCGACGCCCGCGAGGACGCGGCCCGGGCGGCGATCCGCGAACGGGAGACTCGGCTTGCCGAGCGGCTCGCCCGCGAGCGCGGCGAGACCTGACCCGGGCCGCGCCCCCTTCGGGCGAGGATCAGCCCGGCGACCCGGCCAGCAGCGCCCGGTAGCGATCAGGGTCGACGTTGCCGCCGCTGACGACCGCGACGACCGGACCCGTCTCGCCGTCGAGGCCGGCTTCGGCCGATCGGAACCGGAGCGCGGCCACGGTCAGCGCGCCCGACGGCTCGACGACGAGTCGCGCTTCGTCGGCGGCGATCCGGACCGCCGCGGCGATCTCCGTCTCGGACACGGTCACGATCCGATCGAGCAGCGCGGTGAGGTGGGCGAACGTCCGCCGGCCGAGCGACTGGGTCCGGGTCCCGTCGGCGATCGTCCGGCCCACGAGCTCGGCCGGCCACTCGACGATCCGGCCGGCCGCCAGCGAATCGCGCGCGTCGGCGGCGAGCTCGGGCTCCACGCCGATGACGCGGCAGGCGGGCCGGATCGCGCGGACGGCGGCCGCCACGCCGCTGGCCAGCCCGCCGCCGCCGATCGGGACGAGGACGGCGGCGACATCGGGAACGTCCTCGACGATCTCCAGGCCGCAGGTTCCCTGCCCGGCGATGATCCGGTCGTCGTCGTAGGGCGGGATGATCGACAGGCCGCGCTCGCCGGCCAGCCGCTCGGCCAGCAGCCGGCGCTCCTCGCTGGCCGGTCCGACGATGACGATCTCGGCGCCGTCGGCGGCGACCCGCTCGCGCTTGATCTCCGGTGCGTCGGACGGCATGACGACAACCGCCGGAGCCCCGAGCAGTCGGGCGGCTCGGGCGACGCCCTGGGCGTGGTTGCCGCTCGAGTAGGTGATGACGCCGCGGGCGCGGGCCTCGGCCGACAGCCCGGCG
The DNA here is from genome assembly GCA_963755285.1 of uncultured Chloroflexia bacterium. GTDB lineage: Bacteria > Chloroflexota > Limnocylindria > Limnocylindrales > CSP1-4 > Chersky-267. The sequence continues at coordinate 189,100 of CAVWJB010000009.1, read as the reverse complement.
ACGGCGACGTAGGCGCCCCGGATCTTGAAGGCGCCGATCGGCTGGAGCGACTCCGCCTTCAGCAGCCGGCGGGGCTCCTCCGGCCCGAGCCCGACCAGCGGCGTCCGGAGGGCGACGCCGGCCAGGGTTCGGGCGGCCGCCCGGATGTCGTCGATCGAGACCAGCCGCTCGGCCGGCGGGGCCGTCATCGGCCCTCGGCCACGAGCTTCTGGCAGCTGATGCAGTACGCCGCCCAGGGCAGGGCCTCGAGTCGCCCGGCGGCGATCTCGTTGCCACAGCGGCGGCAGCGCCCGAAGGTTCCGTCGTCGAGCCGGGCCAGGGCGGCCTCGACCAGCGCCAGCTCCTTCTCGGCCTTCTCGCGCAGGGCGAGGTCGCGCTGCTGGGCGAAGACCTGGCTGGCGGCCGCGGCCTGTGAGCCGTAGGTCATCTGGCCGGGCGCCTCGATCCCCGCGTCGAGCTCGAGCCGCAACCGGGTCTGCTCGGCTTCGAGCGTCGTGCGAGCTGCGGCCAGGCTCATCGGGTCCATCGGACGATGCTACGCCGCGCGCCCGACCGCCGTGCACGGGCTATACTCCCGGGGAGTACCAACCGTCGAGGTTGGAACGCATGGGAGCTGGGCCGATGAGCGACCGCGAGACGACGGCGATCGATCCCGTCTGTGGGATGACCGTCGACACGACGACGTCGCAGCTGTCGCTGATGCACGACGGGACCGTCTACTGGTTCTGCGGCCGCGGCTGCCTGCTCGAGTTCCGCGACGACCCCGGGAAGTATCTCGATCCGGCCCACGTCCCCTCGATGTAAGCCTTCGGGCCGACCCACGATAAGTCGCAGCTAAGCGCCCGCCGCCAGACTGGCGATCCGGTCCGGGATCGTGGCGGAGCCGCGACGAGAGGATCGCCTGGGGCACACGGAGGGTCGGGTCATGCCCCGGGAGCTTTGCCTTCGGGCCGTCGCCGCCTGCCTCGTGCTGGCTGCATTCCTGGCGGCCGCGGCGCCCGCGACCGACGGCCGGCGCTGGGTCACCGGCCGGCCGGACATCCGCCCACTCGGGGGCGCGGCGTCGACGGCGCCATGGAACGGTCGTCGCTGGGACTGACGGTCGTCGGGCGATGGGTCAGCGACCGACGGACGGGCCGCCGCTCGTGTCGGAGCTCAGCCGCTGGGCGATGTAGACCGGGATCATCGAAAGCAGGATCAGCACCAGCGCCACGACATTGACGATCGGCCGCTGGTTCGGCAGCCGGAGGTGGTTGAGGATCCAGATCGGGAGCGTCTCCTGGGTTCCGGCCGTGAACGTCGTCACGATGATCTCGTCGAACGACAGGGCGAAGGCGAGCAGGCCGGCCGCCACGACCGCCGTTCGCAGGACCGGGACCGTCACGAACCGGAACGTCTGCCACGAGTCCGCGCCGAGGTCGGCCGACGCCTCCTCGATCGATGACGAGCTGCGCCGGAGCCGGGCGATGACGTTGTTGTAGACCACGACCACGCAGAACGTCGCGTGGCCGACGACGATCGTCAGCGTCCCGAACGGGAAGCCGAAGTTGTTGAACGTCGCGTTGAGCGCGATGCCGGTGACGATCCCGGGCAGGGCGATCGGCAGGACGAGCGCGAACGAGATGACCTCGCGCCCGAAGAACCGGTGGCGGTAGACCGCGAACGAGGCGAGGCTGCCGAGGACGATCGCGAGGACCGTCGCCGCGAGGCCGACCGTCAGCGACAGCACGAACGCGTCGCGGACGCTCTCGTTGGCGAGCGCCTCGCCGAACCACTTCGTGCTGTACTCCTGGATCGGCCAAACCTGGACGCGCTGGGCGTTGAAGGCGTACAGGATGATGATCGCGATCGGCACGTACAGGAACACCAGGGTCAGCCCGGTGGCGACGCGGAGCAGGACCCGGCTCACGCTCGGGTGCCTCGCCGGCGTGGTTCAGAGCGCATCGAACGCTCCGACTCGGCGCGCGACCAGCAGGTAGACCGCCATGATCGCGACCGGGACGAGGGCGAACGCGGCCGCGAACGGGATGTCGCCGGCGACGCCCTGGCTGGCGTAGACGACGTTCCCGATGAACTGGGTGTTCGAGACGAGCTGCGGGATGATGTAGTCGCCGAGGGTCAGCGAGAACGTGAAGATCGAGCCGGCGACGAGGGCCGGCAGGACGAGCGGCAGGATCACCCGCCGGAACGTCATCCCGCTCCGCGCCCCGAGGTCGGCCGACGCCTCGAGATACGAGTTCGGGATCCGCTCGAGGCCGGCGTAGATCGGCAGGACCATGTACGGCAGCCAGATGTAGATGAACACGATGGTCATCGACACGTCGGACACGCCGAGCACGCTCGACACGTCCGTGATGCCGACCTGCTGGAACGCCCAGTCGATCGGTCCGCCCGGGGCCAGGATCACCCGCCAGGCGTAGACCTTGACCAGGTAGCTCGCCCAGAGCGGCAGCAGCACCGACATGAACAGGAGCGCCCGCCGGCGGGGCGAGGCCACCCGGGCCATGTAGAAGGCGATCGGGAAGGCGATGAGCGCATCGACGACGGTGACGATGGCCGCCACCCCGATCGTGCGCTGGATGATCGCCCCGATAGACGGGGTCCTGGACAGATCTCGCTGGAAGTTGGCCAGCGTGAACTGCTTGACGACCTCGCCGGTCTGCGGGTCGAGCGACCAGAAGGCATAGATGAACAGCAGCGCGAGCGAGCCGAAGTAGACGATCCCGAACCAGCCGAACGGTGCGACGAGCAGGGATCCGAGCTGGATCCTGGGGCGTCGGTAGAGCCAGCCCGACAGGCGGCGGGCCGCGCTCGGTCGGACAGGCTCGGCGGTCGTCATGGCGTCGGCGATCCGGCTCTGGTCGGTTGGTCGAGGCCGGGGATCCGGCTGGATCGCCCGGCCTCGGATGGATCGAAGTGGCGAAGGGTCAGCCCTTCACCCCGGTGTAGGCAGCGACCCACTGGTCGTACGCGGACGCAGGTCAGCCCGCGGCTGTCGCCGCAGTCCCGGATCGGCGTCTTCCAGAAGCTGATCGCGTTGTAGAACGCCTCGTCCGTCACGTGGTACGCAGCGCAGAAGTTCGGGATCGCATACGGCTTCGTGCTCGTGTCGAGGATCGAGCAGGCCTTCGGGTTGGCCGGCGCCTCGCCGAAGTACTCGGCGACCTGCGCCTGGACCTCGGGCGTGACCATCCAGGCCATCCACTTCAGCATGCAGTTCGGGTGCTTGGCGTAGCGCGACAACATCCACGTGTCGGACCAGCCGGTCATCCCCTCGCTCGGGACGATTGCCTCGACCGGCACCTTGGCGGCCTTGAGCGTGTTCGTCTGGTACTGCCAGCTCGTGCCGATCGTCGTCGTCCCGTTGGTGAAGTTGTCGATCTCGTCGGTGGACGAGGTCCAGTACTTGCCGACGAACGGCCGCTGCGCCTTGAGCAGGGCGATCGCCGCGTCGAACTGCTCCTGGGTCAGCTCGTACGGGTCGGTGATCCCGAGCTCGGGCTTGTGGGTCTTCAGGTAGAGCGCGGCGTCGGCGATGTAGATCGAGCCGTCGTAATCGGTGACCTTGCCCTTGTAGGCGGCCGCCTTGGCCGGGTCGAACACGGCATCCCAGCTCGTCGGGGGCGGTGGCTGAACTTGTCGGTCCGGTACATCAGGGTGTTGCCGCCCCAGCCGTGGGAGACGCCGTAGTGGAACCCGTTGACGGTGTTGTTGGCCGGGCTCTGGAGGAACGGCGACAGGTCCTTGAAGTCCGGGATCAGGGCCGGAGTCGACCGGCGCCACCTCGGCCCGGTCGATCAGCCGGTTCGATGGCGTCACCCGAAGCCGAGACGCCGTCGTACAGCCCGTGGCCGTTCGACATCAGGTGTACATCTCGTCCGAGGTGTCGGCGGTCTTGACGGTGACCTTGGCGCAGTCCGGGTTGGCCGCGATGAACGGGTTGACCCAGTCGTATTCCTTGACGTTCGAGCCGTCCTCGACGTAGCCGACCCAGGCGACGAGGTTGAGCTCGCCCTCACCCGGTCCGACCGAGGCCGCCGGGACCTCGCTCGCGGGCGGGCTCGCCGGAGCCTCGCTCGACGGGGCCTGGCTGGCGGGCGCCGCGCTCGGCGGAGCCGCCGTGGGCGTCGCCGCGGTCGACGAGCAGGCGGCGGCGACGATCGCCACGATGGCCGTCGCGATGAGCACCTTGCGTTGGCCCATGGTTCTCTCCTCCTCCGACCCGGTCAGTCTCCGACCGGGAAGTTGTACTGCCGCTTCCAGATCAATCGGACCGATCTGCCCTGCGCGGCCAACGCCTCCATCGACGAGATCGTCAGGTTCTGGGCGGTGACGACGAGCTCGCCACCGGCATCGAGCGCCACGACGTAGCGAGTGTCCGAGCCGAGGTAGATGACGTCGCGGACGTGGCCGGTGGCCGTCGTCTCGTCGTCGCCGACGGGCTCGCCCGGATCGGCCAGCCTGATCTTCTCAGGTCGCACGGTGTACGTGCCGGACCGGCCGACGATCCGCTCGGCCACCTCGCCGGTCAGCAGGTTCGACGTCCCGACGAAGCCGGCCACGAAGGTCGTCGCCGGTCGCTCGTAAACGTCCGCCGGCGTGCCGACCTGCTCGATCCGGCCACGGTTGAAGACCGCGATCCGGTCGCTCATCGTGAGCGCCTCCTCCTGGTCGTGGGTGACGTAGATGAACGTGATCCCGACCTGGTGCTGGATCGCCTTGAGCTCGATCTGCATCTCCTCGCGGAGCTTGAGGTCGAGCGCGCCGAGCGGCTCGTCGAGGAGCAGCACCCGGGGCCGATTGACGAGCGCCCGGGCGAGCGCGACCCGCTGGCGCTGGCCTCCCGACAGCTGCGATGGCTTGCGCTTCTCGTAGCCGTCGAGGCGGACCATCCGCAGGGCGTCGGTCACCTGGCGGCCGCGATCCGCCTTCGGCACCTTGCGGATCATCAGGCCGTAGCCGACGTTGTCGCCGACGCTCATGTGGGGGAACAGCGCATAGTCCTGGAAGACCGTGTTGACGTCCCGCTCGAACGGCGCCTTCGTGCTGACGTCCTGGCCATGGAGCAGCACCCGGCCCTCCGTCGGGAGCTCGAACCCGGCGATCATCCGGAGGGTCGTCGTCTTGCCCGAGCCGGATGGGCCGAGCATCGAGAAGAACTCGCCGTCGGCGATCTCGAGATCGACCCCGGCCACCGCCTCGACCTCGCCGAAGCGCTTGACCACTCCCTCGAGCCGGATCGCCGGCACGTCCGATCGACCGATTGGCGGGGTCGGCGCAGGTTCTCGCGTCGCCGCGGGGAGGGTCGGAGTCGCCAAGCGTCGCCTCGGGTGGCCGCGCGGGTCTCGCGCGGGTGATCGGACCTCGGTGCGGGTCGAATCCGGCACCGACCGGCAGCCCGTCCGAACGGGCGAGTTGGCGCACTGTTGCGCGTCCGGGGCGCCGATGTCAAGACATTCGGCGAGCCCTAGACTCGAACCCGATGACTGCGCTCGGCCGCCGCTCCCGGGCGTTCCTTCTGGCGATCCTGCCCCTCGTCCTCGCGGCGTGCGCCAGCGCCGCGCCGGCCGCCACACGGCCGATCTCGGCGGGGACCGAGGCGGACCCACGTGAGGTCAACATCATCGCCCGCGACTACCGGTTCGACCCGGCTCCGGTCGATCTCGTGCCCGGCGAGACGGTCCTGCTCCACCTGATCAACGGTGGGCTCGAGGTCCACGAGATGGTCATCGGCGACGCGACGGTCCAGGACGCCTGGGAGGTGGCCGAGGCGGTCACGCTCGGCGCGCCGCCGGGACCGACGCCGCTCGTGAGCGTGCCGCCCGGCACGGGCGGTCTTCGGGTCGTGGTCCGGTCGGGCGAGCGGGTGGACGTGCGCTGGACGGTGCCGTCGAGCTCGGCGGCGCTGATCGTCGGCTGTCACATCCCGGGTCACTGGGCACGCGGGATGCAGGTCCCGGTTCGGTTCGTCGCTCCGGCGGCTGAGGGCGACCCGTGAGGGCGACCCGGTGATACGCTCTAGGTCATCCTCCGGCGTCGGGCCGCGAGGACCAGCCGAGACGCGGTTCCAGGGAGAGGACACGAATGACCTACGTGATCGCCGAACCGTGCATTGACGTGCTCGATCTCTCGTGCGTGTCGGTCTGTCCGGTCGATTGCATTCACTACGAGGAAGGGGTCGACCGGAAGCTGTTCATCGACCCGAACGAGTGCATCGACTGCGGCGCCTGCGAGCCCGAGTGCCCGGTCAACGCGATCTTCCCGGAGGAGTCGCTGCCGGCCGAATGGGCCAGCTACACCCCCGTCGACGCGACCTGGTTCACCGACCGTGCCGCAGCTCGAGCGGAGGTCGACCGGCTCAAGCCGGCCTGACCGCGACGCGGACCGCTGGGCGGTCCACGGCCGCGGAGCTCCGATGCGGATCGTCTCGCTCCTGCCCTCGGCCACCGAGATCGTGTTCGCGCTCGGGCTGGGCGACGAGCTGGTCGGGGTGACCCACGAGTGCGACTGGCCGCCCGAGGCGGCCGCGATCCGGACCGTCACCCGGAGCTCCCACGACCTGACGCTCGATCCTCGCGCGAGATCGACCGACTCGTCGGCGAGTCGGTCCATGGCGGGTCGTCGCTCTACGAGCTCGACGAGGCGGCCCTCGAAGCCGTCGAGCCGGATCTCATCCTCACCCAGGAGCTGTGCGCGGTGTGCGCCGTGAGCTATCGCGAGGTGAACGAGATCGCCCGGGCGATCGATGCCGACGTGACCGTGGTCTCGCTCGAGCCGACGTCGATCGAGGGGATCCTCAACTCGATCTCGACGGTCGGCGCGATGACCGATGCCGAGGAAGCGGCGATCGATGTCGTGGCGGACCTGCGTGAACGGTTGCGGAAGCTCGAGACCCGCCTGGCCAAGCGGCGCGAGCGCGGTCAGGCGCCGGTCCGGGCCGTCGGACTGGAGTGGCTCGACCCGCCGTTCGCGGTCGGTCACTGGGTCCCCGAGCAGATCCGGCGGGCCGGCGGCTGGGACCTCCTCGGCCGGGAGGGCGAGGCCTCGACCCGGACGACATGGGACGCGGTGCGCGCGGTCGATCCCGAGATGCTCGTCCTGATGCCGTGCGGGTTCCACCTCAAGGAGACCGTCACCGAGTGGGAGCGGACGCCGAGGCCGGCCTTCTGGCGCGAGCTCGAGGCGGTCCGGCGCGGCCAGGTCTTCGCCGTCGACGGCTCGGCCTACTTCTCGCGTCCTGGCCCGCGGGTCATCGACGGGGTCGGGCTGCTGGCCGAGATCTTCGATCCTGATGGGTTCGTCGAGACCTCGCCCGTCGGCAGCTGGACGCCGCTCGACTAGGCGCCGAACCGATGCCCTTCCTGGCGACCTTCGACTGCCTCTGGTGCGGGACCCCCTGGCGGACCCGCGGGCCCGACGACCTCGAGGGCTACGCCCAGCTCTGTCCGGACTGCGTCGGACGAGCCGGCGAGAACGGCTTCCTCCGGTTCAGGTTGAAGTCGGCAATCGAGGAGCGGGCCAGGGCCGGCGACCCGGTCGCGGTGCCCGCCCCGGCCGGGCCCGCTCCAGCGGGGCCTGCTTCTGCCGGGCCCGCCCCGGCGGAGCTCGCGGCGGAGATGGTCGCCTACTACGAAGCCCGCGCCGGCGAGTACGACGACTGGTATCTCCGCCGCGGCCGGTACGCCCACGGGCCGGTCCACGATCAGGCCTGGAACGCCGAGCTCGACACGGCGACCCTGTGGCTCGACGGCCTGCCGCTGGCGGGTGAGATCGTCGAGCTGGCGGCGGGCACCGGCTGGTGGAGCCCGCTCCTGGCCTCGAAGGGCGAGCTGTCGGTCTACGACGCGGCCGACGCCCCGCTCGATCGCGCCCGGGAGCGGCTGGTGGCCCACGGACTCCGCGCTCACATCCACGTCCGGGATGCCTGGTCGGAGCCGGATCGACCGGTCGATGCGGTCTTCGCCGGGTTCTGGCTGAGTCACGTCCCTCGGGCGCGCCTCGGCGACGTTCCTCGGCCTGGTCCGGCGCTGGCTCAAGCCGGGCGGCGTGTTCGCCTTCATCGACTCGCGGGCCGATCCGAGCTCCGGCGCGGTCGACCAGCCGGAGACGGTCGCAGCGGAGCGGGCCGCCGGGATCGTTCGCCGGCGGCTGGCCGACGGCCGCGAGTTCAGGGTGGTCAAGGTCCTGCACGAGCCGGGCGAGCTCGAGGCGGCCCTGGCCGCCGCCGGCTTCTCGACGGCGGAGGTCACGGCCACGCCCAGGTTCTTCGTGCTCGGCCGGGCCACGGCCTAGGCCGGCGCGGCGTTCCGGGACCGTATACTCGCGCCATGTCCCCCCTGTCCGATCGGACCATCGCCACGGTCGGCTCCGGCGTGATGGCCGAGGCGATGATCGCCGGGCTGCTCCGGGGCGAGCTCGTCGCGCCCGATCGAGTCGTCGCCAGCCATCCCCGACCGGAGCGGCGCGACGAGCTCGCCCGGACCTACGGGATCCGGACCGTGGCGGGCAACGCCGAGGCGGTCGCCGAGGCCGACGTGATCCTGCTCGCCATCAAGCCCCAGATGCTCGCCCGGGTCGGGGCCGAGCTGCGGCCACACCTGCGCACCGAGCAGCTCGTCCTGTCGGTCATCGCCGGGGCCACGACCAAGGCCCTCGAGGCCTACCTCGACCATCGGCGGATCGTCCGGAGCATGCCCAACACGCCGGCCCGGCTCGGGTCGCGGGATGACCGTCTGGTACGCGACCCCGGAGACGAGCGCGGAACAGCGGGCCGAGGCGAGCACCCTGCTGCGTGCCCTCGGTGTCGAGCTCGAGGTCGACGACGAGCGGTTCGTGGCGATGGCGACGGCGGTCTCCGGGACCGGCCCGACCTACGTCTTCCTGGTCATGGAGGCGCTCATCGACGCGGCCGTCCACCTCGGCTTCCCGCGCCACGTGGCGCACGACCTCGTCGTCGAGACGCTCGAGGGCAGCACGTTCTTCGCGAAGCAGTCCGGAGATCATCCGGCCGTCCTCCGGAACATGGTCACCTCGCCGGGCGGGACGAGTGCCGCCGCCTTGCACGAGCTCGAGTCCGGGCGCCTTCGAACCGTCCTGTCGGAGGCCGTCTGGGCTGCCTACCGGCGAACGGTCGAGCTCGGCGAGCAGCTCGAGGCGAGCGCCGAGACCACGGCGGAGTCGGCCCGCCGATGACGTCCGAGGCGGCCCGGAGCGACGCCGCCGATCCGCGACCGGCGACCGGCGATCCGCTCACGATCGAGCAGGCCACCGGCTTCGACCCGCCGCGCGAATACCGGATCCATCCGCGCGACCGGTCGATCGCCTACACGGCCGAGGCCGGTGGTGCCCGGCAGCTGTTCGTGATGCCGCTCCGTGGTGGCCGCCGGTCCAGGTCACCGCCGCCGAGCAGCCGGTCTCCGACCCGCAGTGGTCGCCCGACGGACGACGGCTGGCCTTCGTCCGGGACGGCTCGATCTGGGTGGTCGACGCCGACGGGGCGCGCCAGGTCCGCGTCACCGAGCACCGGGCCGGCAACTCCCGGCCACGCTGGTCGCCCGACGGTCACAGCCTCGCCTTCGTCTCGCGTCGCCGCGGCTGGTCGCAGCTGTGGCGGATCGACGCCCCGGTCCCGCGCCGCGGGCGGCCGGCGGCGCACCCACGACCCGCCGAGCCGGTCGCGCTGACACCGACCGGGTGGGACGTCGAGGAGTTCAGCTGGTCGCCGGACGGGGCCCGGATCGCCGTGGCCGGGCAGCGCGAGGATCACGACTGGTGGTCGGCGGTGTCGATCATCGAGCTCGCGACGGGGACCGAGCTCCGGATCCCGCCGGGATCGGCCTGGGAGTGCGGCCCGCACTGGCTGCCGGACGGCGGCCTCCTCCTGCTGTCCGACGCGGACGGCTGGTTCCAGGTCATCCGGCTCGACGCCGCGCTCCGGGAGCGGACCCAGCTCACGGCCGGGCCGCGCGAGCACGGCGATCCGAACGGCGTGTACGGGCACCTGCCCGTCCCGTCGCCCGACGGCCTTCGGTTCGTCCACACCGAGGTGCACGACGGCGCCAGCGACCTCGTCGTGGCGCCGCTCGACGGAGGCGCTCCTCTCAAGCGCGGTCGTGGCCGCCCGCCGAAGAACCCGCGGCCGGCGTCCGCGGCGGCCGGCGTCCGGATCGACCCGTGGCCGGGCTTGTGGCGGGCGATCGGCTGGACCGCCGACGGGGCCTGGGTCGGCGCGATCGGCGAGAACGAGCGGCGGCCGCCGGATCTCTGGTTCCTGCCCGTCCCCGGCGTCGCCCCCGACGGATCCCGGCCGAGGCGGATCACCGACAGCCTGCCGGCGGTGCTCCGGTCGGCGCGGTTCGCCGAGGCGGAGCGAATTGCCTTCGCGGCCCGCGACGGCCTTCGGATCGAAGGCAACCTGTTCCGGCCTCCAGGCGCCACCGGCAAGCGCGGCGGGACGAGGGTCCCGACGGTGATCTTCCTGCACGGAGGTCCGACCTGGCAGAACTTCCGGGCATGGCTGCCCTTCAAGCAGATCCTCGTCCGCGAGGGTTTCGCCGTGGTCGAGGTCGACTTCCGCGGCTCGACCGGCTACGGCCGGGCGTTCCGGCTCGCGAACGTCGACGAGTGGGGTCAGGCCGATGCGCAGGACTGCGTCGACGCCGGTCGCTGGGCAGCCGCCCAGCCGTGGTCGGACGGCCGGCTCGTTGTCCACGGCGGCTCATACGGCGGCTATCTCACGCTGTGCGCCCTGGCCGAGGAGCCGGCGCTGTGGCGAGCCGGCGTGGATCTCTACGGCGACTCCGAGATCGCCGAGAGCTACCGCCACGGCGACCGGATCGGACGGCTCGACCTGCGTCGGATGATGGGCGACCCGGACGACCCGGCCCGGTCCGAGGGCTTCCGGCGCGGTTCGCCGGTCTATCGCGCCGAACGGATCGAGGCGCCGCTGCTCATCCTTCACGGGCGCAAGGACAAGCGGGTCGTGCCGCTGATGACCGAGCGGATGGTCGAGGCACTGACGATCGAGGGCAAGCTCCACGAGGTCCACTGGTACGACGACGAAGGACACGGCTGGGAGCGACGCGAGAACCGGCGCGACGCCTGGAAGCGGATCGTCGAGTTCCTCCGGATCCACGCCCTGGACAAGCCGCCGGCCGGCTGACCACCCGGGAAGGCGGCTCACCCGGGCCGGGCGTCAGTGCGGAGGGTCGCGCGGGATCACGCTGATCGAGCCGTCCACTTCGAGCACGGCCAGGCTCACGTCGCGGACCGACGCCACGCCCTTGGCCCGGATGGCCCGGTCGAGCTCGTCCCGATGCATGCCGGCGCGCCGCATCGCCTCGGTCAGGACCCGCCCGTCGCGGACCAACAGGAGCGGCTCACCCTCGAGGACCCGGGCGAGCCGTCGGTTCCGTCCGAGCACGACGTCCAGCCCGCGATCCAGGATGATCAGCGTCCCCGCCGAGATCAGCCCGCCGATCAGCGTGGTGTTCTCGCCGACCATCGCGTTCTGGACGCCGTTGGCGATGATCAGGATCACGACGAGATCGAGGATCGACATCTGGCCGACCTCGCGCCGGCCGGCGATGCGCAGGACCAGGACCAGGAAGAGGTAGACGATCGCCGTCCGGATCGCGACCTCGATGGGTCCGGAGCCGAGATCGGGCATGACCGCGCCAGTCTAGCGCCGAGCTCGGGCCAAACGAAGGACCGCCGGTCGCCCGACGGTCCTCGGTTCAGCTTCGACGGCCGATGGCCGCCGGGGCTACAGCCAGCGTCGGCCGGCCTCGACGACGATCGCCGAGCAGCCGAGCGAGACCAGGACGAGCAGGACCCGGAGGGCCTGCGAGCGCACGAGGTCGTTCACGATCCCCACCTGACTCCTGTCGTCCGTGGCATGTGCCTCGGTCGCCATACGGCGCTTCGGCTCGGTGCGGCGCGCCAGGTTCGCGTCCACGACCCACCTCGGGCTAGGTTGCGACGGATGGCCGGCGGCCGGGCGGTCTGCTCGTGGACCGGGCAGATCCCTGGCTTTGCGTCCCCGCCTCGCGGCGGGTTTGCCCTGGACGGCGTCCATCGGGAGGCGGACTCGTCTCCGGGTCCCACGCTAGGCGGGCGCCCATCGCCGGCCAATGGGCTGAACGTACCGCGGCGAGCGTCAGTCGGGGGAGTGCTCCGGCGCACCGAGCGCCGCGGCGAGCTGGTCGACGTGGCCCTCGGCGTGGCCGACCGCGAACCGCTCGATGATCTCGGCGATGGTCAGCTCGCCGAGTCGGGGATGCAGACCGCGTCGGTCGAGATCGGCCGGCTCGAGCTCGGCCAGTCGCCGGGCGTAGCGCTCGGCGGTCGCGCCGATCCGGTCGAGCAGCTCGCGCGACGGGAGCGTTCGGTCGCGCTCGATCGTCAGGACCCGGACCGGGTCGGCCGCCGTCCGCCCGAACGGCACCGGGTCGGGCGAGCCGTCGAGGATCCGCTCGATCTCGCCGAGCCAGAACTGGAGCATCTCGGCGACGTGAGCGAGGACCTCGGTCGGTCCCCACTCCGACTCCGGGCCACCGCCCTCCTCGACCGTGTGGAGCGGCCACGGACGGCCGGCCTCGATCGCGGGCCGGTACGTCGCCATGGCGGCCGCGGCGGCGCGGAGTCGTGCGATCGCCGGCCCGGTCTCGCTCGTCGGGTGCATCGTCGACAGTGTTGCACGGGATCGCGGGCCGGGGCGACCCGGCGGTCCGGTCAGGCCACCCCGCGCTTCCGGCGGATCGGGATCGGCTCGTTGCCGGCGAGACCGCCCGGTCGGTCGGGCGCCATCACCGACCGGCGGGCCAGCAGTGGCTCGACCTCGGCCGCCGGCAGGGGTCGGGAGTACAGGTAGCCCTGACCGCGGGTGCAGCCCAGCCGGCGGAGCGCGACCGCCTGCTCCTCGCGCTCGACGCCCTCCGCGATCACGAGCAGGTCGAGGGCCCGCCCGAGCTGGACGATCGCCCGGGCCAGGACCGGCCGGTTCCCGCGCTCGCCGATCCCGTCGATGAACGTCCTGTCGATCTTCAGGATGTCGACCGGGAACCGCTCGAGGTAGCCGAGCGACGAGTAGCCCGTCCCGAAGTCGTCGATCGCCAGGCGAACCCCGATCCGACGGAGGTCGGCCAGCTTGCCGATCGTGGTCGTGGTGGTCTGCATCAGGACGGACTCGGTGATCTCGAGGACGAGTCGCGACGGCTCCAGGCCGCTCGCCGCGAGGGCCGCCCCGACCTCGGCGACGAGATCGGGGTGCTGGAACTGGCGTGCCGACAGGTTCACGCTGACGCTGAGCGCGTCGAGGTCGAACGCCTGTCGCCAGGCCTGCGTGTCGCGGCAGGCATGCTCGAGGACCCAGCGCCCGATCTCGACGATCAGGCCCGACTCCTCGGCCAGGCCGATGAAGTCGGCCGGCATCAGGAGGCCGCGGCCGGGGGCGTTCCAGCGGACGAGGGCCTCGATCCCGACGATCGAGCCGTCCGCCAGGTCGACGATCGGCTGGTAGTGGATCCGCAGCTCGTCCCGGTTCTCGGCCCCGCGCATCAGGGCCTCGAGGGCCGCTCGCTCGATGACGGCTTCGCGCAGGCTCGGGCGGAAGATCTCGTAGCGGCCCTTGCCGCCGTGCTTGGCCTGGTACATCGCGAAGTCGGCGTTGCGCAGGAGCGCCGTCGCGTCGTCCTGGCCGGGTGGGCTGGCGGCGATGCCGATGCTGGTCGCGATGACCGCCGCCGTGCCGCCGATCCGGATCGGCGGCCGCAGGGCGTCGATCACCCGTTGGGCGACGTTGCTCGCCTCGGATTCGTCGCGCAGGTCCTCGAGCAGGATCGCGAACTCGTCGCCGCCCAGCCGGGCGGCGGTGTCGCTCGTCCGGAGGCAGGCCTGGATCCGGTCGGCGACGGCCGCCAGGAGCTGGTCGCCGCCCACGTGCCCGAGGCTCTCGTTGATCGTCTTGAAGTCGTCGAGGTCGAGGAACAGGACGGCGACGAGGCCGGCATCCGGACCCGGTCGGCGGGCCAGGGCGTGCTCGACCCGGTCCCGGAAGAGGGCCCGGTTGGCGAGTCCGGTCAGGCTGTCGTGGAACGCCTGGTGCCTGAGCTCCTCGTAGAGCCGCGCGTTCTCGAGGGCCATCCCGGCCTCCGACGCGAGGGTCTGGGCGAGCCGAATGCCGCCGTTCGTCGAAGAAGTCCGGCCGGCGCGAGGTGGCCTCGATCGCCCCGAGGGCGCGGCCCTTGGCCAGCAGCGGGAGGGTGGCCATCGCGCGCTGGCCGATCGAGTGGAGATAGGCGACCTCGGCCGGATCGGCGCTCGGGTCGGTGTCGTTGACGATCATGATCTCGTGGCGCTCGAGCACCGCCCGGGTCGCCGGATAGTCCTTGAGCGAGTAGGTCTCGTCGACCGCGCCGCGGCGATCCGGCGGGTAGTAGCCGTAGGTCAGGATCTGGTCCGCGGCTTCGTCCCAATAGCAGATCCCGCATTCGTCGGCGCCCGTCGCCATGACGACGTAGCGAGCGGTCAGGTCGCCGATCTCGCGCGGGTCGAGCGTCTGGGCAAGCTCGGTCGACAGCTCGATGACGTTCGCCAGCTCGCTCGTCGTCGAGCGGAGCCGGCTCGCGAACTGCCCGATGAGCAGGGCGATCAGGCCGAACGCCGTGGCGATCGCGACGATGTTGAGGGCGGTCATGATCCCCCACGGGATCGCGTCGCCGGCCGGCAGCATGCCGTTGGCGCCACCGACGAGGACCGCGACACCGAGCGCGACGAGGCCGAGCTCGGCCAGCGTGCGGCGCCGGACGTAGGGCAGTGCGATGGCGACCGGGAGCAGGGTCAGGATTGCGACCGCATCGCTCAGGACGAGTCCGCCGAGGACGATCGGCAGGTACAGCGCGAGCGACAGCTCGAGCACGAGCCGCTCGATCGGGACGCGGCCGACGCGTGGCAGGCACCAGCCGATGGCCCAGATCCCGAAGGCCGTGAACCCGATCGCGCCGACGAGCCCGGCGACGTCTCGGAAGGCGAGCCCGAGGAACGCCAGGCTGACGCCGAGGGCGAGGGTGATCGGGACGAGCAGCCGGAGGAACGTGCGCAGCTGGGCCGCGCCGTCGTCCAGCCCGATCGCGCCGACCTGCTGGCTCGGGATCGACGGTGCGACGGTCGTCGGGGCGGACATCGTGTGCCAGCCTGCGTGATGGGGCGCTGAACGGCCATCGGACCTTGGTACCGTGACGGCCGGCCGTCCGGCGTCGACGCCGGCGCGACCCGGCTCCATACTGGGTGATCACGGGACCGAACGGTCGCCAGGAGGACACTGCGATGACCGATACGGCAGACCGGCTTGCCTCGCGTGGGGCGGCCAACCAGGCCGGGGCGCGGATCGATCGCGACGCCTACGCCAGGGCGGCCGACTTCCTGCCGCTCAACGGGCTCGACCACGTCGAGTTCTGGGTGGGCAACGCGCGCCAGGCCGCGGCCTACTACCGGGCCCTGTGGGGCTTCGGGCCGGTGGCCTTCGCCGGGCTCGAGACCGGCATCCGGGACCGTGCGTCGTACGTGCTCGTCCAGAACGACATCCGGTTCGTGATCACCGCGCCGCTCACCCCCGACGGCGAGATCGCCGACCACGTCCGCGAGCACGGCGATGGCGTCCACGACATCGCCTTCGCGGTCGACGACGTCGACAGCGCCTGGCGCGAGACGACCGCCCGCGGGGCCGTCTCGGCCCTGGCTCCGACCGAGCTCGATGGCGGCCCGGACGGCGTGCTCCGGACAGCCTCGATCCGGACCTACGGGGAGACGCTCCATTCGTTCGTCGACCGGCGCGACTACCACGGGGCGTTCGCCCCGGGCTACCGCCGGATCAAGCGGCCGGCCCAGGCCGCCGGCGGGTTGTCACTGCTCGAGGTCGACCATTGCGTCGGCAACGTCGGACTCGGCGAGATGGACCGGTTCGTCGACTTCTACCGCGACGTCATGGGCTTCAGCCAGCTGATCCACTACGACGACAAGGTCATCCACACCGAGTACTCGGCCCTGATGAGCAAGGTCATGACCAACGGCAACGGTCGGATCAAGTTCCCGATCAACGAGCCTGCGGCCGGACGGAAGCGGAGCCAGATCCAGGAGTACCTCGACTGGTACCGCTCGCCGGGCTGTCAGCACATCGCGCTGCGGACCGACGACATCGTCGGCACGGTCCGCCGGCTGCGCGACAACGGGGTCGAGTTCCTCGGCCTGCCCCATGCCTACTACGCGACACTCGCCGAGCGGGTCGGCGACGTCGGGGTGCCGATCGACACGCTCGAGGAGCTCGGGATCGAGGCCGACCGGGACGAAGAGGGCTACCTGCTCCAGATCTTCACCCGGCCGGTCCAGGACCGCCCGACGTTCTTCTTCGAGATCATCGAGCGCCACGGCTCACGCGGCTTCGGGGTCGGCAACTTCAAGGCCCTGTTCGAGGCGATCGAGCGCGAACAGGCGAAGCGCGGGAACCTCTAGGCAGAGGCTCCCGCGCTCCGGTCCTCCAGGGGTCGGGTGAGCTGCAGCGATTCGACGGGCTGGGTGGGCAGCCGCTCCGCGGCGGTGGTGGCAGTGGTCCGGCGGAATGTCCCGTCCCGAACCAGGTCGTGCCGTCGACGTGACGGCCAGCGTGATCCTGAAGTGCTTCAGCGGACCCGTCCCGTTTCCGCGCGCGAACACGCGCGTCCCGGGCCGGTACCGGCGAAGACCGTCGAGATGTCGCAGTGGCCAGTGGCCGTGCCGGCTTGGCGTGGACGGTCGCGACGAGCGCCTCGGCGCTGTCGCCCGCATACGTGATCAGCGTCCCGACGCCGATCTTCCGGTAGGTGGACGAGGTGACCGTACACCCGGCGTCCCGCAGACCTTCGCGAGGTCGAAGGTGCGGTCCTTGTGCGACGACGCGGCTGCTGACGGGCGAGCACGCTGACGCCGGCATACCCGGCTGCGACGATGAGCCGCGGACCGGACGTACCCGACGTCGGTACGATCCGGATGTCGGACTCGCATGGGGCGATCCTCCACGGTGAGCTTGACCTGGGCCCTGGCGACGAGGTCGTCGCAGCTCGGTGGGACCGACACGACAGGGTTTCGGGTGTCGGGAGCGCGGCCCAGCCGGTACCGCCCGGTCCCAGTGACACGGGTCGCGGAACAAGCCGTCGGCCCGGAGGATGCCGATCCCGGCCCCGCCCGGTGCGCCTGTCCCGCTGGGGCCGAGGACGGCCCAGTTCTGGAAGGCCTGCCATCCGCCGGGAACGGCGAAGCTCACAGTCAGTCCGGGAACCGACGGGAAGGGATTGATCTGGTAGCGGCCCGGCTGGAGCGTCCCCCTCCGGCATGACCGGAGCCGAGGGCGTCGCGGTCGCGCTGTAGCAGTCGGGCTTGGGGTGGGGCCCGGGCCGCCGACCCCCGGGGCCGACCGGGCATGAGCTGGTAGCCGATCGTCGCGATGAGAAGGACGGCGGCGATCCCGACGCCGACCTTGAGAGCGGGATGCATGTTCGGGAGCCTCCAATCGAGGCGCCACGCGGCCGCTGCGACTGATGTTCGAGCCGTCGGCCAGACTCGAGATCCTGCCGACCTCGCGCGTCCAGCCAGATCGAGTACGTTCGTTCCGTTCGTGGTCACGCCAGCTACGCCCGGTCCTCGCAGTATCATGCTGTCGACCGCACTCCTACCGATGCTGCGTCCTTTCATTCCCCTGCGCACATCTCTTCCGGGATCGGAGGATCCTGGTTGACCATCGTCGCGATGAGAAGGACGGCGGCGATCCCGACGCCGACCTTGAGAGCGGGATGCATGTTCGGGAGCCTCCAATCGAGGCGCCACGCGGGCCGCTGCGACTGATGTTCGAGCCGGTCGGCCAAGACGTCGAGGATCCTGTCCGGAGCCTCGCTTGGGCCGTCGCCGAGCCAGCGATCGAGAAGGCGTTCGATGTCGCGTTCGTGGGTCATGCCAGGCGACCTTCCGTGACCGTGGCTCGGGCGTCCGCCTCGATGGCGGCCCGCATGGCGCGATGGGCGTGATGGAGTCGGGAACGGGCGGTCCCTGGCGGGATGCCGAGGGTTTCGGCGATCTCCGCCGGGGCATACCCGGCGTAGTGATGGAGCACGAGGATTGCCCGTTGCTCGGGCGGCAGCCGCCGGAACCCGCGTTCGAGCTGGTCCCGGTCGGCGACGGTCAGCAGGTCGTCGGGCGCAGCCGGGCTCGTCGAGGATCGGTGGATAGGCATCGAAGAGGAGCTCGATGTTGTTCGCGCTCTCGTGTCCCTTGCTGAGCAGGAACGCCGTGCGGTCATCCGCGTCGTTCCACCAGCCGTCCGGCACCGCGTAGCTCAGAAGGCGCGGGAAGTCGCGCTGACGAGTGACGTCCTGCCTCCAGCTTTCCCAATGCCGTCGCGGCGACGGTCGGGCTGGCAGCCTGACGCGGTGAGTGAGCGGCCGCGGCCGATGGAGCCGCCGTCGGGGTGGCCGTCACGCTCGGCGTGACGACGCCGGCGCGGGGCGCCCAGCCGAACATGCCTACGCCCCCGACTACGGCCAGGAGCAGGACTGCCAGCGCTGCTCCGAGCCGTCGGCTCGTGGTGACAGGCAGGTCCCCGCGCGGGAACCGCCAGGCGCTGCGCTGGCCTTGTCGTCCGATCCGGTCGACGACCGCGGCCAGCACCCGATCTGGGCTTTCCGAGGGACCGGATGCGAGCCACTGGTCGAGCACGCGCTCGATGTCGCGTTCCTGGATCATGCCGGGCGTCCTTCCGTGACCGGGCTGCGCGCGTCCGCCTCGAGGGCCGCGCGCATCGCGCGATGAGCGTTGTGGAGGCGCGAGCGAGCCGTGCCGGCCGGGATGCCGAGCGTCTCGGCGATTTCCGCCGGGCTGTAGCCCGCGTAGTGATGGAGCACGAGGATCGCCCGCTGGTCGGGCGGCAGGCGGCGGAACCCGCGCTCGAGCTGATCCCGGTCGGCGACGGTCAGCTGCTCGTCGGCACGGCTGGACCGTCGATCGGCAAGACCCTCAGGTTCGCCACCCGGCGACGCTCACGCGTCGCGTGGGTGAGGCAGTCGCGAACGACGACGCGGTGGAGCCACGCGTCGAACCGGTCCGGATCGCGGAGTCCCCTCAGGTCCCGCCAGGCGATCACCAGTGCGTCCTGGAGGGCATCCTCGGCTCGGTCGACGTCGCGGAGGATCCGTTGGGCGATCGCGAAGAGTCGGTCTACGCGGACGCGGACCAGGTCGACATACGCCTCCCGGTCTCCGTTCTGAGCCGCCTCGACGAGATCGCGATCCATTGCTCCGCCTTCGTCGCCCAACGGGGGCGCCGTCCACTATAATGGCCCAGATCGGTTCGCGACGTTCATTCTTTCATCGAGGACGTCCGGCGCAGAGCAGACCGTGCGCGCCGACGCGCGGCGCTTGCGCGGCCCGCCTATCCTCTGGGGCGGGTTCCGGTCGCAGACTCGCCAACCGTGGCGGGAACCGGGTCAGAGTGGATGGGAGAGTGTCACAGTGCTTCGACCCCCGGTTGGTGTCGCGATTCTCGGCTTCTTCGCGCTGATCGCCGGCGTCGCGTACCTCGTTCTCGGTCTCAGGCTCACCGGTTGGGTGGTGTTCGGCCCGGGGAGCATCGGCGACGGAACGTTCCTGTGGGGCCTGCTGACCCTGGGTGGGGGGATCGCGTTCGCGGCCGCGGCGTTCGCGCTCTGGTCGATGCAGCCGTGGGCATGGCTGTTCGGCATCATCCTGGCCGGACTCGGGTTGCTCGACGCCTTCTTCCTCTGGCTCGCGTCCGGCGACTTCAGCACCGGGCTGGTGGCAGCGTTCTTCCCGCTCGTCGTGCTGTGGTACCTCAACAGCAAGGACATCAAGGGCGCGTTCGGGATCGAAACGGCCTGACTAGCGGCTGACACGCGAGGGCCGGCCGGAGCCTGACGATGTACCTGTGGTTCGTCGTCCTGCACCTGGCCGGCCTCGTCCTGTTCGCGTTGTGCCACGGGGTCTCGACGTTCGTCGCGTTCCGGATCCGGGGCTGTCGCGACCGGTCGCTCGTCCTCGAGCTGCTGGCGCTCTCGCAGCGTTCGAACCAGTTCGCCTACGTCGGGTTGCTCCTGCTCGCGGTCGGCGGGATCGGGGCGGGCGTCCAGGCCGGGACGCTGACGACGACCTGGGTCATCGCCACGAGCATCGTCCTCGTCGCCGTGCTCGTCGTGATGTTCGCGCTCGGAGCCGGGTTCTACTACCCCATCCGGGATCGCCTGACGAAGCCGAACCCGGATGGAAGCGCTCTCCTTGACGGGGACCATCTCGCCGCCGCCCTCGACAACCGGCGTCCCGACATCCTCGCCGCCGTCGGCCTCGGCGGCCTGCTCGTCATGATCGCGCTCATGGTCCTCAAGCCGACCTGACGGGGGAGGGCCACGGGGGCTCGCGGAGGATCTCGCCTGTCGCTGGCTAGACTTGGGCGGTGAAGATCGCCCACGTGCGCGAGCGGACGGCCCCGGCGGGTACGCCATTCCGGTTGGCGGCGGCGGTCGACGGTCAGGCGACGGAGTGGCTCGACCTCGAGGTCGCCCGGCGGAGGCTGGCCGCGGCCGACCCCCATCGGCCACACGATGGCGCGCTCTTCCGCCGCTCCATCTCGACGCTCGATGCCCACCTGGCCGGCGGCCTGCGGGTGGCGGCCCTGGGCGAGCTGCTCGACGACTTCGTCCCTGCCGAGGAGGACGACGAGGCGATCCTCGAAGGCGACGAGCTGTCCTTCGGCCCGCCGCTCCTCCACCCGGCCAGCCTGCGCGACTTCTATGCGTTCGAGCAGCATGTCGCGACGATCTGGGGGCGTCGCGGGGCCGAGGTGCCCGAGGCCTGGTACCGGCTACCGGTCTTCTACTTCAGCAACGTGTCCGAGATCCGCGGCCCCGGCGACCGGGTCTGGGCGCCGCATGGCAGCGTCGAGCTGGACTTCGAGCTGGAGGTGTGCGCCCTGGTCGACACGCCGGTCCGTGACCTGCCCGCCGACCGCGCCGAGGAGGCGATCGGCGGTTACACGATCTTCAACGACTGGTCGGCCCGCGACCTCCAGCGGGAGGAGACGACCGTCCGTCTCGGCCCGGCCAAGGGCAAGGACTTCGCGAGCTCGATCGGTCCCTGGCTCGTCACCCCGGACGAGCTGGCCTCCGCCCGTCTGCCCGGCACGACCGGGCCCGACCTCGCAATGGCGGTCGACGTCCGCGCAGCCGACGGACGGACCGTCGAGGTCACCCGGGGCAGCTGGGCGAGCGCCCACTTCACGTTCGGCCAGATGCTCGCCCGGGCGTCCGCCGACGCCGCCCTCAGGCCCGGCGACCTGATCGGCTCGGGAACCGTGGGGACCGGCTGCCTGCTCGAGGTCCGCGACGACACGCTCGGTCGCTATCTCCTGCCGGGCGACGAGGTGGTGGCCCGGGTGGACCGGCTGGGCGAGCTGCGCACCCCGATCGTCGAGCGTCCGGCCGGAGTCGGGCGATGAGCGGCGTCCGGATCGAACGGATGCGACCCGGCCACTGGCCGGCGGTCCGGGCGATCTACGACTCCGGCATCGCGACCGGCAACGCGACGCTCGAACGGGAGGCTCCCGAGTGGGAGGCCTGGAACGCCGGCCACCGTGCCGACTGCCGGTTCGTCGCGGTCGACGGCGATCGGGTGCTCGGCTGGGCTGCCCTCTCCCCGTACTCCGGGCGGAGCGTCTATGCGGGCGTGGCCTGGCTGAGCGTCTACGTCGCGCCCGACGCCCAGGGTCGGGGGATCGGGCGGGCGCTCGTCGACGCTCTCGTCGAAGCGGCGGACGAAGCCGGGGTGTGGACCCTGCTGGCGGGCATCCTGCCCGAGAACGCGGCGAGTCTCGCCCTGCACCGGCGGTCCGGCTTTCGGCGGATCGGCGTCCAGCGCCGCCTCGGCCGGGATGCCGCCGGTCGCTGGCGCGAC
Source organism: uncultured Chloroflexia bacterium (assembly GCA_963755285.1). Classification (GTDB taxonomy): domain Bacteria; phylum Chloroflexota; class Limnocylindria; order Limnocylindrales; family CSP1-4; genus Chersky-267. The sequence continues at coordinate 167,120 of CAVWJB010000009.1, read as the reverse complement.
GTGGTGCTGCGTGGAGCGGCGGAAGCCCGGCGACTGACCGTCCCGGGACGGTCAGCGAACGCCCGTCCGACGCCCGGGCGCCTAGACTGGCGGACAGTCGCAGGAGGACGACTCGCCGATGTTCTACGTCTCGCGCGGCCGGGTCCCGCACAAGCGTCACACGCAGCACCGGGCTCGCGACGGCTCGCTCTATGCCGAGGAGCTGTTCGGGGTCGAAGGGTTCGTCGGGCGCAGCTCGCTCCTCTACCATCGCGTGCCGCCGACGCGGACGCACCGGATCGAGCCGCTCGGCCCGATCACGCTCGAGGAGGCCGACGACGGCGTCCATCGCCATCGGCTGATCAACAGCGCCGGGCTGCCACCGAAGGGCGACGTCGTCACCGGACGCGTCCCGCTCTTCTTCAACGCCGACCTGACGTTCGGCGTCGTCCGGCCCGCAGAGCCGATGCCCGAGACGGTGTTCTACCGGAACGGCGAGGCCGATGAGCTGCTCTTCGTCCACGAGGGCAAGGGGACGTTCGACAGCGTCTTCGGGCCGCTCCGCTACGGCCCGGGCGACTACCTCGTGATCCCGATCGGGACGACCTGGCGGCTGGCGCCGGACGAGGGCTCGCCCCAGCGGCTGCTCTGGCTCGAGTGCCCGAGCGAGATCGAGCCGCCCAAGCGCTACCGGAATGACTACGGCCAGCTCCTCGAGCATAGCCCCTACTCGCAGCGCGACATCCGCGTCCCGAAGGCGGTCCCGGCCCGGACCGACGAGGGCGAGTTTCGGGTCCACGTCAAGGCGCGCGGCCGGCGGACCGCCTACCACTACAGCAGCCACCCGTTCGACCTCGTCGGCTGGGACGGCTACCTCTGGCCGTACGCGTTCAACATCGCCGATTTCGAGCCGATCACCGGCCGGGTCCACCAGCCGCCGCCGGTCCACCAGACCTTCCAGGCGCACAACTTCGTCGTCTGCTCGTTCGTCCCGCGCAAGTTCGACTACCACCCGCTGGCGATCCCGGCGCCGTACAACCACTCGAACATCAACAGCGACGAGGTGATCTACTACGTCGCCGGCAACTTCATGAGCCGGCGCGGCGTCGAGATCGCGAGCTTCACCCTCCACCCGGCGGGGATCCCCCACGGACCGCATCCGGGCACGGTCGAGGCGTCGATCGGCAAGGAGGCGACCGAGGAGCTGGCGGTGATGGTGGACACCTTCCGCCCGCTCCGGATCACGAAGCAGGCCGCGGCCCTCGACGACGACCGCTACCCCTACTCGTGGCTGCCGGCCGCGGACGCGCCCGGCGAGGCTCAGGCGCTCGCCGAGCGCGGCCCAGAGGCGTTCCCGGACTGAGGCAGGACCCAGATCGAGCTCGACGAGCGCGGGTCTCCTGGCCTAGACCCCGAACAGATCCCGGCAGTCCTCGAGTCCCTCGATCGCTACGGGTGGGCGCGGCCGCGACCGCCACTCGTCGACGGTCATCCGGAATCGCTCGGTCTCTCGCGCGAGGCCCTCTGGAGCGAGCCGCCCGAAGCCGTTCGAGGCATAGCCGAGAGCGCGGCTCACGCCGGCTGACGAGCGGTTGTCGAGGAACGCCTCGCTCACGGCGATCTCCGCGCCGAGGCCGTCGAAGGCGAGGGCCAGGACCGCGCCACGCATCTCCTTGCCGATCCCTTGGCCCTGGTAGGGGCGGCCGAGCCACGACCCGGTACCGACCGTCCGCGACACCGCGAAGTTGGTCGCCTCGAGCCCCTGGAACCCGACCAGCCGGCCTTCGAACGAGACCGCCAGGTCGAGGGTCCACGCCTCGGGCGTCCAGCTTGCTCGCGTGCCCCAGTTGTGCTGGATGAACTCGCGCTCGAAACGCGGGCTGGGCTTCGTCGACCAGGCGATCCCGAACGGCATCTCGTCGGGCGGATGGATGCCGGCCCGGGCCAACCGGCACAGCTCGATCAGCTCCGGCTCCTCGGGCAGGTGGAGCTCGAGGCGCTCGGTCCGGAGGCGGAGGTCGTACAGCGGCCAGAGCGGGTGAGCCATGGCTCGATCATACGAGCCGGCCATCGCCTGGACGACGCTGGTGGCCTACTCGTCGGCGACGCGCAGCGTGACTCCGCGCCGGAGCGTCGCCGGCGACGTCTGGGCGAGGATGACCCCGCCGATCACGAGCGCACCGCCGACGAGCTGGAGCGGGCCGAGTCGCTCGTCGAACAGGATCGAGGCGAGGGCGATCGTCCAGATCGGCTCGAACGTCGAGATCAGCGATGCCTGGGCGGCGCCGATCCGCTTCGTACCGGCGTAGAACGTCTGGATCGCAACGAACGTCGAGACCACGCCGATGCCGACGATCCCCGGCCACGCCGCGCCTGGAACCGCGGCCGGCAGCACCGGCCGCGCGGTCGCGACCGCGAGCGCCCAGAACCCGATCGCGGTCGCGACCATCATCAGCGCGGTCGCAGCGGCCGTGTCGGCGCCGTCCTCGGCCTCGCCGCCGACTCGCTCCGTGGTCTCGCCGGACAGCCGCGCCGAGAGGACGATCCAGACGGCATAGATGATCGGCGACAGGATCACCTGGACGAGCCCGATGAGCGGTGGCACCGCGCCGGCCGGGATCCCGCCGAGCGCAAGCGCCGTCCCGGCCAGGGCCATGGCCAGGGCCACCCACGGGCGCCGGCCGACGAGTCGGTGACCCACCCGGAGGGAGAGCACGGCCACGATCGCCGGGTAGATGAATACGATGAGGGCCGCCAGCGAGGCCGACACGGTCTCCAGCCCGGCGTAGTAGGTGCCCGAGTTGCCGAGGTAGAGAACGCCCAGCCCGAGGGCGATCGCGATCCGCCTCCGGGGCAGCCGACGCAGCCCGGCTCTCCGCTCGGCCGACATGGCGAGCCAGGTCCACGACAGGCTGGCTCCGATCAGGAAGCGCCAGGCGAGGAGCGTGAGCCAGTCGACGCCGGCTCCGTAGACGGGCTTCGCGAACAGGGCGCCCGAGCCGAACGAAGCCGCCGAGACGAGCACGAGCCCGACCCCGGCCAGCCGCTGGCGATCCATCCGGCGGAGCCTAGCAGGGCGGCATGGTCGTCCGGCGATCCGTCGGCCGGGCAGGCTGACGGCGCCCACGACCCCGCCCATCGGCTGCAGATCGGCAGGAACGGACTACACTGCGGAGCGTGGCTGAGCTCACCGAACGCGCCGTCTCGACGCGCGTCCCCTCGCTTGCTCGGGAGACCCTCCGGGTCGTCAATCGACGTGACCCGCTGACCGTACCCGAAGGCACCTCGCTCGGCGAGTGCCTCCGGCTCGTGGAGCTGTCCGGCACCGGCGACTCGGTCGTGGTTGCCGGCCCCGACGGGCGCCTCCAGGGCGTCCTCACCGAGCGCGACATCTTCGGAGTGATGGTCGGCGGCAACGTCGACCTCGGCGCCTCGGTCGAGACGCTCATGAACCGGAAGCCGCGGACCCTCCGCCTCGAGCAGACCGTCCACGAGGCGATCGTCCTGTTCGCCGACGGTCGGTTCCGCAACGTGCCGCTCGTCGACGACGCCAACCGCGTCGTCGGGATGGTCCGCCAGCAGGACATCCTCAAGTACCTCGCCGAGGCCTTCCCGGAGGAGCTGCTCAACCTGCCCCCCCGGCCGCACCAGCGAATGAAGGAGTCCGAGGGCGCGTGACGACGCCGACCACGGACCGCGACCAGGCCGTCCAGGATCTCGAGCGGGTCACGATCCGCTTCGCCGGCGACTCCGGCGACGGGATGCAGGTGACGGGCACCCAGTTCACCCGGACGGCGGCGGTCTTCGGCAACGACATCAGCACCCTGCCCGACTTCCCGGCGGAGATCCGGGCGCCGGCCGGGTCGCTGCCCGGCGTGTCGGGCTTCCAGATCAGCTTCTCGAGCTCGGAAATCCACACCCCGGGCGACGAACCGGACGTCCTGGTCGCGATGAACCCGGCGGCGCTCAGGGCGAACGTCGGCGACCTGCCGGCCGGCGGTGCGCTGATCGTCAACACCGACGCGTTCACCGGCCCGAACCTCCAGAAGGTCGGCTACGCGGCCAATCCGCTGACGGACGGCTCGCTCAAGGCGTTCACCGTCTTCGAGATCCCGATCTCGACCCTCAATGCGCGCGCGCTCGAGGGGCTCGAGATGACGAGCAAGCAGGTCGACCTCACGAAGAACTTCTTTGCGCTCGGGATCATGTTCTGGCTCTACGAGCGGAGCATGGACCCGACCCTGCGCTGGATCGACGACAAGTTCGGCAAGCGGCCGGTCATCGCCGAGGCGAACGCACGCGCCCTCAAGGCGGGCTATGCCTTCGGCGAGACGACCGAGATCTTCCACACCCACTACCGGGTGGCGCCGGCCCACCTGGCCCCGGGCAAGTACCGCAACATCACCGGCAACGAGGCGACCGCGCTCGGCTTCGTGGTCGCCTCGCAGAAGGCCGATCGGGCCCTGTTCTACGGCTCGTATCCGATCACCCCGGCCAGCGACATCCTCCACCAGCTGTCCGGCTACAAGCACTTCGGGGTCACGACGTTCCAGGCCGAGGACGAGATCGCCGCGATCGGCTCGGCGATCGGGGCCAGCTACGGCGGCGCCCTCGGGATGACCGGCACGTCCGGTCCCGGGATCGCCCTCAAGAGCGAGGCGATGAACCTGGCCGTGATGGTCGAGCTCCCGCTCGTCGTCATCGACGTCCAGCGGGCCGGTCCCTCGACCGGGATGCCGACCAAGAACGAGCAGTCGGACCTGCTCCAGGTCCTGTTCGGTCGGAACGGCGACTCGCCGATCGTCGTCCTCGCGCCGGCCACGCCGGGCGAGTGCTTCGACATCGCCTTCGAGGCGGTCCGGATCGCGCTGAAGTCGATGACGCCGGTCGTCTACCTGTCGGACGCGTTCCTGGCCACCGGTTCGGAACCGTGGCCCATTCCCAGCGTCGACGACCTGCCCGACATCTCCGTCCCGAACCGGACCGACCGGGCCGGGTTCCAGCCATATGCCCGCGACCCCGTCACCCTCGCCCGACCGTGGGCCGTGCCCGGGACGCCCGGGCTCGAGCATCGGATCGGCGGGCTCGAGAAGGCCGACGTCACCGGCAACGTGAGCTACGACCCCGACAACCACCACCGGATGCAGACGCTCCGGGCCGAGAAGATCGCCCGGATCGCCGACGACATCCCCGACCTCCAGGTCTACGGGCCATCGAGCGGCGACCTGCTGATCCTCGGCTGGGGGTCGACCTACGGCGCGATCCGGAGCGCCGTCGAGCGACTGCAGGCCGCCGGCCGGAGCGTCGCCCATGCCCACCTCCGCTACCTCAACCCGTTCCCGCGCAACACGGGCGAGGTCGTCGGGAGCTACCGCCAGGTGCTCATCCCGGAGGTCAACCTCGGTCAGCTCCTGCTGCTGATCCGGGCCCGCTACCTCGTCGATGCCATCGGCTACGACCGGGTTCGGGGCAAGCCGTTCCGGATCGCCGAGATCGAGCAGGAGGCGATCCGGCTGCTCGACGCCAAGGGTGCCGCCCGATGATCGCGAGGACCGTTCAATGACCGACCACAGCGTCGACGGGCAGCCGCCGCTCAGCCCCGAGAACGACCGCGTCCTCCAGCAGCTCCAGGCGGCCGTGCCGCTCACCCGCAAGGACTTCGTCTCGGACCAGGAGGTCCGCTGGTGTCCCGGTTGCGGCGACTACTCGATCCTGGCCCAGACCCAGAAGGTGATGCCGACGTTCGGCTACCCGCGCGAGAACATCGTGTTCATCAGCGGGATCGGCTGCTCGGGCCGGCTGCCGTACTACATGAACACCTACGGCTTCCACACGATCCACGGCCGGGCGACCACCCTGGCGACCGGGCTCAAGGCCGCCCGGCCGGATCTCATGGTCTGGGTGATCACCGGCGACGGCGACGCGCTGTCGATCGGAGGCAACCATCTCCTCCACTCGATGCGCCGCAACGTCGACATCAAGGTCGTGATGTTCAACAACCGGATCTACGGCTTGACCAAGGGCCAGGCCTCGCCGACCTCCGAGTTCGGCAAGGTCACGAAGTCGAGCCCGGCCGGGACGATCGACCATCCGATCAGCCCGCTGACCGTGGCCCTGGCCGCCGAGGCGAGCCTCATCGCGCGCTCGGTCGACACCCACACCGAGCACCTCCAGGCGACGCTCGACCGGGCCGGCCAGCACAAGGGCTCGGTCTTCGTCGAGGTCCTCCAGAACTGCAACATCTTCAACGACGGTGCCTACCGCGACTTCACCGACCGCGAGGTCCGTGAGGACCGGATGCTCGTCCTCGAGCACGGCAAGCCGATGATCTTCGGGAAGGACCGGGACAAGGGCCTGCGGCTGAACGGGCACCAGCCGGAGATCGTGACGCTCGGCGTCGACGGGGTCGGCGAAGCGGACCTGCTCGTCCATGACGAGAGCGATCCGCTCATCGCCTTCATGCTCAGCCGGATCTACTGGCCCGACTTCCCGGTCCCGGTCGGGGTGATCTTCGACGTGAAGCGGGCGACCCACGACGAGCTGCTGACCGCCCAACGTGAAGAGGCGGTCGCCCGGCGCGGCAAGGGCGACCTGCGCTCGCTTCTCGAGGGGGGCGAGACCTGGGAGGTGCCGGCATGATCCGCTGCCCGTCCTGTGGTCACCCGAACTATGCCGGTGAGGACGCCTGCGAGGAGTGCGGGGCCGACCTCAGGACGCAGGACGTCCCCCAGGATGCGATCGACTTCCACGGCCGCCTGCTCGGGGAGCACCTCGACGCGCTCGGCATCGAACGGCCGCCGACGGTCGTCGCCGGGACAAGCGCCCGGGCGGCGATCGCCCGGATGAAGGACGACGGGCTCGAGTGCCTGCTGGTCGTCGACGGCGAGCGGCTGCGCGGGATCGTCACCTACCAGGACGCGATCCTCAAGCTCCAGGGACGGACGCTCGACGGGATGGTCGTCGATGCCCTGATGACGCCGGACCCGGTCGTCCTCCGCCACGACGACACGACCGCGATCGCCCTCCACAAGATGGCGGTCGGCGGCTTCCGCCACATCCCGATCGTCGAGGACGGCCGCGTGGTCGGGCTCGTCCAGGCTCGCAACCTGTTCGGCCACCTGCTCGAGGTCATCGGGTGACCGACGGCCCGACGCCGTCCGTCGCGATCCTCGCCGACGACCTGATCTGGTCAACCCGCCTGGCCTCGATCGTCCGGCTGGCCGGTGCCGAGTGCATCGTGGTCGGGACCGACCAACGGTTCGAGGCGGCGCTCGGCGCGGCCGACGGCGCGATCGTCGACCTGTCGGTCCGGGGCGGCTCGGGCCTCTCTGCGATCGCGCTCGCGGCGGCAGCCGGGAAGCCGGTCGTCGCCGTCGGCCCGCACGACGACGTCGCGGCCCGCAAGCAGGCGCTCGCTGCCGGCGCCAGCCGCGTCTACGCCTACCGCCGGCTGTTCGAGGCGGGGCCGCGCACGATCGCAGCCTGGCTCGGTCTGCCCGAGCCGGTCGAGATCGCCGGCCGATGACGACCGCCGGTCCGCCCCGCCCGACCATCCCGCCGGCCCGCTTCGGCGAGCGCATCGCCGCGGCCCGCAGGCTGACCTCCCAGGCGGGGCTCGACGCCCTCCTCGTCGGCGTCGGGCCGGACCTCGACTACCTCGCCGGCTATCACGCGATGCCGCTCGAGCGACTGACGATGCTCGTCGTCCCCGCAGCCGGTGCGCCGACCCTGGTCGCCCCGCGCCTCGAGGTCGCGCCGGCGCGTGGCTGTCCGGCCGTCAGCGGGGGGTTCGTGGAGGTGGCGAGCTGGCAGGAGACGGAGGACCCGGTGGCGCTCGTCGGGCGGCTCGCTGCCGAGGCCCTCGGACGACCGGTCGGAGTCGCTCAGGCGGCTCGGGATCAGCGACCGGCTCTGGGCGATGCACGTCCTGAAGATCGCCGAGCAGTTCCCGGCGGCCCGCCTGGAGAGCGCCGGCGAGGTCCTCCGCGAGCTGCGGATGATCAAGGATACCGACGAGATCGAGCTCCTCCGGCTGGCGGCCGAGGCCGCCGATCGCGTCGTCGAGCAGATCGCCGGCGGCCCGCTCGTCGGCCGAACCGAGGCTGACGTCGCGCGCGAGGTTCGCGAGCGGCTGCTGGCCGAAGGCCACGACCTCGCCGAGTTCTCGATCGTCGGCTCCGGGCCGAACAGCGCCTCGCCCCACCACGAGGCCTCCGAGCGGGTGATCCGGGCCGGGGAGCCGATCGTCCTCGACATCGGCGGGGCGGTCGGGGGCTACGGCAGCGACATCACCCGGACGTTGTGGGTGACCGGCGGCGACCCGGCCAACGGGCCCGACGAGGCGTTCCTGCACCTCTTCGCGGTCCTCCGTGCGGCCCAGGCCCGGGCGACCGCCGCGGTCCGGCCGGGAGTCCCGTGCGAGGCCATCGACGCGACCGCCCGCTCGGTCATCGCCGCCGAGGGCTACGGCGAGCAGTTCATCCATCGAACCGGTCACGGCATCGGCCTCGAGGGCCACGAGGAGCCGTACCTCGTCGCCGGCAACCGCGAGCCGCTCCGGCCGGGGATGGCGTTCAGCGTGGAGCCCGGGATCTACCTCGAGGGCCGCTACGGCGCCCGCCTCGAGGACATCGTGGTCTGCGGCCAGGACGGACCGATCGTCCTCAACCGGGCGCCGCTCGACCTGTACGTCGTCGACGGGGTCTGAGCTCGACGGGGTATCATCGGCGCACCCGACGCGCCCAGTCGAGCGCGCCCCCGCCCAAACGCGTTCGGATCAATGCCAACATCGTTCCTCCGTCGCCCCGCCGACGACGCGCTCATGACGACCCGGCTCAGCCTTGCCCATCGAACGGACTGGGTGGTCGGCCCGTGAGCCGGCGAGCCAGCCGCGGTGGCCGGCCGCGGCATCTCGATCATCGGGGTGGCCCACGACCGCACGATCCGACGCGGAACGGCCGCCCGCTCACACCGGCCGCCTCCGAATCCAGCCCGCCGCCGCCCGACGGGCGGCGACCCGATCCGGACGGCGCAGGGTCCAGGAGCCGAGCGGCGTCGACGACGTCGGGCGCGAGGCTGTCGCCGCCTCGATCGCGGTCGCGACCGGCGCAGCCGAGCTCGCGGCTGGAGCGACCGCACCGATCCGCGACGGTGATGCCTCACGACACGCAGGGGGCGGCCTCCGGCGCGAGTTCGAACGCGGGGTCGCCCGCGGCTCCCGGGCCGGGACCGCGCGCGGCGGCGGTGACCGTCCCGATCGCCTCCGCCCAGCTCGACGGCGGGCATCAGCCGCCCCACGTGGACCGCCAGGGCGGCTGCACGACGGCCCAGCTCCGGCGGTTCATCAAGAGTCGAGCCTACGTCCCGATCCACGAGATCCGACGCCGGTTCCTCATCACGACCGAGGACGACGACGTGTCCGGGATCGATCTCGCGACCGGCCTGGTGTTCGTCGGGCTGCCGCCGCGCGAGGGCCAGATGCTCGGCGAGCTCCTCCGGGGCGGCGAGGTCGGCTACGAGCTCCAGCTCGATCCGGTCGCTCCAGTGGTCGTCGGGGTCTATCCGATGCGCCCGGTCTCGCGGAGCTGATCACGCTCGGCACATACCCAACGTCGCCTTGGCGACACTCGCGGCGTCATCCGGAGCGCTGGACTGAAGGTTGCGAACCGGCGCAAGATGGCCTGGCTCGCTCCAAAGAGCCGGATACCGGGTACCGATAGGAGACCATGATGCCGAGCCAGAAGCTCGAGAGGCCATCGAGCCCGAGGACGACACCGAGGGCCACGGCGGTCCGCAAGAGCGCGTCCCGAGCCGCCGGTGACGACACCGAAGGCCACAAGCGCTACAGCGAGGACGACACCGAGGGCCACGGCGGTCCGAAGTCAGCGTCCCGAGCCGCCGGTGACGACACCGAGGGCCACAAGCGCTACAGCGAGGACGACACCGAGGGCCACGGCGGTCCGAAGGCAGCGTCCCGAGCCGCCGGTGACGACACCGAGGGCCACAAGCGCTACAGCGAGGACGACACCGAGGGCCACGGCGGTCCGAAGAGCGCGTCCCGAGCCGCCGGTGACGACACCGAGGGCCACAAGCGCTACAGCGAGGACGACACCGAGGGCCACGGCGGTCCGAAGCAGGCGTCCCGAGCCGCCGGTGACGAGGACGACACCGAGGGCCACGGCCACGGGCATTCGACCACCCGCGCCGCTGCCCCCGCTGCGGCCGCCCCCGCCGCGGCGGCCGACGACACCGAAGGTCACATGATGGGCAACCCGCTGCTCAACCAGCAGCTGGCCCGCGCTCGGGAGCAGGACATCCAGCGCAGCATGAAGCAGCAGCAAGTCCGGTCCGAGGCCAGCCGCCCGCACAAGAAGTGACGGCTCTCGGGACGCGGATCGCGCGTCCCAGCCAGGATCCGGCTCGACGCGAAGCGGCGCCCACCAGCGCCGCTTCGCCGATTCCATCCTCGACTGGCCAGCGAGCGCCGTCTAGGATGGGCACTCGGAGGGGGCGGGCCGTGGCGGCGAGAGGGACGATGACCGAGTCGAGCGTCGCGATCGAGGCACTTCGCCGCTGCGCGCTCTTCGCCAAGGTCGACGACGAGACCCTCGCCCTGTGCGTGTCGTCGCTCCGCATCCGTCGCTACCGGAAGAACGAGACGATCTTCCACCAGGGCGACCCCGGCGACTCGCTCTACATCATCGAGTTCGGCTCGGTGAAGATCGTCCTGCCGTCCCCAGAAGGCGAGGAGGGCGCGATCATCGCGACCCTCAGGCGTGGGGACTTCTTCGGCGAGCTGGCGCTGCTCGACGGGGCGCCGCACTCGGCGACGGCCGTGGCGATCGAGCCGACCGAGGCGCTCGTCCTGCGCCGCGATCGGTTCGAGGAGCTGGTCGAGAACGAGCCACAGCTGCGCAAGGCGCTCTTCGCAGGCCTGGTGATGGAGCTCCGACGGCTCACCGGTCACGTCGAGGAGCTCCACTTCCTCGACCTTCCCGGGCGCCTCGCGAGCCGGATCGTCCGTCTCGCCCGCGAGAGCCAGCCGGACCAGACGACCGACATCCGGCTCGATTGGCCGTTCACCCAGAGCGACCTCGCCGCGATGATCGGCGGCACCCGCCAGACGGTCAACCGGCTGCTGTCGGACATGACCGCGCAGGACCTCGTCCGCCTCGAGCGGGACACCCTGATCATCCCGGATCTCGATCGTCTCGCCCGCGCCTCCGAACGGTGAGCGGCGGTGGCTGACGGGCCGAGCCAGCCACTCGGCCAGGAGGCGCTCGGCGTGCTCCAGGCGATCGCCCTGCGGGGCGAGGTTGCCCGTCGGCTCGAGACCGAGTCGACCCTCGCGGTGCTGCACTCGGTCGTCGAGGCGACCGTCGCCCTGTTCGAGGCCGAGGCGGCGTCGATCGCGCTCTACGACCCGGCATCGGACCGGCTGGTCTTCGAGGTCGCCGCCGGCGAACAGGGCCAGGGGGTCATCGGCGTCGCGATCCGCCCCGACCAGGGCATCGCCGGCTACGTCTACACGTCCGGGCAGGCCCTCGCCCTGTCCGACGTGGCGAGCGACCCACGGTTCGGACGAACCGTGGCCGAGAAGACCGCCTACGTTCCGCGCTCGATCGTCGCGGTGCCGCTCGTCGACGACCACGGCACGATCGGCGTCCTCGAAGTGCTCGACAAGCGCAGCCAGGCGTCGTTCTCGCTCCGTGACATCGAGCTCGCCGGGGTGTTCGCCCGGCAGGCCGCGGTCGCGATCCGGGCGAGCCGCGTCGAGCGCGATCTCGGGTCGCTCCTGCGGGCCACCCTCCAGGACCAGTCGCGAGCGTCCGGGCCGCCCTCGGAGGCAGCTCTCGACGAGCTCGTCCGGGCCGGGACCGAGGGCCTCGATCGCGACGACGACTCCCGTCTCTGGGCGCTCGTCGAGCAGGTGGCCCGGATCCGGGGCAGCGACCCCGACCAGCTCGAGCTCGTCACCGACCTGCTCGGCGCGATTGCCCGCCAGGGCGAGCGGGACGCCCGGGCGCGGCGGCGCGGTCGGTCGGCCGCTCCCGCCCGTCGCATCGATCGTTGACCGACGACTACCTTCCGGCCTGGAGCGAGCCCTTCGTCGGCGATCGCCGCGAGCGGCTGGAGCGGCTCGTTCCGATCGCCGGGATGGATCGCGAGGCAGCCTTCGGCGGATCCGATGGGAGCGGGGTGACTGTCGCCATCGTCGACTCCGGCGTCGAGCGCGACCACCCGGCCGTCGGCGGCAAGCTCATCAGGAGCGTCCGGGTCGAGCCGGGCGACGAAGAGCCGGTCGTGGTCGACGATCCCGAGGCGGTGGACGTGGTCGGTCACGGCACGGCCTGCGCCGGGATCATCCACAGCCTGGCCCCGGGCGCCGACATCATGTCGGTCCGGGTGCTCGGGCCCGACAACCGGGGCAAGGGGACCATCTTCGCGGCCGGCCTCGAATGGGCGATCGAGCACGGGGCCACGGTCATCAACCTGAGCCTGTCCTCGAAGAGCGAGGCGATGTTCGCCGTCTTCCACGAGATCGTCGACGCGGCCTACTTCGCCAACGTCGTCCTGGTGAGCGCCGCGAACAACGTCCCCGGACCGAGCTATCCGTCGCTGTTCGCGTCGGTCGTATCGGTCGCCGCCCACGACATCGCCGACCCATGGACCTGGTTCTACAATCCGGCCCCGCCGGTCGAGTTCGGGGCGTACGGCGTCGACGTCGAGGTGGCCTGGAACAACGGCGGGCGGATCGTCGCCACCGGCAACAGCTTTGCCGCCCCGCACATCACGGGGTTGGTCACGCTCATCCGGGCGAAGCACCCGGGGGCGAGCCCGTTCGAGGTCAAAACGATCCTGGCGACCGTCTCGAATGGGGCCCGCCCGGGCGGCTGAGCGCCGCGGGCGAGTCGGTCACTCGCCTCGGCTTGCCGGGCTCTTCAGCTGGCCGTAGTGGCCTTCGACGTCGTCGTCATCGTCGTCGACGCGGAGTCCGGCTGACGCGGGCCTGGCCGAGGTCGTCCGGGCCGCCGTCGGCCCGCGATGACATCCCGCGATGGCCTTCGACGTCCTCGTCGTCGCGATCCGGCGGCTGGTCACACGCGTCGGGCTCGACGGCCCGCCGGAGGCTGTGCCCCTCGACGTCCTCGTCGTCGATCCGCGCCATGGCGCTCGGGGGCTGGGTCTCGTCATGCTCTGGCATCGAAGCCTCCTGCCGGCCGCGCGGCCGTATCGGATCGACCGGAGCGGGGTGGCTGCGGTCTGGTCCGCCCCGCCGGCCAACCGTACACCGTCGCCGGCCGCACCGACACCCCCTTGGGCGACCCTCCCGGCGTCAGATGGACGACATGACCGGTGTCAGCCGGACAACGATCCGCCGCGATGGAGGGCAAGCAGCCGCGGCCCGACGTCAGAGCCCGCCGCCACGAGCTCGAAGAACTCGGCGGCCTCGAGTACCAGCAGACGCCCGTCCGCGGTGGCCGTCACGGTCGCGCTGCGCGGCGCTCCGTTCAGCAACCCGAGCTCGCCGAACACCTCGTCAGGGCCCATCGTGCGGAGCGTCGTGATGATCCCGTCGGCCCCGGCCTGGTCGACGCGGAAGGCGCCGTCGAGGATCACGTAGAACCGATCGGCCGGCTCGCCCTGCCGGATGACCACCGACCCCGTTGGGACGTCGAGCTCGGTGGCGCGGGCGAGCGCCGCCGCGAGACGTGCTTCCGGGACGCCCGCGAAGATCGGCAAGCCCGCGACGCGGGAGGCCGCGGCGAGCAGTTCCTGGGGCGGGCCCTGGCTGCCGCTGGCGCCGATCAGGAGGACCGACACGAGGGCGCCTGCGGCGACGAGGATCGCCGAAGCGAGCAGCACCGGCTCGACTCCGACGACCCCGGTGGCGATCGGAACGACGAGCGAGCCGGCGGCGTACGCCAGCGTCGAGATGGTGGCGATGGTCCCCAGCGCCCGACCGCGGATTGCGTCGGGCACGATCCGCTGGAACAGCGTCGTGCTGACGACCTCGGTCAGGAGGCTGCCGGCCGACGCAACCGCGATCGCCAGCAGCGCGGGCGCGAGCGTCTGGGTGAGGCCGAGGGCCGCGACCCCGCCGGCCAGGATCAGCGAGCCGATCACCAGCGGCAGGCGCAAGCCAGGCCGGACGACGAACAGCCCGGACCCGACCGCGCCGACGATGCCGCCGACGCCGACCGCCGCGTTCAGGTAGCCGGTCGCCGCCTCGTGGCCCCGAGCTGGTCCTTGGCGAGGATGACCGTGAGTACGGCGAGACCGCCGAACACGAAGCCGGCGACGGTGTCGATCAGGGCGAGTCCGGCGAGCGGTGCGAGGACCGGTCGGACGGCCGAGATCGGGACCGCCCCGCCCTCGACCGGAGTGGTGGGCCGCTCGGCGCCGTCGGCGCCGTCGGCGCCGGGCTCGCCACCGACGGCAGCCCCGCGGCCGCGCTCCGAAGGGAGCTGCCACAGGATCACCGCGACGAACGCGAACGACACCGCGTTGAGCAGGAACGCGAGTCCAAGCCCGCTCGCCGCGATGAGCAGGCCGGCGACGGCCGGGCCAATGACGAAGGCGAGATTGTCGAGGGTCGACCATGCGCTGTTGGCCGGACCGAGCTCGCGCTCGTCGCGGACCAGGGTCGGGAGGTACGCGCCAATGGTCGGGCCGAAGAAGCACGAGAAGCAGGTCGCCAGCACGGCCAGACCGGCGATCGCCCAGAGCGGACCGTGGACGGTCACGAGCCAGGCCAGCGCCAGCATGATCGTGCCCCGGGCGACGTCGGTGACGAGGAGCACGAGCCGGCGCTGGAAGCGGTCGGCGATGATCCCGGCCGGGATCGACAGGATCACGTAGGGCAGGACTCGCGCCGCCCCGACGACCCCGAGCAGGACCGGGTCGGAGCTCGTCTCGTACACGACCACGAGCAGGGCGACCAGGTACAGCCAGTCGCCGATCGAGCTGATGAACTCGCCGCCGAGCAGGCGGACGAGTGGTCCGTTGGAGAGGAGGCCGCGGTAGGCGCGAAGGACGCTCACCGCGGCCCGCGGAGGATCAGCGGCCGCGGAGCTTGTCGAGTGGGCTCTTCGCCTGCTTGCGGAGCGCTTCCTTGGACGCGTACGCGTCGGCCTCGCGAGCCTTCTGGTTGGCGTGCTGGCGGGCGTACTCGTAGGTCCCCATGTTGTGCCCGGACGTGTCGTCCTCGGTCTCCGGGCTCGTCGTGGGATCGTCGGGCCCGGCGGGCCGCGGCTCGTCCTGGTCGGCCATCGGGTTCTCCTCGTCGCGGTCGCATCCGGACCGTCGCATCCCCGAGTCTAGGCGTCGCACCGGGTCGGTGGGAAGTCATGCCGGCTGCGCTCCGAACGTCGTCCAGGTGACACCGCCGGGCGTCGGCACGCTCCCCTCGAGGGCCAGAAGCCGGCGCTTGACCGACAGGAGGGCGTCGCGATCGGCGAGCCACGAGCCGCCGTAGCCACCGAGCGAGCCGTCGCCGGCGATGACCCGGTGACAGGGCACGATCAGTCCGATCGGGTTGCGGCCGACTGCCGCGCCGACCGCGCGCGCGGCGCCGGGTCGTCCGATCGACCGGGCGAGGCGCCCGTAGCTGGTGACCTCGCCCCACGGGATCCGGCGAACGCCGTCGAGGACGAGCCGGTCCCAGGCCGTCAGCCCGTAGAGCCGGAACGGCAGGCCGGCGAGGCCCGCCGGATCGCGAGCGAGGAAGGCCTCGACGGCGCGCACCGCCGCCTCGATCTGGCGCTCGACCGTCGGCCCGCCCCGCCCCGGCGCCTCGCCGAGTCGTCGCCGGACCGAGCTTGCGAACGCGTCGGGCGTCGTCAGCACCTCGAGCGCCACCACGCCATCTGCGTTCGCCGCGAGATGGATCGGCCCCCATGGCGCCTCGACCGCGGCGATGCCGATCATCCGTCCTCCACCTCGTTCGCATCAGCACCCGGAGCCGGGCTGGCCGGCTCGGACCAGCGACCCCGAGGGTAGCGCCGACGAAGGCCGATGGTATACTCCTGGGGAGTATGGAAATGACGCCTGCCAGGGACCACCCAGCCGGCCCCGTCGAGGTCTCGCTGCCGATCGCCGGGATGACCTGCGCCTCGTGCGTGAACCGGATCGAGCGCTACCTCGGCCGGACGCCCGGCGTGGAGGACGCGGTGGTCAACCTGGCCACCGAGGTGGCCACGATCCGCTACCTGCCTGACGTCGTGGGCCGGGCGGAGCTCGTCGGCGCGATCGAGGCGGCCGGCTACGAGCTGAAGCGGCCGGTGGCGGCCGACCCCGACCGGGAGGTGGACGGGTCGATCGACGCGGCGTTTGCCGGCGAGGACGCCGAGCGGCTTCGCGACCAGCGGCACCTCGCCGTCCAGGCCGGGGCGTCGATCGCCGTCGCCGTCGGGATCATGGTCGTGATGTTCTGGCCCCAGACGACGATCCCGATCGAGACGCTCAACCGCCTCGTGCTGATCCCGGCGACGGTCATCCAGGTCTGGGCCGGCCGCCGCTTCTACCGGCCTGCCTGGCGGGCCCTGCGCCACCGCTCGGCGAACATGGACACGCTCGTCGCCGCCGGGACGACCGCAGCCTGGCTCTACAGCGTGGTCGTGACCCTCGCCCCGGGCGTGGTCCAGGCCGCCGGGCTCGAACCGGAGACGTACTTCGACTCCTCGACGATCGTGATCGGGCTCGTCCTGCTTGGACGATGGCTCGAGGCGCGGGCCAAGGGCCGGACGACCGGGGCGATCCGCCATCTCATCGCACTCGGTGCGAAGACCGCCCGGGTCGTGCGCGACGACCGGGAGATCGATGTCGAGCTCGCCGAGGTCCGGCCCGGCGACCTCGTCCGGGTCCGACCGGGGGAGAAGGTGCCGGTCGACGGCGTCGTCGTCAGCGGCGGCTCGGCGGTCGACCGATCGATGCTGACCGGCGAGCCGATCCCGGTCGAGGTCGCTCCGGGCGACGAGGTCATCGGGGCGACCCTGAACACGACCGGGACGTTCATCTTCCGTGCCACGCGGGTCGGCAACGACACCACGCTGGCCCGGATCGTCGACATGGTCCAGCGGGCCCAGGGCCGAAAGGCGCCGATCCAGCGGCTCGCCGACCGGGTCAGCGAGGTCTTCGTCCCGCTCGTGCTCGGTCTCGGGACGCTGACCTTCGCGATCTGGCTCGTGGCCGGTCCCGAGCCACGGCTGACCTTCGCCCTGGTCGCCTTCATCAGCGTGGTCGTGATCGCCTGCCCGTGCGCGATGGGCCTGGCCACGCCGACCGCGATCATGGTCGGGACGGGTCGCGGCGCGGAGGCCGGGATCCTCATCCGGGGCGGCGCCGCGCTCGAGGCCGCGGCCCGGGTCGACACCGTCGTGTTCGACAAGACGGGGACGCTCACGATCGGTCGCCCGTCGGTCGTCGAGGTCGTCCCGGTCGCCGGCGTGGACCCGACCGAGCTGCTCGACCAGGCCGCCTCGCTCGAGCGTGGAAGCGAGCACCCGATCGGGTCGGCGATCCTGGCGGCCGGTCGGGAACGCGAGCTCGGCTTCCGGCCCGTGGCCGGGTTCGTCGCGCTGGCCGGCCATGGCGTCGAGGGGCTGGTCGAGGCCAGCCCCGGGGATCTCGCGCCGGCGCGCCACGTGATCGCCGGAACCGCCCGGCTCCTCGCCGAGCGGGGGATCGAGATCGCGCCGTTCGCCGGCATCCTCGAGCCGATGGCCGGCGCCGGCCGGACCGCGGTGCTCGTCGCGGTCGACGGCCGTCCGGCCGGGGTCATCGCGCTGGCCGATCCGGTCCGGGCCGAGGCCGCCGAGGCCGTCGCCGCCCTCCACGCGAGCGGGATCGAGGTCTGGCTCGTGAGCGGCGACCAGCGCCAGGCCAGCGAGGCCGTCGCCCGGACCGTCGGGATCCCGATCGAACGCGTCCGGGCCGAGGTCCTGCCGGGCGACAAGGCCGCCGCGGTCGAGGCGCTCCAGGCCGCCGGCCGCCGGGTGGCAATGGTCGGTGACGGGATCAACGATGCGCCGGCTCTCGCCCAGGCCGACCTTGGAGTGGCCATCGGAACCGGGGCCGATGTTGCGATCGAGGCATCGGACGTGACCCTGGTCGGTGGCGACCCACGCCTGGTTGGAACCGCCATCGGCCTGTCGCGGAGCACGATCCGGGTCGTCCGGCAGAACCTGTTCTGGGCGTTCGCCTACAACATCGTGCTCATCCCGGTTGCGATGGGCGTGCTCTACCCCGCCTTCGGGATCACCCTGAGTCCGGCCCTCGCGGCGGGGGCCATGGCCCTCTCGTCGGTGAGCGTCGTGCTCAACTCGCTTCGGCTGCGCGGCGTCGACGCTCGTCCGGGCTCGGCAGCTGGGGCCGGCCGGCGCGGGCTGCTCGCGCGTTCGCCGGCCTAGGCACCTGGCCACTCGCCGGACGCCAACGGACCGCCCGGGTCAGGGGGCGGTCCGTCGTTGGGAGTGAGGGCCCGGCTCGCGCCGGGAGGTGCAGCCCTACTTGTGCTGCTTCGGGCGTGACGCTGGGCCGGCGAGATGGCCGATCCGTCGGCGGCCTTCTCGACGCCGTCGTCTGAACGATGTGCGACGGGGCAGCTTCGGGGTCGTCGTCTTCGGACGATGTCCTCGCGCGGGATGTTCGGGTTGGTGGCAGGCTGCGGCCGAGCCGGAGCCTGATTCTCCTGGATCACGATCGGCATCGGGGCCGGCGCGATGTACTGGGTTCCCTCCTGGACCACCATCGGCACAGGCGCGGCAGCCGGAGCGGGGGCGGCGATCGAGTTCGGCGCCGGGATCGCGCTCGACAGCTGGGCGGCCGTCACGCCGACGACCAGGGCTCCGGCCACGACGCCGGTCGCGATGAGCCGCTTCCGGAACTCGTCGGCCTTCTCGGCGGTCGGGAAGTGGAGGCTGAGAGCGTGGCCCTCGACGTCATCGTCGAAGCGGAGGCTGACCGCGACCGCCTTGGCATCGAGGGCGTGTCCGCTGGTGTCACTCTCGTCGAGGGTGATCCGGACGCTGTTCTTGGCCCAGGTCGGTCCGGCGTCGAGATCGCGCAGTCGGCCCTCGGCGACGTTCGAATCATCGTCGTCGAGGATGACGGTGAACGGCTGCTCGGCGGCCGAGGTCTTGCTGGTCATCGGGGCGATCCTCCGGGGCTGCTTCGTCTGAAGGTGTCCCGAACCCTAGCCCGAGGATGGCGGCCCGTCCAGCCCGTCGCCGGACAGGTCACCTGTCGTTCGGGCGACAGGTGACCACGCTCGACCGACGGCCGCCTCAGTCGACGACGCGCCGGAAGACGGTCACCGCGTTCTGGCCGCCGAACCCGAAGCCGTTGATCATCGCCGTCTCGACCCGCTTCGTGCGAGCGACGAGCGGTACGTAGTCGAGATCGCACTCGTCGTCGGGATGCTCGAGGTTGGCCGTCGGCGGGATGACCCCGTCGCGCAGTGCGCCGATCGCGGCCAGTGCGCTGGCGATGCCGGCCGCACCGACCAGGTGGCCGATCATCGACTTCGGCGAGCTGATCGGGACCCGGTAGGCCTGGTCGCCGAAGGCCGCCTTGATCGCCCGCGTCTCGGTCACGTCGTTGAGCGTGGTCGACGTGCCGTGGGCGACGATGTAGTCGATCTCGTCGGTCGTGACCTCGGCGTTGCGCATCGCGTTCGTCATGGCCCGCGCCTGGCCACGGCCGGTCGGCTCGGGCGCGCTGATGTGGAATGCGTCCGCGGTCAGCGCGCCGCCGAGAATCTCGGCGACCGGGGTGGCGCCGCGCCGCCGGGCGTGCTCGAGCGACTCGACGACGACGACGCCGCCGCCCTCGCCGAGCACGAACCCGTCACGATCGCGGTCGAACGGGCGCGAGGCATGGCCCGGATCGTCGTTGCGGCGGGACAGCGCGCCCATGTTGCCGAGCGCCGCGACGCCCATCGGCCAGACGGGCGCCTCGGCGCCACCGGCCAGGACGACATCGCACTCCCCGGTCTGGATCAGCCGGAGCGCGTCGTGGAACGCGATCACCGACGTCGCGCAGGCGGCGACCTGGGTCATGACCGGTCCGGTCAGGTGGTACTCCATCGACAGCATGCAGGCGCCCATCGAGCCGGACAGGGCAGGGATGGCGAAGGCCGACACGAACCGCGGGCCCTTCTGGTCGTGGACGTGGGTTCCGTCGATGATCTGCTCGATCCCGCCGCCGCCCGTGTTGACGACGACCCCGACCCGGTCGCGCTCCGTCTCGGTCATGGCTCCGAAGTCGATCCCCGAGTCGGCCACGGCCTCCTTGCCGGCGGCCATCGAGAACGCCACGAAGCGGCTCATCCGCCGGGCCATCTTCGGGTCCATGTGCGCCGCCGGATCGAAGTCGAGGACCTCGGCCGCGATCTGGACCTCGAAGGCCGACGGGTCGAACGACTGGATCCGGCGCGTACCGGTCCGTCCGGCCTTCAGGTTGTCCCAGTAGGTCGGGAAGTCGTTGCCGATCGGCATGACGGCCCCGAGGCCGGTCACGACGGCACGACGAGCTGGATCCTGGCTGGGCACGGGCTACCTCAGGGATGGACGGGAGCGACCGGCCCGACGACGCGGCACGCGACGGATTGTAGCCAGTCGCCGGGGGCGCCTCGCCGGATGCGCGGACCGCATCAGTCGCCGTCGTAGCGGCGGAAGATCACGGCGCCGTTGTGGCCGCCCAGGCCGATGTTGTTCGACAGGCCGTAGCGGACCTCCCGTTGCTCGGTCTCGGTCGGGATGTTGAGATCGCAGTCGGGGTCTCGGTCACGGTAGTTGAGCGTCGCCGGGACGGTCTGCTCGGCCACCGACAGGACGGTGGCAAACGCCTCGAACGCACCGGCCGCGCCCATCATGTGGCCGGTCATCGACTTCGTCGCGCTGATCGCGATCCGCGGCGTGTGGTCGCCGAAGACCGCCCAGATCGCCTCGGCCTCGCGCTTGTCGCCGAGCGGCGTCGACGTCCCGTGCGGGTTGATCAGGTCGACCTCGTCGGCCGGAACGCCGCGTCGATCCAGGGCCATCTTCATCGCCCGCGCCGAGCCGGCTCCGCCCTCGACCGGCTGGATCATGTCCCAGCCATCGGCGGCCGAGCCATAGCCGACGACCTCGGCGTAGATCTTCGCCCCGCGGGCCTTGGCCAGCTCGAGGTCCTCGAGGAACAGCGAGGCGGCGCCCTCGCCGAGGACGAACCCGTCGCGGGTCAGGTCGAACGGTCGCGAGACGCTCGCGATCGGCTCGCCGGGTCGCGGGTTGCCCAGGCCGCGCATGTTGCCGAAGCCGGCGTGGCCGACCTCGAGCAGCGGCATCTCGGTCGAGCCGGAGATGATCGCGATGCAGTCGCCGCGCCGGATCGCCTCGGCCGCCTCGGCCACGTTGTGGGTGCCCGTGGCGCAGGCCGACACGATGCACAGGTTGTGGCCGATCGCCCCGGTCTCGATCGCGATCATCCCCGAGCACGAATCGACGAGCGCATTGGCGATGAACGTGGGCGCGACGGTCCGCGGGCCGCGATCGTGGAGGCTGGCGTAGTTGTCGATCATGAGCGACTGACCGCCGGCCCCCGACCCGAAGACGACCCCGACCTCGGTCCGGTTCTCGTCGCTGATCTCGAACCCCGAATCGGCCAGGGCCTGCTTCGCGGCGGCGACCCCGTAGTGGAGCGACGCCTCGCTCCGCCGGGCCGCCTTGGGATCCATCCAGTCGCTGGCGACGAAGTCGGTGACCTCGCCGGCCGCCTTCTGCTCGTAGCCGGACACGTCGAACTTGGTGATCTCACGGATCCCGGAGACGCCGTTGAGGAGGTTCGACCAGGCCGTCTGCCGGTCGTTGCCGACCGGGCTGATGACGCCAAGACCGGTGACAACGACGCGCCGGGTATGGTCGGGGGCTCGCACGAGTGGTTCTCCTGGGCTAGACGGGCTGAGACTCGGCGGCGGCGCCCGGCAGGGCGAGGCCGTCGGGAGCGGTCGGGGCGTCGGTGGCCACGGCGTCGACGTCCGGCGCGATCCGCTTGATCAGGCCGGTCAGCACCCGGCCCGGACCGATCTCGATGAACTGGTCGACGCCGGCCGCAGTCATCGTCTCGATGGCCCGGACCCAGTCGACGCCCGCGGTCAGGTGCTCGACGAGCTCGCCGCGAGCCTCCGCTCCGGTCGTCAGGAGACGCGCGTCGCGATTGGCCAGGAGCGGAGCAGCCGGGTCGTCGAAGCGAACGCCGGCCAGGACGGTCCGCATCCCGTCGGCCGCGTCGGCCATCAGCGGCGAGTGGGCGGCGACCGAGACGGGCAGCTCGATCGCCCGCCTGGCGCCGAGCTCGCCGGCCAGCTTGACCGCTGCCTCGACGGCCGGTCGCTCGCCGGACACGACGACCTGCCCGGGCGAGTTGCGGTTGGCCACCCCGAACACGCCGTATGCGCCGGCGCGCTCGACGAGCTCGGGCAAGCGCGCGTCGTCGAGCCCGATGATGGCCGCCATCCGGCCCTCGCGCCCGGCGCCGGATGCCTGCATCTGCCGGCCGCGCTCGCGAACCAGCCGGACGCCGTCCCCGAGGCTCAGCACACCGGCCGCCACCATCGCGCTGTACTGGCCCATGGAGTGGCCGGCGAAGAAGGCCGGCTGCGGAGCGGCGCTGCCATCGCCTGCCCAGCGCTCCCGGAGTGCGGCGAGGAAGGCGATCGAGGTCGCGAGAAGGGCCGGTTGGGCGTTCTCGGTCCGGTCGAGGGCGTCGGCCGGTCCGTCCCAGGCGAGCCGGCTGATTGGCTCGCCCAGTGCCGCGTCGGCCTCGGCAAAGACCGCAGCGCCGGCCGGGCTGGCCGCGGCCATGGCCTGGCCCATCCCGACAGACTGGGATCCCTGGCCGGGGAAGACGAAGGCAACCTTGGTCATCGGACTCCTGGGGCGATGCTGGACGCGCGCGGGCGACCACGCCACCGTGGCCGTTCGTGCTGAGGGTACGGCCCCCTGCCCGTCGCACGCGGGGGGCGTGTGCAACGTTGCACGCATCTCGCCTCCGCCGTACCCTGAATCCATGACCTCCGACCAGGCTGGCCAGCGCCCGGCGTCCCGACCGAGCCAACGCCCCATCCGTCGAGCCGCACCGCGCCGGGCGATCGCCCGCACGTTCGAGGCCGCCCTCAGTGCTCCGGTGCTCGCCGCCGGGACCTCGATCCAGAACCCGCGCCAGATCTCGGAGCGGGTCGCGATGGGCCGGGCGCTGTGGCGTGAGCTCGTGGTCGGGTTCGCCTGGCAGCTCGGCGAGCTTCGGCTCGGGTTCACCCAGCTGGCGGCACTCTACGTCCTGGCCGATTCCGGCACGACGACGGTCGCCGACCTGGCCGATGCCCTCGGACGGTCGCCGTCGGCGACGTCGCGTCTCGTCGACGGGCTCGTCAAGCGCCGCCTCGTCGAGCGTCGCCGCGAAGAGGAGGATCGCCGCCAGCGCTCACTCTGGCTGACCCAGCGGGGCCACGCCCTGCTCCGGCTCGTCGATCGCGGCCGCGCCGACCAGTTCCTGTCCGCGGTCCGAGCCCTGCCCCCGCCGGAGCGGAAGCTCATCGCGATGGGCGTCGCGGCCCTGGCCACGGGTGCCATCTCGCGCCGGGGGCGGTTGATCAAGGCGCCGCGGGACTAGCCCCCGACGGATCGTCGGTCCGCTACGACGACGATCCTGACCTGACCGGGCGACGCAGCCGCTCGCCGCGAGCGAGCCGTGGAGCGGGCTGTCGACGTCGAGGACGAGCAGGTACGGACCTGGGGCGCTCGGGACGGTCAGCCCCAGCGACGACGGTGACCTGGGTGCCGGGCTTCGCCTGGACGCCGGCGCTCGATTCCCGCGGTCCCAGCGGCGGCCGGGTCGACTGGCCTCAGGGCGATCCACCGGGCGACGAGTCGGGCGCTCGGATGCGCCCGGGCGACCGACGGGTCGATGAGCTCTTCGGACAGCTCGGACGGGTCCGCCGGCGTGGCCCACGCGAGCGCGCCGTCGTTGGCGACCCGGACCGACAATGGAACGCTCGAGCCGGCGACCACGGTCAGAGACGGCGTGACGCCGTAGGCGACCGACAACGGGCGGCTCACCCGGACGGTCACCGCCGGCACGAGCGACTGGGTGGTCGTGTCGAACCCGACCCCGTCCGGGCGGTGGACGGTCGTCACCAGCCGATAGGTGCCGGCCACCGCGGGCAGGTCGACGGTGATCCGCAGCTTGCCCCGGCGGAGCGTCGCCCGGGCCGGGCTCACGACCGAGCCGGTCACCTCCGGCGCGACGACGACGATCGCCGGCGGCTCGCCGGCCGCCGGATCCGCCGCGGGCGGGCTCGAGGCTGGGGCAGGGCGACCTCGTGGCGTCGGGCTCGGGGTGGCGCCACCCGGATCGGGCGACGACGGCGTGACGGTCGAGGCCGGTGCCATGGGTCCGGTCGGATCGATCGGCGCAGCCCCGGTCGCCTCGAGTGGCGGCTCGAGGGTGATCGGATCCCAGCGGACGCCGAGCTCGAGCCGCTTCGGGACGACGACGCCTCTGGGTGCCTTGATCGGCAGGCTGAGCGTCGCCCGGGTGCCCGCGACGAGACCGCTCGGGGCCGGACCGGCCGGCACCAGCGTCGGCGCCTGGAAGGTCACCCCGAGCAGGGCGAGCGAGTCGATCGACGGGCCGGTCGGTCGCACCACGTCGATCGAGCCCTTGGCGACCCGGCCCGCTCCGGCGCGCATCTCGGCGGCGGTGAGCCCGGGGCGCCAGACGATCGACCGGTTGAAGCCCGAGTCGACTCGGGTCGGATCCATCGCCGCCCGGTAGCCCGGCGTCCGGACGCTGTCGAAGCCGAGCTCGTGGCGATGGAAGGTCGGTGCGGCGCGCCAGATCGCGTCGACCGACGAGTCCGTCCCGAGCAGCGCGCGGAGGTAGGAGTCCGGTGCCCCGAACGTATCGGCAATCACCGCACCGGCGCCCGACGCCAGCCAGCCCGCGGCGTAGTTGTCGACCCGTTGCCGGCCGACGTCGAGCGACCCCTCGGGGAGCCCCGGCTCGGAGTTGCCGCTCGCATAGCACAGGTGGTGGAGGAGGACCACGGCGCCGGGCGCGAGGCGGACCTCCCGGGCGAGGAACGCCTCGCCGAAGTACTGGTGGCTGTCATCGCCGCCGCCGGCAGCCGGGTTCAGCCCGAGACCGTCCTGGGTCTTGGGGTAGGGCGCAGCCCGGTACGGTGACGGCCAGCCGTTCCCATGGCCGAGGTAGACGACGATCGACGCGCCGCGCAGCGCGCGCTTCACGGCCGGCCAGGTCGCGTCCGGCGAGAAGACCGTGACCACGTCGCTCGTCCAGCGCCGTGCCTCGCGGGCGGCGGCCGTCCCGATCGAGCGGTACAGGTCGGTCAGGCCCTCGGCCGGCCCGACGATGACCGCCACGCGCGGCTCGACCGGGGCAGCCGCGACCGACCCGGGGAGGGCGGCGGCGAGGATGATCGCGCTGAGGATTCCGAGGACTCGGGGCATGGAACGGCCACCTCCACCGACGAACGCGGCGGTGTGGCCATCCTAGGACCGGTCGCTTACCCGCGGATCATCGGGCTGACGGAACGCGGTGCGCTCCGTCACCGAAGATTTCGTGGCGTGCCGCCGGTCGGATGAGCCGGTCAGCCGCAGAAGCGCCGGACGACGTCGTACAGGACCGGCAGACCGAACCGGAGGGCAGCCAGCTCCACCCGCTCGTCGACACCGTGGAACCGCTCGAGGAACCGCTCCTCGGGCGCCAGGCGGAGGGGTGAGAAGCCGTAGGTCGGGACGCCCAGCCGGACCGTGTGCTTGGCGTCGGTGGCGAACGGGACCATGACCGGCACCGGGACGCCGTCCGGATCGTGGTCGCGGAGAGTCGCCTCGAGCGTCCGGTAGAGATCGGTCTCGAGCGACGCCTCGACGGCCGGCGCGACGAGGAACGCCTCCGCCTCGCAATGGGCCCAGAGCTCGTCGCCGATCCGTCGCCGCAGCTCCGCTCGCATCGCGGCCTCATCGGTTCCGGGCAGCGTCCGGCAGTCGACGAGGATCTCGGCGGTCCCCGGGATGACGTTGTACTTCACGCCGGCGTGGATGACGTTCGGAGAGGCCGTGTCGCGCAGCAGGGCTCGTGCCGCTCGCCCGTACATCTCGTCGCAGACCTCGGAGATCGCGGCCTCGCTCGCCGCGCCGTCGGGAGCGGCGATCCGGCGGACGAGCTCGCCGGTGGGGCCGCCGAGCTCGTCGGCGACCGAGCTGAAGAAGCGACCCATCGCCGGGGTCAGTCGCGTCGGGCCCGGTTCGGCCAGGCGAGTCACGATCGCCGCCGCCCGGACCGCGGCGTTGTCGGAGCGTGGCATCGAGCCGTGGCCCCACGTCCCCCGGACCGTGATCCGGAAGTTCGCATAACCCTTCTCGGCGACACCGATCGGGTAGAACCGCCGGCCGCCGAACGTGACCGAGACCCCGCCGCACTCGTTCACGGCGGCTGCCGCCCGGAGCAGGTCGGGTCGTTGATCGACGATCCAGCCGGCGCCGTGCAGCCCTCCGGCCTCCTCGTCGGCCGTCGCCGCGAACAGCACGTCGCGGGTCAGCCCGGGCACCGGATCCGCGGCGGGGTCGCGGCCGGCCAGCCGGGTCTCGGCCGCCAGGCGCCGGATCACGGCGACCTCCATCGCGACCATCCCCTTCATGTCGACCGCGCCGCGGCCCCACAGATAGCCGTCGGCGAGATCGGCCGCAAACGGGTCGTGGGTCCAGCCGTCCGTCGGCGCCGGGACGACGTCGAGGTGAGAGAGGAGGAGGAGCGGCTCACCGCCCGAGCCGTCGCCACGCAGCCGGGCGGTCACCGAGCCCCGGCCCGGCGTCGGCTCGAGGATCTCGGTCGGCACCCCGGCCGCGTCGAGGACGCCGGCCACCGCTCGAGCCGCACGAAGCTCGCCGTCGCCCTCGTCCGGTGGCGGGTTGACGCTCGGGATCCGGATCAACGTGCGGAGCTGCTCGACGAGCTCGTCGTGAGCGCGATCCCAGTCGGCCGGCGCGACGCCATCCGACGGCCGGGGCTCGCCCCGCGAGCCTGGCGCGCT
This sequence comes from uncultured Chloroflexia bacterium, assembly GCA_963755285.1. Classification (GTDB taxonomy): domain Bacteria; phylum Chloroflexota; class Limnocylindria; order Limnocylindrales; family CSP1-4; genus Chersky-267. Next base: position 140,047 of record CAVWJB010000009.1, on the reverse strand, counting down.
GCCCGATCGCGACCGGCGCTGGCCGACCGGCGGTTCGACCGCGGCCACGGTCAGCCGGGCCCGCCCTGGAAGCCGAGCAGCAGCCCGATGATGCCGATCGCGAAGCTGCCGACGACGATCAGCACGATCATCAGCGCGAGGAGCCGCAGGTAGTGGCGCTCCTCGATCAGCCCGGCGTCCGGCTTCGGGTCGAGCCCGCCCGGTGGGTAGGGTGCCGCGAGACCGCGCTGGTCCTTCGACGGTGGCCACGGGACGGTCCCGCCCGGGTGCGGCTGGATCGCGTCGAGGAGGGGATCCGTGGCCGGCGGATCGGCCTCGGATGGCTCGGCCGAGAGCGGCGGCGGTCGCGGCGGAGCGGTCGGTTCGGTCACCTCATCATGATGCCCGGTCCGGACCGCGGCCGCCGCGAGCGACATCGCCGGGTGCGGACGCGAGCGCCGGTCCGGGCGCTCAGCCGATCTCGGCCCGGAGCGGCTCGGCCACCTCGCGCGCCACGGCGGTCAGCCCGTCCGGACCGAGCCGCGCGGGCATCCCGAGGATGACCTGGTCGGCGCCGGCCGCGACGAACCGGCGGGCCGTCTCGAGCGCGACGCCACGATCGGCTGCCGACCGACCCGTCGGCAGCTGGCCGGCGAAGCTGAACGTCGCCGGGTCCCGATCGATCGCCTCGAGCTCGCGGAGGATCGCCGACCGCCGCTCGCTGAACTCCGCCAGGCCTTCGTCGGCACCGGCCGGAAGGACCCAGCCGTCGGCGAGGCGGGCCGCGATCCGGAACCCGCGTGGGCGCTGGCCCCCGAGCCAGATCGGCGGGCCGCCCGGGGTCAGCGGTCGCGGCAGGTTGACCGCCTCGACCAGCGGGTAGAACGGGTCGTCGAGGGTCACCCCTGGGGGCGCCCCGGCCTCGGCCGAGCCGAGCGCCCGGATCACCCGGACCGCGGACTCGAGACGCGCCATCCGCTCGCCGATCGGCGGCAGCGGGATCCCGAACGCCTCGTGCTCGCCCGCGTGCCAGCCTGCCCCGAGGCCGAGGATGAACCGGCCGCCGGTGATGATGTCGAGCGCGGTCGCCTGCTTCGCGAGGACGGCCGGCATGGCGGAACGTGTTCGACAGGACGGCGAGCCCGATCCACTTCCCGGGGACGCGGTGGGCGAGGGCCGCGACGAGGGTCAGCGGCTCCCAGCTCTCGCCGCCGCGATCGCTGGCGGGGTGGGACAGGTGGTCGTTCATCCAGGCCGACTCGAGGACCGCGAGCTCGCCGGCGGCCGCCCACGTCTCGTCGAGCGTCGACCAGTCGACGTCCTGGGGGGACGTCTTGAACCCGATGACGACCCCGCTCACCGCCCGATACGCCCCGCCGTCATCCGATCGCCGGTCGTCACCGCGCCGACGCTGGCCGAGCTCACCTGCGCCGCGTACTTGGCCATCACCCCGCCGGTGTAGCGCGGCGCTGGCGCGGTCCAGCGGGCGCGCCGACGGGCGAGCTCGTCGGCCGGGACGTCGAGATCGAGCGCCTGGCGGTCGACGTCGATGACGATCGTGTCGCCCTCTTCGACGAGCCCGATCGGACCGCCGAGCGCCGCCTCGGGCGCGACGTGACCGATCATCAGCCCGTGGGTTCCGCCCGAGAAGCGGCCGTCGGTGATCAGGGCGACCGAATCGCCGAGCCCCTCGCCGACGAGCGCGCTCGTCACGCTCAGCATCTCCTGCATCCCGGGGCCGCCGACCGGTCCCTCGTAGCGGATGACGACGACGTCGCCGGCGACGATCCGTCGATCGCGGACGGCCTCGTAGCAGGCGGTCTCGGAGTCGAACACGCGGGCCGGCCCGCGGTGCTCGCGTCGCTCGTGGCCGGCGAGCTTCACGACGCAGCCATCGGGGGCGAGGCTGCCATGGAGGATCGCCAGGCCACCGGTCGCCTTGAGTGGTCGATCGATCGGCACGACGACCTGCTGGCCGGGCGTCTCGACGACGGCCGCGCCGATCTCGGCGATCGTCCGGCCGTCGACCGTCGGCGCGTCAGCGTGAAGCAGCCCTCGCTTGAGCAGCTCGCGCATGACGAGCGCGACGCCGCCCGCCTCGTAGATGTCGGTCGCCGTGAACCGACCGCCGGGCTGCATGTCGGCGACGATCGGGGTTCGGTCGGCCACGCTCCCGAACTCGTCGATGTCGAGCCCGATCCCGAACTCGTGGGCGATCGCGAGCAGGTGGAGCACCCCGTTCGTCGAGCCACCGGTCGCCGCGACCGAGGCGATCCCGTTCTCGAGCGCGTTCCGGGTGACGATCGTCGAGGGTCGAACGTCGCGCCGGACGAGGTCCATGACCAGCTCGCCGGTCGCCCGCGCCGCCGCATCCTTGGCCGGATCCTCGGCCGGGATCCCGTTGAGCCCGGCCGGCGACAGGCCGATGAACTCCATGACGGTGCTCATCGTGTTGGCCGTGAACTGGCCGCCGCAGGCACCCGGGCCCGGGCAGGCGACGTTCTCGATCTCGTACAGCTCGTCGAGCGTGATCTTGCCCGCCCGGTACGCCCCGATCGCCTCGTAGACCGTGACGACGGTCGCGTTCCGCTGGCCCTTGTACGTGCCCGGGTAGATCGTCCCGTTGTAGAGCACGACCGCGGGCACGTCGAGCCGCCCGACGGCCATCGCCGCACCCGGGATCGTCTTGTCGCAGCCGACCAGGCAGACCACCCCGTCGAGCAGGTGGCCGCGGACGACGAGCTCGATCGAGTCGGCCACGACCTCGCGACTGATCAGGCTCGTCTTCATGCCCTCGGTGCCCATCGTCACGCCGTCGCTGATCGAGATCGTGTTGAACTCCATGGGCGTCCCGCCGGCCGCCCGGATGCCGGCCTTGACCTCCTCGGCCAGCCGGCGCTGGTTGAGGTTGCACGGCATCGTCTCGATCCAGGTCGTCGCGACCCCGACGAGCGGCTTGGCGAGGTCCTCGTCGGTGAACCCGACCGCCTTGAGCATCGACCGGGCGCCCGCCCGGTCGGGCCCGTCGGTCAGCGCGTGGGAGTGGCGCTTGGCCGGGTCGGTCGGCCGATCGTAGGGAGTGCTCGGATCGGGCATTCAGGCGTCCTCGGCGCGAGATCGGGCGAGGCTCCAGTGTACGTGGGCCGGCATCGCCGATGAACCGTGGTCAGCCTGGTGCCAGGTCGCGCTCGACGACCATCCGGAGCGTCGACAACGGCAGCGCGCCCTGGGCCAGGACCGCGTCGTGGAAGCGGCGCACATCGAAGGCCGATCCCAGCCGAGCCTGGGCCTCGTCGCGGAGCCGCCGGATCTCGAGCTGGCCCAGCTTGTAGGCAAGCGCCTGGCCCGGCCACGTGATGTACCGGTCGACCTCGTTGACGACGTTGTCCGGAGCGAGCGCCGTGTGCTCGAGCATGAACGCGATCGCCGCGTCGCGCGACCAGCCGAGGGCGTGCAGCCCGGTGTCGACGACCAGTCGGCAGGCCCGCCAGCCATCGAACGAGGCGATCCCGATCCGGTCGAGATCGCCGGAGTAGAGGCCCATCTCCTCGGCCAGTCGCTCGCTGTACAGGCCCCAGCCCTCGATGAACGCAGTCGTCCCGGCATGGCGCCGGAACGCGGGCAACCCGTCGAGCTCCTGGGCGATCGCGATCTGGAGATGGTGACCCGGGACCGATTCGTGGAACGCGAGCGCCTCGGCCTCGTAGCGCGGTCGAAGCTCGGGCGAGCTCGTGTTCAGGTAGTAGCGGCCAGGTCGGCTGCCATCCTCGGCCGGCTGGAGGTAGTAGGCGATCGTCGAGTGCTTCGACTCGTGGGCGCCCATCTCGACGACGTCACAGGCTGCCCGGGGCAGCCGCCCGAACCAGTCCGGGATCGCTCCGCGCGGCCCGGTCGAGGGCGGCCTGAGCCGTTGCGAAGACGTCCGGTCCGCTCGCGAAGTGGAGCCCGGGGTCGGTCCGCAGCCGCTCGATGGCGGCTGCCAGGTCGTGCGTCCCGAGGGCTCGTCCGGCCGAGGCCTGGAGCTCGGCGTCGATCCGCTCGACCTCGGCCAGCCCGATCGCGTGGATCGACTCCGCGCTCAGGTCGAGCGACGTGTGGGCGTGGATGAGCCTCCGGTAGGCGACCTCCCCGCCGGGAACCGTCACCAGGCCGGGGCGGTCGTTCGACCGGGCGCGCGGCAGGATCCGCTCGACGAGCACCGTGCGATAGCGCGCGAAGGCGGGTTGGATCGACTCGGTGACGATCGACTCGAGCTCGCTCGCCAGCCGCTCTCGCTCGCCGGCGGACCAGCCGCGCTGGTCGTCGGCGGCCGGCCGGAGCAGCGGCGACGCCGCGACCGGCTGGTCGAGGATGTCGTCGAGCTCGTCGATGACCGCCCGGATCGGACTCGTGGCGGCGACGAGCCCGTCGTCGAGCGCACCGAGGACGTTCTCCACGTGACGATCGATGAAGGGAGCCATCGCCCGCCAGCGGTCCACGAGGTGACGCCGGTCGGCCGGCGTCTCGACCGGCTGGAACGATGGCAGGGTCAGGAACCCGACCTGCGGTCCCTCCAGCGGGTCGATCGTCCAGCGTTCCAGGTCGGCGCTGGCGAGGTCGAGCTCGGCCTCGAGGTAGCCGAGCAGCGCGGTCCGGGTGATCCTGTCGTCCCCGTCGAGGTCCGCCTCGGGGATTGCCCGGCCACGCTCCATGAGGGTCGCCAGGCGGCGCCGCTCGGCTGCCCGCGCCTCGGGCCGATGGTCGGCGAGCCGATCGTCGAAGCGCCGGTCCCCGATCGAGGTCGCGAACACGGGCTGAGCGGCGAGCGTCCCGTCCCAGGCGTCCTCGGCCAGCTGGTCGAGACGACCGGCGGCCGCACTCCGCGAGGCGTCGGCGCGGTCCGCGCTCACCGCGTGCAGCTCCCGGTCGACACGGTGGCGGTCGCGCCGATCGCCGGCAGGATCCGGCTTGCCACGGCGACCGGGGCCAGCGCGTAGCCGACGCTCGGATCGCTGAGGGCCTCGGCATAGACGACGCCGCCGATCGTGCCGTCGGGCAGGACGAGGGGTCCGCCGCTGTCGCCTCGCTCGATGTCCGCCCGGAGCTCGACGATCCTCCGGGTCACCCGGTCCGTCCCGTACAGGTCGCGCCCCTCGGCGGCATAGCTGTCGGCGACGGCCGCCGGGATGACCCGGAGCGGTGAGCCACCCGGGTGGCCGAGCGCGGCTCCGACCGTCCCGCGGGCCGGATCCGTCGTGGCGAACGTGAGCGGAGCTGCCTTGATGCCCGGCGCCCGCAGGACTGCGACGTCGAGCTTCGGGTCGAACAGGACGACGTCCGCGTCGAGCGGCCGGCCACCGTCGAACGCGACGAGCACCTTCTTGGAGCCGGCCACGACGTGGGCGTTGGTGACGATGTAGCCGCCGCGACCCACGACGAACCCGGTCCCGGTCGAGACCCGCCCGCAGGCGGTCGCCCGGACGGCCAGCGTGCTGTCGATCGCATCGCGAGCGATCCCTTCGGCCTGTGCGCTGCTCGGTCGGTCGACCGGGGCGGCGGGGAACGGCTCGAGGCCGATGAAGACCTCCGGCAAGCCCGTCGCGTCGAGCCAGGCGGCGAGCTGGTCGACATAGGTCGTCGGTGGTGGGAACACGCCGCTGATCGTCCGGATGACGAACGACCGCTGGGCCTGGGCCGCCATCTGCGGGACCGGGCCCGCCGCGAGCAGCCCGCCGACCAGCCAGACGACGAGGATGCCCTGGGCCAGGCCGGCCATGGCCCCGGCGAGCCGGTCGAGGCCGCTCAGGACGCCGTCGCCGAGGCCGCGTCCGATCCGGGCCCCGATGCTCGATCCGATCGCCTCGCCGATCCCGATTGCCGCGAGCAGCGCCACGAGCACGCCGATCGCGCGCAAGGCGGGCTCGAGGCCCTCGAGCAGGTCGTGGGCGTAGGGCAGCGCAAGGATCACGACGATCCCACCGACCGCGGCCCCGGCCAGGCCCAGCAGCTGCGGGAAGAACCCCGAGCGCCAGCCCGCGATGAGTCCGAACCCGAGGAGGACGACGATCCCGATGTCGATCAGGTTCACCCGGGAAGTATCGACGAGGACGGCGAAGCCCGCCCCCTTACGACCCGGTGGGTCAGTGCAGGACGATCTGGACGGGTCGGGCGTCGCCGTAGGCGGCGATCGTCTAGGTCCCCGGATCGAGCTCGCCGAGGTCGACGACCGTGGCCTTGAGCATCGCCAGCTCGATGCAGGCGACACCACGCTGGTCGGCGCCCTCGATGACGGTCAACGTGATCCGGTTGCCGGCTCGGACGTCGCGAACCGAGTCGAGGACGCTGCACGGCGGCACGCCGCTCCACCATGAGAGCCTGACCGTCACCCGGCGACCGTCCACTCGCGGCTCGATCGCGAAGACGCCGACCGGATGGACATCGAGCCGGCCAGGCGTTGGCACGACGATCGTCGGGCTCCCGGGATCGGGCAGTCCCGGATCGTTCGACGACGGCGGCGCGATCGGCTGGCCGATCCCCGACCCCGGCTCGCTCCCGCCGCCGTCCGGGCTGGCCGACGGTCCGGCGCCGGTCGACGGCGGCGCGGACTGGGCGCCAGCGCCAGCCGACCCGGTGCACGCTGCGATCGCGACGATCGCCAATCCGGACAGGGCGAGCTGGCGCAGGTTGGGGCTCATGGCCCCGAGACGACGACCGGCCGGCCGCGGTTCCGTCTCAGCCCGCGGACAGGGTGTCGATCCGGGCGGGGTGGCCGGCTTCGTAGGCGGCGATCGCCGGTTCGCGCGCGAGCAGCCAGCCGATCTCGTCGGTCCCGGCGAGGAGCATCTTCTTCGCGAACGGATCGACGTCGAACGGCAGGTCCTCGTCGCCGGGAAGATGGACGACCTGGGACTCGAGGTCGACGGTCACCGTCATCCGCGGCTCGGCCTCGAGCTTCTCGAACAGCGCCCGATGGGTGTCGGCGTCGACGACGATCGGCAGCAGCCCGTTCTTGAGGGCGTTGTTGCGGAAGATGTCGGCGAAGCTCGTCGAGATGAGTGCCCGGATCCCCCAGGCCCTCATGGCCCACGTGGCATGTTCGCGCGACGAGCCCGTCCCGAAGTTGTCGCCGACCAGCAGGATCTGGCGATCGGCCATCGCCAGCCGGTCCATCACGAAGAGCGGCTCCTTGAGCCCGCCGTCGGGGTCGTAGCGCCAGTCGTGGAAGAGCGCGTCACGAAGGCCGTCCTTGTCGGTCACCTTGAGGTACCGGGCCGGGACGATCTGGTCCGTGTCGACGTTCTCGGCCGGCAGCGGGATGAGCGCGCTCGTGAACGTCCCGAACGGGGCTGCCACGTCAGCGCCCGCCGAGCCCGGCCGCGGCCTCGATCCCGGGCAGCGTCCGCGGATCGGTCACCACGCCGGTCACGGCCGATGCCGCTGCCGTCAGCGGTGACGCGAGGAACGACCGCCCGCCCTTGCCCTGGCGACCCTCGAAGTTCCGATTCGAGGTCGAGATCGCGTACTGGCCCGGTTCGAGCTGGTCGCCGTTCATCGCGATGCACATCGAGCAGCCCGCCTCGCGCCACTCGGCACCGGCGGCCCGGAAGACGTCGGCCAGGCCCTCGTTCTCGGCTTCCTTCTTCACTTCCTGGCTGCCCGGCACGACCATCACCCGGACGCCGTCGGCCACCTTCCGGTCGCGCAGGACCGAGGCCGCCAGGCGCAGGTCGCTGATCCGGCCGTTCGTGCAGCTGCCGATGAACACCACGTCGACCGGTCGACCGAGGATCGGCTGGCCCGGGACGAGATCCATGTACTCGAGCGCGTGCTCGAGCGCGCGTCGCTGGCCGGGGTCGGCCTGGTCGTCGGGCGACGGGATCCGGCCCGTGATCGGGATGCCCATCCCCGGGTTCGTGCCGTAGGTGACCATCGGCTCGAGGGTCGAGGCATCGAGCGCGACCGACTTGTCGTAGACGGCGCCCTCATCGGTCGGCAGCCCTCGCCAGCGGTCCACCGCCGCATCCCAGGCCGGTCCATGTGGAGCGAACGGCCTGCCCTCGACGTAGGCGAACGTGGTGTCGTCCGGGGCGATCAGGCCTGCCCGCGCACCGCCCTCGATGCTCATGTTGCAGACCGTCATCCGCTGCTCCATCGTCAGCGCCCGGATCGCCGAGCCGGTGTACTCGAACACGTGGCCCGTGCCGCCGCCGACGCCGATCCGGGCGATCAGGGCGAGGATGATGTCCTTGGCTCCGACCCCGGGCGCGAGCCGCCCGTCGACCCGGACCTCGTACGTCTTCGGCCGGCGCTGGAGCAGGCACTGGCTGGCCAGGACCATCTCGACCTCGCTCGTCCCGATCCCGAAGGCGAGCGCGCCGAACGCACCGTGGGTGGCGGTGTGCGAGTCGCCGCACACGATCGTCATCCCCGGCTGGGTCAGGCCCAGCTCGGGACCGATGATGTGGACGATGCCCTGGTTCGGCGAGCCGAGCCCATGGAGCGGGATGCCGAACTCCCGGCAGTTGTCGGTCAGCTGCTGGACCTGGGCCGCGGCCATCGCGTCGACGATCGGCAGGCTCCGATCGTGGGTCGGGATGGAGTGGTCGGCGGTCGCCACGGTCTGGCCCGGTCGACGGACGCGCAGCCCGCGCTCACGCAGGCCCGTGAACGCCTGCGGGCTGGTGACCTCGTGGACGAGGTGGAGGTCGACGGCGAGGACGGTCGGTGCGCCGGGCTCGTCGGCCACGACGTGGCTGTCCCAGATCTTGTCGACGAGCGTGCGGGGCGGGCTGGCGGCCATGCGCTGGAGCGTACCAGAGGCCAGCCGCCAGGCTCGCCGGAGCGCCTTCGGCAGCACGGAGCCGACCGCATCTCCCCTATCTGTACCGCTGCGCCTAGGTACTTAGGGGTACCGGCCGATCGGTCCATCGGAGAGGACAATCCGAGGGTGGATCACCCTCATCCACCGTCCGCTGCGGTGATCGGGGCCGTACGGTCGCGCCTTGCGGCCCAGGCCGCCGTCATTCGGGTCTGGCTGTTCAGCCTGGCCCTGGCAGCGGCGGCAACGATCGGTTACCTCGCGTTCGTTCGCGGCTATCAGGCGCTGCCTGCGCCACTGACGATCCCCTGGCCGCTGATCGCCGTGGCGTTCTTCCTGACCGAGACGAAGGTCATCGAGGTCCACTTCCGGCGCGAGAGCCACTCGTTCTCGTTGAGCGAGATCCCGTCCGTGATCGGGCTCTTCCTGATGCCGCCGACCGACTACCTGGTCGGGCTTCTCGTCGGGTCCGGGCTCGCGCTGATCGTGGCATCTCATCAATCGCCCCTGAAGCTGGCCTTCAACCTCGCCAACTACGCCTTCATCGCGGTGGTGACGTTGACGGTGTTCCGGACGATCGGCGACTTCAGCGGGCCGCCGGCCCCGATCGACTGGCTCGCCGCGTTCGGTGCGATGTTCCTCGGGGCGGTCCTGGGCGCGTTGACGATTGCCACCGTCATCGTCCTGTCCGGGGGTGCCCCGCAGTACCAGAAGCTGCCCGAGATGATCCAGTTCGCGGGTCTGGTCGCGCTGGCCAACACCAGCCTCGCCCTGCTCGCGGTCACGATCCTGTGGGTCGAGCCGGTCGCCCTGTGCCTGCTGGCGGTGCCCCTGATCACGTTGTTCGTCGCCTACCGGGCGTACGTCTCCGAGCGGGAGAAGCACGAGCGCCTCGAGCTGCTCTACCAGTCCAGCCGGATCCTCCAGCACTCCCCCGAGCTCGACCGGGCCCTGGTGGCCCTGCTCGACCACGCCCGGGACATGTTCCGGGCCGAGCTGGCCGAGGTCCTCCTCGAGTCGGTCGGGGTGGGTGGCCAGTGTCTCCGAACGACCTCCGTCCAGGACGGCGAGTCGGAGCTGATGGTCCCGGTCGTCCTTCCGACCGACGATCCGATCCGGGCACGGGCCAGCACCGAACGGCGAGCGTTCTTCGCGATGCCCGCGCAGACCCCGGGCGGTCGAGCGATGGCGATCCGCCAGGCGATCGTCGCGCCGCTCGTCGGCGAGGCGGCCACGATCGGGACGCTGACGATCGTCAACCGGCTGACCGAGGGCACGAGCTTCGGCGAGGACGACCTGCGCCTGCTCGAGACGCTGGCCAACCAGGTCGCCGTCGCCCTCGAGAACGGCCAGCTGGAGCAGTCCCTGGCCGAGCTCAGCCGGCTCAAGGAGCAGCTCCGCTACCAGGCCTACCACGACCCGCTGACCGACCTGCCCAACCGGGCCCTGTTCACCGAGCAGGTCGCGCTCCAGCTCCGCGACCGCCAGTCGGACCGGGTGCCGGTCGTCCTGTTCCTCGACCTGGACGACTTCAAGGTCGTCAACGACACCCTCGGCCATGCCGCCGGGGACCAGCTCCTGGTCGCCGTCGCCGCCCGGATCCAGAACACGATCCGCGAAGGCGACCTGGCCGCCCGGCTCGGCGGCGACGAGTTCGCGATCCTCGTCTCCGACCAGGCGGACATGGGCCACTCGATCGCGGTCGCGCGTCGCCTGATCGATGTGCTCGAGGTCCCGTTCCCGATCCACGGCCAGGAGACGGTCGTCGGCGTCAGCATCGGGATCGCTGCGGCCCGGGTCCCCGGGACGATGATCGGCGAAGGTGCCGACGACATCCTGCGCCAGGCCGACGTGGCGATGTACACGGCAAAGGCGGCCGGCAAGCGTCGCTTTGCGGTGTTCGATCCTGCCATGCACGCCTCCATCGTCGCCCGCCACGAGCTGTCGGCCGAGCTGGCCCGGAGCGTCGCCCGAGAGGAGCTGATCGTCCACTACCAGCCGATCGTCGCTCTCAACAGCGGTGAGACGATCGGCGTCGAGGCGCTCGTCCGCTGGCGGCACCCGATCCGCGGCCTGACTCATCCGGACGAGTTCATCGGGCTGGCCGAGGAGAATGGGACGATCCTGGCCCTCGGTCGCTGGGTGCTCGCCGAGGCGTGCCGGACGGTGGTCGCGCTCCGGGCGGCCGGCGCTGCCGAGCACTTCCTGCTGAGCGTCAACGTCTCACCGCTCCAACTGCAGCGGATCGACATCGTCGAGGAGATCGAGGCCGTCCTCGCCGAGACCGGGTTCGACCCGGCCGACCTGGTGCTCGAACTGACCGAGACCGCGATGTTCCGCGACACGGCGACGACGATCGCCCGGCTCCAGGCGATCCGGGCGCTCGGTGTCCGGATCGCCGTCGACGACTTCGGGACCGGCTACTCGTCGCTCGGCTACCTGCGTCGCTTCCCGGTCGACTTCCTGAAGATCGCCCGGGACTTCGTCGTCTCGGGCGAGGCCGACCCGGAGACCTGGGCGTTCGCTCACGCCATCGTCGCCCTCGGCCAGACGCTCGGGTTGCGGATCGTCGCCGAAGGGATCGAGGAGCCCGGCCAGCTCGAGCGCCTGCGCGATCTCGGCTGCGAGTTCGGCCAGGGCTTCCTGTTCGCCCGCCCGGTCTCGGCGGAGCATCTCGCCCGGCTCCTGGGCCTGGGCACCCTCGTCGCCGTCGACCCGACGATCGCGGCGGTCGAGCCACCGACGATCCATCCCGTCACGTTCCCGGTCGGCAGCTGAGGAGTTCCAGATGTTCATCCTCTATTCCGTCGCTCATCGGCCTCGCCCTCGGCCTGATCCTCGGCGGCCGGCTGGCCGGGTTGGCCACGATCCAGTTCCGGTTCGCCGGGTTGATCGTGCTCGGCTTCTCGATCCAGATCCTGCTGTTCTCGACCCCGCTGACCGACCGGATCGGGGCGCTCGGGGCGCCGCTCTACGTCCTGTCGACCGGCCTGGTGTTCCTGGCCCTGCTCGCCAACCTGCGGATCGCCGGCCTGTCGATCGTCGCGATCGGGGCGGCCTGCAACCTCGTCGCGATCGTGGCCAACGGCGGCTACATGCCAGCCTCGCCGAGCGCGCTCGTGGCCGCCGGAATCGCTGCCGATCGGCGGCTACTCGAACAGCACGGTCGTGCCCGATCCGTCGCTCGCCGGGCTGACCGATGTCTACGCCCTGCCCCAGTGGCTGCCGTTCAACAACGTCTTCAGCGTCGGCGACATCCTGATCGCGGTCGGGATCGTCGTCGTCTTCGTCGTGGCGATGCGCAGCCCGGCCGCCAAGCAGCTTGACCACTCGCTCAGCCCGACCTGATGCCAGCCGGCTACTGCCGGTGGGCCCGGCCGCGGCGCTCGGCCCGGTGCGTTCCGGAACCTCCCCCTGAATCGGGTCACCGGTAGTACTGATGGGTCATTCGACCCCGACTTCGGCTGGGCCTAACGTTCGACATCGAGGACGAGAACGTCCTTCGCCATAGGGCCGTCCAGGGCAAACCCGCCGTGAGACGGGGACGCAAAGCCAGGGACCTCGAGTCTGACCCGAGGCCGCCCGGCCGCCGGACCGACGACGCGACTTCGACTACGAGGTGCAATGTGAAGGCGAACCTGGCGCGCTTCACCACGGCCATCGCGCTGCTGGCGAGCATCGCCCTCAGCCTGGGGGCCGGGATCCGGTGGGAATGGTGATGCAACCGCTTGCAGGCCATCGCTGGTAGTTCATGAGGCCCAGCGCGGGCCTCATCGCACTCATGCAGAACGACCGCCCGATCAGGGGCGGTCGTTCTGATTCAGGTCCGCTGGGTGCTGCGCTCGATGCTACCGGCGCGGTGTGCCCTTGACCCGGGTGCCGTACAGCCAGTCGGTCCAGCCGAAGTTCTTGCCCGGGTGGGTCGGAGCGGCCCTCCGGAACCGGGTGCCGTACCGGTAGTCGATGAGCCAGGGTTGCCAGTCGTCGTCGGACGCCGCGGCCCAGCCCACCCGGTTGTAGAGGAACTGGGTGGCGCGCAGGAGCGCCCGGTTGTTCCAGGTCCAGGCCGGATACCCGGCCCGAGTCAGGAGCTCGGCCTCGAGAACGGCCCCCTGCAGTCCCTCCCACGGATAGCCGGTGTGGGACGGTGGCCACTGGAACGAGCCACCCCGGCGCATGTCGTCGGGCAGCACGCCGTCGATGACGTGGCCGGCCTTGATGCAGCCCTTGGGGTTGATCCCGACCGGCTTGGCCGGGTGGCACTGCCATGACAGGTCGCCGTACCTGAAGCCGGCATAGGCAGCTCGATCGCCGAGGTAGCCATGGAAGACCTTCGCCGTCCGTGCCAGCTGGTACTTGTTGCCGAGGTAGATCGCGATCGCGGCGCGCGCGGCACCGGCGTGATTGCCCCAGTTGTTCGGACGCGTCTCCTGGGTGCTGATCAGCGTGTCGCCGTCGAGGTTCTTGGTCAGCATCCGCCTGAGCCACGGTCGGAACGTCCGGTTGTTGAACGCCGGCCGCCACCTCGACAGCGAGATGAGGTCCGCGGCGATCACGTACGAGGGCAGGTTGCGACCAACGGCGAGCGACCGTGCTCCGGCTTCGGTCCCGATCACGCCCTTGAGGTTGTTGAAGACCGACGTCCGGTACTTGACCATCTTCGTCCTGGCGTAGACGAGGGCCTTGGCCAGCACGATCACGTCGTTGTCGGAGTCCTGGTCGGACAGGTTCGGGGTCCCCGCGTTCGAATCGGCCGCCTTCTTGAGCGATCGCCAGGCCGCGCCTGACCTTGGGAGCCGGGCGATCTGCGCCGCCGACGCGATGAGGTGGGGGCCGGCGGCCTCGGCGACGGGCGGAGCGCCCGGGAGGCCGGCATCCGCGAGGAGGGGTCCGAGGCCGGTCAGGAGGGCCAGGCTCAGGACCGCGGTGACCGATGCGCCGGCGAGGCGCGAGCGGTGCGAGCCGTGGGGCAGGGTGGGGGAGGCGATCCGGTTCATCGGACACCTCGCCGCTTGGGGTCGGATGCGCCCGACGGGCTGCAGCGACCGGGGGTGACGAGTCGGATGGACGCCCTCTGGGCGCCTCTTGGGGACCGCGGCAAACTCTTGCCTCCTCCCTACCAGGACGCCGCGCGGCCAGCGCGACGAGCGGAGAGCTGTCCTTCGGGGGACGACGCGGCGACCGAGGGCACGGGGGTCGCGGTGCCCGGCGAAGGGGGGACTGGGGCCACGCCACCGGGGTCGCGTGGCGGACTGGGGGCCCAGGCGGGCTCGGGCTAGTATGCGCCGCGCGATCGATCGGTGTCCTGGCGCGCTCGACGGCACTCGGATCGTCCGGCGTCTTCGGCCCGACGATCGGCTGCGTTGGACCGGTACAGCCGGGTGCGGTCGGGGTGGTTGCGGAATCGACGGAGGCTGCTAGACTGCCCGCACACCGTCGGCCTGCGCGCCCACGGAGCTCACGGAGACGGATCTTGGGTCTGTTCAACGGTCAGGATCGCCGCCGACTTGCCGTCATGGTCACGACGGACGGTCGTCGCGCGAATCTGCCCCTGGACGAAGCCCCCTCCGTCGAGGTATCGGCGCTCGCTCTTCTTCGCTCGCTCCTTATCGGGCTGGACGGCCTCATTGGCCTGATCTCCCGGCGGGAGAACGGAGGATCGCGGAGGTAAGCGGGCAGCGCCACCGAGAACCGAAGGGACCCTCGCCGGGAGGCGGGGGTCTTGTCATTTCCCGGCCCGAGCTCGCACGAAGATGGATCACGATGACGACGCCACGGAGGGGTTGACCCGATGACGATCACCAGGGGGACGCCGGACGGCGGCTCGCGAGGTGCGCCGGCGCCGGCCGGCCCGCGCCGGAGCCACGTGCCCGCGGACGGCTCGCCAGCGTCGGCGGCCGTCGAGCAGGCGCGGGCGGCGATGCTCCACGAGGTCAAGCCGAGGAAGCGGACCAGGATCGGGGCGGACGTCGTCTGCGAGGCGCTCATCCGGCAGGGCGTCGACGTCATGTTCTCCTACCCCGGCGGCGTGATCCTGCCGCTCTACGACGTCCTCGGCGACTACCCCGAGCTCCGCCACATCCTCGTCCGTCACGAGCAGGGCGGCGCCCACGCTGCCGACGGCTACGCCCGCGTCACCGGTCGGGTCGGCGTGTGCATGGGAACGTCCGGCCCCGGGGCGACGAACCTCGTCACGGGCATTGGCACGGCGATGCTCGACTCGGTGCCGATGGTCGCGATCACCGGCAACGTCCCGGCTGCGCTCATCGGCAAGGACGCCTTCCAGGAGATCGACATCACCGGCATCACCCTGCCGATGACCAAGCACAACTACCTCGTCCGCGACGCCGACGACCTGCCGCGGGTCATCGCCGAGGCGTTCCACATCGCCCGGACCGGTCGTCCGGGCCCGGTCCACATCGACATCACGAAGGACGCTCTCCAGCAGGAGACGACCGCCGAGCACCCGTCCGAGGAGGACATCGTTGCCGGCCTGCCCGGCTTCCGCCCGACGTTCGACGGCCACCCGCGCCAGCTCAAGCTGGCCGCGGCCGAGATCGCCCGGGCCAAGCGGCCGATCATCATGGCCGGCCACGGCGTGCTCCATGCCCAGGCCTGGGACGACCTCCGCGCCTTCGCCGAGAAGACGAGCATCCCGGTCGCCTGGACCCTGCTCGGGATCGGGGCGATCGACGAGACCCACCCGCTGGCGTACGGCTACATGGGGATGCACGGCTGGAAGCACGTCAACCGGGCGATCCAGTCGGCCGACCTGCTGATCGCCTTCGGGATGCGCTTCGACGACCGGGTGACCGGCAACGTCCGGACCTACGCGCCGTACGCCCGGATCGTCCACGTCGACATCGACCCGGCCGAGATCGGCAAGAACGTGGCGGTCGAGGTCCCGATCGTCGGGGATGCCGGTCGCGTCCTGCGGGCGCTGCTCCCGATGGTCGACCGGACCGAGCCCGAGGCGCGGGCCGACTACCTCGCCCAGCTGGCCGACTGGAAGCGCGAGTCCGAGGCGTCGAGCTGGCACGGGTCGGGTGCCTGGCGCGACGGGCTGCTGTCGGCCGACTACGTGGTCGAGCGGATCGGCGAGCTGACCGAGCACAAGGCGACCTACATCGCCGACGTCGGCCAGAACCAGATGTGGCTCGCTCGCTACGCCGGCTTCCGATCGCCGAACAGCCACGTCAGCTCGGGCGGGCTCGGGACGATGGGCTTCTCCGTCCCGGCGGCGATGGGTGCCGCGCTCGGCCGTCCGGACCGCGAGACCTGGGCGATCACCGGCGACGGCGGGTTCCAGATGACGTTCCAGGAGCTGATGACCCTCGTCCAGGACAGGATCCCGGTCAAGATCGCCCTGTTCGACAACAAGAAGCTCGGGATGATCCGCCAGTGGCAGGAGATCATCTACGCCGGCAACTACCACTCCGCCCATCTCCTCGGGCCCGACTACCTCAAGCTGGCCGACGCGTTCGGGATCCCGAGCTTCAAGGCGTCCCGGCCGGACGAGGTCGACGAGGCGATCCGGGCGGCCCAGGCGGTCGATGGGCCGGCCCTCGTCTGGTTCGAGATCGCCGAGGAGCAGAACGTCTTCCCGATGATGCCGGCCGGCAAGGGCCTGTCCGATCTCATCGAGAAGTGGGGAGGGGCCGACGAGTGAAGGCGAGAAACGCATGACCGCTCAGGGTGCCAATACCGGGCCGACGCCCGCCCACGCGGCGCCGCCGGCCCGGGCGCTGCCGGGGACGGGCGTCCAGCACCGCCACGTCCTCGTCGTCCTCGTCCTCGACAAGCCGGGCGTCCTGAACCGGGTCTCGAGCCTGATGCGGGCCCGCAACTTCAACATCGAGTCGCTCGCGGTCAGCCACACCGACCAGCCCGACGTGAGCCGGATGACGATCACGCTCATCGGCGACGACGTCCTGATCGAGCAGGCGATCAAGCAGCTCTACCGGCTGATCGACGTGCTCAAGGTCCAGGACCTGACCGACGAGCCGACGGTCGAGCACGAGCTGGCCCTGGTCAAGGTCCGGGCGAGCGACGCCAACCGGGGCGAGATCGTGCGGATCGTCGAGCTCTACCGGGCCAGGGTCGTCGACATCTCCGAGACGTCGATCGTCGTCGAGGCGACCGGCACGGAGGCCGAGGTCGATGCGCTCGTGGCGCTCCTGCGAACGTACGGCGTGCGGGAGCTCGTTCGGACCGGGACCGTGGTCATGGCGCGCGGCTCGGGATCCATCGAGGAGGCGATCAAGCGATGACGGCACGGATGTATTACGACAATGACGCGGATCCGGCGGCCCTCAATGGGCAGACGGTGGCGATCATCGGGTACGGCAGCCAGGGGCATGCCCATGCGCTGAACCTGCACGAGTCGGGCGTCGACGTCGTGGTCGGGCTGGCCCCGACGAGCAAGAGCCGGACGATGGTCGAGGACGCCGGCCTTCGGGTCCGGACCGTCCCGGAGGCGGTCCGCGCCGCCGACGTCGTGATGATCCTCGTCCCGGACACCGCCCAGAAGGCGGTCTACGACGCCGAGATCGGCCCGAACCTGCGACCCGGGCAGCTGCTGATGTTCGCCCACGGCTTCAACATCCACTTCAAGCGGATCGACCCACCGGCCGGGATCGACGTCGGGATGGTCGCCCCGAAGGGGCCAGGTCATCTCGTCCGCAGCGTCTACCAGGCGGGCGGCGGAGTTCCGGCCTTGTTCGCGGTCGAGCGCGACCCGAGCGGGACGGCCCGCGCCCGCGTCCTGGCCTATGCCCGCGCCCTCGGCAACACCCGCGCCGGCGTGCTCGAGACGACGTTCGCCGAGGAGACCGAGACCGACCTGTTCGGCGAGCAATCGGTCCTGTGCGGCGGCACGGCCGCGCTGGTCAAGATGGCCTTCGAGACGCTCGTCGAGGCCGGCTACCAGCCGGAGCTGGCCTACTTCGAGACGATGCACGAGCTCAAGCTCATCGTCGACCTGATGTACCGGGGCGGCCTCAACTTCATGCGCTTCAGCGTCAGCGACACGGCCGAGTTCGGCGACTACGTCAGCGGGCCGCGGATCATCGACGACCACGTTCGCCAGACGATGAAGGAGGTCCTCGGCGAGATCCAGGACGGGACGTTCGCCGCCCGCTGGATCGAGGAGAACGACTCCGGCCGGGCGAACTTCGAGCGGCTCCGCCAGCAGGACCACGACCACCTCATCGAGCGGGTCGGCGAGGAGCTCCGGGGCCAGATGGCGTTCCTCGACCCGGTCGTCGTCAAGGCCGGCCAGACCCAGGCCGCGGCGAGCTCTCCGCGCCGGGTGGCGGAGTCGGCGCGATGACCGCCGGCAGCGTACGGATCTTCGACACCACCCTGCGCGACGGGGAGCAGGCGCCCGGGGCCGGGCTGACCGCGGCCGAGAAGCTCGAGGTCGCCCGCCAGCTCGTCCGGCTCAAGGTCGACGTCATCGAAGCCGGCTTCCCGGCCGCCTCGCCGGGCGACTTCGAGGCCGTCCAGCGGATCGCCCGCGAGACGAAGGGCGTGGCCGTCGCCGCGCTCGCCCGCTGCCGCGACGGCGACCCGCAACGGGCGGTCGAGGCGATCCGGATCGCGGAGCGCCCGCATCTCCACGTGTTCATCGCGACGAGCGACATCCACCTCAAGCACAAGCTCCGGCTGACTCGCGACGAGGCGCTCAAGCAGGCCGTCGAGTGGGTCCGCTACGGACGGCGTGAGCTCGGCAAGGACGCCGAGATCGAGTTCTCGGCCGAGGACGCGAGCCGGACCGACGTCGACTATCTGCTCGACGTGTACGAGGCGGTGGTCGGGGCCGGAGCCAGCACGGTCAACATCCCGGACACGGTCGGCTATGCCATCCCGGCCGAGTTCGGCCTGCTCGTCGGCCGGGTCGTCGAGCGGGTCGGCAGCGAGCGCCACGGTCAGCGTCCACTGCCACAACGATCTCGGGCTGGCCACGGCCAACACGCTGGCCGCCGTCCAGGCCGGCGCGCGCCAGGTCGAGGTGACCATCAACGGGCTCGGCGAGCGGGCCGGCAACGCCTCCCTCGAAGAGGTCGTGATGGCCCTGCGCACCCGGCCGACCCAGTTCCCGGAGCTCGGCTCGGGGGTCCAGACGGAGCAGATCACCGCGGCCAGCCGGCTGGTCAGCTACCTGACCGGGTTCGCGATCCAGCCCAACAAGGCGGTCGTCGGCGGCAACGCGTTCGCCCACGAGTCGGGGATCCACCAGGACGGCGTGATCAAGAACCCGCTGACCTACGAGATCATGACGCCCCAGTCGGTCGGGCTGGCGGGCAGCCAGCTGACGATCGGCAAGCTGTCCGGCCGGCGCGGTCTCCAGGGCAAGCTCCGGGAGCTCGGCCACGATCTCGACGGCGAGGCGCTCGACACGGTCTACCGCCAGGCGATCGCCCTGGCCGACGTCAAGAAGGAGGTCACCGACGCGGACCTCCTGGCGATCGTCGAGTCGCGCGCGTCCGAGGTTCCCGCGTCGATCGCGCTCGAGGGCTGGAGCGTCACGAGCTCGCACGGTGGCAACGCGACCGGGACGGTCTCGCTGTCGATCGGCGGCGACGTCCGGTCGGCCGAGTCGACCGGCAACGGCCCGGTCAACGCCCTCTTCAGCGCGGTCGACAAGGCGATCCAGCCGGTCCTCGGCTGGCGGCCGGTCCTGACCGAGTACGAGATCAAGGCCGTGTCGGCCGGCGAGGACGCCCAGGGCCAGGTCTTCGTCCGCTGCCGGCGCTCGTCGGATGAGGGCCCCGGCGCCCTCATCGTCAGCGGCCACGGGCTGTCGACGAACATCATCGAGGCCTCGCTCGAGGCCTACCTCGTGGCGACCAACAAGCTCCACGGCGCCGAGATCAACGGCGTCGACGCGGCGTTCGTGACCCGCTCCGCCACCGACGACCTGCCGTGACCGAGTACCGGATCGCGGCGATCCCGGGGGATGGCGTCGGGCCCGACGTCCTCGCGGCCGGGCGACGGGTCGTCGACGCCGTCGGGGCGGCCGACGGCTTCACCGTTGCCTGGAGCGAGCTCGTGGTCGGTGGCGGCGCGATCGACGCCTACGGCGTGGCGATCCGGCCGCCGGACGTGGCCGCCTGCGCCGCGGCCGATGCGGTCTACCTCGGTGCGGTCGGCGGCCCGAAGTGGGACGACCCGACGTCGCCGGTCCGGCCCGAGCAGGCACTGTTCGCGCTGCGCGGCGGGCTCGGCCTGTTCGCCAACCTTCGCCCGGTCACCGTCCAGCCGACCCTGATCGCCTCGTCGCCGCTCCGACCGGAGCTCCTCCGCGACGTCGACATGCTGATCGTGCGCGAGCTCACCGGCGGGCTCTACTTCGGAGCGCGGACCGAGGCGACCGGGGCGCCCGGGTCGCGGGCGGCCAGCGACACGCTGCCGTACGCGGAGGACGAGATCGCCCGGGTGGTGCGGCTCGCGTTCGAGCTCGCTCTCCAGCGCCGTCGGCGCGTCACCAGCGTCGACAAGGCGAACGTCCTGGCCACGTCGCGGCTGTGGCGCCGGGTCGCCGAGGAGGTCGGTGCGGACTTCCCCGCGGTCCAGCTCGAGCACCGGCTCGTCGACGCCTGCGCAATGCAGATCGTCCGGGCGCCTGCGAGCTTCGACGTCCTGGTGACCGAGAACCTGTTCGGCGACATCCTGTCCGACGAGGCGTCGGTCCTGGCCGGCTCGCTCGGCATGCTGCCGTCGGCCTCGGTCGGGGCACGGCGCACCGAGCACGGCCTGCATGGCCTGTACGAGCCGATCCACGGATCCGCGCCGGACATCGCCGGCCGGGACCTGGCCAACCCGATCGGGGCGATCCTGTCCGGCGCGATGCTCCTCCGCTGGTCGCTCGGACGGGCGGCCGCCGCCGAGGCCATCGAGGCCGCGGTCGGCGCCGCGCTCGAGGACGGCTTCCGGACGGCCGACCTGTGGCCGGTCGACGGGGCCGGGGCCGGCGGCCTCAGCCGGGTCGGAACCGTCGGGATGACCGACGCGATCGTCGAACGGATCGCGATTCGACGGGCGGCGCCGGAGACGGTGGCCGCCCGAGCCTCGTGATCGACCTTCGACGACCCCGCCCGATGGAGCCTTCAGCGTGACCCCGACCGACCCCCCGTCCGCCGGCCGCGGCCCGGCCGGCAGCCGACCCGACGACCGACCGGTCGTCCTCTACGACACGACCCTGCGCGACGGCACGCAGGGCGAGAACATCATCCTGTCGCTGGCCGACAAGCTCCGGATCGCCCGGATGCTCGACGAGTACGGGATGCCCTACATCGAGGGCGGCTGGCCCGGCTCGAACCCGAAGGACATCGAGTTCTTCGCCGCCGCCCGGAAGCAGCGCTGGACGACCGCCCGGCTGGCCGCCTTCGGCTCGACCCGGCACCGGGCGAACCGGCCCGAGGATGACCCGAACCTGCGCGAGCTGGTCGCCGCGGAGACCCCGGTCGTCACGATCTTCGGCAAGAGCTGGCTGCTCCACGTCGTCGAGGTCCTCGGCGCGACCCCGGCCGAGAACCTCGACATGATCGCGGACTCGATCGGGTTCGTGAACGACCGGGGCCGGGAGGCGATCTACGACGCCGAGCACTTCTTCGACGGCTACAAGGCCGACCGGGCGTACGCCCTGGCAACCCTCCGGGCCGCCCGCCAGGCCGGCTCCCGGACGCTCGTCCTGTGCGACACGAACGGCGGGACGATGACCGACGAGCTCCTGCGCATCGTCGCCGACGTCCAGGCCGACCTCGACGCGGACACCGACGCGCCGATCGTGACCTGGGGGATCCACACCCACAACGACGCCGAGCTGGCGGTCGCCAACTCGATGGCCGCCGTCACGGCCGGGATCCGCCATGTCCAGGCCACGATCAACGGCTACGGCGAGCGCTGCGGCAACGCGAACATGGTCAGCATCCTGGCCAACCTGGCGCTGAAGACCGACAACGTCCTCGTCCCGATCGGTGGCGGCGACCTGGCCGACCTCACCGCCCTGTCGCGGAGCGTCGCCGAGATCGCCAACGTCGCGCCGCTCGACTACCAGCCCTACGTCGGGCGCTCGGCCTTCGCCCACAAGGGCGGCGTCCACGGCGCGGCGGTGGCCAAGGTCGAGCGGAGCTACCAGCACGTCGACCCGGGCACGGTCGGCAACGAGGGCCGGCTCGTGGTGTCCGAGCTCGGAGGGCGGGCGAACACGAAGCTCCGGGCGGAGCAGCTCGGCCACCGGCTCGAGGGCGTCGACCCGCGCGAGCTGTCGAAGCTGATCAAGCAGCTCGAAGCCGACGGCCTCGCCTTCGAGGGCGCCGAGGCGAGCTTCGAGCTCCTGGTCCGGCGGCACAGCACCGACTACGTGGCGCCGTTCCGGATCGTCGACTACACCTGCCTCGTCGAGCAGCGCGACGGCCGCGAGCTCCTGGCCGAGGCGACGGTCAAGGTCGAGGTCGACGGCGAGATCCTGCACACGGCGGCCGATGGGAACGGCCCGGTCAACGCCCTCGATGCGGCGCTGCGCAAGGCGCTCGGCGCCTTCTACCCGCAGCTCGACGGGGTCCACCTGGTCGACTACAAGGTCCGGATCCTCGACGGCGGAGCCGCCACCGCGGCGCGGACCCGGGTCGTGATCGACTCGGCCGACGGGGCCCGGACCTGGTCGACGATGGGCAGCGACACGAACATCATCGCGGCCTCGGCGAGCGCCCTGGCCGACTCGCTCGAGTACGCGATCTGGAAGGCGGGCGCCGAGCTCCGCCGGCGAGACGAGCGACACTTCACCACGGCCCGGCCCGAACCCGCGGTCGTCGACGCGAGCCCGCGGAGGTAACCGATGTCCGGCACCACCAACCCGACCCTCCATCTCGAGCGCTGGACGGTCTCGTCGGGCTCGAACGTCCAGAGCCGGGGCGCCGTCGTGCTCGGCTCCGGCGACCACCAGTGGGATGGCGCGGCCGAGGGCAACGGCCCGGTCGACGCCCTGTTCCGGGCGGTCGACGCGGCCCTGGCGGGCGTCCTCAGCGGGCAGCCCCGCCTCATCGCCTACGACGTCCATGCCGTCGCCGAGGGGCCCGATGCCGAGGGCCTCGTGACGGTCCGGATCGCCCCACCGTCGTCGGCCGGTGGCGAGCGGGCGAGCGGGAAGTACACCGGCTCGTCGAGCAACGTGAACATCATCGCCGCGTCGATCGAGGCCTACATCGCGGCGATCGACCAGCTGCTCGCCGAGGCATCCTGGCAGGGCGCCACCGAGGCCGCCGGCAACCGGCGCCGGGCGCAGTCGGCGGCGGTCGCCAGCGCACCGCGTCGGGCCGAGCTCGACGAGGACGCGGCCGAGGTCGACACCGTCGGCTGGTTCGAGCGCTGAAATCCTCGGAATCCTCGGAATCCTCGGAATCCTCGGAATCCTCGGGCCGATGGCGTCGCGGAGCTCCGCCTCGCGCCTCGGAGAGCGAGGGGTGAATCAACGTTGAGGGTGCCAGAAACTACCCGGGTCGCTTACTCGGGCGAGCCGGGGGCGTTCGCCGAGGACGCGGTCGTGGCGGCGTTCGGCGAGATCGAGCGGGTCGGCCTGCCGGGCTTCCGCCAGGTCTTCGACGAGGTGAGCGCGGGCGGCTCGGCCGGCGGTGTGGTGCCGATCGAGAACAGCGTCCACGGGACGGTCCGCGAGAACTACGACCTGCTCCTCGAGCACGAGCTCGAGCTGCGCGCCGAGGTGGTCGTCCCGGTCCAGCTGTGCCTCGCCGCGCTGCCCGGCGATCGCCTCGACGACATCGAGCGGGTCTACTCCCACATCCAGGCC
Organism: uncultured Chloroflexia bacterium; assembly: GCA_963755285.1. Taxonomy (GTDB): domain Bacteria; phylum Chloroflexota; class Limnocylindria; order Limnocylindrales; family CSP1-4; genus Chersky-267. The sequence continues at coordinate 116,462 of CAVWJB010000009.1, read as the reverse complement.
CTCGGCCAGGCCGAGCAGTACCTGCGAACGCGTCCCTGGACCCTGCTCACGACCTACAACACGGCCGGCGCCGGGCGGCTCATCGTCGATCGCGCGGAGCGCGGTTCGGCCGCCGTCCTGTCGCCCCGGGCGGCCGCCCTCGTCGGGCTCGAGATCCTGGCCGACGGCATCCAGGACGTGGCCGACAACCGGACCCGGTTCCTCGTCATCGCCCGGCCGGGCGCCGAGCTGCCGCCGCTGGCGATCGACGACCGGGCCGGGATGCGGACGACGATCGTGCTGGCCGTCCGCAACGAGCCCGGCGCCCTGCTCCGGGTCCTGGCCGTCTTCGCCGGCCACGGGCTGAACATGAGCACGATCGAGTCACGACCGAGCCGCGAGCGCGCCTGGGAATACGTGTTCTGGGTCGATCTCGACGCGGATCGGACCGCGCCGGCGACGGTCGCGGCGCTCGACGACCTGCGGTCGGTCACGACGATGGCTCGGGTCCTCGGCTCGTACCCGCGGACCGGGCTCGGCTGACCGACGGTCAGAGTGCCGGCCGGGACCTGAGCCTGGCCATCGCCGCGGCGTCGCCGCGGAGCTCGGCGTAGGCCAGCTCGCCGTGACGCGCCGCGTACCAGTCGGCCTCGCGCACCGCCTCGGCCGAGGTGCCGAGCTCCGAGGCGAGCTCGCGGTAGGTCAGGCCACGGTCATTGAGGCGGGCCTGGACGACCGCGGCCGACAGACCGGTGCCGCGCAGGATCCGGGTGCCCAGGTCGGGTGGCGGATCGAGCTCGAGCCACGTCCCGGTCCGCCCGAGGGCCACCCAGTCGACCGCGCTCGACGGCGGTCGGAGCCCGAGCCTCTCGCCGACGACCTGCTCGGCGGTCGCGAGGCGTCCGGCGACGTCGCCCGAGATCGGGACGGCGGTCTGGCCGAGCTCGGCCAGGCGCTCGACGAGAGCCGCCTGCTGGCGCAGCCGGGCCGTGTCGGAGTTGCGGTTGCCGTCCTGCCGCCAGGCGATGTCCGGTTCGAGCAGCAGGCTCAGGTCGTAGTGCCGACCGGCCCCGAGCGCCTCGACGGTCGCATCGCGCCGACCGAGGTACTCGACGTGCCAGATGCCGGTCGTCATCGCGTCGGTGTCGCAGAAGAGGACCCGCTCGGCCCGTCGGGCCACGATGTCCTCGAGCTCGTTCTGGCGGGTCGCGATCGCAACGAAGTCGTCGGTCGTCCACGGCTCGTCGGCGTGGTCCTTGGGGTCCGAGTACGGTCGCCCCCACTCGATCACCCAGGCGGTGCCGAAGCGTCGGGCGAGCAGGTCGGCGAGGGTCGACTTGCCGGTCGACTCGCCGCCCAGCAGGCGCACCCGACGGGCGGCGGAGACGCCACCGGTCGTCATGGCCGACGACCCTCACCGGTTACGGATCGGGGCCCGGACCGACGCCGACGTCGGGACCGGACCCCGTTCCTGGGCGGTGCCGGCGCCGAAGCGCCGGCCATCAGTGCTCGACGATCTTGTCGAGCTTCCTGGCTGAGGCGATCCAGCCGGAGATGGTCTCCTCGGACGGGACTCGCCGGACCATGTTCGGGCGGGCCGCATCGACTTCCTTGAACGTGGTCGCCAGGTTGGCCGCGTTGCGCTGGGCGAGCTCGGCCGGTGAGTCGACCCCGGCTGCCTCGAGCAGGTCCGAGTACTCGGAGCCCACCCCGTCGATCCGCATCAGGTCGACGTGGTTGACCCACTCGAGGATCAGCGTGCCGCTGATCCCGGTCGCCTCGGCCAGGTTCCGCCGGCCGGTCGCGGGCGCCGCGCTCGAGGAGGGCGTCGGTCGTCGAGATGCCGGCGCCGGACAGCCTGGCGCCGTTGGCCGGCCCGATCCCCTCGATCTCCTCGATCCGCATCTGCCGCTCCTCCGTGGGCCGACCGAGCCCGGTCGACGGCGTCCCGCCGTTTGGTGTCGGGGATCGTCCGGGGCCGCCCGGAGCGTGGTCCGGATGGTACGCTCGCCTCCCGGGCGATTTCAATCAGGACGTCGGTCGTCCGACCGTGCGAGGAGGGTTCGTGGACCAGGCGTTCCGCGCTGCGATGGCCGCCGGCTACGCGCCGACCGAGCCGACCGTCATCCTCGGCAGCCCGATGCACGACGGGGCCGTCGTCCCGGACGTCCGGGTCCAGGTCGGGCTGTCGATGCTCAATCGCCACGGGCTCGTTGCGGGAGCGACCGGAACCGGCAAGACGAAGACCCTCCAGCTCATGGCGGGCCAGCTGTCGAAGGCCGGCGTGCCGTGCTTCGTCGCCGACATCAAGGGCGACCTGACCGGGCTGGCGGCGCCCGGCGACGGCACCAACCCGAAGGTGATCGAGCGCTGCGAGAGCCTCGCCTGGACCTTCGAGCCGGGCGGGCATCCGGTCGAGTTCCTGTCGCTCAGCGGCAAGCTCGGGGCCCAGGTCCGGGCGACCGTCCACAGCTTCGGGCCGCTTCTCCTCGGCAAGGTCCTCGACCTGAACGACACCCAGACCTCGATCCTCAGCCTGATCTTCAAGTACTGCGACGACAACGAGCTGCCGTTGCTCGACCTGGCCGACCTGTCGACGACCCTCCGCTTCCTCGGCTCGGACGCCGGCAAGCCGGTCCTCGACGAGTACGGCGGGATGTCGAGCGCCTCGCTCGGCGTCCTGCTCCGGTCGATCGTGACCCTCGAGCAGGAGGGGGCCGACGTGTTCTTCGGCGAGCCCGAATTCGACGTCAACGACCTGCTCCGTACGACGCCCGAGGGGGAGGGCATCATCAGCGTCCTCGAGCTGTCCGACGTCATGGACCGGCCGCGCCTGTTCAGCACGTTCATGCTCTGGATGCTGGCCCAGCTCTATCACGCCCTGCCCGAGGCGGGCGACCTGCCGAAGCCGAAGCTCTGCTTCTTCTTCGACGAGGCTCATCTCCTGTTCGATGACGCCTCGGATGCGCTCCTCGACCAGGTCGAACGAACCGCCCGGCTGATCCGCTCGAAGGGCGTCGGGGTGTACTTCGTGACCCAGACCCCGACCGACATCCCGACCCCGGTCCTGGCCCAGCTCGGGAACCGGGTCGAGCACGCCCTTCGGGCGTTCACCCCACAGGACGCCGACGATCTCCGGAAGACCGCCCGGACGTTCCCGATCACCGAGTTCTACGACGTCCCCGAGACCATCCAGTCGCTCGGCATCGGCGAGGCGCTCGTCACCGTCCTGTCGTCGCGCGGCGTGCCGACCCCGCTTGCCGCGACCCGGCTCATCCCGCCCGATTCGCTCATGGGCGCGCTCGACCAGGTCCAGTTCCAGGGCCAGGTCGCGACGAGCCAGCTCAGCGCGAAGTACGGCCAGACGATCGATCGGGAGAGTGCCCACGAGATCATCACGGCGCGGATCGTGGCCGCCAAGCAGGTCGCCGTGGATCAGGCGGCCGCCGACCCGAACGCCGTGCCGCCACCGGTCATGCTCAATCCCGCCCAGCAGCGCCGGGAGATCGAGCGCCAGGCCCGCGAGCTCGAGCGCCAGCGCGAGGCGGCCGAGCGGGCGGCCAGGGCCGAGCAGCGCGAGCAGGCGGCGGCCGAGCGCGCGCGGAAGGCGGACGAGCGAGCCCGTCAGCGGTCGATCGACTCGGCCATCCGGACCGGCGGCAAGATCGTCACGTCGCGCGCCGGCCAGAACCTGCTCCGCGGCGTGTTCGGGACGCTCTTCGGCGGGAAGGGCTAGCCCCGCGGCGCCGGGCTAGAAGGGCGGCCCGTCGTCGTCGGGCGCGTCCTCGATCGGCTGGTCGTCGTCGGGCTCGGGCGCGCTGCTCTCGAGGGTCATCTGGTGGACCCAGCCCTCGTCGCCGTACGGCGTCCGGACGAGCCAGTACGACCCGGCCGAGCGGATCAGCTCGACCTCGTCGCCGCGATCCAGGCGGGCAACCTCCTCGCCCATGATCTCGTCGGGGATCGACGAGACGCGGACCAGGCGATAGCGGATCCGTCGCCGCTCGACGTCGGTCGCCCCGTCCTTGAACGCGACCGGCACGTGGGCGATCTCGACGTTGCGGGCGGAGGCCTTACGGGCCGACTGGACGGATGGCCGCCGCCAGCGCGGCATGTTCGCCTCCTCGTCCGAGATGTCGGGCACGACCGGTGCGCGCCGGCTCGTCGCCGCGGCCGCGGCGACCACGGGCGCAACCGGTGGCGGCGGTGGGACCGGCGACGGACCACCGACGGCGGCCAGGGCCATGGCCGGGGCAATGCCGCCGGATCCGCCGGCTTCGTCGCCTTCCTCGTCACGGCGGCGGCGGCGGAACAGGAAGAAGATCAGGCCGAGTCCGGCAACCAGCCCGGCGGTCATCCACAGGCCGAACCCGGGCAGGCCACCGCCCGACCCGGTGAGCTCGGCATCGTTGGGACCGCCGCCTCCGCTGCCTGAGCCGCCCGAGCCGCCGGATCCGCCCGAGCCGCCGGATCCGCCCGAGCCGCCGGCACCGCCGACGATCCCGATCCCGCTCGATGGCGACTCGCTCGGGCCCGGCGTGGGGGTAGCCGTCGCCACGACGGTCTCGGTCGGCGTGGCGCCCGGTGTCGGCGTCGCGGCAGCGGCCGGGTTCGGAGACGGCTTCCTGGTCGGCCTGGCGGTCGGCCTCGCCGTGGGCCTCGGCGTGGGGCGTGCGGTCGGTCGCGGAGTCGGGTTGGGCGTCGGCTTCGGCGTCGGCTTCGGCGTCGGCTTGGGCGTCGGCTTCGGGGTCGGGACGGGCGTCGGTGTCGTGACGGTGAACGAGCCCGGACTTGCTCCTGTCACACCGCAATTCGGCGTGTTGTTCCGGCCAGCACTGAATGAATAGGTGTACGTCCCTGGGCTAGACGGAGTCACCGTCGCCTGGTATTGGCGTCCTGGCGGGCCATAGTTGGCGGGACCGAGCCCGGTCATGTTGACGGTCCCGATGCCTCCGCTGATGACGACCTGAACCCAGTGCGGACGTCGCGGCGGACTCCCCGTGTGGGAGTAGGTGACCGAGAAGGTGAACGTAGACCCGACGAGGGCTGATCCAGACGGGGAAACCTGCCCGCCGTCCAGGGTTATGACGTGTGGGTGGGGACCCGCACTGGGCTGCTAGCACCGTCGCCACGAATGGCGAGCTGAAGCCGAGCACCATCGTGGCGATCAACGATGGCACGAGCATGCCGAGCATTGGCCGAATGGCCGGATGATTGCGATTCACTCGTCCCCGACCGTAGTCAGGACGGTCGTTGGCGTCGATGCCCCGTTGGTCCGGTGCGCTCGCGTCCGAACGGGGGAGCGCTCGTTACTCGATCACGAGCTCGCGGCTGCCGGGCTCCGCTGGCGGGTACGCCGGGTGGAGGCCCTCGAGCGTCTCGGCCACGATCCGCGAGACCGCCAGGTTGCGGAACCACTTGCGGTTGGCCGGGATGAGATACCACGGGGCGTTGCGGGTGGAGGTCCGCTCGAGGCACTCCTCGAAGGCCTCGACGTAGCGGTCCCAGAGAGCACGCTCGGCGAGGTCGCCGGCCGAGAACTTCCAGCTCTTCGTCGGATCGTCGCGGCGGCTCTCGAGGCGCTGCCGCTGCTCGTCCCGATCGATGTAGAGGAAGAACTTGACGATCGTCGTCCCTTCGTCGGTCAGCGTCCGTTCCCAGTTGTTGATGTGCTCGTAGCGGCGGCGCCAGACGGCCTCGGGGACGAGCTCGTGGACCCGGACGACCAGGACGTCCTCGTAGTGGGAGCGGTTGAAGATCGCGATCCCGCCCTTCTCGGGGGTATGCGGGTGGACCCGCCACAGGAAGTCGTGGCTGAGCTCGATCGGGGTGGGCACCCTGAACGGCGTGACCGTGCAGCCCATCGGGTTGAACGCGTCCATCACCTTGCGGATCGTGCCGTCCTTGCCGGCGGCGTCGATCCCCTGGAGGACGATCAGGACCGGGTGCCTGGCCTCCGCCCACAGCCGCTCCTGGAGCGAGGTCAGCTGCTCCTCGAGAGCCGCCTCGGCGGCCTGCGCGGCGGCCTTGTCGTGGCCGTACGTCTCGTTCGCGTCAACGGCCGCCAGGTCGACCTTGGCTCCCGGCTTGACCCGGAGGACCTCGTCCAGCTTGGACGTTGAAACGGTTCGCGCCATCGGCTCGCCTCGACTGGCTGGCTGGCTCGGAGCCCGCGGGTGCGCGGCTCGATCAGTCTGTAGGATGACAGTCTCCCGACCGGAGTTGCGGCCCTGTTGAGCGCCGGGGAGCAGGAGTCTCGAATGGCCACCGTCACGATCGCCCAGCCCCACCCGATCCTGCTGGCGGGCCGCTGGGTCGACTCGCCCGATCCGCTCGTCGTCACGAACCCGGCCGACCCCGGCAACCCGGCCGGCGCGACGTACCACGCGACCGAGGCGCAGTACGAGGAGGCGGTCACCGCCGCCGTCACCGCGTTCGAGGAGACCCGGGTCCTGCCCGCCTACGAGCGCGGCCGGGTCCTCCGCGCGATCAGCGCCGGGATCGCCGCCCGGCGCGAGGAGCTCGGGGCGCTGATCTGCCGTGAGGCCGGCAAGCCGATCCGCGATTCGCTCGTCGAGGTGGACCGGGCCATCCTGACCTTCCGGCTCGGTGCCGAAGAGGCCGAGCGGATCACCGGCGAGACGATCCCGCTCGACCTGATGCCGGCGTCGCGCGGCCGGATCGGGGTCACCCGGCGGTTCCCGATCGGTCCGGTCGCCGCGATCAGCCCGTTCAACTTCCCGCTCAACCTGGCCGCCCACAAGCTGTCGCCGGCGATCGCGGCGGGCTGCTCGATCCTGCTCAAGCCGCCGTCGAAGGACCCGCTCACGATGCTGACCGTCGGCGAGATCGTGGCCGAAGCCGGGCTGCCGGCGGGCGCGGTGAGCATCCTGCCGATGACCCGTGAGCTCGGCGACCGGATGGTCGAGGACGAGCGGTTCAAGCTGCTGACGTTCACGGGCTCGCCGTCGGTCGGCTGGCGGATGAAGGCCCGTGCCGGCAAGAAGAAGGTCGTGCTCGAGCTCGGCGGCAACGCCGGCGTGATCGTCGACCGCGACGCGGATCTCGACTGGGCCGTCCGCCGGATCCTCGTCGGCGCCTTCACCTACGCCGGCCAGGTCTGCATCAGCGTGCAGCGGATGTTCGTCCACGAGGACATCTGGGACGCGTTCATGGCGAAGTTCGTCGAGGGCGCGAAGGGCCTCAAGCTCGGCGACCCGGCGGACCCGCAGACCGACCTCGGCCCGATGGTCGACGAGGCCGCTGCCGTCCGCACCCAGCGCTGGGTCGACGAAGCGGTCGCGCTCGGCGCCAGGGTGCTCCTCGGGGGCAAGGCCGACGGGACGTTCTTCCCGCCGACGATCCTCACCGACACCCCGGTCAGTGCCCAGGTCTGCTCGAACGAGGCGTTCGCCCCGCTCGTCGTCGCCTTCCCGTTCCGCGACTTCGACGACGCGATCGACCGGGTCAACGACTCGATGTTCGGGCTCCAGACCGGCGTCTTCACGAACGACCTTGCCCACAGCTGGCGGGCGTTCGACCGGCTCGAGGTCGGCGGGGTGATCGTCAACGACGTCCCGACCTACCGGATCGACCACATGCCGTACGGCGGGGTCAAGGACTCGGGGCTCGGCCGCGAAGGCCTGCGCTGGGCGATCGAGGACATGACCGAGATCCGGATCATGGTGGTCGCCCAGCCGCAGTAGGTTGACGCGGGAGCGCATCGCGCTTAGCGTAGGTGGCATGCTAAGCGTCAAGGTCAGCTCCAAGCACCAGATCTCCGTACCAAGCGAGGCCCGTCGGCAGCTCGGGATCGAGGCCGGCGACCGGTTGACCGTCGAGGTGCGCGACGACGAGCTCGTGCTGCGTCGTCGGCCGGCGAGAGCCTCGGATCGGTTGCGAGGACTTGGCAAGGGCATGTATGGCGACCCCGACGCCTATGTCCGGCTCCTCCGGGATGAGCTCGACGCGGAAGGCCTGTGAATGAGCCGGGCTGGTCCGTCGAGGGCCTGACCGCAACCCACTCGCGGGTGGCGATCGACAGCAACGTCCTCATCCATCTCCTCGACGAGAGCGGTCCGCGGGCGGCGGTCGCCGGCGAGCTGATCGACGCGATCGAGGCAGGCACGCTGCGGGGCTCGATGGCGGCGATCGGGCTGGCGGAGGTGCTCGTCGGGCCGGCTCGCCAGGCGGATGGCGCCACGTTCGAGCTGATGGCCGGGGAGGTGCGGGCGATCGGCCTGAGGCTCGTGCCGCTCGACGATCGGGTCGCCGAGGATGCCGCCTGGATCCGCGGCGTCCAGGCGCTCGGCCTCGCGGACGCGATCCACCTCGCCTCCGCCCGGGCCGCAGGTGCGACGGTCTTCATCACCAACGATCGGAGGATCCGATCGACGCCGCAGCTCGAGGTCCTTCGCCTCGACGACGCCGTCGGTCGGCGCCCCGGCTGAGGCCACGTTCCATCGACCGGGACGTGGCGGTCGAGCGCCCGGGTCGCGGATCACCATCGGCCCGATGGACCTGACCCTCAGCGCCGCCGAGCTCGAGCTCCAGGCGCGCGCCCGGGCATACGTGACCGACGTGCTCCAGCCGCTCGAGGTCGAATTCGAGCAGGCCGCCGGACGGCTCGCCCCGGAGCTGGGTCGCGAGCTCCGCCGGGCCGCGATCGCGGCGAACCTCCACGGCGGCTCGTTGCCGAAAGCCGTCGGCGGGCAGGGCTGGTCGGCGCTCGAGAGCGTCCTCGTCCACGAACAGCTCGGCCAGGTCACCGGCGGCCTGTGGTCGTACATCCCCGGCGCCTACAACGCCCTCGTCCACTGCACCCCGGACCAGCGTCGGCGCTATCTCGACCCGTCGCTCCGCGGCGAGCGCTCCGGCTCCTATGCGATCACCGAGGACCGGGCCGGCTCGGATGCCCGGACCCTGACCGCGACCGCCGTCCGCGACGGCTCGACCGGCGACTACGTCCTCAACGGCGAGAAGTGGTTCGTGACCGGCCCGGACGACACCGACTTCATGATCTTCCACTGCAACCTCATCGACGGGCAGCGTCGCCTGCCGACGCTGTTCCTCGTCGACTACGACCTGCCGGGGGTCCGCCTCAAGCACGATCCCGACTACATGCACACGTTCGCCGACCGGCACCCGCAGTTCGTCCTCGAGGACGTCCGAGTCCCAGGCGCGGCGATCCTCGGCGAGATCGGCGCCGCCGACGAGCTGACCAACGAGTGGTTCGTCGAGGAGCGGATCCACATCGGCGCGCGCTGCAGCGGGGCGATGGAGCGGCTGCTCACGCTGGCCGTCGACTGGGCGACCGAGCGGATCCAGTTCGGCCAGCGGATCTACGACTTCCAGGGCGTCAGCTTCCCGCTGGCCGACTCGGCGGCCGATGCGTCAGCCGCCCGTCTGCTCACCCGCGAGTGCGCCTGGCTCGTCGACCACGGCGCCGATCCGAAGGTCCTCCACGCCAAGGCGTCGCTGGCCAAGCTGTTCGCGTCCGAGGCCGCCTTCCGCTGCGCGGACCGGGTCGTCCAGGTGTACGGCGGACGGGGCTACATGCGCGAGTACGCCGCCGAGCGCTACTTCCGCGAGCTCCGGGTCGACCGGATCTGGGAGGGCACGAGCGAGATCCAGCGGCTGATCATCGCCCGGGCCCTCGAGAAGCGCGGCGTCGATCGGGTCGTCGGCCAGGGATGATCGACGCGGCCGACCCGTCGCCGACCGCCGAGCCGGTCGTGACCGCCGGCCTGGAGGCCGGGGCCGGCGTCCGGGCCGAGATCGACCTTCGACCGCTGTTCGCGCCGCGCTCGATCGCGGTCGTCGGCGCGTCGCCCCGATCGGACCTCGCCAGGACGGTCCGCGACAACCTCACGGTCATGGGCAGCGCCACCCGCTGCCACTTCGTCAACCCGAAGTACGAGGACGCCTGGGGGCAGCCCTGCTACCCGGACCTGGCCGCCCTGCCCGAGGTCCCAGACGCCGTCCTCGTGGCCCTCAACCCGTTGCGTGCCGCGGCGATCGTCCAGCAGGCTGCGGACGTCGGGGCGAAGGCGGTCCTCATCCCGGGCGGTGGCATCGTCGAGGGCGGCGAAGCGGCCGCCCGGATGCAGCGCGACGTCCGGGCCATCGCTCTCCGTCACGGGCTGGCGGTCATCGGCCCGAACTGCATGGGGATGGTCGACCTGACGACGAACTCGGCGCTCTACATCGGCGACGTCAACCCGTGGCTGCCGCGCGGCGGCGTGGCCGGGATCGCCCAGAGCGGCAGCGTCACCGACGCGTTCATCCACTCGGGCACGCGGATCGGCTTCAGCCGGATCGTCGGGAGCGGCGCCGAGATCGTCCTCGACGTGTGCGACTACGTCGCCCACTCGCTCGACGACCCGGAGACCCACACGATCATCCTGTTCGTCGAGGGCTTCAAGCGCCCCGAGCGGTTCCTGGCCCTGGCCGACCGGGCGCTCGAGCTCGGCAAGCCGATCCTCGCGGTCAAGGTCGGGCGGTCCGCCCAGGCCCAGGAGGCGGCGGTGGCCCACAGCGGCTCGATCGCCGGCGAGGACCGGGTGACCGACGCCGCGCTCGCCGCGGCCGGGGTCGTCCGCTGCGCGGACCTCGACGAGCTGCTCGAGGCGGCCGAGCTCCACGCCGGCTGCCGGCGCCTCGGCCGGTCGGTCGGTCGCGGGCGGACCGGGCTGGTCACCGTCTCGACCGGCGAGGCCTCGCTCATCGCCGACCTCGCCGAGGAGACCGGGCTCGACCTCCCGCCGGTGCCCGACGCCGCCCGCGCGGCGATCCTGCGCGACCTGCCGACGATGGGCTACATCGGCAACCCGATCGACCCGTGGGGCGCCGCCGACGAGTCGATCTGCTATCCGATCGTGATGCGCGACTTCGCCGCGTCGGGCGCCTACGACGTGCTCGGCATCGTCCACGACTTCCCGTACCGGTCGCTGCCGGGTGAGGTCGGCGTCGCGCTGACGGTCGGCCGGGCGCTCGTCGACGCCACCCGCGATCGGCCCGAGATCCTGCCGGTGTTCATCTCGCTCACGAGCGGCGAGCCGACGCCCGAGATCCAGGCGCTCCTCGAGGCGGCCGGCGGCATCCCGCTCCTGCGCGGGACCCGGGAGGCGGAGCGGGCGATCGTCGGGCGGGCCTGGTGGGAGCGCCGACGGGCCGAACGGCTGGCGACCGGTCCGGCCCGGCCGAGCTGGCCGGCCCTGGCCGCCGACCCGACGCTCCACGGTCACGACGACGGCTCGCCGGCCGACGAGGCGCTGAGCCGCGCGACGCGGACGCTCCCGGAGGTCGATGGCTGGCCCTGCTCGGGGCGGCCGGGGTCCCGGTCGTCGCCGCGGTCCCCGCGCTGAACGCGGTGGCCGCGCGAACGGCGGCGGAGGACGCTTGGTGCCGGACCGTTCGTCGTCAAGCTCGACGCGGAGGGGCTCGCCCACAAGAGCGACGTCGGCGGCGTCCGGCTCGGGCTCGCCGACCCGGCTGCCGTGGGGCTCGCCGCGGCGGAGCTGCTCGAGCTCGGGCGCCGGGCCGGGCTCGACGTCCGCGGCGTCGTCGTCGAGCCGCTGGCGGCAGCGGGTCTCGAGCTGATCGTCGGGATGACCCGTGACCCGCTCTTCGGGCCGGCCGTCCTCGTCGGCCTGGGCGGCGTCTACACGGAGATCCTCGACGACGCGGCGATCCGGCTCGCCCCGGTCGGCCACGAGACGGCCCTCGAGATGCTCGGGTCGCTCCGGGGCGCAGCGCTCCTGGCCGGCGCCCGCGGACGATCGCCGATCGACCGCGCCGCGATCGCCGAGCTCATCGTGGCGGTCGGCCGGCTTGCCTGGGACCGACCCGACATCGTGGCGATCGACCTCAACCCGGTGATCGCAACGGCCGCCGGCGCTCTCGCGGTCGATGCCCTCGTGGTGCTCGAGGATCGTGATGCCTGACCCCGGCCGGGATCCATCGGCCGGCGGACCGCTCCTCGTGTCGCGAGCCGACGCCATGGGGCGTCCGGCTCGTGCTCAACCGGCCGGACAAGCTCAATGCGCTCAGCCATGAGCTCGTCGAGGCGCTCGATCGGGCGATCGCCGCGGCCGTCGCCGACACCAGGGTCCGGGTCATCGCGATCGCCGGCGCCGGCCGGGCGTTCTGCTCCGGCTATGACCTCAACGAGGAGGTCGACGAGGTCATCGACGGGCCGCTCGAGTGGCGCGCCCTGCTCGCGCGGGACATCGAGGCCACGCTCCGGGTGTGGGACTGCCCCAAGCCGGTCATCGCCCAGGTCCACGGCTACTGCCTGGCCGGCGGGCTGGAGCTGGCGATGGCCTGCGACCTGATCGTGGCCGCCGAAGGGACGAAGCTCGGCGAACCCGAGATCCGCTACGGGTCCGCTCCGGTGACGCTGCTGATGCCGGCGCTCGTCGGCCAGAAGAAGACCCGCGAGCTGCTCCTGACCGGCGACCTGATCGATGCGGCCGAGGCGGAGCGGATCGGGCTGGTCAACCGGGTCGTCCCGGCGGACCGGCTTGCGACCGAGGTCGACGAGCTGGCCGGCCGGATCGCCCGGACGCCGCCCGAGGTCCTCCGGCTGACGAAGGGGATGCTCAACCGGGCGATGGACGCCGCCGGCCTGCGCGAGGCGGTCGCCGCCGGGCTCGACATCGGCTCGATCATCAACTCCGCCGACACCCCCGAGCAGCGCGAGTGGGACGTCATCGTCCGGCGCGACGGGCTCAAGGCGGCCCTCGCCTGGCGCGATGCGCGCTACGAGTCCGAGCGCACGGGCAGCCCGGCGGACCCGGGTCCCTCACGGCCCGGCGGCGGGTCGTAGCCGCTCGGGCCCGGGCGTACACTCCCGCCCATGCCCGATCCCGCGCGACGTCCGCGGACCGCCGCCGACCTCCTCGTCGAGTGCCTAGAGACGGAGGGCTGCCGCTACGTCTTCTCGGTCCCGGGCGAGGAGACGATGGACATCCTCGACTCGCTCAGCCGGTCGGACCAGATCCGCCATATCACGACCCGTCACGAGCAGGGCGCGGCCTTCATGGCCGACGTCCACGGGCGGCTGACCGGCCGGGCTGCCGTCGCGATGGCGACCCTCGGCCCCGGCGCGACGAATCTCGTCACCGGCATCGCCGATGCCTACCTCGACCGGGCTCCGCTTGTCGCGATCACCGGTCAGGTCGGCTCGGACAAGCTCCACAAGGAGGCCCACCAGCTCGTCGACATCGTCCGGATGTTCGGGCCGGTGACGAAGTGGAACACCCGGGTCGCACGGATCGACGCCATCCCCGAGATCGTCCGCAAGGCGTTTCGGTTGGCCGAGCTCGAGAAGCCCGGGCCGACCCACATCGAGCTGCCCGAGAACCTCGCCGCGATGCCGCCCGAGTCCGGCGACGCGACCCGCCCGCTCGAGCCGACCCGGGCCTACCTGCCCGAGCCGACGGAGCACGCGATCGCCCACGCCGCCCGGATCATCGCCAATTCCCACCGGCCGATCGTGCTCGCCGGAAACGGCGTCCTCCGGCGGCAGGCGTCGCAGTCGCTCCGGGCGTTCGCCAAGGGTCTCCACGTCCCGGTCGCGGTCACGTTCATGGGCAAGGGCGCCGTCGACGACCGCTCGCACCTGTCGCTGATGGCCGTCGGGCTCCAGGCCCGCGACCACGTCATGACCGGGTTCGACCGAGCCGACCTCGTCATCTCGGTCGGCTATGACCTCGTCGAGTACGCCCCGAGTGGGTGGAACCCGGACGGCACCAAGCCGCTCGTCCACATCGACACGCAGCCGGCCGAGGTCGACGCGGACTACCGTCCGGCCGTCGAGCTCATCGGCGACATCGACGGGACGCTCGACCGGTTGCTCGAAGCGCTCCTCCCGCTTGGGATCGGCGGGCGCGACGCGACCGAGCGCCACCAATCGAAGGAGATCCTGGTCAACGCCGACCTGCGGCTGGCCCTGCTCCGCGACCTCGAGGCGTACGAGACAGATGACGGCTTCCCCGTCCGGCCCCAGAAGGCGATCGCCGACCTGCGTCGGGCGCTCGAGCCGGACGACATCGTCGTGTCGGACGTCGGCGCCCACAAGGTCTGGGTGGCCCGGCTCTACCAGGCCTACCAGCCGAACACCGTGATCATCTCGAACGGGTTCGCCTCGATGGGCATCTCGCTGCCCGGCGCCATCGCGGCCAAGCTGATCCACCCCGAGCGGCGGGTCGTCGCCCTGTGCGGCGACGGCGGCTTCCTGATGAACAGCCAGGAGCTCGAGACGGCCCGCCGGATCGGCGCCAACGTGACCGTCGTCGTGTGGCGCGACGATGGCTACGGCCTGATCGACTGGAAGCAGCGCAACACGTTCGGGCGGCCGTTCGGGGTCGAGTTCGGGAACCCGGACTTCGTCGCCTATGCCGAGAGCTTCGGGATCGCCGGCTTCCGGGTCGGCGCGTCGGCCGACCTCTACCCGACCCTGATGCGCGCGCTCGACGTGCCCGGCCCGGCGCTCGTCGAGGTGCCGATCGACTACCGCGAGAACCTGCGCCTCACCGAGCGGCTCGGCGCGCTTGCGGTCGGAGCGTCGTAGCCCGTTTCTCTCGAGGCGGTGCGGTCCGGCACCGAAAACGGTAACCGGTTAGGACCATCGTTTGGCTACCTCGGGTACCATCGTCCCCTCAGTCGCGCATCTGCGCCACATCCCTTCCCAGTGCCCAGGGGGGTCTTGTTCATGTCGTCCCTCGCGCGCCGCCTCCGCCGCTCCCAGCCAGGCCGGAGGGCCTCGGTCGCTTCGATGATCGCGGTCTTCGTGATCGGCCTGTTCGCCGTCGCTCCGGTCGCCGCGGTTCCGGCGGTCCCGGGCCCCGGCTACCAGGACTTCCAGTACAACGTCGGCCCCGAGTCCGCACCGGGCGGCGACGCCGTCACCGGCGGCCGTAACCAGAGCAAGCTCTGGTTCAACGACGGCAAGTGGTGGGGGATGCTGTTCGACAAGACCAGCTCAAAGGACGGGACGTACCGGATCCAGAGCCTCAACATGGCGACCCAGACCTGGACGAGCAGCGCGACCGCGCCCGCGGCCGACACCCGCAACAAGTCGCATGCCGACGTCCTGTCCGATGGCAACACCCTGTGGGTCGTGTCGTCCCATGACTCCGGGACGAACATTCCACCGAACGGCGACCTTCAGGTCTACAAGTACACCTACGCCGCAGGCAAATACACCCTGGTCAACGGCTTTCCCAAAGTCGTCGCCCAGGGCGGAACCGATCCCGCGACGATCGCGAAGTCGCCGAACGGCCACATCTACGTGGCCTACACGAAGAATGACGCCGCGCCGGCCACGACTGCCCACGTCCTGGTTGTGTCGTCGATCGATACCAACGGCACAAACTGGAACACGCCGTTCGAGCTGACGGGCGGCAGCGGGTCTATCAGCACCACCGATGTCGCGGCAGTCGTACCGGTCAACAACGGCGTCGGCGTGTTCTGGAGCAACCAGAACGCCCTCGATGCCGCGTATTACTTCCAGATTCACCTCGACTCTTCAGCTTTCAATGTCTGGCAGAGTCGCGAGACCGCCTACAACGGCATCGCCGGGGCCGACGGACACATGAGCGTCAAGGCCGACGGAGCCGGCCAGGTCCTCGCCGCGGTCAAGACGAAGGGCTCGACCACGCAGGTTCTCATCGGCGTCCTCCGCCGGACCACCGGTGGGACCTGGACCATGCACGAGGTCGCCGACTCGGTTGGCTCGCCGGACCCGACCCGTCCGATCCTCGTCATCGACGGAGAGAACAACCAGGCCGACGTGTTCATGACGAACCAGACCAATGGCGGGATCATCACCAGGCGGACCGCCGCGCTGAGCGACCTCGACTTCGGCGCTCCGTCCGCGGGGACGGCGTTCATCCAGAGCGCGGCCGATCCGGCCATCAGCGACGCCACTTCGACGAAGCAGGTGACGACGGCCCAGTCCGGGCTGATCGTCCTCGCCTCGGACCGGACCTTGGCGATCCGGCGCTACCTCCACGGCTGCGCGGGCTCGGCCTGCCCGGTCGCCCCGACGGCCGCCTTCAGCGGCACGCCGCTGACGGGCGAGGGCCCGCTCAACGTGACCTTCACCGATGCGTCGACGGGCAGCCCGGCCAGCTGGCTGTGGACCTTCGGCGACGGTGCGACCTCGACCCTCCAGAACCCGAGCCACAGCTACAACCCGGGCACTTACGACGTGTCCCTGAAGGTGACCAACATCCTCGGGACCAACACGCTGATCAAGACCGGCTACGTCGTGGTGACGGTCCCGCCCGGCGCCACCTTCACCGCCATCACGCCGACACGCGTCCTCGATACCCGGGTCGGAAACGGTCTGTCCGGGGCAGTTCCACGCCGGGACCGCTCGAGACTTCCAGGTCACCAACGGGGAGGACGATCCCGAACGACGCGATCGCCGTCACCGGCAACCTGACCGTCACCGCGCAGTCCGCGGCAGGCTACGTCATCCTGGCCCCGACCGGCGGGTCGGCCACGTCCACGATCAACTTCCCCAAGGGTGACAACCGGGCCAATGGCGTCACCGTCGGACTGAGCGCGTCCGGCACGCTCAACGCGGTTTACATGGCCTCGTCGGGAAAGCCACGACCAAGCTCGTGTTCGACGTCACCGGCTACTTCCGCCAGGTACCGCCGGCGCCACGTACTTCCCGATGACCCCGACCCGCGTCCTCGACACTCGGACAGGCAACGGGCTGTCCGCGGTGTTCGTCAACACGGCCCGGAACTTCCTGGTCACCAATGGGACGATCCCGACCGCCGCGATCGCCGTGACCGGCAACCTGACGGTCACCGGGCAGTCCAAGGCGGGCTACGTGATCCTCGCCCCGATCGCCGGGACGACGACCTCGACCCTCAACTTCCCACTCGGTGACGTTCGCGCCAATGGCGTGACGGTCGCCCTCAGCGGGGCGGGCCAGCTCAACGCGGTCTACAAGGCTGCCACGGGCGCGAAGACCCACCTGTTCCTCGACGTCACCGGCTACTTCGACTCGGGACGTCAGGCGCCAAGTACTTCCCGCTCGCTCCGATCCGCGTTCTCGACACCCGGACGGCAACGGCGGTCGCGGCGTCGTCCACGCCAGCACGCCCGCGACTTCCAGGTCACCAACGGCTCGTCGATCCCGACGGCCGCGACCGGCGTCACCGGGAACATCACCGTCGTCGGGCAGTCCAAGGCGGGCTACGTGTTCCTCGCCCACGATCGCCGGGACGACGACCTCGACGATCAACTTCCCGAAGGGGACACGAGCGCCAACGGCGTGACCGTCGCGCTGAGCGGCACCGGCAAGCTCGACGCGGTCTTCATGAGCGGGGCCGGAGCCACCACCAACCTGTTCCGATGTGACCGGTTACTTCTCCAGTAATCGGTTGCTGTCCCGACGCCTCGGACGGCGCGGTCCAACCCGTCGGGGACACGGGCCGCGCCGTTCCGATTCGCCGACGGGTCTTCCGGACCCGGCGACGAGCATCGAGCCATACAATCCGCCGAACGTGACACCCGCAGCGACGACAGCGAGCCCCCGTCCCCCGGCTCGACTTCCCGATGCCCTCGCCCTTGTGGGCCTGCTCGGGCTCGGCATCGGCCTGCCGATCCTGCTCGGTACGTTGTCGGGGGCGATCGTCGTTCCGCACAACGACGACCCGTCCATGCGTCGCGTCGCGCTCGGCCTCTTCAACTCAGGGCGACTCGAGCTGAACGGCTGGACCTCGATGACCCTCGTCGGCCAGATCGCCTTCGTCCAGCCGTTCCTGTGGGCGACCGGCGGCGGACCCTGGGGCTTCGCAGTGGCAACGATCTCACTGGCGACCGTGGGGATCGTCGCCGGCTACACCCTCGTGCGACGGATCCTGTCCGTACCACGGGCGACCGTCGCGGTTCTCGGCGTCCTCCTGTTCCCCGGGTTCCTCCTCAACACGACGTCGTACATGACCGACGTGCCGGCCTGGGCGATGTCGATCACCTGTCTGGCTCTCGGGGCCGCGGCTATCGGCCGGCAGGGCAGCCACCGGTGGCGCTGGCTCATCGGTTCGCTCGTGGTGGGCTGGTTCGCGTTCAGCATCCGCGAGTTCGCGATCGCCGCTCCGCTGGCGGTCCTCGTCGCCAATGCCGCCGCGGAGCCAGGCTCTCGCCGGCCCTATTGGATCGCCGGCGTCGCGCTCCTCGCCGCCTGCTTCGCGACGTACCTGTTCGCGGTCCACTTGCCCGGCCAGCACGAGCCACCGCTCGAGCTGAACTTGAGCGCGACGATCGGCGGCCTGAGGCGAGGCTTCGCGACGCTCGCTCTCGTCCTGTCGCCGGCGGTCGTCCTCGGGATCGCTTCCTGGTGGCGCCGCTGGCATCTTCCGGAGGTGGTCATTGGGGCGGTGCTGGCTATGCTCGTCTATCGCGAGCCCTTTATCACATTCCTGCGGACCGGCTTCTCGTCAAGGCTCCTCGTGGGAAACCTGCTAGAGCCAGCGGGCAGCCTGGGCGTGGGCGAGCTTGCCGGAGGTCGTCCGGTGCTCTTCGTCCCGCCGAGCTGGCAGCTGCTCAACACGGTGGCGCTGCTCGCGGCCATCGGACTCTGCGCGGTCGCCGGCGGCGCGGTCGGGGCCTACCTGCGCCGGGTCGGGCGGCGCCAGCGTGACGGGCAGGGCTTGCGCGCATTCGCGGTCGACGTCGGATCGACCACGGGACTGCTGGCGCTGTTCGCGGCCCTCTACGCCGGTGGGATCTTCAGCTGGGGGTTCGTGGTCACCACCTACGACCGGTACCTCTGGCTCCTCGTCCTGCCGCTGTACGCCTTGCTCCTCTGCCGACCTGATTCGGTTCAACAGGTCGAGCGGCCAGTCGGGGCGGAACCGGAGCCCGGCGCGGCACCCCTCGATCCGCGCTCGCCCTCGATCGACTCGCGATCGGCCTGTCGGGCATCCTGCTGGCGGGGCTGGGAGCGACGTCGCTCGTCCTGCTCGTCTACGCCGATGCGTTCGACGCCGCCCGCTGGGAGATGGGCGAGCGGGCGGTCGCCCACGGGATGGCGCCCGGCACCGTCGACGCCGGCCTCGAGTGGGTCGCCTTCCATGCGACCGGTGTCGCCTCGCCGAATGCCAAGGCGCCGCCCGGCTGGAGCCGCTACGACGCCTGGTGGCCGTCGTTCCGGTTGTGCGGGCTCGTCTCGGCATCCCCGCTCGACCGGCCCGACCTGACCCTGATCGAGGCCGATCCGGCTGCCTACCGCCGCCTGCTCGTCGCGGGGCGCCACGAGCCCCTCTACCTCTACCGGGTGGCGGGATCCGACTGCCGTTGAGCAGCGCCGGATCGGCGGTTGACGAGCCCGACGGTTGGCGCCGCTGCGCCACGGCCAGCCCGAAGGATGAGCCTCGGCTAGACTTCTCGGCGGCCCGCGTCCGCGGCGTCGCCCCTGCCCGGAGGTTGCGTGGTTCGTCTCGCCATCAGCGTGCTGCTCAACGTCGTCGTGTTCGCGCTCATGGTCGAGGTCGTCCGCGGGATCGGGTTCGTGGCGGATCGCCGGGTCGGCTGGTCCTCGCCGCGATCCTGACCGCGATCGCCCTCACGCTGGCCGCGAGCTGGCGCGGCGCCTCAGCCGCGCCTGCGGCCCCCTGGCGGCTCGTGGCCGCCCCCATCCGTGGGTTCATTGTCGGCGCCGTTCGCTGCTGGCCCTGACCCAGCTCGGTCTCGGCCTCCTCATCGGGACGCTGCCGGCCGCGTGGTCGGCCGGCGCCATGCGTTCGCTGGCGATCGGGTCGCTCCTCCTCGCGGTCGGTCCGGTGCTCGCGGAGCTCATGAGGCCGCGCCTCGAGCGCCTCGAGCTGGCCGACCCTCGGACGATCGACCGCGGTCGGGGAGCGATTCTGGCGATCTTGCTCCTGTCCGGCGCGGCCGGGCTGGTCTACGAGGTCGTCTGGGCACGCCAGCTCGTCCTCGTCTTCGGCAACACGACCCAGGCGATCTCGGCGATCCTGACCGGCTACTTCGGCGGGATCGCGATCGGCAGCGTGATCGGTGGTCGGATCGCCGACCGGGTCCGTCGGCCGCTCCGCCTGTACGGAATGCTGGAGCTCGTCCTCGTCGTGGTCGTCCTGATCACGCCGCTGCTGTTTCGGGGCCTCCACGAGCTGTACCGGTCCGGCTATGCCAGCCTCGCCGGGACCCCCACCCTCCTGCAGCTGATCCGCTACGGGCTCGCCCTGCTCGCGCTCGCGCCGGCGACATCCTGATGGGCGCGACGTTGCCGACGCTCTCCCGCTACCTCGCTCGAAACCGTGCCGAGCTCGGCCGCTCATTCGGGGTGCTCTACGCGGCGAACACGGTTGGGCCGTCGTCGGCACGCTGGTGGCCGGCCTGCTGCTCATCGAGCTCGTCGGCTTGACCCTCACCCTGGTCATCGGGGCGGTAGGCTCGGCCACGGCGGGCCTGGCGGCGCTGACGATCGACCGTCGTCGAGGCCACGAAGCCGCGCCGGCGGCGGTCGATCCGTCGGCGACCGATGCCCTGATCGCCGACACCGCGACGGGAGCTGCCGGGAGCGCCGTCACCGCGGCGGCCGGAGCACGGAGCGCGCCGGCTACCTCACTGGCTGCCGCCGTCGCCGGTTCCGACGACCCCGAGGGCGGGGTCGCGGGGAGCGAGATCGCCGCCGACCCCTGGATCCACCGGATCGCGATCGCGGTCGCCTTCGTCTCGGGGGCGACCTCGCTTGGATACCAGGTCCTCTGGACCCGACTCCTGGCCTCCGGCTCGGGCAACACGACGTACGTCTTCACGTTCATCCTGTCGATCTTCCTGATCGGCATCGCCGTCGGCGCGCTGATCATCTCCCGCCGGATGCGCGGCTCGGTCGCAGCCATCGCGACCCTCGGGGCGATCCAGCTCCTGATCGCGGCGCTCGTGCTTGGCGGGACGGTGATCCTCAGCGGCCAGGTCCCGGGGGTCCCGTTCATCCCGAGAGTCATCCTGGCCGTCCTGCCGGCGACGCTGGCCATCGGTGCGACCCTGCCGCTCGCCTCGAGCCTCGTTGGCACGGCGGCGGGCAGGATCGGGCGAGACACGGGGCTCCTCCTCGGATCCAACACGGTCGGCGCGATCTGCGGCACCTTCATCGTGCCATTCGTGCTGATCCCGACGATCGGCTCGCTCCGGGCGATCGTCCTGCTCGCGCTGCTCAACATCGCGACCGGCCTGATCCTGCTATCCCGGGGAACGGACCGGTCGACCGCCGTCCGGCGGGGGCTGGCGCTCGTCGGGAGCGGCCTGGCCGTCGTCGCCGTGCTCGGCATGGTCGTCCCGAACCGGCTCACCGTCGATCCGGGCGCGACCCGGCTCGGCCGGACGAACGCCCTGCTCGAGACCGCCGAGGACGAAATCGCCGCCGTCCAGGCAGGCGGATCGGAGGCTGCCCGCCAGCTCCTCGTCGGCGGCACCGGCATGACTCGGTTGCGGGTCGATGCGAAGCTCATGACCTACCTGCCGCTGATGACCCGACCGAGCGCCCACCGGTTGCTCGTGATCTGCTTCGGGATGGGGTCCGCCTACCGGGCCGGCCTCCAGGCGGGTCTCGAGGTGGACGGCGTCGAGCTCGTGCCATCGGTCCCTGGGATGTTCCATTGGTTCTATCCCGACGCCGACCGGGTCCTGGGCGACCCGCGCGGCCGACTCTCCATCACCGACGGCCGCAATTTCGTCGAGCTCAGCAAGGACCGCTACGACCTGATCGCCGTCGATCCGCCGCCGCCGATCGAGAGCTCCGGCACGTCCGTGCTCTACTCACGCGAGTTCTACGAGGCCGCCTCGAAGCGGCTGACCGAGGGCGGCGTGATGATGGAGTGGATGCCGGCGTCGCAGTCGGTCGACGAGTTCCGATCGCACGTGCGCACGTACAAGAGCGTCTTCCCGAACGTGCTCCTGGCGTTCAGCCCGCACCAGCAGGGCGTCTATATGCTGGGTTCAGAGGCACCGATCAGCCTCGATCCGGCGAACGTCCGGGCGGTCCTCGGCCGGGCCGGGATCCTCGACGACCTGATCGCGACGCCGGACAACGAGCTGACCACGGTCGACGCCTGGGCGAGCGAGGTCGAGGGCCTGCCCTGGATCAGCGGCCCCAAGGTCGACGCGTTCGGTGGGACGGCACCGCTCATCCTCGACGACCGGCCGGTGACCGAGTACTTCCTCCTCAGGCGCCTGTTCGGCCCGTCCTCGCCTCGGATGAGCGAACCGAACCTTAAGGCAGCAACGCCGCCGGGCTGACGGGCGACCGTCCGACCGCAGCCGCTGAGTCATGGTCGTCCGGATCGGGCACGGCCAGGGCGATGGCGGCCGTCGCCCCGGCGAGGGCCATGATCAGCCAGAAGTAGCGCTCGTACGACAGGTGGAGGAAGAGGCCGGTCGTCATGTAGGTCACGACCGACAGGCTGAAGGCGGTCGCCATGTTCGCCAGGTCGGTCCGCTTGCCGAGCCACTTGCGGCGCGCCTTGGCCAGCTCCCAGAGCGTCGTGAACAGGACCATCAGGAAGCACACGAGGCCCAGGATCCCGGTGTCGGCCGCGGTCGCCAGGTAGAGGTTGTGGGCCTGCCGGTCGGTGGTCCGAACGGCGATCGCGATGTCGTCGGCGTACTGCTGGTAGTACGAGCTGAACTGGCCGGGCCCGACGCCGATGATCGGATGGTCGGCGAAGACGCTCAGTGCCGCGAGGTTCTCGGTGGCCCGGCTGAGGATCGAGGTGTCGGCATTCGAGGCGTCGCCTCCGGTCACGGCATCGACGATCGCGCTCAGCGAGGTCAACCGGTCGGCGTACTGGGGCACGGCGATCAGGAGCGAGCCAGCCAGCACGAGGACGACGAACAGCTGGATCGGCTTGATGTAGCGGAGGGCCGTCATGATCACGATGACGAGGGCGAATCCGACGGCGCCGCCGCGTGAGAAGGTCAGGATCACGGCGGCCGAGATGAGGACCGCCGCCCCGAACGCCGCCAGCTTCAGGAGGCGCCCCCGCTCCGTCCAGCCCTGGAACAGGGCGAGCGGCACCAGCATCAGCATCACCTGGGCGTAGCGGTTCTTCTCGCCGATCGGGCCGGCCAGCCGGTTCAGGCCCGACACGGCCTGCCCGACGTCGTTCGTCGCGTCGTTCTGGGCAAACCCGAGGTAGTCGTTCGAATACGTCCCGGTGATCACCTGGAACACCGAGAGCGCGCCGAGGAACGCCCCGACCGCGATCAGCGCCCAGACCGCGTTGCGCAGGGCCGATGGGCTGCGAACGACGTTGACCACGAGGAGGTAGAGCCCGATCCCCTCGAGCAGGAACGTCACCAGCTCGTCGGTCGCCGCGATCATGTCGCGAGCGAACAGCGTGCCCAGGATCTGGACGAGCAGGAACAGGGCGATCCACGGGAAGGCCGGGGTGATGATGATCGGCCGGCGCCGGATCAGCAGCTCGTAGCCGAGCGGGACGACGAGGATCATCGGCACGATCGCCCCGACGAAGACCGGCGCCCCGAACCGGGTCACCGCGATGACGGCGGCGTTGCTGTAGAGCAGGAAGATGACGACGAGGGTCGCCACCTCGGGCCGGATCAGCGCGGCCAGCCCGAGGAGCAGGGCGACGAGGCCGGCGATGACGATCACCGGGCGCTCGGCCGCCGTTGCCCCGATGGCCGCGCAGGCTGCGATGGCCAGGATGGCGACGATGACCGGCGGCCACCGGAACCGCGGATCGACCTGGGGCCTCGAGCGGACGACAGGGGTCGGCGGCCGGACGATCGCGCTGCGGTCGCTCACCGGCCGGCTCCGATCTCGATCGGGTCGGGACCGGCGGCCGGGATCGTCCCGGGCGCCGCGCCGGCTGCCCCGGCGGCCGACCCGTCCGCTGAGGTGGCCACGTCACCGGCGTGGCGGCCGGGCTCCCAGCGGTCGATCCGTCGCCCGGTCGCCAGGTTGTAGATCGCCTGGAGCGAGGCCACGTTGACGAGGACGAAGAACGCGGCCAGGCCGACCGGCCGCTGGCGGCCGAGCCGCGACCGCGGCGCCGCCAGCCCGAGGCCGCCCAGCGCGGTCAGCCCCGCCGCGCCAAGCGCGACGAGCCGATAGAGCGCGCCCTCCGGCCAGAGGACGGCCGCGCTCGCGGCGACGATCAGCAATGGCACCGCCATCACCCGGCGGAGGATCTTGTGCGAGGCGAGCTGGACCGCGTAGAAGCCGGTCCGGCGCGGGTCGAGGAGCGCCCGCCGGGCGGCAACGCCGCGCAGCCCGCGGGTCATGATCCGGACCTTGCGGCCGTACTCGAGCCGGTTCGACCCGGCGACCGGCTCCCAGGCGACAGCCTCGGGCGCGAACACGAGCCGCCGCCCCCGCGCGATCACCGCCGTCGAGGTGATGAAGTCGTCGGTGACGCCGGTTCGGACCGGCTCGAACAACTCGCGCCGGATGGCGTAGATCGCGCCGGTCGCCGAGACCGTGCTCCCGGACGAGCTCTCGGCCAGCTTCACCCGCCGGTCCAGGTCCCAGTAGCTTCGTTCACCGGCTGCATCCGGGTCGGCTCCACCGGCGGGCAGGTAGCGCTGGTCGCCGGCCACGCCACCGACCTCAGGATCCGCGAACGGCGCCACGAGCCCCCGGAGGGCCCCCGGCTCGAACATCGAGTTGGCGTCGGTGAACACGACGATCTCACCCGTCGCCGCGCCCACGGCGGCGTTGAGCGCGTCGGCCTTGCCGACCCGATCGAGCGCGAGCACGCGGACGCCACGATCGGCATAGCCCGCGGCGATCTCCACGGTCGCGTCGTTCGACCCGTCCGAGGCGACGATCGTCTCGAGCCGGTCGGGCGGGTAGTCGAGCGCGAGCAGGTTGTCGAGACGGCCGGCGATCCCGGCTGCCTCGTTCCTCGCCGCCATCACGACGCTGACGCTCGGCTCGATCGGCGCGGACCGCACCGGTCGCGGGCGGAGCGACGCCCGGGCGAGCACGAGCAGCGGGAACCCGACGTAGGTGTAGGCGATCGTCCCGAGAGCCAGCCAGAAGGCGAGCCGGGTCATCGGCTCGCCTCGGCCGCTCGGCCGGCCGGGTTGCCCTGCGCGGCGACGGCCGCGAACCGCTCGACGAGGCGGGCCGCGTTGCGATCCACGTCGAACTCGGCCAGGACGCGTTCGCGGGCGGCGATCCCGAGCCGGATGCGGAGCTCCGGATCGTCGTGGAGACGGCCCAGCGCCGCGGCGATGGCGGCCGCGTCGCCGGGCGGGACGGTCAGCCCGGACGATCCGTCGACCACGAGCTCGGGGATCCCCGACAGCGCGCTGGCGACGACCGGCAGTCCGGCGCTCATCGCCTCCATGAGGACGACCGGGATGCCCTCGCGCTTGCCGCCCCTGGTCGGGACGCTCGGCGCGACGAGCACGTCGCTCGAGCCGATCAGGGTCGCGACCTCGGCGCGCGTCCGGCGGCCGAGGAACTCGACCCGGTCGGTCAGGCCGGCGGCGGCCACCTGTCGGTCGAGTGCCGGCCGGTCCGGTCCCTCCCCGACGAACCGGCAGCGGAACGGGACCCCGTCGGCGGCCAGGCGGCGGCAGGCCTCGACGAGATGAGTCTGGCCCTTGACCTCGTGGAGCGTGCCGATCGACAGGATCTCGAGCGGAGCGGCGGCGTCCGCCACCCGCGGGATCGGGTGGAAGACGCTCGTGTCGACCCCGCAGTGGATCACCTCGAGGGTGTCGATCGGGCCACCGCACTCGCGCTCGAAGACCGCCCGGTTGTCGTCCGAGATCGTGACGGTGAACGCGGCCTCGGCGACCTTCTGGCAGAGCATCGTCCGATCGACGTGGAGGTCGGAGCCGTGGGCCGTGAACGAGTACGGGATGCCGACCAGCCGGTGGACGATCCAGCCGGCGAGGGCCGGATGGGTGGCGAAGTGGCAGTGGACGTGGTCGACGCCGTCGCGCTCCATCAGTCGGGCGGCATGGGCGACCTTGGGGAAGATCCCGATCCCGCCGAGCAGGAAGTTCGGGCTCCGCCAGGTTCCGCTGAGCATCGCCCCGAGGGTGCCGAGGTAGCGTCGCGGCGATCGCCGGAGGAAGTGCCACTGGCTGGCCAGGATGGCGCCCGAGACGAACGGCAGGTAGGTCGCCCGGGCGACGTACGGCGCCGCCTCCGGGTGCATCGTCGCCTCGCGCTGGCGGAGCAGGGGGAACAGCCGGATCTCGACGCCCTGGCGCTCGACGGCGGCCATCTCGAACAGGACGAACGTCTCGGTCAGCTTCGGGAACCGGGACATGACGTAGCCGACCCGGAGCGCGGCGGCGGCGCGTTGCGGGTGCCCGCCGGGAACCGGATCGTCGGCGACCGCGGGAGCGGGGTCGGTGGACGCGGCGAGGGCGCTCATCGTCGCTCCGCCGCCGGCACGGCCTCCGTCCCGGCCGATGCCGGGCCGTACCCGTCGGGGTGGGTCGAATGCCAGCGCCAGGCCGTCTCCACGATCGCCTCGAGACCGTGGCTCGCCCGCCAGCCGAGGACCGCCTCGGCGAGCGACGCGTCCGCCCAGATCGCCGCCGGGTCCCCGGCGCGTCTCGGCGCCTCGATCGTCGGCACGGTCCGGTTCGCGGTCCGGCCGACCGCCTCGATCACCTCGCGGACCGACGAGCCGACCCCGGTCCCGAGGTTGAGGACGGTGGCCGCCAGGCCGTCGCCGACCGCCTCGACGGCGGCGAGGTGAGCGTCGGCGAGGTCGGCCACGTGGACGTAGTCGCGGATCGCGGTCCCGTCGGGCGTCGGATAGTCGGAGCCGAGGACCCGGACCGGCGGCCCGAGACCGAGGGTCGCCTTGACGACGACCGGGACGAGGTTCGGGGCATCGGTCCAGTCCTCGCCGTGGCGCCCGTCGAAGGCGGCTCCGGCGGCGTTGAAGTAGCGCAGGCTGATCGCGCTGAAGCCGGCGCCGGCGAGCCAGGCCAGCGCGCGCTCGACGAGGAGCTTCGTCTCGCCGTACGGGTTCTCCGGGTGGAGCTCGCTCGTCTCCCTGACCGGCAGCGAGGACGGCGTGCCGTAGACCGCGCACGACGACGAGTAGACGAGCCGCCGGACCCCGCTCCGGGCCATCGCCTGGACGAGCGCGAACGAGCCGCCGACGTTCGTCGCGAAGTAGGCGGCCGGGTCGCGCAGCGAGTCCTCGACCGACTTCAGGGCGGCGAAGTGGATGACCGCCTCGATGCCGTGTTCGCGGATCGTCGCCTCGACCAGGGCTTCGTCGGCGATCGAGCCGACGACGAGCGGCGCTCCGTCGAGGGCGGCCCGATGACCGCGCTCGAGCGTGTCGAGCACGACCGGCTCGTGACCGCGAGCGGCCAGCCGCCGGACGGTCTCCGATCCGATGTAGCCGGCTCCGCCCGTGACCAGAACGCGCACTCGGGTCGCCTCAGGAAGTGGTGTTCGGACCGCTCCGCGACGTCGTCGATCGACTCGCCGGCCGAGCCCGTGACGTGGTCGATCGGCTGGTCGTCGCCGACGAGCGCTTCGGGGCCGGCGGGGGGCGGTGCGTCCTCGACGACCGGCTCGACGGCGTCGATCGGCTCGGGCTCGACGACCGGCGCGACGGGCGGCGGCTCGACCGGCGTGATCGACGCCACCGGGCTGACCTCCGGCGGGGCGACCGAGAACGCCGCGACCGGTGCGCTTGCCCGGACGATCGCCGGGCGGAGGGTCGGGGCCGGTGGCGTCGGCCATCGGGCTCGGTGCCGGACGGTACGCCGACGACAGCTGGGTCGAGCCCGGGGCCGGCGCGACCGGCGGCGGGGACACGATCGGCTTGGCCATCGGCGTCGGCTTGGCCATCGGTGTCGGCGCGACGGCGACCACCCGGGACGAGCCCGAGCGGCCGCGCCCGAACAGCCACGGAGAGCGGCGCCGGACGCTCGGCGAGGATCGTCCCGATGAGGCTGCCGCCGACGTGGACGAGGGTCTCGGCCGCGGCCGCCACGTCCTCCCGTCGGGCGTGGTCGCGACGAGCGACGAGGACGGTGCCGTCGACCGCCCGGGCCCACGACAGCGCGGCCGGGCCGGCCTGGACGGGCGGCGTCGCGACGACGATGACGTCGGCGTAGGCCATCAGCTCGTTGAGCACGGCCTTGGCCCGTTCGGGGTCGATGAGCTCGCCGCCCTCGTAGCCGGCCGGGACGAGCGCAAGGCGCTCGCCGATCATCCGCATCGCCGACCTGGGCTGGATCTCGCGGTTCATGATGTCGCGCACGCCGGGCGCGGGCTCGACGCCGAACAGCGGGGCGAGGCCGTCGCGGCTGCCGCCGTCGATGAGGATCACCCGGCGCCCGAGCCGGGCGAGGGCGCGGCCCACGTTCACGGCCACGACCGCCGAGCCGGTGTCCGATTCGGCGTCGACGACGGCGACGCTGTGGAGGATGTCGGTCGGGTCGCCGTAGACGATCCGGGCGGCCAGCACCCGGTAGACGGTCGCCGCGGACGAGGACTCGTCGACGAGGTCCTTCGGCACCGGGCGTCCTCCGCGCGGAGCGGGCACCGAGCCAAGGACCGGGCGCGCCGGCCAGGCGGGCCAGCTCCTCGCGGCTCCGGATGCTCCGGCCGAGGTACTCGATCAGGAGGACGAGGACGATCGCCGCGAGGATCCCCGCGGCGGTCGCCAGGAGGACGATCAGCGAGACCTGCGGGGCGATCGGGTTCGGGTTCGGGTCGGCCGGATCGACGATCTGGATCGAGCCATCGGGCCGGTTCACCCCACCCTCGCGGGAGATGTCGATCATCGTCGCGGCGAGGCCGTTGGCCAGGTCGCGCAGCGCGTTGCGGGTCGCCGTCCTGGACCCGGATCGTCAGGAATCGAGTGGCGTCGTTGGCCGTGACCCGGGTGTTGGCCGCGAGCAGGCCGGGCTGGCATGTCCAGGCCCAGGTCGCCGAGCGTGCGGGTGAGGACCGTTTCGGTGGTCGCGAGCTGGCCGTAGGTCTGGATCATCAGGCCGGCCCCACGCAGGGTGTCGGCATCGGTGTTGATCGGACCGACGACCAGCTCGACCGTCGACTCGTAGGTCGGATCGATCCGACTCGCGAAGTAGAAACCGGCGAGCCCGGCCACCCATGCGGCCACCAGCAGCGTCCACCACCAGCGTCGCGCGACCGCAAAGTATCCGGAGAGCTCCACCTATGTTCCTCCATCGAGCGGACGCGACAGTCCGTGACGGCACGGTCGTTCGGGTCCGCAGCCTACCATCAACAAGGTCGACGCCCGCTTCATCGGGCGAGCCAGCCGAGCGCCTGGGCCCGGATGAGTGCCGGGCTCGAGCGCCCGCTGACGTTGATCCGGCGGAGTCTCCGCCAGTCGGCCCGGCGGAGGTCGTTGACCCCCCGGATCGTCGTGAATGCCACCCGGATCCCGAGCGCCTCGGTGCGGGCGACGACGGCGTCGGTGTGGCTGCCGCTCGGATAGGCGAAGGCCGCCGGGGCCGAGCCGAGCTCGCGGACGAGGTCCGCCCTCGAGCCCGCGATCTCCTCGTCGAGCTCGGCCGGCTCGACCCGCTCGAGCAGGGGATGGGTACGCGAGTGCGGGGCAAGCGACACGCCCTCGGCGGCCAGCCGGCGGAGCTCGTCCCAGCCGAGGACCGACGACCCGAGCGGGCGGCCGCCGAGCCAGTCGACGAGCCGGTCGACCTCCGCCATCGCCGCCCGGTGGGCCTGGAGCTTGAGCCGCCCGCGGAGCGCCCGGAACGCCGCGACCCGGTCGGTCCGGGTGGCGAGCGGCGCCCGGAGGCCGAGCGACTCGAGTGGCTCGACCCGGTCGGTGGCCAGGAGCGCCGCGTACAGCCGGTCCCACCAGAACGCGGTCGGCCGGTCGGGGAACGCCGTCGGGACGAACAGCACGGTCGGGATCCCGCGCTCGCGGAGGACCGGCCAGGCCGACTCGGCGAAGTCGCGGTAGGCGTCGTCGAACGTGAGCAGGATCGAGCGGGCCGGGATCGGCGGTCCGCCGGCCTGGCGGTCGAGGACCGCATCGAGGCCGACGAACGAGAACCGCCGCCGGAGCGCGTCGACCTGCTCGGCGAAGCCGGCCGGGCTCGCGCTGATCAGGCCCGGGTAGTGCTCGTCGTCGGGCTCGGCCACCCGGTGGTAGGTCAGCACCGGCAGGACGTCCGGCCGGTCGCGATCGACGGCCTCGAGGGCACGGACGATCCCGCCGAACGCCGGGGTGGCGGCGACGGCGATCGCGGCGCTGCGGGCTCCGCTCATCAGGCCTTCACGCCGGCCTTGCCCGGGTCCGCCGGGCGGGCGGCCGGACGTCGCCGGGCGACCCGCCCTCCGCCGGCGGCCAGCGTCCGCCACGCATCGACGAGGAACGGGACCGGGTCCCGCCACGAGCCGACCGCCTCGATCTTCGGGCCACGGACGGACCGCCACCAGGCGCGGGGTGACAGCTCGCCGCGCCGGGCGGCCACGAGCGCCGCCTGGAGGTCGTGGCGCCAGTAGATCCACTTGACCCCGCGATAGCGCTGGGTCCTGGCCGTCGGGAGCGGCTCGCCGAGCGCATCCCGGTAGGCGGTCATCAGCAGCTCGACCCCGCCCCGCTCGGCGATCGACGAGCGGCCCGTCGGCCGGCCGATGTTCGGCTCGATGATGAAGTGCCTCCCGGTCCGGGCGTCGCGCTTCATCTCGAGGTAGCCGAGGCCCTGGTAGGCGACGCTGCCGAACAGCCGGATGGACTCGTCGAGGACCGCGTCGTTGCGGATCTCCTGGCCGAGGCAGCTCGTCCCGGTCCCGACCGGCCACTGGCGGATCTTCCGGGCGATGAACGTGACCTGCGGGCGCGAGTCGCGGTCGAAGTAGACGTTCGACGAGTAGAGGTCCGACTCGCCCCCGTCGATCCACTCCTGGGCGATCAGGACGTCCGCCCAGGCCGAGCACCGGTCGTAGGTCGCCAGCAGCTCCGCCGCGTTCTCGACCCGGAACACCTTGGCCTTCGTGGCGGCCTGCCAGCGGGCCGTCTTGAGACCGGGCTTGACGACCGCCGGAAAGGCCAGCTCGGCCGCGGCGGCCTCGGCCTCCGCCCGGTTCCGCAGGACGCGGGTCGGCGGGATCGCCAGCCCCGTCGCCTGGGCGTGCTCGGTGAACCGGATCTTGTCCATGAGCAGCTCGACGACGTCGTGGGCCGGGAGGACGAAGCGGTACCACGGTGCCAGGCGCTCGCGCCCGGCCGAGATCGCCAGGACGGAAGCATCGGAGCAGGGCACGAGCACGGCCGGACCGCCGCGGGCCGGATCGCCGAGCTCCGGCCCCAGC
Organism: uncultured Chloroflexia bacterium; assembly: GCA_963755285.1. Lineage (GTDB taxonomy): Bacteria > Chloroflexota > Limnocylindria > Limnocylindrales > CSP1-4 > Chersky-267. The sequence continues at coordinate 85,171 of CAVWJB010000009.1, read as the reverse complement.
CGCTCGAGGTTGGCGACCAGCGCCTCGCCCGACGTCGGGCCCTCGATGACGCGCCGGACGGCTCGGGTCCGGGCGCAGAAGTGGCCTCGATCGGCCGCCAGCCCGACCACCGGCACCCCGCGTGCCGCGAGGATCCGGGCGGTCTGGAGCCCGGTGATGCAGTCGAGCGCGACGACGACCGCCGGGTGGCTCGGGTTCATCGGTCGCTCGGCCACGGGATCAGCTCCCGCCGACCTCGTCCTCGAGGGCGATGGCCTCCTTCGTGCCAACGAGATCGAAGACATGGTCGACGGTCGCGATGTGCGGGTCGACGTCGGCCGCCCGGCCCGCCCGGCTGAGCCCCTCGAGGGTCTCCTCCATCGCCTTGACCGCCGCCCGCATCGGGTGGTTGGCGAGGATCACCAGGTTGAAGCCCTTGCCGTAGAGCTGCTCCGAGGTGAAGGTCGGGAAGAGCGTCGGGACCGCGACGAGCGGGACCGACCCGATCCCCTTCCAGGCGCCGAGGAACCCCTCGATCTCGGCCAGCGACTTGTCCCGCGAGTGGATGAGGATCGCGTCGGCGCCGGCCTCGACGTAGGCGTCGGCCCGGGCGCAGGCGTCCTCGACCCCATGCCCCGCGATGAGGCTCTCGACCCGGGCGATGAGCAGGAACCCGTCGCTGTCCTGGAAGCGCTTGGCCGCCTTGATCCGGCGCGCCTGCTCGTCGCGCGGGATGAGCTCGCGCTTCGACTCGCCGGTGTACAGGCTGTTCCGCTTCGGGAACAGGTTGTCCTCGACCGAGATCGCCGAGATCCCGGCCCGCTCGTACTCGACGAGCGTCCGGACGACGTTGCCCAGGCCCCCGAAGCCGTTGTCCACGTCGGCGATCACCGGCAGCTCGGTGGCATGGTCGATCCGGATCGCCGCGTCGAGGGCCTCGGTCATCGTCGTCAGGTTGAGGTCGGGCAGGGCGTGGGCCATCGTGGCCACCCCGAAGCCGCTGACCCAGACCGCGTCGAAGCCGTACGAGCCGATGAGCTTGGCGCTCAGGGCATCGTGGGCGCCGACCGCGACGACCGCCCGCGGCTCGGCCAGCCCGGCCCGCAGGGCGGCTCGCTTCCGGTCCGCCCGGTTCATGCTCGCCCGGCCGTGGTGTGGTCCATGTCCGATCCCTTCTCGATCGGACCGAAGCCGTCGACGATCGCGACGACCTCCTGCCCGATCTGACGCTGGGCGTCGACGGTCGCCGCCCCGATGTGTGGTGTGAGGACGACGTTGGGCAGGCTCGCCAGCGGCGAGATCTTGCCCTCTCCCTCGTTGACGTGAACGTCGAGGCCGGCGCCCCGGATCCGTCCGCCCGGCTGGAGCTGCTCGAACAGGGCGGCCTCGTCGACGACGCCGCCACGGGCGGCGTTGACGAGGAACGCGCCGGGCTTGATCCGGGCCAGCTCGGCGACGCCGATGAGCCCGCGGGTCTCGGGCCCGAGCGGAACGTGGATCGTCAGGAAGTCCGCGGCCGCCAGGACGTGGTCGAGGTCGGTCAGCTCGATCCCGTGGGTCGCGAACTGCGCCGCCCGGTCCGGTCCGGGATGACCGACGCAGCCGATCGGGTGCATCCCCCAGGCGCTGCCGAGTGCGGCGACCCGCGACCCGATCGAGCCGAGCCCGACGATCCCGAGCGTCTTGCCGGTCAGGTTGTAGCCGACGAGCTCCGACTTGGCCCAGTGGCCCTGGCGCAGGAGCCGGTCGCCGAGGGCGATCCCGCGGGCGAGGCTGAGCATCAGCCCGAACGTCAGCTCGGCCACCGCCTGGGCGCCCGGCCCCGGGACCCGGCGCAGGTCGATCCCGCGGCGCTTGACCTGGTCGAGGTCGAGGTTGTCGAGGCCGGAACCGGCCCGGACGAGGAGCCGCAGCCCGGTCGCCGCGGCCAGCACGTCCGAGCTGATCGAGACGCCGCTCCGGAAGACGATGGCCTCGCGGTCGACCGCCAGCCGGCGGAGCTCGTCCTCGGGGGCCCCGAAGGCGGCGACCACGTCGTGCCGGCTGCGCAGCTCGGCCAGGGCGTCGGGATCGATCGGGCTGGCGACGAGGATCCTCATCGCCCGCCACCCGGCATCGCGGCCGCGGCCCGGACCGGCGGCACGCCGCCGACGAACTCGACGATCCGATCGCGGACCTCGTCGACCACGGCGTCGGTCGGCCGGCGCGCGTCGACCACGACGAACTGGCGGAACAGGTCGGCCTGGGCGAGGTACTCCTGGCGTCGCGCCTCGATCGATTCGACCGTTCCTTCGCCCTTCCGGGCGTGGAGCACGTCGGCCGGCGCGTCGAGCAGCACGACGAGGTCGGGTCGCGGGTAGAGCCGCCGCAGGTTGAAGCCGTGGATCCGGCTGGCCAGCGGTCGCCCGGGCCGGTCGGCGACGTCGTGGGCGTAGTAGTCGCAGAAGAAGTGGCGGTCGAAGACGACCACCCGGCCGCGGCGCTGGTAGTACGCCGCGATCGCCTGGCGATACCACTCCTCGGCGATCCAGTTGGCCATCCGCAGGCTGGATCGCAGCCCCGCGATCAGCGCCCCGCTTGCGCTGGGCCGGATCGCCGGGTCCGGAGCCGATCCGGGCGGTCATGTCGCGCCGGCCGCCTCGGGCGTGCTTGACCGCGAGCGCCAGGCGGGTGGTCGGGAGCATCGTCGAGCTGGCCTCCAGGTTCACGCCCATGTACACCCGCCGGGCCGGGAACGGCAGCGTCGCCACGACCCGTCGGGCCACCGTCGACTTGCCGGCTCCGTCCGGGCCGACGAGCGCCACGGTCACCATCGGCCTGCGGAGCCCGGAACGCCCCGTTCCGGCGCCCGACGGTCGGTGAGCAACAATTCCCCCAGCCTCTCCGCGCGGCGCTGCGACTGGATCCGACGCGGAGAGCCCAGTGTACGGATTTGGCCGCCGGATGGGACCTTTGGCGCCGCCCGAATGGCCCGATCGGCGAAGAACCGTTGCCCTTCGGCACCGAACGAGGGTGCTCAGCCGAGGTGGCCGAGGAGCGCGTCGGCGAGGGCCGGGATGTCCGGCGGATAGGGGTGTCGAAGGGCGACCGCCGGCCGCCCGGCGAGGGCGCCGAGCAGGCGTTCGGCGAGCGTCTCCTCGAGCCGCTCGAGGACCGGGTTCGGCCGATCCGGGAACGCGTAGCGCCACTTGAGATAGGCGGTCCACAGGTCGAGCCACTCGTGACGGATCGAGTGGACCATCCGTCGGGCCACCTCGGTTCCCTCGATCGGCTCGACCACGATCCGATCGCTCGTCGGAGCTCTCGACGAAGACCACCCGATCCAGCCCGCTGCCCGCTGCGAGGACCCGGCCTTCGAACAGCCGGGCCGGCGGGACCTGGACGTCGAGCTGCCGGTCGACATGCGGTCGCGCTCGGCGGAGGGTCCGACCGGCCGCCGTCGTCCGAACGACCGGCGCGTCGGCCGCGCCGCCGATCGCCGCCCCGAGCGCCCGGGTCGAGGCCAGCCGGGTCCGCTGCGAGCGGGAGATCCGGGCGGCGAACTCGGGCATTGCCCGGAGCTGCCAGTCCCACAGCCGGATCGGCTCCGGGAGCCCGACCATCCGTGCGCCGCCATCGGCGAGGTAGACCCACTCGTCGCCGACGTACGACGCGCCGCGGGCGGCGAAGGCCAGCAGGACCTCGCTCTTGCCACCCTTCGCCCAGCCGGTCACGAGCACGCCCAGGCCGTCATGGACGAAGGCCGAGGCGTGGATCGGCAGGAGGTCCCGGCCGAGCGCGGTGAGGTTGACGATCGGGACGAGGAGCGGGATCGTCCCGACCCCGCGCTCGGCCACGATCCGGCACGGGCCGCCGACCCGGTCGAACGGGATCGCCACCCGGACCGACGCCTTGAACCGGCCGCGCAGAAGGACGAGCGACGACCGGTCGAAGGCCGCATCGTCGCGCCCGATCGCGCGCAGCGGACCGTCGGCCGGCAGCCGTTCGACGTACTCGATCTCGATCTCCGGCGGACGGGCCAGGGTCCGTTCGATCGGGCCCAGCTGGCGGCGGACCGCGGCCGCGTCGGACCCGGTCGCCCCGATCAACCGGATCCCGACGGCCCCGTGGAGATCGAAGTCCACCGGTCGCCCGGCCGCGTCGGCCATCGGCTCGGTCAGCGGACGAAGGTCAGGATGGCGTAGCGGCAGAACCGGCGGAGATACGGGATCCGGGCGAGGAGGATCGTGTCCATCCGGCGCAGCGTCCGGAACCGGCGCCGGAAGCCGAAGGCGCGCTCGACCATGCTGAGCAGCTGGACCTGCTGGATGTGGAACTCGGAGAAGCCCACCGCCCAGGCCTTGACGTCGGAGCTGGTCAGCGGGCGGTCCGCGCCGCGCTCGTGCTTCTCGGGATAGGGCACGTGGTCGCGAGCGAACTTGAGCAGCGGGTTCGTGCCCATCGGCTCGGAGAACGCCGCCCGTCCGCCCGGGCGCATGACCCGGGCGAGCTCGCGCGGGCCGAGCACCGGGTCGAGATGGTGGAGGATGGCCTTGCCGACGACGAGGTCGAACCGACCGTCGGGGAACGGCAGCGCCTCGGCCGAGGCGACCGCGAACTCGACCTGGTCCTCGACGCCGTTGGCCTCGACCCGCCGGCGGGCCGCGTCCACGCTGGCCTCGGAGATGTCGAACGTCGTCACCCTGGCCCCGCTGCGGGCCAGGATCACCGTCAGCTCGCCGAGACCGCAGCCGTATTCGAGGACCTCGCGGCCGGCGAGGGGCCCGAGGAACTCGCTCATCCCGGTGAACAGGGTCTTGCCCCGGGTGTACGTGTCGAACGTCACGTCGGCGGGAATGACGAGATCCTTCGGCTCGACGACGGCGTGGGCGTGGTGATGGGCATGGGCGTCCCACTTCGCTCGCTCGACCCGGTACTTCGCCTCGAGGTCGGTCTCCGCCTCGAGCCCGGTCTTCGCTTCGGCGCCGGTCTCCGGTCCGGAATCGGTCGTCATCGGGCTGCCGCCGTCGGGCATCCGTCGCGTCGGTTCATCGGTTGTCCGTCCTCCACCTGGTCCGTCAGCGAGCGCGGAGCTCGAGCAGGACCAGCGCTCCGATCGCGAATGACCCAATGCCCAGCAGGATCGGCTGCAGCGACGACTCTAGCTCGTCGGGCACGAGATCGGTCTGCCAGACCGCGACGACGATCGCGCCGATCAGACCGGGGATGATGCCGAGCAGCAACCGGGCGCTGATCGTCCACGTCCAGCGCGCTGCGACGATGGCCAGCCCGCCCAGGGTTGCCCCGATCCCGGCAAAGAGAATGACCTGTTGCACGCGGCCACTATAGGGTCGAGTCCCCGCCGGGTCCATCGGCCGCGGGTCGTATACTCGCCGCCGCCTAGCGTCCGTCCGGGTCTCGGAGGACGGAGGCCTGGAGAACGGAGCGGATGTCCAACCGGCTCAAGGTGTTCGGTCTCGTGGCGATCGCTGCGCTGACCGTGGCGATCGTATGGACCGCCCTGGGCTCGTCAGCCACGCTCGACGGCGGTCCGAATCCGACCCCCGGTGCGAGCTCCGGCGTGCCGGCACCAACGGGCCAGCTGCCGCCCGACCCGGTCGCCAGGACCTACCTCGACCAATCCTTCGGGACCGACGGACCGCCGGTGCCAACTGGCAACAAAACCCAGTCGAAGCTGTGGCTCGCGGAGGGCTCGTGGTGGGCAGTCATGCTCGAGCCGAAGACCCTGAGCTACCACATCTACCAGCTCGTCGATGGCGGGGCCGCCTGGGAGGACACCGGGACGATGGTCGACGAGCGGCCGCTGGCCCAGCCCGACACCCTGTGGGACGGCCGGCACCTCTACATCGCGAGCGCGGTCCGGAGCCAGGCGGCGTCGGCCGCGGCCCGCCTGATCCGCTACAGCTTCGACGCGAAGGCGAGCCGGTTCACCCTCGATCCGAACTTCCCGATCAGGATCACCGACACCGGCGTGGGCTCGATCGTCCTGGCCCGGGACAGCACCGGCAAGCTCTGGACGAGCTACATCGCGGACGACGGCCAGATCATCGTCAACCGGACCCTCGGCGACGACCTGTTCTGGGGCAAGTCGTTCCCGCTGCCGGTGACCGGCAGCGGCGTCAGCGTCGACGACGTCGCCCAGGTGCTGCCGGTCGGCGCGACCCAGGTCGGGGTGATGTTCAGCAGCATCGCCAACGGGTCGTTCTACCTGAGCACTCACGAGGACGGTGATCCCGACGCGGCCTGGTCGGCCCCCGAGGTGGCGCTGTCGGGGCGGGGGATGGCCAAGGGCGAGTTCCGGGCCGTGTCCTCCGCCGACGGGCGGCTGTACGCGCTGGTCAGGACCGGCCTCGACGGAGACCCGAGCTCGACTGGTCAGTCGCCTGAGCTCGTCATGCTCCAGCGGGCGACCGACGGCTCGGGCACCGCCGCCTGGACGAGCACGCTCTTCGGCCGGATCCAGGACGAGCATGCGGACCCGCTCGTCGCGCTCGACGCCACGAGCCAGATCGTGTACGGGATCGCGACCGCGCCGAAGAAGGGTGGTGCGATCTACTACAAGCGAAGCACCGCGCCCGACCCGGCCTTCGCGTCCGGGATCGGCAGCCCGATCGTGTCCGATCCGACCGCGGTCGAGACGACCAACGGAACGTCGACGAAGGGAACGATCGGGCCCGACTGCGGGGCTCGTGGTACTCGCCTACGACCCGGTGACGCGTCGCTACCTCCACGGCGTGATCGACCTCGGCGCCGGGATCGCAGCCGGACCGCACCGGACGCCGACAAAGCCCGGAACCCCGGAGGTCGTGTTCACCGACAACTTCAACCCATGGCCAGCCGGCGCGCGGCCGGACATCGGCTGGGAGCTCAACACCGGCGACCCGCCCAGGTCGTTCACGATCCGGAAGATCCCCTCGGCCAAGTCGAACAGCGCCTCGCTCAGCGCGCCGGCCTCGGCCGGGGAGGTTCGCGCCTGCAAGGCGTTCCCCGACGCGACGAGCGGGACCGTGACGGTCGACGTCCGGGTCCGGATCTCCCGGCTCCCTCCGCTCGATGCCGTCCTCACCGAGGTCCACGGATCCGGCGTCCAGGCGGCCAGCGTCCGCTTCAGCCGGAGCGGAGTGTTCGCCTACATCAAGGGGGCGATCAAGATCCGTACCCCAGTCCGGTTCCGGGCCGGGATCTGGTACCACTCGGTCGTGGTCGTCCACCTCGCCAGCCGGACCTACGACTGGCGGATCACGAACGCGGCCGGCCGCCCGCTCGTGTCCGTCCCCGGCATCGCCTGGCGCGATCCGCCGACCGCGCCGTTGGACCGGGTCTGCCTCCGGGTCCCCGGTGGGTCGGGGATCGCGCTCGACTGGGACGACATCCAGGTAACCCGCTAGGCTTCGCCGCCATGCGCATCCTCGTGACCGGCGTCGCCGGGTTCGTCGGCTCCCACGTGGCCGAGCGGCTGCTGGCCGACGGGCACGAGGTCGTCGGCCTCGACGCGCTGACCGACTACTACCCGCGGCCGGTCAAGGAGCGCAACCTCGCCGCGCTCATCGGGCTGCCCCGGTTCACGTTCCATGAGCTCGACCTCCGGACCGATCCGCTCGTGGCGGCGATCGACGGGGTCGAGGCCGTCGTCCACGAAGCCGCGATGCCCGGCCTGCCCCGCAGCTGGCAGGACGTCGAGGCCTACCTCGACTGCAACGTCCTGGCCGTGGCCAGGCTGGTCGAGGCCTGCCGGACGGTCGGCGTGCGACGGTTCGTCCAGGCCTCGACGTCGTCGGTCTACGGACGCGAGGCGGTCGGCGACGAGTCGATGCCGCTCCGGCCGATCTCGCCGTACGGGGTGACCAAGCTGGCCGCCGAGCAGCTCCTGCTGGCCAACGTCGAGACGTTCGGGTTCCCGGCGCTGATCCTGCGCTACTTCTCGATCTTCGGGCCGCGCCAGCGCCCCGACATGGCCTACCACCGGTTCATCGAGGCGCTGCTCGACGGCCGGCCGATCACCGTCTTCGGCGATGGCGAGCAGACCCGCTCGAACACGTTCGTGTCGGACGCCGTGCAGGGGACCGTGGCGGCGCTCGAGGCGGGCGAGGTCGGCGTCGTCTACAACATCGGTGGCGGCGAGTCGATCACGGTCAACCGGGCGATCGCGACGATCGCCGAGATCCTCGGCGTCGAACCGACGATCGAGTGGCGCGCGGCCCAGCCCGGCGACCAGCGCCGGACCGGGGCGATCACGAAGCGAGCCGAGGAGGCGTTCGGCTACCGGCCGACGGTCGGTGCCCGCGACGGGCTCGCCGCCCAGGTCGCCTGGCAGCGTGGGCTGCGCGCTCCGACCGGCTAGGGGCCGCTTCCTCCGACCCGGCTGAACGACACGTCGTCGAGCCAGACGGTCTCGCCGCTGCCTCCGACGTCGATCGCGATAATCCCGGCATCCGTCGGGACGATCGACGACATCGTGAAGCCTCAGGACCGACCACGTCCCGACCGGAAGACCTCGACCCGTTGCCGAGCACCTGGCCGTTCGGTCCGGTGATCCGGATCCGGATCTGGCGCGGTGCGGCCGCGCGGGCGGCGACCGAGTCACGTTGTAGGTCGCGCCCGCCACGATCGACAGCCCCCCTGCTGCAGGGAGATCAAGGCCTGACTCGGGCTCGGGACGCTGATGTCGATCCGGGCCGACAGCGCCCCGGCGAGAGGCTGCTGGTTGTCCTGGGCGATGGTGGCGACGGCGGTCCCGCTCACGCGAGCGCCCACGGCGACCCGACGCCCTGCTCGAAGCCCGGGTTCACGATCGCATTGGGACCGGGCGTCGGGCTGGCAGGCGGGATCGAGGGCTGGCTTGGAGGGGCGGTCGACGGTGGCGGGGTCGCCGGTGGAGGCGATGTTGACGGCGGAGGTGTGGCGGTCGGTGTCGGTGCGACGGTCGCCGATGGACCGACCGACGGGCTGGCAGCCGGCGACTCGCTCAGACTGGCCGTCGGGCTGGGGCTCGTATCAGCGACGAGCAGCGCCCGGAGCTGCGCGTCCAGGGCGGGCAGCAATCCGATGGTGACGACCGCGTCCTTCGCAGCCTTCTGCCACGTGGCCTGGCTCGACAGCTGGACGCCGCTCGTGGTTTCGATGATCGCCCCGAGCTTCGCGTAGACCTCGAGCAGCTGGGCCGCGACGAGGCGCACCTGCCGGCGTGGCCGCCAGCCGCCTCGCCGCCGCCATCGCCCGCGACAAGCTGGATGTTCATGTTGGCGAACAGGTTGCGGACCGCGTCTGGCATCGACCGGCGAAGGATCGAGCTCGCCCTGGAGCCCCGGTGTGCCGGCTATGTCGATCAGGTTCTCGTCGACCGACAGCAGCGTGCCGATCGCGCTCGGATCGATGGCCGGAGCCGTCCGGGTCGGCACGTCCGGTTGCCGACGGCAGTCGGGCTCGGCGTGGGGCTCGGCCGCCGGTGCCACCGGCGAACGCCAGGCGCGACCCGAGGAGGGCCACGACGACGATGATCGAGAGCACCGCCGCGACCGCCTCGGGCCCGAACGCGCCGGCCAGGCCGCCGCCGGTCGCCGGCGCGACGGGTCCGCCCGTCTCGTAGGTCGGTTCGGTCATCGGACGCTGCTCGACAGGGGTCATCCCGGCAACCTCACGAGGCACGCGGCCGGGCGGCCCGCGGCTTGCGCCGGGCTCCGAACGCGGCCTCGAGATCGACGCCTTCCTGGACGGTGATCGACTGGAAGACCATGACGAACTTCGGCCGGCCGGTCGTCTTCTCGGTGACCACCAGGCGATCGGCCACGACGGTCGCATCGAGCCCGGCCATCGGGTGCTCGAGCCGGAGGACACCCGGCGCGACGTCGACCGGGCCTCGGACCTCGAACGTCCGCTTGCGCCGGGCGATCGCGTAGCGGGCGCCGAGCGACAGGTGGACGGACCCACCGACGAACACCCCGGTCGCCAGGATCTCGGTCTCGCCCGAGCTGGAGCTGCGACTCGTCGAAGCCGTGGTCGCCGCCGGGACCGTGGTCGGCGCCTGGACTGCCGCGGCCGAGACCGCGCCGACCGCCGCCAGGTTGGCCCCGGTCCGCGGCGCCGCGGTCGACGGCCCGGGCGGACCGGCCACGGGAGCTCCCGGTTGGGGCGCCATCGCGACCGCGATTCGGACCGATCCATCGAGCGGCGACCCGCAGGCGACGCACGTGTCGAGCCAGCCGCGGCCGCGCGCGCCGCAGACCCGGCAGCGGCCGGGTGGCGCGATCGCGATCAGGAGCGGGGCGATCGGACCGAGGAGCAGCCCGAATGCGAACCACATCGACGCGGAGCGGTCACGGGCGACGGCCAGCCACGCCGAGAGCGGCCCGAACACGATCGCCGAGACGACGAACAGGATCGGTATCGCCAGGTCGATGGTCAGTCTCCACGGTACGGCGCTCCGGAGGGCCACCCATCGTAGCGGCATCTGCCGGACTGGGGATAGGACGTTCGGTTGGTCGAATGGTGCGTCGGCGCACCGGATAAGGGCGTCTGGTGCCGTTCCGTACAGTACTAACGGATGATGAACAACCTGTTTGTTATTGCGACCGCAAGGTCGGCATCGCTATGCTCCGTGGGTCGGTGGAGCGTCCGAGGAACCTCGGTACTCCGGACGGGCAACTGGTCTCATCTCCCAAGCGATTCTTCTGTCCCAGCAGAGCACGAGCCCGTCACATCGCGTTCCGGACGCCCGCAGGTCCCGGACAGGCGCTCACTCCGACACCGGCGACCGGGGAGGTCGCGTCCAGGGGAACGAGGGATGTATCGGCGAGCAGGGTGAGCTGTTCGGGTGCGTCATGCCTCGGGGGAGGGCACAGTGCGGATCACGGTCGTGGGGCTCGGGTACGTCGGTCTGGTGACCGCCGCGGGTCTCGCCCGTTGGGATCATGAGGTCGTTGGCCTCGAAGCGGACCCGGAACGACTCAGCAGCCTGCTCGGCGGGCAGGTCCCGCTCCACGAGCCCGGGCTCGACGAGCTCGTCCAGACCTACGCGTCCGCCGGAACGCTGAAGTTCAGCGGCCGTCCGGCCGAGGCGATCGCCGGCGCTCATGTCGTCATGGTCGCCGTGTCGACGACCGATCCCGAGGGCAACTGGCAGACCGGCACCATCCTCCGTTGCCTGTCCGGGATCGTCCCGCTCATGCCCGATGACTCGGTCCTCGTGGTCCGCTCGACCATCCCGCCCGACTTCGTGCGCCAGCTCGGCTCGATCGTCGACGAGATCCGCGATCAGGCCGGCCGCCCGCGCGTCCCGGTGATGCTCAACCCGGAGTTCACCCGCGAGAGCCAGGCGGTCGCCGACTTCCTCGGTCCGGACCGGGTCGTCGCGGGGATCATCCGCGACCCCGACGGGCACGGGGTCCGGACCGTTCGCCGGGTCTATCACCGGGTCGACGCTCCGATCATCGTCATGCGCGGGGTCGACGCCTCCCTCTCGAAGCTCGGTGCCAACCTCTTCCTGGCGACGAAGATCTCGTTCGCCAACGAGCTCGCCCGCCTGTGCGACGCCTACGGCGGCCGGGTCGACGAGGTCGTCGGCGCGATGGCCTACGACGCCCGGATCGGTGGCAGCTTCCTCAAGGCCGGTGTCGGGTACGGCGGATCGTGCCTGCCCCACCAGGTCACCCAGACCGTCCGCAACGCGGCCCGGATCGGAGTCGAGACGCCCCTCCTGGCGGCCGTCGACCGGATCAACCACGACCAGCGGACGGAGCTCGTCGACCGCCTCGCGGAGCTGACCGGCGGCGATCTCGTCGACCGCAAGATCGCGCTCCTCGGGCTGACCTTCAAGCCGGGCACCGACGACCTTCGCGAGGCGCCGGCCCTGACCGTGGCGGCGCTGCTCATCGAGCGCGGGGCAACCGTCGTCGCGTACGACCCGATGGAGCGCGCCCGCGAGCGAGCGGCGGCGGCGGTCCCGGGCATGACCGTGGTCGGCTCGGCGCTCGAGGCGCTCGACGACGCCGACGCGGCGGCCCTCATCACCGAGTGGGCCGAGTTCGCCGGACTCGACTGGGATGCGGCCGCGGCGACGATGCGCCAGGCGCTCATCGTCGACGGCCGGAACGCCCTTCCGCCGGACGTGCTGGCCCGGGCGGGCTTCACCTACGTCGGCTTCGGCCGAGGCCGGATGGATCCCGAGGAAGTCGGCTCGACCGTTCCGACCCTGGCCGGGATGCCGGCCGTGGTGGCCGGTCGGACGTCGGCCGCGACCGCGCTGGGTCTCACCGAAGCCACCGTCCTCGGCGAATACTGATGATCGGCGCGATCGTCGCGGGACTCGCCGGGGTCGTGGCCGGCCTGGGCCTGGCCGCCGCCAACCCCGGGCTGGTCGTGATGGCCGTCGTGGTCGGGGCGATCGGGATCTTCCTCGACCGTGCCCGCCTGGCCGACCACCGGGTTCCCACCATGGTCGCGCCGGTCGCCAGCCAGACCGGCTGGGAGGACGTCCACCGCGAGCTCGCCCGTGCGCGCCGCTTCAAGCGATCGATGGCGATCGTGCGGCTCCCGGGTGCCGATGGCTCGGATGGCACGACCCGCGCGACGGCGATCGCGCCGTACCTGCGCCGGATCGATCGCGTCTGGTCCGAGCACGGCGACGTCAACCTCCTCCTGCCCGACACGGACCGGCCGGCGGCAGAGCTGCTCGTTCGGCGGCTCCAGGCCCGCCAGCCGGGCGCGGTCGGGTCGGATCCGGGGATCGCGACCTTCCCGGTCGACGGGCTGACGAGCGGGGCGCTCCTGTCGGCGCTCTATGGCGCGCCGCTGCCGTCGGTCCCGGTCCCGGTCGGGATCGGCCGGCCGGCGGACGAGTCGGCCGACGTGATCGACCTCCGCCCGCATCTCGTCCCCGATGACCCCGCTACGGACCGTCGTGAGTCTTCGAGCTGACGCCGCCGTTCCGGTCGTCGCCCGCACCGAGCGATATCGGCCGGTGAAGCGCGTCTTCGACGTGGTCGTCTGCCTCGCGCTGATGCCGCTGCTCGCCCCGATCCTGCTCGTCTGCGCGGTCGCGATCCGGCTCGATACGCCCGGTCCGATCCTGTTCACCCAGCAGCGAACGGGCCAGCACGGGATCCGGTTCGGCATGTACAAGTTCCGGACGATGGTCCGCGACGCCGAGGAGCTCAAGGCGTCGCTGATGCACCTGAACATCCTGCCGCCGCCGGATTTCAAGATCATCGACGATCCGCGGATCACCCGGGTCGGCCGGTTCCTGCGCAAGACGAGCCTCGACGAGCTGCCCCAGGTGTTCAACGTGCTGCGTGGCCAGATGAGCCTGGTCGGGCCGCGCCCGACCTCGTTCGCGGCCAGCACGTACGACCTGTGGCACACCGAGCGGCTCGAGGCGATCCCCGGGATCACCGGCCTGTGGCAGGTCAAGGAACGAAACGCGGCAACCTTCGACGAGCGCCTGCGACTGGATGCGGAGTACCTGCATCGGATGTCGCTCGGGCTCGATCTGAAGATCATCTGGTGGACGGTCGTTGCCGTCTTCAAGCGGTCCGGAGCCTGACTTGGGCACCGGGGGGAAGATGAGGGCTAGTGTGTCGAGCGACTCGCGCCGGGGGGCGTCGATGAACCCGCTGCTCACGAGGGTCGCCCGCGCGACCGTGGCGAGTCTCCTGTTGCTCGCCGCCGTCGGCGTTGCGGTCGCATCCGCGGCGCCGGGCGACTTCGGCCACAAGGACCACTCCTTCGGGACCGGGACCAGCGCGCCGACCGCCGAGAAGCCGGAGAGCAAGCTCTGGTACAACGACGGCTTCTGGTGGGGCAGCCTCCGGGGTGCGACCGGCGGCTATCTTCATCTATCGGCTCGACACGAGCACCGAGACCTGGGTGAACACCGGGGTCGCCCTCGACGATCGCGTCGGCAGCCATGCCGACATGCTGTGGGATGGCACCAAGCTCTACGCAGCGTCGCAGAACTTCAGCCAGGGCGGCGCGCTGACCGGCGGGACCGCCCGCCTCTACCGGTACAGCTACAACACTGGCACGAACGTCTACAGCCTCGATGGCGGCTTCCCGGTCACGATGCGCGCCAACATCCGGTCGGAGACGCTCGTCATCGCGAAGGACTCGACCGGAAGGCTCTGGTCGACCTGGACCCAGAACTCCGGGAGCAACCGCGTCGTCTACACGAACCACACGACGACGAGCGACTCCGTCTGGTCGACTCCGCAGATCCTGCCAGTCGGCGTCCAGGGCGTCGGCGTGACGACGAACGTCGACGACATCTCGTCGATCATCGCCTTCAAGCCGTCGGGGCAGACCGCCCGGATCGGCGTGTTCTGGAGCAACCAGGACGACCTCAAGGACTACTTCGCCTGGCATGTCGACGGGGCAGGGGACGCGGCCACGGACTGGACGGCGGAAACCGTGATCGCGCCGGGCGGTTCGTCGAACCCGCGGCCGGCCGACGACCACATCAACCTCAAGGCCGACTCCACCGGCCGCGTCTACGCGATGGTCAAGACGAGCAACGACAGTGGCTCGCTCCCTGAGATGGTCCTCCACGTCCGCGCATCGGGCGGGGGTTGGTCCCACTACACGGTCGGCACCGGCAGCACGCACACCCGACCGATCGTGGTGCTCGACGAGTCGGCCGGCGTGATCCACGCGTTCCTCACCGGCCCGACCCCGCCCGACACGACCGGGGTGAGCGGCGGGACCATCTACGAGAAGACCTCGCCGATGACGTCGATCGCGTTCGTGTCGGGTCTCGGGACACCGGTGATCCGCGACGTTACGAACGTCGGCAACGGTCAGAACAACGCGACCTCGACGAAGCAGAACGTCAACTCGACGACGGGGCTCGTCGTCCTCGCCTCGAACGACCCCACCGACTTCTACTGGCACGATCACGACACGCTCGCCGGGAGCGGTCCCGCCGTGCCCGTGGCCAATTTCACGGCCAACCAGACGACCGGGGTCGCCCCGCTGGCGGTCCAGTTCACGAACGCATCGACAGGCTCGCCGGCCCCGACCTACGCCTGGGACTTCGGCGACCCAACGTCCATCGACAACACGTCGACGGCAACGAACCCGAGTCACACGTACAACGGCCCGGGGACGTACACGGTCTCACTGACCGCTACGAACGGCTCAGGCTCGGACCAGGAGATCAAGACCGCCTTCATCACGGTTACGAGTCCGGTCGCACCGCAGGCCGACTTCACGGCCACGCCGACGACCGGGACCGCATCGCTCCTGGTCCAGTTCACCAATGCATCGACGGGCTCCCCGACGCCGACCTACGCGTGGAACTTCGGCGACCCGACCTCCATCGACAACACCTCCACGTTGACGAACCCGACCCACGTCTACAGCGCGGCCGGAACCTACGACGTGACCCTGACCGCGACCAACGGCGCGGGCTCGGACCAGGAGCTCAAGACCGGCTACATCACGGTTACGACCGGCGGCGGCGGCGGTAACCCGATCACGCTCGAACCGGTGGCCGACGCCCAGGTGAAGTCGGACTCGGCGGGCACGAACTACGGCTCGGCGACAACGATCCGGCTCGGCGGCGAAGGTGGGAGCACGACCTATCGCAGCTACCTGCGGTTCAACGTGACCGGTCTGAGCGGCGCCCCGTCCGGGGTCAAGCTCCGCCTCTACGCGACCGATGCCAGCCCGAACATCGTCCACGTCTTCCCGGTCACCGACACGGCCTGGGGCGAGGGAACGATCAACTGGACCAACAAGCCCGTCGATGGGCGGTACCCAGGTCGGCCAGGCGGCGGTCCCGACGCTCAACGGCTACAACGAGATCACCCTCAATGGTGCCGTCGGCGGCAACGGGCTGGTCAGCTTCGGCCTGACCATCGAGGGCACGAACAGTGCGATCTTCTCGAGCAAGGAAGGCGCCAACCACCCGCAGCTCGTCGTCACTCCGCCGGCGGGCCCCTCGAACACCCCGCCGATCGCCAACCGACGAGCGCGACGATCACCGAGGACACGGCCGGTCCGGTCAACCTCTCAGGCTCCGACGCCGAGACGTGCCAGCTGACCTTCTCGCTCGTGACGGCGCCGACGAAGGGCACGCGTCAACTTCGCCGGCCAGACTGTCGACCCGTGCGTCAACGGCTCACCCAAGACCGACACCACGACGGTCACCTACACCCCGAGCGCGAACGCGACCGGCGCCGACACGTTCACCTACAAGGTGAACGACGGGACGGTCGACTCGCCCGCGGCGACGGCCTCGATCACGATCAGCGCGGTCAACGACCCAGCGACCGCCCAGGCGACGAGCGCCTCGACGACCCTGAACACGCCCAAGGTCATCAGCCTCACCGGAACCGACGTCGACACGTGCGACCTGACGTTCGTAACGACCCAGCCGGGTCACGGGACCGTCAACGCTCCGACCAACCCGGCCGGCTGCGCGACCGGCAATCCGAACACCGACACCGCGACCGTGACCTACACCCCGACGACGGCTACACCGGCTCCGACTCGTTCACGTTCACGGTCAACGACGGGTCCGGTCCATCCGCGCCGGCCACGGTCACCCTCAATGTCACGGCCGTCAACACCCCGCCGACGGCCAACGACACCAGCAAGACGATCACCGAGGACGCACCCGGACCGGTTGCCCTCTCCGGCTCCGACGCGGAGACGTGTCAGCTGACCTTCTCGCTCGTGACGGCGCCGACGAAGGGCTCCGTCAACTTCGCCGGCCAGACAGCCGACCCGTGCGGCCCTGGCTCGCCCAACACCGACACGACGACCGTCACCTACACCCCGAGCGCGAACGCGACCGGTGCCGACTCGTTCACCTACAAGGTGAACGACGGGACGGTCGACTCGCCTGCGGCGACGGCGTCGATCACGATCACCCCGGTCAACGACCCAGCGGTCGCCCAGGCGACCAGCGCGTCGATCACCGTGAACACGCCCAAGACCATCACCCTGACCGGAACCGACGTCGACTCGTGCGACCTGACGTTCGTAACGACCCAGCCGGGTCACGGGACCGTGAGTGCTCCGACCAACCCGGCGGGGTGCACGGGCTCCAACCCGTCACCGACACCGCCAGCGTGACCTACTCCCCGACGAACGGCTACACCGGCCCCGACTCGTTCACGTTCACGGTCAATGACGGATCCGGTGCATCCGCGCCGGCCACGGTGTCGATCACGGTCAGCGGCGGCAGCTCGACCGTCTCGCTCGTCCCGACGGCCGATGCCAAGGTGTCCACGGCGGCGCCGGACAACAACTACGGGACGACCACGGATCTCCGGACGCGCGAGGAGAACCCGATCGCGACGACGACGTACCGGAGCTATCTCAAGTTCAACGTCCCTGCCCTCACCGGCACGGTCGGCCCGATCAAGCTCCGGCTGTACGTGACCTCGGCCAGCATCGACGCCACCGGCGTCTACGCGGTGGCCGACAACAGCTGGATCGAGAGCGGGACCGGCGGGATCACCTGGAACAACGCCAAGCCGATCGGCGCAACGCTCCTGGGCTCGGCAGTCGCCGGTCCCGCCGGCGCCTACATCGAGATCACGCTCAACAACTCGGCGATCGTCGCAGACGGCGTCGCCAGGACCTACAGCTTCGCCATCAAGGCGGCCGCCAACCACAGCGGGACGTACTCGAGCCGGGAAGCCGTGGTCAGCCAACAGCCACAGCTGCAGATCACGACCGGGCCGTAGCTCGACGGAGGCAGCGCGGTGCGTGAGCTCCTCGTCGGACGACGGGTCCTCGCGCTCGCGACCGGTGACATCACCCGGTTCCCGGCCGACGCCCTGGTCAACGCGGCCAATTCGGCGCTGGCCGGGGGTGGCGGGGTCGACGGCGCGATCCATCGGGCCGGTGGCCCGACGATCATGGCCGAGCTCCGCCGCGACCACCCGGGCGGCACCCCGACCGGGACGGCCGTGCTGACGACGGCCGGATCCCTCCCGGCGCGCTGGGTCGTCCATGCCGTGGGTCCCGTCTGGCGTGGTGGCGGGAGCGGCGAGGCCGCCCTGCTCGAGTCGGCCTACCGGTCGGCGCTCGAGCGGGCGTCCGAAGCGGGTGCCACGACCGTCGCGCTCCCGGCGATCAGTGCCGGGATCTACGGCTACCCGCTCGACGAGGCGGCCCGGATCGGCCTGGACGCGACGCGACTCCACCTCGCCGGCGAGACGTCGATCGAGCGAGCGACGTTCGTGCTGTTCTCGGACGCGACCTTGGCGGCCTTCGAGGCCGCGCTCGATCGAATGGCGGACGGCTAGCTCAGCGAGCCACCCGGCTCGAGCACGTGGACCGTCACGTCGCCGAGCCGGCGCGCCTTGAGCTCTGCGCTGAGCTCGGCCGGCGTCCCGACGAGGATCGGGAACGTCCCGAAGTGGATCGGCACGACGTGCTTGACGCCGAGCAGGTCGACGGCCAGGGCGGCCTCACGCGGGCCCATCGTGAAGTGGCCGCCGATCGGCAGGAGCGCGATGTCCGGCTTGTACAGCTCGCCGATCAGGCGCATGTCGCCGAAGACCGTCGTGTCGCCGGAATGGTAGACACGGAACCCGTTCTCCATCTCGACGATGAAGCCGGCCGGCTCGCCGAGGTAGAGCGGCACGCCGCCGTCCGGGTTCCAGTCGCCGGCCGAGTGGTCGGCCTGGGTCATCGTGACCTTCAGGCCGGCGGCCGTCACGGTGCCACCCTTGTTCATCCCGATCGTCGCCTCGCCGCCGCCGGGCAGGCGCCTGGCGAGCCACAGGCTCATCTCGTGGATGCACGGCCAGGCCGGCTGGAGCCGGCTCGCGATCGAGACGGCCTCGCCCATGTGGTCGCCGTGACCGTGGGTGACGAGGAGCAGGTCGCACTGCCCGATCTGGTCGGCCGGCTTGGGGCAGAGCGGGTTCCCGAACCACGGGTCGATCAGGACCGTCTTGCCGCCCGGCGAGGTGATCTCGACGCAGGCGTGGCCGTACCAGGTGATCGTCGTGTCTCGACCGAGTGCCATCAGTCACCTCCGCGCGTTCAATCGTAGTCCGCTGCGGCGCTGCCCGGGACGCCCGGCTACACTCGGGCCGTGCCTGCCCAACGGATCGCCGAGAACCTGGCGTTCATCAACTGGACGGTCCTCGCCGCGCTCGGTCTGGGTGCCTTCGCGGCGGTGGTCCTGGCCCGCGTTCGGACCGACGCGACGCGCGGCTACCTCGCGTTCACGTCCGGCTGCGCGGCGCTGTTCGGCCTGCTCGCGTACCTGTCCGACGACGCGCTGCCGACCGTCGTCGGCGGGACCGCGGCCGTCCCGATCGACCCGACCTGGGACGGCGCCCGGCGGGCCTGCCTGCTCGGGTTCACGGTGATCGCCGCGGTCTACACGATCGTGCTCGCCCGGCAGGGCCGGGCCGCCTGGCTCGGGTTCGCCGGGGTCGCCGCCGGCGTCGGTGCGTTCGTGTTCGGGGCCCTCGGCTGGGGCGGTGGGTTCCCGGCGCTGGTGCCGCTCCTCGGCCAGAGCCTGCTCCTGGCCGCGGCGACCGGCGGCGTCTTCGCGGCGATGATCCTCGGCCACTGGTACCTCGTCACGCCGAAGCTGCCCGAGGCGCCGCTCGTGCTGTTCGCCCGGCTGCTGCTCGCGATCGTCGGGCTCCAGCTCGTGTTCTTCGTCGTGTCGGTCGGCCTCGGCGGCGGTTCGGGCGGTGGCCCGTTCGCGCCGCTCACCGGCCCCTGGGCGCTGTTCGTCTGGCTCCGCCTGATCGTCGGCCTCGTCTTCCCGCTCGTCGTGTCCTGGGCGGCCATCCAGACGGCGCGGACCCGATCGATGGAATCGGCGACCGGGCTGCTCTACATCAACGTCGGGATCATCGCATCGGCGACGATCGTCGCCGCCGGGCTCTACTTCGGCGCCGGCCTGCTGGTCTGATGGTCCTGGAGAGCGATCGATGAGCACGTCCCGCGGCTACGTCCCGAGCGCCGGAGACCGGGACTGGATCGAGTCGGTGGCGGCGCCCCTCGATCCGGCGCTCGTGGCGATCGAGACGGCGGCCGAGCCGGAGCGCATCCCGATCCTCGATCGCGAGGCCGGTCGGGTCCTGGCCGTCATCGCGGCCGGGCGCCGGCGGATCGTCGAGGTCGGCACGGCCTATGGGTTCTCGACCCTCTGGCTGGCGCTCGGATCGCCACCCGACTCGGTGATCACGACGATCGACCCGGATCGCGCCCGGACCGATCTCGCCCGCGGCTGGTGGCGCCAGGCCGGGATCGCCGACGAGCGGATCGTGGTCGTCAACCGGCCCGCGCTCGAGGCATTCGCCGCCGGCGCCAGCGAGCCGGCCCTGCTGGGTCCGTTCGACCTCGCCTTCATCGACGCGCTGAAGGACGAGTACCAGGCCTACCTGGAGGCGATCGTTCCGCGGCTCCTGCCGGGTGCGATCGTCGTGGCCGACAACGTCCTCTGGTCCGGCGAGGTGTCCGGCGACCAGCCGGCGCGGCGCGGCGGTTCGACCGAGGTCCTGCGCGCCTTCGACCTGGCGGTCCTGCGCGATCCCCGGTTCAACGCCACGATCCTGCCCGTCGGCGACGGACTCCTCATCGCCTCGTACCGCGGTTGACGCCGATGCGCCTCCGGGTCCGGCTGTTCGCCATCCAGCGCGAGCTCGTGGGATCGCGCGAGGTCGCCCTCGAGCTGCCGGACGGCGCGACGATCGACGATGGCTGGGCGGCCCTCGTCGAGCGGTTCCCGGTCCTCGCGCCCGGCCGATCGTCGGTCCGGTTCGCCCGGAACGGCGAGTACGCCGACCCGGGGACGGTCCTTGCCGACGGCGACGAGCTCGCCTGCATCCCGCCGGTCAGCGGCGGCAGCGACGGACCGACCGGGCCGACGATCCGGGTCATCGAGCTCCGGGCGGCGGCGTTCCCGACCGGGCTCGGCGAGGAGCTCGGACAGCGGCTGGCCACCCCGGCGGACGGGGCGGTCGTCGTGTTCGCCGGGCGGACCCGCGAGACACCGGGGACCCCGGCGCCCGGCCAGGAGGCGGAGGCGGCGAAGCATGCCGGCCGGCTCGTCGACGGGCTCGACTACGAGGCCCACGAGCCGATGGCCGAGGCGATCCTCGCCCAGATCGCCGACGAGGTCGAGGCGCGCTTCGCGGTGCGGCGGCTGGCGATCGTCCATCGGCTCGGGCCGGTGCCGCTCGGCGAGGTCAGCATCCTGGTCGTGGCCGCGGCCCCCCACCGCGACGCGGCGTTCGCCGCCGCCCGGTACGCGATCGACGAGACGAAGGCGCGAGCGCCGATCTGGAAGGCGGAGCGGTTCGCCGACGGCCACGTCTGGGTCGGGCGCCCCGGCTCGAACGAGCGCGGAACCGGCGGAGGACGCGTCGTGAAGGTCTACCTCAGCGTCGACATGGAGGGGATCGCCGGGATCAGCCATCACAACCCGACCGGGCGGAACGACAAGGGCTACCCGGCGGCGGTCGAGCTGATGACCGGCGAGGCGAACGCCGCGATCGCCGGCGCGTTCGACGGCGGCGCCAGCGAGGTCCTCGTCAACGACAGCCACGGCGGGATGTACAACCTGGACCAGGCGGGGCTCGATCCCCGGGCGACCCTGCTCCAGGGCCAGAAGGTGTGGTCGATGGTCGCCGGTGCCGGACCCGACCGCGGGTTCGGGGTCGCGCTGTTCGTCGGCTACCACGCCCGGGCCGGCAACCTCCTCGGGACGATCGCCCACACCTACTCGTTCCAGGTCGTTCGGTCCACCCTGAACGGCCGGCCGGCCGGCGAGGCGGCGCTCAACGCGATCGCGCTCGGGGCGTGGGGCGTGCCGGTGGGGCTGATCGCCGGCGACGACGTCCTGGCCGGCGAGATGGCCGACTGGTTCCCGTGGGCGGAGCGGGTCGTCGTCAAGGAGGGGTTCGGCCGGCACGCCGCCGCGTCGGTCCACCCGACGGTTGCCCGCGAGCGGGTTCGGGCCGGTGCCGAGCGAGCCGTCCGGCGGGCGATCGACGGCGAGCTGCGGCCGCTCGTCCTCGACCCGCCGTACGTCATCGAGATCACCTACCAGAACGCGCTCCAGGCGGACTATGCCTGCCTGGTCCCGGGCGCCGAGCGGGTCGGCGAGACGGGCGCCCGGTTCGCCGCCGACGATCCCCTGATCGCCTATCGCGGGTTCCTTGCCGGGGTTCGACTGGCGGGTCTGGTCACCGACTGAGCGGCGTCGCGGTCCCGATGCCGTGGCCGGCCTCGAGCCGCCGGTTCACGGTCATCGGGAAACGGGCGGCGTCTGCGCCCGTATCATCCAGCGGATGACGACCGATCCCTCGCGCCCTCCGCAGCAACGCGCCCGGGCTCGGGACCTCGGCGTCCGGATCGGTCTCCTGCCGACCGGACCGACGAACTCGATCGTCGACGTCGCCGACGTCGCCGTCGGGCACAGCACCGTCTGGCGGGACGAGCCCGCGCCGCCCGCCGGCCGCGGGGTCGCCCGGACCGGGGTCACCGCGATCGTTCCCTTCCGGGCCGACGAGCTGTTCGAGGCCCAGGTCCCGGCCGGGGCGGCCGTGCTGAACGGCGCCGGCGAGGCGATCGGGATCACGACGATCCAGGAGTGGGGACTGATCGAATCGCCGGTCCTGCTGACGAGCTCGATGGCCATCGGCCGGGTCTACGACGGCGCGATCGCCGCGCTCGTGGAGCGGATCCCGCACGCCGGGATCGAGGACGCCCTGATGCCGGTCGTCGCCGAGTGCGACGACGGCGACCTGAACGACTCGCGGACGGTCCAGGTCGACGCGGCCGACGTGGCTGCCGCGATCGACGGCGCCGCGGGTGCCGCGGCCGGGCCCCCGGGTCTCGGCGCGATCGGGGCCGGGACCGGCATGATCAGCTTCGAGCTCAAGGGCGGGATCGGCAGCGCGTCGCGCGTCGTCCGGCCGCACGACCGGGAAGGCACGGCCCCGGCCAGCGACCGCGAGTACACGGTCGGTGCGCTGGCGATGACCAACTTCGGCTGGCTCGAGCGGCTGACCGTCGACGGCGTGGCGGTCGGACGGGTGCTGGTCGCCGAGGGCTGGCCGGCCGCCGGGGGCGGGACCGTCGAGGCACCCAAGCCCGGTGCGATCCACGAGCGCGGCAGCTGCGTCGTGGTCATCGCCACCGATGCGCCGCTGCTGCCCAACCAGCTCGCCCGGATCGCCCGCCGTGCGGGTCTCGGCCTCGCCCGGACCGGCTCGACGGCAGGCCACGGCTCCGGCGAGATCTTCCTGGCCTTCTCGACCGGCTACCGGATCACGTCGTGGACCGGTCGATGCCCTCGTCAGCACGACCCACCTCCACGACGAGTTCCTCGACCGCTTCTTCATGGCGGCGGTCGAAGCGACCGAGGAGGCCGTCATCGATGCGCTGTTCACGGCCGACACCGTCGCCGGCCGTGACGGCCACGTCGTGCCCGGCCTGCCGGTCGACTCGGACGCTCGACCTCCTCCGCCAGGCGGGTCGCCTGGCATGAGCGGACCCGGCGACCTCGGCCCGATCGACCGGCTCGTCGAGCTGGCCGAGACCCTGGCCGGATCGTGGGGTGCCCGCGCCCGGATCTGCACGACCGGCGGCCAGGAGCGGGCGCTCCTGCGGATGTTCGGCGTGACCGGGCTCGACCGATCCGGCCGGCCGCTCGCCGCGGAGGTCGTCGACCGCTACGTGGCCGGGCGTCCGGAACGGCTCGCCGGTGGCGTCGTCCTGCCGTTCGCCGCGGCCCTGCTCGAGTACGAGACGACCCCCCAGGAGCTCGCCCTCGACGTGGCCTCGGGGGCGGTCGACCTGGGGCTCGAGGCGGAGGTCCTGCGCCTCCCCGATCGGCGCGCCGCGGTCGAGGTCATGGCCCGCGCGCTCGGCCTGTCGGCCCTCGAGCGGATCGACGCCAACCGGACCGCGCGGCTCGAGCTGCTCGCGGTGATCGGCGACGCGGACAAGCCGTGGATCGGCTCGCCGCTCGGTTCGACCGACGTCGCCGTCGGGACCCGCGAGGCTGGTGCCCTGGCGGCGGCCGGGGTCGACGTGATCCAGGTCAGCGTGCCGGCGATCCGCGAGCTCGCCGACCGACTCCACGACGAGGGTGTCGACGTCCCGTTCTGGCGGCCCCGACCCGGCCCCGGATCGACCCTCGGTGATGCCGCCGAGCCCGCCCCGGCCGGCAGCCAGCGCGGCCTGGCCGAGCTCCGCCAGGCGGTCGACGGAGCGGCCGCCGAGCGTCGTGCCTACGCTCGCCTGGCGACGGTGACCCTGCCGCTGGCCGCCCCCGAGCAGGCAGTCGTCGCCGCCTTCGAGCGGATCGACATCGTCGCCACCGACGTCGTCTCGGAGATCGTCGATGGCAACGTCGACCCGGATCGCGCCCTGGCCGACCACGCCTTCGGCAACCGGTTGATCGCCCGCTCCGGGGCGACCGCCCTCATCGGCCCCGGGCCGCTCGTGGTCGCCCCCGACCTCGCCCGAGGGGTGCCGTCCGACGCCACGACCCGGGCGGGCCGGGCGCTCGCGCTCCAGCTCGTCGGGGTGAGTCTCGCCCGGCTCCATGGCATCCCACCCGGCCGGATCCTGGTCGGCGCCCTCCCGCACTGGCTGCTCGGCGAGCGCTCGCCGGCCGCCGTCGCGATCGCCCAGGTCGCCGTCCGTCACGCGGCGCTGCCCGACCATCCACTCGCGTTCGAGGAGCCCGCGCCGGGCACCCAGGCCGCCCTGGGCTGGCCGTCGATCCTGCTGACGGTCCTGCCGATGGCCGGCCCGTCCGGCCTCATCGTCCGCGCGACACGGCGCGAGGGCTGGCCCGAGATCGTCGCCTCGACCCGGGCCCTGGCGGCGGTGGCCCAGGAGGCCTCCGGCTCGCTCGGTCCGCTCCGGCCGCGGGGCCCGGCGCTGACCATGGCGCGTGGCACCGTCGCGGCCGCGATCGCCACCCTGGAGCGGATCGCCACGAGCGGCTGGCCGTCGATCCTCGGCGAGCCGATCGGGACGTCGCGCCGCGGCCGGCTCGGGGCGAATGCCGTCGTCGAACGGAGCGAGTCGTTCGACCCGCTGGCGCTCGTCAACGGCAGCCGGGGATGACGACGATCGACCCGCTCGGGTACGGAGCGACGAGCTTCTGGCTCGAGACCTGCGGCGACGACCTCACCCCGCGCCCGTCGCTCGACGGCTCGGCCGACGCCGACATCGCCATCCTCGGCGCGGGGTTCACCGGCCTGTGGACCGCCTACGAGCTCCTTCGTCGCGAGCCCAGCCTGAAGGTCACCGTCCTCGAGCGCGAGATCGCCGGCTTTGGTGCGTCGGGGCGGAACGGTGGCTGGTGCGCGGCCGGGCTGCAGGTGTCGTCGGCGAACGTCGAGCGGCGGTTCGGCCGGGCGGCGATGACGGCGCTCGAGGACGCGGTCGACAGCGGGGTCGACGAGATCGGCCGGGTCTGCGTCGACGAGGGGATCGACGCCGACTACGTCAAGGGCGGCAGCCTCGTGGTCGCGCGCGGCCCCAACCAGCTGCCCGAGCTCGATGCCCACTGGGAGGCGCTCGTCGCGGCCGATCGGGCCGGCCACTACCAGCGGCTCGACGCGGCGGCGACCGCGGACCGCGTCCGGGTCGAGGGCGCGCTCGGCGGGATCTTCGGCACCCAGTACGCGTCGATCCAGCCGGCCAAGCTCGTTCGCGGGCTGGCCAGGGCGGTCGAGCGGCGGGGTGGCACGATCCACGAGCAGACCGCCGTCGTCGAGGTCGAGCCGGGGGCGGGCAACGGGCAGCTCCGGCCGGCGCTTCGCACCCAGCGCGGCGAGCTGCGGGCGACGACCGTCGTCCTCGCCGGTGAGGCCTACCTCACCCAGCTCCGCCCGTGGCACCGGGCGCTGTTGCCGACCTACTCGCTGATCGTCCTGACCGAGCCGCTGAGCGACGAGCAGTGGGCGACGATCGGCTGGCGGAACCGGGAGTGCGTGGCGTCGTACCGGATGTCGATCGACTACCTGACCCGGACGCCCGACGGACGGATCCTGTTCGGCGGCCGCGGTGCGCCGTATCGCTATGGATCGCGGATCGAGCCCGCCTTCGACCGTGACGAGCGGACCCACGCCATGCTCCGTCGGTTCGTTGCCGACTGGTTCCCGAGCATCGCCGGGATCGGCTTCAGCCATGCCTGGGGCGGTCCGCTCGGCTTCCCGCGCGACTGGCTGCCGACGTTCTCCTACGATCCGGGGACCGGGATCGCCTCGGCCCGTGGCTACACCGGCCACGGCGTCGCGACCGCCAACCTGGCCGGCCGCGTGCTCGCCGATCTCATCACCGGCGCCCGGACCGAGCTGACCGAGCTGCCGCTCGTGAACCACCGCTCGCCGAGCTGGGAGCCCGAGCCGTTCCGCTGGCTCGGGGTCCGCTTCGTCCAGGAATCGCTCCTCCGGCTCGACGCCCGGGCCGAGCGAACCGGCCGACCGCCGACCGGGCGCAGCCTCGCCGAGCGTCTCGCCGCTCGCTAGCCTCCCGGGCGCAGGGGCCTCAGCGCCCTCGGATCGCCTCGGGGGCGGCAACGTGGTCGGCCCAGCGATGCTCCGGCTCGTAGCCGAGCAGCTCCCGGGCATGGTCGATCGCCAGGAGCGTCTCGCGGCCCTCGATCGGGCGCCGGAGCGGGACGTCCGGGAAGACCTCGGCCAGCAGGTCGGCGCTCGGCCGCGGCATGACCGTGTCGGCGGCCGCCACGATGCAGACCTCCGCGCCCGTCACGTCCGCGACGAGCGCCCGGCGGACGGCCTGGGCGACGTCGCGCACGTCGACGTAGCCCCACAGGTTCCACTTGCGCAGCCGGGCGTCGGCCCAGTAGTCGGGGAAGGCGAGGTAGTCGTCGGGCTCCATGATGTTCGAGATCCGGAAGCCGACGAACGGGACCCCCGAACGTCGCGCGAACTGCCCGGCCAGGGTCTCGCCGGCCAGCTTCGACAGCGCGTACGAGGTCTCCGGCCGCGGCTCGATCGTCTCGTCGATCGGGGCGAACAGCGGCGGGGTGTCGAACGGCAGCCCGAGGACCGTCTCGCTCGACGCCCAGACGACCCGGCCGGCACCGGCCGCCACGGCCGCGGCGAAGACGTTGTAGGTCGACATGAGGTTGACCCGGAACGTCTCGCCTTCGGGGCGGAGCTCGGGTGCCGGGATCGCCGCGAGATGGACGACCGCCTCCGCACCGCGGAGGACGTCGTGGGCCTGGCCAAGGTCGGTCAGGTCGGTCACGACGCACAGCCCGTGCGCGCTGCCGTCGCGGGTCAGGTCGACGTTGAGGACGTCGTGGCCGTGCTCGCGCAGGTCGCGCACGACCCAGCGGCCGGCCTTGCCGCTCCCGCCGGTGACGACGATCCGCACCTCAGCGGCCGGCCTTGAACGGGTACACGACCCAGCGGTCGGTTGCGGCCGCGAAGTGATCGGGCGTCGCCGGGACGACGGACCGGCGCGGCTTGTAGTGGAGCACCGCCGTCGTCGGGATGCCGCCCGCCCGACGCACCCGCTCGGTCACGGCATGGATCGTGGCGCCGCTGTCCCAGACCTCGTCGACGATCAGGATCCGGCGGCCGTGGAGGAGCGCGTCGGACGGGAACTGGAGGAAGAACGGTTCCGGTCCGGGCGTGCCGCTGTCGTCGTAGTAGGCGACGGCCGCAACCAGGATGTCCCGGATGCCGAGGCGATAGGCGAGCATGCCGGCCGGGACCATCCCGCCCCGGGTGATCGCCAGCATCGCGTCGGACTCGACCCCGCGGACCAGGTCGGCGAGCGACGCCACGAGCCGGTCGAGGTCGTCCCAGGTCACGATGTCGCGCTCGAGGTCGATCAGCCCGGCCCCGCCGGCGATCGCCGGGATGACGTGGATCGTCGCGTCGGGCGCGATCGGCTCGTCGAGCATCCTCGTCCGCTCCCCGTCGACGAACACGTTGATGTGGTCGCGGATGACCGGCCCGGCCTCGCACAGCCGGTCGGCGATCCCGGGCCAGCGGGCGTCGAGCCCGGCGATGACCTCGCCCACGGTTGCGCCGTCGACGGTCGTCCGGTGCTCCACGCCGGGGACCAGGGCAGCCAGCGAGCGGGGCAGGATGACGGCGGCCATCGGGCTCAGACGACGATCGCCTCGACCGACCAGATCGGCGGCAGATTCGGCGCGATCGAGCTCCAGCTCGAGCCGCCGTCGGCGCTCCCGAACAGCTGGCCGGTGCTCGTCCCGAAGTAGACCCCGACCGGGTCGAGCTCGTCGCGGGCCATCGCCTCTCGGAGCACGCCGAGGTACGCATCTCGCTGGGGAAGGCCGGTGTCGCCCCTGATCCAGCTGTCGCCGGCGTCGTGCGTCCGCCACACCGCGGCCCGCCCGTCGGGCATCAGCCGGCCCTGCTCGGGCGGGGTCAGGGGGATGACCCAGGCCGTGTCCGGGTCGCGCGGGTCGGCAACCATCGGAAAGCCGAACTCGCTCGGCAGGCCCGCCGAGATGTCCTGCCAGGTCAGGCCGCCGTCGGCCGAGCGGTACTGGCCGCAGTGGTTCTGCTGGTAGAGCCGCTCCGGATCGCCGGCGGCCATCACGAGCTTGTGGACGCACTGCCCGGTGACCGGCAACGGGTCCGGCATGAAGTCGGCCCGGACGCCTGAGTTGCGTGGCTCCCAGGTCGCGCCGCCGTCACGGGTCTCGAACGTCCCGACCGCCGAGATCGCGATCCACATCCGATCCGGGTCGGTGGGATGGGGCACGATCGAGTGGAGGATCAGCCCGCCGGCTCCCGGCTCCCAGGTCGGCCGGCTCGGATGGTTCGTGAGGCCCTCGACGTGGGTCCACGTCCGGCCGCCATCGTCGCTCCGGAACAAACCGGCCACCCCGACCCCGGCGTACAGGCTGCCATGAGCGGCCGTGACGTTCCAGACCGCGCTGATCTTCGGGCCGTCCTCGCCGTAGGTCAGGCCGTCGCTCGACTGGGTCCACGATTCGCCGAGGTCGTCGCTCCGGAAGACGGTCGGTCCGTACCAGACCGAGCCGCCGCCGGCGTACAGCGTGCCCGTTGCCGGGTCCCGGCTGATGTCCTGGATCGGGTAGCCCTCGCAGGTCGGTCCGCGGACCGTCCACGATCGTCGATCCCGGTCGGACTCGACGATGAAGGCCCCCTTCTTGGTCCCCACGAGGAGCAGCACTCGGTCGGCCACCCTGTCCTCCTCGGCTCCAGCGGCAGCCGCGCGGAACGGCTGCAGATGCCTAGGGTAGCGACCTCCGGCCGGCGAAGTTCAGCGGCCTGGCGTCGGGCCTTCGTCGCGGACGGCTCCGACCGAGCCGAGGGCGTCGCGCAGCTTCGCGATCCAGTCGCCCTGGTGGTCGGCAACCAGGCGCACGCACCAGGCCAGGGCCTCGCTCCGGCTGCGCGCGACACCGGCCTCGACGAGCGTGTCGAGGACGGCCCGCTCGCGCATCCGCAGGCGGGTCATCACCGGGACGCTCATCGTGGTGAACAGCTTCTCGACGTCACCGATCCGGACGCCCCAGGCGACCTTCCGACCGAAGCGGTGCTCGGCGTCGTCGGCGATCCGCATCCGGGCGCCCCGGGTCTCCTCGCGGAAAGCCTCGATCCGCGACGTGCGGGCGGCGGCGCGCTCGGCGTCCGAGGCGCCCTTGGCGACCGACACGTCGGCCAGCTCCCCGACGACGAGGATCTCCTCGCGGTCGACGGTGATCGTCGGAGCGTCCTTGAACCAGCCTTCGGTCAGGCGGCCCGTGAACCAGCCCCGGAGCTCGTCGGGGGTGTCGTGATGTCCCATCGTCGGGTACCTCGCGCTGTATGTTGGACAGCTATGATTACATCATTACATGTCATCGTCAACGGCCGGTCACGCTGGGACGGCCCTGCCGGCAATGCGGCTAGAATCGCCTGATGGACGACCCCGCCGGCTCATCCAGGCCGCCACGCCGACGCACCTCGAGCGTCGTCGCGGCGACCGCGATCGTGCTGGCCGGCATGGCCCTCGTCGGAGGCGGGCTGGCGACCCGGGGCAAGCCGGCACCATCCGCCGTCGCGCCATCCCCGTCGGTCGCCGCCCAGGCAACACCGCTGCCGACTCCGGCCGTGACGACGGTCGGCTACCTCGTCCCGCCGGCCGATCTTGCCGACCGGGCCGCGAAGGCGAGCAAGGGGGTCGAGCCGTGGGCGTCGGCGAAGGCGGACCTGTTGAAGGACGCCGACCGCGCGATCCCGCCATCACCCCATCCGGCGGCCAGCCTCGACATCCCGGACACCGAGGGTCCCTTCGTCGATGACACGGCCACGGCCTACGGCCTCGCCCTGGCCTACTCGGTGACCGGCGACGTGCGCTACGCCGAGGCTGCCCGGGACTACATCATGGCCTGGGTCGGCACGACCAAGCGGCTGCTCAACGTGTGTCCCGACGACGGCGCCTGCCAGACGTCGCTGATCGTCGGCCGGGTCGCTCCCGGGTTCGTGTTCGCCGCCGACCTGATCCGTCCGGCCGACGTCATGACCGCGGCCGACGAGGCCGCCTTCCGGGACTGGCTGCGCGATCTCATCCTGCCCGGGCTGTCCGAGCGACCGAGCAACTGGGGCGACGCCGGCAACTTCTCGCGCGCGGTGATCACCGACTATCTCGGCGACACGGTCGGCTTCGCCAAGGCGCTCGACGAGTGGAAGCAGCGGATCGACCTGATCCAGGCCGACGGGCACATTCCCGAGGAGGTTCGCCGCGGCGACGACGGGATGTCCTACACCCAGGAGGCGCTCCAGTACAAGCTGGCCGTCGCCCGGCTGGCGGAGCTTCGCGGGGTCGACCTGTGGAGCTACGTCGGCAAGGACGGCGGGTCGCTGCGCGGCGCGATCGACATGCTCAGGAGCTACTGGTTCCAGCCCGAGACCTGGCCCTGGGATCCGCACGTCCGGGTCCCGTCGCCGAGCCCGATGTGGGAGATCGCCTACCAGCACTGGCAGGATCCCTCGTGGCCCGAGGTGTTCGCCGTCGATCGGCCGTTCGGGGAGTTCGGTCACGCGGCGATCCGCTGGACGACCCTGACCAACGGGATTCCGATCGAGTAGCTGCACTCCGCCGGGTCGGTCACGAGCCGACGGGCGACCCTCAGCGGCCGGTGCGCCACCTCAGCCGGGTCGGGGCGTCCCAGCCGGCCGGAATCGTCGCGGCCGCCGGATCGACCGTCACGTGGACGATCCCGGACGGCACCCCGAGAGCCGCGAGCGAGCCGCGGCCCGGCGCCACGATGTCGATCACGAGGAGATAGTGGCCAGGTGTGGCGGGGGCTGTCATCGTCAGGTGGAACAGTCGATCCGACCCGGGCGGGACATCCATCGGCGAGCTCGAGCCAATCGGAACCGGCTCGCCGGCGACGAGAGTGTCGAGCGCCAGCCAGCGAGCGACCACGATCGGCGAGTCCCAGCTCGGGGGTGCGGGAGTGGCAACCGAGTCGATCGGCACGGCCCATGGCTCACGTCCACTGTTGGCGACGCGGATCGACATCGGGAGCGAGGCGGAGGGTCGAACGGCTGCCGAGTCGACCATGCTGTAGCTCGCCCAGACCGGTCCGGTCACCTGGACCAGCAGGGCTGGGATCCGTGCCTGGGTCGCGGCGTCGACGGCGACCCCGTCACGGTCGTGGAGCGTCGTGACGAGCCGGTACAGTCCCGGGCGATCCGGCAGCTGAGCCTCCACGGCCAGACGGCCCTCGACGACCACCGTCGGCCCGGTCGTGACGACCGTACCCGGCGTCTCGGGAGCGACGAGGTCGATTGCCGGCGGCGTCCCGGACACGAGCGCCGGGTCGACCGGGAGGCTGCTCGTCGGGAGCGGCCCGCTGGTCTGGATGAGGTCCCAGCGCAGTCCGACCGTGACGTGATCGGGAAGGAGATCGAGTGTGGTTCGCATGAGCGGCAGCGAGACCGTCGACCGACCGCCGGCGATTGGCGCCCGGGCCAGGTCCGGCACGCCAAAGGCCGCCGTCCGAGGGATGACGGTCACGGCCGACCCAACGGACGTGCCGCCCGGCGACAGCGATCGATGGCTCGCAGCGGCGAGGACGCCGGACGATCGGACCCCTGGGCGAACGGCGAGCGACCGGTTGTAGCCGTCGCGATCGTGGTCCGGATCGAGCATCACCACGCGGCCCGGAGTCCGAGCGCTGTCGACCTGTACGACGTGGTCGTGGAAGGTCGGTGCGGACGTCCAGATCCTCTCGATACTGGCGTCCGAGCGGAAGATGGCATCCACGTAGTAGGCCGGACCCGAGTGGGCCTCGGCGATGACCGCGGCGGCCCCTGCAGCGAGCCATCCCGCTGCGTAGTTGTCGGCTCGCTGGATAGCAACCGGGAGCGTCGGCTCGGGACCGTCGGGCTCGGGGTTTCCACTCGCATAGCACAGGTGGCTGAGCACCACGACGGCCCCCGGAGCGAGGTGGACCAGCTTCGCCAGGTAGCTCTCACCGAAGTACTGATGAGCATCGTCCCCGCGGCCGGCGATCGGGTTCAGCCCGAGACCGTTCTGCGTCGGCGGATAGGGCCGATCCCGGTACGGCGATGGCCAGCCATTGCCGTGGCCGAGGTAGACGACCACCGACGCGCCCTGGAGGGCCCGGCGCACCCGAGGCCAGGTCGCGTTCGGCGAGTACACCGTGACGACCTCGTTCGCGTGCCTGCGCGCGACGCTCGCGGCCTCGTCGGCCAGGCTTCGGTAGTAGTCGGTCAGCGAGCCGACCGGGCCCACGATGATCGCGACCTTGGCATTCGTGCGCGAAGCCGCCCGGACGGCGGCGCCCCCGGCTCCAGGCACCACGGCCAGCGCGATGATCGTCGCGACGAGGAGTGCTGCGACCATCGTCGAGCCATGCCCGCGGATGCGAACCTTCGATCCGACGGTCGCCGTCATCGGCCGATCCACGATCCGCGACTCGAGACGAACCGATCGACGAGGATTGCTCCGCGCATCCCGGAGACGAGGCCGGCCGACGGGCCGAGCCGGATGGACTCGATCCGGTACGCGTGCGTGTCGAGTCCGCCACGGCTCGTGGCGGCGAGGCCGTCGATCCACAGCCGGAGGCGGCTCGACCTCGCCGCCGACCAGCCGAGCTCGACGGCGTGGGCGCCGCTGTCGATCCGCACCCAGCGGGTGAAGGACGTGTCTCCGCTGCGTCGCGCGCCCGCTCGGATCCAGCAGCCGCTCGCCGTCCGGCGGTACTCGAGCGAGAGGACGGTTCTGCCCCGTCCGTCACGACCGGCGAACAGACGGATCGCGCGTCCGGTCGTCGACGTCTTGCGCGGGTCGAGGGTGAACCGCGCGTGGTAGACCCGTTCCGCATGCGGGCTGGTGTCCGTGACGTAGGCCGGCGACGACCCGAGGATCGTGGCCGTGAGACCGAACTGCCCGGCAGTCGCCGCCGTCGAGACCACCCGGAGCCGCGCGGTCCCGGTGGCCGAGCTCCACGTCGAGAGATCCGCCGTTTCGAATCCGTCGGCGAACAGGCCATCGGCGGGCGTCACCTCGACCGCCGCCGAACGCGGGCTGCCCCAGTTCCCCGCCGCGTCGCGCGCGCGGACACTGACGATCCGTTCGCCGAACGTCGGGCCGGCAGGGATGACCGCGCCGACCGTCTCCGTCGACCCGTCGAAGGCGCCGTCGAGCGGAACCATCGCGTCGCCCGAGCCCTCGCCCGGATCCGGTCCGCTGAACCACTCGGCGGCGCCGATTGGAACGCCGCCGGTGTCGTCGGCGGTCGCCTCGAGGCTGATCGACGTCGTGCCTTGCGACGGATCCGGCAGGCCGTGGATGGCCTCGATCGCCGGGCCCGTCCGGTCGACGATCAGCACATTGGACGACGGGGAGCCCCAATTACCGGCCGCATCGTGCCCGCGGACCAGGATCTCGTGGGTGCCTTCCGAGAGCGCCGCCTGGTCGGCCGCGGTCAGGCTGACATTGGCCGTGCCAAACACCGTGCCGGATCCAAGCGACATCGGCCTGCCGCTCCCCGGCGGTCCGGCTGCGTCGATCCAGAGTTCGGCTCCGTCGACAATCGTGCCGCCCGTCGTTCGATCGTCGACCACGGCACTGACCAGGACGTCCGCGAGGCCGTTCGACGGGTTCGGCGCGACGGTCGGCTGATCGACGACGGGACCCACCTGATCGCCGCCCTGGGTCGGACTGGCCGTCGGCGTGGGTGTCGGGGTCGGTGACGCGAGGAGCCGGTCGTAGGCGGCCAGGACGTCGATCCGACCCGAGCCGAACGCGTCGTCGGGGCCGCCCGGTCCGAGGTCGACAGCCGTGCCGACGAGCGCCGACTCGAGCTCGTCGACCGTCGCCGCCGGCACTGCGCCGCGGAGCAGGGCGATCGCCCCGGTCACGTGAGGTGCCGCATATGAGGTGCCCGAGCCGCTGCCGTACAACCCGAATCGGTCGCTCGTCCGGATGTCGACGCCAGGTGCCACGACCGTCGGAAACGTCGTGGGGAGCGCTCGACCGCAGTGACTCGGGCCGCGGCTCGAGAACGCGGCGATCGCGTCGCTGTCATCAACGGCCCCAACCGCAAATGCGCTCGGGTTGTTGGCCGGGCTGGCCGACGTGGACCCGCCCGGCCCGAAGTTCCCGGCGGCGAAGACCGGCACGATCCCGGCCTCGACGAGGGTCGCAAGATCCGGTTCGAACGAGAGGTCGCACGAGGGGGCACCGATCGCCCAGGAGCCGTTGACGACATCCGGGGCATCGTCGGTGAGCGGGTTCGCGTCCGGGTCGAGCACCCACTGGAAGGCCTGGTGGATCCCGCTCGACGACGCGACACCGCTGTCGTTGAAGATCTTCGCCGCGATCCAGCGGGCGGCGGGCGCCACCCCGATCGAAGTGCCGCCGGACGACCCGCCAACCGAGATGCCGAGCGTCTGCGTGCCGTGGCCGTTGAGATCGGCGGGCGTCGTGGGATGTTGACCGTATGGATCGAACCAGCTGTTCGATCCGCCTCGCCAGGCCGCTGCGAGATCCGGGTTCGCCAGGTCGACGCCGGTGTCCAGGCTGGCGACCAGCGCGCCCTCACCCCGCTCGCCGATCGCCCACAGCTGCGGCGCGCCGATCTGGACGAGGTTCGCCTCGATCGGTGGGGAGGCCGCGGGCATGACCTCGGGCGCGGGAGCAGCGATCGACGAGTCGACCGAGATCCAGCCGACCTCGGGTCGAGCGGCGAGCTCGCGAATGACCCGCGGCGTGGCGGTCACCGCAACCGCGTTCACGATCCACAGCGGCGTGACGGATCGAACGTCGGCGGAACCGTGCCGCCCGAGCGCCAGCCGGACGCCGGCTTGACCGACGTCGGCCGTCCGTTTCAGCGCTCCGACCAGCGCCCGGCGGCGGGCCCGTCGATCCGCACTCCGAATGGACCGCGGATCGACTTGGTCTCGAAGCGTTGCGATGACCGGCAGGCGATCGCCGGGAGCCATGCCGGTCAGGAGCCCCTCAAGGACCGGGTCGATGGTGCCGGCCGGTGCGGCGCCCGGCGTCGCGGGTGGCGCGATCCCGGCGACCGGACTGGCGGTCGCGCCGAGGAGCACGACGAGCGCAAGCGCGACCGCCCCTCGGCGACCCGGCCGACGGGAGCTCATCCGCGTCGACCGGAGCTCATCCCGGCCATCCCTCGAGCGTCCCGACGGGGCTGGGTCCGCGGGCTGGCTCGGGGATGGCCGGGACGCGTGCCCGACGGTAGCCGGCGTACGCCAGGACGGCCGCGAGCAGGATCGTGCCCAGGAGGGCGGCGGCCGTGAGGATCGGCGCGAGCGGCTCGTCGGAGACGACGATGCGGCGCGGGGTGACCGGGACAGCGGAAGGAACCACGGTCCACGGTGTCGTGAGCCTGGCCGGCGGCAGGCCGGGCCGGTCGATCGTCAGCTTGATCGACCAGTCGCCGGGCGCGGTGATCGAGTCGCCGGCAAGCTCGTAGCGCCCGTTCCCGATCGGCCGGGCAACGAGCTCGGATGCGTCGCCGGCCCCGTCCGGCGGGACGACGGCAACCCGGACCTCGCCGATCGGGGCCGGCGCCGGGCGCCGGGTGTCATGGATCCCGATCGTGACAAAGTTCCGGCCAGGACGGTTCGGGCGCACGTTGACGAGGACGAGGAGGTCGTCCGCCTGCCCCGAGGCAGTCGTCGGCCGCGCGGCGGCCGGGATCGGGTCGTAGTCCGGTCCGCGCGCAGGCGGCGTCACTCCGAGCACGGCCACGGCCGCGAAGACCGCGACGGCGACGATCATCTCGGCGGCGATCGAGCGAGCCGGACGGCGGTCGGACAGCCAGCCGGCGGCCCGGGCGGGCAGGCGACCCTCGATGGCGCCGCGCAGACCCGGATGGGTCGTCAGGGCGTTCCGCAGGCCGAGGATCGCCACGATCAGGACGAGCCCGAGCTTGACGATGAGGACCTGGCCGTACGGGCTCAGGAACAGCGCGTCGATCGAGGCGACGAGCTGACCGGTCGCGAACAGGCCCGTGACGACGATCGCGCCGAGGCTGGCCGCGGCGACGAACCCGAACCGTCGGACGATCAACAGGGCGACCGCCCGACCGCTCTGATCCACTCGGGCGAGCGGCAGAACCGTGAGCACGAGCGCGACCAGCCCGCCGACCCAGATCGCGGCCGCCAGCAGGTGGACCGTGCCGACGAGCAGACCGAGGGGAAAGGCGATCACCGAGGCGAGGTGGGTCGACTCGGCTTCCGAGACCGCGAGCAATCCGACGAGCCCGAGTGACGCCACCGACTCGGCGGCCGACGGCCGTCGGATCGGGACTCGTGTCGTCCAGGCGGTGAGTCCCACGAGCGCCGCGACGAGGAAGAGTCCCACGATCAGGTCGACGGCGAACCCGGTCTGGAGCAGGCGGAGTGGTCCTACGCCGGGCACGTCGACCTGCGAGGCCTGGACGATGAGCCGAAGCGAGCCCGCGACGAGCGCTGCGCCCCCGGCCGCGATCGCCAGGCGGGCGAGCCGCCGGCGCGCGGACGCCACGGAGCGGAGCGACCCGCTCACGTCAGACCAGGCGAAGGTCGGCAGGCCGAGGTGGAGCAGCACGACCGCACCGATCAGGATCGACAAGCCAAGCAGGTCGGCCCAGCGCGCGACGGCTTCGACCGCTCCGACCAGGGTGGGCCCCGCGCTCGCGACCGCGACGGCGGAGGACGCCGTCGTCCCAACCCCGAAGACGAGCGTGCCCGTCGACGGATGGAGGTCGTCGTTGGAGAGGACCCGCCAGGACACGCGATATGCATCGGCCGGCAGGCTCGGGAGCTCGAGGACGATGACCGACGAGCTGCCCGGCTCGGCCACCACCCTGACCGGGATCGGCTGACCGGATGAGGCGACCAGCTCCACGGTCGAGAGATCGGCGGCGACGGCCTGGGTGAACACGAGCCGGATCCGCTCCGGCGCCTGGGCCAGGACCGAGCCATCCGCCGGGTCTGCGCCGAGAAGCAGGGCGTGGCCGAGGACCGGCGCCGCTGCAGGGCCCAGGAGGGCGACCAGCAGGACGAAGGCGCTGGCGACCCTCAGGCCGGTCCGCCGGCCCACCTCACTGGGCCACGACATGCGCAAGCTCCAGCTTGCCGAACACCACGGTGACCGACAGGCCGGGCTTGATCGCGCCCTGCGTGTTCCGGTAGAGCATGAACCCGGTCCGACCGGCGGCGACGGCATGCTTGGCCGTCATCAGCGCAGCCGAGCGAACCGTGACGCCGGTGCTCTCGACCCGGAGGACGGGAACGTTCGCGACGTCCTGCATCATCGCCAGCGCTCGATCGCTGTCGAGGACGAGGAAGCGCATCTCGACG
The DNA here is from genome assembly GCA_963755285.1 of uncultured Chloroflexia bacterium. Classification (GTDB taxonomy): domain Bacteria; phylum Chloroflexota; class Limnocylindria; order Limnocylindrales; family CSP1-4; genus Chersky-267. The sequence continues at coordinate 47,387 of CAVWJB010000009.1, read as the reverse complement.
AGTCCGCCGTCGGCGGTGACCGCGACATGGGTGACCCGGATCCCCCAGGCTGCCTCGATGGCCGGGCTCGTGGGTACCGCTCCGTCCGCCGCGGGCGCCGATGCGAGCCAGCGGACCGTGAAGAGAGAGGCGGCCGTCGTCGCGATGACGGCAATCGCGACGACGAGCCACCTTCTGGCCAGTGCCGGCGCCTTGGGCGCCGACACCGGGACGATCTGATCCATGCTTGAACCTCCCAGCCCTGAACGTGTCTGCCTAGGGCCCGATGCGCGAGCCCTTGGTCGAGACGAATTCGTCGAAGTACTCGGCCTGGCCGCTGCCGCTCGCGCTCGTCCCAAGTCGGACGTTCTCGAGCCGGAAGCGATGGGTGTCGAGTCGGCGCAGCGTGCGCTTGACCTTGCCGTCGATCGACAGCGAGAACGTCGCCCGCTTGCCGGACTTCCAGGCGATCTCGATGGCGTGGGGGCCATCCGAGATTGCATACCAACCGGTCGAGGTGAGGCCGCCCGGTCGCCGGACGAGGGCCCGGATCGCCCAGGCTCCGCCGCCAGCGCTCGTGCGTCGTGCTTCGATCCGGAAGATCTGCGTGCCGCTGCCCGTCCGACCATCGAAGATCGTGTGGGCGCTGCGGACCGATCCATTCGGGTCGTACCAGAAGCGGGCCCGGTAGCTCGCCTCCCGGCGTGGGCTCTTGTCGACGACGAAGCCGGCGCCCGCTGCCGGATCGACCCGGAGGCCGATCGTCGAGCCCTTGAGGGCAGCGGCGGGGTCGGCGAGGGCGCTGCCGCCGACCTTCGACCAGCCGGCTACGCCGGACTCGAAGTTCTGGATGAAGATCGTGTCGGCCGCCGGAAGGATGTTCTGCACGTCGATGGTCGTGTCTGCGCAGGCACCCCAGTTCCCGGCCGCATCGCGGCTGTGGACGCTGATCGTGTGGATGCCTTGCTGGAGCGCGACGTCGATCGTTCCAGAGAGCCCGACGGTGACGGCCGCCGGTGCGGTGAGGGTCATCGCCTGGCCGCCACCGTTGAGGCAGGCGGCATCGGCGAACCATTCCGCGTCGACGACGTCGGATCCACCGGTGGCGGTGTCGTCGCCGGTCGCGCTGATCGTGACGCCGAAACTCGCCGGCGGCAGGGCGTCGCTGAGGGCCAACCCCGTCGTTGCCGGCCCGTCCGTGTCGCCGGCGGGGGCAGCTCCGACGTCGATCAGCGCGAGCATTCCGCCGAAGGCGACGATGCCGCCGGTCGATGCGCCCGCGTTGTCGGTGTGACCCGCGGCGCTCTGGATCGCCAGCCGGGTGCCTGCGGCGCCCGCCGGGATCGTGGCGACCGCATCGAGGGTCGCCCCGGCCGGGATCGTCTCGGCGACGACCTCGTACGGGTAGGTGAAGGGGTGACCGTCGCCGGCGACGATCGTCTGGTGCATGCCGAGCACGCCGACGGACTGGTTCTCGAGCCCGGCGTTGACGTAGCGGAGGAGGACCCGACTGCCTGCGGCCGCCGAGATCTCCGGGATGTCCGGGTGCGCCTGGCCGTTGAACAGCCAATAGGTCGGGTGGTACTCGCGCATGTCGAAGCCGGCGGGCGCAGCGTGGAGGGCCGTGTCGATCTCGCTCACCACGAGGAGCTCCTCGGTGCCGAAGTCGCTGGCCGCGGTGCCATAGCCGGAGGACGAGTCCGACGTCGGACGGACGACCAGGGCGCCGTAGAGCCCCATCGCGACCTGCTTGGCGCCGTCGGCGGTCGGACCGGCCTCGTAGAGGAACGTCCCCGGGTTCAGACCGGGCAGGTCATACGGCTTCGAGCCACCAGCGGCGGCCCCGACCGTGTCGTCCGCGATCTCGTCGTGGCCGGGGAAGGCCAGCGACGACGCGTCAGCCAGGTCGTTGTGGAGGACGATGTGAAGGGTCTCGCCGGCGTTCGCGACGAGCGTTGGGCCGGGCAGCTGGGCGGCACCGCTCGGCGCCGCGCTCGAGCCGAGCGCGTATCCCCAGATGTCGACCGGGCCGGCGCCTGGCAGGCTGAGGGTGCCCGTCTCGGCCCACAGGTGGCAGGTCCGGGTGGACCCCGACAGGGTGCAGGTGGCTGCCGGGAGCGGACCGGCACCCGGCCCGCCCGCAGCGGCCGCCGCACCGGCAACCGCTGGCCGTGAGCTGCCGAGCACGGGGCTCGCCAGGAGCGACCCGAGGATCGCGATGGTGGTCGCGGCCGAGGCGACCGTCAGGCTTCGCGCACGCATGGCGTGTCTCTCCTTCGTCGTCACGTCAGCAACCGCCCGGTGGATCGATCCGGATGAGGGTGAGCATCCCGCCGAAGCCGGCGTCGTAGTTCGCCGCCTCGTTGAGGGCGTGGCTATGGGCGACGTGGTAGTACTCGCCGCACTCGTTGAACGAGGTCACACCCGTCGGGAGCTCGTCCTGGACGCCGAGGTAGGGGCTCCCGCTGTACCAGGTGGCGTCGTCCTTGTAGGTGATGTTCTGGGGCTGCGGGATCGTGACCGGGATCGGGTTGGTCGTCGGGTTCCAGCCTTCCGCGTCGGTGAACTTGAAGGTCGAATCCCAGGTCTGCCCGGCCCCGACCAGGACCGTGAACTTCTCGTACGACAGGTCCTCGCCCGCATCGCCTTGGAGCAGGCGGCCATCGCGGGCGATGATCCGGCCGTGGTTGCCGTGCGGGTGGAACGGGTGGTTGAGCGACCCGACGTTCAGGTACCGGATGAGGGCCGGATCGGGATTGGCCGAGGCGTCGTACGGCTCGATGTGGACGAGCGCGCTGTACGGCTGGTTCGGCAGCCACGCCGCTCCATTTGGAGCGATCGTGTCCGGGAAGCTCCGCCCGTTGATCATCCAGTAGCGGGGGTGGTAGGTCGTGACGTCGTACGCCTGCCCACGCTCGATCGCCTGGTGGAGATCGGGATCGACCTCCGAGAAGAGCATCGTGTACTCGGTGCTGGCCTTGAACTTCGTGGCGACATCGTCGTAGGCCCAGTCCGGGTTGCCGTTCGGCCGGATGACGAGCGCTCCGTACAGGCCCATCTGGACCTGCTTGGCCGGATCGGTGCCGCTCTCATAGATGTACGTCCCGGGCTCGGCGGCGGTGAACGTGTAGGTCACCGAGCCGCCTCCGGCTGCGGCCGGCTGGACGAGCGAGGTGACCTCGCTGCCGCTCAGCTGCGGCTCGGCCGGAGCGCCGTCCGCCTGGACTCCGGTCTGACCAGGGAAGACGATCGAGACGGGCTCGGCCAGGTCATTGACCAGGGTGACCGAGACGTCGTCACCCTGGTTGACGCAGAGCGTCGGCCCCGGCAGCTGGAATGCGGTCGAGCCCGAGTCGCTGTAGCTCCACATGAAGATCGTGTTGCCGTCCGGGATGCTGACGTAGCCCGACGTGGCGTGCAGGGTGAAGCTCGGGGTCGGGCTGGCATCCGAGGTACACACGATCCCGGACGCCGGAGGGGCGGCCGCGGTCGCGGCGCCCGCCCCCGACATCGTCGACATCGCGAGCGTCGCGGCGGCAACGAGGCCCAGCCGGCGCCGCGTGGAGGTGAGTCGAGTCATCGTCGCATCTCCTCGTGCCATCAGGCCGGGTTCGTGTTGGGTGCGGTCTGAGGGCCGAGCGTTCCCGTCGGGAAGACGTGGATCTCGGTCATCTGACCCCCGGGACCAGCCTCGCCCGGGTTGTGGAGGTAGGCGAGGTTGCGGTTGTAGAGGAGGAACGTCGTCTCGCTGCCGACCTCCGGCGCGGTGACGATCGCGTCGACGCTCTCACCCGGACCGATGTAGACGGTGTTCGTCAGGTAGCTCAGGTCCGTTCCATCGCGGCCGTTGAGGTAGGTCGCGTCCTTGCCGACGACCCGCATGGTCAGGCCGTCGATTGTCATCGCGTGCTGCTGGAAGCCGAGGTTGACGAAGCGAAGCAGGACGCGGTCCCCGCTGTTCGCGTGGACCAGGGACGAGATCGGGTTGTACTGGAGCTCGTCGTGGCCGGCCGGGGCAATGAGATCGCCGCCCGGATCCGTACCACCGCCCGGCCCGACCAGGGTGTCCGGCCACGAGCGTCCGTTGAGGAACCACAGGTCGGGGTCGTAATCCGACCAGTCGTGCTCCTGGATGTGGGCGCCTTCGAAGTGCTCCTGGGCCCAGCCCTCGCTGAGGAACATGCCCCACTCGCGGTCGTAGGCGGTCGACCGCGGGGAGGACGGCGCCACGCCATCGTTGTAGACGTACCTGCCGGCCGGGATCGAACCGCTGCCGGCGTTCTGGGCCGGCCGGACGAAGATGATCCCGGTCATGCCCATGGACACGTGCTCGGTGTCCTCGAAGTGGCAGTGATACATGTACGTGCCGGGGTCGTGCGGCCGGTACTCGTAGGTGAAGTTGCGGCCGAGCGGGACGGCGACCGACATCTCGGGGACGCCGTCGAACAGCGGAAGTGCGTTCCGGAAGCCGTGCCAGTGGATCGTGTGGGAGTCGGTCAGATCCGGTCGGACCGACAGACCCAGGTTCGCCAGGTTGATCTGGACGTCATTCGCCAGCGCCGGCACGTACTCGTCGACCCACAGCTGGGGTGCCGACGCCTGGAACTTCCCGCGCTGGGCCTGGACCTGGCTCGGCGTCAGGCCGCTGACGTTCCGGAACCCGAAGCCCCACATCGTGAATGGTGGCGGAGCGAGGGGATCCGGCAGGAACGGCGTTCCCGGGGTCGGCCCGGCGACGCTGCCGCGAGCGAACGTGAACCCGTCGGTTGCGGCGAGCGAGATGTGCTGGGTACCTGCGGCGGCGACCCGCGGAGCGGAGACGCCGGTTGGCAGGCCACGGAGGAGTGTGGCCCCGGCTGCCCCCGCCGCCGCGAGTCCGGTGAGCTTCATGAACGTCCGACGGTCGAAGCGCCGGTCGAGCATTCGCATGGTCATCGTGGTCGTCTCCGGGTCGTGTGGGGTGTGGTGGTTCGATCGCATCTCGCCCTCACTTCCCGATGTAGGTGTTGCGGGTCGACACGAACCCGTCGAAGAAGAGGGTTCCTCGGCTGGCCTTCGGCACCGACCCGACGAGCCCGAGTCGGACGCGGTCGAGCCGGAGACCCCTGGTATTGCCGGTGACCGCGTTCTTGCTCTTCCCGTCGAGGTAGAGCCGGAGGTAGCCGGTCGAGCTCGCCTTCCAGGAGATCTCGATCGCGGTGGCTCCGTCCCGGATCCGATACCAGGCCGAGCTTCGCTGTTGGCCGTTGCGGAGCGTCAGGACCGCGCGGACCTGGTACTTGCCGTCGTGGCGTCGGTACTGGACCTGGAACAGGGACCTTCCTGTTGTCGGCTTGCCGACGAAGATCGTCTGCTGGCCGCTGCCCGTCCTGGCGCCATTCGGATCGAAGTAGAACCGCGCGTGATAGGTCGACTCGGCGCTCGGACTCGCGTCGGTCACACCAGCCTCTCGGCGTCCGACGACCTTCACCGACATCCCCTGCGTCCCGAGCAGGGCCGCGGCCGGGTTGAGCTTGGCCTGGCTGGCGACCGCGACTGATGTCCACGGCGGCACGAGAGTCGGGCCCTCGAAGTCGGCCTCGAGGATCACCAGCGGCACCGTGTGGTCGATCGCAATCGTGATCGTCGCGACCGGTCCCCAGTTCCCGGCGGAATCCTGCGCGCGGACGCTGACGACGTGATCGCCTGCGCTCCATGCCGAGGTGTCGATCGTGACGCTCGCCGAGGCCGTTGGGCTCCCGAACGTCCCGCTCAGGGCCGTTCCGGCGCCGGCGCCCGGGTCGGGGGCCTCGAACCACTCGACTGCACTGATGTTCGAGCCACCGGTTGCGACGTCGCTGGCGTCTGCGCCGAGACTCGTCGAGGCATTCGCCGGGTTCGGCGTAGCAAGCAAATTGCTGACCGTCGGACCGAGCAGATCGGACACCGGCCCGGGCTGTTCGTCCGCTCCGACATCGAACGCGGTGCCGGTCGGCCGGCCGGCGGCGTCGACGTCGAAGGTTGGCGCGTTCGTGCCGCTCTTGGTTGAGGCACCCGCGTCGACGGCCGGCGAACCGGACGTGACGTGGTAGTCGCCCATCAGCGACGGCGGCAGATCCGCCGAGACGATCAGGTTGTAGATGAACGCAGCGCCCGCGCGCCAGGGCAGGAAGTCGACCGACACCGCGTAGGAGTCGTCGACGATCGCCGGGTTGGCGTCGATCTGGTTCGATGCGTCGGGCGCGATGACGGAGTTGGTGCTCTCGTTGAGGATCGAGTTCGTCGGATGGAGCGGGCCCAGGGCACCGACGACGCCCATGTCCCACAGGGTGATGTCACCAGGCCCGGCGGTGCCGAGACCGTCGACCCGGAACGTGTTGCCGTCGATGACCCGGTTGCCCGCCCGGTTGTCCCAGAAGATGTTGTTGAACATCAGCGGGTCGCCGTACTCTGCGTGCCCGGGCGACAGCTCGGCCTGGAGCAGGACGCTGTTGCCGGAGTCGGACAGCCCCGCCGGGGCGGCTGGGGCCGGCCCGTTCGCCACCCCGGCCGTCTGGGCCGTCGCCGTGGTCAGGTTCTTCATCACCGTGTTGTTGAAGAACCTGAGGTTGGTGGTGTCGTCGAGCGCGACGCCGCCACCCTCATGGGCCGCAACGTTGTTCGCGATGATGTTGTTGTAGGCGTTGATCTGGTGGTTGCCAGCCATCAGGAACCGCAGCCCGCCGCCGTCGTCGTCGGACAGGTTGCCCTGGACCACGTTGTTGTAGATGTCGACCTTGCCCGAGCCCGTGGACAGGAGGTTGACGTCCGCCGGCGCCTCGCCGGCGACGATGATCCCGCCGCCCTCGTCGTAGGCACGGTTGAACCAGACCCGGTTGTCATGGATCGAGCTGGTCGGATGGGCCGCGGTCGGGTTGCTCAGGCCGTAGTGGCTGAGGCCGCCGCCGTACTCGGCCGAGAAGTTGCCGCAGATGTCGTTATGGTCAACCTCGTAGCCGTTCGTCCCATCGAACAGGCCGACTCCGCCGGCCAGGTTCGAGCCGCCGTTGGCGACGATCCGGTTGTGGGCGATCCGGAGGTTGTCGTTGTGCTGGTTGCCGACGTTCGGGGTGCCGACCCGGATGGCCGAGCCGTAGGCGCCACCGTTGCTCACGAGCACGTCGTTCGTGATCTGAAGGTCCCGGGCGTAGGCGTTGACGAAGATGCCTCCGCCCTGGACCGGGTAGAACGGCTGGTTGCTCGGGTAGCCGAATTCGTCACCGTTCTTGATCGTCAGGCCGTCAATCGACGCCTTGAACGACGACCCGAACTCACCGTCTCGAGCGAGGACGTAGACGACCTGTCCCTCGTAGACGGCCTGATTGCCGTCCCAGCCAGGACCGGACTGGAGGTTCTCGACCCGGTCCTGCCAGGCCGCGAAGTTCGTGGTCGCGAAACCGAGACCGTTGAGGATCGAGCCGAGCACGTAGCTGCCATCCGAGCGAACGCCCCCGGGGCCGACGCCCTGGAGCTTCACCGGTGCATGGATGACGACGCTCTCGTAGAAGTCGCCGAGCGGCGTGAACTGGCCTGGCGTATTCGGGTAGACCACGACCACGCCGTTGTTGCCGACGGAGGCATCGATCGCCGCCTGGACGGTCGGGTAGTCGTGGCCCGGCCCGACTTCGTAGATCGGCGGGTTGTAGCCGATGCCGGTGACGTGGTAGGTCAGGCCGTTGATCGTCGACAGGCCGCTGTCGGCGGTGATCGAGAGCTGGTGGGGCCCGACCGGGCCGGAGACGGTCGCGTGGATCTCACGGTCGCTCCACGAGTCAATCGTGATCTCGGTCTCGTCGAGAGTTACCTTGCCGCCACCCTGGCTCGCGCCGAACTGGTCGCCCTGGATGACGATGCTCGCGCCGGACGCGCCATACGGCGTATCGATCGCGAACATGACCGGACGGTTCGTTTCGACCTTGCACTCCGATGGATGCGTCGTCTGCTCGCCCGGAACCTCGATGACCGGAGCTGTCGGCATGAGGGCGACGTCGGCCAGCAGGGTCAGACCCGGCCAGAGCTGCCAGTCGGACTCGAGCGTCCGGTACTGAGGCTGGTAGTCCGGGTTGGGCTGACCGGGGGTTCCCGGGTCGTTCCCGACCAGGCGGTAGACGCCCGGGCAGGGACCGGCCGGGAGCGGGCAGTTGTAGCTCGCGGTGGAGGGGAGGAGGACCTCGAAGAAGCCATTCGGGTCCGAGTGCATGGTCGTGACCAGATGGCCCGCGTAGTCGTAGATGCCGATCGGCGCGTTCGGGACGCCGGCCTTCTCACCGAAGTAGAACTCCTTCGGGTTCGTCCCCAGAGCGAGGTCCTCGACGACGGCGCCGTAGAGCCGACCCGGGGGCGGGACGGAGGCGAAGAAGAAGAAGCTCGGGGCGATCGACTTGCCGTTCTGGACAGGGACGAGCCGGGTGTCGCAGAGCGGCTTGCTCAGCCCTTCGTACGGGCTGCCGCCGCCGTCGGCGAAGCCGGGGTTGTCAGTCGCGTCGACTCCGTCCGCGCCGGAGCCCGCGACGTCGACGACGTGGAGGGCACCCGCGCAGGGAGGCGGAGGAACCTGGGGCGTGAACTGGTTGCCGTCGAAGACGTTGACGTCCTCCTCGCGGACGACCTGGAACTTCGGCTTGCCGAAGTCGTCGCTGGGCGCAGGTCACCTCGACCAGGTAGTCGCGGGGGGTGAGGGCGTCGAAGTCGGCGCCATTGCAGACGGGAGCGGACGGATCGGTGTCGTCAATGGTCCCGTTGAAGCAGCCCTCACCGAAGCCGTAGTTGCCATTGACGAGGGTGAACTCGGAGTCGGTCCCACCCAGGGTCGTGTCCTCGGTCGGGCCCGTCTTGATCTGGTTGCCCATGAGCGGCGACTCGATGCACTGGTGGCCGCCGGTCGTATCCGACATGAACGGGAAGTCGATCTCGGCACCGACGCCGCCCTCGGACGGCGGCGCCCCGCGAGCGATGCAGTCCGTCGGACGGACGAACTCCTCGGTGATATAGGTGTTGAGGAGGTGGCCGTGGGCGTATGACCCGTCCGGAGCGAGCTCGTAGTGGTTTGCGGCATCGCACGGCGTGCCGCTGTTCGTCCCGCATGGAACGGGCAGGTACAAGTTGACCCGCATGCCGGGGATGCCGGGCTCGTAGTCCTCTGCCGCGGCCAGGCGCGGATCGAGCTCGTTGCGGGTGACCCCGTAGACGACCTCACCGACGATGCCCCCGTTCGTGCCCGGGTCGTACGGGATGACGCCCCAGTCGACCCGCGACTTGAGGCCGTCCTGGTTGAGGACGGACACGTCGACGCCGGCACCGAGGCGGGTGGTCTCCGGACCGTTGTCGGCCTTGTAGGTGACGCCGGTCGTCATGAACAGGTCGTTGTAGGCCTCGAGGACCGTGAAGTAGCCGTACGGGTAGACCTGCTCGAAGACATAGTGCCCCTTCGAATCGGTCGTCGCGGTCTTGCTGCCGGCGTCGACGATGGCGTTGTCGCGCGACTTGAGCGCGACGCCGAAGCCGGCCAGGCCGGGCTCTCCGGCGTCCTGCTTGCCGTCCCGGTCTGTGTCGATAAAGACGGTCCCCTCGACCTTGCTGAACCAGTGCGACAAGGCGAAGTCGCCGATGTCGACGACCTCGTTGTCGCCGACCACGGCGGTCGTGATCCCGAGGAGCAGGTTCTGGGCCTCGTCCCACATCGAGATCGAGTACGTGCTCGGCGGCACGTTCGGGATGTCGAAGACGCCGTTCGTGGCCCGAACCGCGAAGACGAGCAGCTCGTCACCGCCCCGCTGCAGGTCGTTGAGGGCGATCCAGGCGTTATGGACGGGGCCCTCGTCGGTGTCGCCGCCGGCCGGCGGCAGGTATGACTTCGTCGAGCGGACAGTTCCCTTGATCTCGCCGCAGCTCGATCCGCACGGGAAGAGGAACGTGCTCCTCGGCTTGACGTAGCCGATGGCCGCCACGGCGACCGGGCCGCCGTTGACGATGAGCTCCGTGTCGTTGCCCGAGTACCCCTCGAAGAGCCAGGTATCCCAGTCATGGCCACCTTCGAGCGTGCTCGTCTGGATCCACGACTCACCGTCCGGCGGGACGACCTGCACGCTGTAGCGATTCGTGCCCAGGTTGGGGATCGTGATGACCCCATCGGGATCGGCGATGCACTCGCCGCCGGTGCCGGAGATGTAGACGAACTCGCCGGCCGAGTCGACGCCGTAGTTCGACGTGTTGCCGTTCGGGTCGACGCTGAGCGGCGGCTCGCCACCGGGACCGTCGGGATCGTCACCGACCTTGTAGTAATCGGCGCACAGGGGGTTGCCGAACCAGTCGGTGGTGACCTCGCCGAGAACGTCGGCGATGTGGGCCTTGAAGTGGTGGGTTGGACCCGCGGTGACCGGCGCATGCTCGCCCGGCGGATCGAACTGGCCGTTCGTCAGCGTGTCGTCGAAGATCTGGACACGCAGCCGCCCGAGCTGGAGCGGCTCGGGGGTGAGCTGGACGACGAGCGGGCCGGCATCGTCGATCTGCATCGCGAAATGCTTGCCGCCGATCTTGAAGCCGGGTGCCAGGATCGAGATGAGGTACCTGCCGTCGGGGAGGTCGATCCCGGTCGTCCCGTTGAGCTCGGTCTGATCGCCCTGGGTGACCAGGTTGTCGACCCCGCCGGCGCCACCGGTGAAGTTGTGGACCGACGGCCAGTCGCAGCCGTCCGGGTAGTTCACGTTGGTCGCGGGGAAGCAGTCGGCCGCTGCCTGGTTGGGCGTTCCCGTGTCGTCGACGTCGATCCGCCAGCGATAGGGGCTGACCGCGCTCGAGTCGTCGATGTTCACGACGCTCAGCGTCAGCGTGCTCGTCAGAGCCTGAGGAGCAGCAGCCGAGGCGTCACTCGACGGGCGCGCGGAAGCGAGGACGAAGCCGGAAGGCACGAGAGCACTGACGATGAGTCCGAGCAGGCTGATGAAGACGAATCCCTTGTACAAGCCGGACCGTCGGCCGGACGGATGCCCTGCCGCACCGTGAGTGCTCGAGTGCCCTCTCATCGGGATCGCTCCCTCCCTGGTCATCCGAATTCCGGAACGTCGGTTGTGCGCTGGTTCGGGTTGCTCGTCGTAGCGGTCGCGGCCGGGGATCGATGCCGAGACGATGGGGAACGTCGGTGCCCCACTCGCCTTTTCGGCACGCCCCGGACATCGCTCGCCCGGCCGGCTCGAATCGTCGTGGCCGCCGACCGCCGGCACCATCCGGTCGGGGGTACGAATGGCCCGGGGTGTTCACCCGGCACCGACCCGGCAGAGTCCCGAACTTGAATGGGGGACGACCTGACGCCGGTGTCGCCGGGCACCACCCGCCGATCGGAGCGGGGAATCGATCGGGGTACCGATTTCTGGGGGCCCGACAGGACGAATGACCCGCCTCGCAATGGCACAGGCCCGACCGACCGAGGTACAATCCCGGGACCGTCGGTGCCACGCCCGCCAGGAGGTCCCATGAACCCTCCTGTGGCGACAAGCCAGCCGCACCATCCCCAGCGCGGGGGAGTCAGCCGATGCGCCTGAGCGGACGGACAGTCCTCGTGATCGGCGCCTTCCTCGGTCTGCTCGTGGTCGTTGCGACCGATCAGATCGTGCCGGCAGCCAGCCAATACCAGGCCCAGATGCGCCTGTGGTTCGCGGGTCGGGCGACCGGTGTGACCGCCTACGTCCTGCTGACGCTCCTGGTCGTCCTGGGGCTGATCCTCAGCCACCCCGTGAACCAGTCGACCTGGAAGTTGTCGAAGCGGCTGTTCCCGTGGCACGAGAACCTGTTCGTGTTCGTCGTGGCCTTCCTCGCGGCGCACATCGTCAGCCTCGTCCTCGACCCGTACGCAGGAGTCGGGATCGGAGGCACGTTCGTGCCAGGGCTGTCGAGCTACCGGTCGGTGCCGGTCGCGCTCGGGAGCCTGGCGATGTATGCCCTGCTGCTGACCGGCATCACCGCCCGCTACACCAAGCTCCTGCCGACCGGCTGGTGGCTCAAGCTCCACCGCTTGTCGCTCGGGGTATTCATGCTCGCCTGGACCCACGGGATCCTGGCCGGGACCGACTCGGACGCCTTCCGCCCGCTCTACATCGCGACGGGTCTGGCCGTCCTGGGCGCTGCCGCCTACCGCTACTGGGTGGCCAAGCGCCGCCGCCCAACGTTCTCGACGAGCCTGCCCGAGGCAGCCACGTCGTCCGCAGTCGCACCGCTCGCCGCCCGACCGGTGCCCAACGAGGAGCCCAGCCGATGAGACTCCATATCCGTCGTGCCTTCGTGATCGCCGGTGTCGCGGTGAGCCTCATCGTCGGCTTGGCGTCGATCCAGGTCGCAGCGGCCCTGACGGCGGCCGCGGCACCGCCGCCGGCGCCACCCGTGTCACTCGACTCGCTCCAGGCCGCGCTTGCCCAGGAGCAGGCCAGGGGCGCGGAGCTGCAGGCCGAGCTTGCCGAGCTCAACGACCTGACTGGCACGCTCTCGATCGCGCTCTCCGACACGAAGGACCAGGTCAGCACCGAAGGGCTGAGCGCCAAGGAGCTGGCGGCTCGGCTGAAGGCCGCGCAGGCCAAGCTTTCTGACCTGAAATCGCTCCTCGCCAAGGCGCAGGCTCGACTCCTCGCACTCCAGAAGGAGGCCGGCAAGACATCGTCAGGCGGGGCGGAGGCGGCGGCGAGGCGGCGGAGCTCCGGCGGGAGCTCCGGCAGTGGCGGAGGCAGTGGCGGAGGCGGAGGCGGCGGCGGGGGCGGCGGGGGAGGCAGCGGCCCGATGACCCTCGCCCTCGACCTCACCTCGGGCGACGTCCGAGTGGATTGGTCGGCCTGCGACGTGTCGAACTTCGCGGGCTATGCGGTGATCCGTTCGACCACTCACGAGACGCATTTCCCGCCCGAGGACCACAACACCGAGGTCGCACGAGTGACCTCGGCCTCGACCACGGTCGTGTCCGACAACTCGCCACCCTCCGGCACGCTCGCGTACACCGTGTACTGCCTGACGAGGAACGGCGGCGAGCTCAAGTCGGCCGAGAAGACCCCCACCCGATCGATCTCGGTGCCGTGATGAACGAACAGCAGAACGATTCGCCCAAGCCCGTTCAGAAGCCGGCCAGCGAGCCTCGTCGGCCATACCATGTCGGCGTCGCGATCGGTCTCAGCGCCGGGGTCTATGCGACGTCGCTCGCCGCCGTCACCGTCCTCCAGATGGATCAGGATCGAGCACTCGCCACCGACCGTCAGCCGGTCGGCGACGCCATCTCGCTCCTGGCCGATCATCACGACGCAATGGAGGCCGACATCGCCGCCGCGCGGTCGGTCTACGAGGAGGCGTCCGAGCGCTACGGCCTTGTCGTCGGCGACATCGGAGACCTGCACGCGTCGGTGAAACGCCTCGGACGGACGATCGCCCGGATCGAGGGGTCCTCGTCGACGCTGTCATTGCCCGGGTTGATCAGGCTGCCAACGGTGAGCAGGTCGTCGTCGAGCTCATCGAGCTCGAAGAGCTCTTCGAGCTCGGCGTCGAAGCCGGCGCCCCCGCCGCCTTCAAACGGGAGCTCGGGAGCGTCCGGCAAGCCCTAAGGCGCGGGCGAGCTGGCGTCTCCGGCCGGAGCTTGGGATCCGACTCGTATCGAACCTACCGGTCGACCGAGACGAGACCCATCCGGACGGCATACTTGACGATCCCCGTCACATCGTGGATCTGGAGACGCGCCATCAATTGAGCCCGATGGGTCTCGACGGTCTTTGACGACAGGTCGAGGATCTGGGCGATCTCGGCGTTCGTGTGTCCCTCGGCGATCAGCTGGACGATCTCGAGCTGGCGCGGCGTGAGGGGATCGAACCCGTTCGGCTCACGGGCATGACCGCGCACGTAATCGTTGACGACGTGGCGTGAGACACCTGGACTCAGGTAGGAACCGCCGCGCGCCACGGATCGGATCGCCAGCTCGAGCTCGGCCTGGTCCGCGTCCTTGAGGAGGTAGCCGGCGGCGCCGGCCTGGAGCGCCTGTCGCAGGTACTCCTCGTTGTCGTGCATCGACAGCATGATCACGCGGACGTGTGGGAATTCAGCCGAGACCTGGCCGACGGCGTTGAGCCCGTTGAGATCGGGCATCGTGATGTCCATCAAGACGACGTCGGGGAGAAGCTCCCCGACGACCGTCAGCGCCTGGCGCCCGTTCGCGGCCTCGCCGACGATCTCCATGCCGGGAAGGTCACGAATGAGGCTCCGGAACCCGGCTCGGACGAGCTCGTGGTCCTCAACGAGGACGATCCGGATCGGCGCGCCGATCATCGGTCGGTCACGAGATCGCCGATCTGGCCGGCGACAAGCGGAAGGGCCACGCGCAGTCGGGTGCCCTGACCCTTCGCGGACAGGATGTCCATCGAGCCGCCCGCCAGCTCGACGCGCTCGGCGATCCCCTGCAGCCCCTGACTTCGGCCGTGGCGGGATGCACGGCGTGCGGCGGGCACATCGAACCCGACACCATCATCGGCGACGGTCATCACGAGGCGATCCCCTTCCACTCCCAGCTCCAGTCGGATATGGCGGGCCCGCGCGTGGCGGGCGATGTTCGTGAGTGCTTCCTGGACGATCCGGAAGCAGGTGGTCTCGAGGTCGGGGTCCAGCCGGGCCGGTCCGATCTCGGCGACGAGCGAAACCGTGCAGCCGGATCGCGTCGCCTCGCGGTTCAGGTACCAGCGGATGGCCGGGACGATGCCCAGATCGTCGAGGACCGACGGTCGCAGGTCGAGGGCGAGCGTGCGCACGTCCTGGATCGCCTGCTCGACGATCCCGACGCCCTCGCGAATGTAGACGCGGGCGCTCGGCTCATCCGTCCGCCGCTCCGCCGCTTCGAGACTGAGCTTGACCGCGGTCAACGCCTGGCCGACGACGTCATGCAGGTCTCGGGCGATCCTCCGCCGCTCGTCCTCCTGGGCGCGGATCAGCGCCGATGTGGTGATCCCCGCGGGACCTTGAGCTGTCGGTGCGGCGATCGCCACGTGGCCCCCCATTAACCCGCAATCGGGATGGTTCCAGAGTGCACCGGAACGTTCGTAGGATGAACGTCCTGAGCATTGCACCGCCATAGGGGCCATTCCATACTCACGCCCCACCAATCGGAGTGAGCGGAAGTGACCATCGGTAGTGCAATCCAGGGAGTAGCCCGGCCGTCCGGCTGGAAAGCCTGGTTCCTCGACAATCCGCGCCGCCCGCAGCTTGCTCTCGACGGCACAGCCGTCGTCCTGGCCGTTGCCAGCTTCGCCCAGATCGCCGACCCAGACGTCCTCCTGCACTGCATCTGGGTGGTCCTGTCGATCGAGGCCTTCCTGTATGGCTTCCGGTTCACGATCGTCCGGATCGTGCTGGCCACCTTCCTGGTCCTGTCCTACGCCACGATCGCCGATCGGATCCCGAACTTCATCGAGCTGGAGCTCACCGAGTGGCCCCTGATGACGATGATCGCGGTGGTCGTTGCGATCATGGCCGACCAGCTGGCGTCGACCAGCCGACGGTACGCCAACCTCTACCGCGAAGCGAGCAACCGGCTCCTGACCGCGCAGGAGGATGAGCGCCTGCGGCTCGCCCGCGACCTCCACGACGGGGTCGGCCAGACGCTGACCGCGCTGACGTTCACCCTCGATGCAGCCGAGGCGATGCTGTGGGCTGGCGAGCAGGCACCGTCGCATCTCACCAGATCGTCGGTCGTGCGAGCCCAGGAGCTCGCGGCGATCGCCCTCGACGAAACCCGCGATGTCGCGTTCCGGCTGCGCCCGGGCCGCTTTGCCGAGACCGGCCTCGCCGCCGGGATCCAGGAGCTCGCCGCGACGGTGGGCACGATCGATCTGCGGATCGAGCCAGGCCTCATCCGGCCTCATCTGCTCGAAGCCGGCGCCGAGATGGAGGTCTACCGGATCGTCCAGGAGGCACTCGGCAACGCGGTCCGCTACGCCGGTGCGACGCATATCTGGGTCGAGCTGTCCACGGGCACCCGGTCGCTGCTCGTCACCGTTGGTGACGACGGGGTCGGGTTCGACCCGAGCCTCGTCACCGAACGGGGCCTGGGCCTCGCCGGGATGCGAGAACGGGCGCTGCTCCTCGACGCCGATCTGACCGTCCAATCGGCCCCCGGCCGCGGCACGATCGTGACCCTCGCCGTTCCTTTCGGCGAGCCCAGCTCGGAGACCCAGGCGGCAGGCGTCACCCCGGTGACCGTGGAGGCCGCGATCGCGTCATGATCCCAAGCGTCCCGGCGTCCCCCGCGATCGACCGCATCGTGTCAGATCCCTCCCGAACTCCCGAGGCTCCCATTCGGGTCGGGCTCGTCGAAGACCATCACCTCGTCCGTGAGGGGCTCCGACTCGTCCTGGCCTCGCACGGGATCGAGGTCGCCGGCGAGGCGACGGGGATCGCCGATGCCTTCGAGCTGATCGAGCGGATCAGGCCGGACGTCCTCCTCGTGGACCTCAGCCTGGCCGATGGCGACGGTGTCGTCCTCCTCCACGACATCCGGGCGCGCGCCCCTGACCAGCGGATCGTCGTCCTGACCATGCACCAGGACGCCGAGACGGTCCGCCAGGCGCTGCTCGCCGGGGCCGCCGGCTATGTCGTCAAGGGCGTCCACTCGGACGACCTGGTTGACGCCATCCGGGCCGTCCGGCGCGGAGAGCGCTACCTTCACAGCAGCGTCACCGCAGCGGTCGTCGATGACTCCCTGCGCTGGCTGCAGTCGGGCAGCCAGCTCACCCTCCGTGAGCGCGAGATCCTCGGACTCCTCGCGTCGGGCCTGACCGGGCCGGCGATCGGCAAGCGACTCGGGATCAGCACCCACACGGTCCGGCGTCACGTCGCG
Source organism: uncultured Chloroflexia bacterium (assembly GCA_963755285.1). Classification (GTDB taxonomy): domain Bacteria; phylum Chloroflexota; class Limnocylindria; order Limnocylindrales; family CSP1-4; genus Chersky-267. The sequence continues at coordinate 30,544 of CAVWJB010000009.1, read as the reverse complement.
AACCTGACCGCGAAGCTTGGCCTGCGCGGGATTCCGGCGCTCGTTCGGTATGCGATCCGGGAAGGCCTCATTCGCGAGGACGCCATCTAGCGACGGGTCGCCATCGCGGTCCGGGCGGGGCTAGAGGTGGATGCTCGCGATCACGTCGAGCAGCGGGCCCAGGACGAGCGCCGCGATCACGAGGACGGTGACCACGATCGCGAGCGGTCTCGACGCCTTCACCACACGATCATACGGCGAGGCGGCCCGCGGGACCGCCGTCCAGCCGTCCGGGACGCCGGCGTAAGGTGAGCCGGTGAGGGACCGACGATGAGCGCGGAAGGCGTCCGCCGGCGTGGCCGCCGCGCCCACGAGGGCTTGCCCCAGCTGCCGTGGCGTTCGGTCGTCAACCCGTTCAGGCCGGTCGAGATCCTGAGCGCCGACCAGGTCGAGTCGATCCACCTGGCCTCGCTCCGGATTCTCCAGGAGATCGGCGTCGAGGTGCTCGGCGACCGGGCGATCGACGTCCTCGCCCGGGCCGGCGCGACGATCGACCGGGGACGGCGCAACGTCCGGCTCGACGGTGGGCTCGTGGAGGAGCTCACGGCCCTCGCGCCGGCCGAGTTCACCCTCCATGCTCGCAACCCGGCCTGCGACGTCACCCTCGGCGGCAACCGGCTCGTGTTCTGTGCGGTCGGCGGGCCGGCCTTCGTCACCGACATCGACCGCGGCCGGCGGCCGGGCAACTTCGCCGACCTGGTCGACTACGTCAAGGTCATCGGCAGTCTGAACATCGTCCACCAGGAGGGCGGCGGGCCGCTCGAGCCGACCGACCTCCCGGTCGAGACCCGCCATCTCGACCTGTACCGCGTCCTGGCCGGCCTCCTCGACAAGACCTGGCATTGCCTGGGCTTCGGGCGGACCGTCGTCGACGACGCGATCGAGATCGTGTGCCTCGCGCGCGGGGTCGATCGCGACGAGCTGACGCGTCGGCCGAGCCTCATCACGATCATCAACACGAACTCGCCGCTCCGACTCGACGGGCCGATGTCTGACGGGGTGATCGAGCTCGCGACCCATGGCCAGGCGGTCGTCGCCACACCGTTCACGCTGGCCGGGGCGATGAGCCCCTCGTCACTGGCCGGAGCGATCGCCCAGCAGAACGCGGAGGCGCTGTTCGTCGTCGCCCTGGCCCAGGCCACCCGGCCCGGGGCGCCGGTCGTCTACGGCGGGTTCACCTCGAACGTCGACATGCGCAGCGGCTCGCCCGCGTTCGGGACCCCGGAGTACGTCAAGGCCGCCTTCGCCACCGGCCAGCTGGCCCGCCGCTACCGGCTGCCGTGGCGATCGTCGAACGTGACGGCGTCCAACGTCGTCGATGCCCAGGCGGCCTATGAATCGGAGATGGCCGTGTGGGGCGCGGTGATGGGCGGGGTGAACCTGCTCTACCAGGGCGCGGGCTGGCTCGAGGGCGGCCTGACCGCCTCGTTCGAGAAGCTCATCGTCGACGCGGAGATCCTCCAGATGATGGCCGAGGTCCTCGTACCCTTCCCGGTCGACGAGGCGAGCCTCGGCGTCGACGCGATCGCCGAGGTCGGCCCGGGTGGCCACTTCTTCGGCTCGGCCCACACGCTCGAGCGGTACGAGACGGCGTTCTACCAGCCGCTCGTGTCGGACTGGCGCAACTTCGAGACCTGGCACGAGGACGGCGCCCGGACCGCCACCGAGCGGGCGAACCGGATCTGGAAGCAGCTCCTGGCCGACTACGTCGAACCGGCCCTCGACCCGGCCGTGGGCGAGGCGCTCGACGCGTTCGTCGATCGGCGCAAGCGGGAGATCGCCGCCGGCCCTCGATGACCGCCGAGGCGATGCTCAGGCGGGGTCCGCCGGGGATGTCCGCAGCAACCGAACCGTCGCGACGCCCATGACCAGGACGGCGAGGTAGAACGCCAGCTCGGGGATCTCGCCGAGCTCGGTGATCCGCTGGCCGGCATCGACCAGGAAGATGTAGCGCAGGGTCCGGTAGGCGAACGGCAGGAAGAACAGGGCGACGAGGCAGAGCGGCGGGACGAGCAGCGGGTCGAGCCGGCGACCGAGCCGGCCGCGGACGGACGGCGACAGCCAGAGGATCGGGATGAGCAATCCGTAGAGCCCGGCCAGGAGCTCGCCGACGTTGAACGCGTGCTGGATGATCGAGATGTTGTGGATGTTCGACTCGCCCTGGTGGTTGATCGGCTCGAGCTCCTCCGGCGTGGCGAAGCCCAGCACCCGCTGGCCCCACGAGATCTCCTCGCCGGCCGTCACGAACGACCCGATCGCCACGACCAGGTAGATCGCGGCGAGGCCCCGGCGACCCGATCGCCAGGCGCGGATCGCGGCCACGAAGAAGGCGATCGACGCGGCGAAGATCACGAAGAACTGGATCCACTCGACGCCATGATCCTCGTCGACGAGCGCGTGGAAAGCCGGCATGCTGACGACGCCGAGGACCATGAAGAACGCCATGACGACGAGCGGCGCGACGAGGAGGAGCCAGGCCAGCCATCTCGTGATGTGCCAGTGGGCCGAGTCGAGGTCGACGGCCCGAATGGCGCCGCTGGACGGGCGACTGGGCTTGGGTCACGCGCATCTCCCCATGGATGGCTCTAAGGTCGGACTCCATGGATGAACGATAGTCCCTGTTACGGGTGGAACGGGGCCTCGGCGCACCGCCGTCGGGTTCGGTGGTGACGTGGTACAACGAACGAACGGCGGCGATCGATCAAGAGGAGCGGAGGGCGACGCGATGGCAACGGTCACAGTCAAGGGTTCGGGCACCAGGGACGACCCGTGGCAGCTCAAGACGCCACCCGGGACCTCCGACTACCAGATGTACCGCGATCCGGCGGCCGATCCTCCGGCCCTCGTCTGCACCGTCGGGACGACCGTGCTGCGCTACGAGCTCCGGGCGCTCGACGACCTCCACGCGATGCTCAAGGCGCGCGGCGACTGGGTGCCCCTGGGCAGCGCCGACGAGCAGAAGCCGGCCGCCGAGGGCACGGTCGAGGCCTGGGGCCGTTCGGCCGACAACCCGGTCGGCGGCTGGTACGGCCTGCGGAAGGGCTATCGCGGCCGGTTCGGCATGTACATCCCGCCGCTGATGGAGGCCCTCGGGCTGGCCGAGCTCGAGCACAACCCGAAGAACAACCGGATGCGCGCGATCTGACCGGATCGGGTCGAACGGACCGGTCGGCGGGAGCCGATCCGACCTTCCAGCGTCACCTGCGCCGCCAGCATCATTCGGTCCGGATGATGACGACCGCGGCCGGGTAGGGTTCGATTCAGCTCGATCGATCACCGACGACGCAGCCGCCAAGGACTGATTCCGCACGATGCTGCGGACATTCGGTCGCCAGAGCCCGTGAGGAGGGAGCCGACCATGCCCGACATCGGACCGAAGCGGATCGCCGAGTTCATCGAGCCGTTCCGGGTCGAGCCTGGTCGGCGGGTCCGTCTGCCCCACGACTTCGATCCGGCCGGGACCCGGAAGGTCAAGACCGCCGAGGCAAAGCGGATCCTGGCCCAGGGGGTCGGCCTGCTGGCCGAGCTCCAGATGCGATTGGCCGCCCAGGACACCTACGGCGTGGTCGTCGTGCTCCAGGCGATGGACGCCGCCGGCAAGGACGGGACGATCCGCCACGTCATGAGCGGGGTCAACCCCCAGGGGGTCGAGGTCCACAGCTTCAAGGTCCCCTCGCACGACCGACCTCGATCACGACTACCTGTGGCGCTATGCCCGCCGGCTGCCCGAGCGCGGACACATCGGCATCTTCAACCGCTCGTACTACGAAGAGGTTCTCGTCGTCCGTGTCCATCCCCAGATCCTCGACCGCCAGAAGCTGCCCGCCCACTCCAAGCGGCGCGGCATCTGGGAGCGCCGGTTCCGCGAGATCAACGACTGGGAGCACTACCTGACCGACCAGGGCTACCGGATCGTCAAGCTGTTCCTCAACCTCTCGAAGGAGGAGCAGCGTCGCCGGTTCCTGTCCCGGATCGACGAACCCGAGAAGAACTGGAAGTTCAGCGGCAACGATGCCAAGGAGCGGGCCTTCTGGGACGACTACCAGAAGGCGTTCAGCGACGTCCTGTCGAAGACGAGCACCGACTGGGCGCCGTGGTACGTCATCCCGGCCGACGACAAGCCGTTCGCCCGGGTCGCCGCCGCGGGCGTGCTGGCCAACGCGCTGATCGAGATCGACCCGCGCTTCCCGCGGGTCGGCAGCGACGCCCGTCAGGCGCTCCAGCTTGCGAAGAACGATCTCGAGCAGGAGGCGCCCAAGGGCGCTGACCCGGATCCGATCGAGGTCGAGCTTGCCGCCAAGGCTGCCAAGAAGGACCGGAAGTCCAAGAAGCACAAGTAGCGGCGGCGCGCTCGCGTCCAGGCGGATGCCCATTCGGCGCCGCGCCGCGCCCAACCAGCCTGAGGGAGTGACGAGATGACGTCAGCAGCGGGGTCCGGAGCACCGACGGGCAGCGCCCAGGCGGCCGGGACGGCCTGGCACGCCTTGAGCGTCGACGATGCGCTCAAGGGTCAGTCCGTAACGATCGACCAGGGCCTCACGACGGCCGAGGCAGACGCGCGCCGCGCGAAGTACGGAAAGAACGGCTTTGACGAGGCGAAGAAGGCGTCGCGCCTGCAGACGTTCACCCGCCAGTACGCGGACCCCATGCAGATCGTGCTGCTCATCGCAGGCATCGTCTGTCTCTTCCTGCCCGGCCAGTTCTACACCGGCGTCTTCCTGATCCTGCTCACCGTGTTCAACGCCTGGATGGCCATGAACCAGGAAGGCAAGGCGGAGGCGAGCGCCTCGGCCCTCCAGAAGATGATGGTCGTCAAGGCCAAGGTCCGCCGCGGTGGCGAGCTCGTCGAGATCCCGATGGACCAGCTGGTCCCCGGCGACATCGTGAACGTCGAGGCCGGCGACCTCGTCCCGGCCGACGCCCGCATCCTGACGGCCGCGACGCTCGAGATCGACGAATCCGCGCTGACGGGCGAGAGCGTCCCCACCCCCAAGCAGGTCGAGGCCGTGGCTGCCGACGCCGCCCTCGGCGATCGGGTGGACATGGCCTTCATGAACTGCCAGGTAACCCGTGGGGCCGGCACCATCCTTGTCGTGACGACGGGGATGGCGACCGAGGTCGGTCACATCAGCGGCATGCTCCAGGCCACGGGGATCGAGAAGACCCCGCTGACGAAGCAGCTGGACGCCCTGACGAACCAGATCCTCGTCATCGCCGGCGTCGCGCTCGTGATCTCGATCGGGCTCGGACTGTACCGCGGCGTCCAGCTCCAGGACCTGTTCCTCAGCGCGGTCGCGTTCGCGGTGGCGGCAATCCCCACGGCGCTCCCGGCGGTCGTCACGGCCATCCTGTCGAAGGGCTCGCAGGCGCTGGCCGCGGCCGGGGCGATCATGAAGCGGCTGCGCTCGGTCGAGACGCTCGGCTCGACTTCCGCCCTCAACTCCGACAAGACCGGCACGCTCACGCTCAACCAGATGACGGCCGTCCAGATGGCGATCGTCGGGCGGCGCTACGCGATCTCCGGGCGACGGGTACTCCACGACCGGCCAGATCGCCCACACCGGTGGCCAGCCCGACGTCCCGCTCGAGCAGTACCTCCTGCCGATGGCGCTGTGCGCCGACGCCGAGGTCCGCGACGGTGCGCTCGTCGGCGATCCGACCGAGGGTGCACTCGTCGTCCTCGCCGCCAAGGGCGGGGTCGACCCGACCCTCACCCGCGAGCAGTACCCGCGGGTCGCGACCCTGCCCTTCGACGCGGCCTACAAGATGATGGCCACCTTCCACGCGATGAAGGCCGCGAACGGCAAGGACGTGATCCGGGCCTACATCAAGGGCGCCCCGGATCAACTCCTGGCCCGGGCGTCCAGCGCCCATGGGCCGGACGGCACCGAAGTCCCGATCGCCCAGCTGCGCGACAACTACCTCGCCGAGAACGAACGCCTCGGCACAATGGGCCTCCGGGTCATGGCGACCGGCCAGAAGGACTTCGACCCGGCTTCGTTCGACCCGAACGCCGACCTGCTCAAGGCGCTCGATGGGCTCACCCTGCTGGCCATCGTCGGGATCGTCGATCCGCCACGCCCGGCCGCCAAGGCCGCCATCGCGCAGGCCCACGCTGCCGGCATCCAGGTCCGGATGATCACCGGCGACCACGCGGTGACGGCCGAGGCGATCGCCCACCAGCTCGGGATCGAGGGCCGGGCGATCACCGGCGCCGACTTCCGGGCAATGAGCGACGACGAGGCGATCCGCCAGATCGACGGGATCGGCGTCATCGCTCGCGTCTCACCGGAGGACAAGGTCCACCTCGTCGACATCCTGCGCAAGAAGGGCCATGTCGTCGGGATGACCGGCGACGGCGTCAACGACGCGCCGGCCCTCAAGAAGGCGGACATCGGGATCGCCATGGGGATCACCGGGACGGAGGTCTCAAAGCAGGCCGCCGTCATGATCCTGACCGACGACAACTACGCGACGATCGTCAAGGCGGTCGGCCTCGGCCGCGCGGTGTACGACAACATGCTGAGGTTCATCCGCTTCCAGATGGCGGGCCTGTTCGGGTACATCGCCACGTTCCTCGGATCGGCGCTCCTCAACATCGTCGGCGGGATCCCGTTCCTCCCGCTCCAGACGCTGTGGCTCAACTTCACCGTGAACGTCTTCCAGGGTCTCGGGCTCGGCTACGGGCAGCCGCGCGAGGGCCTGATGGAGGTGCCGCCGCGTCCGAAGGCCCAGAAGATCATGCCCCGCCGGCTGCTGACCTGGCTCGTCCTCTGCGGGCTGGTCATGGCCGCGGGCACGCTCGGCGTGCTCGGCTGGGCAAGCGGCCAGTATGGCGACGTGATCGCACGAACGATGGGCATGACGACCTTCGCGCTGTTCCGGCTGTTCTCGTCGCTCGAGACGGCCGACGTGGACGAGTCGGTCTTCGGCGGGTCCATCCTCGGGAACCGCCCGCTCCTGATCGCGACGGGCCTGTCGGTGCTCACGATCGTCCTGGCGACCGAGCTCGGGTTCCTCCAGCGGATCCTCGGCACGGCGAGCCTGTCGCCCGACCAGTGGGCGATCTGCCTCGTCGTCTCGCTGGCGATCATCGTGGTCGAGGAGGCCAGGAAGCTGCTGAAGATCTCGACGACCGAGGCTTCGGCGGTGACCGAGGTCGGGTCGTCGGCCGCCACTGCGGCCGCCTGATGAACGCCGCGGCTGCTCGGCCGGGCCCACCGGGTCCCGGCCGAGCCGCTACCCTTCGCCCATGAGCAGTCTGGATCGTGATCGCCATCCGTCGCCTCGGCTTGCGACGTCCGGATCGCGGCCCGACCATGACCAGCGCAGCAGGCGCCCAGGTCCCGGCGGCAACCGCCGATCGGCGGTTGCCGCTCCTGCTGGCGATGGCGATGTTCGTCCTCGTCGTCGACACGTCGGTGATGAACGTGTCGATCTCGGCGGTGGTCGCCGACCTCGGCACCGACGTCAGCACCGTGCAGTCCGCGATCGCCCTCGAGGCCCTCGTGTCCGCCGCGTTCATCCTGATCGGCAGCAAGATCGGCGACCTCTTCGGACGCAAGCTGGCGTACGTGCTCGGCCTGCTCGCCTATGCGGTTGGCGCCCTCGCGATGGCACTTGCCCAGAGCGTCACGGCGGTCTTCATCTTCTGGGCGATCATCGGTGGGCTCGGTGCGTCCCTGCTGCTGCCCGCGATGCAGTCACTCATTCATGGGAACTTCGAAGGAGCCGCCCAGAAGGCGACCTACGCGCTGGTCGGCGCCGCGGCCGCCATCGCGGCCGCCGTTGGACCGCTGCTCGGAGGCTTCATCACCACCTTCCTGTCGTACCGCGTCGCGTTCGCGCTCGAGGTCGTGGTCATCGCGATCGTCCTGTCGGGCATCCGGCTCGTCCGCGACGTGCCCTACACCGGTCCGCGTCAGATCGACCCGGTCGGGGCGCTGCTGTCGGTCCTCGGCATGGGCGGCCTCGTGCTTGGCATCCTCGTCTGGCAGGAGGGCGGCGAGGCGGTCGGTGCCCTGCTGGCGGTCGGCGCCGTCTCGCTGGCGCTCTTCGCCTACTGGCTGGTCCGACGCAAGCGCCAGGGCAAGCCGACGCTGATCGATCCCGATCTCTTCAAGTCCACCCTGTTCAGGTTCGGGATCTCCGGGCAGCTGCTCCAGCAGATCGCGCTCGGTGGCGCGATGATCATCTTGCCGATCTACCTCCAGATGGTCCTCGAATACAACGCCCTGCAGGCCGGCCTGTCGCTCGCGCCGCTGTCGCTGAGCATGTTCGCAGCCGCGATCGTCGCCGGCCGGCGATCCGGCAACCGGCGGCCAAGCAGCATCATCCGGGCGGGCTTTGCCCTGCTGCTGGTGGGCATGCTGGTCCTGATCCCGATCGTGCCGCGGGTGGACGCGGGCTGGTACCTGGCCCCCCCGCTGGTGATCGCTGGGATCGGGCTCGGACTGCTGGTGTCCCAGCTCAACAACTACACCCTTGCTCCGATCGAGGAGGAGCGGGTCAGTGAAGCCGCCGGCGTGAACTCGGCGGCCGGCTCGTTCGGACTGTCGTTCGGCCTGGCGTTCGCCGGCGCGATCATGCTCGCCACGCTCGCCTTCAGCTTCACCAACCTGGCCGAGTCGAGCACGGTGCTCGATCCGGTGCAGCAACAGGCCGTGGCCGATGCGCTCGAGCACGACGCAGAGGTGATGACCAACACCGATCTCGAGCTGCTCCTGGTCGATCAGCCGCCGGCGGTCCAGGCCGAGATCATCCGGATCAACACCGAAGCCCGTCCGTTCGCGCTCCAGGTGGCACTGCTCATCCCGATCATGGCGAGCCTGCTCGGGCTGCTGAACTCGTTCCGGATGATGCGCGAGCCGGATCCTGTCTCCTCCGGCAAGGAAGGGCTCGTCCTCGCCTGAGGCTAGAGGGCCGCCGTTGGCTGGTCGAGGGTCTCGAGAGCGGCGTCGATGTCCCAGCCGAGCGCGAGCGCAAGCCTCGGTGCGGCGGCAACTACCCGCGCCGAGCCAAGTGCTGGGGCGATCGACAGGAGCGCGCCGATGACGTCCGACGGCGTGGCACCGGCATCGAGCGCCTCGGAGACGCCCCACGACAGCGACGACTGCGGAGCGTCAACCGAGAGGAGCGCTGCGACCCTGATGAGCGCGCAGGTCTTTGGCTCGAGCGCGGAGCGCTCTTCACCGCTCAGGATGCCCTCGAGACAGCCTGGGTCGTGAATGGCGATGCGACGGAGCATCTCCTCGTCGGCTGCCATCGGTCTCTCCGAAACCCGCCCCGAGGCGTCGCCCCACGCCCTGGATGGCACACCGCGCGTACCCGCGGTCGGCGTCATCCATGAAACGCCTTCGACGCGGGTCTGGCATCACCCCAACCGGATGATCCTCGCGCAGGCTGAAGCCGCGTCCGAATCATCCGGCGTGGATGACGACGTGCCTGTCCTGCGGGCCTACCATTGGCTCCCCTCGGGCATTCGAAGGAGGGCACATGCGCCGGTTCCTGGTCGAGGCAGTGGTCGACGCGATCATCGCGCTCGGGGTGATCCTGCTGCTGAGCCTGATCAGCGTTCCCCAGCCATTCCCGTTCGGCCCGACTCCGACGCCGATCCTTGCCCTGCGCGGGGCGGGTCTCGTCGGCTTCGTCAGCTGGGCGGCGGTCCTGGTCCTCGTCAACCGGTTCGCCCGGCCGGTAATCGTCGCGCTGACGGGCCGGGTGCTCCTGCGGACGATGGGTGCGTTCGTCGTAATCATCAACGCCATCGCGCTGTGGATCACGAGCCTCGTTGCACCGATCAAGATCGCCACGGTCGCCGATCCGTTCGTGCTCTGGCTCATCGTCGCCGCCGCCTTGTACACCGTCATGTCGACGGTCCTCGACGCCGTCCTCGGGCTCAACCGGCCATCGTTCGCCCCGGAGGGCCAACGCTCGGTCTGGCGGATCCTCGAGTCGCTCCCGACGCCGCGGCGCAACGTGTTCATCGAGAACCTGCGGCTCCAGCAGGTCTACGACCTGATCTACGCCACCGCGCTCGACCTCACCCTGGACCGAACCCCGGTCGGCGGCCTCCGGCGCTGGTTCGAGCGCCGGGTCCTGGGCGAGACGGACACCTTCGCCAGCGAGTCCGGTCCCGAGCGGATCCGGCTGATGCTCCAGCAGCTCGGCCCGACCTACGTGAAGATCGGCCAGATGGCCGCCAGCCGGGCGGACCTCCTCCCGGCGGCCTGGGTCACCGAGCTGTCCAAGCTCCAGAGCGAGGCGGCTCCGTTCTCCTGGGAGGACGCCACCCTGATGATCCAGGGCGAGCTGGGCAAGCCGCCCGAGGAGTTGTACGCCTCGATCGACCACGAGCCGTTCGCGGCCGCCTCGACCGCCCAGGTCCACCGGGCGACGCTCCACGACGGGACGCTCGTGGCGGTCAAGGTCCAGCGTCCGAGGATCGTCGCCAAGACGAAGGCCGATCTCGGGGTCATCCAGGAGCTCGCGTCGGTCGCGGAGCGCCGGGTCGGCATGGCTCGCAAGGTCGGTGCCCGGGGGATGGTCGACGAGTTCGCCGCCGGCGTGCTCAAGGAGCTCGACTATCGCAACGAGGCGTACCACGCTCTTCGACTGGCCGACGGGATGCAGCGCTTCCCGCAGATCCACATCCCGCGGGTCTACCCGGAGCTCTCGGGCGAACGAGTCCTGACCATGGAGTTCGTCAAGGGGATCAAGATCTCGAAGGTCGACGAGCTCCAGGCGGCCGGGCTCGACACCGCGGCCCTCGGCTCGGTCTTCATCCGGGCGATCATCAAGCAGGTCCTGATCGATGGCTTCTTCCACGGGGACCCCCATCCGGGCAACGTCCTGGCCGACCCCGAGGCCAATACGATCGTGTTCCTCGACCTCGGGCTCGTCGGCCAGCTCGATCGCCAACAGCGGCTCGACCTGCTCGGGTTGATCTTCGCGATCAGGGGCGTCGACATCCCGGGCATCGCCGACGGCTTGCTCGCCCTCGGCAAGCCGATGCCCGGATTCAACGAGGTCGGCTTCCGGAACGACATCGACCGGCTCGCCCGGCAGTACCTGATCTACGGCAAGGCCGACTCACTGGGCGGGGCACTGAGCGCCTTCCTGTCGGCCGTCTTCGACAACGGGCTGCGCCTGGACACCGAGCTGACCCTGGCGATGAAGGCCGTCATCCAGGCCGAGGAGACCGCCCGCGCCCTGTCGTTCGACCTCGACCTGGGCGAGGCGGCCTCGGAAGAGGCGCGGGCTGCCCTGCTCGAGTCGATCACCTCCGAGCGGCTCCAGAAGGAGCTCACCGACTCCGCCATCCGGATCGGAAAGGAGCTCGCCCGGCGCTTCCCGTCGATGGAGACCGCGGCGTTCAAGTGGCTCGACATGTTCAACCGGGGCAAGATCACGGTCGAGGTCGACACGTCCGAGCTCGGCCGGTCACTCGAGAAGTTCAGCGACGTCGGGCGCCAGGCAACGGTCGGGATCGTCGTCGTCGGCCAGCTCATCGGCACGGCGATCGTCATGGCCATCCTCCTCCAGCCGTCGCTGACGGAGTTCCAGTCGTTCGCCTACCTGGCGATGACCGCCTTCGCGGTTACCCTCGTCGTGAGCTTCGTCGTCCTGCTCAGGATGCTGTTCGGTGGCGGCGAGAGCGACGATGCCGGCGGCTGACCTTCCGACGCGGATCAGCCGGCCTGGCCGGTGTCCTCGGCGTGATAGGCGGCGAGCAGGCGCTCCTCGTCGTCCTTCTTCGGGAACAGGAAGAACACGATCACGAATCCGATGAGGATCGCCACGATCCCGGCCGTGTAGGCCCAGTCGGCGCCGTCGAGGAACGACGTCTTCGCCCCGGCCATGATCTGGGTCGCGTACTGCGGGTACTGCGCCGCGACCTGGCTCGCACCCGCGAACGACATCTCGAGCTGGGCGGTCGTGCTGCTCGTGATCTGGGCGGCGTTCGGGGCGGTGGCGATGGCAGCGGCGACCGCGGCCGCGTACCCGGCGGTCAGCAGGGCCCCGAAGATCGACTGCATGATCGCGCCGCCGAGATCGCGCTGGAGGTCGGCCGTCCCTGACGCCATCCCGGCCCGCTCGACCGGGACGGATCCGGTCAGCGAGTGTGAGGCGGGCGTGCCCGGCGAACCCGACCCCGATCCCGATCAGCCCGTACGCGAGGCCGACCTGCCAGTAGGGGCTGCCCTCGTTCCACAGGACGAGCATCGTCACGAACCCGAGCAGGCAGAAGACGTAGCCGAGGAGCAGGGTGAACCGCGCCCCGCGGGTGTTGACCAGCCCGGCCGACCGCGGCGCCACGATGATCATCAGGAGCGCCGCCGGAAGGATGGCGGCGCCGGCGTCGACCGGTGCGTACCCGAGGACGTTCTGCAGGAACTGCTGGCCGACGAACATCGCTCCCATCAGCGAGCCGAAGACGATGATCCCGGCCACGGCGGCGACCCAGAAGATCCGCCGTCCCGCGATGTGCAGGTCGTAGAGCGGGTTCCTGGCTCGCTTCTGGCGGATCACGAAGGCGACCCCGGCGGCGACGGCGATCGCCGCGAGACCGAGGACCAGGGCGCCCTCGTTCGGGACCGGCGCGAAGTTGATCGCCAGGATGAGTGCGCCGACCAGGACGACCGACAGCACGCCGCCGAGGTTGTCGACCGGATCGCTCGTCTCGTTCACGTGGGCGGGCACGAACAGGGTCGCCATGATCAGGGCGACGATGGCCAGTGGCAGCGTCACCAGGAAGACCGAGCCCCACGCGAACTGGCCGAGCAGCCAACCCGACACCAGGGGCCCGAGCGACGCGATCGCCCCGCCGAGCGCCGACCAGAGCGCGATCGACCGGGTCCGGGCCGGCCCCGACCAGAGCGCCGTGATCAGGGCCAGGGTCGTGGGATAGGCCATGCCGGCGGACACGCCGCCGACGATCCGGGCGATGACCAGGATGTCGTCGGTCGGCGCGAAGGCGGCCAGGAGGCTGGCCGGGATCGACAGCGCCATGCCCAGGATCAGCATCGACTTCCGACCGTACCGGTCGCCCAGGGCGCCGAGGTAGAGGACAGATGCAGCGAGGCCGAGCGAGTAGCCAACCGCGATCAGGTCGAGGGTCGTCTGGGACGAGTCGAAGGCCGCGCCGATCGACGGCAGGGCGACGTTCGCCACCGCCAGGTTCAGGTTGGCGACCGCGGCGACGATGATCAGCGAGACGAGAACCAGCCCGGATCGCTCGGGGGCGGTCGACGAGGCGATAGGCGGCGCCTCCGTCGGGCCCGCGCCGGACCTGGTGGCCATGGGCTCCTCCAGCAAATCCCCCCGGGGCGGTCGTGCTGCAACCTAGCAGAAGCGTGGCGCCGCGACCGACCTGACCCGTGCACAACGCCCGCGTGGCGCTTGCGCTTCGGCGGATACCATGCCTAGGTCCCGCACGCCGAGGAGCCCCGGTTGTCCCAGTCCGGCCCACAGGCATCCTCACACTCGCCGCTGGCACCAAGCTGGCTCGATCACCTCGCCGCATTGGGCTGGCGCGTCCTCGTCACGGTCGCCCTCGGCGTCGTTGTCCTGTGGCTGGCGACGGTCCTGGGCACCGTGACCATCTCGGTCCTCGTCGCCGGGATCATCGCGGCGACGTTCGCGCCGATCGCGGGCTGGCTCCGGGGCCGGGGCTGGTCGCGGACGAAGACCGCCGCCGTCGTTACCCTGGGCGCGATCCTGTCGATCACGGCGGTGATCGTCCTCATCGCGCTCGCCTTCATCCCATACGTCCCCGACGTCATCGCGGCGATCCAGGCCGCCGTCGTCAAGGTCCAGGCCGATTTGGCCGCATCGGGCGCATCGAGCACGGCGATCGCCGACGCCGAGCAACAGCTCCAGACGTGGCTGACGACGCACATCAGCTCGATCGTCGCGACGATCGGGAGCGTGGTCACTGTGGCGATCCTCGGCGGCATCCTCCTGTTCTTCCTGCTCCAGGACGGCGACAAGGCGTGGGTCTGGACGATCCAGGCCGCCAGCGACTGGCGGCGTGAGCGGATCACGAGCAGTGGCGACGACGCCTTGCAGCGGGTCGGCGGCTACCTCCGCGGGACGGCGGTGCTCGCCGCCCTGCACGCCGCCAGCGACCTCGTCTTCATGTTCCTTCTCGGTGTCCCGCTGGCCGCGCCGCTGGCGGTGCTCGTGTTCTTCGGTGGGTTCATCCCCTACGTCGGTGGCTTCGTGACGACGGTCATCGTCCTGCTGGTCGCGTACTCCGCGGTGGGACCCCAGGCCGCGCTCATCCTGTTCGTCCTCATCGCGATCACCAACACGATCCTCAACAATCTCGTCCGGCCGGTCGTCTACGGGAAGACCGTCCACATCCACCCGGCGGTCGTCCTCATCGCGCTGCCGGCCGGGGCGACCGTCGCCGGGATCGTCGGGCTGTTCGTGGCGGTCCCGGTCGTGGCGTTCATCACGGCCGTGGCAGGGGCGCTCATCGCCGTCATCCAACCGGAGCAGACCGACCCAGCGCTCGCGAGGGGCCTGGTCCCGGGCTGGCTCGACCGGGTGGCGCAGTGGAGCTGGCGGCTGCTGGTCGGGGCCGCGCTCATGGGGTTCGTGATCGCCGTCGTCATCCAGGTGCCGCTGGTCGTCGTGCCGGTCGTCCTCGCCATCGTGCTGGCGGCCACGTTCCTGCCACTCGTCAACCGGCTCCTCCAACGTGGCTGGGGCAGGAACCGGGCGGCGCTCGCGATCACCGGCGGTGCGTTCCTGATCATCACCGCCGTGCTCGTCGCCACCACCTTCGTGCTCGTCGTCCAGCTCCAGCCGATCGTCGCCCAGGCATCGGCCGGGGCATCGAAGGTCGCCAGCATCGCCCCGGCGGCCCTCGGTGGAGTCCAGTCGGCGACGACCGAGGCGAGCGGCACGCTGATCAAGGCCGGAGCTGCGGTCGTGGCCGGGAGCGCCTCACTCGTGATCGTCGTCGTGCTGGCGACGCTCCTGACGTTCTACTTCCTGCGCGACGGCAGCCGGGCCTGGGCGGCCCTGATGACTCGGTTGTCGCCATGGCGGCGGACCGACGTCGACGCGGCCGGGACCCGGGCGGCCGGGGTCCTCGGTGGGTACATGATCGGGACCGGCGCGATCTCGATCTTCGGAGCCGCGACCCAGTTCCTGATCATGGTCGTCCTCGGGCTGCCGCTGGCGCTCCCGCTGGCCGTGCTGTCGTTCTTCGGCGGGTTCATCCCGTACATCGGGAGCTTCATCACGACCGGGATCGCGTTCCTCGTGACGGTCGCCGTCGGAAGCCCGCAGGACATCGCGATCATGGGGATCTTCACGGTCGTGTTCAACATCGTCCAGGGCAACGTCGTCGCCCCGATCGTCTACGGCAAGGCCGTCAACCTCCACCCGGCGATCGTCCTGATGGCGATCCCCGCTGGCGCGGCGCTGGCCGGGATCATCGGGATGTTCCTCGTCGTGCCGTTCGTCGGCGTCGTCGCGGCGACCTGGCGGACCGTCCTGCGCGTCTTCGGCGACGAGCCGCACGTGGCCGATGCGCTCGCACCCCCGTACGAGCTCGCCACGACCGCCCCCGGATCTCGCCGGCCCGGCGGTCGATCCAGTCACCTAGCGAGCGGAACCGGGGGTCGGTCGCGTTTTCACCCCTTGTGGATGATGCGCGGCCTCGCGGCCGGGCCATTGAATCGCCGCGAGGGGCACGGGACCGGAGGGGTCCGCGAGGAGGGAACCAGATGGCCGCACCCGCCGCGAGGAAGAGTCCGTCCTGGCTGCTCAACGGGCTGCTGCCGATCGATCCCGCCCGGGTGCCGACCGAGATCATCGCCGGCTGCACGCTGGCGGCGCTCGCCATCCCCGAGGTCATGGGCTACACGAAGATCGCGGGCACGCCGGTCGTCACCGGCCTGTACACGATCCTCCTGCCGGTGCTCGTCTTCGCCCTGTTCGGCTCGTCGCGCCACCTCGTGGTCGGGGCGGACTCGGCCTCGGCCGCGATCATGGCGACCGGCCTCCTCGCGATGGGCCTCACGGCAGACTCGACGCAGTACGTCGAGACGGCCTCGCTGTCGGCCCTGATGTGCGCGGTCCTGCTCATCGCGGCCCGCCTCCTCAAGCTCGGGTTCATCGCCAACTTCCTGTCACGGAGCGTCCTGATCGGGTTCCTGACGGGCGTTGGCATCCAGGTCGCGATGGGCCAGTTCGGGGGCCTGTTCGGGGTCAGCGAAGGCAGCGGGACGACGCTCGAGAAGTTCGCCAACGCACTGCGGGCGATCCCGACCGAGACGAACGTCCCGACGCTGATCGTGTCGATCGCGGTCCTGGTCACGATCGTCGGCCTCGAGCGGGTCAACAAGAAGATCCCGGGTGCGCTGCTGGCGGTCGTCGGCTCGATCGCGATCAGCTACTTCTTCGATCTCGCCGCCCGCGGTGTCACCGACCTGGGGCCCGTGCAGGGTGGGCTGCCGGCGATCGGGTTTCCGACCGCAGTGATGAACTCGGACACCGTCGCGGCGTTGTTCCCGACCGTGGTCTCGATCGTCATCGTGATCCTCGCCCAGAGCGCGGCCACCTCGCGCGCCTACGCGATCAAGTACGGCGACAGCTTCGACGAGAACGTCGACCTGGTCGGGCTCGGGCTGGCCAACGCGGCGGCCGGCGTCTCGGGCACGTTCGTCGTCAACGGCAGCCCCACCAAGACCTCGATGGTCGACAACGCCGGCGGTCGCAGCCAGATCGCCCAGCTGACGACCGGCGTGGTGGTCCTCATCGTCCTGCTGTTCCTGACCGGACCGCTGTCCTACATGCCGAACGCCGTTCTGGCCGCGGTCGTCTTCCTGATCGGCATCCGGCTCATCGACGTCAAGGGCATGAGCGAGATCTACCGCCTGCGCAAGGGCGAGTTCGCGGTGGCGGCGATCACCGCGGCAACGGTCGTCATCGTCGGGGTCGAGCAGGGGATCCTGCTGGCGATCTTCCTGTCGATCGTCGAGCACATCTACCACAGCTACCGGCCGTACGACACCCTGATCTCCATCGCCCCGGATCGGCGGGTCATCTTCACGCCGTATGACGGCGGACAGCAGGCCGTCCCCGGCCTCGTGGTCTACCGGTTCGGCGCCAGCCTCTACTACGCCAACGCGACCCGGTTCACGGCAGAGATCCTCGAGATCCTCGACCGGGCGGACCCGCCGATCAAGTGGTTCTGCCTGTCGGCCTCGGCCATCGGTGACATCGACTACTCCGGTGCCGACGCCATCCGGGCGGTCGTCGAGGAGATCCACAAGCGCGGCGTCACGTTCGCCATCACCCAGGCGAGCGATGCGGTCCGCCGTGAGCTCGACATGTACGGGCTGACCGAGCTGATCGGGGCCGACAACTTCTACGACTTCGTCGAGGACGTGGTCGAGGTCCGCACGTCAGCGGGCCCACCGGCCGGCGGCCGACTCGGCGTCGGCCGAACCGCCGCCCGCCTGATCGGCCATGTCGCCGCTGCCGACACGGGAGGAGCGAGCCAGGGCCGGGATCGAGGCCCGGACCCGCCTTCCGGCGGCGGCTCACGCCGACTGGAAGCCGAGCCCGGATCGGCCGGATCCGATCGCCCTCCTGCTGGGCCAGGATGAGTCCCGCCTGCCGGACCTGGTGCCGGTCCGCTACGGTCGGATGGCGATCTCGCCGTTCACGTTCTACCGCGGCGCCGCGCTGCCGATGGCGGCCGATCTGGCACCGACGCCGACGAGTGGCTTCGGGGTCCAGCTCGCCGGTGACGCCCACCTGTCCAACTTCGGGTTGTTCGCTTCCCCCGAGCGAGACCTGGTCTTCGACATCAATGACTTCGACGAGACGCATCCCGGTCCGTGGGAATGGGACCTCAAGCGGCTCGCCGGGAGCCTCGTCGTCGCGGCCCGCGAGCGTGGCTTCGATGACCACCAGTCGCGCCATGCGGTCCATGCGGCCGTTCGCTCGTATCGCGAGCACATGGCCGGGTACGCCGCGATGCGCTCGATCGACGTCTACTACGCCCTGGTCAACGCCGCGGACATCGAAGCCTACGTCGACAAGCGGGCTCGGCCGTACCTGGCGTCAACGGTCAAGTCGGCCGCCCACCACGATGCGCTCCACGAGCTGCCCAAGCTGACCGCGGTCGACGAGGCCGGGCGTCGTCGGATCGTCGACCATCCGCCCACGATCACCCACCCGGCCGAGGCAACCGCTCCGCTCGAGGACGCGGTCATACAGGAGTATCGAGGCACGCTCCAGGAGGACCGGCGGTTCCTGCTCGATCGCTACGAGCTGATCGACGCGGCGCTCAAGGTCGTCGGGGTCGGCAGCGTCGGTCTGGCCGCCTTTGCCGTGCTGTTCGAGGGCGGCGATGAGGACGACCCGCTGTTCCTCCAGGTCAAGGAGGCGGAGGCTTCCGTCCTCGAGCGGTTCCTCGGCCCGAGCACCTATTCCTCGCACGGCGAGCGGGTCGTGGCCGGCCAGCGCCGACTCCAGGCCGTGAGCGACGTCATGCTCGGCTGGGCCGTCGGCCCGTACGGCCGTCACCTGTACGTGCGCCAGCTCCAGGACCAGAAGGCCAGCGCGGTCATCGAGGCGATGACCTTCGACGACCTGGTCACGTGGGGTCGATTGTGCGGATGGGGCCTGGCCGGCGGCCATGCCCGGACCGGCGAGCCGTCAGCCCTGGCCGGCTACCTCGGCACCGACGACGCGATGGACCACGCCATGGCCGACTTCGCCGTCGCCTATGCCGACCAGACGGAGCGGGATCACGCCGCGCTGCTGGCCGCAATCAAGGCCGGTCGGGTCGCCGCCGAGTCCGGGATCTGACGGTTCCCGCAGAATGGTGATCTCCGCCACGCTCATGAGGAGTCGCTCGATGCGCCGAACTGGCCTGGTCATCGGGATCGTTGCGTCGTCCGTTCTCCTCGTCGCGTGCACGGGTGGTGGAGCGGCGTCGGCCGGTCCCGCCGGTGGCAAGCTCGACGGCGTGACCTGGACGCTGACCTCGTACCTCGACGGCGCGACCCTCCAGGCCGTCCCCGATGGTGTCTACGCCGACGCGCGGTTCGACGGGACGAACGTGGCCGGATCGGCCGGCTGCAACGGCTTCCACGGCGCCTACACCGCTTCCGGCAGCTCGCTGACCGTGACCGGGATCGCCTCGACGATGATGGCCTGCCCACCGCCGGCGAGCACGGTCGAGGCCGCCTACCTGGCGAACCTGGCCAAGTCGGCGGCCTACACCGCGACGGCCGACGCGCTCACGATCTTCGACGCGAGCGGTGCCCAGCTCCTCGTCTTCGGCGCCCAGAAGCCGGGCGGGCTGACCGGCGTGACCTGGCACGCGCTCAGCTACAACAACGGCAAGCAGGCAGTCCAGTCGGTCGCCACCGGATCGGACCCGACCGCGGTGTTCGCCACCGATGGGACCGTGTCCGGGAACGCCACCTGCAACACGTACAGCGGGCCGGCGATGATCACCGGGAGCCGAGTCGCAATCGGGCCGCTCATGTCGACGAAGATGGCCTGCGCCAGCGACGAGCTCAACGCCCAGGAGGCGGCCTACCTCGCGGCGCTGCAGGGTGCCGCGACGTACGACATCCGGGGCAAGCGGCTCGAGCTGCGCGATGCAGGCGGTGCGCTGATGGCCAACTTCGAGCAGCGCTAGCCTCCGGCTCGGCGACGGTCGGGTCGTAGCCCGATGACGGAGGCCTCGTCGGATCGCGACGCGGTCGTGCGGCGCGCCCGCGAGATCGTCCGCGCTCACGTCCCGATCGTCGGCTGGCTGCCCGCCTATCCGGCGGCCTGGCGACGCGCGGACCTCGTCGCCGGGATCACCTCGTGGGGGGTGATGATCCCGGTGGCGATGGCCTACGCCGAGCTCGCCGGTCTGCCGCCGGAGGTCGGGCTGACGACCGCGTTCGCAGCGCTGGCCGTCTACGCCGTCCTGGGCACGAGCCGGCACCTGAAGGTGACGGCGAGCTCGACGATGGCGGTCATGTCGGCAGCCGTGGTCGCCCCGCTCGCCGCGGGCGACCCGACGAGGTTCCTCGTGCTGAGCGCCGGTCTGGCCCTCGTCGTCGGGGTGATCCTCATCGCGGCCGGCCTGGTCCGCCTCGGGTTCATCTCCGACTTCATGGCCAAGTCGGTCGTCACCGGCTTCGTCTTCGGCCTGTCGATCACGATCATCGTCGGTCAGCTGCCGAAGCTCCTCGGCGTGCCGAGCACGAGCGGCGGGATCAACGAGCAGCTGGCCGGCCTGATCGCCGAGCTGCCGGACGCCAACCTGCGGACGCTGGCCGTCGGCCTGGCGTCGATCGGCGGCGTCCTGCTCATGCGGATCGTGTCGCCCAGGCTCCCTGGTCCGCTCATCGTGCTCGCGGTGGGGATCCTGGCCAGCACCGCCCTCGACCTGCCGGCCTACGGCGTCGCCGTGGTCGGCGACCTGGCGACCGGCCTGCCCAGCCTGTCGATCCCGCGGGTGGAGCTGCGCGACCTGCCGTTCCTCGTCGTCGGGGCGGCCGGCATCGTGTTCCTGGCCGTCGGCGAATCGCTCGGTGCGGCTCGCGCGTTCGCCTCGCGGCACGGCTACGACATCGACGCGGACCAGGAGCTCGTGGCGCTCGGCGGCGCGAACGTCGGATCTGCGCTGTTCGGTGGATTCACCGTCGACGCCAGCCTGTCCCAGTCCGCCACGGCCGAGGCAGCCGGGACGCAGTCGCAGCTCTCGTCGCTGCTGACCTCGGCGCTCGTCCTTGCAACGGCGGTGTTCCTGGCGCCGCTCTTCGAGAACCTGCCGACCGCGGTCCTGGCCGGGATCGTGATCACCGGGGTCCTGAGCCTGATGGACGTCGCCGAGCTGCGCCGCTTCTATCGCCTCCGCCGGACCGACTTCCTGATCGCGGTCACCGCGATCGTGGGGGTGATCACGACGACCGTCCTGATCGGGCTGGCCATCGCCGTGCTGCTGTCGCTGGTGAGTCTCCTCTATCGGGCCAGCCGGCCCTACGTCGCCGTTCTCGCGGAGCTCCCGGGCCGGCCCGGCACGTTCGCGGACGCGAGCCGCCATCCCGATGCCCAGGGCATCCCCGGGCTGCTGATCCTGCGCCTCGACGCCCCGCTCTACTTCTTCAACGCGAACGTCGCCCGGAGCGAGATCCTGGCGCTCATCGGCCGGAGCGATCCGAGCCCGACCCGGCTCATCCTCGACCTCGGTGCCACGGCCGACCTCGACACCACGACCTCCGACATGCTCCACGAGCTCGTCAGCCCGGCTCCGCGACGATGGTGTCGAGCTGTTCCTGGCCCAGGTGAAGGGCGCCGTCCGGGACCGGATGGCGCGCGCGGGGCTGATCGAGATCGTCGGCGAGGACCACCTGTTCCGGACCGTGGTCGCCGCCGTGGCTGCGATCGCGACTGACCGGGCCGACCCGGACCCGGACTCGACGGGCGACACCTGATCGTCGGGCCCGCACCTCGAGCCCGTCGCTCGACCGGCAGGCCAGATGGCAGGGTTGCCGACTGACGCCCGATCCGCGATGCTGATAGGGCGCCACCGTGCCAGCCCGTTCCGGGTGACGGGCGGACGGTCGGCAAGGAGGACTGGTCAATGACGAAAACAGCAGTCCGAGACGGCCTGCGCCTGGGACGGCTCGCGCTTGCGGTGGCTGCGGCCCCGCTGCTGCTGGCCGCCTGCTCCAGCGGCACGGCTCCCAACCAGACGACCTTCGGCGACATCTTCTGGACGATGGTCGCCTTCTTCTTCTGGTTCATGTTGATCTGGATGTTCATCGCCGTGTTCGCCGACATCTTCCGGCGGAACGACTTGAGCGGCGGCTCGAAGGCGATCTGGATCCTTGCGATCTTCATCCTGCCGCTCCTGGGAATCCTGATCTACGTGTTCACCCGGCCGAAGGTCACTGCCCAGGACGTCCAGGCGATGACCCAGATGGACGCCCAGGCCAAGGCCGCGGCGAGCGTCTCGACCGCGGACGAGCTGGCGAAGCTCCAGCAGCTCAAGGCGTCCGGTGCGATCACTGATGCCGAGTTCGAGTCGCTCAAGGCGAAGCTGCTGGCCTGACCGTCGGCCACCCGCCTGCGGCAACGCGGCCGCCGTCGGCGCACGCCTCGCGGACCCGATCCCGCCAACGGAACCACCTGCCCTTGACGACCCAGCGTGAACCGACGATCCCGCATCTGCGACCGGTTGGACCCGGGCCGGCTATGCTGCCGCGCCTCGGCGTCATCGAGGGCAAGCTCCAGCCGCCGCCGGCGCGCCCCGGGATGGTCCTGCGCACGGCAATCGTCGAGCGCCTGA
Source organism: uncultured Chloroflexia bacterium (assembly GCA_963755285.1). GTDB lineage: Bacteria > Chloroflexota > Limnocylindria > Limnocylindrales > CSP1-4 > Chersky-267. The sequence goes on along the minus strand of CAVWJB010000009.1, from coordinate 8,175 downwards.
TCGCCTCCCGGTCGGCCAGGATCGTCCTGATCCGGGCCCCGGCAGGCTACGGCAAGACATCGCTGCTCGTCCAATGGGCCGAGGCGGACGAGCGCCCGGTCGCCTGGGTCTCGCTCGACAAGCACGACGACGATCCGATCGTCGTCCTGACCCATCTCGCCGCCGCGATCGACGGGATCGAGCCGATCGGGCCGGACGCGGTCCGAGCGCTGGGCGGGCCGGCCGCGTCGATCCGCAGCCGGATCCTGCCGGAGCTGGCGGTTGCGTTCAGCCGGTTGTCGGGCCCGGTCCTGGTGATCCTCGACGACATCCAGGAGCTCGAACATGCCGAGGCGCTCGACTCGGTCGTCCTGCTCGCCGGCCACCTGCCCGAGGGCTCGCAGCTGGCCGTGGCGGCGCGCGGCGAGTCGCAGCTCCCGATCTCGCGCTTCCGGGCTCGCGGCGCGCTGCTCGAGCTCGGCCCGAGCGATCTCGCGCTCGACGTCGACGAGGCGTGCCAGCTGTTCGCCGGCACCGGGCTCGAGCTGCCGATCGCCGATGTCGCCGATCTCACCCGCCGCACCGAGGGCTGGGCAGCCGGGCTCTATCTCGCCGCCCTGTCGATCCAGACCGGCGGCGCCGACGCCACCCGGGGTTCGAGCTTCGGGGACCACGATCGATTCGTCGAGGACTACCTCCGGTCGGAGCTCACCGCGAACCTGTCACGGCGCGAGCTGCGCTTCCTGTCGCGAACGTCGGTGCTCGAGCGACTGACCGCTCCGCTGTGCGACGCGGTCGTCGGACGGTCCGGGTCGGCCGCGATGCTCAGCTCGATCGAGCAGGCCAACCTGTTCCTGGTGCCGCTCGACAACGAGCGCGCCTGGTACCGCTACCACCCCCTGTTCCGGGCGATGCTCCAGGCCGAGCTCGAGCGGCGTGAGCCCGGGGTCCGTGTCGAGCTGCTGGTCCGGGCGGCCGAGTGGTGCGAGGCCAACGAACTGTTCGAGCAGGCGCTGACCTACGCCTTCGAGGCCGGCGACCTCGATCGGGCCGCCGGCCTGTTCGAGCGCCTCGCCCAGCCGGTGTTCCGGAGCGGCCGGATGGCGACCCTCCGCCGCTGGCTCGAGCGGTTCGACGCCCCGTTGCTTGCCCGCCACCCGTCGTCGGCTGCCCTGGCGGCGCTCGGGTTCGCGTTCGTCGGCGAGGCCATGGATGCCGATCGGTGGGTGGGCGAGGCGGTCCTCGCGAGCTCGCGACCAGGCCGACCGGACGGTCGTCGGGGTGTCCGGCACGTCGGCTGCCTCGCTCGTGGCGGTCGCTCGGGCGGTCACCGCGCCCGAGGGTGTCGACCAGATGGTCCACGACGCCACGATCACCCTCGACCTCGAGCCGGACTGGAGTCCGTGGCGGGCGTTCGCTCTCGCCGTGGCCGGCATCGGCCAGATGCTCATCGGGGACCTCGTCGGCGCCCAGCGACTGCTTGCCGAGGCGGCCGAGGTCGGCGAGGGCCTCGCCGCCCACCCGGCCCGGTCGGTCGCCCTGGCCGAGCTCGCGGCCCTGGCCATCGACCGCGGCGACTGGTCGGCCGCCGAGACGTACGCCACCAAGGCGCGCGCGATCGTCGTCGGTGCCGGGCTCGACGACTATCCGGTGACGTCGCTCGCGTACGCGGTCACGGCCCGGACCTCAGCGCATCGGGGCGACCTGGTCCGGGCCCGGACCGACCTGGCTCATCTCGCCCGGGTCGTCCCGTTCCTGACCTACGCGGTCCCGTGGCTGGCCATCCAGACCCGGGTCGAGATGGCCCGGGTCCACCTCGCCCTCGGCGAGACCGACGCCGCCCGCCAGCTCCTGGCGGCGATCGACGCGATCCTCGAGCGGCGCCCGGACGTCGGCACCCTCCGCCCGAAGGTCGATTCGCTCCGCCGGCAGGTTGCCTCGTCGACGGTCGGGCCACGGGTCGAATCGCTGACCGAGGCCGAGCTGCGGCTCGTTCCGCTGCTGCCGACTCACCTGTCGTTCATCGAGATCGCCGAGATCCACGTCCTCTCGCCGAACACCGTCAAGACCCAGGCGATCTCGATCTACCGCAAGCTCGGGGCGTCGTCGCGGAGCGACGCCGTGACGCGAGCACGCGAGCTCGGCCTGCTCGAGCACTAGCCGCTTCACTTTCATGCGTTCGGGGTGATGCGAGGCCGGCCCGGTCGGCCTATGCTGCCCTCGAAGGCCGCACGACCCGCGGCCCATTACGTGTCGCCCAGGCCACGGTCGGTCGACCCGCCCGCCGATACCCAACCAGATGGAGGCATCCCGTGACCCTCGGTCCGCTCGAGTACACCGTCATCGGCTTTGAAGGCAACCGGTTCAACGGCGAGATCGCCAAGGAGCTCTCGGCCGTCGTCGAGAAGAAGGTCATCCGCCTCGTCGACGTCGTGTTCGTGACGAAGGACATCAACGGAGAGGTCGCGGTCGTCGAGGTCGACAACAAGGCCGACGACAAGTTCGCGTCGTTCGCACCGCTCATCGACGACCTCATGGGCCTGCTCACCCCGGACGACATCGCGGCGATCGCGGCCGAGCTGCCCAACAACACCTCGGCGCTCATCGTGCTCTTCGAGCACCGCTGGGCGGAGAAGCTCAAGGACGCCCTGGCCGGAGCCGGTGGCTTCCTCATCGCGCGCCAGACGATCAGCCCCGAGCTGCTGGCCGCAGTCAACGACGAGCTCGAGGCTGCGACGGCCTCGGCCTGATCCCCGGATACCGAAGGAGAACTGCCATGATGCGACGAAGACGTGGTGTTGGGCTCGTCGGTGTGGCTGCGGTCGGGGCCGTGGCCCATCACGCCGGCACCAAGTCCGCCCAGGCCCAGGCCCAGGAGCAGGCCCAGAACCAGCAGATCGCCGACCTCCAGGCGCAGCAGGCCTACGCCGCCCAGCCGGCCCCCGCCGCCGCACCGGCGGCGCCCGCGGTCGACCCGACCACGGCCCAGCTCCAGAACCTGGCGAACCTGCACACCCAGGGGATCCTGAGCGACGAGGAGTTCGCGGCCGCCAAGGCCAAGCTGCTCGGCATCTGAGCCGGGCTCCGCCATGGGCTGTCTCGCTCGGGGCAGCCCACCGTCCCGGCTGCGGCATGCCCTGAATCCGGACGTCGCCTGGATCCGCCCGACGAGCGTTGGCGTACTTGGCGATAGACTGGCTCGGCGTCCTTCGCCGGGGTCGCTCGTCGACGCCGATCGATCTCAGAGAGCTCTAATCATCGACCCCTACACTGGCCGGTGAGGCTTCTCACCAGGGGTTCGGTCGGACCTCCGGCGCGGACAGACGGACTGGAGCTCGATCGGCCCGATGACCGACCAGACGGAAACGCCGCTCGATCCGGAGGGTTCCCGCGGGACGCATCGCCTGCGCCGCAGCGCGGGCCGGATCCGGACGGCGCTCCCGTTCGTCGGCGGGATCGCTGCCGCTCTCGTCGCGATCGCCCTGTACGGCGTCCTCGTCCCGGGTCCCCATCAGCTGACGCCTTCCGACGTCAAGCAGAGCATTGCCTCGGCGCTCGCCTCGCAGACCCCGGCGCCGCCGGACTCGGAGCTGGTCTACCAGGTCATCCAGCCGTCGCTGGTCTTCATCCAGACGAAGAACACGGCGGTCAAGGACGGCGCCGGTGACGCCATCGGGAGCGGGGTCGTCGTCAACCAGCTCGGCGACATCCTGACCAGCCTCCACGTCGTGGCCGACGCCACGAGCATCGAGCTCACCTTCGCCGACGGCTCGAAGTCCGCCGCCCGGATCCAGGTCCGCCGGCCCGAGGACGACATCGCGGTCCTGCGGGCCGACGAGCTCCCCGCCGTCCTCGTCCCGGCGACGCTCGGCAACCCGGCCTCGGCCCAGGTCGGGAGCGAGGCATTCGTGGTCGGCAACCCGTTCGGGCTGTACGGCTCGATCAGCTCCGGGGTCGTCTCGGGTCTCGGTCGATCGTTCGAGCTGCCCGACTCCAGCCAGGTCCTCCACGGGCTCATCCAGGTCGACGCCGCGGTGAACCCGGGGAACTCCGGCGGGCCGCTCCTCAACCGCGACGGTCAGGTCATCGGGATCGTCGCCGCGCCTCGTGAACCCGACCAAGCAGGACGTCTTCGTCGGGATCGGCCTGGCCGTTCCGATCGACGTCGCCGGCGGCGCGGCCGGCCTGCCCCAGTACTGACCCAACCAGGAGGTGACTGCCAGTGGATGACGACGAGAGCACGGCGCGGACCGTCCCGATGGAGCGCGTCCTGTACGAGGTCAAGAAGGTCATCGTCGGCCAGGACCACCTCCTCGAACGGCTGGTCGTCGCCCTGCTCGCGCGCGGACACCTGCTCGTCGAGGGCGTCCCCGGCCTGGCCAAGACGATGGCGATCAAGACCCTGGCCGGGGCGATCGGCGGCGAGTTCAAGCGGATCCAGTTCACCCCCGACCTCGTCCCGGCGGACCTCGTCGGGACCCGCATCTACAACCAGAAGACCGGCGAGTTCAGCACGTCGCTCGGTCCGGTGTTCACCAACCTGCTCCTCGCCGACGAGATCAACCGGGCCCCGGCCAAGGTCCAGAGCGCCCTGCTCGAGGTCATGCAGGAGCGCCAGGTCACGATCGGCCGCGAGACGTTCAAGGTGCCCGACCCGTTCCTCGTCCTCGCCACCCAGAACCCGATCGAGACCGAGGGCACCTACGCGCTGCCCGAGGCGCAGGTCGACCGGTTCATGATGAAGGTCCTCGTCGGCTACCCGAGCACGACCGAGGAGTTCGTCGATCGTCGAGCGCCAGACCGGACCGGCCGAGGCCGTCCAGAGCGTGCTCTCGACCGACGACCTGCTGGCGCTCCAGCGCGAGGTCGACACGCGTCTACGTCGACCCGGCCCTGCTCGACTACGCCGTCCGCCTGGCGACCGCGACCCGCGATGCCGAAGGCGTACGGGATGCCGGAGCTCGAGCGCTACATCACGTTCGGGGCCAGCCCGCGGGCCTCGATCAACCTCATCCTGACCGCCCGCGCGCTGGCCTTCGTCCGCGGCCGCGACTACGCCCTGCCCCAGGACGTGCGGGACATGGCCCGCGACGTCATGCGCCACCGCCTCGTGCTGTCGTTCGAGGCGCTGTCCGACGACGTCACCGCCGACAACCTGCTGACCGCCGTCCTCGACCGGGTCGTCGCGCCGGTCGTGCCGCTCCGGGAGACGACCGACGTCCGCGCCAGCGCCTGAGCGCATCCTCCAGCGCCTCGACTGGCAGGTCATCCGCCGCCTCGACGGCCTGCTCCAGGGCGACTACCGCAGCCTGTTCTACGGCAACGGGGTCGACCTGGCCGACCTGCGCGAGTACCAGCCCGGCGACGACGTCCGCTACATCGACTGGAACGTCACCGCCCGGATGGACACGCCCTACGTCCGGCAGTACACCGAGGATCGCGAGATCACGGCCTGGTTCCTGCTCGACCTCAGCCCGTCGGTCGACTTCGGGACGGTCGACGCGGAGCGCGAGAAGCGGACCGTGCTGATCGACTTCGTGACGACGCTGGCGCGGCTCCTGACCCGCCGCGGCAACCGGGTCGGGGCGGTGTTCTACGGCAGCCGGGTCGAGCGGACGATCCCCGCCCGGGGCGGCCGCGATCCAGGTGCTGCGCCTCGTCGAACGACCTCCTCGGCCAGCCCCGCCTGCCGGGCGCGCCGTTCACCGACCTGGCGCCGCTGCTCGACGCCGGCCGGCGCGCGATCAAGCGCCGGTCGCTCGTCTTCGTGATCTCCGACTTCATCAGCGCGCCCGGCTGGGAGCGACCGCTCCACCTGCTCAACCGGCGCCACGAGGTCCTCGCCGTCCGGCTCATCGACCCGCGCGAGATCGAGCTGCCCGACGTCGGCCCGCTGCTCATGGAGGACGCCGAGACCGGCGAGCAGCTCTACGTCGACACCCACGACCGCGGCTTCCGGCGGCGGTTCGCGGAGGCCGCCGGGCGGCGCGAGGCGGCGGTCGGCGACGCCTTCAAGCGAGCCGGCGTCGACGCGATGGTCGCTCTCCACCGACGAGGACCTCGTCCGGGCGATCGTCCGCATGGCGACCCTGCGCCGCCGGCGCCGGAGGTAGCCGATGTCCTTCATCTGGCCGCCGATGCTCGCGCTGCTCGTCCTCGTCCCGGTCGGCGTGCTCGCTCTACCGCTGGCTCGAACGGCGTCGCCGGCGGCGGGTCGGCGGCGTCGCGGCGGGCTCGGGCTCGGCAGGCGGGCGTCCGGTCCGACCGGCCCGTCTGCGCCAGCGGATCCCGGCGGCCCTGTTCCTCGCCGGCCTCACGATCATGGTCGTCGCCCTGGCCCGGCCGCAGAGCGTGGTCGACCTGCCGCGCGCGGAGGGCACCGTCATCCTCGCCTTCGACGTCTCGGGCAGCATGGCCGCCGACGACCTCGAGCCGACCCGGATGGATGCCGCCAAGGCGGCGGCCAGGGCGTTCGTCGAGCGCCAGCCGGCGGGCGTCGTCGATCGGCGTCGTCGCGTTCAGCGACGCCGGCCTGTCGGTCCAGACGCCGACGAGCGACCAGGCGACGGTCCTCGCGGCGATCGACCGGCTGGCACCGCAGCGGGGCACCTCGCTCGGCCAGGGCATCCTGGCGTCGCTCAACACGATCGCCGTCGCCGAGGCCGGCCCGTCGGCGACTACTACAGCAATCGCTCGCCCGACCCGACGCCCGAGCCGACCCCGGTGCCGCCGGGGACCCACGCGCCGGCGGTCATCGTCCTCGCTCACCGACGGCGAGAACAACGAGCCGCCCGATCCGCTCGCCGCCGCCCAGACCGCCGCCGACCGCGGCGTCCGGATCTACACCGTCGGGCATCGGCAGCGCGGCCGGGACGACCCTCGACCTCGACGGGTTCAAGGTCCACACCCAGCTCGACGAGGCGACCCTCCAGCAGATCGCCCAGATCACCGGCGGCGCCTACTTCAGCGCCGGCGACGACGCCGCGCTCCAGTCGGTCTACGAGCAACCTCGACCTGCGCCTGGCGGTCGAGCCGGAGAAGATCGAGATCACGGCCCTGTTCGCCGGCGCGAGCGTGCTGCTCCTCGTCGTCGGCGGCCTGTGCTCGCTCGCCGGTCCTGGGCCGGCTGCCATGACGTTCCTGTGGCCGGGCCTGCTCGTCCTGCTCGGGCTGCTGCCGCTCCTCGTCGGCGTCTACGTCTGGAGCCTCCGCCGCCGGCGTCCGACCGGTGCCCGCTACTCGAGCCTGTCGCCTCGTCCGCGACGCGTCGCCCGGATCGTCGCGGCTCCGTCGCCACCTGCCGTTCGCCCTGTTCCGCTGGCCGTGGGCGGGCTCGTCGTCGCCCTCGCGCGGCCGGTCGCGGTCGTCAGCCGTGCCGACGAACCAGACCACGATCATCCTCACGATCGACGTCTCGCGGCAGCATGTGCTCGACCGACATCCCGCCCAGCCGGCTCCAGGCCGCCGAGGCCGCGGCCGCGTCGTTCATCCAGCGCCAGGGCTCGACGACCCAGATCGGGATCGTCGCGTTCAGCGGCTTCGCCGAGGTCGTCCAGCCGCCGACCACCGACGAGGAGGTCCTGCTCGACGCGCTCCAGAGCCTGACGACGGGCCGGCGGACGGCGATCGGCAGCGGGATCCTGGACGGCGATCGACGCGATCGCCGAGATCGACCCGAGCGTCGCCCCGGCCGAGATCGACGGCCGGCCCGGCGTGGCGCCGACGCCGGTGCCCCAGGGCGCCTACGCGCCGGACATCATCGTCGTGCTGACCGACGGCGTGAGCAACGCCGGCCCGCTGCCGGTCGACGCCGCGCAGCAGGCGGCCGACCGGGGCGTCCGCGTCTACACGATCGGCTTCGGGACGGCCGACGGTGGCGCGTTCGACCCGGAGTGCGCGCCGCAGTTCGTCGGCCGCGAGCCGCCGGGCGGTGGCTTCGGCGGCGGGCGGCGCAGGCGGCGGCGGGCGGCTTCCGGCGCGGGATCGACGAGGCAGACCCTCAAGCAGGTCGCCGACCTGACCGGCGGGACGTACTACCCGGCCGAGAGCGCCGACCAGCTCGAGAGCGTCTTCGACGGCCTGCCGACGTCGCTCATCACCCGGCACGAGGTCGTCGAGATCGGGGTCGTCTTCGTGGCGGTGGCGACGGTCCTCGCCGCGCTGGCGCTCCTGCTCGGCCGGGCCTGGCGCCCGCTG
>CAVWJB010000008.1:0-113842 GCA_963755285.1 uncultured Chloroflexia bacterium | reverse complement strand
GCACTCGGCCGGGCGCGAGAGCGGCCGGGCCCGAGCGGCACCCGGCCGGGCGCGAGATGTGGGGTCGACGCCGTTGACATCCCGAGCCACCGGCGCAGTCGCTTGCCGGTCCGGCTCGCCTGGCAATGAACGACGCCCGGCGCAACGAGCGTCGGGCGTCGATTGGGCAGCAGTTGCGGGCCTGGCAGGCCCGCGTCGGGCCAGGGGCTAGATGCCTTCCTGGTCGAGCTCGAGGGCCTCCGCGTCGTCTTCCTCGGTCACCTTCAGCCAGACGAACAGCCCGGCGAGGACGACGAGCGGGATGACGATCAGGGCGCCCAACGTGACTCCGAGGGCGATGGCGATGGTCTTCATGCCTTCACGATCCTTTCTCTCTGTCGTTGTGCCCGTAGATCGATAGCGCGTCCCGGCGCGGTGGGCTAGGCGTCGGCCTTGGCGGCCTTGCCCTGTCCATGCTCCCGATCGCGAAGGGTTGGGCCCTGGGCGATCATCGCGTCGATGTCCTCACGGGTGAACTCAGCGAGGACGTGTCGGCTGCCCGTGGGACTCGGCATCAGGAGCCGGACGACGAATGCGCCGTCCTGCTCGAAGAAGAACGTGTCCCGCGGCTTCTGCTCGTCCATGTATCGGCCGAGCACCCGGAAAGCCCGTTCATAGTAGCCCGCCTTGGACCAATCGTCGGCGACAGCCTGGTTCCGCCGGGCAACGGCCTCGTCCATGAACCGAGCGATGTCGTCGTCGAGGAAGGTCAACGTCTCCTTCGTCTGGGTGCCCATGGACTCGGAATAGGCACCCTGATCGACCCCGGTCGACACGAGCCCCTGGACGATGAACCCGTCCGGGGCCTCGGCCAGGAGGACCTCCTTCATCGCCCGCTGATCGAGGAACGCTCCGATCGAGCGGAACACTTCCTCGAAGTCCTGGCGCGGCGAGCCCTCGTAGATCCGCAAGAAGCCGGTCCTCCCTGTGACGCCTCGACGCGACGCCTCGGTCGAGCGCGACGACGTCGCTCAGGAACCCGTCGTCTGATCGATGAGCCCGCGGTCCTTGGCTCGTCGGTCGCTCCAGCGGAACGTGACGGCCGCCCCGAGTGTAACGACGGCCCCGGTCACGAGCAAGGCGACCACGATCGTCGCGAGGTCGGGGACGAGCTGCCCGGTCAGGTCGGTGTAGAGCGACCCGGGCCCGCCGATCGCGCTCTGGCCGGCCGGGAACAGCGCCCGCCGGACGCCCTCGAGCCACCAGGTCAGCGGGTTGGCCAGGCCGATCGCCTGGATCGCCAGCGGCAGGACGGACAGCGGGAAGACGGCCCCGGACACGAGGAACAGGGCCCCGGCCACGGCCTCCGGGTACGACCAGGCCTCCTGCCGGGTCTGGAGGCAGATCGCGGCCAGGATCACGCCGATCGCGACGATCGAGGTCAGCCCGAGTGCCATCACCACGATGAGCAGGGGCCAGTCGACGGCGAGCGGATCGAACGGGACGCCGAGCACGACGACGCCGATGGCCAGCGTGATCGCCGCACCCATCGCACCGACCGCGATCCGGGCCGTCCCCCGGCCGAGCAGCACGACGACGAAGTCGCTCGGGCTGACGTAGACGTACTTCAGCATCCGGTAGCGCTCGCGGTCGTCGAGGACCGACCAGGCCAGCCCGGCGATGCCCGAGATCACGAACGACCAGAGCGCGCTGCCGACGACGACGAACCCGCGGTACTCGTGGCTCGCCGATCCGGCGATGACCTCGAGCATCGCCACCAGGATGAGCGCCGCGCTGACCGGCTTGGCGACCGAGTAGATGAAGAACAGGACCGGGTCCGTCCAGTTCGCCTCCATCTTCCAGCCGAGCGCCGCGGCGGTCCGGAAGCTGCGGATCGAGTCGGCCGAGCCCTGGCCGCGCGTCCGGCGCGGGTCGAACAGGGCCTGGGCGGTCGGCTCGAGCGTTGCCGGGGCCGTCATCGCCAGCGCACCGTCAGGCGGCCTTCGCGTCGTGCCCGCTGCTCGAGCGAGCGCAGGGTGAACCGGGCGAGGCCGATGAACACGATCGTCATGAGGACGAGCAGACCGGCCTCCGCCTCGGGCGACAGGAACGGCGGCGGCTGCGGGGTGGTCCCGGCGAAGGCGAGCTGGCGCATCGCGTCGAGCCCGGTCGCGAGCGGGATCGTCGCCAGGGCCAGGGCGCCGAGCCGGCCGAGCGCCGCGACCGGGAAGTTCAGCCCCGACACGAAGTAGACCGGCTCGGTCAGGAGCTGGGTCGCATGCCATGCCTCGCGGCCCCACATCAGGAACAGGCTGGCCAGGACCATGCCGAGCCCGTAGAGCGCGGCGAGCGTGAGGAAGAACACGAGCAGCAGGAGACCCCACTGGTCGACCGAGAACTGGACGCCGTAGATGAGCGACGCGACGACGAGGACGACGATCGCCCGGGTCCCGCTCATGAAGAGGCCGCCGATGGCCATCCCGAACAGGACGGCCATGACGTTCATCGGCGCGGCGAAGTAGAGCTCGAGGTTGCCCTGGTCCTTCTCCCAGTAGAGCTGGGCGGCCATCATCCAGACGACGTTGAGCCAGAACGCGGTCATCGCCCCGCCGAGGACGACGAACCCGATGTACTCGGGCGGCGCCTTCAGGGCTCGATAGACGAACACGAACGACGACGTCGTGAGGAACGGCAGGAGGATCTCGAAGAACAGCCACGACGGCTCGCGAGCCATGCCCCGGACGCGCGGGAACGCCCGGCCGACGACGCTGTGGAGGTCGTTCGACAGGATCCGGCGGCGACTCCAGTCGGCCGCCTCGCGCGGTCCTGCGGACGGCCGCCCGACGAAGGCGCCGGCACTCACGCGACCTCCTCCGGCTCGGGCTCACCCGCCTCATGGGCGGTGTCGGGCACGGGCAGCTCGGAACGCGGGCGGCGGCCGTCAGCGTCACCGTCGTGGAAGCCACGCCCGACGAGCTCGACGAAGACCTCCTCGAGCGTCGGCTCGGACTTGCGCAGGGCGAGGATCCGCGAGCCGAGCCCCGCCAGCGCCCCAACGACGCTGCCCAGCGCTCCGTCGTCGACGAGGACGAGATTGACCGCGACGGTCTTGCGCGGATCGGTAGCGCCGCCTCCCGCGCCGGCGGTCGCCGCCGTCGCGCTGACGACGCCGGGCACCCGGGCCAGGCTGGCGGGGCCGCCATCGAGGCGGTCGAGCTCGATCCGGAAGATCGATTCGCGCTGGACCCGTTGCTTGAGCTCGGCCGGCGTGCCGATCGCGAGGACGCGGCCGCGGTCGACGATCGCGATCCGCTCGCACAGCTCGTCGGCCTCGACGAGGTAGTGGGTCGTCAGCAGGACGGTCCGACCCGGAACGGCGGCCTGCCAGCCGGTGATGAGCTCGCGCACGGCCCGGGCGGCGGACACGTCGAGACCGAGGGTCGGTTCGTCGAGGAACAGGATCCACGGGTCGTTGAGCAGGCCGCGGGCGAAGTTCATCTTCTGGCGCTGGCCGGTCGACAGGGCGCTCACTCGCTGGAGGCGCTGCTCGTCGAGGCCGACCGCCTCGATCAGCTCGTCGACCCTCGCCCAGCCTTCGCGGGCCTGGAGCCCGTAGAACTGGCTGAACATCCAGAGCTGCTCGCGGACGGTCAGGATTCCGTAGCCGGACTGCTCGCCTCCGGCGACCATGTTCATGATCCGCCGGATCTTCTTCGTGTCGCGCTCGATGTCGAAGCCGAAGACCCGGGCCGTCCCCGCGCTCGGAAGCAGGAGCGTCGTCAGGATCTTGATGAGGGTCGTCTTGCCGGCCCCGTTCGGGCCGAGCAGCCCGAACAGCTCGCCGGGCTGGACCTCCAGGTCGACCCCGGCGAGGGCGGTGACGGGTTCTGGCTTGGCGGCGTAGACGCGGCGAATGCCGCGCGCGTCGATCGCCGGCGCCACGATCTGGGCGGACATGGACTCCCCCACGGGGCCTGCGGTGCGGGTTCCGGAGTCTACCACCACGACCGGCCCCGGGGAAGCCTTCGGTCGTACGGATGGCAGATGGCCGTCGAACACCACGACGCTCGCGATGCCGGCTTCCCCCGTGATTCGGTCACGCTCTTGACAGCCGCTCACCAGGCGGTCGTACGTCACCGCCGGGACCAAAATCCGGGCCCATGCCACCGAGCTCTATCCCGCGCTGAGCGTGCCCGGGACAGACTCGGATCACGTCGACGGGCCTGCGACCTCCGGGCGCTGACGAACGACCGTGTGGCGTGCATCTGTCAAGGGGGAGGGTTTGCGGCACCAGAGACTGGGTTCGCGGCACCAGAGACTGGGTTCGCGGGCCGGGAGCTGGAGCTCGCCGCACCGGGTCAGCCGGAGCTGGCGAGAACTCCGGGAGATCGCGACGGCCAGCCGGCCGGCCACGCGGGCGTCGTTCTCGATGAGCGCGGTGTTCGCGCGGAGGCTCGCGCCATCGGTCAGCTCGGCGATCCGGGCCAGGAGCCATGGGGTGAGGGCCGGCCCGTGGATGCCGGCCGACCGGGCGTCGGCCGTGGCTCGCTCGACTGCCACCCGCGCGACCTCGAGCGGCAGCGCCGCGTCGGCCGGGACGGGAACGCAGACGAGGATGCCCGACCCGAGCCCGAGGCCGAGGTGGGCGTCGATGAGCCGGGCGGCCTCGGCCTCGTCGGCGACCGAGAACGGCGCCGGGACCCCGCTGCGGCGCGAGTAGAAGCCCGGCAGCTCGGCCTGGCCGATGGCCGCCACCGGGACGCCGCGGGTCTCGAGGTACTCGAGGGTCAGCGGCAGGTCGAGGATCGCCTTCGGACCGGCACAGACGACCGCCACCGCCGTCCGGGCGAGCTCCTCGAGGTCCGACGAGATGTCGAGCGACGGGGCGTCCGGTCCAGCCGCCCAGCGCTCCGCGATGGACCCCGCCGATCCCGCCCGTGGCGAAGACCCGGATCCCCGCGGCACGGGCGGCGATCATCGTCGCCGAGACCGTCGTCGCCGCCCAGCCGTCGCGCGAGAGGGCGGCCGCCAGGCTCGGGCGGGCCGCCTTGAGGACCGAGCCGGCGGGCGCCGTCGCCAGCGCCTCCAGGTCGGTGTCGGCCAGGCCGACGAGCAGCCGCCCGGCATGGATCGCGATGGTCGCCGGGACGGCTCCGGATTCGCGGACGGCCGCCTCGGAAGCCCGGGCGACCGCGACGTTGTCGGGATAGGGCAGGCCGTGGCTGATCAGCGTCGATTCGAGCGCGACGACGGGACGCCCGGCGGCGATCGCGGCGGCCACCTCGGGTGCGAGCGTCAGTCGGTCGGCGATCGACATGCGCGGAGCGTATTCGCTCAGCCCAGCTGGAGCTCTCGTCGCGGTGCGGACACCTGGCGGGCGGCGATCCGGTTGCCGACCACCGCCGAGCGGCGGAGCGCCACGAGCTGGGGCCGGCCGGCCGTCCGCGACGCCAGCCACTCGGCGATGAACCCGGCGTCGAACGCGTCGCCGGCTCCCGTCGTGTCGGCGGTCGTCACCGGACGCGTCGCGACGTCGAACTTGATCGCCGGTCCGGCCGAATCCGTCCGACCGGCTTCCTCCCTGACGAGGACGGTGACCCCCGCCGAGCCGCGCTTCACGACGACGATCGACGCGAGATCCATCGCTCGGGCGTCCGTTCGGCCACCCGCGCCGAGCAGGCCATGGAGCTCGAGCGCGGTCGCGAACAGGAGATCGGGCCTGGCTCCCCGGACCAGCTCGAGCGCCGATTCCCGACCGTCGGCGAGGAGCGGCCCGACCGATGCCAGGTCGAGGCTCACGAGCGCGCCCGCGGATCGGGCGAGCCGGATCGCCTCGAGGCCGGCCAGCCCGAGCGGGCGGCCGAGCAGCGAGTACGCCGGCAGGTGCACGACCGCCACCTCGCGGAACCAGCCCTCGCGAAGATCGGCCGGGGCGAGCGCATCGGCGGCCGCCCGATCGGCCACGAACGAGCGCTCGCCGGTCGGATCCACGAAGACGCCGATCCGAGCGGTCCGCTGGCGACTCGTCCGGACGACCCGGGTTGTCACCCCGTCGGAGTGCAGGGCCTCGACGAGCGCACGCCCGGCGGCATCACGACCGACCGCACCGATGAGCTGGGTCTGGACGCCAAGCCGGGCGAGCCAGCGCGCGGTGTTCGCCGCCGAGCCGCCCTGGTGGAGCGAGACCCGGCCCGGCACGTCGGTCCCGGCCTCGAGCGGAACAGCCGGCGCCAGGACGACATCGAGGGCCAGGTCCCCGACGACGATCGCCCGCGGTCCGGCCGGCCGCCGATGCGGGCGCGACGGGCGGGGTGGATGGACGCGCGGGATCCGGCGGAGGCTCGGCACGAGAGGAGGATAGCGAGCGGAGGCGCTCGACAGGGTCGGCGAGCTCCGGCCATGATCGAACGATCATGTCGATCGCGATCCTGCCGGCCCGCCTTGAAGACCGTCTGTTCCTCGAGGAGATGTTCGTCGCAGCGGCGAACTGGGATCCCTCACGTCCGGCCGAGCCGTACGAGCGCCTCGTCCAGACCGACCGACTGGGGCGCTACATCCTCGGCTGGGGCCGACCCGGCGATGTCGGCCGGATCGCATGGGCCGAGGACCGACCGGTCGGAGCCGCGTGGCGGCGCTTCTATCCGGAGACGGAGGCTGGCTACGGCTTCGTCGCTGAATCGATCCCAGAGGTCTCGATCGGGGTTCGCGCCGAGCGGCGAGGCCAGGGAATCGGCGCGTCGCTCCTGGACGCCCTCGCGGATGACGCCCGACGGAACGGCCTCCCGGGGCTCTCGCTTGCCGTCGAGACCGCCAACCCGGCCCTCCGGCTCTATCTCCGCCAGGGGTACCGGATCGTCCGGTCGAGCGACGAGGATCACGTCCTGCAGCTCGACCTCGAATAGCCGGCCGCCGCCGCTGCCCGTCGGACCTACAATGGCGCAGCCATCCGTCCTGGCCGGGCCGATCCCGCATCGCGTGGGTGCCCTGCCAGCGGAGCCACGAGACCACATGACGATCGCCACCGACCGGCTCGACCAGCTCGCCATCGACACCATCCGGACGCTGTCGATCGACGCCGTCCAGCAGGCGAACTCGGGCCACCCGGGCGCCCCGATGGGTGCGGCTCCGATGGCCTACGTCCTGTGGACGCGGTTCCTCCGCCATGCCCCGACCCGGCCCGATTGGCCGGATCGCGACCGCTTCGTGCTGAGCGCCGGGCACGCGTCGATGCTCCTCTACTCGCTCCTCCACCTCACCGGCTATGACCTGCCGCTCGAGGAGCTCCAGCGGTTCCGCCAGTGGGGCTCGCGAACGCCCGGTCATCCCGAGTACGGCCTGACGCCCGGTGTGGAGGCGACCACCGGCCCGCTCGGCCAGGGGGTGGCCAACGCGGTCGGGATGGCGATCGCCGAGCGCCGCCTGGCCGCCGAGTTCAACCGGCCGGGCCACGCCGTGGTCGACCACCGGACGTTCGTCATCTGCTCGGACGGCGACCTCCAGGAAGGGATCGCATCCGAGGCCTCGTCGCTCGCCGGCCATCTCCGGCTGGCGAAGCTCACGATGCTCTACGACGACAACCACGTCCAGCTCGACGGACCGACGGCGATGGCCTTCAGCGAGGACGTCCCGGCCCGCTTCGAGGCGTACGGCTGGCACACGAGCCGGGTGGCCGACGGGAACGACCTCGAGGCGATCGGGCGGGCGATCGAGGAGGCGATCGAGGACGACCGACCGAGCCTGATCGCCGTTCGGACCCACATCGGCTATGGCTCGCCGAACAAGCAGGACAGCCAGAAGGCCCACGGGTCGCCGCTCGGACCGGACGAGGTGCGGCTGACGAAGGAGGCCTACGGCTGGGATCCGGATCGGACGTTCTACGTCCCGGACGAGGCCGCCGCGCTGTTCTCGCGAGCCATTCCGCGGGGCGAGCAGCTGGCCGGCGACTGGGAGACCCGGCTCGCCGACTACCGCGCCGCGTTCCCGGCCGAGGCGGCCGAGCTCAGCCGCCGGCTCGACGGCGACCTGCGGCCGGGCGCGACCGACGGCCTCGCGACGTACGCCGTCGGAGAGGACTTCGCGACCCGCCAGGCGAGCCAGGCCGCGATCCAGGCCCTGGCCGACTCGGTCCCGGAGCTGTTCGGCGGCGCGGCCGACCTGTCCGAGTCGAACCTGACCGACGTGAAGGGAGCCGCCGACTTCTCGGCCGACGAGGCCGGCCGCAACCTCCGCTTCGGAGTGCGCGAGCACGGAATGGGCGGGATCGCCAACGGGATCGCCTGTCACGGCGGGTTCATCCCGTATTGCGCGACGTTCCTGACGTTCAGCGACTACATGCGCGGCTCGGTTCGGCTCGCCGCGCTGTCCGGGCTCCACGTGATCTACGTCTGGACGCACGACTCGGTCGGGCTCGGCGAGGACGGCCCGACCCACCAGCCGGTCGAGCACTATGCGGCGCTCCGGGCGATCCCCAACCTCTGGTTCATCCGGCCCGGCGACGCGAACGAGACGTCGGCGGCCTGGGCGCTGGCGGTCGCCCGCCGCGACGGGCCGGTCGCGCTGTCGCTCACTCGCCAGAAGCTGACGACGCTGCCGGAGACCGCCGAGCGGGCTCGGGCCGGAGTCGCCCGGGGCGGCTATGTCGTGCGCGAATCGAGTGGCGGTCCGGAGGCGATCGATCTCATCCTGATCGCGACCGGATCCGAGCTGCCGCTCGCGGCCGCGGCAGCCGACCTGCTGACGGCCGAGGGCGTCCGAACCCGGGTCGTGTCCCTGCCCTGCTGGGAGCTGTTCGAGGCCCAGCCCGTCGGCTATCGCCACGAGGTCCTGCCGCCCGCCGCTCGCAAGCGGCTGAGCATCGAGGCCGGCGTCCCGCTCGGTTGGGAGCGCTACGTCGGCGACGAGGGTGCGATCGTCGGGATCGACCATTTCGGCGCAAGCGCCCCGGCGGCGACGATCTTCGAGCATTTCGGGTTCACGCCGACCCGAATTGCCGACGTCGGCCGGCGGGTGGTCCGGGACGGTCTCCGAGGCCGGGTCCCGACCGTCGACCACGGCCACCAGCCGACCGGCCTCGGCCTCGGCGGACCGGCGCTCGGCCACGGCGGCGACGCCGAGCCGGCGCGCTGACGGCGACCGGGGAACGAGCCCGATGCGCGTCGCATTCGCCGCGGACCACGCCGGTGCCGGGCTCAAGGACGAGCTCCTGCGGCGGCTGGCCTCGGCCGACCTCGGCCACGAGCTCATCGACCTGGGCGGCGACGGCTCGAACCCCGAGGACGACTACCCGGACTACGCCGAGCGCCTCGGCCGGTCGATCCAGGACGGCAGCGCCGAGCGCGGCATCCTCGTCTGCGGCTCGGGCGTCGGTGCCTCGGTGGCGGCCAACAAGATGCGCGGGATCCGAGCCGCCGTCTGCCACGACACGTACTCTGCCCACCAGGGCGTCGAGCACGATGACATGAACGTCCTGACCCTCGGTTCGCGGGTCATCGGGATCGAGCCGGCGGTCGAGTGCTCTCGAGCCTTCCTCGGGGCGCACTTCTCCGGCGAGCCGCGCCATCGTCGCCGGCTCGACAAGATCCAGGCCATCGAGAAGGCGGCGACCCAGGCGCCGGCGACGCAGGAGGTACCAACGTGACCGAGACCGCCGCCGGCGACCCGTCGAGCCAGCTGCCCGTGCCCGACGAGCTCGTCGCCCGAGCCCACGACGAGCGCTGGGCCGAGCGGCTGTTCGAGCGCGACACGAGCCTCTGGTCGACCGATCCGGAGGTTCAGGCGACGATCGCCGAGCGGCTCGGCTGGCTCGACGCACCGGCCCACTTCCAGGGCGAGATCGGCGCCCTCGAGGGGTTCGGTGAGGCGCTCCGGGACGCGGGCTTCAGCGGGGCCATCGTCGGCGGGATGGGCGGCAGCAGCCTCGCCCCCGAGGTCCTGGCCAGGACGTTCGGCGACGGCGGCGACTGGCTCGAGATGCGCATCCTCGACTCGACCGACCCGGCGGCCGTCGCCGCGACCGTCGACGACCGCTACCCGCTCGAGACCCTGTTCATCGTCGCGACCAAGTCCGGGACGACCGCCGAGCCGCTCGCCTTCCAGGCCGTCGCCTGGGAACGGACCGAGGCGGCGATCAAGGACCGCCATCTCCATCAGATGTCGCCCGGCGACTTCATGATCGCGATCACCGATCCGGACAGGAGCCTCCAGGCGATTCCCCACCACGACGAGCTCCGCGAGGTGTTCCTCAACCCGCCGGACGTCGGCGGCCGGTACGCGGCGCTGACCTATGTCGGGCTCGTCCCGGCCAGCCTGATCGGCCTCGACCTCGATCCGTTCCTCGCCAGCGCCCGGGCGATGCTCGACCGCTGCCACGCCCGCCACCCGCTGGCCAACCCCGGGGTAAGCCTCGGGCTGGCCCTGGGGGCGAACGCGGTGGCCGGCCGCGACAAGCTGACGCTCGTCGTCGATCCCGAGATCGTCGGGTTCGGCTCGTGGGCCGAGCAGCTCATCGCCGAGAGCACCGGCAAGCAGGGCGTCGGGATCGTCCCGATCGACCTCGAGCCGCTCGGATCGGTCGATGCCTACGGCCAGGACCGGATCTTCGTCCGGCTGTCGCTGGCCGATTCCGCGGGACCGGCGGCCGCGGCCGACGGCACGACCGCGGACGACCTCCTGGCCGCGCTCGAAGCCGCGGGTCACCCGGTGATCCGGATCGCGATCGACGATCCGATCGATCTCGCCGGTGAGTTCGTCCGCTGGGAGGTCGCCACGGCGATCGCCGGGATCGTCCTCGGGATCGACCCGTTCGACCAGCCGAACGTCGAGGAGGCCAAGGAAGGCACCCGCGCGGCGCTCAGCGCGATCGAGCGCGGCGAGGATGCTCCCGGGCCGGGCGCAGCGGTGGTCGCGGCCGGTGCCCCGGACCTGGCCGAGACCCTCCGCGGCCAGCTCGCCAAGCTCGCGCCAAACGGGTATGCGGCCGTCCAGGCGTTCATCGCCCCGACCGACGCCCGGGATGCCGCCTTCGCCCGGATCCGGACGCTCATCCGCGACCGGACCCGACGGGCGACGACCGCCGGCTACGGGCCGCGCTTCCTCCACTCGACGGGCCAGCTCCACAAGGGCGGCCGGCCGATCGGCTGGTTCCTCCAGCTGACCGCCGACCATCCGGTCGACCGACCCATCCCGGGCAAGTCGTACACGTTCGGACAGCTGATCGATGCACAGGCGCTCGGTGACCTCGGCGCGCTCCAGGCGCACGACCTGCCGATCCTGCGCGTCCATCTCGGCGCGGACCCGGACGCGGGCCTGGCTGCGCTCGAACGGGCTCTCGAAGCGGCCCTCCAGGAGGCCTAGTCGCCATGCGCATCGGGTTCATCGGTCTCGGCCGGATGGGGGCGAACATGGTCCGCCGGCTGCTCCGCGACGGCCACGAGGTCGTCGCCTTCAATCGGACGGCCGAGAAGACCCGCGAGATCGCCGGCGAGGGCGCCACGGCCGCCTTCAGCCTGGAGGAGCTCGTCGCGAAGCTCGACAAGCCACGGGCAGTCTGGGTCATGGTTCCCGCCGGCGATGCAACCGAGGCCCAGATCGACGAGCTGATGGGCCTCCTCGAGCCGGGCGACACGATCATCGACGGTGGCAACACGAACTTCCACGATGACGTCCGGCGCCATGCCAAGCTCGCGACCCAGGGACTTCACTACGTCGACGCGGGCACGTCGGGCGGGATCTGGGGGCTGGCCAACGGCTTCTGCCTGATGGTCGGCGGCGAGCCGGAGGCGGTCGGGCCGCTCGAGCCGATCTTCCGCTCGCTCGCGCCGGCCGATGGCTACCTCCACGTCGGCGGGCCGGGCTCCGGCCACTACGTGAAGATGGTCCACAACGGGATCGAGTACGGCCTCATGCAGGCGTACGCCGAGGGCTTCGAGATCATGCACGCCAGCGACTACACCCTGGACCTCGCGGCGATCTCGAAGCTGTGGAACCACGGCTCGGTCGTGCGCTCGTGGCTGCTCGAGCTCGCCGAGCGGGCGTTCACGGCCAACGGCCAGGAGCTCGATCACCTCCAGGGCTGGGTGGCCGACTCGGGCGAAGGCCGCTGGACCGTCCAGGAGGCGATCGACCACGACGTGCCGGCGCCGGTCATCACCCTCTCGCTGCTCACCCGGTTCCGCTCGCGCCAGGAGGATTCCTACGGCGCCAAGGTCCTCGCCGCGTTGCGCAACGAGTTCGGCGGTCACGCCGTCAAGACCGAGTAGCCGAGCCGTGACCACGACCGCCGACCCGAAAGGCGGGACGGCGCCGCCCGCCGCCCGCCCGGCGAAGGACGCTCCCCGGACGATGCGCGACGCCCGCCTCGCCCGCGTCGGGAAGCGGAAGTCGACCCCGGCGACCCTCGACAACCCGCTCCGCGAGGGGCTCCGCCTCGAGCGTGTCCCGGACCCTGCCGCCCTCGTCCTGTTCGGGGCCACCGGCGACCTCGCCCATCGCAAGGTCATCCCGGCGCTCTACCAGCTGTGGCGGACGAACCTCCTGCCCCACGAGTTCATGCTCGTCGCGGTCGGCCGCCGACCGTACGACGACGCCTCGTTCCGCGAGGAGATCGGGCGGACCCTCGAGTCGTACTCGCGGGTCCCGGTCGAGGCCCTCCCCAAGGCGGAGTTCCTCGCCCGGATCTGCTACCACGAGGGCGACTTCGCCGATCCCGCGGCGTTCGACCGGCTGGCCACCCGGCTCGACGAGATCGACCACGAGCACGGGACGCGTGGCAACCGGCTGTTCTACCTGGCCACCCAGTCGTCGGCCTTCACCGAGGTCATCGCCCAGCTCGGCCGGGTTGGCCTCGACCACGAGCACCACGTCGGTGGCTGGCGCCGGATCGTCATCGAGAAGCCGTTCGGGCGCGACCTCGATTCAGCCATCCGGCTCAACCGCGAGGTCCTCAAGGTCTTCCGCGAGAAGCAGGTCTACCGGATCGACCACTACCTCGGCAAGGAGACGGTCCGCAACCTGCTCGTCTTCCGGTTCGGCAACAGCCTGTTCGAGCCGCTCTGGAACCGGCGCTACGTCGACCATGTCCAGATCACCGTCGCAGAGTCGATCGGGGTCGAAACGCGTGGTGCGTTCTACGAGGAGACCGGGGCGAGCCGGGACGTCCTCCAGAACCACCTGATGCAGCTGCTCACCCTGGTCGCCATGGAGCCCCCGGCGACGTTCGAGGCGGACGCCCTTCGGGACGAGAAGGTCAAGGTCCTCCGGGCCGTCGCTCCGCTCACGCCCGACGAGGTCAAGGTCGACGTCGTCCGCGGCCAGTACGGGCCCGGCTGGGTCGCCGCGCAGCCCGTTCCGGGGTTCCGCCAGGAGGACAAGGTGGATCCCGAGTCGGAGACCGAGACGTTCGTCGCGGCGCGCTTCGAGATCGACGACTGGCGCTGGGCCGGCGTCCCGTTCTACGTCCGGACGGGCAAGCGCCTCCCGAAGCGATCGAGCGAGATCGCGATCCAGTTCCGGCCGGTTCCCCATCGCCTGTTCAAGGACAGCTCGGTCGACCCCGAGCCGAACCTGCTCGCGCTCCGGATCCAGCCGGACGAGGGCATCCTCCTCCGGTTCGGGGCGAAGGTCCCCGGTCTCGGGCTCGATGTCCGCGCGGTCAACATGGACTTCACCTACGGCTCGGCGTTCAACACCGATTCGCCCGACGCCTACGAGACGCTGATCCTCGACGCGCTGCTCGGCGACGCCTCGCTGTTCACCCGGGCCGACGAGGTCGAGGAGGCGTGGGGCATCGTCACCCCGATCATCGACGCCTGGCTCGACATGCCGCCAGCGGACTTCCCGAACTACGAGGCCGGCTCGTGGGGACCGCCCGAGGCCGACGAGCTCATGGGTCGCGACGGACGCCGATGGCGACGGATCTGAGCTTCGGGCCGTCCCGGGACCTCGTGCCCGGTCAGCCGATCCTGCGCTGGACGTCGCGGGCCACGACGATCGACGGGATCGAACGCGAGCTGGCCAAGATCTGGGCGGTGCCGAATCTGACGACGACGGTCGGCGGTGAGGAAGCCCGCCACGTCGCGGCCCGGACGAGCGTGATGAACCTCGTGGTCGTCGCGCGCCGGCCGGAGCTCGGCGAGCACTGCGCGGCGATCATCTCGGAGCTGACCGGACGCCACCCGTCGCGGACCCTCATCTGCTCGCCGACCGATCCGGACGGTCCGGGCTGGCTCGACGCCCGGATCACCGCCCACTGCATGCTGCCCCGCGAGGACTCGGCCGAGACCTGTGCCGAGACGATCTACGTGACCGCCGGCGGCGACACCGGCCGGCACATCGCCGCGATCGTCGAGCCACTTCTCGTCCACGACCTGCCGGTCACGGTCTGGTGGCCGGGCGAGCCACCGTTCGGCACGGCCCAGGCGAACGACCTGCTCGAGGACGCCGACCGCCTCGTGATCGACGGGTCGAGCTGGAGTGGCGACGGGTTCGGCTCGGTTCGCCAGCTCGCCCGCCTCACCGAGGGCAGCGAGCTGGCCGTCTTCGACTTCGCCCTCGTCCGTCAGTCGCGCTGGCGAGAGGCGATCGCCTCGACCTTCGACCTGCCCGACTTCCTGCCCTATCTCCGCTCGATCCGCCGGATCGCGGTGACCTACGGCACCCACGACGAGCTCGGCCGGTCGGGAACGACGAACATGGTCAAGCCGCTCTATCACGTCGCCTGGATCGGGTCGCGGCTCGGGATGACGGTCAGCCGTCCGCTCGCGCCGATCGGCGGGCCGGCGGGTGCCGGTGGCGACCCTGGATCCGCCCGGCGGTCGAGCGCGGCCCGCGCGGCACAGGCGACCCACGCTCCGGGCAAGCATGCCGGGGTAAAGCCGGTCGCCGGGCGCGGCTACGCGGCCATGCTTCGCCACGGCTCGGCCGACGTCGCCGTCGTCATGCGCCCGGTCCTGTCCGGCATGCCGTCGGGGACCACGCTGCGGGTCGAGCTCCTGGCCGAGCGGCGCGGATCCGAGCTCCGGGTCGACGTCACGGCCGAGGCCGAGACCGTCGCCGTCCACGCCTGGCAGGACGGCGTGGAGCTGCTCGACCGGCGGTTCAACGCCCCCCGCCGGACGGAGATCGACCTGCTGGCCGAGGCGATCGAGGCGCCGCACCGCGACATCGTCTCGGAGGGGGCGATCCGGATGGCGGCCCGGATCGTCGCGGTACGCGAGACCGGGACCACGGCTTGACCGAGCCGTCGGGCCCGCGCGGCGGCCGGCCGGTCGTGCCGCCGCCGGACGCGGCGCCGGGGAACGGACAGCCGCTCGAGGACCTTGCGACGGCCGGCGAGCCGACCGTGGTCATCGGGCCGGACCTCGACGCCCTGGCCGATGCGGCCGCGCTCGCGCTGGTCGAGCGGATCGTCGACGCCGTCGGCCGGCGCGGCCGGGCGGACGTCGCGCTGACCGGCGGCTCGACGCCGCGTGCCCTCTACGAGCGGCTGGTCGATGCCCGCCTCCGAGACCGGCTCGACTGGCAGCGGGTCCACCTGTGGTGGGGCGACGACCGATACGTCCCGCGGGCCGATCCGCGCTCGAACGTGGTCCTCGTCGACGAGACCCTCCTGGGGCCGGCTGGCATCCCGATCCCGGCGGCGAACGTCCATCCGTTCCCGACCGACGCCGCCATGCGCGACGGCCTCGGCCCGGGCTGGTGCGCCACGGCCTATGCGTCGGAGGTCGCCCGCACGCTGCCGGGAACGGACGGCTGGCCGGTGTTCGACGTCGTCCTGGTCGGGATCGGCCCCGACGGACACCTCCTGTCGGTCTTCCCGGGCAGCCCGGCCCTCGCGAGCGATCGACTCGGGCTGGCGATCCCTGCTCCGAGCCAGGTCGAGCCACATGTCGAACGGGTGACGCTCAACCCGGCGATCGTGGTCACGGCCGGGTGGGTCCTCGCGATGGCCACCGGCGCTCGCAAGGCCGGCGTCATCGCTGCGCTGCTCGAGGGTCCGCGCGATCCGGTCGCCCTCCCGGCCGTCCTCGCGCGTCGATCGAGCGCGACGTGGCTCCTCGACGCGGACGCCGGGTCGGGGCTCGGGCGGACGGTTCGCCGGCCCGACCCGGCCGCCGATCGGGTCCGGCTTCGCCCGGCGCTCGGCCCGGACTCCGGTGAGGTGGCCGAGGTCTGGCTGGCCGCCTTCCAGGCGACGTACGACTTCCCCCACGCGCACAGCGACGACGACGTCCGGAACTGGATCCGCGACGAGCTTCTGCCGGGCGACGAGACGTGGGTCGCGATTGATCCCGACGGGTCGATCGCCGGCTTCATGGCGCTCACGCCCGACATGCTCGATCACCTCTACCTGCGCCCCGACTGGACCGGGCGCGGGATCGGCAGCCGGTTCATTGCGCTGGCGAAGGCGCTTCGCCCGGCCGGGCTCGAGCTGTACACCTTCCAGGTCAACGCGAGGGCGCGTCACTTCTACGAGGGTCATGGGTTCGAGGTCGTCGACTTCGATGACGGCGGTCGAAACGAGGAGGGTCAGCCGGACGTGCGCTACCGCTGGCTGCCGGCTGACCCGTCGGCTCGATGACCACCCGCGGGACGACGATCTCCCCGGACGGGACCCCGATCGCCTGGTTCCGGTCCGGCAGCGGCCCGCCGATCGTGCTCGTCCATGGGGCCACCGCCGATCACACCGCCTGGCGGACGGCGGGTCCGCTGCTCGAACCGAGCCACACGCTCTACGCGATCGACCGGCGCGGCCGTGGGGCGAGCGGAGACACGCTCCCGTACGCGATCGCCCGCGAGTACGAGGACGTCGCCGCGGTGGTCGACGCGGTCGCCGCGGACGAAGGGCAGGCTGTGGACGTCGTCGGCCACTCGTACGGCGGGCGGGTCGGCCTCGGCGCGGCGCTCCTGACCCCCAGCCTCCGGCGGCTCGTCGTCTACGAGGGCGCGCCCGCCCCGGACGGCCGGTCGTTCCAGGGGCCCGAGGTGATGAGCCGGCTCGAGGCGCTCGCCGCCGCCGACGATCGCGAGGCCCTCCTCGAGTACTTCCTCGGCAGCGTCGTCGGGATGAGCCGCGACGACCTCGCGGCCTATCGGACGGCCCCGAGCTGGCCGGCCAGGGTGACGGCCGCGCCGACGGTCGTCCGCGAGATGTGGGCGGAGGCCGCCGAGGACGCCGGGCCCGAGCGCTACGCGGCGATCCGGATCCCGGTCCTCCAGCTGGTCGGCGGCGACAGCACCCCGGTCTTCACCGACGGCGCCTGGGCGCTCGATCGTCGGCTCCGGGACGGGCGGGTGGTGGTCATTCCCGGCGCCCGGCACGCCGCCCACCACACCCACGCCGAGCGGTTCGTCGCGGAGGTCCGCGCGTTCCTCGAGGGCGGGCTACCATTCGGACATGACTGACCGTTCGACGGCCGCCGCCCCGGCCGCCGCATCCGCCGCTGTCCCGAGTCCCGCGCCATTGGACGACCGGCCGTACTCGCCCGGCCTCGAGGGCGTCGTCGGCGCCGAGAGCGCGATCGGCCTCGTCGACGGCAAGAACGGCCGCCTGCTCTATCGCGGCTATCCGATCGGCCAGCTCGTGGGTCGCGGCACCTACGCCGAGGTGGCCGACCTGCTCTGGACCGGCGAGTGGCACCCCGGCGTCGAGTTCCACCCGGCGCCGGTCCCGGAGCCGGTCCTGGTGGCCCTCCGCGAGCTCCCCCGCGACGCCCACCCGATGGACGCCCTGCGCACCGCGGTCTCGGTCTGGGGGGCAACCCAGAAGATCGCCTGGCCGCCGACGCCCGAGCAGGCCCGGGCGGTCACGGCCTTCTCGCCGTCGGCGCTCGCCGCGTTCGATCGGATGAGGCGCGGGCTCGCGCCGGTCGAGCCGGACCCGACCCTCGACCTGGCCGGCGGCTTCCTCCAGCAGCTCACCGGCGAGACGCCGGACCGCGCCACGACCCGCGCGCTCGACGCCTACTTCATCGTGGGAGCCGAGCACGGCCTGAACGCGTCGACGTTCACCGCCCGGGTGATCACCGCCACCCGATCCGATCTCGCGTCGGCGGTGACCGGCGCGATCGGTGCGCTCAAGGGACCCCTCCACGGCGGCGCCCCGGCCGAGGTCGTGAACCAGCTCCACGAGATCGGCTCGCCCGAGCGGGCCGAAGCGTGGGCGCGCGAGACGATCGCCTCGGGCGGCCGGATCATGGGGTTCGGCCATCGGGTCTACCGCGCCTACGACCCACGGGCCGCCGCCCTGCGCCAGGTCGCCGAGTCGATGGACCACCGGCCGGACTGGCTCGACCTGGCCATCCAGGTCGAGGACGTCGTGCTGCGCGTGCTCGAGGAGCTCAAGCCCGGCCGGATCCTCAAGACGAACGTCGAGTACTACGCCGCGGCCGTCCTCCAGGGCGTCGGCCTGACGCCGGACCTGTTCCCGGCCACGTTCGCGCTCGCTCGCCACGCGGGCTGGACCGCCCACGCGATCGAGCAGGTCGCCGCGAACAAGCTCATCCGGCCGGACATGCGCTACACCGGGCCCGCCGAGCGCGACCTGCCCGCCTGACGGCTACAGCCAGCCGCGCCGCCGGAACACGAACACGAGCGCGACGAGCAGCGCGGCCATCGCGACGAGGATCACCCAGAAGGCCGCGATGTCACCCTCGCCGGGGACCTTGACGTTCATCCCGAAGATGCTCGCGACGAGGGTCAGGGGCAGGAGCACGACGCTCGCCGCGGTCAGGATCCGGAACGAGTCGTTGAGCCGATGGGAGAGGACCGACTCGTTCGTCGACTCGAGCCCCTCCACGACCTCCTTGTAGTTCTCGAGGATGTCCCAGATCCGCTCGGCGGCGTCGCTGATGTCGTCGAAGTAGATCTCGAGCTCCTCGGCCAGGTAGCGCTGCTTGGCCTTCTCGAGATCGGCCAGCACGGTCTGCTGCGGCCGGACGATCTTGCGGAAGTTGATGATCTCCTGCTTGACGTCCGAGATGTCCCGGACGATCTGGTCCGAGCGGCCCTCGAAGATGTCGTCCTCGATCCGCTCGAGGTTGAGGCCGACCTTGCGGAGCATGGGGAACGAGGCGTCCACGCTGCCGTCGACGAGCTTGTAGAGCAGGTAGCCCGAGCCCTTCGAGAACGTCTCGTCGCGGAGGTCCTCGCGGGTCTCGTAGCGCTCGAAGATCGCCCGCAGCGGGGCGTACGGCTCGTTCGGCAGGGTGATCAGGAAATCCGGTCCGACGAACAGATCGACCTCGGCCGCCGACAGCCGTCGGGTCGTCTTGTCGAAGCTCGGGAACTGGAGGACGATGAACAGGTACTCGTCGTATGAGTCGAGCTTCGGGCGCTGGTTGCGCGAGAAGACGTCCTCGAAGTCGAGCGGGTGGAAGCCGTACTCGGCCTCGAGCCAGACCTGATCGGTCAGGTTGGGTCGCTCGACGTTGACCCAGCGCAGCCCGGACGACTCGATGACCTCGATCCGCGCCGCGCCGGGCAGCGTCTCGAGCGGGATCCGTTCGGCCCGCGTGCGGCGGCGGAGAGTCGGGCGGGGCAGGTTGGGCACGGGTGTCCTCGGCTCGGTGATCGTCATTCTACGGTCACGCCATGAGTTCTTCGCCCTCAGCCGAGGGCCTCGGCCTCAGCCGAGGGCGACCGTCGGGGTCGATCGGGGTCGGCTCCGGAGCACGACCGCTGCGCCGACGACGTAGATCGCGGCCCCGACCCAGAACGGCGCCCACAGGCCGGCGCCGACGACGATCGCGCCGAGCGCCGGGCCGACGATCCCGGCAAAGTACAGCGGCAGGTAGACGAGGTTGAGCGTGGCCGACCGCCGCTCGGCCGGGACCTCGATCGCGAGCAGCCCGAACACCATCGCGGTGATCGCCGCGCTGCAGGCGGCGAGCGCGACCGCGTCCAGGGCAAGGACCGGGATCGTGCCCACGATCGGCATCAGCAGCGAGGCACTGCCGCCGCCGACGAGCGCGGCGACGAGGACCGGCCGGAACCCGACCCGATCCCCGATCCAGCCGCCGATCGGCGAGACGAGCGCCCCGACCAGGGCCGCGGTGCCGGCCACGAGGGCGATGGCGCTGGCCAGTCCGGCGGCCTCGACGTTGACCTGCTCGACGAGGATCGGGATGTAGGGGCGGGTCATCTGGGCCGCCAGGAAGGAGATCCCGAAGATCGCGAAGATCCGGCGGACCGCCGGATCGGCCAGGACCCCGCGAACCGCGCCGAAGGCCAGGTCGACGGTCCGCCCACGGGGCACGATCTCGGGCCGGACCTCGCGCGAGCCGAGGGTGACGAGCAGGGCGGTCCCGACCGACAGCCCGGCCGACACCCAGAAGATCGCCGCCAGCGGCAGCCCGAGGCCGTCGACGATGAAGCCGCCGAGGATCGGCCCGACCGCGAACCCGATCGGGCCGCTCACCCCGAAGATCGCGATCAGGGTGCCCAGCCGGCGGATCGGGACGACGTCGCGGATCGCCGCGAGCATCACCCCGGTGTTGCCGAGCTGGAACCCGACCAGGAGCATGCTCAGGGCGAGCTGCCAGGGCTCGCGGCTGAGGGCGACCCCGGCGAACACGATCGCCTCGACGAGGGCGCTCCGGGCGATGACCGCCTTGCGGCTGTACTTGTCGGCCCAGACGCCCCACAGCGGGACGAGCGGGGCGCCGACGATGAAGATGAGCGAGTTGAAGATGCCGACGAACCGCAGCCGATCGGGTTCGGCGACGCCCATCTGGCTGAGGTAGAGCGGGACGAAGGCGAAGATCTGGCTGACCCCGAGCCCCTCGACCATCGAGGTGATCCAGAAGATCGCGAAGATCGTTCGCCAGTCATCGGCCGCCGGTCGATCCGGGAGGTCGGTGGAGTCGAGATCCGTTGCGGTCGCCGCCATGCCGCGACAGGCTAGCCGACCGGTCGGCGCCGCGCCGGGTCCGGCGGGGGGGAGGCCTCGCGGGCTCGGACGCCTCGCGGTCCGGGCGCGCATGATGCCCGGGATGTCCGTCATCGAGCTGCCGACCGGCAGCCTGGTCGTCCTGATCGGCGTCGCAGGGGCCGGCAAGACGACCTTCGCTGCCCGCCACTTCCAGCCGAGCCAGGTCCTGTCGTCCGATGCGTTCCGGGCGATGGTCGCCGATGACCCGGCCGACCAGCGGGCCAGCCGGGCCGCCTTCGAGCTCCTCCACCTGGCGACCCGGCGCCGGCTCGAGCGGCGGCTGCTGACCGTGATCGACGCCACGAACGTCACCCGACCGGCACGCCGGCAGCTCGTGGCGATCGCCCGAGCCGCCCGCCGGCCGGCCGTGGCGATCGTGTTCGACCTGCCGCTCGAGCTGGCCCTGCGCTGGAATGCGCTGCGTCCCGGCCGGACGGTCGCGCCCGAGGTCGTCGAGCGCCAGGCGCGGGCGTTCCGCCGATCGGTGGCCGAACCCGATGAACTGGCCGGCGAGGGCTTCGTCGCGGTCCACCGGCTGGTCGACCCGGCCGGCGTGTCGGCCGTGCGAGTGGTCCGGCCGGCCGGCCCGGTCGATCGCAGGCGCGCCGGACGCCGGGACGGGTACCATCCCGACTACACCGTCCCGACGCCCCAAGGACAGGAGAGCCACCCGATGACCGAGGAGCGCTGGCGCAACGTCGCGATCGTCCTCGCCCTTGTCCTTGCCCTGCTCGTCGTGCTCGTCGTTGCGACGAGCCTTCCCGGCGGGTCCTCGAACCCGACCCCGCGCCCGTCGGCGTCGGCAGCCCTGCCGTCGGCCGGTGGCTCACCGTCGGCGACCTCGTCGGCCGCGGCCGGTTCGGCGGAACCGAGCGAACCGGCCAGTCCGAGCGCCTCGGCCAAGGCGAGCCCGACGGCCAGTGCGTCCGGCACCCCGAACGCCGGCGTCGCCCAGGTCACGTTCAGCGGCTTCAAGCTCGACGCGACGTCGGACCCGGCCGGCAAGGCGCGGACGTTCACGTTCAAGACCGACGGCGCGGGCAACGTCCACGCCAAGCTGGCGACGAAGAGCCCGCAGGGCACGACCAAGTTCTGCCTCAAGGTCGGGTCGACTGCCCCGATCTGCCGGAACTGGACGAACGGCGAGCTCACCGGGACGACCTCGGCGAAGGGCCAGACCACGTTCGTGGTCACCCTGATCGGGGTCGGCATCGCAACCCCGACCGTCGACCTCGGCCTGAGCTTCCGCGCCGCCCAGCCGTCGGTCACGTTGACGAACGGCCGCTTCGACGGCACCGCCTCCGATGGCTACAACGGGCTGTCGGGCAAGGTCAAGGTCCGCTCCGTCGGATCGATCACGGTCAACGCGAGCTGGGGGACCACGCCGACCGACTACACCTGGTCGTACGTCGACCTGACCGACCCGACCAACACCGGGGTCTTCCCGGGCAACGGGACCCAGGTCGACCGGACCGACAACGTCACCCCCAGCCGGTCGTACTCGTTCAGCCTCGTCAACTCCGCGGCCGGATCGGGCCCGGTGCCGCTGAAGATGACCCTCGCCTGGCGCTGAGGCGCGCGGGTCAGCGACCCAGGGCCGACATCGCCGTGTCGAACTCGTCTCGCGTGATCTCGCCACGCGCCAGCCGGTTCCGCAGGCGATCCTCCGGCTTCGGGTCCCGCCCGACCCTGGCCAGCCGCAGGCCGAGTGCGATGGCGAGCGCGGGAATGAGCACGACCAGCGATGCGACTGCGAGGACCGCGATCAGGTCTGCGATTCCAGGATCCGGCATCGGGGCCACCCCCAGAGCATCAGAAATCCGATTGGGACAAGGCTGCGACGGCTGAGCATTCCGGTCAAGGGCCGCTTGTCAACAACCACGAGAACTCCACCGAGCGCGTTGCTCCCGGCCGCGTCTCAGCCGATCCGGACGAGCACGATCGCGATCATCGCGGCGACCACGCCGATTGCGTGGACGCCGGCGACACGCTCCTTGAGCACGATCGCGGCCAGGACCAGGGTCGTCACCGGGTAGAGCGACGAAAGCACCGCCGCGACATCCAGCCGGCCGGTCTGGGCCGCGAGGATGAACAGGGCGTTGCCGGCCATGTCGAGGCAACCGACGAGAACGATCAGCGGCCAGATGCCCGCGGGCAGTCGCCAGGGCTGGCGGGTCGCGACGATCGCGAGACCGATCGACCGTCGCCTCGACCAGCCGGACGACGACGAGCGGCGCGAAGACGGAGCCGGCCGGCAGCCGGCTGATCGTGAGGTTGAGCAGGCCCAGCGCGACGCCGGCGACGATCGCCGTCGGCACGTCGTCGGGGATGGCGCCGAACCGGCCGACCCGGAGCCGAGCCGACGCGACGCCGTCGGCGGGCGCCGTCGAGACGAGGACGACCGCGACGAGGGCGAGGCCGATCCCGACGAGGACACCGGCCCCCGGGACGCCCTGGAGGAGGATCCCGGCCGAGACCGGGACGACCGCCGAGAGGACGCCGCTGATCGGCGCCACGACCCCCATCCGGCCGGTGGCCAGGCCGCGGTACAGCGCGCCGATCCCGATCCCGCCGACGATCCCGGCGACGACGGCGATGCCGGCCTCGGACGGGCCCGGGGCCGGCTCGCCGCGGACGACCGCGATCCCGAGCGCCAGGCCACAGCCAGCGAGCTGGCTGAACAGGATGACCCCGAACACGGCCGCCCGGCGGCCGGCCAGGCCCGCGCCGAAGTCGGCCGAGCCCCAGGCCACGGCCGACGCGAGCCCGAGGATGACCGTCGCGGTCTGAGGGTCCATGCCAGCGGAGGCCGCGTCCCGGTCAGGCGGACGCCGGTTGGCTCGCTCCGTCGACGTCCTCGTCGACCGCCGTCGGCCCGGGCAGCTCGACCACCGCATCCGCGGCCGGGTCGTACCGATCGGTCGAGGTCAGGTAGATGACCTGGTGATCGCCGGTCAGCTCGCGGAGCAGCTCGAAGCCGCGCGCCGCGTGCGCGTCGTCGAAGGTCACGAACGGATCGTCGAGGATCAGCGGGGGCCGACGGTCGCCGGTCGCATAGCGGATGAGCCCGAGCCGCGCCGCGAGGTAGACCTGCCCGAGCGTCCCGTCCGACAGCTCGCGGACGTCCACCCAGTCGCCCTTCTCGGGCGCCACGACGCTGATGTCGAGTGAATCGTCATCCATCCGCACCCGGCGGTAGCGCCCATCGGTGATCCGGGCGACGGCTCCGGTCATCCGCTTCTCGAGGTAGCGCGTCGCCCGGAGCATCGTCGCCTCGGTCGCCCGTTCGAGGCCGCCGAGGGCCGCCTCGTTGACCCGCGCCCGGCGCTGGAGGGCGGCCAGCTGCTCGCGCCAGACGATGAGCCGCTCGGCTTCGCCGGCAACCTGCTCGGCGTCGACCGGATTGGCCTCGACCTTGGCCCGGGCCGCGGCCTCGCTGGTCTTCGCCTGGTCGAGCGCTCCCTGGGCAGAGGCCACCTCGGATTCGTATCGATCGCGGGCGCCGGGCTCGCGCGCCTCGGGCTCGAGGTCGGCCAGCTTGGCCGCCGATTCGGCGGCCTGGCGCGCGGCCGCGTCCCGGCTCGGAGCCAGCGTCTCGACCGGTTCGCGACCGACCAGACCCTCGAGCCGGGCGTTGAGCTGGTCGATCGCGGCCACGTGGGCCTCCTCGAGCGCGAGGAGCGCTTCGGCCGCCGCCAGGTCCGGCAGACCCAGCCCCTGGAGCTGGGCGGCGCTGTCCTTCTCGGCCTGGGCCAGCTCGGCCTCCATCTGCGATCGTCCGCGCAGTCGCCGCTCGACCTCGGCCTCGGCCATCTGCTGCTGCCTCCGGAAGTCCATGGCCGTCTTCCGGCCGCGCACGGCGACCAGCGCGAGCACGACCCCGACGATGGCGGCACCGAGCCCGACGAAGCTGAGCGCCGACATACCGGCCAGCAGCTGGCCGGCGATGCCGAGCGCGACCCCGATGACGACGGCGACCAGCGACACGATCGCGATCGGCCGCCAGGTGGTCGGCGCCTCGGTGACCTCGTACTTGACCTTGACCTCGCCCGACAGCATCGCCTTCAGCTCGACCATCTTCGCGTCGAGGACCCGGAGTCGGTCGACGGTCTGGCGGACGACCGGCAGGGGGTTCGGCGACGGGTGGGAGTCCCCGAGCCTGGCGAGCTCGGTGGCCGCGTTGACGGCCTCCACGTAGCGCGCGTGGCGTTCGGTCGCAGCGGCGTGCTCGGCGGTCAGCAGCTCGGCGTTGCGCGCCTGCTCGAGGAGCTCGCGCCATCCCCCGAGGGTCGCCTCAGCCGACGCCGTGACGTCGGCCGCCGCGCCGAGCGCCTCGCGGTCGGCGACGAGGCTGGCCAGGGCCGCCTCACCGGCGGCGACGGTGGTCTCCGATCGGGCCACCGCCTCTTCGGCCACCCCAAGCCGCCCCGGCCGCTCGCCCTGCGGGTTGAGGTCAGCCAGGTTCCGGCGCAGCTCCGCGATCGCGGCGTTCGTGTCCCGGTTCGCCGAGCTGATCGAGGCGGCCAGGCGCGTCCGCAGGGTGGCCTCGTCGCGGTCGAGGTTCTCGAGCTCGCCCCGGCGGACGAGCGCCGTCGAACGGAAGAAGGCCGGGGTCGGGATCCCCGTCAGGTCGGCCAGGCTGGCATCGACCGCGGCCGGATCGCTGACCGTCTCGCCGTCGATCGTCAGCGTCGCCGAGCCGCCGGGCCCGAACGCCTTCTCGATCGAGCCCGATCGCACGGCTGCCGCCGGTCCCTCGCCATCGACCGTGAAGTCGAGGGTGATCGTCGGGTGAGCCGTCGGGTCGGCATCCCACGATCGAAGTCCGTCGAGCGCCGCCGCCGAGGCCGGATCGGTGGCCGTGACCGAGCCGCTGAGGCCGAGCTCGATCGCCCGCGAGATCGTCGTCTTGCCGGCCTCGTTCGGGCCGCGGATGATCGTGAGGCCCGGCGCAAGGTCGATCTGGAGGTCGCGGTAGCGCTTGACGTCGCGCAGCTGGAGCCGGGAGATCCTCATTCCCCGCCGTCCTCGCCGGCCAGCAGGCGGCGGCCGAGGCGGAGCGCCTCGCGCAGCTCGACGGCGGCGTCCGCCCCGCCGACCGATTCCGCCTCGGCGATCCGAGCCTCCAGGTCGCGGAGGAAGAAGCCGGCGATCGTGTCGGGCGGCGGCAACGCACCGCCGGTCAGCATCGGACGAGCCTCGTTCCGGATTCGCAGCCGGAGGAAGCCGGTCGGCGAGCGACGACTCGGCGCCGTCCGCGTCGATCTCGACGTCATCGGGCCAGTCGCCCGTGAGGCGGACCTCGAGGACGAGGTCCGGATCGGCCTTCGCCGTGACCGCCCGGACCAGGCCCGCCTGGTCGACCAGCCGCGGGATGTCGAGGTCGAGCCGCTCGAACCGGGTCCGGCCGACCCGCTCGGTGTCGACGGCCGGCTGGGCGGCCGCCTCGTCGAGCGTGACCACGAGCGCCTCGCCGGCGACGTCGTGCTCCACGTCGACGAGCTCCGGTGCGCCGCTCGCGCCCCAGGTCACGTTGGCCGCCCGGCCGGTCGCCAGCGTGTGCGGCCCGCCGATGGCCAGGTAGTCGACGCCGGCCGACGCGATCTCGTCGTCCCGTGGCCGGACCTCCCGGTGGATGATCCCGATCCGCCAGCCGTCGTCGGGCAGGCCATTGGCCGGGAACCGCGAGCTGACCCGGGTGCCGAGCGACGGGATGATCACGTCCGGGTTGTCCGCCGTGAGCACCGTCAGCGACCCTGCCCCCGGCCCTTCGCCGACCAGCCGCGACAGGTCATGGGCGTGGTAGATCGATGCCCTGCCCGGCGCGTCGCCGTCGCCGGGGACCAGCACGACCGGGATCCCGGCTGCGACGAGCTTCTTGAACGTCGCCCCGACCCGCTCGACGAGCGCGCGCGACTGGACGCTCGAGTCGAACAGGTCGCCGGCCACGAGGAACAGCTCGGCGGGGGTCGCCAGCGCGAGCTCGACGACCCTCTCGAACGCGGCGAGCTGGCGGGCGCGTTGCTCCGCGGCCCGCTCTCCGAGCGTCGGGTGGCGCGCTCCGAGATGGACGTCGGACGTCTGGACGAGGCGGAGCAACGCCTTCGGACCTCCTGCTCGGCTCCTGGACAGGGCGCCCGAGCCCGGGCCGGCGGCAGCCTCGGTGGGCGCCCAGACGTGAGCTGGGCGTCATCCGCGGATCCGGTGCGAGCGAGGAGCCCCCTGGACCCTCGCTCGCCGACCCGAGTCTCGGGCCGCATTGTGACAGGTTCGTTGGCACGCGGACGGTCGAGTCGAGCGACTCGCGACGAACGCACGGGCAGCGCGAAGCGCACCGGCCTCGCGACCCGGGCGACGCGATCGACCGGGTTGCCGCCTGGTCGCCGTCCGGTCGCCGGCCCGTTTCGGCGTTCGGTGCTATCCTGCCCGGCACATCACCGGTGCAGCCCGATACAGGCACCTCGAAGATCGATCCTGGGTCGCGCGGCTCCCGGCCATCCTCCGCAACCGCCAACACCAGTCCGTCTTCGACGTGTCCGGGACGCACCCATCGTTGACATGTCCTGGAGGACCGGGTTGACCTATCTCGATCGAACCCTCACCTGCGTCGACTGCGGCGTCGAGTTCACTCATTCGGCCGCCGACCAGGAGTTCTACGTCCAGAAGGGGTTCGTCTCGGACCCCAAGCGTTGTACCAGCTGCCGAGCCAGCCGCCGAGCCGCCCGCGAGGGCGGCGACACGGACCTCCGAGACATCGGCGGCCCGCGCGGCTACGAGCGCGGCGAGCGACCGGCCCGTGAGTACTTCGCGGTGCTCTGCTCCTCGTGCGGAAACCAGGCCCAGGTCCCGTTCAAGCCACGGATGGACCGACCGGTCTACTGCTCCGACTGCTTCAGGTCGCATTCCGCGGGCTGATCGCGAGCGACTCAGATCGAGACGAGGCCGGGGCCCAGGCGGGCTCCGGCCTCGTCGATTTCGGAGCTGGATACGCGATGGCCGGTCGGCTCGGGCCGCTCACCGGTGAGCGACGTCGATCCGCCCGGCCTTCGCCAACAAGCCGACCCGGTGCCGGCCGACTCGACTCGTTGACCCTTGATATCGGGTCGACGTCGCCGGGGTTCACCTTGATCGGGCGGACCCGTGCTCGCGGTCACCGACGGACGCGGCGAGACCCCGACGCAGCATCGGGGTCTCGCGGAGGGTCCGGCCTGGGAGGAGGCCAGGCCGGCCGAGGAGAGATGTCTCCGCCCTGAAGTCTCGGCGACGTTGGTTAGCGGGCCGTCATCGACGGGTAAACGGCGCGATCAGACCCGAAAGGTTTCGCCGTCGCGGAACCGCTCGCGCCGCCGTCCGCGCCAGACCGTGACCCGGCCCTGGCCACGGACCTGCCAGGCGCCATCCAGCCCGATCGCCGCAGTCCCCTCGTCGAGGCCGAGGACCGTGGTTCCGCGTGGCGCCCTCAGGATCATCAGGGCGACCAGCGTCTCCGGGATCGTGTCGTAATGGGGAAAGGCCGCGACCCCGGAGGCGGGTCCCAGGGAGGCCAGGTAGCGGAGCGGCAGGTGAGGCGGCCGGCGGATCACGGCCATCCGCTCGCACAGGACCATCGCCCCGGCCGAGCAGCCGGCGAGGACGCCGCCGCGATCGTGGACCGCCATCGCGGCCGCCCAGGTGGCGCTCCCCGACAGCGCCTCGAACAGGTACCCCGGGTTGCCGCCCGACAGGTAGACGAGATCGGCCTCGGCGACGGCCTGGACGCAGGCCGGGTCGTCGGCCCCCGCGCGGTCGCGCACGAGGACCGGCTCGACCTCGGCGCCGAGGCGCTCGAAGTGCTCGACGCCCATGGCCGCCCAGCGCTGGAAGACGGCGTCGCCCTCGGGCGCCGAGGCGGTCGGCAGGATGGCCACCCGCGGTCGGGCCCGACCCGTCGCCGCGAGCAGCTCGGCATCGATCGCGGCAACCGCGGGCAGGAACTCGTGTGCCCCGAGAAGCGCGACCGGACCACCCATCGCGCGGAGTCTAGCGACGACGCGGCGATGGGACCCCGGTCTCCCCGCGAGGCCACCGTCGCCTGCTTGCCTCGCCACGGATGCGGTCGCAGACTTCCCCGATGCAGGTTCGCCAGCGCTGGACGATGGTCGCCGCCGTCCTCGGTTCCTCCATGGTCTTCCTCGACGGCACGATCGTGAACGTGGCCCTGCCGAAGATCGGCCAGGAGCTGCCGGCGACCTCGATCGGCGTCCTCGAGGGCCAGACCTACATCAACAGCGGCTACCTCGCGGTGCTGGCCGCGCTCCTGATCCTCGGCGGCGCGATCTCGGACCGCTACGGGCGCAAGCGCGTGTTCGCGATCGGGCTGATCGGGTTCGCCGGCACGAGCGTGCTGTGCGGCTTGGCGCCGACGCTCGAGGCGCTCGTCCTGTTCCGCCTGCTCCAGGGCGCGGCCGCGGCGCTGCTCGTACCCGGATCGCTGGCCCTGATCACGTCGACGTTCGAAGGGCCGGCGCTGGCCGGAGCCTTCGGCGTCTGGGCGGCCGCGACGTCGGCCGCGACGGTCCTCGGTCCGGTCATCGGCGGCCTCCTCGTCCAGTACATCTCGTGGCGGGTGGCCTTCCTCATCAACCTCCCGCTGGCGGTCCTCGGGCTCGTCGGCCTGTCGCGGGGCGTCGCCGAGTCGGTCCGCGAGGGAGCGAGCGGCAGGTTCGACTGGCTCGGCTCGCTCGACGTGATCCTGGCCGTCGGCGGGTTGTCGTTCGGGCTCATCCGCGGGCAGCAGAAGGCGTGGCAGGACCCGGTCGCCTGGGCGGCGATCGTCATCGGCCTGATCGCGCTGGCCCTGTTCCCGCTGCTCATGTCGCGCCGATCGGACCCACTCGTGCCGCTCGGGCTGTTCCGGAACCGACGATTCGCGGTGATCAACCTGGCCACGTTCCTGATCTACGGCGCGCTCTACGTCTATCTCGGCTACTCGGCGATCTTCGTCCAGGGGACGCTCGGCTACAGCGTCGTCGCCGCCTCGATCATCGGGCTCCCGGTGGGCATCCTGCTGAGCCTCCTGTCGACCAAGGTCGGCCGATTGGCCGGCCGGGTCGGGCCGCGCCGGTTCCTCGTCGCCGGACCGCTGATCATGGCCATCGGGCTGCTCTGGTTCGCCCGGATCCCGGCCACGAGCGAACCGTGGAAGGCCGACCCGTCCCATCCCGCCTCGCTCGTCCCGCCGGTGTCGACGCTCGTCGACATCCTGCCGGCGATGATCCTGTTCGGGGTCGGGATCTCGCTCGTCGTGGCGCCGCTGACGAGCACCCTGATGAGCTCGATCCCGGTCGCTCGAGCCGGTCTCGGCTCCGCGATCAACAACTCGATCTCGCGGGTCGGCCAGCCGCTCATCGGGGCGCTCGTGTTCATCGCGATCACGGCCACGTTCTACGCCAGCCTGGCGAACCAGATCCCCGGGCTCGATCCCGACAGCCCCGCTCTTCGCGCCGCTGTGGCCCCGCTCAACGCGCCGCCAGCCGGCACGCCGCCGGCGCTCGTGAACGCGACGACGGAGGCGTCGACCGAGGCGTTCCGGCTGGCGCTCCTGGTGAGCGCCGCCCTCCTGCTCGTCGGCGCCGTCGTCGACTGGATCGGTCTGCGCGAGACCGCCGCCCGGGGCGCTACTATCGGGACCCCGGAAGAGTCGGTGTCGGGATCCCTGGGAGGCTGAGGGTGCGGATCGGACGGAAGGCCGTCGTCGGCGCGGGCCTGGCGGCGGGTGGCGCGGGCGTGGCGCGGGCGCGGGCCGCCAGGCGCCACGTCGCATACCCGCCCGGACCCGACGCGATCGCGGCCGAGGACGCCCAGGCTGCGGCGGAACGACTGCTCGCCCAGCCACGGGTCTCGCGCCGGGACCTCACGATGCCGCTGGCGGCAACCCTGTCGACGTCGGTCGACCCGCTCCTCCACGGCCGGCGCTACTTCCCGCGGATGCTCGCCGACATCGCCGCCGCCACGGACTCGATCCATCTCCTGATCTACGGCTACAAGCCGGGCGAGATCGGGACGACCTTCCTCAACGTCCTCGGCGAGAAGGTCCGGGCGGGGGTCGAGGTCCGGCTCCAGGTCGATGCGATCGGCAGCGAGGTCGATCTCGGCAGCCGGAAGCTGTTCCAGAGCCTGCGCGACGCCGGCATCGTCATCGTCGCCAACGATGGCATCCTGCCCGATCGTGACGGCCCGCTCGGCAAGCGCCGGCTCGACTGGCGGCTCGACGACTTCGGGCACTTCGATCACCGCAAGATGATGGTCGTCGACGGCCGGGTGGCCTACGTCGGCGGCAGCGGGATCGAGGACCACTACAACGACGAGCGGTTCTACGACGTGATGTGCCGGGTGACCGGCCCGATCGTCGCCCAGCTCCAGCTCGTGTTCCTGGCGAGCTGGCGGTTCCAGGGCGGGCCGCCGCCGAGCCGCCCGCTCGACGCGTACTTCCCGGCCGCGACCCTGGAGCTGCCGTCGGATGCAACGACCACCCCGACGACGGTGCTCTGGAACGTCCCCGGTGAGGGCCATCATCCGATCAGCGACGCGATCGAGCAGTCGCTCGAGGACGCCCAGCGGGTCATCCACATCGTGAACCCCTACATCGCCGATCGGGCGATCCTCGAACGGTTGCTCGAGGCGGCCAGGCGCGGCGTCGAGACCCGGATCGTGGCGCCAGGCAAGCCCACCCCGCCCTACCCCGCGGCGGCCTTCCGCCACCACTACCAGCGGTTGATGGATGCCGGCGTCACGATCCTGCTCCATCCGCAGATGGCGCACGCCAAGGTCCTCCGGATCGATGACCGGGTGTTCATCGGCGGCTGCAACCTCGACGACCTGAGCCTGTTCCGGAACGCCGAGCTCGATCTCCTGTTCGAGAGCCCGGAGGTGGCCGAGCTGACCGAGCGCCAGGTCTTCGACGAGCTCGTCGGGATGTCGGTGCCGGCCACCGTCCCGACCGGCCGTCGCGAGAAGGCCTGGAACGCCACGATGGATCGCATCTCGCGGCTCCTGTGATCGGATCCGGGCGCGGATGACCCGCGACTGGGACGCCGCGACCTACGATCGGATCGCCGACCCGATGACCCGCTGGGGCTCGGCGGTCCTCGATCGGCTGCAGCTCGCCGGGCAGCGAGCGGGTCCTCGACGCCGGCTGTGGATCGGGCCGGGTCACCGAGCGGCTCGCCGAGCGCCTGCCGCGCGGCCGGGTCGTGGCCCTCGACGGCTCGCGGTCGATGATCGAGGCCGCCCGCGAGCGGCTCGCCCGCTTCGGGGAGCGGATCGAGTTCGTCGTCGCCGATCTGGGCCGGCCGCTGCCCCTGTCGGAGCCGGTCGACGCGATCCTGTCGACGGCCACGTTCCACTGGGTCCCGGATCACGAGGCGCTCTTCCGGAACCTCGCCGCCGTCGTCCGGCCGGGTGGCCGGCTCGTCGCCCAGTGTGGCGGAGTCGGCAACATCGCCTCGATCAAGGCGATCCTCGCCACGGTTGGCGACGGCTGGCTCGGGCCGGCCCACTACGAGACGCCGGAGGCGACCCGGACCAGGCTCGAGGCGGCCGGGTTCGTCGACGTCGAGACGTGGCTCAACCCGGAGCCGACGCCGATCGAGCCGGGCGAGCCGCTCGAGACGTACCTCGCCACGGTCGTCCTCGGTGCCCACCTCGAGCGCCTGCCGGTCGCCGATCGAGCCGCGTTCGTCCACGAGGTTGCCCGACGGATGCCTCGACCCGAGATCGACTACGTCCGGCTCAACATCCTCGCGACGCGGGCACGCGACTCGGCCCATGAGGCGGGCTGAGATCCGGGCGACCGGGCCGGGCGTACCGTCAGGGGAACGGAGGAATGGGCCGATGGACCGACAGCGCTGGGTCTCGCTCCTGGTCGTCACCGCGGTGTCGGTGGGTGCCTGCTCGGGCGCCGGCTCCGGCACCGGGGCCACTGGCCCTGGAGCGTACGGAGGTGGGGCGGCACCGTCGGTCGCAGCCGTCGGTCGCACCCTCGGTCGCACCCGCCGCGTCGACGTCCGGCGGATCGGGCGGCAGCCGCGGCGACTACGGCCCCGGCACCGGCTCGTCAGTCCCGGCCGGCTCGATCGCGCCGGGAACGGTCCAGCTCAGCGGGTTCGCGTTCGTGCCCTCGACGCTGACGGTGGCCGCGGGCACGACGGTCAGCTTCACGAATGCCGACACGATCGGGCATACGGTCGTCCAGGGTGAGAGCGGGACGCCGGCTGCGGGCCAGACGCCTCAGCCGGTGGACCCGGGCAAGACGATCACGATCCCATTCGCCACGCCCGGGACCGTCAAGCTGACCTGCACGATCCACCCGTCGATGAGCCTGACCGTGACCGTCACGCCCTAGTCGGGGGCGTCGGACGGCGAACCCTGCCCGCACGACGACAGCGGCGCCGGGACCTCGGCTCAGTGCTTGTGCTTGTCCTTGGGGACTTCGTAGAGGTCCGCCTGCGCCTGGGTCTGGTGGCCGTGCGCCTCGTGTTGGGCGCTCCCCGCGGGATGATCGGGGGTGCCGGCAGTCGCATGAGCGTGCTCGCTGGCGACATGGCCGGGCGGCAGCAGGAAGACCGCGAACAAGGCGAACGGTCCGAAGATGATCCCGAGGATGCCCCAGGTGAGTGGACGGCGGTGGCGCTTGGCGGCCGTCGCGTACGCCATGTAGGCGCAGAAGAACCAGACGAAGCCACCGATGATCAGCGCGCCGATATATCCAACTGGCATGCCGGGCATCCTAGCCGATCGAGGGCGGTGGAGAGCGCTGAACCCGCCTAGCGCACCCGGAACGCGGGGCCGTGACCCGGAACGACGACGTCGGCAACGGCCAGGACCCGCTCCCGGTTCCGGACGATCGCCTCCTGGTCGGCGCCCAGCGGGTCGACCTCGGGGGTCCGGTCTGCGTACCACCACAGGTGGGTCAGGGCGTGGACACCGTCGTCCGCCCGGACGATCAGGGTCGCGTCCTCCTCGGTGTGCCCGGGCGTCAGCCAGAGCTCGGTGTTCGGGCTCAGCGCGTACCCGTCGCCGTCGTGGTCGAGCCACAGGTCGTCCTTGTAGCGAGCCCAGAAGTCGACGACCTCGGCATTCGGGAACAGCGCGACGTTGACGGTGTGGTCGGGATGATGGTGGCTCAGGAAGACGTGAGTGACCGCCTCCGGCGCCACGCCCAGCGCCGCCAGGGGCTCGAGGATCAGCCCGCGCCTGGCGACCATCCCCGGATCGGCCACGATCAGGGCGTCGCCGTCGCGGACGAGGACGACGCTGCTCCCGACCCGCTCCGCGGCGTAGCCTGCGTGGAGGACGTGGACGCTCGTCATGCGGGCGATGGTACCTGTCCGCCGGACCCGAGCGCGCTCGTCGCGGACCGTGAGCCGGGTGGTCCGGTCGCGTGGGTCGGTGTGCCATGCTCGGCCCTTCCCCGCCGCCGTCGAGGAGTCGCCCGTTGCCCTCCGAGCCCGCCGCCGACCTGGTCCTCCGTGGTGGTTCGATCCACACCGTCGACGACGCCGCGCCGAAGGCGGAGGCCGTCGCCGTCCGGCGCGGGCGGATCGTGGCCGTCGGTGGCGACGCCGAGGTCGGCCGACACGTCGGCCCGGCCACCAGGGTCATCGAGCTGCGCGGCAGGACCGTCCTGCCGGGCTTCCAGGACGCGCACGTCCATCCGCCCGAGTCCGGCGTCGACGAGCTCCGCTGCGATCTGCGCGAGCCGCGCGACGCCCTGCCCTACGGCATCGATCGGCTGGTCGAGCGGATCCGCTCGTACGCGACCGACCACCCCGGAGATGAGTGGGTCCTCGGCAGCGGCTGGTTCATGGGCGCGATCCCGGGCGGGACCCCGCACCGCCGCGATCTCGATGCGGCCGTCGGCCGCCGGCCGGCGTTCTTCCCCAACCGCGACGGTCACAGTGCCTGGGTGAGCTCGCGGGCGCTCGAGCTGGCCGGGATCGGCGCCGAGACACCGGACCCGGCCGGCGGTCGGATCGAGCGCGATCCGGATGGGACGCCGAGCGGGTCGCTCCACGAGGCAGCCATGGACCTCGTCGAGCGACTCATCCCGCCGAACAGCCAGGCCGAGGTCGAGGAGGGCCTCGTCCACGCTCAGGCCGAGCTCCATGCGCTCGGGATCACCGCCTGGCAGGACGCGATCGTCGAGCCGCTCGACCAGGCGGCCTATGTCGCCGTGGCCGGGCGCGGGAAGCTCACTGCACGGGTGGTCGGCGCGTTGTGGTGGGAGCGCGACTGGGACGAGCGCGGGATCGACGAGCTCGTCGAGCGGCGAGCCGCCGGACAGGTCGGCCGGTACCGGGCGACGTCGGTCAAGGTCATGGTCGATGGCGTCCTCGAGACGTTCACCGGGGCCATGCTCGAGCCGTACCTCTCGGCTGACGGCGGCCGGACCGACCGGACCGGGATCCTGTTCGTCGAGCCCGACCGGCTCCGGCGGGTGACCCAGCTGCTCGACGCAGCCGGGTTCCAGGTCCACTTCCACGCCATCGGCGACCGGGCGGTCCGGGAGGCGCTCGACGCGGTCGAGGTCGCCCGGCTCGCCAACGGACCGACCGACGGCCGCCATCACATCGCCCATATCCAGGTCATCCATCCGGCCGACGTCGTCCGCTTCGCCCCGCTCGACGTCGTCGCCAACGCGCAGCCGTTCTGGGCCGGCCACGATCCCCAGCTGGACGACCTGACGATCCCGTTCCTCGGGCCGGAGCGCACCACCTGGCAGTACCCGTTCAAGTCGCTCCTCCGGGCCGGCGCCCGCCTGGCGATGGGCTCCGACTGGAGCGTGTCGACCGCCGATCCCCTGCTCGAGATGGAGATCGCCGTGAACCGCGTCCATCGGTTCACGGGCCCGACCTACCCGGTGTTCCTGCCCGAGGAACGGCTCACGCTCGACGAGGCGATCCACGGGTTCACGATGGGCTCGGCCTACGTCAACCACCTCGACGACGAAACGGGTTCGCTGACCGTTGGCAAGCTGGCCGACCTCGTCGTGCTCGATCGCGACCTGTTCGACCGGGAGGCCGGCGAGATCGGCGACGCCCGGGTGGTCGCCACGTTCATCGAGGGCGAAGCCGTCCACGAGGACCCGGCCCTCGGCGGCTGAGCCGGCAACCGGCGGGCTCGACGTCAGCGAACCACGGTCAGGCGGCCGCGCCGGCCGCGCCCGGGTGGCTGGGCGAGACGGATCCCGAGCCGCTCGGCGGCCTCGACCAGGGCCGGCTGGTCGAGGGCCAGGGGCTCCACGTCGACGACCGGCGGCAGCCCGGGCAGACGCTCGGCGAACAGGGTCACGTTGGTCCACGACGATTCGAGCGTCGACCACCACGACAACCCGACCGCCCCGTCCACGAACGCGTCGCCGGCGATCCGCTGGGTGGCCCGGCGGACCGCGGTTGCGACCCGGGACGGCCGGAGCCGACGCCGGACGAGCACCCGC
This sequence comes from uncultured Chloroflexia bacterium, assembly GCA_963755285.1. GTDB lineage: Bacteria > Chloroflexota > Limnocylindria > Limnocylindrales > CSP1-4 > Chersky-267. Next base: position 77,462 of record CAVWJB010000008.1, on the reverse strand, counting down.
GGATCGTCGAGATCGAGGAGCGGCGGGAGCGCGGCGTCGTCGATCATCGCCAGCGCGCGCCTCGCCCCGTCCGGCCGGATGAGCGCGCCGGCCGTCAGCTCCTGGCCGCGGAACGCCTGGATCGCCTCGGCGATCGCGCCGACCGCCTCGCGCCCGAGGTACAGCGCGGTGTACCGATCGGGGTCATCGTGGCGACCACCGCCCTGGCGCTCGCGGGGCACCTTGAGCGGCTCCGGCGTCGTATCCGGGAGCCAGCCGAAGACGCGGAAGAGCACCTAGGCGAACGACCCGATCTCGTCCGCGTCGATCGCGTCGAGGACCTCGCTCAGCCGGCCGCGGGCGAGGAGGTCGATCGGTCGCCGGTCGCCGAGCTGGGCGTTGAAGCCCTCGAGCCAGCTCAGCGCGCTGTCGCGATCGTAGAGCCGCAACAGGCGGGCGAGGGCGAGCTCGACGCCTTCCACCTTGCGCAGGTTGTCGGGTCCCGGGTCCTGGCCGCGGTCCAGCCAGCGGGTGACCTGTGAGCGATCCACGTGGAGCGCCCGGGCGACCTCGGCCCGGCTGCCGAGGTCGGTGACGAGCGACTCGATCCGTTCCCTGGCCGCAATCGGCATCGTTGCGCGAGCTCCCTTCGGTTCGACCATAACGCAACAGTGATCGTTGCGTCAATGACCCCCCGCGAGGTCCGCCGGGAGGTCGACGTCGAAGGTCCACGATCCGGCCGGGTCGGTCGATCGCCAGACCATCTCGGGCACCTCGCGCGGCTCGAGCATCGCCAGCAGCGCCCGCAGACGCGTCTCGCCCCCGGCGAGCAGCCGACCGGCCGCGCTTCGCGCCCGGTCGCGGTCGAGCACGCAGGGCAGTGGGCGAGCGACGCCCGACGGGTCGACGAGGATCGTGGCAGCCGGACTGCGTCCACCCGGCAGCCCGACCTCGGCGGTCTCGGCGTGGATCGCGGCAAGCGCCCGGAGCAGGCCGGGCCGGAGCCGTGGCTGGTCGCCGGCGGCCACGATGACGATGGCCCCCGGTGCAGCGGCCAGCCCGGCCCGGAGGCCGACCAGGGGCCCGCCGAACGGCTCGGCGTCCCGCGCGTATCGGACGAGCGGGGCAAGATCGGCCGGGAGGACGGGCTCGTCGCCGTGCGGTCCGATGACGATCACGATCGGGTCGCAGCCGGCCCCGGCGAGCGCGCGAACCGGGTGCCAGAGGAGCGGCTCGCCGTCGAATTCCGCGGCCAGCTTGTCGCTTCCGAACCGATCCGAACGACCGCCGGCCAGCACGATCCCGGTCGGAGCACCAGGGGCGGTCATCGCGGCGCTCGCGGTCCGAGGACGTGTCCGGCCGGCGTCCGACGCAGGATGCCGCGCCGATCGAGGTCCTCGAGCAGGGCCATCACGTACTTGCGGCTCGTCCCGGTCTCGTCGCGCAGGGTGGACGGCGCGAGCGGCCCGGGATCGGCCAGGCGGATGGCGAGCGCCTCGAGCTCGCGATAGGTGGACCCGGCCCAGGCGAGGTCCGCCTCGACCCGAACGATCCGGCCTCCGGCCTCGAGTGCCCGGACGCCCTCGGGCGGACAGTGAGCGGCCCGCGCCGCGTCGCCGAGCGGCGGCGGAGCCGGGATCGCCAGCGCCAATCTCCAGCCGGTCCATCGCCGCGAGCACCGCCGGCGGCAACGTGCCGCTCGAGCGGGTCGGGTCGCGCAGGAGCTCCCCATCACGGGCGAGCCGGCCGGCGGCCACGAGATCGTCGAGCAGGGCCCCGGCCACCGCGAGTGCCGTTCGGTCGTCGGCGGTCACCGTCCGGCGCAACGACCGCGCCAGAGAGCGTCGAACCTCGGCCAGCGGGACTCCCGTCGCGAGCGGCTCGGCCGCATGGCGTGCATCGACCAGCGCGATCGCCTCGGAGTCGAGGGCATCCGCGACGTCGCGAACGAGCAGCCAGCCGCCGAGTCGCCGCGCGCCGACCGGCGGCGCGGCTTCGTCGGGCCGGGCGAGCAGGCCGTGGAGCTCGACCCGGGCCGCCAGCTCGGCTGCGGCGTCGCCGGCCTGCCACGCCGTGGCGATCGCCGACAACGCCTCGGGCGAGGCGCGTCTCCGCGACGGTCCGATCGGTGGTCCCGGATCGAGGACGATGCCGCCGGCGGCCGTCGCGGCCGGCGAGGGCACCCGGAGGACGAACGGGTCGCCGATGGCCGCGACGATGGGGCGATCGAGCCGGAGCGTCACCACCCGCTGCCCGTCCGGCAGGTCGACCGCATCGGACCGTCCGCGACGCGGGGTCGCCTCGACCGAGGCCGTCCCGAGATGGAGCCGGAGGATCGCTCCCGGGTGACGGCGGCCACGCCGGGGAGGCGGCAGACTGGCCATCGAGCCCGGCCGGCCGCCGGAGGATCGCGATCAACCGGTCGGTCGGTCGGACCGCCGGGTCGACGGTCAGGACGTCGCCCCGCGAGATCGGGGCACCATCCACGGCGGCGAGGTTGAGCGCGACCCGGCCGCCGCCCCCGATCGACTCGACCGGGCTGCCGTGGACCTGGACCTCGCGGGCCCGGGCCGATCGCCCTCCGGGCTCGAGCCTCAGCGTCGCCCCGCGCTCGAGCCGGCCCCCTCGGAGCGTGCCGGTGACGACGACCCCACGACCCCGCACCGAGAACACCCGGTCGATCGCCAGCCGGACGCCACGACGGCTCTGCGGCCGGTCGTCGGCGAGGACCCGGTCGCGCAGCTCGACGAGCGCGGATCGGAGCTCGTCGAGCCCGATGCCACTGAGCGACGAGACGGCGAGGACCGGTGAGCCGGCGAGCGTCGTCCGGGCGAGGAGCCGCTCAACCTCGGCTGCGACGCCGGCGGTTCGGGCCTCGCCGGCGAGATCGCGCTTCGTCACGACCGCGACCCCGTGCCGGATCCCGAGTGCGTCGAGGAGCTCGAGATGCTCGATGGTCTGCGCCCGCGGCCCGTCGTCGGCCGCCACCACGAGCAGGGCCGCGTCGATCTCGCCGGCGCCGACGAGCATGTTCCCGATGAGCTTGTCGTGGCCCGGCACGTCGACGAAGTCGATCTCGGTCCCGTCGGCGAGCGCGAGGTGGGCGTAGCCGACGTCGATCGTCATCCCCCGCCGGCGCTCCTCGGGCAGGCGGTCGGCGTCGATCCCAGTCAGCGCTCGGAGGAGGCTCGTCTTTCCGTGGTCGATGTGACCGGCCGTCCCGACGACGACGGTCATCGGCCAGGGGCGTCGGGGATCGCCGCCGCGATCGCCCGGACGAGATCCTCGTCGCGGCCCGGATCGACCGTTCGCAGGTCGAGCAGCACCCGGCCGTCCTCGATCCGCCCGATCACCGCCGGTGTGCCGCGTCGCAGGCGGGCCTGGAGCGCATCCGAGCCCGGCAGGGCGACGGCCCACGACGCGAGCGTCTCGCCGGGGAGCGACCCGCCACCGACTGTGGAGGACACGGCAACGGCATGGGCACCGGCCGACGGGTCGTCGAGCCGGGCGACCAGCGCCTCGGCCCGGGCACGCAGGTCCTCGGGGCGGGCTGCGATCATCCGCCAGACGGGAACCTCGCGGACGGCCAGTCCCGCGCGGTACAGCCCGAGCGTCGCGGCGAGCCCGGCGAGCGTCGTCTTGTCGGGCCGGGTCGCCCGCGCCAGCGGGTCCCGGCGCAGCTTCGCGACGAGGTCGGCCCGGCCGACGATCAGGCCGGCCTGCGGGCCGCCGACGAGCTTGTCGCCGCTGAACGTCACGAGGTCGGCCCCGGCGGCCAGCCGCTCCCGAGGGGTCGGCTCGTGGGCGAGCCCGTAGTCCTCGGTCGGGAGGAGCGCCCCGCTGCCGAGGTCGTCGACGACGATCGCCTCACGACCGTGGGCGAGCTCGGCCAGCGCCCGGGCATCCGGGCTCTCGACGAAGCCGTCCTGCCGGAAGTTCGACGGGTGGACACGCAGCACGAGCCGCGCTCCGGCCTCGAGGGCGGGGGCATAGTCCGCGACCCGGGTCCGGTTCGTCGTGCCGACCTCGACCAGTCGCGCACCCGCCCGCCGGACGATCTCGGGGATCCGGACGCCGCCACCGATCTCGACGAGCTCGCCGCGGGACACGACGACCCGTCCGCCCCGGCCGGCCAGCCCCACCGCCAGGGCGAGCGCGGCCGCGTTGTTGTTCGCGACGAGCGCGTCCTCGGCGCCGGTCAGCGCGATCAGGTGCTCCTCCGCGGCCCGGAACCGGGCGCCGCGGCGGCCGGAGGCGCTGTCCATCTCGAGCAGGAGCGGCTCCGTCGCGGCCGCCCTCGCGGCGTCGATCGCCATGGTCGGCCACGGTGCGCGGCCCAGGTTCGTGTGGACGATCACACCGGTCGCGTTGATCGCCGTGGTCAGGCCGGCCGCGAACGGGTCGGCGAACCCGTCGAGGCTGGCCACGAGCCGGCCGGCGAGCGCCTCGATCGAGCGGGGCGCCGCGCCCGCCGCCAGCCGCTGCCGCTCGTCGTCGACGACCGCCCGCGCTTCCGCGACGACGGCGTCGTGGTCCCGTCGATCGATCGCCGGTCGGGCCGCGGTCAGCAGCCGTTCGACGCTGGGGGGCCGGGTCGGCGCAGGTCGGACGCTCATCGCCCGACATCGTCGCACGACGCGGTGGCGGGAGCGCATGGGAGTCGAACCCACCGCGTCACGTCGAGCGTGGCGCCACCGGTTTTGAAGACCGGGGGACCCACCGGGACCCCTCCGCTCCCACGAGCGGTCATTCTAGGTTCGGATCGAGGAGGAGTCGGCGACCCAGGACCCCGTTAGTCGTCGGGCGCCAGCGGAATCCCGAGGGCCGTCGACACCTGGTCGTCGAGGGTCCGATAGTTCCCGATCCCCGCCTCGCCGATCGGGGTGCCCGGCGGCGGCTGTCCCAGCGGTTGGCCATCCTCATCCTCGAATGCGGCGTCGATGCCGCGTTGCGGAAGGAAGCGCCCGAGCGCCCGCCGGATACGGCTCCGACCTTGACCCGCGCTCGGCTCGGGATCCAACCCTCGGAAGTAATGGGTCGTGAGTCGCTCGCCCGCTTCGAAAGGGCGATTGTCGATCGTCGACAGGAAGCCCCGTGACCAGCCGATCCGGTTGATCGTTGCCGGCGGGATCAGGAGGTCGCTGACCAGGAGTCGTGCGGGGGCGATGGGCCCAGTAGCCAGGTATCGGAAGACATAGACGAGAGCGAGGCGATCGCTGCGCGTCAACGTGCGAACGACGCGTCCGAACAAGAACCGACCGTCGGGCATCTGCATCGTGAAGATGTCGCCCGAGTGCAGAGCTGCTCGAGACGGCCTTGACGGCTGGAAGTTACACGGCGGATACGTCGGCACGAGACGATCGTAACCACCGAGCGTCGACCGGCCTGGTGGAAGCGCCGCGCTTCAGACGACGCTGGCGAGGTGACTCGGCCCTGGTCAGTGAAGGACGCGGCGGACCCGGTACAGGAGGGCGCCGACGAGGATGATCCAGATGGCGAGCACCGGTAGCATCCAGGGCTCGACAACCGACGGATCGAGATCGTCGATCGCGTCGCGGACGGTCGCGCCGGCCAGTATTGCCGGCAGCGCCAGGGCGATCACGCCGGCCACGAAGATGATCCCCACGACCGGATACCAGAACGGCGTGGTCCCGCCGAGGGCCCGCTTGAGATCCCGCCACGATTGCCCGACTCCGAGCCACTGCGAGCCGAGGCGCGTCTCGAGCTCCGCGACGAGGACGGCGACGTTCGGGTCGTCGCGCGGAACGCTGACCTGGTAGATCCGGGACTTGGGTCCGTGGGCGATCAACAGCATCTGATGGGTGGCCTTCAGGCGGTTCGCGACGTCCTGGACGCGACCGAGGAGCGGCGTCGCTTCGACGACCTCGGGATCGATGATCACCGGCCGCCGACCGCCCGGAGGCTCGGCGAGCCCGGCTCCATGGACCTCGGACCAAGCAGCATCCAGGCGCTGGCCACTCGCGTTGACATGGATCCCCCGATCGTCGGTCCGGACGTCCACCGAGCCGTGCCCGGCTTCGATCGTGATCTCCATCGGCTCTACGCCTCCCCAGAGCGTGGAGGTCAGCCTACGCCGCGCTCGACTCCGTAGCGTTGATCGCTCGAGCGTCGCCGCGTCAGTATCATCCCGACATGTCCGCCCTCGCCACACCGTCTCCAATGCCGCTGACCGAGCTGACGACCTGCGGCGGGTGCGCCGCCAAGCTCGGCGCCGACCTCCTTGCCCAGGCCCTGTCGGGGCTCGGGGCCGAGGTCGCGCCGCCCGAGCTCATCGCCGGCCTCGATCCGCCAGACGACGCGGCGGCCTGGCTCGTCGCGCCCGACCTGGCGATCATCGGGACCCTCGACTTCTTCCCGCCGATCGTCGACGACCCGTTCACGTTCGGCGAGATCGCCGCCGCCAATGCGCTGTCGGACGTATTCGCGATGGGCGGCCGGGTGCTGTTCGCTCTGTCGATCGCCGCGTTCCCCGAGGAGCTGCCGACCGAGACGCTCGGAGCGGTGTTCACCGGGGCGTCGGCGAAGGTGCGCGAGGCCGGTGGCGTCCTCGCCGGCGGTCACACGATCCGCGACCCGGAGCCGAAGTACGGCCTCGCGGTCACCGGTGCGGGCCATCCGGATCGCCTCCTGCGCAAGGGTGCCGCTCGGCCCGGCGACGTGCTCGTGCTCACGAAGCGGCTCGGAACCGGGCTGCTCGTCAGCGGTCGCCGCCAGGGCCGGACGGCCGCGGCCGACTTCGTCGCCGCGATCGATCAGATGCGGACACTCAATCGGGCCGCGTCGGAGGTCCTGGTTGGCGCCGGAGTCCGGGCCGCGACCGACGTCACCGGGTTCGGGCTCCTCGGCCACGGGCTCGAGATGGCGCGCGGCTCCGGCACCCGGTTCGTCTTCGACGCGGCGGCCATGCCGCTTCTCGATGGAGCGTTGGACCTGGCCCGAGCCGGTGTCGAGACCGGTGGCGCCGCCCACAATCGCCGGTTCGTGACGGAGGTGCTGACGGTCGGCGATGGCGTCCCACCCGAGCTTGTCACGCTCGCCCACGATCCGCAGACGAGCGGCGGCCTGCTGGCCGCCATCGGCCCGGACCGAGTCGTTGAGGTCGAAACGGGGCTCGATTCGGCCGGCGTCCCCCATTGGCGAGTCGGCCTGGTCGAGGCCGCGACCGTGCCCGGCGTCGACCTCCGCTGAGCTGACCGGGCTGCACGACCGAGGCCCACGCCGTCGGCGACCGCGGGTATCGTCCGGACGTGACCACTCAACGCTTTGGCGCCGCGTTCTACACGAACCGCGCCTCGTGGCCGGCGCTTCGCGAAGCCGTCCTCGCCGCGGAGGCGGCCGGCTTCGACTCGGTCTGGGTCGACGACCACTTGCTCAGCGACGAGGGCGCCTGGGACGACGACAAGCTCGAGGCCTGGACGACGATCGCGGCGCTCGCGACGCTGACCGAGCGGGTCAAGGTCGGGTTGCTCGTTGGCGCCAACACCCTCCGCAACCCGGGCTTGACCGCCAAGCTCGCGACGACGCTCGACCACCTGAGCGACGGGCGGGCGATCCTCGGGCTCGGCGCCGGTTGGTTCGAGCGCGAGCACGAGGCGTTCGGGATCGAGTTCGGGAGCTGGATGGGCGAGCGGCTGGACCGGCTCGGCGAAGCGGCCGGGCTGATCCGGCGCCTCCTCGACGGGGAGCGGGTCAGCCATGCCGGCCGCTTCTACGTCATGCAGGACGCCGTGATCCGGCCCCGCCCGATCCAGGAGCGGCTTCCGATCCTCATCGGCGGCATGGGCCGCCGCAAGACGCTGCCGATCGTCGCGGCCTCGGCCGACATGTGGAATGCGTATGGGACGCCGACCGACCTCGCCCACGCTGAGCTGGCCGGCGCCGACGCCACCCTCCGCGCGGCGTGCGCGGCGATCGGCCGGGATCACACGACGATCGAGCGCACCCTCAACCGCGAGGTCGCCATCCGGGCGACGCACGCCCTCGCCGTCGAGGCCTTCGAGGCGATCCGGCAACGTCACTCGCTGCCTCCGGCTCGGCTCCTGGCGGCCGGCGGGACCCCGTCCGAGGTCGCCGCTGCAGCGAGGGCCGACGCCGCCCTCGGATTCCGCCATCCGATCTGGATCTTCCGCGACCCGTTCGACCTCGAGACGATGGCCCGCCTCCCGGAGGTCCGGGCCGAGCTCGCCGGCTGAGCCGAGCGCGCGGCCGGTGGCAGGGCGACGCCCCGGACGCGGCGGTACACTCGGGCGACCGTTCGGTCGCATCCGCGGCCGAGGCAACGGAGGGCATCGAGCCCATGCCACGGGACTACGTCCGACTTACCCGGCCGCTCGTCCGGGAGGGAGGCCACGGCGACGCGGGCACCCTCCGCCCGGCGACCTGGGACGAGGCGCTCGCGCGGACCGCGGCCGGCCTTCGGGCCGCCGGCGAGAAGCACGGGCCCACGACGTTCGGACTGTTCAGCTGCTCGAAGGCGACGAACGAGGTGAACTTCGCGGCGCAGAAGTTCTCGCGGAGCGTTCTCGGCAGCAACAACATCGACAGCTGCAACCGCACCTGACACGCTCCGAGCGTCGCCGGTCTGGCGACCGTCTTCGGTGCCGGGGGCGGCACAAGCTCATACCGTGAGATCGAGGAGACGGATCTCGTCCTCCTCTGGGGCAGCAACGCCCGCGAGACCCACCCGATCTTCTTCCATCACCTCCTCAAGGGGGTGAACGCAGGGGCGCGGCTGATCGCGGTCGACCCGCGCCGGACGTCCTCGGCGGAGTGGGCCGACCTGTGGCTCGGGCTCGACGTCGGGAGCGACATCGCCCTCGCCAACGCCATGGCCCGCGAGATCATCCACGAGGGCCTCCATCATCAGGCGTTCATCGAACGGGCGACGAGTGGCTTCGAGGCCTATCGGGCCGGTGTCGAGCCGTACACCCTCGAGTACGCCGAGCGCGAGACGGGCATCCCCGCCGCCGCGATCCGCGAGGCCGCCCTCGCCTATGCCAGGGCCGACCGGGCGATGATCTGCTGGACGCTCGGGATCACCGAGCACCACAACGCGGTCGACAACGTCCTCGCCCTGATCAGCCTGGCCCTGCTGACCGGACACGTCGGGCGGTACGGCAGCGGGATCAACCCGCTCCGTGGCCAGAACAACGTCCAGGGCGGCGGCGACATGGGCGCCCTGCCCGACCGGCTGCCCGGGTTCCAGCACGTCGAGAACGAGGCGCTCCGGGCCAGGTTCGACGCCGCCTGGGGCGTGCCCGTCCCGCCCAAGCGCGGCTGGCACCTGTCGGGCATGTTCGACGCGATGGAGCGCGGAGAGCTCCAGGCCGTCTATGTCATCGGCGAGAACCCGGTCCAGTCCGAGGCCGACCAGCATCGCGCGAAGCACCTGCTCGCGACGCGCGACTTCATGGTCGTCCAGGACATCTTCCTGACCGCGACCGCCGAGCTCGCCGACGTCGTCCTGCCGGCGGCGGCTGCCTGGGCGGAGAGCGAGGGCACCGTCACGAACTCCGAGCGTCGCGTCCAGCGTGTCCGCAAGGCGCTCGATCCGCCGGGCGAGGCTCGCGACGACCTGGCGATCATCTTCGACCTCGCCCGGGCGATGGGCCACGACTGGGGCGAGCCATCGGCCGAGGCTGTCTGGAACGAGGTCCGATCGCTCTCTCCGGTCCACGCCGGGATGAGCTACGCCCGCCTCGAGGAGCTCGGCGGGCTCCAGTGGCCCTGCTACGACGAGACCCACCCGGGCGAGCTGTTCCTCCACTCGCGGCTGTGGGAGGACCCGGTGCCCGGCAACCGCGTCCCGTTTGTGCCGGTCGAGCACGATCCACCGGTCGACAAGCTCGACGCCGACTTCCCGATCCGGCTCACGACCGGCCGCCGGCTCGACTCGTACAACACCGGTGTCCAGACCGGCGGCTACACGTCGCCGCTCCGCCGCGGCGAGTCGCTCGACATCTCGCCCGAGGACGCCGAGGCCTACGGGCTCACCGACGGCGAGCGGGTCCGGGTCGTCTCGCGCCGCGGCCAGGTCGAGGCGCCGATCCGGATCGACCCATCGCTCCGGCCCGGCCTCACGTTCATGACCCTCCACTTCCAGGACGACGTCGCGGTCAACCTGCTGACGATCGACGCGACCGACCCGAAGTCGGGCACCGCCGAGTTCAAGGCGACCGCCATTCGGATCGAGAAGCCCGCGTCCTCGATTCCGGCCTGACCGGGGGGCTTGCGGACGCCTCGCCGCTGAATACACTGCCGCCAATGGCGACCGACGTCGTCCGCGCGGAAACGACCCCGGCCGAAGCCACCACCCCGGCCGTGCGCCCGTACGCCCCGAGCTGGCTCAACGTCCTGATCGACTGGATCGAGCGGGCGCCGGGACCGCCATGGGCCGCCTACGTCGTGCTGGGGCTTGTCTCGGTCGCGCTGTCGGTGGGCCAGGGCTGGCTGGCCGGGATCGCCAGGGTCGGAGAGGTCTCCCTCAACCAGGTCGGCTGGGGCATCGTGACGATCGCGTTCATGGCCGCCGTCCACCTGTTCGAACGCGTTGCCGAGTGGGCGTTCGACACCGTCCGGCCGCTGACCTCGCTCGAGGATGGGGAGGCGGCGCGACTGCGCTACGAGGTCGCCATCTTCCCGGCCGTGCCCGGGTTCATCGTTCTCGTGGTGGCCTTCCCGCTCACGCTCTTCGGCTACGTGACCGATCCGGCCGCGTCGGGGGTCGTCGGCTATCCCCCGCTGGCCCTGGCTGCGCGAGGGGTCTACGAGTCCCTCTTCACCGCCGTCCTTCTCGTGCTGATCTGCCAGGCCATTCGCCAGCTCCGCCTCGTCACCCGGATCCTCGACCGGGTCACCCGGATCGACCTGTTCCATCCCCGGCCGCTCTACGCGTTCTCGCGGCTCACGGCCGGGATCGGGATCTCGCTCATTCTGGTCGTCGTGATGGGCTTCATCCTCGCTCCGTCACCGACCCAGGCGACCAACCTGTACTACGCCCTCTGGTACGTGGGCTTCGTCGGGTTCGGGGTGGTCGTCTTCGTGGTCCCCTTGCTGGGGCTCCACGGGCGGCTCGTCGACGAGAAGGAGCGGCTCCAGGCCGAGTCGGACGATCGACTGAAGAGCGTCCTGGCCGAGCTGAACAGGGACATCGACGGGCTCGACCTCGGCCGGGCCGACGCGATCAACAAGACCCTCGCGAGCGCGCTCCAGCAGCGCGAGGTGCTCGCCCGCCTGCCGACCTGGCCATGGTCGACGACGACCCTCCGGGCGTTCGTCTCGGCGATCATGCTGCCGCTCGCCCTGTTCCTCGTCCAGCGGCTGCTCGGACAGATCCTCTAGGAACGACCGGGCCCCGATCGCTCCGTCCACCCGCAGCGGTGCCGTCGCTACACTGGCCGGGATGGACCTCCACGTGGTGGCACCGCTCGCGTCGCCGGCCGAGCGTGCGGCCGTCGACGCCGTCCTGGCTCCGGTCATCGGACCGCCACGAAGCGGCTGGCAGGGCGGCGTCCGGGACATGGCCACCGAGGGCCACATCGCCCACGGCGGACACGAGGCGCGGTCCCACCGCGACCTGCTCCTGCCGGCCCTCCACGGGATCCAGTCGCGAATCGGCTTCATCAGCCAGCCGGCGCTCGCCTATGTCTGCCGCCGGCTCACGGTGCCGCCGGCCGAGGCGTACGGCGTGGCCACGTTCTACGCCCTGTTCGCGACGACCCCGCGGCCGCCGGCCGTCGCCCACGTCTGCGATGACATCGCCTGCCGCCTGGCGGGGGCCGAGGAGCAGTGCGCGGCCCTCGAGCGGGCGCTCGGGCAACCCGGCGAGCCCGCCCGGGAGGGGACGATGACGTGGCTGCGCAGCCCGTGTCTCGGGCAGTGCGAGCGCGCCCCGGCGGCGCTGTTCACGATCGCCGGGGAGACGCCCAGGACGTTCGCGGTCGCGCCGGTCGATGCCGCCGGAGTCGTCGCCCGGCTCGAGGACCCACCGGCTGAGGCCTCGGCTCGGCGGCTGGCCGCCACCACCGAGCGCCTCGCCGAGCTTCGGACGTCGGTGCCGCAGGCCGGCGACGACGGTCTGAGACTGCTGGCCCGGATCGGCCGCGCCGACCCGACCAGCCTCGATGACTATCGGGCGAACGGTGGCTACCGGGCGCTGCCGCGGGCGCTCGAGCTCGGTCCGGACCGGGTCGTCGAGGAGGTCTCGGCCTCGAAGCTCGTCGGCCGCGGCGGAGCGGCGTTCCCGACCGGCCGCAAGTGGGCGGCGGTTGCGGCCCAGCCGACCCGCCCGCACTACCTCGTCTGCAACGCCGACGAATCGGAGCCCGGCACGTTCAAGGATCGAGCGCTGCTCGAGGAGGACCCGTTCGCGCTGATCGAGGCGATGACGATCGCGGGCTTCGCGACGGGTGCCGAAAAGGGCTACCTGTACATCCGCGGCGAGTACCCGCTGGCCGAGGCTCGCCTGGCCGGGGCGATCGCCCAGGCGCGCGCGTTCGGGCTGCTCGGGCCGGACATCCTCGGCTCGGGGACCGCCTTCGAGCTCGAGCTGCGGCGCGGGGCCGGCGCCTACATCTGCGGCGAGGAGACCGCGCTGTTCGAGTCGATCGAGGGCAAGCGTGGCGAGCCGCGCAACAAGCCGCCATTCCCGGTCGAGGTCGGGCTGTTCGGCCAGCCGACGACCGTCAACAACGTCGAGACGCTGGCCAACATCCCGGCCATCGTGCTCGAGGGCGGAGCTGCGTTTGCCGCGATCGGCACCGACGGCTCGGCCGGCCCGAAGCTGTTCTGCCTGTCGGGCAGCGTTGCCCGCCCTGGCGTCTACGAGGTCCCGTTCGGGACGACCCTGCGCGAGCTGCTCGAGCTCGGTGGCGGCGTGCCGGGCGGCAGGGCGATCCGGGCGATCCTGCTCGGTGGCGCGGCCGGCGTCTTCGTCGGCGCCGATGCGCTCGACACCCCGCTCACGTTCGAGGGCACCCGTGCGATCGGGGCGACCCTCGGTTCGGGCGTGGTCATGGTCTTCGACGAGACGGCCGACCTCGTCGGGACCCTGCGCCGGATCGCCGCGTTCTTCCGCGACGAGTCGTGCGGCCAGTGCGTCCCGTGCCGGGTCGGCTCGGTTCGCCAGGAGGAGATCCTCGCCCGGCTCGCGGCCGGCCGGCCGAATGGCTCGCCGGGGGACGAGCTCGCCCTCCTGCGCGACGTCGGCCGGGCGATGCGCGACGCCTCGATCTGCGGGCTCGGCCAGACCGCGTCGAGCGCAATCGAGAGCGCCTTCCGGCAACCGGAGCTGGTGGGGCTGTGAGCATCGACCCGATCCTGTTCAGCCCCCCGGCCCGTCCCAGCAGGCCGCCCGAGGCGCCACCGGAGCCCGCCGTGGAATCGATCGAGCTGACGATCGACGGTGCGCCCGTGAGCGTCCCGGCCGGCTCGACGATCCTCGACGCCTGCCGCGCCCAGGGGATCGACACGCCGACCCTGTGCTACCTCGACAGCCTGACCCCGGTCAACGTCTGCCGGGTCTGCGTGGTCGAGATCGCCGGGGCGCGGGTCCTCGCTCCGGCCTGCTCGCGCACGGTCGAGGCCGGGATGGAGGTCCTCACCGACTCGGAGCGGGTGCGCCACTCGCGCCGGCTGGTGATCGAGCTCCTCGGGTCATCGGTCGACACCGGTCTGGCCGGCCCGGCCGCGCCCGACGGATCGCTCGCCGCCTACGCCCAGCGCTACGGCGCGGATCCGGGCCGGTTCGGGGCACCGTCCCCACCGGCGGCCGCCGGTGAGCGCGACGCGCGCGAGGCCGGCCACCATCACGCGGCGGCCGGGGAGTCCAGCGCGGCGACGGTGGCCCAACCGGTCAAGGTCGACAACGAGCTCTACGTCCGCGACTACTCGAAGTGCATCCTCTGCTACAAGTGCGTCGAGGCGTGCGGGGTGGACGCCCAGAACACGTTCGCGATCGCGGTCGCCGGGCGGGGGTTCGACGCCCGGATCTCGACCGAGTGGAACGTCGGGCTGCCCGACTCGGCCTGCGTCTACTGCGGCAACTGCATCGGGGTCTGTCCGACCGGCGCCCTGATGTTCCGCTCCGAGCACGAGATGCGCGCCGCCGGAACCTGGGACGAGGAGGCCCAGACCGTGACCGACACAATCTGCCCGTACTGCGGGGTCGGCTGCACGCTGTCGCTCCACGTCCAGGACAACGAGATCGTCCGGGTCAGCTCGCCGATGGACTCGTCGGTCACCGAGGGCCACCTCTGCATCAAGGGTCGGTTCGGCTTCCAGTTCGTCCAGAACCGCGGCCCCGCAGGCGGTGCCGGCCGGCCGGCCGCCGACCGCTAGCGTCCGGCCCGATGCCCACCCACTTCCGCTGGCTCTGGTATCTCGTCGGTCTGGCCGGGATGGCGCTGGCCGTCCTCGGGATCCTCGCCATCCTCGGGTCGGCGGCGGACATCGGGATCCTCATCCCGCTCGTGGTCGGCGTGGCGATCGCCGTCGGCTACGCGCTCGTCCGGTTCCGGCGGTCGCTCGACGCGGCCCTCGCCGCGGCCCCGAGCCGGCAGCCCGGTGCGACGCCCCCGGCCCCCGAGGGCGGAGTCAAGGCGCCGAGCGGCAGCGAGGACGAACCCGACCGCGACCAGGCGGCGGCCCTCGCCGCGAAGCCGGCCAAGCCCGCCGTCAACCCGGGCCGGACCAGCCGCCGCTGACCGGAAGGCCGGGCGTCGACGGCCGCGACCCGGCGCTGCAGCCACGGATATCACCACCATTGTTAGCGGACGCCAGGACGCGCTCCGCCCCCTGCATCGGCGATCGTTCAGCCGCAGAACATCATCACGATGCCTAATCCGGTCGACAAGCAGCCGATTCGATGGCCGCAGCCCGGCTCGTAGGAATGGTGGTGATAATTGGGCCGGTCGGGGACGGTCAGGGTCGAAGGACCTCAGCGAGCTCGGCCGCGACGGTCCCCGTGCTCAGAGCCGGAGGCGCTCCGCGCCCGAGTAGACGTTGAAGCCGTCGCCCCGGAGGAACCCGATCAGGGTCTGGCCGAGACGCTCGGCTGCTTCGACGGCCAGATCTGACGGTGCCGAGACGGCGCACACGACCGGGATCCCGGCGACGGCCGCCTTCTGGACGATCTCGAAGCTGACCCGGCCGCTGACGAGGAGAACGAGCCCGTTGAGCGGCATGCGACCGGCGAGGACCGCCCAGCCGACGAGCTTGTCGAGGGCGTTGTGGCGACCGACGTCCTCGCGTACCGCGACCAACCGGCCGTCCGGCTCGAACAGCCCGGCCGCATGGAGGCCGCCGGTGGCCTCGAACACGCGCTGAGCCGCCCGGAGCGTCGACGGCAGCCCCAGGATCACGCTTCGTTCGACGGTCGGGGCCCCCTCCGGGATCGGGTCGCACCGAACGGCGATCTCGTCGAGCGATGCCTTGCCGCAGATCCCGCAGCTCGCCGTGGCGACGAAGTGACGCTCGGCCACGATCGAGGCGTCGAACGCCCGCCTGAGTCGGACGATCGCCGTGTCGTCCGGCTGGGCGAGCGCGGCCGAGTCGCCGACCTCCACGGTCGCGACGTCGTCGTCACCGATCAGCCCCTCGGTCCGGAGGAAGCCGACGGCCAGCTCGGCCTCGGAGCCGGGGGTGCGCATCGTGACCGCGACCGCAACCGGCTCCTGGCCGGGCCCGGCAGCCCGGATCTCCAGCGGCTCCTCGCCGACCAGCGTGTCCTCGCGCGAATCGAGCTGCCCGCCGCGGACGGCGACGATCCGGACGGACGTCGCGTGGCGGACGGGCAGGTCGGGCTCGGTCGGCGTCGCGGTCACCCGCCGAGTGTAGCCGCGGATCAGGCCTGGGGACGCTCGAGGAACCGGGCCGGCGCGGTCGGCCGGAGGCAGTGGGTCGAGCTCATCGCCTGCTTGTAGCCGCCGGCGTTGAGGAGCGCCACGATGTCGCCCTCGGCGATCGGCGGCATTGGGTAGTCCTCCGCGAAGACATCGCCGGCCTCGTTGATGTGCCCGGCGAGCGTCACCCGCTGGACCAGCTCGGCGTTGGTCGCACGGCACAGGATCGCTTCCTGCAGGAACCGGTAGATGAAGTACGAGCAGTCGATGTTCCAGCCGAGATCGAGCCCGACGAACCGGACCCCGGCCCGGTCCTCGATCGTCACGACCTCGCCAAGGAGGATGGCGGCGTCCTTCGTGATGTAGTCGCCCGGCTCGACGGCGACGGCCACGCCGCGCGGACCGAGCTGCCGCGCGAGGACCGCCGCGTAGGCGTCCAGGTCGATTGCCTGCTCGTCCTCGCGCGCCGGGGCGCCGAGCCCGCCCCCGACATTGACCTCGTCGATCGGACAACCGAGCTCGATGAGCCGATCGAGCATTCCCATGACCGCTGCGAGCGCCGTCTCGAACGACGCCAGCCCATCGGCCAGCCAGCCCGACCCGGCGTGGAAGTGGACCGTGTCGATCGTCAGGTTGAACCGTCCGGCGACCTCGACCGCCTCGTCGAGCCGGTCGGCGTAGATCCCGAACTTCGTCGGACGGTCGCCGCTGTAGGTGAGGCCGGCGTGGTAGCCCGCCCCGGCACCGGGATTCACCCGCAGCCCGATCCGCCTTCCCCGGGCGCGCCGCCCGACCCGCATCATCTGGCTGATGGCGTCGAGGTTGAGGTGGACCCCGGTCGGCAGGAGGACATCGAGGTCGCGCTCGGACAGGTTCGTCCCGGTGAAGCTGACTTCCTCGGGCCGCCAGCCGTGGGTCAGGGCGAGCTCGACCTCGCCCGGCGAGCAGGCGTCGATCCCGATGGCCGTGGGCGAGCCGGGACTGCCGAGCCGGCGCAGCGTGGCGAGGACCTCCGGCTCGCGGTTCGCCTTGAGCGCAAAGCGGACCCGATGGTGGACTCCGCTCCGGCCGAGCGCCCCGGTGATCGCCCGGGCGTTCTCGGCCAGCCGTTCGAGGTCGTACACGAACAGCGGCGTGCCGCTCTCCCGGGCGAGCTCCTCGGCGTCGCGTCCGGCGATGACCAGCCGCCCGTCCTGGGACTCCAGGCCGGGCCGGATCCACCAGCGCGGCGAGGCGATCGGGGCCTCGAGGGCGATCCCGGGTCCGGGCGGCTGCCCGAGGACGGTCACCGCGGGATCGCGATCGTGTCCAGCAGCCGACGGGATGCCGCGGCCACCTCGAGCACGGCCTCGTCGAACGCGTCCCGGTTCTTCTGCGAGGGGACCCGATAGCCGCTCACCTTTCGAACGAACTGGAGCGCCGCGGCTGCGATCTCCTCGTCCGTCGCCGGCTCATCCGCCCGGCGCAGCGTCTTGATGCTTCGACACATGCGTCAAGCGTACCGCCAGTCGGCCGGGCGGTCAGACCGACGGCCGGACCTGGCAGGTGCCCGGCGGGAACAGGCCGGAGAACGTCACGCCGACGAGGATCGCCCCGCCGATCAGCAGGACGACGGTCGACGCCGTGACCGCCCAGGCGATCCGCCGGCGGCCGTCGGAAGCCAGCCACAGCCGTTCGGCGACGACCGAGCTGGCGATCACCGTCAGGGCGACGCCAAGCCCCAGCGTCGCCAGGGGCGCGACCGGGAGCGCGACGCCCGCCGACGCGCACTCGGCCAGGAACTGGGCCAGGAACGGGAGGACGACGAGGAGCGCCGAGCCGAGCCCGATCCCGGCATAGACGGCTGTCCGCGATCGGCCCGCGGGCAACCCTCGAGCGACGGCTCCGGTCACCGCCGGGAGCAGGAGGGTCAGGGGCATCCCGATCGCCCAGCCGAGCTTCGCCCGGTCGAGCGGTCCGACGGCCCCGATCTCGTCGATCGCCAGCCAGGCCACGAGGACCAGCGCGAGCCACAGGAACGGCCGGATCACGAGCGGGATCCGGGGTTCGTCCTGGTGCGGCTCGGCGAGCTCGTTCACGGG
Organism: uncultured Chloroflexia bacterium; assembly: GCA_963755285.1. Classification (GTDB taxonomy): domain Bacteria; phylum Chloroflexota; class Limnocylindria; order Limnocylindrales; family CSP1-4; genus Chersky-267. Next base: position 59,542 of record CAVWJB010000008.1, on the reverse strand, counting down.
CGGATCGTACGCCGCGCTATCCTCGACGGCGATGTCCGACACCTTCCAGACGATCATCGAGCCGTTCCGGATCCACTCGGTCGAGCCGGTGCGGATCACGACCGCCGACGAGCGCCGCGCGGCGGTTCGGGCCGCCGGCTACAACCTCTTTGCGCTCCATGCCGACGACGTCCTGATCGACCTCCTGACCGACTCCGGGACCGGCGCGATGTCCCGTGACCAATGGGCGGCGATCCAGCGCGGAGACGAGTCGTACGCCGGGTCGCCGTCGTGGTTCGCGTTCCTCGAATCGGTCCAGCGCCTGTTCCCGTTCCGCCACGTCATCCCGACCCACCAGGGCCGGGCGGCCGAGAAGATCCTGTTCTCGTCGATCGCCAGGCCCGGCCTGGCGGTCCCGAACAACACCCACTTCGACACGACTCGGGCGAACGTCGAGTTTGCCGGGGCGGAGGCGGTCGACCTGGTCATCCCCGAGGGTCGCCAGCCGTCGCTCGAGCACCCATTCAAGGGGAACATGGACCTTGGCGCGCTCGAGCGGTTCATCGAGGAGCGGGGCCGCGAGCGGATCCCGGTCGTGTTCGTCACGATCACGAACAACAGCGGCGGAGGGCAGCCGGTCAGCCTCGAGAACCTGCGCGGGGTCCGGGTGATCTGCGACCGGTTCGCGATCCCGCTCTTCCTCGATGCCTGCCGGTTCGCCGAGAACGCCTGGTTCATCAAGACCCGCGAGCCCGGCCAGGCCGAGCGGTCGATCCCCGACATCGTCCGCGAGATCGCCTCGCTGGCCGACGGGATGACGATGTCGGCCAAGAAGGACGGCCTCGCCAACATCGGCGGCTGGCTGGCCATGAACGACGACGGTCTGGCTGAGCGCTGCCGGAACATGCTGATCCTGACCGAGGGCTTCCCGACCTATGGCGGCCTCGCGGGCCGGGACCTGGAGGCGATCGCCCAGGGGCTGCGCGAGGTCGTCGAGGAGGACTACCTGCGCTATCGGATCCGGTCCACGGCGTACCTCGGCGACGCCCTCCACGCGGCCGGCGTGCCGGTCGTCCGGCCGATCGGCGGGCACGCGGTCTACATCGACGCGCGGGCGCTCCTGCCCCACATCCCCCCGCTCGCCTACCCGGGCCAGGCGCTCGCGATCGCGCTCTACGAGGCGGGCGGCATCCGGGGCTGCGAGATCGGGTCGGTGATGTTCGGACGACATCCCGATGGGTCCGAGACACCGGCCGCGATGGACCTCGTCCGGCTGGCGATCCCGCGCCGGACCTACACCCAGAGCCACATCGACTACGTCATCGAGGTCGTCCTGGCGGTCGTTGCCGGGGCTGCCAACCTGCCCGGCTACCGGATCGTCGACGAGCCGCCCGCCCTCCGCCATTTCACGGCGACGTTCGCCCCGCTGGGTCCGGGGTGACGGTCGCCACCCGGGCCGCCGCCGGACCCGATCTCGAGGCATCGCTCCCGCGGCCCGAGCGGTACGAGCTCGTTCGGACGCTGTCGCCGCTTCGCCACGGCCACGGCGACCCGACGATCCGGCTCGAGACCGGTCGCGCCCGTCGCGCCACGCGGACGCCAGACGGCCCGGCGACGGTCGAAGCCGTCGACACCGGTCGGGATCTCGTCGTCCGAGCCTGGGGACCGGGCGCCGGCTGGGCGATCGAGCGAGCAGCCGACCTCCTCGGGCTGAACGACCAGCCCGATGCGCTCCTGGCCCTCCACCCGCCGCATCGGGTCGTCGTGGAGCTGGCGCGGCGGTTCGCCGGCGTCCGGATCGCGCGCTCGAACCGGGTCGTCGAGGCGCTCGTCCCGGCGGTCCTCGAGCAGAAGATCACCGGCGAGGAGGCGCGGCGCGTCTACCGGGCTCTGGTTCGCGTCCACGGCGAGCCTGCGCCGGGTCCGTTCGGGCTCCGTCTCCAGCCGACGCCGGCCCAGCTTGCCGCCCTCCCCTACCACGCCTACCACCCGCTCGGGCTCGAGCGACGCCGGGCCGAGACACTCAGGCGGATCGGCGGGCTGGCCGACCGGCTGGAGGCCGCCGTATCACTCCCAGTCGACGAGGCGCATCGCCGGCTCGGCGCCGTCGTCGGGATCGGCCCGTGGACGGTCGGCGAGGTGGCCCGCGACGCGCTCGGCGATCCCGACGCGGTCAGCGTCGGCGACTACCACCTGCCGGGTCTCGTCGCGCGGGTCCTCGCCGGTGAGCCGCGCGGCGACGACGCCCGGATGCTCGAGCTGCTCGAGCCGTATCGCGGTCAGCGCGGCCGGGTGATCCGGCTGCTCGAGTCGAGTGGCCTCCAGGCGGCCCGTCGCGGCCCCCGGATGCCGCCTCGCTCGATCGGCGGGATCTGAGGCTCCAGGCCGCCGCTCCGGAGGGCAACGTCGGTCACGGACCGGCGACCTGGACGCTCGACGGAATCGTCTCGAGGTGGACCGCCACGGCCCGGCCGAGCGCGGCGCTCAGCGCGGCGGCGAGCGACGCGACCGGTGGGTTGACCCCGGGCCCGGTCACCGTGACGTTGACCTGGGTCGCCTGCACCTCGACCGTCCGGACGGTGTACCCGACGGCGCTCGCCCAGGACTTGGCGGCGCTCTCCGCCACCTGCTCGGCCTGGGCTTCGCCGGCGATCCGCACCCCGGTCGCGGCCAGGGGGACCGACACGGCGACGATCGCAATGACGATCGCGGCGAATGCGTTCCGCCGGGCATGACCGCGGAGGTCCTCGGTCCGGGCGGCACTGAGCCCGAGCAGGACGAGCAACCCGCCGCCGGCGAGGAGGATCGCGAGCATGTTGGCCAGGAACAGGAGCATCGCCCCGGACGCGTCGTCGAGCCGGCCGTTGGCCAATGACACGCCGACGACGCAGAGTGGCGGGACGAGCGAGATCGCGATCGCCACGCCAGGCAGCGAGTCGGACACGTCCTCGCGGCTCATGCAGAACGCACCTGCCGCACCCGACGCGAGCGCCGCCACGAGATCGATCAGCCGGGGCGACGTCCGGCCGGTGATCTGCGAGTTCGTCTCGAACGACAGGAAGCCCGGGTAGATCCAGCCGATGAGCCAGCTCAGCCCGATCACGACGGCGACCCCGACGAGGACGAGGCCGAGCGACCGGATCGCCCGTGGCACCTGCCCGGTCACGAGCGCCGCTGCGACGGCCATGATCGGGGTCATGAGGGGGGCCACGATCATCGCCCCGATCACCGTGGCCGTCGAGTCGCCGATGACGCCGGCCGTCGCGATGATCGTCGACAGGACGAGCAGCATCCCGAACTGCTCGAGGTACGGCCGGCGCCGGTCACCCTCGAAGAACAGCTTGGCCTCGAACCACGGCACGATGTCCGGCGTGAACCGGTTCGCCCGGACGAGCCCCGACAGCCTGCTCATGACGTCCCTCCAGCCGCGACCTGCACCGGCTGGGAGGGTACCGCCGGGGACGACGCCGCGAATGGCGGACTACGCGCCGAATGATCAGCCCGAGGTCGTCTCCGCCGGGACGAGCGTCGGCGGTCCGACCGGGTCGGCATCGGCGTCGCGCAGCCAGCTCGCGAGCTCGCGGTTGATGATCAGCGTCTCGCAGTCACGGACCTCGAGGATGCCCGCGATCAGGTAGGCGATCGTGGCGTCGGTCAGCGGCACCATCACGTCGCGCTCGGCGAGCGAGGGCAGCGCCTCCCGGCCGGGCGGGGCGTGCAGCCGTCCGAGGACGGTGTACGGCCCGATCTGGGCCTGCAGCCGATGCGGTTCGGTCGGCGTCCAGAAGGCCTGCGAACCGCGCGGCGGTCCGGCCTTGACGGCGCACAGCTCGGAACGGCTGATGCTGAAGGTCGGACTCGTGACCTGGCGACCGTCGGTCAGTCCCTCGAGGACGACGTCGACGAGCTGGATCGTGGCCTCGGCGTTGAGCTGGTCGGTGACGCGCTCGGCCCTGAGCTCGAGGCGGCCCGTGATCAGGCAGTCTCCGGCGAAGCCGGTGAGGTCGACGAGCATCGGGTTCCTCGGCGGGGTCGGATGACGGAGCCATGGTCCACGCTGGGCTCCGTATGACGTCACGCCCCGAAGGTCAGGCGGGCGACGCCGTTGGTCCGAGCGGAAGGCCCCGGTCCGGAGGGGACGGGTACACTCGGCGTGCGTGCGGGTGTTGACAGGTGTCGAACCTCCTGCGCGCCGTTCTGCTGCTGGCCTGAGAAGATGGCCGAGAGATGACCGCCGCCGTCCTTCCCAGCGCCACGCTCGCCGAACCGACCGCCCCCACGTTCAGCCGGGCCGGTCGCCTCGCGTTGCTCGGCCCGCTCACCCGTGAGCGGATCCTGGTCATGGACGGGGCGATGGGCACGATGGTCCAGTCCTACGGCCTGTCCGAGGCGGACTTCCGCGGGACGCGCTTCCGCGACCACCCGCGCGACGTGCGGGGCGACAACGACCTGCTGTGCCTCACCCGGCCCGATGTCGTCCGGGCGATCCACGATGCCTACCTCGAGGCCGGCGCCGACATCATCGAGACGAACACGTTCACCGCGACGTCGATCGCCCAGGCGGACTATGGCCTCGAGGCCGTCGTCCGCGAGATGAACGCGGCCGCGGCCCGGATCGCGCGCGAGGCCGCCGACGCGTTCGAGGCGCGCGAGCCGGGCCGTCCACGCTACGTCTGCGGGGCGATCGGCCCGACCAATCGGTCCGCCTCGATCTCGCCCGACGTGAGCGATCCCGGTGCGCGGAACGTCCGCTTCGACGATCTCGTCGTCGCCTACGGCGAGGCGGCGGCCGGGCTCGTCGAGGGCGGCGCCGACCTGCTCGTCGTCGAGACGATCTTCGACACGCTCAACGCCAAGGCCGCCCTGTTCGCGATCGACGACCTGTTCGAGCGCCTCGGCTACCGCCTCCCGCTGATGATCTCGGGGACGATCACCGACGCCAGCGGACGGACCCTCAGCGGCCAGACCCCCGAGGCGTTCTGGCACTCGGTCCGGCACGCCCGGCCGTTCAGCGTCGGGCTCAACTGCGCGCTCGGAGCGAAGGCCCTGCGGAGCCACGTCCAGGAGCTGGCGAGGGTCGCCGACGTGCCCGTCTCGGCCTATCCGAACGCCGGTCTCCCGAACGAGTTCGGCGGCTACGACGAGACCGCCCCGGAGACCTCCGCGGCGCTCCACGGGTTCGCCGAGGACGGCCTGGTCAACATCGTCGGCGGCTGCTGCGGGACGACGCCGGCCCATGTCCGGGCGATCGCCGAGTCGGTCCGCGGTCTCGCCCCTCGACCCATTCCGGCCGTGCCCCGACTGACCCGCCTGTCCGGGCTCGAGCCGGTGATCATCCCCCAGCCGGGCAACGTGTTCGTGAACGTCGGCGAGCGGACCAACGTGACCGGCTCGCGCGCGTTCGCCAAGGTCATCCTCGAGGGTCGCTTCGACGACGCGCTCGAGATCGCCCGGAGCCAGGTCGAGAACGGTGCCCAGCTCATCGACATCAACATGGACGAGGGGATGCTCGATTCGGCGGCGGCGATGACCCGGTTCCTCGACCTGATCGCGGCGGAGCCGGACATCGCCCGTGTCCCGATCATGATCGACTCGTCGAAGTGGTCGGTGATCGAGGCCGGGCTGAAGTGCGTCCAGGGCCGGCCGGTCGTCAACTCGATCAGCCTGAAGGAGGGCGAAGCCGAGTTCCTCCGCCAGGCCCGCCTCGTCCGGCGCTACGGCGCCGCTGTCGTCGTGATGGCCTTCGACGAGGAGGGTCAGGCCGGCACGGTCGAGCGCAAGGTCGGGATCGCGACGCGCGCCTTCCAGCTGCTCATCGACGAAGCCGGGTTCGACCCGGAGGACATCATCCTCGACCCGAACATCTTCGCGATCGGGACCGGGATCGAGGAGCACGCCGATTACGCGGTCGCGTTCATCGAGGCCACCCGGCGGATCAAGGCCGAGCTGCCCGGCGCGCTCGTCTCGGGCGGCGTGAGCAACGTCAGCTTCTCGTTCCGCGGCAACGACCGCGTCCGCGAGGCGATCCACTCGGTGTTCCTGTACCACGCGATCGGCGCCGGGATGGACATGGGCATCGTCAACCCCGGCCAGCTGGCGGTCTACGACGACATCGACCCGGAGCTGCGCGCGCTGGTCGAGGACGTCGTTCTCAACCGCCGCCCGGACGCGACCGAGCGGCTGCTCGAGTGGGCGGCCGGGCACTCGGCCGAGGGTGCGGCCAGGGCTGCCGCGACCGATCTCGCCTGGCGCGACCTGCCCGTCGCCGAGCGGCTGAGTCACGCCCTCGTCGAGGGCATCGACGCCTGGGTCGTCGAGGACACCGAGGAGGCCCGCCAGACCGCCGCCCGTCCGATCGAGGTGATCGAGGGGCCGCTCATGGCCGGGATGAGCATCGTCGGCGACCTGTTCGGGTCCGGCCGGATGTTCCTGCCCCAGGTCGTCAAGAGCGCCCGGGTCATGAAGAAGGCGGTCGCCCACCTCGTACCGTACATCGAGGCCGAGCGGGTCGCCGGCGGAGGCGCGGACGACGGCGTCCGGAAGACGGCCGGCCGGGTGGTCATGGCCACGGCCAAGGGCGACGTCCACGACATCGGCAAGAACATCGTCGGGGTGGTCCTCGGCTGCAACGACTACGAGGTCGTCGATCTCGGGGTGATGGTCCCGGCGGCCCGGATCCTCGAGACGGCGCGCGAGATCGGGGCCGACTTCATCGGCGTGTCGGGGCTCATCACGCCGTCACTCGAGGAGATGGTGTTCGTCGCCTCGGAGATGGAGCGCGAGGGGTTCACGATCCCGCTCCTGATCGGCGGCGCGACGACGTCGCGGGCGCACACCGCCGTCAAGATCGAGCCGCGCTACAGCGGACCGGTGGTCCACGTCCTCGACGCCTCGCGGGCGGTCGGCGTGGCCGGGGCGCTCGTCAACCCGGCGACCCGTGATCAATTCGCGACCACGACCCGCACGGAATACGCCGAGATCCGCCGCGAGCGGGCCGGCCGGCGGGCCCGCGAGGAGCGCCTGAGCCTGGCCGACGCCCGGGCGAACCGCCAGCCGATCGACCTGTCGATCGTCGTCCCTCGCCCGTCGTATCTCGGCGTCCGGACGATCGACGACGTGACGATCGGTGAGCTCGTGGACCGGATCGACTGGACGCCGTTCCTCGCGACCTGGGAGCTCAAGGGCGCGTACCCGGCGATCCTCGACGACCCGCGGACGGGACCCGCGGCACGCTCGCTGCTGGCCGATGCCCAGGCGATGCTCCGCCGGATCGAGGCGGACGGCCTGCTCCGCGTTCGGGGCGTCGTCGGCTTCTGGGCCGCCGGGGCGACCCCGACCGACGACATCGAGCTGTTCAGCGACGAGACGCGGACCGAACGGCTGGCCACGATCCACACCCTCCGCCAGCAGCAGGTCAAGCCACCCGGCCGGGCGAACCTGGCCCTGTCCGACTTCGTCGCCCCACTCGATTCGGGCGTCCCGGACTACGTCGGCGGCTTTGCGGTGACGGCCGGTCTCGGGGCGGACGAGGCCGCCCGGACGTTCGAGGCGGCCCACGACGACTACGACGCGATCATGATCAAGGCCCTCGCCGACCGGCTGGCCGAGGCGTTCGCCGAGCGCCTCCACGAACGGGTCCGGCGCGTCCTGTGGGGCTACGCCCCCGACGAGGTGCTGACGAACGACGACCTGATCGCCGAGCGCTACCAGGGGATCCGGCCGGCGCCGGGTTACCCGGCCTGCCCCGACCACACCGAGAAGGGCACCCTGTTCGAGCTGCTCGGAGCCGAGGAACGGATCGGGATCTCCCTCACCGAGTCCTACGCGATGCTCCCGGCGGCGTCGGTCAGCGGGCTCTACTTCTGGCGTCCGGAATCGGCCTACTTCGGGCTTGGCCGGATCGGCCGCGATCAGCTCGAGGAGTACGCCGTCCGCAAGGACCTCGACCTCGAGACGACCGCTCGCTGGCTCGCCCCCAACCTCGACGACGAGGGCTGACCCGCTCCCTGCTGAGCCTCAGCGGCCGGTGCGGTCGTCGATGCCCCACGGCGAGCCATAGGCGGTCAGCAGGTCGAGGAACGGGACCGCGTCGAACGCTTCCGGGCCCATGACCCCGCGGCCCTGCCACGCTCCCGTCGCGAGCAGCTCGAGCGCCACGACCGGGTTGATCGCGGTCTGCCAGACGACGGCCTGCGAGCCGTACTCGCGCATCGACCACTCGTTGTCGACCACGTGATACAGGTAGACCTGGCGCGGCTTCCCGTCCTTGCCGGTGCCGGTGACCCACACGCCGGCGCAGGTCTTGCCGGTCATCCGGTCGCCGAGCGTGGCCGGGTCGGGCAGGCAGGCCGCGACGACGTCGCGCGGTGAGACATCAACGCCGCCAACCCGGACCTTCTCGGTCCGGTCGAGCCCGACCTGGTGGAGAACTCGCAGGACGTTGATGAACTCGTCGCCGAGCCCGTACTTGAACGTCACCCGCTTCGCCTTCACCCAGCGCGGCACGAGGAGGACCTCCTCGTGCTCCACGTTGACGCACTCGACGGGGCCGATCCCCTCGGGGAAGTCGAACACCTCGGGCTCGCTGAACGGCGCGGTCGTGAACCAGCCCCGGCCCTGCTCCCAGATCACCGGCGGGTTGAGGCACTCCTCGATCGTCGTCCAGATGCTGAACGACGGGGCGAAGTCGTAGCCCTCGACGACGAGGTTGGCCCCGTCGCGCACCCCGAGCTGGTCGATCTCGCCGAACAGGTGATCCGCGGCGTAGCGGGCGAACACGTCCGACAGCCCCGGCTCGACGCCGATCCCGACGAGCGCGAGCCGGCCGGCCGCCTCCCAGTCCCCGGCCTTCGCGAACTGGGCGTCGCCGAGCTTCTCGCCGGTCAGCTCGTACGGCAGAGTGGGATGGGGATGGCTCAGCGACATCGCCATGTCGAGGTAGTCGGCCCCGACCGCAAATGCACCGTCGAAGATCGGCATCACGAAGCGCGGATCGACGGCATTGAGGACGTGGCTGATGCCGTGCTCGCGGCAGAGAGCGGCGACGGCGTCCGCGTTCGAGGCGTCGACCCTGGCCGCGACGAAGCGCGGGTCGCCAACCCGGCCCACGACCGCCTCGGCCCGGCCGGCGTCGTAGTCGGCCATGACGATCCGCTCGAAGAACGACCGCCGCGCCGCGATCGGGGCAACCGCGCTGCCGACGCCTCCGGCCCCGACGACGAGGATTCGCATCCCGATCTCCTCCTGTGCGGCGGCGGCTGGCGCCCGGCCCCGTCTCGTCCGATAGTAGACGGCACTGCTCGGGACGTTCCATCGTCGCGGGCCTCGGTCCGCCACGAGGTCGCGTGGCCCGTTCTGCCCAGGAGAGGTGAGCCTCGGTGACCCGCCCACTCAAGATCGGTGTCCAGCTCCCGGAGGTCGAGCGGGAAGTCCGCTGGCCGGAATATGTCGCGCTCGCCCGGCGGGTGGAGTCGCTCGGGTTCGACTCGATCTGGATCGGGGACCATCTCCTCTACCGGCGTCCAGGCGACCCGGGGCCGCGCGGGCCGTGGGAGTGCTGGACGATGCTCGCCGCGCTGGCCGCCGCGACCGATCGGGTGACCCTCGGGCCACTCGTCGCCTCGACCAGCTTCCACGCCCCGGCGATGCTCGCCAAGAAGGCGGCCACGATCGACGAGATCAGCGGCGGCCGGCTCGTCCTGGGTCTCGGCGCGGGCTGGAACGAGACCGAGTACCGGGCCTTCGGGTTCCCGTTCGACCATCGGATCAGCCGGTTCGAGGAGGCGTTCACGATTATCCGGACGCTGCTTCGAGATGGGGCGATCGACTTCGGGGGTCGCTACTACACGGTCCGGGACTGCGAGATCCGGCCGCGCGGCCCGCGGGCCAGCGGGCCACCAATCATGCTCGGCTCGAACGGGGAGCGGATGCTGGCGATCGGCGCGCCGTACATCGACGCCTGGAACTCGTGGTTCAACCACACCGGCAACCGGCCCGAGGGGGTGGCGCCGCTCCGCTCGAAGGTCGACGCGGCAGCCCGGGCGGCGGGACGCGATCCGGGCTCGATCGAGCGGACCGTCGCCGTCCTCGTCCAGCTGACCGGCGGCCGCGGCCGGGCCCAGGGCAACTACGCCGAGCCGGGCGATCCGCCGCTCCAAGGCGACGCGAACACGATCGCCGAGGCGCTTCGAGCCTACGCCCGCGAGGGAATTGGCCATGTCCAGCTCGTCCTCGACCCGATCACCCTGGCCTCGCTCGACGAGCTCGCGCCCGTCCTCGAGCTCCTCGACCGCGACTGACCGGAACGGAGGAGACGATGCCCGACAAGCAACTGATGCCAACCTTCGGCAAGGCACCCGTGGAGCTCGTCGAGCGGTTCGGCGCGGTGCTGGCCGATCGTCCAGGGGCGAACGTCCGGAAGATGTTCGGCTACCCGGCCGCGTTCGTGAACGGGAACCTGGCCACCGGCCTCCACGAGGCGAACTGGTTCGTTCGGCTGTCCGAGCCCGACGCAGCCGAGCTGGCCGCTGCGGGCGGCGGACCGTTCGAGCCGATGCCGGGCCGCCCGATGCGCGGCTATACCGTCCTGCCGGCGGCGATCACCGCCGATCCGGACGCCGCCGGCGCCTGGGTCGACCGGGCGATCGATCATGTCGCCAGCCTCCCGCCGAAGTAAGACACGGGGAGGGATCGCATGACGCTCGACTTCGGCCGGTTCGAGGCATTGACGTTCGATTGCTATGGGACGCTGATCGACTGGGAGACGGGGATCGTGGCGGCCATCCGCACGGTCCTCGACCCGCGCGGCGTCGCGCCCGAAGCGGACCGGCTCCTCGAGACGTTTGCCCGCCAGGAGGCCGAGGCCGAGTCTGGTCCCTACCTGCGCTACCGGGAGGTCCTCGGCCGGTCGCTGCGCGGCGTGTGCGCCGAGCTCGGGGTGGAGCCGACCGACGCCGAGGTCGGGACGTTCGGGGGCTCGGTCGGCGACTGGCCCGCCTTCCCCGATTCGGCCGACGCGCTCGCCCGGCTCAGGCATCGCTTCCGGCTCGGGGTCATCACGAACTGCGACGACGACCTGTTCGCCGCTTCGAACCGGCGGCTCGGCGTGACGTTCGACTGGATCGTCACCGCCCAGCAGGCGGGCAGCTACAAGCCCGACCCACACAACTTCGAGCTGGCCCTCGAGCGGATCGACCTTCCGCCCGAGCGAATCCTCCACGTCGCCCAGAGCCTGTACCACGACCACGTCACGGCGCGGACATTCGGGCTGTCGACCGCCTGGATCGATCGGCGCCACGACAAGCCCGGGTTCGGCGCGACCCCACCGGCGACGGCCACCCCGGACGTGGTCGCGCCGGACATGGCGTCGTTCGCCGACCTGGCCCTCGCCTAGCGGAAGAACTCGCCGAGCGTGTTCGCCTGGCAGCTCTCGGCGAGGCAACCGAGACCGAGTCCCGTCTCGATCGTCCGGAGCAGCGAGTAGTGGGTGTGGGGCACGGACGAACGCATGCCGGGTACGACCGTCGGCGCGATGACGAGCGTCGCAACGTGATTCGCCGCTCGATCCCCGGAGTCGGCCTCGTCGAAGGTGATGAACAGGACTCCGCCGTCCGACCAGGCGGGCGAGTCGAGGATTCGCGACACGTACGTCCGGAGCCAGGCGTCGGCGGTCGACAGCGGACAGTCGTGGGCGTCGTTGCACATGTTCGGCACGATCAGCGCATAGGTGGACGCAGCCGGGTCGAAGTCGCTCAACGGCCGGATGTTTGCGCACCGGGCGGGCGACCCGCTGATCGCCCCGAAGCTGATCGCCGGCTCGTGCTTGCGGACGTACGTGCCGGCGCCATCGGTGCCGCCCGTCGTAGCCGTCGCCCCGCGGAAACACCCGCCGGGAACGTTCTCCGCGTAGACCCGCCATGACCGCCCTGCGGCCTCGAGCTGGTCGGCGAGCGTCGACGCGCTGAGGTCGTGGGGTTGGTCATCGGTGACACCCTGGGTCGTGCCGCTGAACAGGGCCAGGTAGTTGGGCTGCGATGGATGACCGACCGCCTGATACTCGTCGGCGACCCCATATCGACTGACGAGCTCGTTCAGGTAGGGCATCTCTCGGCTCCCGAGGACCGACCCGGACGACCGGTTCTCGAGGACGATCGTGAAGACATGGCTGAACGCCGGGACGGGCCGATTCGAGCCGAGTGGCGATCCAACCAGCACCGTGGCTGCGTCCCCCGAGCTCGCCGTCAACCGGATCCCGATGCCGATCGCGGTCGCGACGAGGACGAGAACGACCAGGCCGACGGCAAACCGGGTCGAGCGTCGGGCGTGCGCTGGCGACCTGAGGGAACGCTCCATGTCGCCACCGTGCCGGGCGAACCTGAATCCCGCCTGAAGGCGTGCGGATCAGGGACTGGTCCGGACGCTGCCGACGTCAGCCGAACGCCCGTGGACTTCAGCCGGATCGAGGCAGGTGCAGTCGGAACGTGGCTCCCTCGCCTGGTCGGGACTCCACGGTCAGCCGTCCGCCGTTTCGGGTGGCCAGGTCGGCGGCGATCGCCAGCCCGAGACCGCTGCCCGGACCTGCCGCCGCGTCCGCCCGGACCCGGTAGAAGGGCTCGAAGATCCGGTCGAGGTCGGCGGCTGCGATGCCCGGGCCACGATCGGCGACCTCGACGACCGCCTGCCCATCGATGAGCCGGGTCTCGACCCGGACCGGTCCACCGCCCTGCCCATAGCGGAGGGCGTTGTCGATGAGGTTCGCGACGATCCGCCGGATCTCCTCGTCGTCGGCCTCGACGACGAGATCGGGGGCGAGCGTAACGATGAGGGCCTCAGGCGCGGCGCTCGCGGCGCGAGCCTCCGCGGCAACTTCCGCGGCCACGACCGACAGGTCGAGCCGTTGACTTCGAGGCTCGAGGAGCCCCTCCTCGGTCCGAGCGAGGAGGAGCAGGTCGTCGGTCAGGCCGGTGAGCCGTTCCGATGCGGCGAGGATGACCGCAAGCGCTGCCCGCTCGCGCTCCGGGTCGGCCGGTCCGTTCAGCGTCGACTCGGCGGTCGAGCGGATCGCGGCCAGCGGGTTGCGCATCTCGTGGGACGCGTCACCGACGAACCGGCGCTGTCGTTCGTGCGCCTCCCGGATGGGCCGCAGCGTCCGATCGGCCAGGAAGTATGCAGTGGCCCCCACGAGCACGACGACCGCGCCGTCGGCGACCAGGAGCGCCAGCCCGATCCGCTGGACGGACCGCTCGTAGGCATGCCGGACCGCCTCGTCAGTCGTGGAGTCCTCGGCCACGTCGAACGCGGGCCGGAGGACGATCGCGATCGTCGCCAGGAAGACCAGGCTGAATGCAGCGAGGACGACGACCAGGACCGCGAGATAGCGAAGAGCGAGGCGACGCCGCGCCCGCTCGAACATCAGGCCGGCCCGGCCGGATCGGCGCGGAGGCGATAGCCGGCGCCGCGGACGGTCTCGATCAGGCCGTCTCGACGGCCGGCGTCGATCTTGCGGCGGAGGCTCCGGATGTACACCTCGACGATGTTCGACTCGGCGGCGAAGGCCGCGTCCCACAACGCGTCGATCAACCGATCCTGGGCGAAGACCTGGCCGGGATGACGGGCGAGGACCTCGAGCAGCGCGAACTCCTTGGCCGTCAGGTGGATCGGCCGGTCGCCCATCCGGACCTCGTGCGACGCGGGGTCGAGACTGAGCTGTCCGACGTGGAGGACCGGATCGCGCGGCGTCGCGCCGCGCCGGCGGAGCGCGCGGACCCGGGCGAGCAGCTCGGCGGCGGCAAACGGCTTGGCGAGGTAGTCGTCGGCGCCCGCATCGAGACCGGTGACCCGGTCGGCGACCTGATCGCGGGCGGTGAGCATGAGGATCGGGGCCGTGTTTCCGCCCGAACGCAGCCGGCGACAGGCCTCGAACCCGTCGAACCCGGGCAGCACGACGTCGAGCACGATCAGATCGTAGGCGTAGGTGCCGGCCCAGGTGATGCCTTCGGGCCCGCTCGTCGCAACGTCGACCGCGTAGTCGGCCGTGCCCAGGATCGATCGGATCGCCGCCGCGATCGCAGGCTCATCCTCGACGAGCAGGATCCGCACGATCGTCAGCCCGGCTCGTGTCGGTAGAACGGGATCGGCTCGGGGGCGAGCGGCGTGTTGCCGAGGAGGATGTCGGCCGCCTTCTCGGCGACCATCATCACCGGAGCGTAGATGTTGCCGTTCGTGACGTACGGCATGACCGAGGCGTCGACGACGCTCAGCCCGTCGAGGCCCCGGACGCCCATCGTCAGCGGGTCGACGACCGACAGGTCGTCCACCCCCATCCGCGCCGTGCACGACGGATGCAGCGCCGTCTCGGCGTCGCGGGCGACCCAGTCGAGGATCTCCTGGTCGGACTCGACCGAGGGCCCGGGCGACGTCTCGCCGCCGTTGAACGGGTCGAAGGCCGGCTGCTTCAGGATCCTGCGAGCGACCCGGATCGCTTCGACCCATTCGCGCCGATCCTGGGCCGTCGACAGGTAGTTGAAGCGGAGCGCGGGATGCACGCTCGGGTCGGTCGACACGATCCTGACCGAGCCTCGGGCATCCGAGTACATCGGCCCGATGTGAACCTGGTAGCCGTGACCGGCCGCCCCGGCCGAGCCGTCGTAGCGGATCGCCAGCGGCAGGAAGTGGAACATGAGGTTCGGGTAGGCGACGTCGTCATTGCTCCGGGCGAAGCCGCCGCCCTCGAAATGGTTCGTCGCCCCGGGGCCGCGCCGGAGGAAGAGCCACTGGAAGCCGATCCACGGGCGGCGCCACTTCTGGGTCGCCGAGGGCTGCATCGAGACCGGCTGGGTCGAGGCGTATTGGATGTAGACCTCGAGGTGGTCCTGGAGGTGCTCGCCGACCCCGGGCAGGTCCTGGGCCACGTCGATCCCGAGCGCCCCCAGATCCGGAGCGGCCCCCACACCGGACAGCTGGAGGAGCTGGGGCGAGTTGATCGAGCCGCCGCACAGGATGACCTGCCGGCCGCGGACGAGCTCCGACCGGCCCCGGCCGAGGGCGACCTCGACCCCGACGGCGCGACGTCCGTCGAACACGATCCGGCTCACGAACGTCCGGGTCCGAACCTCGAGATTCGGCCGCTTCATCACGGGGTGGAGATACGCTCGCGCGGCGCTCAGCCGGCGACCCTTCCGGATGTTCCGGTCGAACGGCGCGAAGCCCTCCTGGCGGTAGCCGTTGACGTCCGCGGTCAGGGCATAGCCGGCCTGCTCGGCTGCCGCGAAGAACGCCTTGAACAGCGGGCTGCTGGCCGGCCCTCGCTCGAGGGTGAGCGGCCCGGAGTGTCCACGGTACGGATCGTCGGGTGCCGCGGCCAGGCACGACTCCATTCGCTTGAAGTAGGGCAGGCAATGGGCGTAGTCCCAGGTCGACATCCCGGGGTCGGCGGCCCAGCGCTCGTAGTCGAGCGGGTTGCCACGCTGGAAGATCATCCCGTTGATGCTGCTCGAGCCACCGAGGACCTTGCCGCGGGCGTGGTAGATCCTCCGGCCGTTCATGTACGGCTCGGGTTCGGACTCGTACCGCCAGTCGTAGAACCGGCTGCCGATCGGGAACGTCAGCGCGGCCGGCATGTGGACGAAGACATCGAACAGGTAGTCGGGCCGGCCGGCCTCCAGGACGAGCACCCGGTTGCCTGGATCGGCGCTCAGCCGGTTGGCGAGAGCGCTCCCTGCCGAGCCGCCGCCCACGATGACGAAGTCGTACGCCGTCGAGCTCATGGCCGCGATGCTAGCAGCAGCGGCCTGCCCGGAGGTCTCAGCGCGGTCCTGGCCCGGAAGGGTGATTGCCGCTCGCCTGGTCGATACGAGAGACTTCGTAGGACTTATCATCCAACCGACGTAGGTGACCGGGGGCGGGACGGTCATCGAACCGGCACCAGGGCCGCGACCAGCGCGAGGCGACGCTCGATCCGTCACGTCGCCCGGCACCGTCGCAGCCAGATGCGCAGGAGCGGATGCGGCTCAACCCTCCGACCCCCTGGCGACCGTGACATCACGTCCTGGAGCGATCCCCCGGCCGACTCGGCCGCGCTGGTTGCGGGTCGCCCTCCTGTTGGTGGCCGTGCTCGCGCTCGCCCTGGCCGGAGCGCCGCGCACGCTCGGTGCGACGCGCACCTGGACCGGCCTCGGGCCGACGAACAACTGGAGCGATGCCCTCAACTGGTCGGGGAACGCCGTCCCGGGAGCGGCGGACGTCGCCAGCTTCGATGCCACGAGCAGCAAGAACGCCACCGTGAATGGCGGTCCGACAACAAGCGTCCTCGGGCTGACCATCAGCGCCGGCTACACGGGAACGATCAGCCAGGCGGCCGGCGTCGCGCTGACGATCGGGGGCACGGGCTTCAGTCAGGCCAACGGGTCGTTTGCCGGCGGCAATGCCGCGATCACGGTGAACGGCCCGTTCGCGATCAGCGGCGGAGCGTTCTCGTCGACGACCGGCACCCTGTCGATCGCGGGCAACTACACCCACACCCTCGGCGGCTCGTTCGCTCCGAACGGCGGAGCCGTCGCGCTCATCACCGGCGCCGCCACGATCGACGTCAACGCGTCGGAGACGTTCAACGACCTCCGGTTCACCGCCGGGGCCAAGACCGTGGCAGCCGGCGACACCCTGGTCGCGAACGGTCTGCTCACGCTGACGGCCGGCAGCATCGTGACCGGCACGGTGGCCGCTCAGGGCGATGTGAGCGTCGCGCTGGGATATGGCGGTGGGTCAGGCACGCTGCTTGTCAGCGGGGCGGGGGCCCAGACGCTCACCGACGCTGCCACCAGCGCGAGTGGCAACCTGCCCAACCTCGTCATCAACAAGCCGTCGGGCACGCTGACCCTCGCAGGGACGATCCGGACGGCGAATAGCTGGACCTACACCGGTGGAGGCCTCGCCGCGGGCGCCTCGACAGTCTTCTTCGCCGGTGGCACGGTGACCGGCGATCACACCCTCAACGCGGTCGACATCCGGGCGACGACGACGATCGCCGCGGGGACGACCCTCACCGTGGCCGGACAGCTCACGCTCACGGCGGGGAACCTGAACACCGGGACGGTGGCTGCGAGAGGTGACATCAGCCAGGTCCTCGGGTATGGCGCGGGAACCGGCACCCTGCTCATCAACGGGGCCGGTGCCCAGACGCTCACGGGTGCGTCGACGACCGCTAGCGGGAATCTCCCGGCGCTCGTGATCAACAAGCCGTCGGGCACGCTCAGCCTGGCCGGCACGATCCGGACGGGGAGCAACTGGACGTACACGGCCGGCACGCTCGATCCGGGCACGTCGACGGTCGTGTTTGCGGGTGGGACGGTGACCGGCACGCAGCCCTCAACGCGATCGACTTCCGGGCGACGACGACGATCGCCGCCGGGACGACGCTCACCGCCGGCGGTCTGCTCAGCCTGAGCGCGGGCAACCTCAACACCGGCACGGTCGCTGCCCTCGCCGATGTGAGCCAGGCCCTCGGCTACGGTGGCGGGTCGGGCACGCTGTTGATCGGCGGCAGCGGACCCAGACGCTGACCGGAGCGTCCACGACGGCAAGTGGGAATCTCCCGGCGCTCGTCATCAACAAGCCGTCGGGCACGCTCAACCTCGCGGGACGATCCGCACGGGCAGCAACTGGACGTACACCGCGGGCACGCTGACCCCGGGACCTCGACGGTCGTGTCGCCGCGCACGTGACCGGCACGCACACCCTCAACGCAATCGACTTCCGGGCGACGACGACGATCGCCGCCGGCACGACCCTGACGGCTGGCGGGTCGCTCACGCTGACGGCCGGCAACATCAACACCGGGACCGTGGCCGCCGTCGCCGACATCAGCCAGGTCCTCGGGTATGGCGGGGGGACCGGCACGCTGCTCGTCAGCGGGGCCGGCGCCCAGACCCTGACCGGGGCGTCCACGACCGCGAGCGGCAGCCTGCCGAATCTCGTGATCGACAAGCCATCGGGCAGCCTGACCCTTGCGGGCACGATCCGGACGACCCGGAACTGGACCTATGTCACGGGGACGCTCAACCCGGGAACGTCAAGCGTCGTCTTTGCAGCGACGCTCGCGATCAGCGGCAGCCACAGCCTCGCCGGCGTCGTCTTCAACGGCGGCGGCTCGACCTACACCGTGGCCGCCGGGGACACCCTGACGGTTGCCGGATCCCTCACCCTGACGGACGGCAACATCAACACCGGCACCGTGGCGGCGCTCGGGGATGTGAGCCAGGCGTCGACCTTCGACGGGAACACCGGCACGCTGCTCATCGCCGGGGCGGGCGCCCAGGCCTTCAGCGGAGCCTCGACGGCTACCGTCGGCAACCTGCCGAACCTCATGGTCAACAAGCCGTCGGGGACGCTGACGCTGAGCGGCACGATCCGCACAAGCCACAACTGGTCGTACACCGCCGGCACACTCGATCCCGGGACCTCGACGGTGGTCTTCGCGGGCGGGACGGTGACCGGCACGCACACCCTCAACGCGATCGACTTCCGGGCGACGACGACGATCGCCGCCGGGACGACGCTCACCGCCGGCGGTCTGCTCAGCCTCACCGCGGGGAGCCTCAACACCGGCACGGTCGCTGCCCTGGCCGATGTGAGCCAGGCCCTCGGCTACGGCGGCGGGTCGGGCACGCTCCTGATCGATGGCGCCGGCGCCCAGACCTTGACCGGCGCCTCGACGACCGCCAGCGGCAGCCTCCCGGCGCTCGTCATCAACAAGCCTTCGGGCACGCTGACCCTCGCCGGGACGATCCGCACGACCAGCAGCTGGACCTACACCGCCGGCACGCTTGATCCGGGGATCTCGACCGTCGTCTTCGCGGCAACACTCACGATCAGCGGCAGCCACAGCCTGGCCGATGTCATCTTCAACGGCGGTGGCTCGAACTACACCGTTGCCGCCGGCACGACCCTGACCGTGACCGGTTCACTCACCCTCACGGATGGCAACATCAACACCGGAACCGTCGCGGCCAGGGGACCGATCAGCCAGGCATCGACGTTCGACGGGAACACGGGCACGCTGCTGATCAACGGGTCGGGTGCCCAGACGCTCACGGGAGCGTCGACGACGGCGGCCGGCAACCTGCCGAGCGTCGTCATCAACAAGCCGTCGGGGACCCTGACCCTCGCTGGCACGATCCGGACGAGTCACAGCTGGACGTACACCGCCGGGATCGTGGCGTCGGGGACTTCGACCGTCGTCTTCGCCGGCGGGACGGTGACGTCGCTCGGGATGGGCTTCTACGACGTGACCGCCAACGGCGGCACGACGACCCTGGGCTCGGCCATGACCGTCGGCCATGATCTCACCGTCAGCGCGGGCACCTTCACGACCTCGGCCGGCGGCTTCGCGCTGTCGATCGTCCGCAACCTGTCGATCGCGGGGACGCTCCAGCTGAACGGCAGCGCGGTTTCCGTCGGCGGCGACATCACGCTCAGCGGCACGTTCACGGCCGGCACCAGCACCATGACGCTCAACGGATCTGGCGGCCAGAGCATCGGCGGACCCTCCGCCATGACCTTCTCCAATCTCGTGGCCTCGGACCCGGGTGGCGTCACGATGGCGTCGAACGTGACGATCACGAACGTCCTGACCCTGTCGGCCGGGTCGTTCACCGTCGGGGCTCACACCCTCACGATCAGCAACCCCCTCGGCGGGACGATCACGAACCTCGTCGCCGGTTCAACCTCATCGATCACCGTGACCGGAGCGGCCGCCGGGATCGTCCTGCCGAGCTCGGTTGCCCAGCTCAACAACCTGACGCTCAACAACGCGAATGGCCTCGGGCTCCAGGCCGACCTGGCGATCCTCGGCACGTTGACGTTGACCACCGGTCCGCTGACCACCGGGCCGTCCACGCTCAGCATCGCCCCAGGCGGGAGCGTCGTCCGGACCGGAGGGCGGGTGAACGGCTCCCTCCGGAAGCACGTCCCCGCAGGGGCCGGGACGACGCTCACCTTCGAGGTTGGCGACGCGACTCGCTATGCCCCGGTCAGCGTCGTATTCGGCACCGTGACGACGGCGGGCGAGCTGACCGCGAGCACGACCTCGGGCGACCACCCGTTGATCGCCGGCTCGGGAATCGCCCCGACCCTGAGCGTCAATCGCTTCTGGACGATGACCAACGCCGGGCTGACATTCGACACCTACGACGCGACATTCACCTTCTCCGCGCCCGACGTCGATGGTGGGGCGAACCCCAGTCTGTTCATCGTCGCCAAGCTCGATGCAGGCAGCTGGACCCTGCCTGCCGTCGGCACCCGCACCCCGACGACCACCCAGGCCCTGGGGCTGACCTCGTTCAGCGACTTCCAGCTCGGTCAGCCCGCCGCGGCCGATCTCGGGCTCGCGGCCGGCGACGGCCTCGCGTCGGTGACCGCCGGCGACGGGCTGAGCCACGCCTACACGATCACGGCCACGAACGGCGGTCCGTCCGATGCGACCACGACGAGCCTGAGCGTTGGCTGGCCGAGCGGCTTTGCCCAGGGCACGATCACCGCTTCCCAGGGCAGCTGCAGCCCGGTCGGGGCCGGACCCGACTTCAGCTGCGCCCTCGGCACGATCGCCGCCGGTGGCTCGGCCACGGTGACCGTTGCGTTCAGCGTGCCGGCGGCAACGCCCGGCGGGACCCGGACCCTGACCGCCAGCGTCACGAGCCCGGTCGACGATCCCGACCCGGCCACCGACAGCGCGACCGACGCGACCACCGTGATCGAGGCGGCGACGCTCCTCGTCACGAAGAGCGATGGCCTCGCCACGGTCGTTGCCGGGACGACCGGGCACGCCTACACGATCACGGTGGCGAACTCGGGTCCGTCGGACGCCGACAGCGCAGTCCTCGACGACAGCGTCCCCGCCGCGTTCAACGCCGGGACGCCGGTCGCGGACCTCGGCGGCAACTGCTCGGCCTCGGCCGGGAACACGATCCACTGCACGCTGCCGGCGAGCCTGGGCGTCGGGGCGACCTGGACGATCAACGTTCCGTATGACGTGGCCGCGAGCGTCGCCCCGCAGGCGGTCACGAACACCGTGACCGCCGTCAGCGACGAGAACACCGGCGGCGTCGCGACCAGCGATCTCACCGACGTGATCGAGGCGGCGGCACCGACTCCGTCGCCAAACCCGCCTGGGTCCGGCGAGGGCCTGCCGTCGACCTCGGCCGAGTCTCCGCCGGGCGAGATCCCCATCCCGGATCCGAGGCCGGTCGGATTGCTCGTCGCCGTGATCTTCCTGGTCAGCGCGGTGGTCGTCGGACGAACCAGGACCGGCAGCGGCTCAAGGCGATAGCCGACGACGCCACCGCTCGGGCCGACGGCTCGCGGGGCTACGATGGGCCGGTGACCAGCGAGCGGATCCCCGTCCCCCACCAGATCCTCGATGGCAGCGTCATCGCGATCGGTCGCGGCCTCGACCGACGGACCGTCGTCCGGATCGGCGAAGGGCTGGCCGCCGGCGGGATCCGGGCGTTCGAGATCACGTTCGGCCGCGAGGACGCCCTCGACGCGATCGCCGCGTTGCACGCCCGGTTCGGTGCCGGGGACGAGCTGCTCGTCGGGGCGGGCACGATCCTGAGCGTGGATGATGCCCAGCGGGCGCTCGACGCCGGCGCGAAGTTCCTGGTGATGCCGATCACCGATCCGGACCTCGTTGCCTGGGCCGCCGAGCGCGGCGTGCCGGCGATCCCGGGAGCCATGACCCCGACCGAGGTCCACGCGGGCTGGGCGGCGGGCGCGGCCGCGATCAAGCTCTTCCCGGCGTCGGTCACCGGCCCGAAGTTCATCCACGAGCTCCATGGACCGTTCCCGCATATCCCGTTCGTGCCGACCGGCGGGGTGACCGTCGACACGGCTCCGGCCCTGATCACCGCCGGGGCCGTGGCCGTTGGACTCGGGAGCTGGCTGACCGGCGACGGTGACCCGGCCGGAATCGCCGGGCGTGGCCGGCGGATCGTGGCCGTGATCAAGGCGGTCCGCGAGACGGGGCGCGGCGAGTGAAGATCCGGGACGTCACGACCTATCTCGTCGGCAACGCCTGGAAGAACTGGCTGTTCGTCCGGGTCGACACCGACGAGGGGATCCACGGCGTCGGCGAGGGTACCCTCAACGCGTTCTCGGCGACCGTCGACACGGCGATCCACGAGCTGCACGACGAGTACGTCGGGCTCGACCCGAGCCAGGTCGAGCTGCTCCTCCAGCGGACCGTCCGCGACGTCTACACGGACGGCGGACAGATCCACATGGCGGCGGTCTCGGCGATCGAGGTCGCCTGCTGGGACATCGTCGGCAAATCGCTCGGCAAACCGGTCCACGAGCTTCTCGGCGGTCGCGTCCGGGACCGGGTCCGGGTCTATGCGAACGGCTGGTACCGGACCGACCGGACGCCCGAGGCGTTCGCGGAGCGGGCCGGGGCGGTCACGGCCCTCGGCTACACGGCCCTGAAGTTCGACCCGTTCGGAGCCGGCTGGCGGGTCCAGGATCGGCGCGAGGAGGACTTGTCGATCGCGATCGTCGCGGCGGTCCGCGATTCGGTCGGCCCCGAGGTCGACCTGATGATCGAGGCCCACAATCGGTTCAGCGTGTCGACCGCGCTGCGCATTGCCGACCGCCTCGTCGACTACCGGCCGGCCTGGCTCGAGGAGCCCGTTCACCACGCCCACCAGGGGGCGATGGTCGAGGTCGCCCGTCGCTCGCCGATCCCGATCGCCACCGGCGAGAGTTTCAGCTCGCCGGCCGAGTTCGCCGACCTGATGGCCCATGATGCCGTCCACATCTTCCAGCCCGAGCCGCTCCACCTCGGTGGCCTGTGGCGGACCCGCCAGGTGGCGGCGATGGCCGACGCCCACCTCGCCGTGGTGGCGCCCCACAACGCCGGAGGTCCGGTCTGCTCGGCGATCTCGGCGCAGCTCGGCGGATGCATCCCGAACTTCTACGTCCAGGAGTCGTTCGACGAGTTCAACAGCGACTGGTCGCGCGAGATCGTCGACCGGCCCACACTGCAGCACGACGGCTACGTCGAGGTCCCGACGGCGCCGGGTCTCGGGATCGACCTCGACTGGGACCGATTGGCCGGCCACCCCTACCAGCGCGAGCACCTGCTCCACCTGCACTCCCCCGGCTGGGAGCGTCGCGACGACGCTCCGTTGCCGAGTCAAGCCGGCGGCGACTGACCGGTGACGACGGCCGGTCCCGAGGTCGTCACGCTCGGCGAGTGCCTCATCTCGTTGGTCGTCGCGGACGTCGGATCGTTGACCTCCGCGACGACGTTCCACGCCTATCCGGCCGGCGCCGAAGCCAACGTCGCGGTCGGGCTCGCCCGGCTCGGGCGGCCTGTGGCGTTCGTGGGGCGGGTCGGCGACGACGGGTTCGGGACCCGGATCGTCCGCACCCTCCGGGGCGAGGGGGTCGACGTCGCCGGCCTGCTGGTCGATCGAGCCGGTCCGACCGGCCTGATGATCCGCGAGCGTCGGGCCCTCGGTCCGGCCGAGGTCCACTACGCCCGGGCGGGTTCGGCTGGCTCGCGCCTGGCGCCCGAGGACGTCCTCGCCGCCGAGGCACGCGGTGCGTTCGCGACCGGCCGCTGGCTTCACCTGACCGGGATCACGCCTGCCCTCTCTTCGAGCTGCCGGGCAGCCGTCGGGACCGCGCTCGACGTTGCGCGGGCGGCGGGGCTGACGGTCAGCCTCGACCTCAACCTGCGTCGCCGGCTGTGGACCGAGTCCGAGGCGGCGACGGTCCTCCGCGAGCTCACGGCGCGGGTGGACGTGGCGATCGGCGACGAGGACGAGGTGAGGGTGGTCACGGGATCCCCGCCCGACACCGGACCCGCGGACCTCGCGCGGTCTCTCCTCGCGCTCGGACCCTCGCTCGTGGTCCTGAAGCTGGGGATGGCCGGCGCGCTGGCAGCCGCGGCCAAAGCCGACCCGGTGAGGGCGCCGGGACTGCCCGTTCCGACGATCGTCGACCCGGTCGGGGCCGGGGACGCGTTCTGCGCCGGGTTCATCGACGCCCGGCTGGGCGGCCGGGACCTTGTCGATGCGCTCGCCCAGGCGAGCGCCTGTGGGGCTGCGGCGGTCGTCGCGGAGGGCGACCAGACCGGGTTGCCGACCCGTTCCGAGCTGGATCGCCTGCTCGCCGAGGGTGGCCCGGACACGCTTCGCTGACGAGCGACCTCAGCCCGCGAACGGAGTCGGCGCCCGGCCGCGGATCCCGGGTCGGACCCGGAACAGCCCGCCGGCGAGCGGTTCCCGGGCGTGCTGCTCCTCGCTGAGCAGCTCCCAGGCCGTCGTGATGTAGAGCTCGTCGAGATCCGGGCCGCCGAAAGCCGGACACGTGACCTCGGACACCGGCAGCCGGACCTCCCGCTCGATCGTGCCGTCGGGCAGGTAGCGTCGGATGCGCGAACCGTCCCACAGCGCCAGCCAGATCCCGCCCTCGGCATCGACCGTCAGGCCGTCTGGGGAGCCGTCGGCCGGGTCGATCGAGACGAACGGCCGCCGACCCGCGATGGCGCCGGACGCTGGGTCGAAGTCGAACCGGTCGATCCGCCGAGTCGGCGTGTCGACGTAGTACATCGTGCGGCCGTCGAGGCTCCAGTCGAGCCCGTTCGAGATCGCGACATCCTCGACCATCCGGTGGACGCTGCGGTCGGGGTCGAGCCGGTAGAGCGCCCCGGCTCCGGCTCGGTGGTCGAGCGCCATCGTGCCCGCCCAGAACCGGCCCTGGGGATCGCACTTCCCGTCGTTGAAGCGGAGATCCGGGTGGTCCCCCTGGACGTCGGCGAGGAGGGACGTCGCGCCGTCGTCGGCCACGGCCCAGAAGCCGTCCGCCAGCGCGGCGACCCAGCCGCCGCTTGCCCGCGGCACGAGACAGCCGACCGGCGACGGCAGCTGGATCGTCCGCGTTGCGCCGTCGCGGGCGGTCAGGTGGAGCCGGCCGGCCAGGATGTCGACCCAGGCCACGCAGCCGATCCTGGCGTCCCACACCGGCCCTTCGCCGAGGAACGACTTGAAGTCGACGACGAGCTCGGGCAGCGCGCGGTCGGACCCATCGGCGGCGGTCATCGGCCGATCATAGGGCCGCAGGGACCGCCGTCGGGAGCGGCTCGCCGCGGATCCCGGCGAGGAGGTTGGCGGCCGCCATGGCGGCCATCCGTCCTCGAGTTGCCCGCGTCGCCGACGCGATGTGGGGCACGACCAGGCAGTTCGACAGGGCGAGCAACGGGTCGCCCGGGTCGATCGGCTCGGGGTCGGTGACGTCCAGGCCGGCCGCGGCGATCGTACCGTCGCGCAGCGCCCGGGCCAGCGCCACGCTGTCCACGACGGGGCCGCGGGCCGTGTTGACGAGGATCGCGGTCGGCTTCATCCGGGCCAGGGCCGACGCGTCGATCAGGCCGCGCGTCTCGGCCGTGAGCGCGACGTGGAGGGAGACGATGTCGCTTCGCTCGAGCAGCTCGTCCAGCTCGGCGAAGCTTGCCTCGAGCGCCGACTCCAGCCCGGCATCCACCCGCGACCGGGCGTGGTACAGGATCGTCATCCCGAAGCCGGCCGCCCGCCGGGCAACGGCCTGGCCGATCCGCCCGAGACCGACGATCCCCAGGGTCGACCCATGGACGTCCGACCCGAGCAGCAGCAACGGTCCCCACGTCCGCCACTGTCCCGACCGGACATAGCGATCGCCCTCGGGGATCCGCCGGGCGACGGCCAGGATCAGGGCCCAGGTCATGTCCGCGGTCGTCTCCGTCAGCGACCCCGGGCGTGTTCCCGACCGCAACCCCGCGTCGGGCACACGCCGCGACGTCGATGTTGTCGACGCCGACGGCAAGGTTCGAGACGACCCGCAGCCCGGGTCCGGCTGCGTCGAGCAGCTCGTCGTCGACCCGGTCGGTCAGCAGGGTCAGGATCCCGGCACAGCCGGCCACCCGGCGGAGCAGCTCGTCGCGGGGCGGCGGGAGCTCATCGGCCCAGATGTCGGCCAGACACGCGTCGCGGATGGGCCCGAGGCCTTCCTCGGGGATGACCCGGCTGACGAAGACCCGTGGGCGGCTCTGCGTCTCATCCACGGTTGGAGCCTAACAGCCGGGAACGACCCGATCGCCCGGCCTCGTCAGCCCTCGGTCGGAGCGAGGACGAGGCGAGCCAGGCCGTAGCCGGCGAACGCCCCGATCGCGGCGAACAGCAACGCCCCGAGCGAGCCCGGCTGACCCGTCCCTGGGATCTCGACCACTGGGACCCAGACGCCGACCAACAGCGCCCACAACCACGGACGACGGCCCGACAGCGCCGCGCTGACGAAGCTCGCGAGCAGGAGCAGGACGGCCGTGATCCCGGTGTCGTCCCAGCCCGGGCGCGAGTCGAGGACGGCGATCGCCACCCCGGCCCCGATCGCCAGCAGCAGGGCCGCCGGCTCGCGGCGATGGGTCGGCATCAGCTCGGTTCGGGCAGTGCCACGAGCGCGAGGTCGAACCGCGCCTGGGCCGGCTCATGCCCAGCGGGCTCGAGGCGGAGGATGAGGCGATCCTTGACCCCGTTGATCGTGTCCGAGTCGAGGTACGGATCGTCCGCGAAGTAGGCCATCGTTGTCAGCGTTCGGTAGCCGTCGGCAGAGACCTGGTAGTGGATGTGCGCGGGACGCCACGCATGGCGATCGAGCGCCCTGAGCAGCTTCCCGACGGGCCCGTCGTTCTTCACCTGGTACGGAACTGGCACGACCGTCTCGAGGTCGTAGCAGCCATCCGCATCCGTCCGCTGCCGCCCGCGGAGGTTGAACTGGTCGAGCTCGGCGTTCTCGTTCGAGTAGTCGCCGGCGTTATTGGAGTGCCACACGTCGACGACGGCCGCCAGGGGTGCCCCTGTCGATGCATCGCTGACCCGGCCCCGAATACGCAGCCGCTGGCCCGGCTCGTCGGGAGCGGCCAGCCGGCCGGGGTTGCCGAGCCAGGGAGCGCCGGGTCGGTAGAACGGGCCGAGCACGGCGCTGTCGGTGCCGGCGCTGCCGCGGTGGCTCAGGTCGTCGACGACCCGCGACAGGCCGAGGACGTCGGACAGCAGCATGAATTCGTCGGCCCGGCCGACCTCGGTCAGGAAGGCGACGATCGCCAGGAGCTCCTGGTTGGTCAGGTCGAGCTCCTGCGCCAGGTCGTGCAGGACCTCGGTCACCCGCGGGAGCGCGGTCTGCAATCGGTCTGTGCGCGGGTCGGTCACGCGTCGGTCACCTCGGCCCGCCGGAAGCTGTCGACCGGCGCCGGGCGCGGTGCCGCCGGCGTCTCGCCGCGCAGCTCCGCCCGGGCCTTGGCGATGTCGGATTCGTACTTGAGCAGGACGTGGAGGGTATCGGTCGACCCGGCTGCCTCCATCGCCTCGACCCCGAGCAACACGAGTGTCCGGGCCCAGTCGATCGATTCCGAGATCGATGGCGCCTTCTTGAGGTCCAGCGTCCGGATTCGGGCGACGATCCGGGCAACCTGATCGGCGAGCGGCTCCGACGCCTCGGGCACCCGGGTCCGGATGATCGCCCGTTCGCGCTCGACGTTCGGGTAGCCGATGTGCAGGTAGAGGCAGCGCCGCTTCAGCGCCTCGGAGAGGTCACGGGTGTCGTTCGAGGTCAGGAAGACGACCGGGCGGCGGGTCGCCTCGATCGATCCGAGCTCCGGGATCGTCACCTGGAAGTCCGACAGGACCTCGAGCATGAGCGCCTCGGCTTCCACCTCGACCCGGTCGATCTCGTCGATCAGGAGGACCACCGGCTCGCTCGCCCGGATTGCGCTCAGCAGCGGTCGGGCCAGCAGGAACGGCTCCGAGAAGATGTCCATCTCGAGCTCGGACCACGCCTCGCGACCCTCGTCGGCCTGGATCCGCAGGAGCTGCTTCTTGTAGTTCCATTCGTAGAGCGCCTTGGTCTCGTCGAGCCCCTCGTAGCACTGGAGCCGGATGAGGGCGGAGCTCGTGGCCAGCGCAACGGACTTGGCCAGCTCCGTCTTGCCGACACCGGCCGGCCCCTCGACGAGGACCGGTTTCTGCAGGCGGTCCGCCAGGTAGACGGTCAAGGCGATCGCCGGGTCGGACAGGTAGCCCACGGATTCGAGCCGGGCGGCGACGTCCTCGACCGAGACGAACTGCGGCTGGCGCTCGGTCAGGCTCATGGTGTCGACTCCGTTGACCCGGGGGTTGGCTGGGCCGGCGTTGGCGGCGACGCTCCGGCGATCAGGCGCCGCTGGACACCGAAGAACGTGATCGACCAGCGGGCGCTGAACAGGCCCCACAGGCCCCGCGGCGCGAACAGCACGGCCCCCATGGCGACGGCTCCGAGGATGATCAGGTAGGCGCTTCCGAAGTCGCCGAGCGCCTCGCGCAGGATGATATAGGCGACGGTCCCGATGATCGGGCCTTCGATGCTGCCCAGCCCGCCGATCACCACGATGAAGATCATCCGGGCCGTCCACTCGACGCTGAATGCCGCCGTCGGCTGGATCCGAAGCAGGTTCATGTAGATCACCGAGCCGGCGACAGCACAGCCCACCGCGGCCACGAGATAGACCGCGACCTTCGTCCGGAAGACGTTCACGCCGAGGCTCTGGGCGGCCATCTCGCTGTCCCGGATCGCGCGGAGCGACAGGCCCAACCGCGATCGCATGATCACGACGCCGACGGCCACCGCTCCGAAGCCAACCGCCAGCGCGAGCCAGTACGTCAGGGCGATCCGACCCTGCGCTCCGAACTGGGCCAGCGACTGGATCGACACGCCGGTCCCGGCCCCGACCGACTTGTTCGAGGCGACCAGCAGGCGGAAGACCTCGGCAATGACCCACGTCCCAACGGCAAAGTAGCCGCCCTCGAGCCGGAACACGAAGAACGATGTGACCAGCGCGATCAACCCCACGGCGGCGGCGGTGATCGCGATCGCCAGGATCGGGTGGACGTGGACGAGATCGACGAATACGTACAGGCCGTACGCTCCGAGCCCGATGAACGCCTGCTGGCCGATCGACACCAGCCCTGCATATCCGGCCAGCAGGTTCCACATCTGGGCGAGCGCGAGCAGCGTGAAGAACTCGATCAGCAGCCGCATCGTCCCGCTGTCGCCCCAGGCCGGCAGGCTGGCCAGCACGACGAGCAGGATCATCCCGACGATTGCAGCCACCCGGTTGGCGGTCGTCGTCTGAGCGACCCGGTAACCGGCCGCCGCGGTCATGCCTGGCGCTCAGTCTGGCGGGCGAACAGGCCGCGCGGCCGGAACAGGAGGATGGCCAGGAACACCAGGTGACCGGCCAGCAGCTGGAAGGTCGGGCTGATCTGGTTGCCGAGCGCTTGCGCCACCCCGAGGACGATCCCGCCGGCCAGGGTACCCCAGAGCGATCCGAGCCCGCCGATGATCACCGCCTCGAACGCGGAGATCAGCTGGACCGGTCCGTCCGCGGGTCCGAACGTGGTCCTGATGCCGAGGAAGATGCCTCCGATCGCGACCGTACCGAAGGCGATCGCCATGGCCACGGCGTACAGGTGCTTGTTGTCGATTCCGACGATTCGCGCAGCCGCCTGGTCGTCGGACACGGCGCGGAGCGCACGGCCGAGCTGGGTCCGGGCCAGCATCCAGCTCAAGCCGCCGAGAACGAGGATGGCCACGATCAACGTGAGCAGTGAGAACGCTCCGAACGAGACCTCGTCGCTGATTCGAAGGCTGGCGTTCTCGATCGCTCCGGCGTCGAGGCCGCGAGAGTCGGCCGTGAACAGGTCGAGCAGCACGTTCTGGATGATCACGGCGAGGCCGAACGTGAGCAGCAGCGACGGCAGCGGGCCGCCCTCGACCGTCCGATTGAGGGTCGTCCGCTGAAGGACGTAGCCGAAGGCCATCATCACCGGGACGACGATCGGGATCGTCAGGAATGGGCTCAGTCCGGTGGCCGACACGATCACGAGAGCCAGATAGGCGGCCAGGATGCCGAGATCGCCCTGGGCCAGGTTGACCAGGCGCATGACGCCGAAGATCAGCGACAGCCCCGTGGCGAGCAACGCGTAGAGGCCCCCCAGCAGGACGCCCTGGACGACCGCGTTGAGCCACTCCATCGCGCTTCCTCAGATCCCGAAGTAGGCGGTCACGATCGCTTCACGGGACAGCTCGGCGGTCCGGCCTGCGAGCGAGATCCGGCCCTCGAGCAGGCAGTACACGCTCGCCGCAGCGGCCAGCGCCTGCTCGATGTTCTGCTCCACCAGCAGGATCGTCGTCCCGGCCGAGGCGATGACCGGCATCCCCGCGTAGAGTTGGTTGACGACGATGGGGGCGAGTCCGAGCGAGACCTCGTCGAGCAACAGGAGCTGCGGGTTGGCCATCAGGGCCCGACCGATCGCCAGCGCCTGCTGCTCGCCGCCCGACAGAACCGCCGCGCTCCGGTCGGCTCGCTCGCGAAGAAGCGGGAACAGGTCGAAGACCGCGGCCATGTCCCACGGGCCGGCCCGCTTGCGGTAGGCCCCGATCAGGAGGTTCTCGGCGACGCTCAGGCTCGGGAAGATTCGCCGACCTTCGGGAACGAGCGAGATCCCAAGCTCGACGCGGGCGTGTGCCGGCAGGCTGTCGATCGCCCGTCCGTCGAAGCGGACCGAGCCGGCCCGGTTCGGAATGAGCCCGGCGATGACGTTGAGCAAGGTCGACTTCCCTGCTCCGTTCGCGCCGATGATCGCCATCGTCTGACCGGCGTCGACGGCGAGCGACAAGTCGTGGAGCGCCTGGAAGTCGCCGTAGTAGCTGCTGACCTGATCGACGTCGAGGAGGCTCATCCGGTCACGCTGTGCCCGAGGTAGACCGAGCGGACCTCGGGACTGGCGATCACCGTTCGCGGATCGCCCTCGACGAGCTTCCGGCCATAGTTCGTCGCCATCATCCGATCGACAACAGACACGAGCGCCTGGACGATGTGCTCTATCCAGACGATCGCCAGGCCCTCGGTCTTGAGCGCCCGGATCGTCCCCATCAGGACCTGGACCTCGGCCTCGGTGAGCCCGCCGGCGATCTCGTCGAGCAGCAGCAGGCGCGGCCGGCCGGCGAGAGCGCGGGCCAGGTCGAGCCGCTTCCGGTCGAGCAGCGGGAGCGACCCGGCGATCGTGTTCGCCTGGCCGAGCAGGCCCGCCCGGTCGAGCGCCTCGACCGATCGGTCGAGCCGCTCACGTGGCTCGACCCGACTCGCCCCGACCAGGACGTTCTCGAAGACCGACATCCCGCCGAACGGACGAGGGACCTGGAACGTCCGGCCGATCCCGACTCGCGCTCGAGCGTGGGCCGGCAGCGTGGTCACGTCCCGACCGTCGAGCAGGATCAGGCCGCGATCGGGGAACAGGTTGCCGCTGATGAGGTTGAGCATCGAGGTCTTGCCGGCACCGTTCGGGCCGACGACCCCGAGGACCTCGCCCGGCTCCAGGTCGTAGGACAGGTCGTCGGCGACGACGACCTGTCCAAATGACTTTGAGACGCCCTGGAGCTGGAGCAGCGGCACCATAGGCAGCCTACCTCCGGTCGCGGTCAGACGATCGGCTGGAGCGTCGTGCCGCTCGACGGGATCTCGGGGTGGTCCTTGTTGCTGACGATGACCAGGTCGTACGGGAACTTCGTTCCCTTACGCCATTGGCCGCCGACGAGTGGGGTCTTCGACACGTTCGGGAACGGCTTTCCGGTGGTCCAATCGACCTTGCCGACGATCGTGTCGAGGCTCGTCGCCTTGATCGCGTCGCGGATGGCTGCCTTGTCGTCGATGTTCGTGGTTCGCTTCAACGCGTCGCCGGCGACCTCGAACAGGGCATGCGCGAATCCGATCGGCTGGGTCCACTGCTTCCCGGTTGCCGTGGTGTATCCGTCGGCGAGCGCCTGGGCCGTGGCTCCGGTGAGCGACGACTTGAACGGGTGGGAGGGTGACCACCAGACCTCGCTCGAGAGTCCCGCGCCGAGATCGCCCAGCGCCTCGACCGACGACGGGAAGAGCAGTGCCTTGCCCACCGAAGCGACCTTGGGGTGGAAGCCCTGCTGGATCGCCTGCTTGTAGAAGTTCGTGAAGTCGGGCGGGAGGGGGACGCCGGTCAGGATCTCCACGCCGGCCTTCTTGAAGGCATTGATCTGGGCGGTGAAGTCCTGAGACAGGTTTTCATACCGGCCCGGGTCGACCATGGTGTATCCGGCCGCCTTGAGTGGCGTCGGGAAGCCATTCGTCGGGTCGCCCCACGCGTTGCCGTCTCCGTCGTTCGGGAACAGGCCTCCCACGATCTTGTTCGTCGGGGTCTGACCCCACATGTCGAGGAACGTCGAGATGACGTCCTCGAGACCCCAGAAGAAGTGGTATGTCCACTCGAACGGCTTGGCATCCGGCGGAGCCGTGCCCGGCTTCTGGCGCCCAAATACATACGGCTGCCATGGGGCCACCGTAGAGATGCACGGGATGCCGTTCGCCTCGCACTGATCGGCCACCGGGTTGGTCGTCTCTGGGGTCGATTCGACGACCATCAAGTCGATCTTGTCGTCGGAGATCAGGCTCCCAGCGACCTGGGCCGCCGTATCCGGGCTCGACTGGGTGTCCTTGGCCAGGACGGTGATCGGGTGGGTGACGCCATTGATCACGATCTTGCTGGCAAAGGTGTCCTTGAGGTCGCTGAGGACGAAGTCGTCGGCCTCGCCGAAACCGGCCAGCGGTCCGGTCTTCGGGCTGACAAAGCCGATCTTGATCGGCCGGCCGGGCGTCGCCACCGCGGAGATCGAAGAAGAAGCCGCTGGTGCAGCGGTCGGGGTCGCGGCGCCAGTGGACGGAGCCGAGGTGGCACCGCTCGAATTGCAGGCGGCCAGGAACGCGGCAAGACCGGCCGAAGCGCCGCCCGCGGCGGCGAGCTTCAGGAAGTCTCGCCGGGGGACCGGTCGGCCGAGAACACGCGCGAGCCGGTCCTCGCTGAGGGGGTCGCGAGCCGCGTCCCCCGGGCTGCCGATGGGATCGCGGGGCTGCGTGGCCATGCTTCGGTCCTCCTCCTGCCGTGCTACGACGACCCGACGTGAGTCGCCTGCGGAACGCGCGGGGCTGGCTGCTGCACCGGACCATCCGGCCCGGTCGAGTTCGGTCCTCCCTTCGATGGCTTGACCGTCGGACGGCGACCTTCCGCGGCATCGCCGAGAAGGCGGCGCAACGACGGGATGTCGACCGGCTGCGGATTGGCGACGACGTCCCGCGCGATCAGCGCCGCCGCCTCGTCGAGACTGGACGTGGTCATCCCGATGTCGCCGAGGCGTGTCGGCAGCCCAAGCTCGACATCGAGATCGAACAGGCCGCCGGCGGGATCGTCGACGCCGAGGGCTCGCGCGATCCGGTCGATTGCCTCGGGCATCGCCGGCGCGTTGAACGCGACGACGTGGGGCAGGATCAGCGCGTGGGTCTCGGCGTGAGGCAGGTCGTACGCCCCGCCAAGGACGTGGCAGATCTTGTGATGGAGCCCGGAGCCCGCGCTGGCCAGCGTCGACCCGGCCAGGTAAGCCGCGTACAGCAGGTCGGAACGGACCTCGAGGTCGTCGGGGTCGAGGAGGATCTGCGGGAGCGCTCTCGCCAGCGCACCGATGCCCTCGAGCGCCATCGTCGTGACGACCGGGCTCGTGCCCTCGGCATAGCTTGCCTCGACGCAGTGAGCCATTGCGTTCATCCCCGACGCCGCGCTGAGTCGAGGCGGCAGCGACAGGGTCAGGACCGGGTCGTAGACGACGACCTTCGGCAGGACCCGGGGGTCGCGGCCAGTCGTCTTCCGGTTGGCATCGGTAAGCCCCCAGATCGGGGTCATCTCGGACCCGGCATACGTCGTCGGAATCGCCAGGATCGGCGTGCCCAGCTCGAGGGCGATGGCCTTGCCGAGGCCGGTGGTCGACCCGCCACCGAGCGTGATCAGCAGGTCGGCCCGAAGCTCCACCGCGACCACTCGGCCGGACCTGGCCAGCTCCGACGGGACGTGCGCGCGGACCTCGCCCAGGGTGCCGACGTGACGCCTGCCGAGCGACTTCGCGAGCCGCTCGCCGACCTCCCGCTCATGGTCGCCGGCAACGAGCAGGACCCGCTCCGCACCGAGCGTGGCGACCTCGGCCGGCACCCGGTCGATCGCGCCAACGCCGAAGATCACCCGGCCTGGGAGGGCGTCGTAGGTGAACTCGTGGAGGGGCACGTCAGCGGGGGTACCAGGGCGGGATGTCGGCATCGACGTTGAGCCAGACCGACTTGACCTCGGTGTACTCGTGGATCGCCTCGAAGCCCATGTCCCGGCCATAGCCTGACCGGCCGACTCCACCGAATGGCGATCCGGGGTTGACCCGCTTGTAGGTGTTGATCCAGACCATCCCCGACCGGATCGCATGGGCCACCCGGTGAGCCCGCTGGACGTCGCGCGTCCAGAGCCCGCCGCCCAGGCCGTACTCAACTCCGTTCGCGAGGGCGATCGCCTCCTCGTCGCTCCGGAACGTGGTCACGGTCACGAACGGCCCGAACACTTCCTCCTGGCAGACCCTCGATCCGGTGTCCGCTCGAGCGACGGTCGGGCGGACGTAGTAGCCCGCGGCAAGAGCCGGGTCGTCCGGCGGCGTCCCGCCGGTCAGGACCTCGCCGCCCTCGGCGCGGGCCACGTCGACGAAGGCGAGGACCCGGTCGCGGTGACCCGCGGAGGTGAGCGGGCCCATCTCTGTTGCGGGATCGAGCGGATCGCCGAGCCGGATCGAATTGGCCAGCTCGATGAACCGGGCGAGGAACTCGTCGGCGACCTTCTCGTGGAGGATGAGCCGGGAGCCGGCGATGCAGGCCTGACCCTGGTTGTGGAAGATCGCGAAGGCGGAGCCGTTGACGGCAGCGTCGAGGTCTGCATCGGCGAACACGATGTTGGCGCCCTTGCCACCGAGCTCGAGCTGGACCCGCTTGAGGTTGCCGGCGGAGGCCCGGACGATCTCCTGCCCGACGGCGGTCGACCCGGTGAAGGCGATCTTCGCGACACCCGGGTGCGCGGCCAGGTGCGCCCCGCTCGTCCGTCCGGGACCGGGGATGATGTTGACGACCCCGGGCGGGAAGCCGACCTCGGTCATCAGCTCGGCCACCCGGAGTGACGACAGCGGGGTGAGCTCGGCCGGCTTGAGCACGACCGTGTTGCCCGCCGCGAGAGCCGGAGCCATCTTCCAGCTGCAGAACATCAGCGGGAAGTTCCACGGGACGATCTCGCCGACGACCCCGACCGGTCGGCGCAGGACGTAGTTCAGGAAGCCCGGTTCGACCGGGACGACGCTGCCCTCGATCTTGTCGGCCATGCCACCGAAGTAGCGGAACGTGGCTGCTGTCCGGGGCACGTCGAGGGCGCGACTGTCGCGGATCGGGTGGCCGGTGTCGAGGCTCTCGAGCCTGGCCAGCTCGGGGGCCTCGTGCTCGATCCGGTCGGCCAGGCGGAGGAGCAACCGGCCGCGGGCCGACGCCTGGAGTCGGGACCAGGCCGGAAACGCTTCGGCGGCGGCGGATACGGCTCGGTCGACGTCCTCCGGGCCTGCCTGGGCGACGCTGGCGAGGACCGAGCCGTCGTGCGGGTTGAGCGTGTCGAACTCGGCTCCGTCGGCAGCCGGCACGAACTGCCCGCCGATGAACAGGCGATCCTGGATCTTCATCTCAGGCCCGCGTTCGACCGTGGTCATCGAAGGGCGGCCTGGTTGGATGTGGCCTGCCGTCCAGCTCGGATCAGAACTCGATCGGGACCGACGGCAGCTGGCCGCTCGAGATCAGGCCGGGCAGGGCCGGATCGGCGTTCTCCCAGACGAGGAGCATGGCCCGCTTGGGCGCGTAACCCTGGTGGCGGATGTCGGCCGGCATCGCCGCGACGTCGCCAGGGCGCATCACGACCTTCGAGCGAGCCACCCCGCTGTCGCGATCCTCGACGTTCCAGTAGATCTCGTCGGACAGCTGGACGAACCACTCGACCCGGTCGTTGCCGTGGATGATCGGCAGGATGTACTCCTCGGTCGTCGGGCAGTACAGGCTGTCGCCGCAGACCGACACGACCGATGGGTTCCAGGTAACCGGCGAGCGCGACAGGTAGGCGAAGAGGTTGAACGCGTTGACCTCGCCCTCGAATCCGGGCTCCGGGTGGATCTCCGGCTCGTCCTGCGATACGTCGGCGAATTGGCGATTGATCGGGTGGCCGTTGGCGTCGGTCCGCAGCCCCTCGTCTCCGGGGACGTTGACCATCCGCTGGGCGGTGACCCGGTGGCGGGTGATCGCGGGACGGTTGTCCCCGTTCTTGATGCCGAACGCGCTCCCGGTCTCGGTCGGGCTGGCGAAGGGGTCGAAGCCCTCGTTCGTCCAATCGTCGAGCATCTCCTCGAAGGTCGCCTTGATCAGGGGCGTCTCGAAGTTCTCGAGGTGGTCGAGCTCGGCCTTGCGATAGGCGTCGTTGTAGCGGCCGGCGAACAGGTCCACGGTCCCGTAGTGGTTGGCCGTCCCGATCACGCCGTCGAAGTTGACGATCCCGTAGAAGAACTGCCAGGCGACGTCGCGCTGGAGCGCCCGAAGGCAGGCGTCGGCCGACATCACGTGGCGGCCGGTCGGCCACTCGACATAGACGAAGTACTCGTCCCGGCTGAACGTGAATTCGCCGAGCTTGAACGTGCGGTACCCGAACTGGTTCGGCTCGCTCGCGTTGACCTTGACCGGGGCGGCGATGCTCATCGCGGTCTCCTCGACACGGATCAGGCTTCGGTCTGGATGATCTCGGCCCACTTGAAGACAGTGTCGGGGCCTTCCTGGGTCTGGAGCAGGATCACGGAGGGCTGGTCGGCGTGGAACTGGTAGGCGGCACCGACCGGGAGCAGGGTCATGTGGCCGCGACGCGCGACGACGTGGCCCATCGCGGCGCCGGTCGGCCCGCCGGGAAGCTCGGTCGAGCCACGCTCCGAGCCCGGCCCCGGATCGCCCTGTCCGAGCTTCTTGAGCCGGATCTCGACGGTGCCGTCCATGACCAGCGCAAACTCGTCGTGGGCCGCGGTCCGCCAGCTCGAGGTACCTTCCGCCCGGATCGCCTCGAGCACGTACTGGCGGTTCCGCCCGACGGCAATCTTGTCGTACGGGCGGGCATTGGACGCAACTTCGAAGATGTTCGAGAAGGCGTATCGCCGGGGATCGTCGTCGATGAGGTCGATCTCGCCCTTCTGGTAGTCGGCGAGCGAGCCGAAGCGGGTCGTGTAGCTCGATAGCCCTGGCACCCGGACTCCTCCTCGTCGTGCGCTAGGATGGGGTGGCACGCGGACAGGCGGCCCGCCGGACGGCGCATGGTGTTCGCCATACGAACGGTGTACGCTCTACGCACGAGTATCCGACCGCGGAGGAAGCGATGTCAAGACGGGCCGAGACCGGGTCTTTGCCGCCGACACGCAAGCGGTCGGAGCACGTCCAGTCTCTCGAGCGCGGGCTCGCCGTGCTCAAGGCGTTCCGCAGCGCGGGCTCGAGCCTGACGATCAGCGAGGTCGCCGAGCGGACGAACCTGTCGCGGGCGACGGCCCGCCGGATCCTGCTCACGCTCCACGAGCTCGGCTACGTGGCGGTCGATCGCCGCGAATTCTCTCTGACGTCCGCCGTCCTCGACCTGGCCAAGCCATT
Organism: uncultured Chloroflexia bacterium; assembly: GCA_963755285.1. Classification (GTDB taxonomy): domain Bacteria; phylum Chloroflexota; class Limnocylindria; order Limnocylindrales; family CSP1-4; genus Chersky-267. The sequence goes on along the minus strand of CAVWJB010000008.1, from coordinate 21,915 downwards.
CGTCACGTCGAACGACCCATGGGACTTTGCCCGACCGTACCTCCAGTCGCTGACCGACCGGCTCGGCGAGTCGGCCTCCGTGGCCATCCTCGACGGGACCGAGATCCTGTACGTGGCCCGGACCCCGACAAGGCGACTCATGACCCTCGCCGTGACGGTCGGTTCGCGCCTGCCGGCGCACGCCACGTCGAAGGGCCGCGTCCTCCTCGCGTTCCTGCCGGACGCCGAGCTCGAGGCCTACTTCGCCCAGTCGGCGATCGCCCGCTACACGGACAAGACCGTGGTCGACGAGCACGAGCTGCGCGGGATCCTGACCGAGGTCCGCGCCCAGGGCTGGTCGATCGTCGATCAGCAGCTCGAGGAGGGTCTCTGCTCGGTGGCTGCGCCGGTCACCGATGGCAACGGTCGGGTCGGGGCGGCCCTGTCTGTCTGCGCCCACGCCGGCCGGGTCGACCCGGCAACGCTCCGCGGCGAGTTCCTGCCGCTCGTCCTCGAGACCGCCCGCCGGGTCAGCGCCGTCTGGAACCGTCGCTGACCGACGCCCGCGGCGGCTCCGGGAACCGTCCACCCCAGCCCTCCGGCGGCGGCGGAGCCGGCGACCGGAGCGTACCGGGCCGGAGCACCTCGGTCGTGCCCACCGCGATCGCCGTCAGCTGGGCGATGACGTCGTGGACGTCCGGCGCGTTTGGCAGCACGCAGCGCAGATCGGTGATCCCGGCGTGGGCCAGGGCGATCACGCGATCCTGGCACTCCTCGAGTGTCCCGAAGATGCCGATGTCTGCCGGATGACCGTGCTCGGCGAACCGGGGATCGAGGTCCGCCCGGGCGGTCGCCTCGGCCCCCGTCCGGCCGATCGAGACCGGCAGCAGCGCGGCGACCCCGAGGCTGGCCGGGTCGCGCCCGATGTCGACCGCAGCAGCTCGGGCCTCGTCAGCCGCGGTCTCGAGGTCGGGATGACGCCAGCCCGGCAGCACGACGTCGTCGACGGCCGTCAGCAGTCGGCCGATCGCGTCGCCCGTCCCGGCGACCGCTGCGATTCGCGGTCGCGGCACGGCGATGGCAGACAGCTCGACGCTGAGCGCCTCGACGTACTCGGGGGCCGACAGTCCGCTCTCGTCGATCGTGACCTCAACGGGTGCCCGGGTGGATCCGACGAGCCGGGCGAGACCGACCGCCAGCTGATGAGGCGAACGGCGCTCCGGATCGACCAGCAGACCGAGGTGCGCCCGGTCGAGGTCCGCCTCAATCTGTTCGGCGAGAACGAGACCGTCGACGGACGGCTCAGTTCGGTCGGCGAACCAGACCGCGTCGATCCCGGCGCGCTCACACATCCGGGCAAGCGCGACGAGGCGGGACGCCGGCGAGGAACCGTCGAGGACGACGCCAAGCCGGGTCAGTCGTCCGATCGGGGCGCGGGTCGGGTCGAACGAGGGCATCGGCCTCACGTCGGTCGGTCTCGGCGGCCGGCCGCCCGGCCGCCTGGCGCCATACCCTACTGTGACCGTCGATGACCGTGCAATCGGATCCTCGTTCGTCGGCCGTGGGCGTGCTGCTGCCCCAGCTCGTCCGGCTCGTCGGCCAGCTGCGCGCAGCCGGGGTCCCGGTCGCAACGTCCGACGTGATCGACGCGACCGATGCCCTGGGGCAGATCGACGTGCTGGATCGGGATCAGGTCCGCGGAGCGCTGGCCGCGACGCTCGTCAAGCGGTCCGAGGACGTGCGGACGTTCGAGGTCCTGTTCGCGCTCCACTTCGCCCTGCGGGCCGATCCGAATCGGACCGACGGCGGCGCAGCGCCGGCCGCGAGCCCGCGCCAGATCACGACGAGCCTCGACCGGCTGAGCTTCGAGGGCGCGACCGGCGACGACGCGCTCGAGCTGCTCGACATGATCATGGACGCGATCCGGCGCGGCGATCCCGAGGCGATGCGAATCCTGGCCGGGATGTCGATCGACCAGTTCGGGGGTCTCGGCTCCCAGCCCGACGCGTCGGAGCGGTACTTCGCCTACCGCGTCCTCCGATCGCTCGAGCTGTCACGACTGATGGGCCAGATGCTGGCGAGCGAGCGAGCGGCGGCCGGCTCCGACGGGATCGACGAGCGAGCCGTCCGAGCCGAGCTGGGCGAGCGGATCGAGGCGTTCAAGCGGATGCTGGCCGAGCAGATCCGCGGACAGCTCGCCGAGCTTCGCGGGGCCGAGCCGGCCAGTCTCGGGCTCGAGATGTTCGGGGTCGACGAGATCGACTTCCTCGGCGCCTCGCCCCGCCAGATGGCCGCGATGCGCGAGGCGATCCGGCCGTTGGCTCGTGCCCTGGCCACGAAGATGGCCCGGCGACGCCGGCGGCGGAACCGGGGCCGGCTCGACGTCCGGCGGACCGTCCGGCGGTCCCTGTCGTCCGGCGGCGTGCTCCTCGAACCACAGTTCAAGCGACCCAAGGTCGTCCGGCCGGACCTGTTCCTCCTGTGCGACGTGTCCGGCTCGGTGGCCGAATTCGCCTCGTTCACCCTGACCCTGCTCCAGGCGATGACGACCGAGTTCTCCCGCATCCGATCGTTCGCGTTCGTCGACGGCATCGACGAGCTGAGCGAGCATCTCAAGGACGTTGCCTCATTCCTCGAGGTGCGCCATGTGATCTACCGGGCTGACGTGATCCGCGACGACGGGCACTCCGACTACGGCGCGGTCTTCGGGCGCTTCTGGGACCGCTACGGATCGTCGATTGACTCGCGCTCCACGGTGATCGTCACCGGCGATGCCCGATCGAACCATCGCCCGCCACAGGTCGAGGCGCTCCGCCAGCTCCATGCCAGGGCGCGCAAGGTGTACCTGCTGAACCCGGAGCCGGAGGCGGACTGGGACACGACCGACTCGATCGTCGGCGCCTATCGGCCGGCCCTGGATGGCGTGTTCGAAGTCCGCAATCTCGCCCAGCTCGCCGACGCGGTCTACCGGATCACCTGACCGCCGCGGGCGCGCCACGAACAGTCGGGCAGTCGGTTGACAGGGCAACTACGATGACCGCGTTGTTCGCAGAGCGCCCCATCGTTCGCATCGCGGCACGATGTGCGGATCGCCAACGGTCGGCAACCTGCGAGATCGTTCCTGGAGAGGAGGGCGACCTTGGCGACGCTGATCGACGATTGGCGCAACTACGTCACGAAGCACCGGCTGATCGTGGCAATCGTGGCCGGGCTGGTGGCCACCCACGTGACGACGAATCTGGGCATGTGGTACCACGGCATCGCCCTGCCGGACCTGAACTTCAACTACCTCAATGGGCTGCTCGTGTTCGGAAACTCGGCGATGGACCCGAAGGGGATGTCCGACCCGGTGATCCTGACGGCGTTCGGCGGGGTGGTCCACTACGGTCAGGGCGTGGCCTTCGCCCTCATCTACGCGTTCGGAATCCACCCGCTGCTGCCGATCGCGAACACGATCAAGGGCAACTTCGCGAAGGCGTTCATCTGGGGCCTGATCCTCGCCACGCTGAGCGCGGTGTGGTGGATCAACCTCTTCCCGAACCTCGCCGGTCCGGGCAAGAGCGCGGGCATCTTCATGGTCAACCTAGGTGCCGACTGGTGGAAGTGGCTCGTGGCCGTCTACCTGTGGCATCTCGTCTACGCGTTCAACCTCGGGGCGTTCTACCAGCCCAAGGACATCCCGGTGACCCAGGAGGCGTAGCCTTGGGGTCCAGCCGCAGCGGCGGACCCACCCCAACCGGCGGAGGCGGCGTCGACCGATCGGATCGACGCCGCGCGCGCCGTCGGAACGTCAGGAGATCGCGATGCGCGCCGTTCGGTTCGATGAATACGGTGACTACGACGTCCTCAAGCTCGTGGACGTGCCGGAACCGGTCCCCGGCGACGGCGAGATCGTGGTCCGGATGTCCGCCGCCTCGGTCAACCCGTTCGACAACACCGTCCGGCGAGGCTGGGTCGCGCAGGTACCGCCCGGTCTGATCCAGGGCAACGAAGGCGCAGGGGTCGTCGTGACCGGGTCTTCGGCGTTCCCGGCAGGAACGCGGGTGATGTTGATGGGCGCCTACGGATTCGCCCGATCGGGGACGTGGCAGGAACTCGTGACCGCCGGGCCGACGGACGCGACGAAGGTGCCAGACAACCTCAGCGACGTCGAGGCCGCCGCTGTGCCGGTCGCCTATGTCGCCGCGCAACTGGCCCTGGCCAGGGGCATCGGCTTGACCCCCGGCATGTCGCTGTTGATCCCCGGCGTCGGCGGGTCGGTCGGGAATGCGGCGATCCAGCTCGCTCGCGTCCAGGGCGCGGGTCGGATCATCACCTCAGCTGGCCGGACGGAGAAGGCCGACCTGGCGCGCAGTCTCGGCTACACCGACGTCGTCGACCTCGAGAAGGAGTCGCTGAGCGAGGGCGTGATGCGCCTGACCGACGGCAAGGGCGTCGACGTCGCCCTCGACTCGATCGGCGGCGCGATCACGGGCGAGGCGCTGAAGTCGGTTGCGCCAGGCGGCCGGGTGATCCAGATGGGCTATCCGGCTGGAACCGACCTCAACGTGAGCTCGCTGACCTTGATCTGGAGCGCCCTTGGAGCCGGCGGCTCGACGACGATCCAGGGCTTCAACATCTACTTCCAACCGCCCGAGGCGTACGGCGAAGCCTGGGGGACCATCCTGCCCTTGCTGAGCTCGGGCAAGGTCAAGCCGGCCATCGACCGGACGTACCCGCTCGAGGAAGCGGCAGCTGCCACCCGCCACCTCATCGAGGACCGCCCCTTCGGCAAGGTGGTCCTGACCTTCTGATCGCGCGGTCGAGTCGAAAGCAGACCATCATCCGGCCGTCATTAGTTTCAGTCTTGACTGAACGTTCTGACAGGAATAGCCTGCCGAGCATGACCGACGATCAGGCCGTCTTCGTCGAGGCGATGGGCCAGTTCCTCGGCTCCAGCGGGATGACCCCGATGTCCGGCCGGATGTGGGGCTGGCTGCTGATCTGCGACCCGCCCGAGCAGAGCGCCGCCGACCTGGCGCTCGCGCTCCAGGCGAGCCGCGGCTCGATCAGTGGGACCGCCCGCCTGTTGACGACGGCCGGGCTCATCCACCGGACGACGCGGCGCGGCGACCGGCGCGAGTACTTCAGCGTCCCGCCGGGCGGGTTCGAGGCGCTCTTCGAAACCGCGATGGCCGCCTACGGACGGTTCAACCGGATCACCGCGCACGGTCTGACCCTGATGTCCGACCGCCCATCCGCGGCCCGGGCGAGGCTCCAGGAAGTCCACGACATCTATGCGTTCCTCGAGCGCGAGTTCCCGGCCCTGCTGGAGCGGTTCCACCGCGAGCACGCCGAAGCTGGTGGGTCGACCCTGGTGGCGGCCGGAAAGGTGTCCGAATGACCACGATCATCCAGACCGAGAAGCTGACCAAGTCCTACGGCGTCCATCGCGGGATCGTCGAGGTCGACCTCACGGTCGAGCAGGGCGAGGTCTTCGGGTTCCTCGGACCGAACGGCGCCGGCAAGACCACCACGATCCGGGTCATCCTCGACCACATCCGGCCGACGAGCGGCCGGGCGACGGTGTTCGGGATCGAGACCACGGTCGACCCCGTGGCAATCCATCGCCGGATCGGCTACCTCCCAGGTGAGTTCACGTTGTACGACCGGTTGACCGGCGCCCAGACGCTCGAGTACTTCGCGAACCTTCGCGGCGGCGTCGATCGCGCGTACCAGGCTTCGCTCATCGAGCGAATTCGACCTCGACCCGTCGCGCCGGTTCAAGGAGTACTCGAAGGGCAACAAGCAGAAGGTCGGTCTCGTCATCGCCCTCCAGCACCGGCCGGAGCTGCTCATCCTCGACGAGCCGACCGCTGGCCTCGACCCGCTCGTCCAGCAGACGTTCTTCGGGCTCCTGCGCGAGGTGGTCGCCGACGGCGGCACGGTCTTCCTCTCGAGCCACATCCTGTCCGAGGCCGAGAAGACGTGCGACCGGGTGGCGATCATCCGTGACGGCCGGCTGGCCCGGGTCGACCGGGTCGACGCCCTGCGCGACCTCGCCCACCACCAGGTCGAGCTGCGGTTCGCCGGCCCGGTTCCGACGTCCGAGTTCGAGGCGCTGCCGGGCGTGTCGGACGTCAGCGCGGAGGACCACGTCCTCCGGATGCGGGTCAGCGGGCCGATCACCCCGGTCGTCCGGGCGGCGGCCCGCTACGAGCTCCTGGACTTCGTCTCGCGCGAGCCATCGCTGGAGGAGACGTTCCTCGCCGAGTACGACCATCAGGCCGTGGAGGTGGCCGATCATGGCCGTTGACGCCGGATCGCCGCGCCCCGTCGCGGCGACGTTCCCACCCATCCCGCTCCACCGGCGCCTGTACGGGTTCGGGAGCATCTACGGCAAGACGATCCGCGATTCGCGGCTCGCCTTCATCATCGCCGCCGGCCTCCTCGGTGGGATGGCGCTCGTCATGGGCGTCGCCATCTCCAGCGTGTTCCCGTCCCCGGAATCGCGCCTGGAGGTGGACAAGCTCATCGGGAGCATGCCCGCCTCGATGGTCAACCTGTTCGGGAAGCCGGAGAAGCTCGGCACGCTCGGCGGCTACATGAGCTGGAAGTACGGGGCCGTGTTCGCCCTCGGCACCGCGCTGTGGTCGATCCTGGCCCTGTCCTCGACCCTGGCCGGCGAGGCCCGACGCGGCAGCCTCGATTTCGTCGCAGCCACGCCGTTCGGCAAGCGCCGGATCGCGCTCGAGAAGCTGGCCGCCCACCTGACGATGCTGGGGCTCGCGATGGCGATTCTCGCGATCGCCACCACGGTCAGCTCCAATCTGTTCGGCGACGCCGCGCTCGGTGACCCGATCCCGCCGCTGTCGTCCCTCGGCTTCGCCCTGTGGGTCGGGTTCATCGCCCTGTTCTTCGGCGGCCTGGCGTTCGCCCTGGCGCCGGTTCTCGGCCGCTCGGGCGCGGCGGGCGTCGCCGGTCTCGTCATGATCGTCCTGTGGGTCGCCAACGGCCTGGACGTCCTCGGACCCGTCGCGGCCCTGAGCCCGTTCCGCTGGACCGCGGATCACATCGCACTCGTCGGCGAGTACGACTGGGCGGGGTTGGCCCTGGTCGGGATCGTGGCCGTCGTCTTCCTCGTGATCGGCGTCGAGCTGTTCATGAGGCGCGATCTCGGAGTCACCGCGGGTCTGTCGCTCCCCGGACTCCCGGCTGACGTCCTCGGCGTGCGCGGCCCGATCAGCCGGGCCTTCGGCGACCAGCTGCCACGCGCCCTCTCATGGGGGATCGGCTTGGCGATCATGGGCGCGCTCCTCGCCTCGCTCGTCGGGCCGATGGCGGACCAGATCGCGAGCAGCCCTGACCTGCTGCGCATGTTCAGCACGATCTTCCCGGACTTCGACCTTGCGTCCGCGGGCGGCTTCCTCCAGCTGTACGTCCAGCTGTTCTTCATCGCGGCCGGGTTCGCCGGGGCGACGTTCGTCTCGAAGTGGGCGTCGGACGAGACCGACGGCCGTCTCGAGATGGTCCTCGCGACCCCGACGGCGCGCGCCCGATGGGTCCTCGCGGGAGGCATCTCCGCGATCCTGGCGGTCGTCGTGATGACCGTGCTGTTCGCGGCCGGGATCGGGCTCGGCGCGGCATCCGGCGGTCTGTCTGCGGTCGAGCCGGTGCTCGGCTCCGCGGCGCTCGGCCTGTACGCCATCGCCATCGTCGGGATCGGCTTCGCCGTCGGCGGCCTGTGGCGGACGTCGCTGGCGGCCGAGATCGCCGCCCTCGTGGTCGTGGCGACCTACCTGATCGACCTGATCGCGCCGCCCTTGAAGCTTCCGGACTGGGTCCACCAGCTCGCCCTGACGGCGCACCTGGGCCAACCGATGATCGGCGTCTGGGATCCGGTCGGCATCGGGCTGTGTCTCGTGCTCGCCGTCGGTGGAGTCCTCCTCGGCGCCTGGGGGATGTCCCGTCGCGACCTCACCGACTGACCTGCGACGCCAACGCGGGGTGCGTACGGCCGGTCACGTCGCGGCCGCCCTCGAGCGCCCGGTCTGAGAGCAGCGGAGTCCGACGGTCCAGCGAGCCTATGATGCCGGCATGGAGCTGAGGCACCTCGCCGGCGATCGGCGCAGGGCGGTCGCGATCGGGCTCACCGTGGCCTCGCTCATCGCCGTCAGTGGGCTGGTCGCCATCCTCGAGGGCCCGGTCGGGATCCCGAACGCGTCGTCGGCCTATCTCCTGGCCGTGCTCATCTGCGCGATGACGTTCGGCACGGGAGCGGGGATCCTGGCGGCCGTCGGCGGGTTCCTGCTCTACGACTTCCTGTTCGTGCCGCCGCTCTACACGCTGGTCGTCAGTGATCCCGGTGAATGGCTCAACCTGGTCCTGCTGCTCGTCGGTGGGATCGTGGTCGGTCAGCTCGCGGCGAGCCAGCGAGCCCGGGCCGAGTCGGCGGTCGAGCGCGAGCGCGAAGCGATGGCCCAGTTCCGCGTCAGCCGCGCGCTCGCGACCCGGTCCGCGACGATCGCCGTCCTCGACGACATCGCGGCGACCCTGAAGAGGGACGCCGACCTCGACCGGGTCTGGATCGGACTGACCCGCGAAGCGGGCCCGGAGCGGGTCGTCGCGGACACCGGTGGCAGCGATCCGATCCCGTCCCCAACCGCCAGCCACGCCGTCCTGCGCCGGATGCCCGGGGACACGCCGGCCCAGTGGATCAAGGTTCATCAACCGGGTGGGCGTCGGACGAACGGTTCCGGCATGCGTGCCCATCGGGTCGTCATCGAGGCGGCCGGGCGGACGATCGGCTCGGTCTGGGGCCTTCGGGCACGGAGCGCAGGGGAGCCCGGTCGGGCAGAGACACGCCTGCTCGCCGCGGCGGCCGACCAGATCGGCCAGGCGCTCGAGCAGGACCGGCTGGCCGAGGAGGCCAAGCTGGCCGAGATCGCCCGCCAGAGCGATGCCCTGAAGTCGGCGCTCCTCGAGTCGGTCTCCCACGACCTGCGGACACCGCTGGCCACGATCCGGGCTGCCGCCGGGACGATGCTCGACCGGCATCTCGAGATCTCGGATGAGGACCGGCGGGCGAGCGCCCTGGCCATCGATCGCGAGGCGGAGCACCTGAACCGGCTCGTCACGAACCTGCTCGACCTCAGCCGGATCGAGGCCGGGGCGCTGCGCGCCGACCTCGAACCGGTCGAGCTGTCGGATGCGGTCCTGCCGGCCGTCGCCCGTCTCCACGACCGGCTCGATGGGCGATTGCTCGAGATCGACCTGGCTGGAGTCGTGACGCCCGCGCTCGTCGATGCGGTGTTCCTCGACCAGATCGTGACGAACCTGCTCGAGAATGCGGCGAAGTACGTGCCGATCGGCGAGCGGGTGCGGATCGGAGCGACCGAGCACGACGGCTCGATCCGGCTCACGGTCGAGGACTCCGGCCCGGGCGTGCCGGTCGACGCACTGCCCCGGCTGTTCGAGAAGTTCTACCGGGTCCAGGGCCGTGCGACCCGATCGCGGCCGGGCACCGGGGTCGGGCTGGCGGTCGTCCGCGGCCTGGCCGACGCCATGGGCGGCAGCGTCGCGGCACGCCAGAGCGACCTCGGTGGCCTGGCGATCGACGTCGACCTGCCCGCGGCGCCGGCTCAAACGATCGCCGAGGTCGGTAGCACATGACGTCGCGTGGGATCGAAGGGCCGACGGTCCTGCTCGTCGAGGACGACGAGGGGACCCGATCCGAGGTCGCCCGGAACCTCCGGCTCCACCACTACGAGGTGGTCGAGGCGGGCACCGCCGCCGAGGCGCTCCGTCGCTGGGAGGCGCGACGGCCCGATCTCATCCTGCTCGACCTCGGGCTGCCCGATCGCGACGGCCTGATCATCGTCGGTCGGGTCCGTCACGAGGCGACGACGCCGATCTTGATCCTGTCGGCCCGTGGCGAGGAGTCGACGAAGGTCGAGGCGCTCGAGCGTGGTGCCGACGACTACGTGACGAAGCCGTTCGGGATGGCCGAGCTCCATGCCCGGATCCGGGCCGCGCTCCGGCGCTCCGGCGGGTCGGCGGCGGACGAAGTGGGCGTTATCCGCAACGGCTCGATCGAGCTCGACACGCTCGCGCACGAGGTGCGGGTCGGCGGTCGCCACGTCCAGCTCGGTCCACGCGAGTACCAGATCCTGGCGGTCCTCCTGGCCCACCCTGGGCGGCTCGTGACCCGCGGCCGGCTCCTTCGGGCGGTCTGGGGGGAGGCGTACGTCGGCGAAGACCACTACGTCCATGTCTACCTGAGCCAGCTCCGCCGAAAGCTCGCCACGGCCGACCCGGCCGGCGAGCTGGCCGACCTCATCGTCACCGAGCCGGGCGTCGGCTACCGGGTCCGTCACGGCGATGCCAACGAGGACCAGGCCCACACGATTTGAGACGGCCTTGAGTCGGTTTGAGCCGCCGACCCGCGCTCCATCTTGGAGGTCGGGCGCACAGTCAGGGAGTGGATGACAAGGTCCTTGGCGAATTCGACGCGGGCCGGACGAGCTCGACCCTCGAGCACGAGCTCCGGCTCGTGGACGAGGCGCTCGACGCCGTCGCCTCGGGGCGCTTCCCGAGCGTGACCGTCGCCGGCCTGCGGTTCGGCGACGAGCTGCTCCCGCATGCGCGGGAGGGGGCTGCTGTCCGAGGCCTGCGAGTCCGACCCCTGTTCCACAGCGGCGAGCACGGCTCCGACCTCATCGTCGAACGACCGCGGGCGAAGGAGGACGATCGATGAAGGCGACGATCCTGATCGTCGAGGACGACGAGGCGCTGCGCACGACGCTCGCCCGCCATCTCCGTGCTCATGGCTACGGGATCATCGAGGCCGAGTCCGGCGAGGACGCACTCGCGGCGCTCCGTGGCGGTCACCGGCCCGGGTTGCTGATCCTCGACATCAACCTGCCGGGAGAGACGGGCTGGGCGCTGCTCCGCGACCCCGCACTGGCGGCGGCCGGCAGCCCTCCGGTCGTGATCGCGACCGCGACCGCCGTCAATCCGAGCCGGCTGCGCGAATTCAACGTCGCCGGCTACCTGCCCAAGCCGTTCCCGCTCGAAACGCTCGTGTCGACGATCGAGCGACTGCTGCGCCCGAAGGAGGCCCAGACCCGAGATGACTGACCTGCAGATCCTGCTCATCGGCGTGGTGTGCACGCTCGTGTTCGCCGGTTACCTGGTCCTGTGCGACCGGGTGCGGTCATGAACGGTCTCGAGCTGCTGACCGGATTGGCCACGGCGTTCGTCTTCATCTACCTGATCTGGGCACTGCTCCGGCCGGAGGACTTCTAGATCGATGGCTATTCCCGACCTCCTCCTCCTGATCGCGTTCGCCGTCGCGATCCTGCTCATCACGCCCGTCCTCGGGAGCTACATCGCCAAGGTCATGGCCGGCGAGCGGACGATCCTGAGCCCGGTCCTTCGTCCGATCGAACGCGGCGTGTACCGCGTGGCCGGCATCGACGAGACCGTCGAGCAGGGCTGGCGGGGCTACGCCCTGTCGGTCCTCTTGATGGCGCTCGTCGCGATCGTCGTCGGCTACGTCGTGCTCCGTCTCCAGGACGTGCTGCCGCTCAATGCGAATGCGGCAACAGCACAGACGCCCGACCTGGCGTTCAACACCTCGGTGAGCTTCGAGACGAACACGAACTGGCAGAACTATTCGGGTGAGACCGGCGCGAGCTACTTCAGCCAGATGACCCTCCTGGCCGTCCGCAACTTCACCTCAGCGGCAACCGGCATGGCGATCGCGATCGCCCTGATCCGTGGCCTCGTCCGGCGGAGCGCGAAGACGATCGGCAACTACTGGGTGGACCTGACCCGCGGTGTCCTCTATGTCCTCCTGCCGATTGCGGTCGTCATCGCGGTGTTCCTCGTCTGGCAGGGCGTGCCCCAGACGTTCGACGCGCCGGCCACCGTCACGACCCTGCAGGGTGGCCAGCAGACGGTCGCTCTCGGCCCCATCGCCTCGCAGGAGGTCATCAAGGAGCTCGGCAACAACGGCGGCGGGTTCATGAACGCCAACTCAGCTCATCCGTTCGAGAACCCGACCCCGCTGACGAACTTCGTCGAAATGGTCCTCATGTTCGCCATTCCATTCAGCCTGACCTTCGCGTTCGGCAAGATGGCCGGCAACCAGCGCCAGGGCTGGACGATCTTCGGAGCGATGGCCGCGGTGTTCCTCGTCGGGGCCGTCGTGGCGATGCACAACGAGGCGGCCGGCAACCCACTGTTCCCCTCGGCGATCGACCAGGCGCTCGGCAACATGGAGGGCAAGGAGGTCCGGTTCGGCGCGGTCCCGGGTGCGCTCTGGGCGGCCATCACGACCAGCACCAGCACCGGTGCCATCAACGCCTGGCACGACAGCTTCCAGCCGATCGCCGGCCTGGTCCCCCTGTTCAACATGGAGCTCGGTGAGATCACTCCGGGCGGCATCGGCGCCGGGATGTACGGGATGCTCGTCATCGGCGCGATCCTGTCGGTGTTCATCGCCGGGCTGATGGTCGGCCGGACGCCCGAGTACCTGGGCAAGAAGGTCGAGGCGTTCGAGATGAAGATGGCGATGCTCGTCGTCCTCGTCCTCGGGTTCAGCATCCTCGGCTTCACCGCCCTGGCGACCGCCACCCCGGAGGGGCTGGCCGGTCCCCTGAACCCGGGTCCGCACGGCTTCAGCGAGATCCTCTATGCCTTCTCGAGCCAGACCGGCAACAACGGCTCGGCCTTTGCCGGGCTGACCGGCAACACCCCCTTCTACAACATCACCGGTGGCTTCGCGATGCTCCTCGGCCGGTACGGAATGATCGTGCCGATCCTCGCGATCGCCGGGTCGATGGCCGCCAAGCGGCGCGTCGCCCCCTCGCTCGGCACGTTCCCGACCACCGGGATCCTGTTCAGCATCCTGCTCATCGGCGTGATCATCATCGTCGGCGCGCTGACGTTCTTCCCGGCCTTGGCGCTGGGTCCGATCGTCGAGCAGCTCCTCCAGAACGCCGGAAAGGTATTCGGGTCATGAGCCTCACACGTCCGCTCCTCTCGGTCGATCTCGGTCGCGGGACGCGACGCTTCCAGCGGTTCGTCGTCGGTGGCGGCGCCAAGCCGTCCGGCGAGCCGCCGAAGCCGCGGGGCGTCCTCGACCCGGATCTCCTCCGGGCGGCCCTGCCCCAGTCGCTGCGCAAGCTCGATCCCAGGAAGCTGATCCGCAACCCGGTCATGTTCGTGGTCGAGATCACGGCGGCCCTCGTGACGATCATCGCGATCGCCAACGTCACCGGCATCCAGCCGGTGACCGGTCCCGCCGGACTCGGCTTCCAGGTCCAGATCGGGATCTGGCTCTGGTTCACCGTCCTGTTCGCGACCTACGCCGAGGCGGTCGCCGAGGCGCGTGGCCGGGCCCAGGCGGAGACGCTCCGCAAGACCCGCTCGGAGACGACCGCCCATCGCCGGCAGGCCGACGGCACGCTCGAGTCGGTCGGATCGTCCGAGCTCCGCAAGGGCGACATCATCGTCATCCAGGAGGGCGAGACGATCCCCGGTGACGGCGACGTCATCGAGGGCGTCGGCTACGTCAACGAGGCCGCGATCACCGGCGAATTGGCGCCGGTCCTCAAGGAGCCGGGCACCGACATCCGAAGCTCGGTCACCGGTGGGACAACACTCACCAGCGACAGCCTCGTGGTTCAGGTCACGGCCGACCCGGGCGAGACGTTCCTCGACCGGATGATCGCCCTCGTCGAGGGCGCCAAGCGCCAGCGGACGCCGAACGAGATCGCCCTGGCGATCCTGCTCGCCGGACTCACCATCGTCTTCCTGATGGCCGTCGTCACCCTCCGGCCATTCGGCCAGTACGCCGGGATCGTCGTCGACACGGTCGCCCTCGTCGCCCTGCTCGTCTGCCTGATCCCCACCACGATCGGCGGTCTCCTGTCGGCCATCGGCATCGCCGGGATGGACCGGGTCGCCCGGTTCAACGTCCTGGCGATGAGCGGCCGGGCGGTCGAGGCCTCGGGTGACGTCGACGTCATCCTCCTCGACAAGACCGGCACGATCACCTATGGCAACCGGCTCGCCGCCTCGATCACCCCGGCACCCGGAGTCAGCGAGGCCGTCGCGGTCCGCGCCGCGCTCGTCTCGTCCATCCAGGACACGACCCCCGAGGGTCGCTCGATCGTCGACCTCGCCCGAACTCGCCTGGCGGCGCTCGGCGAGGCCGCGGGAGATGGCGACGACGCCGGGCTCGCGAAGCTGTCGGCCGAGATTGCCGAAGAGATCCCCTTCCGGGCCGAAACCCGGACGAGCGGGGTCAAGACCACGGCCGGGACCGTGATCCTCAAGGGCGCCGTCGACGCCATCGACAAGAAGGTCGGCGGGCTGCCCGCCGAGATCACCGTCGGCTCGGACCGGATCGCCGACCTCGGCGCCACGCCCCTGGTGATCGAGAGCGAGGGCAAGGTCCTGGGCCTCATCGAGCTCAAGGACACGGTCAAGGAAGGCCTCGTCGAGCGGTTCGCCGAGTTCCGCAAGATGGGCATCCGGACGGTGATGATCACCGGCGACAATCCGCGGACCGCGGCCACGATCGCCCGCGAAGCCGGGGTCGATGACTTCATCGCCCAGGCCACCCCCGAGGAGAAGATCGCGTTCATCCGCAAGGAGCAGGCCGACGGCCACCTCGTGGCGATGACCGGCGACGGGACGAACGACGCCCCGGCGCTCGCCCAATCCGATGTCGGCCTGGCCATGAACAGCGGGACCTCGGCGGCCAAGGAGGCGGCCAACATGGTCGACCTCGACTCCGATCCGACCAAGCTGCTCGAGGTCATCGCGATCGGCAAGCAGCTCCTCATCACGCGCGGCTCGATCACCACGTTCTCGATCGCCAACGACGTCGCGAAGTACTTCGCGATCGTCCCGGCAATGTTCGTGACGGTCTACCCGCAGCTCAACGCGCTGAACGTGATGGCCCTGTCGACACCCCAGAGCGCGATCCTGTCGGCGGTCATCTTCAACGCCCTGATCATCGTCGCGCTCATCCCGCTGGCGCTCCGCGGCGTCGCCTTCCGGGCGGCCCCGGCCAGCGAGCTGCTCCAGCGGAACCTGCTCATCTACGGGCTTGGCGGGATCATCGCTCCCTTCGTCGGGATCAAGCTGATCGACCTCGTCATCACTGCCCTCAACCTCGCTTAGGACGGATCGACATGCGCACATTCGTTCGACACCAGCTCTGGCCGGCCATCGCGCTCCTGCTGGCCCTGACGGTCATCACCGGCTTCATCTACCCGGCAGCGATCACCGCGATCGCCCAGGTCGCCTTCCCCTCGCAGGCCAATGGCTCGTTCGTGAAGACGGCCGACGGCCGGACGATCGGGTCGAGCCTCATCGGCCAGGCGTTCAGCGATCCGAAGTACTTCTCGGGCCGGCTGTCGGCAGCCGGAGCCGACGGCTACGACGCGAACTCCTCGGCCGGCTCGAACCTCGGTCCGACCAACGAAGCCCTGATCCAGCGGATCCAGGAGCAGGTCGACGCCCTGCGGGCCCAGAACGGCGACACGCCGATCCCGGTCGACTTCGTGACCACGTCGGCCTCGGGGCTCGACCCGGACATCAGCCCGGCGACCGCCCAATACCAGGTGCCCGGAGTCGCCAAGGCTCGCGGGATGACCGAGGCGGACGTCCAGGCGGCCGTCGCCCGCCACACCGAGCAGCCCCTGTTCGGCTTCCTCGGGCAGCCCCGGGTCAACGTCCTGCTGCTGAACCTCGATCTCGATGGACTCCTGGCACGATGATCCGCCGATGACCACACCGGAGCGCGACGCGTTCGACGTCCGGCCGACGGCCGAGGAGATGCTCGCGCGCACCAGAGCGGACACGGAGTCGAGCCGCGGCCGCCTCCGCGTCTATCTCGGCATGGCCCCCGGCGTCGGCAAGACCTACAAGATGCTCGAGGAGGCGCATCGACGGGTCGACCGCGGGACGGATCTCGCGGTCGGCTTCGTCGAACCCCACGGCCGGATCCACACGACGGCCCTCCTCGATGGACTCGAGATCCTGCCCCGACGCCGGGTCGAGTACCGGGGCGTGGTCATCGAGGAGATGGACACCGACGCGATCATCGCTCGCCATCCGACCGTCGCGGTCGTCGACGAGCTGGCCCACACGAACGTGCCCGGCTCGCCGCGCGAGAAGCGCTGGCAGGACGTCGAGGCAATCCGGGACGCCGGCATCCACGTCATCAGCACCTGCAACGTCCAGCACCTCGAGTCGGTCGCCGACGCCGTGGCGACGATCACCGGGGCGCCGGTCAACGAGCGGCTTCCGGACGAGGTCCTGGCGGCAGCCGACGAGGTCGAGCTCGTCGACATGAGCCCGCACGCGCTCCGCCAGCGGATGCGGCACGGCAACGTCTATCCACCCGAGCGGACCGAGGTCGCGCTCGATCGGTTCTTCACCGAGCCGAACCTGACCGCCCTGCGCGAGATCGCGCTGCGTTTCGTGGCCCAGACCGTCGACGAGCAGCTCGCCGAGATCGGGCCGGGCGGGCTCGGCAGCCGTTCGACGGTCACCGAGCGGATCGCGGTGGCCGTGGACGAAACCGGCGCCAGTCGAACCGCGCTGCGGAGGGGCGCGATGCTGGCGAGCGCGCTCCACGTCCCGCTCCTCGCGATCGTCGTCGAGACACCGGCCAGCGAGCATCGGGCCTTCGATCGCGAGCGGGACCTCCGTGAGAACCTCGACTACGCCGACGATCTCGGGGCCGAGGTCGTCCGGGCCGAGGCGAGCCAGCCGGCCGACGGGCTCATCGGCGTCGTCCGGGCTCGCCGGGCGACCCACCTCGTGCTGCCGTACCACGAGGCGCGCCTGGTGGCCGGCTTGCGTCGACCGTCGCTCGCCGAGACCGTCCTCGCCGCCTTGCCCGGGATCGAGATCCACCTGGTCGCGGACGACGAGCGGCCCCGAACCGATCGAGCCTGACCAGCCGGCCCTGCTCGATCGGACTCTTGGACGCCTCGTCCAGTACCAATTCGGTGTCCCGACGGGCCCGCCCTTCGGTATGGTCGATGTCCATTCGTCGCAGTTCACACGAGGTTGACGCGTGGCCCTCGCCGTGCAGGTCGCCGGTCAGGCATCGAAGCGCGGCATCATCCCCAGGGTGCCGTCCGCCGAGCGGCTGCTCGCCGACATCGAGCAGTGGGTTGGCTCGGAGTACTCCGATCTCGTCCGGTCGATCCAGCCGCGCACGACGCCGTCCGGCGAGCAGGAGCTGTTGGTCGAGCTTCACCCGGCGGCGCCGGCGGCCGTCTTCTCGGCAACCAACGGCGGAGCGGCGCTGTCCGCCGTCACGGCCGGAGCGGGACCGGGCTACCACCGGTTCGTTGCCCGGCTGGCCAGCCGGCTGGCGGCCGACCTGTCCATCGACTGGGCGGCGGACGCCTCGGCCGACTCGGGAGACGCGCCGGCCGACGGCGCGCCGGCACCCCTGAAGCTGACCGGTGGCGCCCACCCCGCGACCGGCCAAGGCACCGTCGACGAGCGGCAGGCCGTCGAGCGAGCCTACCTGGGATGGCTCGGGCACGCCCTCTCGGCCGCCCGTGAGGCTCGTCAGCGCGAGGGTCGTCGCATCTACCTCGAGACCCCGCCCGGGATCCAGTACACCTTCGACGGGGCGATCGCCACGATGCTCGGTCCGCGCGACGATGCCTGGCTCGACCGGGCCCTCGCCGATCCCCAGGTCGCGATCGACGTGTCGCCCTGGTGGGCGGACGCGACCGATGCCAGGTACCTCCTCAACCGCGCCCTGTGCCTGATGTGGACGGAGGTTCGCTGGCGACCGGCCGTGGAACCGGCCGAACAGAAGCTGCTCGACGAGGTGGCTCGCCTCCTGTGGCAGGCCTTCCCGTTCGATCCGTCACTCGCCTATCCGTGGCGCGAGTGGCAGGAGCTGCTCCAGATCCGCGGCATCGAGGACCCGGCCGCCGTCAGGCTGGTCGAGGAGCGCAGCGCGACCACGCCCGACGATCGACCGTTGATCGGCTATCGGCGGGCGCCGATCACCGTCGTCCACGCGGGCTGGTCTCTCGAGGTGCCCGGCTCGTTCGCGGAGCGACGGAGCGCCGAGGAGTGGTGGGGTGGCGATGGTGGCCGGAGCATCACCCTGGCGGCGGTCGAGACCGGGACCGACAGCGGCCCGATGTCGCCTGCGGCGTTCCTCCAGCAGGTGGCCGGCGATCTCGGCAGTGAAGGGCTCACCCACCAGGCGGGGAACGTGGTCGGTCGCGCACGCCTCGGAGCGGATGCCAGCTCGGGGGTCGAGGTCGGCGTGGTCGACGGCTATTCGGCGACCTGGGGACGCGGCGCGGCGGTTCGGGTCACGTTCGGGGACCCTGCCGACTGGCAATGGGCGCTCGACACGTGGCGGTCGTTGACGCCGGCCTGAGATCAGCGGGCTTGCGCCGAAACCGGCGCGCTCCCGGCCACCGGGTCCGAACCAGCGGAGGGATCGGACGGAGCCCGCCGCCGATGAGATCGTCGTCGGTGACGACCCGGATCCAATCGACCTGGTCGCGGTTGACGACGATCGTGCCCGATGCCTGGTGGCGCCGCTCTCCGCCGGCCCAGTACTCGATCCATGCCTCGGTGAGCGGCAGCATCGCCGGGCGGCCGCCGACGCTGGCGATGGGATCGGCTCCCGGATCGGCATGGAGGTGCCCCCCGATCAGGTAGTTGCCCGACTGGATCGCCACGGGATGCGTCCGGGTCCGCTGGCGACGGGTGGCGTCGCCGCGTGGACCCGTGGCGTGAACGGCGATCAGATCGCCGCGCCGGATCACGATCTCGTCGACCGACCGCGTGATCCCGTCCTCCAGGCTCTCGATCTCGACCTCGGCGAGGTGCAGCTCGTCGTGGGCGTTGAGCAGGTCCGTCAGCCGATCGGCTCGCAGCCGGACCCAGCCAAACACGCGCTCGTGCAGGCCGTAGGCGATGAAGCGAATGAGCGGCGCGTCCGCGACGGCGTCCGGCTCGAAGACCTCCTCGGACGTCGGCTGAAGGACGAGGTGCAAGCGACCCCGCTCGTCCTGCCGGCGAGTCAGGCTACCTGGCATTTGCGATCGCGATGCCGATCCGGAAGGGTCGGGTTCTGGCTCCGGTCATCGGACCCCTGGCGTCCTGCGCCATTCCGGGAATTGGGCCCGGCGAGTGTCGACCTCGGCCTGAGCGGCGTCAACCCGGAAAGGGTGCGTATTCCGCATCTCTGGTGCATGAGAGCGCCGTACGAATGGCGCCAGCCAGGCGGTACCGGTGTCCGGCTCACGGCCGACTGCGGCTCGGGCGGATGGCCCGCCGACCCACCAGGTTCGGACGACCCGAAGGTACCGGGAAACCCGGCGCCCGCTAGTACCTCGAAGCGGCCCCGACGACGGTCCGCTCGCTGACATTCGCGGGCGCGATTCGCGGCCATTTGGTGGTCGCCCTCGTGAATGGTGCCCGCAGTCACCAAAAAGTGGTGCCCTGCGACACCGATGAAAGTTCCATTGAAAACTAGGACCCCCAACGTCGGGTTCCCTTGACCGGGGCGCGCGAATAGCGCGTAAGGGCTACGGCGCCGACGCCGGCGTCAATAGGGGGACCGAGTTCAGATGAACCGGATCGAGCGCGCGACGCGGACCAGACACCGCACGATCATCGACGGCCAACCGGGCCGGCCTCTCGCCGGACAGCCGGCCAAGGACTACCGACGGAGAGTGGGCTTCGGGAACCGGCGAGAGGGTCAATCCCTGGTTGAGTTCGCCGTGGTCCTCCCGGTGTTCCTCCTGGTCCTGGCCGGGATCCTCGACTTCGGGCTGGGGCTCTATGCCCAGATGACGATCATCAACGCCTCCCGCGAAGGAGCCCGCCTCGGGGTCGTCGAGCCCGGGAACCTGACCGGCATCGAAGACCGCGTCGACTCGATGGCGACCGGCCTCGATCAGACGAATCTCAACGTGACGATCACCTGCCAGCGCCCGTCCGGCTCGACGTTCGTGGCCTGCACGAATCCGCAGTGGCAGTCGGGCGACGCCGTGGTCGTCCGGGTCGATTACGGCTACCGGATGATCTGGCCGCTCGCCTTCGGCAACAACCTGGACTTGTCGTCGACCACCCAGATGCGGATCGAGTAGGCAGCCAGATGAAGCGACCGACCGTCCGAAGAGGAATCGACATGTCGAATCCGGGCCGCGAGCCGAAGCGAGAGCAGGGCCAGATCATCGTCCTGTTCGTCCTCGCGATCGTCGTGATCATGGGCTTCGCCGCCCTCGTCATCGACGTCGGCGTCCTGCGCAACGCCAACCAGAACCTCTGGAATGCGATGGACGCCGGGTCTCTCGCCGGGGCGTCGCAGCTGCCCGCCTGTCCCACGAGCGGACCCACGTGCCCCACGAACGCGAGTGACATCGCGCTCCAGTACGCCGACGACAACTTCCCCGGCGGCCTGCCGGCCGGCGTGACGGTGGGCTTCCGATGCGTCGTCGGGAGCGCGTCCGGCGTGCCGCGTGCGTCCGACATCCCTGCCGTGTGCGATCCGGGACCGAACGCCTCCTGGACGTGCAACGCGACGATCTGCTCGTCGGTGTGCATCCCTGATGAGGGCGACACCTGCAATACGATCGTCCTCGAGAGCACCGCCTCCGTCGCATTCGACTTCGGTCGAGCGGTGGGCGTCGAGTCGGGTCAGGCCCACGTCCTGTCGGCGGCCTGCAAGGGGCCATGCGGCGCCAAACCATCCGAACCCGTCGATCTTGTGCTCGTCGTCGACCGGACGAGCAGCATGAGTGGCGTCGATACGACCAACGCCAAGAACGCCGCCCAGGCGGTCCGCAGGGCCTACAACCCCAATGAGCAATGGATGGCGTTCGGGATGCTCGGCCCGAGTCAGTCGGGTGGCGGCTGCGTCACCCAGCCGGCCGGCTCGATCGGGAGCGCCAACATGCCGGCCGACCTGCGGCGCTGGGTCCCGATCGGCCTCACCGGCAACGGTGCCCCGATCGACGCGAACTACGCGGCAGCCGGCAGCGCGATGGACGATGCCATCACCTGCTACACGAACTCGAGCACCGGGACCGACCTGAGCGACCCGATCACGGCCGCCGCCTGGGAGCTCAACAACAGCCCTCGGGCGGGAACGGTCACCAAGGGCATCATCCTGATGTCCGACGGGCAGCCGAACAACTCGACGACGAGCGGTCCCAACTACTGCTCCCAGTCGTACGACGCCGCCTACGACGCCAAGGCCAGCGGGATCGAGATCTTCACGATCGGCTTCGGTCTCGACGGCGGCAACAACATCCTGTGCCCGGATACGTCGGGTCCGTATCGAGGCCTCCGGGCGACCAGGCTGCTGGCCGACATGGCCACCGATTCGTTCGATGACAACGGATGCCCGGGCACCGAGAATGACGACAAGGACCACTTCTTCTGCCTGCCGAAGTCCTCCGGTGCGAGCACCAATCTCGCTGAGCTGTTCAAGCAGGCCGCCAATGCCCTGGTCGGCGGGACGAAGCTGATCCAGCTGCCCTGACCGCTCGCCTTCCAGGCTCGACGGGACCCGGCTTCGGCCGGGTCTCGCGATTCGCGGCTCAGCTCTCGGAGGCGAGCCGGTGGCGGGTTGACACCTCGACCCGGCCGCTCGCGTCCCGGGCCGGGTGCTCGACGAGGGCGATGAGCCGGGAGGTCATGAACCGGCCGGTCCGGACCGGGACGCCGGTCCGGGTGACCTCGCGCACCTCGACCACGCCCCGGCTCGTGATCACCTCGAGCCGGCGTCCAGCCCGGGTCGCCACCAGCTCGAACGTCTGGACGCCCTGGCCGGTGTCGACGACGGCTTCGACGCGATCGCCCTTCATGCCGATAGGGTAAGCGCTGGCTCGATGCCGCGACGCGGACGCCCGGGCTACTCTTGCCCGGTAGAAG
>CAVWJB010000007.1:0-281819 GCA_963755285.1 uncultured Chloroflexia bacterium | reverse complement strand
TCAGCCCCGTGGTGTCGACCGCCTCGAACATGTCGCCGGTGATCTGCCCGAGCTGGTGGAGCTGGTCGTCGTTCCAGTGCGGGTGCGGCGCGCCGGTGATGTACCACGGCGACCCGTTGTCGGCCAGGATCATCCCGTAGCGCTGGAGCGCGACGAGGATCACCCGGGCCTGGGGCGGGAAGTGGGACACGTCGACCGAGGCCTTCAGCCGGACCCGAAGGCCCATCGGCGGGAGGGCCGGGTCGTTGCCGTCGCCGGCGTCGTGACGGGCCGGGTAGATGTGGGCCGAGCGCGTCGTCGGGGCGGTGAACCGGATCGCGTGGGCGATGACGCCCTTGGCGTACTCGTCGTAGCGGACGAGCCCGGGCAGGATCGGCAGGCCCGCGGCGTCGGCGCTCGTCCACGAGTCCGGCCGGAGCTTGTTCGAGCGCAGGCTCCAGATCGCGCCCGATCCGGCCGACCACTTGCCACTCGCCGACTTCTTCGCCGCGAACAGCTCGTACAGCTTGCAGGCGTCCTTGTCGACGATGAGGATGTGGTGGTCCGAGCCGGCTTCGCGCTTGTAGGTCTTCGGGATCGGGTAGGGACCCTTGTCCGACTCGGACTTGTAGGTGAACTTGACCGTCTTCTTCGGGGTCAGGCGGTTGGCGACCGAGATCGGGATGCCGTAGCCGCTGTACGAGCCGAAGTCGGGGTGCAGCGACCGCCCGACCCCGATCGACGCGATGAGCGCCGCCGAGTCGGACCGGACCGGCAACGCGTCGACCCGCCGGTTCCAGACGTTCGTCGCCGGGAAGATTTGGCAGCCCGGCGCTCCGACGACCGGCTTCGCCAGCGCGCTCCCGGTCGAGCCCGCCAGCAGCGCGACGATCGCCAGGACGAGCGCGATCCGGAGCTCGGTCGACGCGCGGCGGCGACGGTCGGAACGGGCGGTCATCGCCCGATCCTAGCGGGCGTCCGGCGAGGCAGCCTGCATCCGATGGTCCCGATCGGTGCTCTCGGCCACCGGACCTCCGGTCAGGCGGGCTCGATCGGCTTGCGGTAGGCCGCCGAGCGCTTCTCGGGCCGGAACCCAATGCCCTCGTACAACCCAAGGGCGCCGGTCGCGTTGCCGGAATCGACCCCGAGCGAAGCGATGTCCATGCCCCGCCGTCGGAGCTCGGCGAGCGCGGCGGCGATCAACGCCCGCCCGATGCCCTGGCGACGCCAGGACCTCCGCACGCTGACCCGGTCGAGCCAGCCGCGCCGGATGCCGGCCGCCTCGTTGTCGGACGGGTAGATCTGGGGGATGACCGAGCCGACGACGTCGTCGCCGGCCCACGCCACCTGCCACAGCGACAGGTCGTTGTCGGGGTCGCCGAGCATCCGGCGGACGTCCGCCTCGGTCAGGTCCCGGGCGCCCCAATGGTCGCGGAAGGCCTCCTCGTCCGCGGCCAGGACGACCCGTGCCGCGGCCTCGTCGCGGATCGGCCGAAGCTCGATGCCAGGTGGCAGCACGACGTCCGGGATCGGCTCGTCGAGCTGTCGCCCCATCTCGAAGAACCAGCGGACCGGGCGGTAGCCCTCCGATTCGAGGAGCGCGACGTTGCCGACGGTCGAGTCGAAACTCCAGGCCGAGAGGACCAGCGGCCGGCCGTCCGGCGAGCGCGGCTCCAGTGCCGCTCGCTCGCGCTGGCGTGCCTCGCCGTAGCGGAGCATCGTCCGACCGAGCCCGCGCCGCCGCCAGTCGGGGTGGACCCAGCCGAGCAGCTCGAAGGTCAGGGCGTCGTCGCGTGGGACGCGGAGCCGCTGGGCGGCCCCGATGAGCCGTCCGTCGACCTCGGCCAGGAGCAGGTCGCGGGTCGCCTCGAAGTCGGCCAGGTTGGCCAGGTAGTTCGCGACCGCCGGCTCGGTCATGATCTCGAACGTCCCGTCGGCGATCTCGGTCGCGGTCATGAGCTCGGTGAAGCGGCCCATGTCGGCGTCTCCGCGGAACGTCGTGAATCTCAGTCCCGGGATCGCCGGAGCGTCGCGGACGTCGACCGTCGAACCGGACTCCACCATCACCAGTCCTCTCCATACTTGAGCTTCATGTGGTTGCCGACGGCGTTGCGGATGAGGCGCCCCTGCCGGCGCCGCTCGGCCCGCGCCCGGGGGTCGTTGCCGCGGTCCGCCCGAGCGAGCTCGCGGTCGAGCTTGCGCCGGCTGGCGAGCCGACCCGCGTCGAGCGATCCGTCCGCGATCGCCTCGCGAACCGCGCAGCCCGGCTCCTGCTCGTGGCGGCAGTCGCTGAACCGGCAGGCGGCGGCGAGCGCGTCGATGTCGGCGAAGGTGGCGTCGAGCCCGCCGTCGTCGTCGGCCAGACCGAGCTCGCGCATGCCCGGCGTGTCGAGGATGAGGCCGCGACCCGGCACCCGGACGAGGTGACGGCGAGTCGTCGTGTGGCGTCCACGGGCGTCATCCTCGCGGATCGCCGCGGTCGCCTCGACGAGCTCGCCGGCCAGGGCGTTGACGAGCGTCGACTTGCCGACCCCGGACGAGCCCATGAGGGCCGCCGTCCGACCGTCCGCCAGGCGGGCCGAGAGTCCGTCCAGCCCGAACCCGGTCGCCGCGCTGACCGCGTGGACCGGGGCCGCGCCGGCGATCGGCCCGACCCAGGCGACGATCCCGTCGACGTCGTCGGCGAGGTCGGCCTTGTTGAGGACGACGATCGGCTGGGCGCCGGAGCTCCAGGCCATCGCGAGATAGCGCTCCATCCGGCGCGTGTTGAGCTCGTGGTTCAGCGAGCTGACGATGAGCAGGAGGTCGACGTTGGCGGCCAGGATCTGCTCGGGTGCGTCGTGGTCGGCCGGCGCGCGCCGGACGACGGCCGTGCGTCGGGGGAGCAGCCCCTGGACGAGCCGGTGATCGGGGTCGCCGGTCGGCTGGAGCACGACCCAGTCGCCGACCACCGGGAAGCCGGCCGGTCCGAGCAGCTCGGCGTCGAACCGGAAGCGACCGGACACGGTTGCCCGGACCTCGCCGGTCCCGGTCCGGACGAGGTACGAGCCGCGGTCCTCGACCAGCACGCGGCCCGGTTCGTGGGCTTCGTCGGTCTGGCCGGCGAACGCGGCCGCGTGGCCATCGTCCCAACCCCAGTCGGCGAGCGCCGCCGGCGCGTTCATCGGGCCACCGCCGTCGCGTCGACCGGGCCCTCGTAGACGAACTCGTCGGCGACCACCCGGAACCCGAGGCCCTCGTACAGGTCGAGCGCGCGGTTCTCGTTCTCGGTATCGACCCCGAGCGCGGCCCGGTCCGCGCCCGCGTCGCGCACGGTCCGCAGGCTGCGCGCCAGGAGCGCCCGGGCGACGCCACGTCGGCGGTACGCCTTGCGCACCCCGATCGCCTCGGTCCAGCCGATCCGCGAGCCGTCCGGCTCGATCGGACCGAGGTAGTTGAGGATGTGGCCGGCGACCTCGTCCCCGTGGAACGCCACCTGCCACAGCTCCGGGGTGGTCTGGGGCGACTCGAGGAACCCGCTGTACTGGTCCTCCGACCAGTCGTCGGCGCTCTCGCCCCAGTGATCGGCAAAGGCCTCGGCACCCGCCTCCCAGACCCGCCGGATCAGGGGCGCGTCGCTCGGATCGATCGGTCGCGTCTCGAACCCGGCGGGCAGCGGAACCTCGGGGATCGCCTCGAGATCGGGCCGGACGAGCTCAGCGAAGCGTCGAACGACCTTGAAGCCGAAGGCCTCGGCGAGCGCGCGCCCACCGACGTCCTGGCCATGGATGTACGTCGTGGCGACCGTGGGACGATCGTGGGCCATGTCGGCGTGGATCTCGGCGATCCGCCGCCGCTGCCAGGCGAACATGGCGGTCCCGATGCCGCGCCCGCGAACCGCCGGGTCGAGATGACACAGGCTGTCGAACGAGCGCGAGCCGTCGTTGCGGTCGACCCAGTACAGGCGCCCGTAGCCGACCATCCGGCCGTCGAGCTCGGCGGCCACGAAGTCGCGGCCGAGGTCGCAGTTGACCGGATGGGCGTAGCTGACGTCGATCTCCTCGGTGGTCGTCACCTCGACGCTCCCGTTCGCGGCGCGCGTGGCCGTGTTGAGCTCGGCCATCGCCTCGTGGTCGGCCCGACCTCGGTAGTGGCGGAACCGGAGGCCCTCGACCGGCGAGACCCCTGGCATCTGGATGTCGTCCATCGCTGCGTGGGTCGAGGTCATCTGGCTGCCCCCATTCGCGGCCCGGCTGCCAGGGCAGGTCGCTGGTACTCGTACTCGTCCGACACGATCCGAAAGCCCATGCTTTCGTACAGGTCGAGTGCCCGGCGAACGTTGTCCGTGTCCACTCCCAGGGCCGCGTACGTTGCGCCGGCGTCGCGGACCGTCCGGAGGCTCTCAGCGAGCAGGGCGCGGGCCAATCCCCGCCGCCGGAACTGGGGCTGGACGGTGATCGACTCCGTCCAGCCGACGATCGTGCCGTCGTCGTGGGCGGGCTCGAGGAAGTTGAGGATCTGACCAGCGATCTCGTCACCGTGAAAGGCGACCCGCCACAGGTCGGGCCGAAGGAGTGGGTCCCCGACGAACAGCTCGAAGTTCGCGTCGGAGCCTTCGTCCGCACTGTTGCCCCAGTGGTCGACGACGGCGACGACCATCGCGTCGAACACGCGCCGGTGCATCGCCCGATCTGCGGGATCGATCGGCCTCAGCTCGAACCCGTTCGGCAGCGGCAGGTCCGGGATGTCCTCGAGGTTCGGGCGAACCAGGCTGGCACCGCGTCGCACGTTGACGAACCCGGCGCCCTCGAGGAGCTCTCGCGTGGTTGCGTCGCTGCCCGCCGCGAACGCCGCCAGGATCGCCGGCCGATCCGATTGGTCCGACGGGTTCGCGGCCGCGAGTTCGTCGAGGTGGGCGACCTGCCAATCGAGGAGCGCGGCTTCCACCCCTCGTCCGACGGCGGCCGGGTCGACCCAGATGATGGCTTCGAACACGCGCTCGCCCGAGTTCCGGTCGACCCAGTAGGTCCGGCCGTAGGCCACTGGCTGTCCGTCGAGCTCGACAAGGCGGCAGTCCCTTGGCAGGTCGCAGTTCGTCAGGTGGGCGTAGTAGTTATCGAGCTGGGCCACGTGCACCTGTTCAGGACTGCCATTGGCTGCGCGGGCGGCCGTGCCGATCCGGGCCAGCGCCGGGTGGTCATCAGGGCCCCGATATGGCCGGACGATCGGCCCCGGCGTGGATACCGAGGTGGAGGTCCTGATCGCGGAGTGAGCCTGTGTCCGTCCCATGGCTCAGCCCACCCGCTTCAGCTTGCCGGTCCGCTTGGCGTAGCGCTCGGCTCGTCCGAACGCCCAGATCCCGAGCGGGATGAAGACCACGGCCATGATCAGCAGCGGCCAGATGTCCGACCACAGGGCGGTGATCGGCGCGCCCTCGATGAGCCCCTTGCGGACGCCATCGAGGACGTACGTCGCGGGCGACAGCCGCGACAGGACCTGCATCCAGGGCGGCAGGATGTCGACCGAGTAGTAGACGCCGCTGACGAGCAGCAAGCAGGACTGGAGGACGAAGCACATCTGGGCTCCGCGCTCGACGTACAGCAGCGGCAGGATGGCGGCCATCATCCCGATCCCGACGAAGCTGAACGAGCCGAGGGCCATGAACACCGCCGCGGTCGGCGGGTTCGCCCGGGACAGCTCGAGCTGGGGGAAGAACAGGACGAGCACGACCAGGATCGCCGCCGTGTGGACGAGCCCGTAGACGATCGCGTACGAGCACGATCCGAGGAGCTGCGTCCAGCGCCGGACGGGCGCCATCATCGTGTATTCGAGCGTGCCCTCCCAGCGCTCCACCGCGATGGTCTCGGCGATCCAGCTGAAGACCACCGACAGGTAGTTCCAGAAGATCGCCCCGATCATCAGCGACAGGAGCAGGGTCACGCTGCCCTGCTCGACCCCGATCAGCGAGATCGACAGGGCGCCGGCAACGGAGTACACGAGGAACGCCAGCTCCCAGCCCCAGTACCGCCGGGTCAGGTAGAAGTTGCGCTCGACGAAGGCATAGCTCGCCTTCAGCTCGTGGGTCAGGACAGTCAACGGAGTGGTCTCCAGGTGGGCCCGACGGGTCCGGTCCCTCAGCGGGACCGGACCGCGTCAAGCGGCTGCTCGGCGGCCAACCGAGCGCCGATGCGGACCATCGAGCGCCCGATCGCCTGTCGCACGGGGCGGCGCGGAGGCCGGTCGAGGAGCCGAGGGACCTCGGCTTCCGCCAGCCACCGCTCCGCTCGCTCCGCGTGGATCACGCGGGCGAGGGACGGATCGAGAAACATCTGGTTCCTTCCATTCGTGGATCGCTGAGTTCGGATGTGATGGGGGAGGGGCCGCGAGGCCCCGGGTGATCGGGGGTCAGTCCTCTTCATCGCTGTCCTCCTCTTCTTCGAGGTCGTCGTCGAGCGAGCGACCGGTCCAGGTCATGAATGCCGCCTCGAGCGTGGCCGGCTGGTCGTAGCGTTCGGCGACCATCCGCTTCAGCCCGTCGGGCGTCGACGAGGCGATGACCCGCCCGTCGTTGAGGATCGAGATCCGACCGCACAGTCGCTCGGCCTCGACCAGGTCGTGGGTCGTCAGGACGATCGTCGCGTCGTGGCTCGCCCGGAGCTCCTCGATGAACCCCTGGACCTCGAGCTTCGAGCGGGGGTCGAGCCCGGTCGTCGGCTCGTCGAGCAGGAGGAGGGTCGGGGAGGTGAGCAGCGCCCGCGCGATCGCGACCTTCTGCTGCATTCCCCGGCTCATCTGCTCGATCGGCCGGCCGACCCGCTTCTCGCCGATGCCGAGCCTGGCCAGGATCGCCATCGCCTCGCGCCGGCCGGTTGCGGCATCGATGCCGTACAGGCGAGCGGCGAAGCTGAGGTTCTCGAGCGGGCTGAGCTTCTTGAAGAAGGCGGCGTCGACGCTGACCCGATTGATCAGCCGCTTGACCGCCAGCTCGTCCCGCTCGAGGTCCAGGCCGAAGATCTCGACCCGGCCCTCGTCCAGGGTCAGCAGACCGCAGATGAGCCGGATGAGGGTCGACTTGCCCGAGCCGTTGGCGCCGAGGATCCCGTGGATCTCGCCCCGCTCCAGGCGGAGCGAGACGTCGTCCACGGCGACGACCGGCTTGCGCCGGCGGCCGACGGTGAACCGCTTGGTCACCCGGTCGACGAGGAGCGCCGGGACGGCCGGCGACACGGGCGACGCGGAGTGATCCGTCGCGGTCGCGCGTCCCTCGGACGACACGACAGCCGTTCGGACGTTCTTCAGTTGTGGCGTCGTGGTGGTCACGGTGGTGGCTCCTGGTGGACGTGGACGGGTGGAGTGGAACGGTTCCGGTCCGGGAATCACGAGAGCCGCGGGCCTTCCGGCGACGGTCTCGTCGCTGGGCCTCGCGGCTCCTGTCGTCACGCCCGGGGATGGGCATGAAAAAAGCCGTGGGGCCCGATCCGGCCCACGGCTCGTGGCTCTGTCTCCGGCGGCTCAGCCGCCTGGGGTCACCTCGAGATGGGCGCAGATCTCCCGCGAGCGCCGGCCATGGTGGGCGGCGTGACGCGTCGGACGAGGAGGTCGTTCCACATGCGGTTCGACTCCTTTCCCATCGACTGTGACGAGGCGCTCGGCGAGCGCCCGGGGATGGTACGCCTCTCGGTTTGGCGGTGTCAACCCGTGATATGCCCGGACGGGTGGAGAGTCTCTGGCCCGACTGTTGGGCACCGCGCGACGGATGTTGAGCTCGCCTGCCGCCGGTCGACACTCGGTTCGAGCCAGCCGGTCCCGACCGGCTGGGTACCTTTGAGTCACAGACGAGTCAGCGGCCGCACCCCTAGGTTGCGGGCGTCCAGTGGGAGGTCCGATCGGCCCTCCGAGCGGTAGTCGGGCGGGGGTCCAATGCGACGGTTCGCGCCGATCGGACTGGCAGTCTTCCTCCTGCTGCTGGCTGGATGGGGCTCCGGGATCGGCTTCGGCGACACACCGCGCGTTGTCTGCACCGTCGGGTGCGTGCTCGACGTCTACCCATGCATCGATCCGGTGACCAACCGGCCGGCGTCAGAGGGTGGCTCCCATTGCCCATCGCCCGGGTCCGGACCGGGATCGACGCCGGAGGCGGATTCCTTCTCGCATGGCCTGGCCACGAGCGTCCTGCGTCTCGTCCTCGGGGCACTCGCGTTGCTGATCTGTCTCTGGTGGTGGCTCAATCGAGATCGGGTCAAGGTGCGGCCGGATGCGCATGATGGACGGTCGGAGGATCGCGGGGAGCTGGCCGTCGAGGGGCCGGCCGCTTCCGTGCCAGACCGGGACCGGCCACCCAACTCGGATGACGGATCGTCAGCAAAACTGAAGGAGCTCAGCCCGGTGGGCCCCGCAGGCTCGACGACGCCGCGTTCGAGGCTCCATCGCGTCGCGCCCATCGGGGTCGTGCTCGTCGTCGTCGTCGCCAGTGCTCTCGCCGGCTGGCCGTTCATGTCGTCTCGGTCGGCTGAACCGTCCGTCAGCTGGGGCGCCCCCGGGTTCCGAGGGGCGACGGCCGAGACAACGACCGTGGTCACGGTCACGGTCGGGCGACCCGACTGTATCTACTGGGACAGGACTGTCCCGCGTAGCGACACATCCTGGCTGGCGCCGCCGGTGGTCAGCTACACGCCGACGGCCGTGACCATCACGCTGCAGCCGAGCGACGCATTCGAACACGCGGACAGGTGCTGGAGCACCGTGAATGGCAGGCGCGTCCTCGGTTACATCCTCGACGTGTACGACTCCGTCCGGGTCCAGCTGAGCGAACCGCTCAGGGGGCGAGCGCTGTTCGACGGCTCCACGTCCCCGCCGGCGGCGCGCCCGTATCCCACTGCGGCAGAAGTACTGGCCGCCAAGGCTGAGGCGTCGGCGGCCGCCGAGACCGCCAGGGCTGAAGCGTCAGCGGCCGCGAGGCCGCCAAGGCTGAAGCGTCAGCGGCCGCGAAGGCCGCACAGGGCTCCTGCAGCCTCGTCGGCCGCGACGCGCTGGTGATCGTCGAGGGGGACGGCAGCCGGACCATGTGTCAGGAGCTCGCTGAGACGATCGATCTCGGGTCGGGTCGTCGGTTGGGTTCCTTGCACCAGCCAGCCGATCCCCCCAGCGGCAACCTGGCCTGTGAGCGGACCTCCGATCGATTCAAGTTGACCGTCTACGACACCGGAAATGCGCGATTCGGCGCGATCCCGTGTCGATACGTCGCGCCACCTCCATATGTCGGGATCGTGGTCAAGGAGGTCGACCGGGGTTTGCTACTGCGGGCCGGTGCCAATCCGAATGGAACGCCAGCCCCTGCGGTGTTCCCAGGCGGTCCGGCATCCAAGGCGGGCCTCAAAGCGGACGACATCATCACCCAGATCGACGACGTGCCCAGGCCCACGACGCACGACCTCGACGCGATCGTCGCGGCCCATCCGATCGGAGACTCCCTTCACCTCGAGGTCCTTCGCTCGGGCCAAACGCTGAGCGTCGATCTCGTGCTCGAAGCGATGCCGCCGACGTATTAGGCCCGGGTCGGTACCGCGACTGATCGGTCGTGGGCTGCTGGAGCTCCGTATCGGGGGACGCCGCTCAGGGAGTCGGCGTTGGGTCCGGCGTGGGCGGTTCCGGCGTCGGCGGTTCCGGTGTCGGTGGTTCGGGCGTTGGGGGCTCCGGCGTAGGCGGTTCCGGCGTCGGAGGCTCGGCAGTCGGCGTGTCGGTCGGAGCCGGGTCGGCGTATCGGTTGCCGTCGGATCGGGGGTCGGGCCGGCGGTTCCCGTGGGGACGGGCGTGGGCGTGGTGCCCGGGGTAGAGCCGCCGCCGCCGCCGGGTCCTCCGGTCCCGCCGCCGCCACCGCCCACCACCACCGGTTCCGCCGCCGGCCGGGGCCGGGTTGGTGCCTCCGCTGCCCGGTCGGCTGTCGGGCGGCGACGGGTCGGTCAGACCAGGATGGGCGGTGGCGATCGGCGGGTAGGAGCCGGTGATGACCCACTCCTCGGTCGTGGCGGTCGGGCGTGGGAGCGACCGAGTCCTGGGCCGCGACCGCGCCACCATTGAAGTTCACGGCGCGGACCCCGACCACGACCGCGAGCACGACCGCGATCACCAGCGCGAGACGAGCCGCCTTGGCCATGCCACGCCGGGCGTACGTCCGGGCAGAGGCCGAGCTGTCGGCGACGGCCGCGACCGCCGGAGCCACCGGCGTGGGAACCGGGCGCGGCGAACGCGTCGCGCTGCCGGGCCGCTCGACGGGTCGGCTCGGCTTCTGGGTCGCCTCGAGGTCGATCGTCGGCGGCCGCAGCGCCCACGCCCCGGCCGTCGTCGCCCCGGCAAGCTCGAAGGGCCGGCAGGCGAGGCAGGCGCCCGCGACCTGGTTCCAGCAATTGGAGCAGCACGAGCTCGAGCAGTCCGGGCAGACGTTGAACTCGCGCGCGCCCGCCGAGCCGAGACTGTCTCGGTCGAGCCCACAGCGCTCGCAGAATGAGCTGGTCTCGTACACCGGGTCCCGGTCTCCCTCGTCAGGGCGCCATGAGGCGCCGCGGCCTGTCAGGACGATAGTCGCGGCGACCGGCCGGGAGCACGCATCCGGTCGTACCGACCGGGGGCCACGGACGTCCCGGTTCGGTGCCAGCGGGCACCGCCGAGGCCCGGTTGACGCCCATCCGAGGGCCGCGTACGGTGGGCCGGCGGCCGGCACGGCACGGAGATGCACGAGGGAGGGTCGATCTGGACCGGCAGCGGACCGCGGCTCGGCCGAGTGCCGGGCCGACGATCGTCGACGCGATCCGCGCAGGCAGCCTCGACCCCGAGCTGGCCGGGCTGCTGTGGCTGCTCCTCGACGGTGGCGTCCCGCTCGTCGTCGCCGGGCCCGGCCGGACCCGGGCGGCTCACGCCGGTCGGGGCGCCGTTCTCGAGGCGCTCCTCGATCTCCTCCCGACGGCCCGTCGGCGCCGAACCCTCGAAGGGGCAGCGGAGGACTTCAGCTGGATCGCCGCCGCCGAGGCCCTCGGCTGGCAGCGCTCGCAACCAGCCGTGACCGATCCGGACGATCCGTCGTCGACCGTGATCCTGGCCGGCGAGCTCGGGGCCGGTCCGCCGGCCGACACGACCGGTGATCAGGCCCGCCTCGTCGTCCGGGCGATCGGTCTCGGGTTCGGTCTGGCGGCCAGTGCGGAGGCAGCCAGTCTCGAGGAGCTTCTCGGCCTGCTCCGGCGCCGGCCGATCGGGCTGACCGACGACGAGCTGTCGAACCTGGGC
Source organism: uncultured Chloroflexia bacterium (assembly GCA_963755285.1). Taxonomy (GTDB): domain Bacteria; phylum Chloroflexota; class Limnocylindria; order Limnocylindrales; family CSP1-4; genus Chersky-267. Next base: position 270,584 of record CAVWJB010000007.1, on the reverse strand, counting down.
GTCGTGCTGGTCGTCGCTCCGCGGCCGCCGGTCGATCCGCCGGCGCCGCGAGCGTCGCGCGGACCGGCGGCGCTACCGAAGATCGCGGCTGCCCACTACGTTCGCCCGCTGGCCCGCGACGTCCACGGTCATCCCCAACGCCTGCCGCCCGCGGTCCTCGCGACCTGGGATCCGCGGATCGCCAGGTTCGAGCACTTCGCCTGGGGGATCGCGGCGGACCTCGCCCAGCGGCTCGGGCGTCGGACCGGCGACTTCGAGGCGGAGCGGGAGCGACGGAGCGTGGCCCTGGCCGGCCTGGCGGCCGCAGAGCCGGGCGCGGCCGGCGGACGGGGCCCGGACCGGGCGGCGATCCGCGCGGCGCTCGACCGGACCCGGATCGCCGAGGCCCCGGGCAGCGGGCATCGCCACTGATCGTCTGCGCGGACGCGTCAGGGCGGGCTTCGCCATGCCGTATCCTCGGCTCCGTGCTCGCGGTCCGTCGGTGCCCGGCGGCCGGGCAGCAGATGAGAGGTGCGCCCGTGGTCTGGCTCGTGCCCTGGCTGGTCTTCCTCCATGTGCTGAGCGCCATCGTCGCATTCGGCCCGACGTTCGCCTTCGGCCTGTACGGGGCGCAGGGCGGACGCGAGCCGCAGCACGCCAACTTCATGGCCCGGGCGAACCAGCGCATCGGCGACCGGCTGGTCATCCCGATCGCCCTGACGATGCCGATCACCGGCCTGCTCATCATCTGGGCAGCCGGGATCAACCTCCTCGAGGCGCATTGGCTGCTGCTCGGGATCGTCCTCTACCTCGTGGCGCTTGGCTACTCGCTGCTGGTCCAGCGGCCGACCACGATGCGGCTCGTGGAGCTGACCTCGGCGCCGCCCCCACCGGGAGCCGCGTCCGGCGGCCCGCCACCGGCCGTGCTCGAAACGGTGACCAAGATCAGGCGCGGCGGAATGTTCACCGGCCTGCTCATCGTGACGATCGTCGCGCTGATGGTGGTCAAGCCCAGGTTCTGAGCCGGCCGGCGGTCGGCGCGGTACGATCCGGGGGCACCAGAACCCCTGCCCGGAGCCTTCCTCCTCATGCCGACCGTCGCCACGTCCGTTGCCGAGCTCGTCGATCTCCTTGCGGGGTCCGCCCATCTCGACGGCGAGCGGCTCATCGTCGATGACGCCGCCGCCTTCCGCGAGCGGACGATCCGCGACCTCGCCTGGACCTCGGCGTTCTCGTCGGATGCGCCGACCGTCGACGTCGCCCGCTGGCTGGTCTGGGAGGCGAGCCAGGAGCTCGGGGCGCGTTCGGCGAGCATCCAGGATCTGTACGTCGCCCGGGGGCGCGGCGAGGTCCACGGGTTCACCGTTCCGGCGATCAATCTGCGGGCACAGACGTTCGACATGGCCCGGACCGTCTTCGAGACGGCCGCGGCGGCCGACGTCGGGGCGGTCATCGTCGAGATCGCCCGGAGCGAGCAGACCTACACCTTCCAGCGGCCGGCCGAGTTCATCACGAGCGTCCTGGCCGGGGCGATCGCGGCCGGTTGGCAGGCTCCGGTCTTCGTCCAGGGGGACCACTACCAGTTCAACGCCGCGAAGTACCGGGCCGACCCGGAGAAGATGACCGAGGAGATCCGCGGTGCCTGCCGCCAGGCGATCGACGTCGGCTATCGCAACATCGACATCGACAGCTCGACGCTCGTCGACCTGTCCCAGCCCGACGTCGACCTCGAGCAGCGCGAGAACTACCGCCGGGCGGCCGAGCTGACGGCGCTCATCCGCGAGCTCGAGCCCGCCGGGGTGACGATCAGCGTCGGCGGCGAGATCGGCGAGGTCGGCAAGCAGAACTCGACCGAACCCGAGCTCCGAGCGTATCTCGACGGCTACCGCCGCGAGCTCGATGAGCGCCGCCCCGGAGCGATCGGGATCAGCAAGGTCAGCATCCAGACCGGGACGAGCCATGGCGGCGTCCCGCTGCCGGACGGCTCCGTGGCCGAGGTCAAGCTCGACTTCGACGTCATTCGGCGGCTCGGCGAGGTTGCCCGGAGCAACGGCCTGGCCGGCTGCGTTCAGCACGGGGCGAGCACCCTGCCCGACGAGCTGTTCCACCACTTCCCGGCGGTCGAGACGGCCGAGATCCACCTCGCCACCGGCTTCCAGAACCTGCTCTTCGAGCACCCGGCCTTCCCGGCCGAGCTCCATCGGGCGATCGACGAGTGGTGCTTCGGCAACGCGATCGACGAGCGCAAGCCGGACCAGACCGACGAGCAGTTCGTCTACTCGAGCCGGAAGAAGACCATCGGGCCGTTCAAGCGCGAGCTGTGGGAGCTCCCGACGAAGGACGAGATCCTGTCCGCGCAGCGGCGCAAGATCGGCTTCCTGTTCACCGAGCTCAAGGTCGCCGACACGGCGGCCATGGTCGCGCGCTACGTCAAGCCGGTCGAGGAGCACCGCCCGCTGCCGGAGGCGCTCCGCGCCGTCGCCGCCGGCTGACCTCGGGCGCGCCCGGCGGCGTCACGGCCGGAGGCGGTAGAAGCGCCAGGTGTCGTGCTCGATCGGGACGATCTCGACGGTCCCGAACCCTGCCTCTTCGGCGTAGCGGCGAACCGTCCCGGGCCGGATCGCGGTGCCCGTCCCGGCCGCGCCCGGCCCGTCCATCGACGATGCCAGGCAATGGAGGACGCTCCAGCCATAGAGGTTGCGCTGGAGCTCGTCGCCCGGGGCCTGGAATCGCTCGTCGGCCTTGGCGTCGGCGATCAGGACGCTCCCGTCCTCGGCCAGCAGGCCGCGCATCGCCTCGAGGACGGCGATCGGCTGGCTCATGTCGTGGAGGCACTCGAACGCCGTCACGAGGTCGTAGTGACCGATCAGGGCGGGATCGGCGGCGGTCCGATTGGCGAACCGGACGCGATCGGCCAGACCGGCCTCGACGGCATTCCGGCTGGCCGCCGCGACCGATGCCGGGTCGAGATCCAGGCCGTCGACGGTCACCTTCGGGTAGGCCCGGGCCAGCGCGATGCTCGACCAGCCGTGGCCCATCCCGATGTCGACGATCCGGGCCGGCGGATCGGCCAGCAGGCGGGCATGGAGGTCGGGGACCGCCGGGAGCCAGCTCTGGCCGAGCAGGCTCAGGTACATCGGCCGGTTCGACGACGCCTCACCCTCGCGAACATCGTCGCCCGACGCGGCAAACGGGAAGCCGGCGCCGGTCTCGAAGACCTCGAGCAGGCGCGGGAGGGCCGCCTGGATCGTGCCCAGCAGGGCGAGGGCGGTCGAGGCGGAGTAGCTCAGTGAGTCGACATCGAGCAGGACCTCGGCGTGGCCCGGCAGGAAGGGCGTAACGCCGGTCGCCGGGCTCGACCGGGTCCCGGTCGAGGTCGAGGATCGCGGCCACCGCGCCCTGCTCGAGCCACTCTCGGACGTAGCGCTCGTGCAGGCCGGTCCGCTGCGCGAGCTCGGCCGACGAGGCCGGTCCGCCGTCGGCCAGGGCGCGGAACAGCCCGAGACGCAGCCCGAGGTAGACGTTGAGCAGGTCGAACGTGCCGACGGCGTCGCCGGCGATCCGCTCGACGAGCGCGTCGCGTCGGTCGGCCTGGGCTGGCGTGAGGTCGGTCGACATCGGCCCGGAAACCCTCCCTCTCGACGCGTGGGCGGCCGGCGGGCCGCGTCTCAGGGCTCCGCAACGTGCCGCCGGGCCACGATACGACAGGGCGACGACGGTCTGCCGGAAGGCGCACGAATTGTGCTCCGCCGACCGGTTCGGACCCGTGAGATTCGTCGTTGACGGCGAGCTATCCGGTGCTATCCTCCGGCCCAAGCTCGACCGTTGAGGGAGTCGGATCGGGCGACCGTGTGCCCTCGCGTCTTCTTCTCAGAGGTCAGTCTCGCCCGCGGCGTTCCCCAGTCGCGGGGCGGTGGTGGAGGAGGGTCGTCGTGGCGGGTCCCGTCAATGCCGCGGACCAGGTCGCGCAGGATGATGCGCACCTGCGGTCCCTCGGCATCAAGCCGGAGCTGAGGCGAAGTCTCGGGTTCATCTCCAACTTCGCGATCGCCTTCAGCTACATCTCGGTCTCGACCGGAACGTTCACCAACCAGGCGGTGGCGTTCGGCGTCGGTGGTCCGGCCATCTTCTGGGCGTGGCCGCTGGTCATCCTCGGCCAAACGTTCGTCGCGCTGAACTTCGCCGAGCTGTCGAGCCACTTCCCGGTCGCGGGCTCGATCTACCAATGGTCGAAGCGACTGTCGAACAAGACGCTCGGCTGGTTCACCGGCTGGATCTACTTCTGGGCCGGCGTGATCACCGTGACGGCCGTCGCCGCGACGGTGCCGCTCGTCCTGTCGACGATCTTCCCGGACCAGATCAAGCTGGCCGACCCGTCGCCGATCCCCGGGCTCGACATGCAGTCGTTCCTCGGCCTGGCGACGCTCGTGACCACGACGTTCATCAACACGGTCGGCGTTCGGCTCCTGGCGGCGATCAACAACATCGGCGTCGGCGCAGAGATCGTCGGGATGCTGTTCTTCGCCTTGATCCTGCTGTTCTTCGCCAACCACCAGTCCCCGGCTGTCCTGGTCGACACGTCGTACACGTCGGGCCTTGCCGACGGCAACTACTTCGCCGTCTTCCTGGTTGGCATGTTCATGGCCCTGTTCGTGGTCTACGGGTTCGACACCGCCGGAACCTTTGGCGAGGAGACCGTCGACGCGAGCCGGCAGGCACCGCGCGGCGTCCTGTCGGCGATCTGGCTGTCCGGGCTCGTCGGCGGGATCTTCCTGCTGGCGGTGACCCTCTCGTTCAAGGACATGGGCGCAGCGGTTGCCGAGGGTCAGGCCTTCGGCTTCCCGATCGCGACCACCATCAAGGACAACCTGACCTTCGCCATCGGAGGCGTCACCGTCGGCGAGATCTACCTCGTGGTGATCCTGATCGCGGTGTACGTCTGCACCCTGGCGATCCAGGGCGCGACGGTGCGGCTCATGTTCTCGATGGGCCGTGACAATCGGCTTCCCCTGGGTGGAACATGGGGCCACGTGAACCAATCGTTCCGGACGCCGGCAAACGCCTCGATCGCGGTCGGCGTGCTCGCGGCCATCCCGTTCTTCGTGACCGGGGCCGGCAGCGCGATCTACCTCGCGATCGGCGCGACCGGGATGATCTACATCGCCTACTTCCTGTGCAACGTCGGCGTGCTCAACGCCCGGCGCAAGGGCTGGCCGCACAAGGGCGCCTGGTTCAACCTCGGGAGCTGGGGCACGATCATCAACATCCTGGCCATCCTGTGGGGCCTGGTCATGATCATCAACATCGGGCTCTGGACGAACCCCCAGTTCGGCGTGTATGGCAACGACCTCCGCAACACGTGGTCGAACCCGTTCATCAACACGTTCCTGAAGGTCGGCGGCCAGCCGTTGACGGGCCTGCCGGCCATTCCGACGTTCGAGTTCCTCGTCGGGATCGTGCTGATCTTCGGGCTCCTCTACTACTTCCTTGCCGAGCGCGGCCGGATCGCCCGCGAGAAGGTCGAAGCGGACGCTGCGACGGGCGAGGCGATGATCGCCTAGCCCGCCGGGCGGACCTCATGGACTTGAAGACGGCGCGGCGAGACATCGTCGCGCCGTCACTCTTGTCCCTCGCCGGATCGAGGGTTGGAGCCAGGGCATGAGCACGGGACCGACGACGATTGGCGACAGCGGTCACGGCGAGCTCCACGCCGAGCTCGTCGCGGCGCTTCGGCGAGTCCCGGACCTCGCCGGTCACGAGCTGACCCTGAGCCCGCTGTCCGGCGGGATCACGAACCGCAACTTCCTCGTGACCGCCTCCGGGACGTCCGATCGCTGGGTCCTTCGCCTCGCCGGCAACGACACCCACCTGCTGGGGATCAGCCGCGAGGTCGAGCTGGCGGCGACCGTCGCCGCGGCCGGCGTCGGCGTGGGGCCCGAGGTGACGGCGTTCATCCGCCCCGAGGGCTACCTCGTGACCCGGTTCATCGAGGGCTCGCCGGTGTCGGACGCCGCGGTCCATACGGCCGTGACGATCCGCCGGGTGGCCGACTCGATCCGCCGGGTCCACGAGGGGCCGGCGATCCCGGGGTTGTTCATCCCGCTTCGGATCGTCGAGGCGTACCGGGCGCTGGCGGTGGCCCGCGGCGTGCCGATCCCGCTCGAGTACGACCTCAGCCGGGCGATCGGCCGCCGGATCGAGCTGGCGATGCTCGCCAACCCGGTCGAGCTCCGACCGTGCCACAACGACCTGCTCAACGCCAACTTCATCGACGACGGCTCGCGGATCCGGATCGTCGACTGGGAGTACGCCGGGATGGGCGATCCCTTCTTCGACCTGGGCAACTTCAGCATCAATCACGGGCTCTCGGCCGACGAGGACCGGCTCCTGCTGGAGACCTACGACGGTGGTCCGGGCCGGCCGGATCGGCTCGCCCGGATCCTCCTGATGCGGATCGTGTCGGACTTCCGCGAGGCGATGTGGGGCGTCCTCCAGCAGGGGATCAGCACCCTCGACGTCGACTTCGTGGCCTATGCCGGCGAGCACTTCGATCGGCTCCTTGCCGGAGCCTCGACGCCCGCCTTCGAGCGCGCGCTGCGCGACGCGGGCGGCGACGTCTGACCGGCCGGCGGCGGACCGCCGGTTCGACCTGCCGGGCGGCCGGGCCATTGCCGGGAGGTAGCGCAACGGCTTCTCGCCAAGGAGGCGCTAGGATGGCCCGGGACCGCCGCCGGGATCCAGGGCGGTCGGACAAGGGGGACCGATCGCGGTGCCGATGCCAACCCGCGCCTCGCTCGAGCGAGCCATCGGCGCCGTGCTCCTCGTCGTCAGCGCCACCGGTCTCGTGTTCGGCGGCATCCTCCTCGGCCAGCGCGTCGACATCGGTACGGCGGATGGGCTCCGGCTGCCGATCGTCGCCGCCGCGACCGCCTCCCCGGCCGCGACTCCCCGACCCACCCCGGCGGGCTCGGTCGGGCCGACCGCCGTCCTGGTCGGCGCCGGCGACATCGCGGACTGCCGCTCGAAGCACGACGACGAGACCGCGGACCTCCTCGCGACGATCCCCGGGATCGTGTACACGGTCGGCGACAACGCCTACAACTCCGGTTCGGCGGTCGACTTCCGGCGGTGCTACGAGCCGAGCTGGGGCCGCTTCCGCTACCGGACGCGGCCCGCGATCGGCAATCACGATGTCCTGACCGCGCAGGGAGCTCCGTACTTTGCCTACTTCGGCGCCGCCGCCGGGGATGCGATCGATGGCTGGTACTCGTACGAGGCCGAGACGTGGCACGTCATCGTCCTCAACTCGAGCTGCGAGATCGTCGGCGGCTGCGGCGAGGGCTCTCGCCAGCTCGCCTGGCTCAAGGCGGACCTGGCCGCCCACCCCGCCGAGTGCACGGTCGCGATCTGGCATCACCCTCGGTTCAGCTCGGGCGCCGAGCACGGCGACGACCCCATCGTGGGCGAGTTCTGGCAGGTCCTCTACGACGCGGGCGCGGAGCTCGTCGTGAACGGGCACGACCACGACTACGAGCGGTTCGCGCCGCAGGCCCCGGACGGCACGGCCGACCCGGTTCGGGGGATCCGCGAGTTCGTGGTGGGAACGGGCGGCAAGTCGCTCCGGGCGTTCGGCGTGGTGGATGTCAACTCCGAGGTCCGCAACGCGTCGTCGTACGGCGTGCTCAAGCTCGACCTCGAGCCTGGCGGCTACCAGTGGCACTTCCTCGGCGTCCCCGGCAGCACGTTCAGCGACAACGGCTCGGGCACCTGCCACTAGGCGCCGCTCGGGCCCTGGACGCTGCGCGGCGCCGCTGACGCGACTCGGCCCCGACCACCCTGACGAGTCGGTACGCTACCGACCTGGGGCAGCGGCCGATCAGCCCATAGCCAGGGGAGCAGCACGGATGGAGCATGCCCGGGCGGTGATCATCGGCGGCGGCGTCGGCGGGACGAGCGTCGCCTATCACCTGGCCGAGCTTGGCTGGACCGACGTCGTCCTCGTCGACCGCGCCGAGCTGACGTCCGGCTCGACGTTCCACTCGGCCGGCCTCGTCGGGCAGCTCCGCTCGAGCGTGACCCTGACCCGGATGATGATGTACGGCGTCGAGCTCTACCGCCGGCTGGCGGCCGAGACCGGCGTGGATCCCGCCTGGCACGAGGTCGGCTCGCTCCGGCTCGCGTCGACGCCGGAGCGCCTCGAGGAGCTCACCCGACAGGCCGGCTGGGCGAAGACGTTCGGGCTGCCGCTCGACCTGATCTCGGCGACCGAGGCGCAGGCGCTCTTTCCCCTGATGTCCATGGACGGGGTGCTCGGTGCGGTCCACCTGCCGACCGACGGCTGGCTCGATCCGTCGGGGCTGGCCCAGGCGCTGGCGGCCGGCGCCCGCCGGCGCGGTGTCCGGATCGAGCCCCACACGAGGGTCGTCGGGATCGACGTCCGCGACCGGCGGGTGACGGGGGTCCGGGTGGTCAGGGACGGCGACGAGCGGACGATCAGCGCCGAGGTCGTCGTCAATGCCGGCGGGATGTTCGCCCCGGAGATCGGCCGGCTGGCCGGCATCAACGTGCCGATCATCCCGATGGCCCACGAGTACCTCTTCACCGAGCGGATCGATGGCGTGAGCGCGAGCCTGCCCACGATGCGCGACCCGGACAACCTGGTCTACTTCCGCGAGGAGGTCGGTGGGTTGTGCATGGGCGGCTACGAGCGCCACCCGGCGCCCTGGTCGCTCGACGGGATCCCGCCCGACTTCAACGGCAAGCTGCTCGCGCCGGACTGGCCGCGCTTCGCCGAGATCATGGACGGGGCGGTCCGGCGGGTACCCGCGATCGCCGATGCGGGCGTCAACCGGATGATCAACGGCCCGGAGGCGTTCACGCCGGACAACGAGTTCATCCTGGGCGAGAGCGATGTCCGCGGGTTGTTCGTGGCGGCGGGGTTCTGCGCCCACGGCATCGCCGGGGCCGGCGGCATCGGTCGCCAGCTGGCGACCTGGATCGTCGAGGGCGAACCCGAGCTCGACCTGTGGAAGATGGACATCCGCCGGTTCGGGTCCCAGTACGGCAGCCAGGCCTACACGCTGGCCCGGACGGTCGAGGTCTACTCGACCTACTACGACATCCACTACCCGAACGAGGAGCGCCAGGCGGGCCGGCCGCTCCGCCTCTCGCCGACGTACCCTCGCCTGGTCGAGCTGGCAGCGGCGTTCGGCGAGAAGTCGGGCTGGGAGCGTCCCAACTGGTTCGAGTCGAACGCTGCGGCCGGTGACGAGGGCCTCCGGCCACGAGGCTGGGCCGGCCAGCACTGGTCGCCGGCGATCGGTGCGGAGGCGCTGGCGACGCGGAGCGCGGCCGGCCTGTTCGACGAGTCGAGCTTCAGCAAGATCGAGGTCACGGGTCCGGGTGCGACGGCGTTCCTCCAGCGGCTGTGCGCCAACGACATCGACCGGCCGGTCGGCACGATCGTCTACAGCCAGATGCTCAACCGGCGCGGCCGGATCGAGTGCGACTTCACGGTCACCCGGCTGGCCGAGGACCGGTACCTGATCGTGACCGGGACGGCGTTCGGCAACCACGACCTCGGCTGGATCCGGAAGAACCTCGACGAGCGTGAGGCGGCCGATGGGTCGGTCTTCGTCGACGACCGCACGAGCGGTCTGGCCTGCCTCGGGCTGTGGGGGCCGCGGGCACGCGACATCCTGACCGCCTGCACCCGCGACGACGTCGCGGATGCCGCCTTCCCGTACCTCACGGCACGCCAGATCACGGTCGGCAGCGTGCCGCTGCTCGCGCTCCGGGTGACCTATGTCGGCGAGCTCGGCTGGGAGCTCTACCCGCCGACCGAGTACGGCCTGACCCTGTGGGACACGCTGTGGGCCGCCGGTCGCGAGCACGGCCTGGTCGCCGCCGGCTACCGGGCGATCGACGCGCTCCGGCTCGAGAAGGGCTACCGCGTCTGGTCGAGCGACATCACCCCGGACGAGACGCCGTTCGAGGCCGGTCTCGGGTTCGCCGTGGCCCTCGACAAGGCGACCCCGTTCATCGGCCGCGAAGCCCTGCTCGAGGCGCGGGCGGCCGGTCCGCGCCGGCGTCTGCGCTGCCTCGTGCTCGACGACCCGCGCTCGGTCTGCCTCGGCAACGAGCCCGTCCGGATCGAGGGCGATGATCGCCGGCCGGGTGACGAGCGGCGGCTACGGCTTCGCGGTCGAGCGCTCGATCGCCTACGCCTACCTGCCGCCCGATCGGGCGGCGGTCGGCACGCGCGGCGAGGTCGAGGTGTTCGGTCGCTGGATCGGCTTCGAGGTCGCCGCCGAGCCGCTCTATGATCCGAAGGGCTCGAGGATCCGATCATGACCGACGAACACGGCCGCGTGAACGGGCGCACGCCCGACCTCGGCAGCGCAGCCGAGCCGCCCCCGGCCTGGGAGCCCGGCGCCCCGGTCGAGGCCACCTTCGGGCCGGCCTGGAGCGCGAGCTGGGCGCGCGCCTCGTCCGACGAGCTCGACTACTGGCTGGCCTTCGCCCAGGCAGCCTGCGATGCGGCCGACGAGATCGCCCTCCGCCACTTCCGGCGCGACATCGAGGTGATGACCAAGCCGGATCGATCGTTCGTGACCGCCGCCGACCAGGCGATCGAGCGGCTGATCCGGGAGCGGATCGCGACCGCCTTTCCGGATCACGGCCTCGTCGGCGAGGAGTACGGCACCGAGGCGGCCGATGCCCCGATCCGCTGGTACATCGACCCGATCGACGGGACCCACAACTTCATCCGTGGCGTGCCCCTGTTCGGGACGCTCCTCGCCCTCGAGGCCGACGGCCAGCTCCAGCTCGGCGTCGTGTCCGCGCCGGCGCTCCGCGAGCGCTGGTATGCCCGGCGGGGCGGGGGAGCCTGGGCGGTCGGGGCCGCCGGCAGCGAGGGGCCGCGGGCGATCCACGTCTCCCGGGTGGCGGCCCTCGAGGACGCCCAGGTGCTCTATGGCTCCGGGCACGACATCGAGACCTCCGGGCTCGCCCCGGGCTTCCACGAGCTCCTCGGCGCGGTCTGGCGCGAGCGCGGGTTCGGCGACTTCTGGGGCTACACGCTCCTCGCCGAAGGCGCGGCCGAGGCGATGGTCGAGGTCGACCTGTCGTCGTGGGACATGGCCGCTCCGCTCGTCGTGGTCGAGGAGGCCGGCGGCCGGGTCACGGACTTCGAGGGGCGCCGGCTGATCGACTCGGGCACGGTCCTGGCCTCGAACGGGCTGCTCCACGACGAGGTCCTGGCCGCGCTGCGAGGCTGACCCGGGGCCCGGAGCGGGCCCCGCGCGCGGGCGGCGGCGCTCACCGACGCGCGAGACGTCAGTCGGGGTGGTCCGCCGTCGGCCGGCTCGCTACCCTCATGAGGCGGGCGTAGGGCTCGAGCAGCTCGGCCCTGTCCGTCTCCGGGATCAGGCCCTGGGCGACCGTCCCGAGGACGGCATCGTCGACGGCGGCCAGGACGTCGACCCGATCCGCCGTCGGACCCAGCGCCGTGCCCGCGACCCATTGGATCGCCTTGAGGTCCGAGCGGGTCCGGCTGAACGCCGCCTGCACCCAGTCGGCGAAGCGGCGCCGGGCCTCCTCGAGCAGATCGCCGAGACCGGCCGCCTCGGCCGCCCGCGTCGCCGCTCGACGGAGCGTGGCGCGACCGGGCGCGTCGTGGGGGCTGACCAGGAAGGGCCCACCGAGCCCGACGCGCTCGAGCTGGCGGGCGAGGATGTCGAGCCGGTGCTCCGCTCGTTGCCGGAGTTGCGGGTTCGCGGTCACGGGTCCTGGTCCAGGTCGAGCCGCATCAACCAGCGCGGGAGCCGGGCGCTGTGCGCGTCGGTCAGGGTCACCCGCCTGAAGCCAGCCGCCTCGAACGTCGAGGCGAAGCCGACGAACCCGAACGAGGTCGAGACCCGGGCGCCTTCGGGGTCGATCGGATAGCCCTCGACGCAGGTGGCCCCCATGGAGCGGGCATAGGCGATCGCTCCCGCGAGCAGGCTGCCGGGTCACGCCCCGCCGGCGGTAGCCCGGCCGGACGACGAAGCAGCCGATCGACCAGACGGGCGTCGCGTCCACCCGCGGGATCGTCCGCGAGCTCACCAGGCGCGGCATGGCCTCGCGCGGCCCGAGTCCGCACCAGCCGACCGGCTCGCCGGCGACGTAGGCGACGACGCCCGGCGCGAACGCCCCGTCCTCCACCTGGGACCGCAGGAGGCGACGGTTCCGGTCGGGCTCGCCGCGACCGATCGGCGAGGTCGAGCCCCGCCAGGACTGGCACCAGCAGCCGCGCTCGTTGTCGCCCCCGAGCAGTGTCACCACGTCGGACCAACGCTCGGCGGTCGCCGGGACGACGACCACGTCACCCTGTCTGGGGTCCGCCATCCCGGTTACGCCCCGGCGGCGGCCAGGCTCTCGTCGAGAATGCCGAGCGCGAGCTCCACCTCGTCGGCGGTCGTGACGAGTGGCGGGATGATCCGGGCGACGTTGGCGTAGGTTCCGGCCGACAGGACGATGAGCTTTCGCTCGAGAGCCTCGGCCAGGACCCGCTTGGCGAGCTCGGGATTGGGGACGCGCCCATCGCCGATGCCGGGCTTGATGAACTCGAGGGCGACCATCAGGCCGAGCCCGCGGGTGTCGCCGATCGACGGGTACTTCGGGGCGAGGCGTCGAAGGCCGGCCAGGAACTGCTCGCCGCGCGCCGCCGCGTTGGCCACGAGGCCCTCGTCGCGGATGACGTCGAGGGTGGCGTTGGCGGCGGCACAGCTGACGACGTTGCCACCGTACGTCCCACCGTGGGTGCCCGGGGCCCAGCGATCGAGCAGATCGCGCCGGGCGACGATCCCGGACAGCGGCAGCCCCGAGGCGATCCCCTTGGCCATCGTGAGGATGTCCGGCTCGACGTCCCAGTGCTCGACCGCGAACATCCTGCCCGTCCGCCCGAAGCCGGTCTGGACCTCGTCGGCTACGAGCAGGATCCCGTGCTCGCGGGTGATCTCGCGGAGGCGCGGCAGGAAGCCCGGCGGCGGGACGACGTAGCCACCCTCGCCGAGGATCGGCTCGACGATGATCGCGGCGACCCGGTCGGGGTAGATGAACTGGTGGAACGTCAGGTCGAGCTCGGCCTCCCAGTCGCAGGTGCAGGCAGTGAGCGGGTGGGGGCCGCCGGCCGCCCGGTAGCAGTACGGGAACGCGGTGTGGTAGACGGAGCCGGGGAGCGGCTCGAAGGCGGCGCGGTAGACGTCCTTGGCCGAGGTCAGGGCCATCGTCTGGGCGGTCCGCCCATGGAAGCCGCCGCGGAACGCGATGATCGCCGGACGGCCGGTGGCGACCCGGGCCAGCTTGACCGCCGCCTCGACGGCCTCGGCGCCGCTGTTCGACAGGAACGCGCCCCAGCCGTCGCCGGGCAGGACGTGCTGCAGCCGCTCGTAGAGGCGCAGGCCCGGCTCGTGGTAGACGATGTTCTGCTGACCGTGCAGGAGCTTGCCCGCCTGGGCGGCCACGGCGGCGGCGACGCGTGGGTGGGCGTGGCCCGTGTTCGTGACGCCGATCCCCGAGGAGTAGTCGAGGTAGCGCTCGCCGTCGGTCGTCACCAGCCAGCTGCCCTCGCCGTGGTCGACGGTCAGGTTGGTGATCCGGCCCCAGACGGCCGGCACGACCCCGCGGTCGGGCAGCGCCGGGGCGGCGCTCTCGGTCGGGCGAGTGTCGATCATCGGGTTCGAGCTCCTTGGTCGCGAGCGATGGGCCGTCGAGCGCGGAGGGTCAGCCCCGGGCCGACGAGCGGCGCTGGAAGAGGACCGACAGCACGACCAGGCCGACCGCGCTCAGGAAGATGATCGAGCCGATGACGTTGGCCTGGACCGGGACCCCGGTCTTCTGGGCACCGTAGATCCAGAGCGGGAAGGTCGTCGCCTGGCCGGCCGTGAAGTTCGTGATCACGAAGTCGTCGATCGACAGGCTGAAGGCCAGCAGCCCGGCTGCCAGGATGCCGGGCAGGATCAGCGGGAAGGTGACCTTCCAGAAGACCGTCCACTCGTTGGCATACAGGTCCAGCCCGGCCTCTTCGAGGTTGCGCGGGAAGCCTTCGACCCGGGCCTTCACGGTCACCACCACGAAGCTGATGTTGAACATGATGTGGGCGATCAGGATCGTGTGCAGCCCGAGCGGGTAGAACGAGCCGAGCGGGATGAACGCGTACTGGTTGGTGGCGATGAACAGCGTCAGCAGGGACGACCCGAGGACGATCTCCGGGGTCGACATCGGCAGGAAGATCAGCAGGTTCGTGGCGCCCCGGCCGCGGAACCGGTGGCGGACGAGGGCCAGCGCGATCAGCGTGCCGAGGATCGTGGCGAAGATCGTCGACAGGAAGGCGATGAGGATGCTGTTGCCGACCGCCGGCGCCAGGCCGGGCGGCGCGAGCGGCGACTGCCAGGCGGCGAGCGAGAACTCGTGCCAGACCAGGTTGAACTTGCCGGCCGGGTTGTTGAAGCTGAACGCGATCATGACCGCGACCGGGAGCATGAGGTAGAGCACGGCCGCGATCGCGTAGATCGGCAGCAGCCAACGGTCGAACATCCGGGCGATCCGCTGGCTGAGCGGTCGGCCGGCGGCTCGGGCGAGCGGGACGGCAGCGCCCATCAGACGGCTCCTCCGGTGAGGTCCTCGGTGCCCAGCGCCCGGGCGTAGATGAACACCGCGACCAGGATCATCGCCATCAGGGTGAACGACAGCGCCGACGCGGTCGGGATGTCATTGACCTTGAGGAAGCGCGACTGGATCACGTTGCCGATCATCTGGGCGGTCGGTGTGCCCAGCAGCTCCGCATTGACGTAGTCGCCGACCGCGGGAATGAACGTGAGCAGCGAGCCCGCGAAGACCCCTGGCAGCGACAGCGGCAGGATCACCCACAGGAACGACTGGGACACGAACAGCGTCCCGATCACCGCCCCGGTGACCCCGCCGAAGACGATCCCGGCCGGGATCGACCACTCGAAGATCCAGGTCAGCACCCCGATCAGGCCGGCGCCGACGAGCAAGCCGACGATCGTCCCGCCCGGCCGCCACGGACCGGCGTAGAGATCCTCGGACGCCTCGACGAGGCGCTTGTCGACCTTCTCGAGGGCGACGTACAGCGGCAGGGTCATGAAGGGCAGCAGGTTGTAGGTGATCCCGGCGACGACCGCCGCCGGCGTCGCCAGCAGCCGGAAGTCCTCGGGCACGATCCCGATCTCCTTGAGCGGGCCGAGGATGAGACCCTGGTCGGACAGGATGATCTTCCACGACAGCGTCCGGAGAAGGAAGCTCGTGAAGAACGGGGCGATGACCAGGAACAGCATGAGGTTCCGGTAGCGCCCGGCCCGGAACGCGATCCCGTAGGCCAGGGGGTACGCGATCAGGAACGTCAGGATCGTCGCGGCCAGGCCGTAGAGGATCGACCGGATGAACTGGTCCGAGTAGCGGGTCAGCGCGTCGGTGTAGTTCGACGTCTCGAACGTGAACGTGAACCCGGTCTCGATCGTCCCGACCGACAACGAGGCAAGGAACATCTGGAAGGCCGGGAACGCGTAGAAGACGGCCAGCCAGAGCAGGCCCGGCGCGAGCAGGAAGAAGGGCGCCCAGTGGCGGTGTCGGAACGCCCACTCGCCCATCGGCTGTCTCGCTCCTCCCTCGTCCGAGCCCTGACGCTACAGGCCGATGACCTTGTTCCAGGCCTCGAGGTACTTCTTCTCGGTCGCCTCATCGAGGCCCTTGAAGACCTTGACCCGGGCCAGGACGTCGGCAGGCGGGAAGATCAGCGGGTTGTTGGCGTTGTCCGGATTGATCGCGATCAGCGCGTCCTTGGCGCCCTTGACCGGACACACGTAGTTGACGAAGTCCTCGACCTGGGCGGCGATCGCAGGGTCGTAGTAGAAGTCGATGAACGTCTCGGCCTGCTTCTTGTTCACGGCGCCCTTCGGGATCATCATGTTGTCCGTCCAGAGCATGCCCCCCTCCTTGGGGACTTCGAACTTGAGCGTGTCCTTGTCCGCCTGGAGCTGGATGATGTCGCCCGACCAGGCCATCGACAGGACCACGTCACCGGAGGCGAGGTCGGTCAGGTAGTCGTTGCCCTTGATCGTGCGGACCAGCTTCGACTTGATCGCCTTCTCGATCTCCGCGAGCGACTGGGTGTACTGGTCGTCGGTGATCGTCGAGGGGTCGAACCCGAGCCGGATTGCGGAGAGCCCGACCGTGTCGCGCATCTCGGACAGGTAGTCGACCTTGCCCTTGTACTTCGTGTCCCAGAACGATTCGACGCTGTCGAGGTCGCCCGTCTCGGCGCTGTCGAAGCCGAGACCCGTCATCCCGGACTGCCAGGGGGCGGTCATCTTGGCGCCCGGATCGAATGTCCGGGCGAGGTAGGCGTCCTCGAGGTTCTTCGGGAAGTTGGTCATCCCGGTCGTGTCGATCGTCTCGGCCCAGCCCAGCCGGATGATCTTGGCCGCCATGAAGTCGGTCATGACGATCAGGTCCCAGGCGGTCGGCTGGTTCTGGCTGAGCGGTCCCTGCAGGTCGGTCCCGAAGAACTCCTCGTTGTCGTTGACCGCTTCCTTGTAGTTGACCTCGATCCCGGTCGCCGCCTTGAACTGGTCGAGGGTCGGCGACGGCAGCACGTAGCCATCGTCGTCGGTGCCGACCTGGCCGTCCGGGCCCGGCTCGATCGTCAGGTCGATGTAGGCGGTCCAGTTGGCGAAGTTGAGCTTGCCGCCGATCGGCGCCGCGGAGGCTCCTCCCGAGGGCGCCTCCGACGCGCCGGCCGACGGAGCCTCGGTCGGAGCCGACGAGGCGGCTGCCGTTGGGCTCGCGACGGTGCCCGTCGAGCGACAGGCGGCCACGAAGGCCGCGACGCCGACGAGGGCGCCGCCCTGGAGCACGCGGCGCCGGCTGATGCCGCCGGACGGTTGACTGGGAACGCGCTCGGTCATGGATCTCCTCCCGGGGCCGGTCGAACTCGGTCGGCTAGGCCCCGACATCGGCCGGCTCGGTGGCCGGTGGTTCGGTCGTTTCTGGGGTGGCCGGCCCGGCCGGGGCCGACCCTGCGCCGTCCTCGGCGCGCAGGACGAAGGTGTGCTCGGGTGCCCAGGTCAGCCGGACTTCCTCGCCCGGCGCCCAGAGCTCCGATTTCGTGGCACGTTCGACATTCTGCTCGTAGACGGTCAATCGCGCACCGCCCCGGATCTCGACGATGTACGAGGTGCTGACGCCGAGGTAGGACGCATCACGGATCGTGCCGAGCAGCGTGTTGTGACCGGCCTGGCCCTCCTCGTGGGCGTCGCGCAGGCGGATCTTCTCGGGCCGGACCCCGGCGTCGACCTTCGTCCCGTCGACCGCCCCGCTGCGCGGGACGCGAACCCGGCTGTCGTCGGCCAGCTTGATCAGGGTGTGGTTGTCGGCACTCCCGTCGATCGTTCCCGGGAGCAGGTTGCTCACGCCGAGGAAGCCGGCGACGAAGCGCGTCGTCGGTCGCTCATAGAGGCTCTCCGGATCGCCCAGCTGCTCGTAGCGGCCACGGTTCATCACGGCGATCCGATCCGACATCGTCATCGCCTCTTCCTGGTCGTGGGTCACGTAGATGAACGTGATCCCGACCTCCTGCTGGATCCGCTTGAGCTCCACCTGCATCTGCTTGCGCAGCTTCAGGTCGAGCGCGCCGAGCGGCTCGTCGAGGAGGAGGACCGACGGTCGATTGATCAGCGCCCGGGCGAGCGCGACGCGCTGGGCCTGGCCGCCCGAGATCTGGGTCGGCTTCCGCCGCTCGAAGCCGGGCAGCTCGACCAGCTTGAGCATCTCGGCGACCCGCGACTTGACCTCGTCGGCTTTCACCTTCTTGCGCCGGAGGCCGAACGCGACGTTGTCCTCGATCGTGAGATGGGGGAACAGCGCGTAGTTCTGGAAGACCGTGTTGACGTCGCGCTCGTAGGGCGGCAGCCAGGTCACGTCCTTGAGCGACGACTGGCCGGTCGACGGGTCGCTCGTCCGGAGCTCGATGAGGCCGGAGGTCGGCTCCTCGAACCCACCGATCATCCGGAGGGTCGTCGTCTTGCCGCAGCCGGACGGTCCGAGGAGGGAGAAGAACTCGCCGTCCTCGACCTCGAGGTCGATGTGGTCCACGGCGATCGCCTCACCGAATTGCTTGACGACATCGACGAGGCGAACATCGACAGCGGGCACGGTCCTTCGAAACTCCTGGAGCGCAGGGTGCCGATCCCGACGCGGCGGGGATGGTCGTTCTCAGCAAGAGCGACGTGACCGTCCTGCACGCCCGCCGGCGTGCACTGGGTGGGCGGATCGTAGGTCACGCCGAATGGGGTGTCAACGCTTCGGCCAGCCTGCGGAGTTCGCAACCGAATTCGCCAGATCCGGTGCGAATATCGTCGTTGTTGGTCGCTCGTCGACGCGGGGTTCAGCCGCCGGCGAGCGCCACGGGGACGATCTCAGCGTCGACCGGCGAGCGGGGCTAGGATATCGACGCAGCGGCCGTCAGAATGACCGCCACGCGATGTCGCCGATGGAGCCCACGATCCCCATGCCCGCCCTGACCGAAGGCGCGATCAACGACGCCCTGAGCACCGTCCAGGAGCCCGAGCTCGGACGCGACATCGTGAGCCTCGGGATGATCAAGGACCTCGTGATCCACGATCACGCGGTCTCGCTGACGATCGAGCTGACGACCCCGGCCTGCCCGCTCAAGGACGAGATCGAGCGGAACACCCGCGAAGCGCTCGTCGGGATCGGGGCCGACTCGATCGAGATCACCTGGGGGGCGATGGTCCGCCGGGCGAGCCCGGTCCAGCCCGAGGCGCTCCTGCCCGGGGTCAAGAACGTCATCGCTGTCGTGTCGGGCAAGGGCGGCGTCGGCAAGACCACGGTCAGCGTCAACCTCGCGGTCGCGCTCGCCCAGGCCGGCGCCGCGGTCGGGCTGCTCGACGCCGACATCACCGGCCCGAACATCCCGCTGATGATGGGCCTCGAGGGCCAGCCGGTCGCCAGTCCGAACAACAAGATCCTGCCGCTCGAGCGACACGGCGTGAAGACGATCTCGATCCAGTTCTTCGTCCCGGAGGGCCAGCCGATCGTCTGGCGCGGGCCGCTCGTCGGCGGGGCGATCCAGCAGTTCCTGCGCGACGTCGAATGGGGCGACCTCGACTACCTCGTGATCGACCTGCCCCCGGGGACCTCCGACGCGCAGCTGACGCTCGCCCAGGCCGTGCCGATCAGCGGTGCCGTCCTGGTGACGACGCCCCAGGAGGTGTCGCTCCTCGACGTCCAGAAGGCCCACGCGATGCTCCGCCGGATGAACGTGCCGGTGACCGGCATCGTCGAGAACATGGCCGGCTTCGTGTGCGCCCATTGCGGCGAGCTCACGGAGATCTTCGGCCGAGGCGGCGGGGAGCGGTTCGCCCGCGAGAACGGGATCGAGTTCCTCGGTTCGATCCCGCTCGACGTGACCGTCCGGCAGGGGGCCGACGTGGGGATCCCGGCCGTTGCCCAGCGCGAACCCGGTCCGGCCGCTGCGGCGTTGAACACCCTGGCCCAGACGGTCGCGGCGCGGATGAGCGTCGCGGCGGTGCAGAACGAGGCGCCGGTCCTGTCGATCTCCTGATCGGCCGGCGTTCGCCGCGATCGCGGCGCTCAGGTGTGGGCGGCGATCGAACGCCTCGGCGAGCTCGCCTGTCCGCCGGCGGCACCGCCGGTCGTCCGCCGGCCCTTCACCCCGACCTCGACGACGAGGTCCGGCCGGGCCAGGAGGACCGATTCGGCGCGGCGGGCCTCGAGCGTGGCGGCCATCTCCTCGCGCCGAGCGGACGGGTAATGGGTGATCAGCATGCTCCGGGCCCGGGCCGCCCGGCCGTGCTCGAGCGCCTCGTCGAGCGACAGGTGGCCGCGCTTGTCCGGGTCGTCCTCGTCGGCCGATCCGAGGGTCGCCTCGCAGATCAGGAGATCGGCTGAGGCGGCCGAGGCAGCGAGATCCGGGTTCGGACCCGTGTCCCCGGCATAGACGAGCCGGGCACCGTCCGGGCTCGTGACGGACACCCCCCAGGCCGGGACGTAGTGTCGACCCGGGAGATAGGCGATCTCGAGGTCGCCGATCCGGTCGACCTTCGTCGGGGTCGTACTCACGGACCGCGAAGGCGTCGTCGAAGAACCCGACTCGTTCGCTGACGACGCCGGCCAGGTCGCTGAACCTGGCCAGGCCTCCGGGCGGGAGCAGGAGCGGAACGCGGACGGCCGATCGGTCGCCCCACGGGAAGCGGTAGCGCAGCGCGGACAGGTCGATGAAGTGGTCGGCGTGCATGTGGCCGATGATCACCGCCGACAGTCGGGCCGGCTCGAGGTGGCGGACGAGTCGGCCGGCCACGCCCTGGCCGCAATCGAGCAGCAGCGCCGTCGAGTCGGTCTGGACCAGGAGACCCGAGGCGGGCGTGTCCGGCTGCGGGGCCGCCGGGCCGCAGCCGAGGACGGTCAGGCGCACGTCGAACGGGGCTCAGCAGGCCGCCTGGCCCGGGACTGGCAGGTCACCCGTCGAGTATCGCGGCTGACCGTCCGCCGAGGCAACCATTGAGCGACGCGAAACCTGTCGGTCGGCCGACAGATCGGCATGTACCATCCGGACCATGAACGCGGTGGGGACGGCGGTCGACGCGCTGGCCCGAGTCCAGCTGTTCGCCGGCCTCGACCGGGCGACCCTCGAGCGACTGGCATCGGGCCTGCGGACCCGCCGCTTCCGGCGCGGTGAGGTGCTCTTCCACCAGGGCGATCCGGGCGACTCGCTGTTCATCGTCACGTCGGGCGCGGTGAAGATCCTGCTCCCGTCCGAGGAGGGCGACGAGGCGATCCTGGCCACGGTCCGGCCCGGTGCGTTCTTCGGCGAGCTGGCCCTGCTCGACGGCGCGCCGCGCTCGGCCACCGCGGTCGCCCTCGAGCCCACGGAGACGCTCGTGCTGCCGCGCGACCGGTTCCGGCTGCTGATCGATACCGAGCCTGCGACCCGGGATGCCCTGCTGGCTGCGCTGGCCGGCGAGCTGCGCCGGCTGACCGATCACGTCGAGGAGCTCCACTTCCTCGACATGACCGGCCGGATGGCCGCCCGCCTGCTGCGCCTTGCCCGCGGCTCGGGGGTCGAGGACGCCGATGGGACGATCCGGCTCGACGGGCCGTACACCCAGGGCGACCTGGCCTCGATGATCGGCGCGACGCGCCAGAGCGTGAACAAGCTGCTCGGGCAGTTCGTCGACGACGGCCTGATCCGGGTCGACCGGGACGCGATCGTCATCGTCGACCTGCCCGGCCTCGAGCGGATGGCCCGCCGCTAGCCGTCGACGGCCGGCCGGGCCTCGCTCCGGAGCACCTCGAGCAGGGCCGCCAGGCCGGCGATCGCCGCCCGGGACCGCCCGAGCTCGCCACCGAGGAAGGCCATGCTCCGCCGGCGGACCGTCCGGTTCGGCGTGACCACCGCGACCGAGACGGCGGTGTCCGCTCCACGCGACCGGGCCGCGACCGCCAGCCCGACGTCCGACCCGGCCGCCTGCCTGACCTCGCCGGCCTGGCCGACCGGGTCGGTCGATCCTGCCCCCCGGCGGGGTGCCGGGAGCACCTCGCCACGCGTGAGCCGTGGGTCCGCTCCGAGCAGCGCCACGAGGGCGCCGCCGAGTCCCAGCTCGCGGGCGGCCAGCGTCCAGCCGAGCCGGTCGAGCTCGGCGCCGACGGCCTCGGCCCAGGTCGTCTGGCCGCGGGCCCAGACGTGGTCGCCGACCACGGCGAGAACCGCCGGCTCGATCGCGTCGAGCAGGTCCTCCGCCGACCTTCCCGGCCGGCCGCCGTCGGCCGGCGAGGCCGTCGCCGAGAGCCGGATGTCGACGGCATCGGCCCGGGCGTAGGTAGCGACGGCCGGGTTGGCCTGGCGGAGGAGCTCCTCGCCGAGCCGGTCGGCGACGAGCGACTCGCCGATCCCGGTGAGACGGAGCGTCCGGACCGCCCGGTCGGCACCGAGGCCACGCTCGCGAAGGAGGGGCAGCGCCGTGTCGTGCCAGATCGGCCGCATCTCGCGCGGAGGGCCGGGCAGGGCGATCGCAACCCGGCCGTCGGGCCGATCGACCCACCAGCCGGGCGCCGTGCCGTTGGGATTGGCCAGGGCCCGCGCCGAGGGGATCAGCCAGGCCTGCTTGAGGTTCATCTCGGGAAACGGCAGGCCGCGACGCTCCCACAGCCGGCGGAGCCACGCCTCCAGGCCCGGATCGATCGTCGGGGTCTCGTCCCACACGGCCGCGATCGACTCGCGGGTGAGGTCGTCCGGCGTCGGGCCGAGGCCACCGGTCGAGACGACCAGATCGACCCGGGCGAGGGCTGCCCGAAGGCTGGCCTCGACGCTCGTCGCGCCGGTCGGGGATCGCGCTCAGCCCGACGACGTCCACGCCGTGCCCGGTGAGCGATCTCGCCAGCTCGCCGGCATTCGTGTCGCGGGTCTCACCGCTGGTGAGCTCGGTTCCGATCGACAGGATCTCGGCGCTGACGAGGCGTCGTCCGGTCGAGCCGGCCCGTGGTTGGTCCATCGGCCGGAGCGTAGCGCACGAGGCGGAGCTCGATCGTGCCCGTGGCTCGGTCGTGGTACCGCTGGTACTTGCGTCCAGGTGCGCGACGGCGTGTCCGGCTCCAGGCTCCGCAGGACCGGCGGATCCGCTGCCGCGTTCGCGGATCCGCCGGGTCACAATGGGGTGGTGATGGCGGGTCCCGACCGGAGCGGTTTCCACGAGTTCGACCGGCTGCGCAACCTGGTCGGAAGCACCCGGTTCGTCCTCGACCGGGTGCTCGACGCCGGCGAGCTGCCGGCGGGCGGGGCGGAGTTCCTGGCCGAAGCCACCCTGCCCCACGTCGAGGCGATCGAGGCTGGCTTCCACGGCTGGGTCCGCTCGGACATGGCCGGGCTCGACGAGCTGCGCTACCTCGTCCTGCGGCTCGCCGAGGCCCGGATCGGCCCACCCGAGACCGCGGCCGAGGCCGAGGCCGCCCGGGTCGAGACCGAGCGCGAGCGGGCCCGACAGGCCGAGCTCGGCAGCCGGGTCGAGCCGGCCGACGCGTTCTCGCTGGTCGCTCTCGCCCACGCTCGCCTCGTGTTCGCGTTCCTGCCGCGGCTGCCCGCTGCCGAGGTCCGCTATCCGAGCGGCCGCCCGACCTACGCGGACATCCCGACCCCGCGCGGGCCGGCCGAGCTCGTCGACCGGATCGAGGAGCTCGAGCGGGAGCTCTGGCGGATCGCGACCGGCCGACCGATCCGGCTGGTCGACCCGGCGGTTCGCCGGACGTACGGGTTCTTCGATGCAGCCGAGCAGCTCGATCGGCGGACCTTCCCTCCGGCCGACTGAGCGCCGCTGGTATCATCTGAGGGTCCCCGGAGGAACCTGCCCGGAGCCCGACCCCTGGACGACCAGCCGCCCAAGACCGATCCGTCCGGCGCCGACCCGCGCCCGCCTGAGCCGAGCCCGAACCCGGCGGCCTCGAACGCCGCGGATGGGCCGGCCGATCCGTCGATCCCGCCGCCGCCCGCGTCAGACGCGTCCGGGTCCGCGCCCAAGGCGGCCGACATGGGCGGAGCCGGCGGTGACGAGCCGCCTCCGCCGCCGTCTGCCGGCCCGGGCGCGACTCCTCCGCGCGGTCGGGGTCCCCGGCGCGGGTTCCGCGACCAGTTCGGCGCCACGAAGAACGCCGCCTACCGGCTGGCCGCCGCCCATATCGAGCTCGCCCGGGCCGAGTTCGCCGACATCCTGGACGAGGTCAAGCGGGTCGCGGCGCTCGTCGGCCTGGCGATCTCGCTCGTCCTGTTCGCGATCATCCTCGTCACGGTCAGCACGAGCCTGTTCCTCGGCGAGTGGCTGTTCGGCTCGATCGGCTGGGGCGATCCTCCTGTTCACCGAGCTCTCGCTGGCGGTCGCCCTGGCGTCGATCCTGATCGCATTCGGCGTCCCCGGCGCCCGGCTCGGGCGTGGCCTGCTGGTCTCGACGCTGGTCGGGATCGTCGTGACGCTGCTGGCCGGCCTGTGGGTGTTCAACCGGCTGTGGGAGGCGATCGGGGTGGCCGTTGCCCCGGCGCTCGACCCGGCCACCCGTCCGCTCGTCGTCGGGATGGTCGTCGGTGCCGTTCTCGGTGCGCTCGTCGGGCTCGTCGCGGGCACCCAGACCCGCGGCCGCTCAGCGGCCGGCGATCATCGGCAGCGCGATCGCGTCGATGATCGTCGGTGGCCTCGCCGGCGCGGCGCTCGGTGCGTACAGCGCGATCACGTTCAGCTGGCAGGTCGCCGTCGCGCTCGGGATCGCGGTCCTCCTGGCGACCTGGATGGTCCTCTGCGCGCTGGAGTTCCGGCGCGGCGGGATCGACATGGAGGCCTGGGGCCGCAAGTTCTATCCGACTCAGACGGTCGAGACCGCAAAGGAGACGATGGAGTGGCTGCGCGAACGGACGCCGCTCGGGCCGAAGTCGTAACGGCGCGCGAAGAGTTCGCCGCCGAGTACTCACAGCTGGGACCGGCGACCCGGGCAATGGTCGACGTCCCGGCCAAGATCCGTCGGGCGCCGGGCCGGTCGGCCGCCCTTGCCGGCGGTGCGGCCTTCCTGCTGCTCGGCGGTCCCAATCGGGTCCTCGGTCGGCTCAAGCGGGTCGTCCGGGGCGAGCCCAGCCCGCTGCCGAAGTCGATGCTGCCCGACGAGATCGACAAGGCGCTCCGCGGTCTCGGATCGGACGGCGACGCGGTCCGCGGCGCGCTCGAGCGGTCGTTCACCGAGTACCTCGACACGCGCGGGAGCTTCGCCGAGCGGCACGTCCGGACCGCTGGCAGCGAGGTCATCGCGTCGACGATCAAGCTGGTCGGGCGGCTCGTCGGGATCCAGCTCGCCCGCCGGATCGTGGCCGGGTCCCCCCTGCCGTCCGTCCGGAGCCGGGTCATCGGCGTCGAGAAGGACAAGTTCAGCGCCGCCGTCGATGAGGCCCACCGGCGCGTCGCCGACCAGCTCGCCCAATCCGACGAGGGGGCGGCCCCGCCGGCCTGACCCGCTCGAGTGCCCCACTTGAGGGGGCGGGTACGATGGGGTCCGCCATGGCCGTGCACACCGGTCCTCAAACCGTCCGTCGGACGAACGCCCCGGCGAGCCAGGAGATCCGCTTCTGCCGGGCGAGCGACGGTGTCCGGCTGGCCTACGCGATCCACGGCAGCGGGCCGCCGCTCGTCGTCGTGTCGTGCTGGCTCAGTCATCTCCAGTACGACTGGCAGAGCCCCGTCTGGCGCCATTTCCTCGAGGACCTCGGCGCCCTCGCGACCGTCGTCCGCTACGACGAGCGCGGCTTCGGGATGTCGGACTGGACCGTCGGCGACTTCTCCCTCGAGGCACGGGTCGATGATCTTGAGGCGATCCTCGCGGCGACGGGTCTGGAGCGTTTTGCCTTGCTCGGCATGTCCGGCGGCTCGGCCGTCGCGATGGCCTATGCGATCGCCCACCCGGAGCGGGTCAGTCGGCTCATCCTCTACGGCACCGTCTGCGGCGAGCCCGTCAGCTGGTCGGACGACGAATGGGCGGAGGAGCAGACCTATCGGAGCATGATCAGCGTCGGTTGGGCGACGGAGGACGCGGAGTTCCGGCGCGTCTTCACGAGGCGGTTCATCCCCGACGCCTCGGAAGAGCAGATGCGCTGGTTCGACGATCTCCAGCGGATGTCGACGTCGCCGGCCAACGCGGTGGCCAGCCGGATCGCCCGTCAGCAGGTTGACATCGAGGCCGACCTGCCCCGGATCACGGCCCCGACGATCGTGCTCCAGGCGATCGGCGACCGGTCGACGTCGTTCGACAACGCCGTGAGCGTATCGTCGAGGATCCGTGGCGCCCGCCTCGTCCCGCTCCAGAGTCGGAACCACATCCTCCTGGCGGACGAGCCGGCCTGGCGCGTCTTCATCGACGAGGTGTCGGCGTTCCTCGAGCCGGACCGCGAGGCCCATGTCGAGGGCAGTCGTGACCGGGCCGCCGCGGCGTTGTCGGCCCGTGAGCTCGATGTCCTCCGGCTGGCTGCCGACGGCCGGACGAACGACGAGATCGCGATGGCTCTGACGCTGAGCGTACGGACGGTCGAGCGCCATCTCTCGAACATCTACGCCAAGCTCGGCCTGGCGGGGCGAGCGGCCCGGGCGGCCGCCGTCGCGGAGTACCTGCGGCGCCGCCTCGCCTGAGCGTCTTCACCGGCTCGCCTGGACGTCTCGATGCGTGTTGACCGCCAACGAGCGGCCTGGCGCGCGTGCTCGATTGGGTGGTGGCGCGGTTCCCCCGGCGGACGGTCCCGCTCTAGCGTCGCCTTGACCGCTCGCCGGGTGTCGAGCGGCATCGCGGAGGAACCGACCATGACCACGACGACGATCACCGAGACCGAGAGCCGATTCCGAGCCGATCCCACCGCCGCCAGGTCGACGCCGGCGGTCACGGCCGCGCTGGTGAACGGGCGAGCCCGCCTCTCGGCCGGGCCGTTCAACTGGGATGCGGACCTGCCCGCTTCGCTCGGCGGCGAGAACCTCGCGCCGAGCCCGACCGCCTACCTGCTCGGTGCGCTTGCCGGATGCGCGGTCGCGTTCCTGCGCGACACGCTCGCGCCGCGGTTCGACGTCGAGCTCGATGACGTGACCGCGGTCGCCCGCTGCTCCTCGGACCTGCGCGGCCTGCTCGGGATGGACGACGTGCCGCCCGACCTCGGGGAGATCGAGCTCGACATCAAGGTCTCCTCGTCATCGCCTCGCGAGCGGACCGAGGCGATGCTCGACGCCTGGCGCCAGCGCTGCCCGATCTACCTCGCCCTCCTCAAGCCGAACACGGTCACCCTCAACGTCAGCGTGGCCTGAGCCATGTGACCACGGTCCGGGACGAGCGGGCCGGTCTGGAGCCCCCTCGTCCTGGGGACCGGAGACGAGCCCGCCCGCTATGCTCCCGCTGGGCGAGTGGCGGAATGGCAGACGCGCCGGCCTTAGGAGCCGGTGCCCCGCAAGGGGCGTGTCGGTTCGACCCCGACCTCGCCTACCAGGCCGCCGCCAATCGGCCTGTCGCAGGGGCCGCCGGATCGGACGAAGCGTCCAACCGCCCGGTCGAGGATAATCTCGGGGCGATGCAGGTCACCTCCACGCCCGCCCCCCGGTCCTCCGTGCTGCTCGAGGTCGAGCTGCCGCCCGAGCGCCTCGGCCGATCCGTCGACGAGGCGGTCCGTCGTCTCGCCCGGCGGACGAAGGTGGCCGGCTTCCGTCCCGGCAAGGCCCCCCGGTTCATGCTCGAGCGGGTCCTCGGCCCGGGTGCCGTCCTCGACGAAGCGGTCGATCTGCTCCTCCAGGACGCCTATCGCGAGGCGATCCGGGAGCAGGGCATCGTGCCCCTCGCCCAGGCGAACGTCGATGTCGTCCAGGCCGAGGAGGGCAAGCCGTTCAAGTTCACGGCCACCGTCCAGGTGCCGCCCGAGGTGACCCTCGGGGACTACGCCGGGTTCAACTTCGCGCCCGAGATCGAGCCGACCGACGATGCCCGGGTCCAGACCGTCGTCGACGAGCTGCGCGACCAGAACGCGACGCTCCGGCCGGTCGAGGATCGCCCGGCCCAGACCGGTGACTACGCCGTGATCGGCTTCGTCGGGAGCCGCGACGGCGCCCCGTTCGAAGGCGGCTCATCGGAACGGATGCCGCTGGTGATCGGCGAGGAGCGCCTGATCCCCGGCTTCGAGAGCCATCTCGTCGGGCTGTCGGTCGGCGGTTCGGCCGAGTTCGACATCGAGTTCCCGGCCGACTACGGCGAGGCCTCGCTGGCCGGCCAGACGGCCCACTTCGCGGTCGACCTCAAGGAGCTGCGCGAGAAGATCCTGCCCGATCTCGATGACGACTTCGCCCGCTCGATGGGCGCCTTCGCCGACGTCGAGGTGCTCCGGGTCGAGATCCGCAAGCGGCTCGAGCGGAACGCCCTCGACCGGGCCCGCCACGGCTTCGCCGACCGGATCATCGAGTACGCGGTGGCCAACGCGACGGTCGAGCTGCCGGACATCCTCGTCGACCAGGAGGTCGAGGTCCTCCACGACGAGTTCCGGACGAGCCTCGCCCGCCAGGGGATCGCCGAGGAGGCCTACCTCAAGGCGGTCGGCCAGACCGAGGCGGACCTGCACACGGAGTTCCGGCCGCGGGCCGAGAGCCGGGTCAAGACGCTCCTCGTCCTGTCGAAGATCGCCGAGGTCGAAGGCATCGAGGTCACCGACGCCGACGTCGAGGCCGAGGTGACGACCGCCCGGGTTCGCTACGCGGACGATGCCCGGACGCTGACCTACTTCGATTCCGAACGCGGGCGGAGCTTCATCCGGAGCACGCTCCGGCGGACGCGGACGGTCGAGGCCCTGGTCGATCGCTGGCTGGCCGCCCATCCGGACCACCCGCCGTTGCCCCATTTCGAGGAGGACGACGAGCTGAGCGCGGTCGATGCGACCGCAGCCGCCGCCAGCATCGGGGTCACCGACCCGTCGGTCGTCCTCGAGCCCGACGCCATGGCGGCCGAGGAAGCCACCGAAGAGACGGCCCCGTCCGAGTCCGGCGAGACGCCCGAGCCGGTCGCCAGCCGGCCATCCAACCCGTCCGCGGACGGGGCCTGATCCAGCCCGAACAGTCGTCCCGAGGGAGCCACAGCATGCTCGTTCCGATGGTGATCGAAACCTCCAGCCGTGGAGAGCGCGCCTACGACATCTACTCGCGGCTGCTCCGGGAGCGGATCATCTTCCTCGGCGACGCGATCGAGGACCACGTCGCCAACCTCGTCATCGCCCAGCTGCTGTTCCTCGAGTCCGAGGATCCGGAGCGGGACATCAGCCTCTACATCAACTCGCCGGGCGGGGTGGTGACGTCCGGGCTGGCGATCTACGACACGATGCAGTACGTCCGCGCACCGGTCAGCACGATCTGCATCGGCATGGCGGCATCGATGGCCGCCGTCCTGCTGGCGGCCGGCGCGCCGGGCAAGCGCTACGCCCTGCCGAACAGCCGGATCATGATCCACCAGGGATCGGGCGGGTTCCGGGGCAACGCGCCCGACGCGATCATCCAGATGAAGGAATGGGAGCACCTGGTCGAGGTCAACCATGAGATCCTCGCCAGGCACAGCGGCCAGCCGCTCGACAAGGTCGTCAAGGACACCGACCGGGACTATTTCATGAGTGGTGAGCAGGCCAAGGACTATGGCATCATCGACGCGGTCTATTCGGCGACCGGCGACTCCTTGATCGCCCAGGCCCATGACCTCGGCCTCGTCGGCGGTTCGACGCCGGACGAGCCGCCGTCAGCTGGACCGGCGCCCAAGAAGAGCAAGGAATAGCGGAAGGGCACGGCCGACGGCGCGATGACCACGACGGGCAGCTCGAAGGGACCCAAGGTTCCCTATCGCTGCAGCTTCTGCGGCAAGAGCCAGGAACAGGTCCGCAAGCTGATCGCGGGTCAGGGCGTCTACATCTGCGACGAGTGCATCAACCTCTGCCAGGAGATCATCGAAGAGGAGATGCTCGAGGCGCCCAAGTCGCGCCCGCAGACCGCCAAGCTGCCGAACCCGCGTCAGATCAAGACCGCCCTCGACCAGTACGTGATCAGCCAGGAGCGGGCCAAGAAGGTCCTGTCGGTCGCCGTCTACAACCACTACAAGCGGATCAACGCCGGCCACGCCGTCGACGAGGTCGAGCTCCAGAAGTCGAACGTGCTCCTGGTCGGGCCGACCGGCTCGGGCAAGACGCTGATGGCCCAGACCCTGGCCAGGGTCCTCGAGGTCCCCTTCTGCATCGCCGACGCAACCAGCCTGACCGAGGCCGGCTACGTCGGGGAGGACGTCGAGAACATCCTCCTGCGTCTCATCCAGGCGGCCGACTTCGACGTCGCGCGGGCCCAGCGCGGGATCATCTACATCGACGAGATCGACAAGATCGCCCGCAAGGCGGACAACCCGTCGATCACCCGGGATGTCTCCGGTGAGGGAGTGCAGCAGGCCCTCCTCAAGATCCTCGAGGGGACCGTCGCGAACGTGCCGCCGCAGGGCGGCCGGAAGCACCCCCACCAGGACTTCATCCAGATCGACACGACCAACGTCCTGTTCATCTGCGGCGGGGCGTTCGACGGGCTCGAGAAGATCGTCGAGGAGCGGGTCGGCCGGAAGTCGATCGGGTTCGGCTCGGAGGCCCAGATCACGAAGCAGGAGCGGGGCAAGATCCTCGATCGGCTCATGCCCGAGGACCTGCTCAAGTTCGGGCTGATCCCCGAGTTCGTCGGGCGCCTGCCGGTCGTCGTCACGTTGTCGGCGTTGACCGCCGAGGACCTCGTCCGGGTGCTGACCGAGCCGAAGAACGCGGTGACCCGCCAGTTCGAGCGGTTCCTCAGCCTCGACAAGGTCGAGCTCGTGTTCACGCCCAGCGCGCTCGAGGCGGCGGCCGAGGTGGCCCTCGACCGCAAGACCGGAGCCCGTGCGCTCCGCTCGATCGTCGAGGAGTCGCTGCTCGAGGTGATGTACGACATCCCGGAGCGGACCGACATCCGCAAGTGCATCATCACCGAGGAGACGATCCGCGAGGGCCGGACGCCGCTGCTCCTGACCAAGTCGGAGATCGACAGCGGCGTCGACGAGACCAACTACGCGGAGTTCCTGGCCGAGCGAGGCGAGACCGCCTGAGCCTCGTGCTACACTCCCGGCCTCACGGCGGTGACCGAGAGGAGTAGCGCCCGAGGGGCCCTGAGCGAGCGCGGGACGGTGCGAGCCGCGCGGCGATCCGGGGCGTGAACGTCGCTCGCGAGCCGTGCGCACGACGCCCGTTAGCGCGTCACGAGGAGGCCGGGAGGCCGCCGGTGGGATGACCGCCGAGCGCCCGGGCTCGAACCAGCAGGTGGTACCACGACCCCGTTCGTCCGCTGGACGAGCGGGTCGTTCTGATTCCAGGCGAGGCGACCAACCGATGACCGACGACCCGTCCGCACGACACGACGACCTGCCGAAGGCGTACGTGCCGGCCGACTTCGAGACCGCGACCTACGAGCGCTGGCTGGCCGCGGACGTCTTCGCCCCCGACGGCGCCGGCTCGCGGGCCGATCCGGCGCTGCCGCCGTACACGATCACCCAGCCGCCCCCGAACATCACCGGGGCGCTCCACCTGGGGCACGCCCTGACCTTCACGCTCGAGGACGCGATGATCCGCCGGGCCCGGATGGGCCGCCGCCCGACGCTCTGGCTGCCGGGGCTCGACCACGCCTCGATCGCGGCCCAGTACGTCCTCGATCGGATCCTGGCCGGGGAAGGGGAGAGCCGGGAGAGCCTCGGCCGGGAACGGTATCTGGAGCGGATGTGGCGGTTCATGGACGAGACCCGCGAGGTCATGCTCGGCCAGCAGCGCCGGATCGGCGCCTCGCTCGACTGGGGCCGGCTCCGGTTCACGATGGACGACGGTTCGGCCCGGGCCGTGCGCGAGTCGTTCGCCAGGCTCTACCGCGAGGACCTGGCCTACCGGACCGAGGCCCTGATCAACTGGTGCCCGGGCTGCCGAACGAGCGTCAGCGACCTCGAGGTGATCCCGACCCCGGAGACCGGGCACGATCTGGACGATCCGCTACCACCTGATCGACGAGGCGAGCGGCGCGCCGAGCGATCGCGAGTGGATCAGCGTGGCGACGACGCGCCCCGAGACGATCCTCGGCGACACGGCGGTCGCGGTCCACCCCGACGATCCGCGCTACCGGGCGCTCGTCGGGCGGCGGGTCCGGATCCCGTTCGTCGAGCGCGACGTCCCGATCATCGCCGACGAGGCGGTCGAGCGCGAGTTCGGGACGGGTGCGCTCAAGATCACCCCCGCCCACGATCACGACGACTATGCGACGGCCCGCCGTCACGAGCTGCCGATGATCACGATCCTGGCCGACGACGCCACGATCAACGAGCTCGGCGACGGCTACGCCGGGCTGGACCGCTACGAGGCGCGGAAGCGGATCCTGGCCGACCTCGACGCCCGGGCCGACCTCGAGGGCGCGAAGCCCCACGAGATGCTCATCGGGCGCTGCCAGCGCTCGAACGACGTCGTCGAGCCGCGGCTCAAGACCCAGTGGTTCATCCGGACCGCTCCGCTGGCGGCGGCGGCCCTCGAGGCGACCCGGAGCGGTCGGACGACGATCGTGCCCACCCGCTTCGAGAAGGTCTGGGAGCACTGGATGACGAGCATCCACGACTGGAATGTCAGCCGCCAGCTGTGGTGGGGCCATCGGATCCCGGCCTGGTACTGCCCGGATGGCCACGTGACGGTGACGGCCGAGCCGGCCGGCCCCGACGCCTGCGCGGCGTGTGGCCGCCCGGCCGGCGACCTGACCCAGGATCCGGACATCTTCGACACCTGGTACAGCTCCGGGTTGTGGCCGTTCTCGACCCTGGGCTGGCCGGACGACACGCCCGACCTGCGCCGCTTCTACCCGACGACCGTGCTCGAGACCGGCTACGACATCATCTTCTTCTGGGTCGCCCGGATGATGATGCTCGGCATCCACCTCGCCGGGGACGTGCCGTTCGGGACCGTCTACCTCCACGGGCTGGTCAAGGATCCGTACGGCCAGCGCATGTCGAAGACGAAGGGCAACGTCGTCGACCCGCTCGAGGCGATCTCGGAGTCGGGCGCCGACGCGCTGCGCTTCGCGCTCGTCAACGGCACCTCGCCGGGCAACGACCAGAAGTTCAGCCAGGAGCGGCTTGGAGAACGCCCGCAACTTTGCCAACAAGCTCTGGAACGCGGCCCGGTTCGTCCTCGGGGCGCGACCGGCGTCGATCGCCGCGGACGCCCCCAGGCGGGCGCCGGATCCGGAGCGGATGGGTCCCGCCGACCGCTGGCTGCGGTCGCGGATCGCGGCGACCGTGGCCGAGGTCGACGAGGCGCTGGACGCGCTCGCGCTCAGCGAGGCGACCCGGACGCTCTACGAGACGACCTGGAACGAGTTCTGCGACTGGGGTCTCGAGCTGGCCAAGGTCCGGCTGTCGGACGCGACCCTGCCGGCCGAGGACCGCGAGGCCACCTGGTGGACGCTGGTCGAGGCGCTCGACGCGCTGCTCCGCCTGCTCCACCCGTTCATGCCATTCGTGACCGAGGCGATCTGGACGGCGACCCCGCACGCCGGCGACGACCCGACCCTGTTGATCGTGGCCGACTGGCCCGATCCGGCCGCCTGGGCCGCTGCCCGGGACGTTCGCTCCGAGGCCGCGGTCGACCGGCTGCGCGCGCTCGTGACCGAGATCCGCAACGCCCGCTCGACCGCCCGGATCCCGCCGGGTGCCAGCCGGCCCGGTGAGGTCCTCGTCCCGGCCGAGCTTGCCGACGCCTTCGACGCGCTCACCCCGGCGATCGAGCGGCTCGCTCGCCTCAAGCCGCTCGTGCGGCACGTCGACCGGGCAGCCTTCCTCGCGGCCCAACCGGCCGGTTCGCTGGCGGTGATCGCCGGCGATCTCGAGGCCCTGATCGGGGCCGAATCGGCCGACGCCGACTCGGCTGCGGCCGAGCGAGTCCGGCTCGAACATGAGCTGGCGGATGCCGAGCGCCTGCTCGACGCCGCGCGATCCCGGCTGGCCAACGACGCGTTCACGTCGCGGGCGCCGGCCGACATCGTGGCCGGAGCACGCGCCCGCGAGGCAGAGCTGGCCGGCCAGGTCGCCCGCTTGCGCGAACGACTGGTCGGCTGAGCGATGGGTCGTGATCGGCGACCGGTGGACGAGGCGAATGCGGCGCCGGTCGCCGGCGAGCCCGACTGGTGGCGGACCGGGGTGATCTACCAGATCTACCCGCGCAGCTTCGCCGACTCCAACGGCGACGGCGTCGGGGACCTGCCCGGGATCATCGAGCGGCTCGACTACCTGGCCGGCGACCGGCCGGGGGATCTCGCGATCGACGCGATCTGGCTGTCGCCGATCTACCCGTCGCCGGGCTTCGACGTCGGCTACGACGTGGCCGACTACGTCGGGGTCGACCCGCGCTTCGGGACGCTGGCCGACTTCGCGCGGCTGGTCGACGCCGCCCATCGCCGAGGCGTCCGGGTGATCCTCGACCTCGTCCTCAACCACAGCAGCCACCTTCATCCGTGGTTCGCCGACTCGCGCTCGAGCCGGACGAGCGAGCACGCCGACTGGTACATCTGGCGCGATCCCGCCGGCCGGAGCCGGACCGGGAAGCCGCTGCCGCCGAACAACTGGCGCTCGTTCTTTGGCGGTCCGGCCTGGGCCTGGGACGATCAGCGCGGGCAGTTCTACCTGCACACGTTCCTGTCCGAGCAACCCGACCTGAACTGGCGCGAGCCGGCCGTCCGGGCCGCGCTGCTCGAGGTCGTCCGGACCTGGCTCGACCGCGGGGTCGACGGGTTCCGGTTCGACGTGTTCAACGCCTTCTTCAAGCACGCGGACCTGCCGTCGAACCCGCGCCGGGTCGGGGGCCGCGGGGCCTACTCGTGGCAGCATCACGTCCACGACAAGAACCAGCCCGAGCTGGCCGACGCGCTGGCCGAGATCCGGGCCCTGGTCGACGAACGACCCGGCCGGATGACGGTCGGCGAGCCGTTCGAGATGGCGGTTCGCGATGCGGCCGCACATGCCGCGCCCCGCCACCTCGTGTTCGATTTCAGCCTGATCGAGACGCGCTGGGACGCCCGGGCGTTCGGTCGGACGATCGCCGCCCGAGAGGCCATCTTCGGGCCCGACGGCTGGCCGACGAACGTGCTGTCGAACCACGATCGATCGCGTCACGCCAGTCGGTTTGGCGACGGGACGCACGGCGACGCGCGGGCGAAGGTGGCCGCCACCCTCCTGCTGACCCTGCGCGGCACGCCGTTCATGTACTACGGCGAGGAGATCGGCCTGCACGACGTGCCGGTCCCGCGCCACGAGATCGTCGACCCGCCCGCCCGGCGGGCGACCGTCCTGTCACCCTGGTGGAACCGCGACCAGGCGCGGGCTCCGATGCCCTGGGGCCCGGGACCGAACGGCGGGTTCTCGACCGGCCGGCCGTGGCTGCGGATGGCGTCCGACGCCGACCGGCGCAACGTCGCCGGCCAGGCGGCCGATCCCGACTCGGTCCTGAACCACTATGGTCGGCTGCTCCGGCTGCGCCGCTCGATGGCTGCCCTCCGGACCGGCTCCTACGAGCGGGTCGACGTCGGTCGAGCGGACGTGCTGGCGTACCTGCGCCGGGCCGCCGACCAGACCGCGCTCGTCGTCCTCGGGTTCGAGCCGCGGGCGGCCGAGCTGATCCTTCCGCCGGCGCCGGCCGGCCGGTCCTGGCGGCCGGTGCTGTCGACCCATCGCCCGCTCGACGGACCGAGACGGGGCGGCCGACTCGCGCTCCGGCCGCTCGAGGCGATCATCCTCGTCGAGGACTGATCCCGAGCCCGGGGGTCGGCCGGTCGACGGGTCCGACCGGACGTGGGAGACTCGACCGGTGACCAGCATCGGCCGACGCCTCCGGATCGCCCAGGTCGCGCCGCCGCTCGAGGCGGTGCCGCCGCCTGGCTACGGCGGCACCGAGCGGATCATCGACGAGCTCGCTCGCGAGCTCGACCGGCGCGGCCACGACGTGACCGTGTTCGCCAGCGGCGATTCGACGACCGCCGGGCGCCTCGTGCCGACCGTCGAACGGGCGCTTCGTCCGGCTGGCCGAGCCGCCGAAGACGGCCCCTACGTCCTGGCCACGCTCGACGCCGTCCTCCGCCGGGCCGACGAGTTCGACGTGATCCACGCCCACCTCGACTTCGCCGGGGTCCTCCTCGCGCGGATCAGCCCGACCCCGGTCGCGGTCACGATCCACGGCCGCCTCGACCGGCCCTGGGCGAGCGCCTTCCTGGCCGACCCGCCGCCGGGCCTGTGCGCGCTCAGCGCCGGGCACGCGGCGCCCCACCCCGAGGTGCCCTGGACGATCGTCCCCGACGGGCTCAGCCTCGCCGGCGCCCCGTTCGACGAGCGCCGGGGCGACGCTCTCTGCTTCGTCGGCCGGATGGCGCCCGAGAAGGGTGCGGCAGGTGCCGTGGAGATTGCCCGGCGGACCGGTCGACGGCTGCGGGTGGCAGCCAAGGAGCCGGTCGTCCCCACCGAGCGCGACTACTTCGAGAACGTCTTCCAGCCGGCTGCCCGGGCGGCCGAGGTCGAGCTCCTCGGCGAGCTGGGCCAGGCCGACCGCGATCGCCTCTTTGCCGAGAGCTATGCCTCGCTGATGCCGGGCGACTGGCCCGAGCCCTTCGGCCTGGTGGCGATCGAGTCGCTCGCCTGCGGCACGCCGGTCGTGGCCCGCCGGGTGGGCGGGATCCCGGAGATCGTCCGGGACGGTATCGACGGCGTGATCGACGATTCGGTCGAGGCCCTGGCCGATCGGCTCGACGAGGTGGACGGTCTCGACCGCCGGGCGATCCGGGCATCGGTCCTCGAGCGCTTCTCGGCAACCCGGATGACCGACGACTACGAAGCGGTCTACGCCCGTCTGCTGGCCGGCGCGGGCCGCCCGAAGGTCGGGATCCCGATCGACTCGGTCGGGGTCAGACCCGGATCGTGACCTCGATCGTTCCGGACTTGCGGAGGACCTCCGCGCTGGTCGTGCCGCGCCAGCGATGGAACAGCAGGTCGACCGAGGCGTCGCCGACCCGAAGGTTCGTCACGGTCAGCTTGCCGAGC
Organism: uncultured Chloroflexia bacterium; assembly: GCA_963755285.1. GTDB lineage: Bacteria > Chloroflexota > Limnocylindria > Limnocylindrales > CSP1-4 > Chersky-267. Next base: position 233,873 of record CAVWJB010000007.1, on the reverse strand, counting down.
CAGGTCGGGAGATGGGGCCGGACGAGCTCGAGGGTCCGCTCCGGCGCGTTCGCCCGTGCCCCGAACATCGTCCGGACCAGGAGCAGGCTCGCCGCCGCCGACCAGGCCTGCGGCGAGCAGGCGACGGGGTAGGGGACCGGCACGCCGACGTCGTGCCGGTCGAACCCGCAGTACAGCTCGGGCAGGCGCAGGTCCGGGAAGCGCTGGGCCGCCTCGAAGATCTGGCCGGCCAGGGCGCTCGCCTCGAGGTCGAAGCCGTAGCGCTTGATCCCGGCCACGATCAGGGCGTTGTCGTGCGGCCAGACCGAGCCGGTGTGGTAGCCGAGGGGGTTGTAGCCAGGCTGGCCGGCGCCATAGGTCCGGACGCCCCAGCCCGAATCGAGGGCCGGTCCACTCAGGGCGCTGACCACGGCCGACGCGCGCGACGGGTCGACGATGCCGCCCCAGAGGGCCTGGCCGACGTTCGAGGCGAGCGCGTCCATCGGTCGCTTGGTCCCATCGAGGGCCATCGCGTAGAAGCCACGATCGGCGACCCAGAACGCCGCGTCGAACCGGCGCCGGAGCTCGTCGGCTTCGCGTTCGAGGCGGACGGCCAGGTCGGTCTCGCCGCGGCGTCGGGCCAGCCTGGCCATCCGGCGCTTGGCATCGTGGACGTAGCCCTGGACCTCGGCCAGCGCGATCGGGGTCTCGGCCGTGCCGCCGTCCCGGTCGCGGATCGCGTCGGTCGAATCCTTCCAGCCCTGGTTGATCAGGCCGAGCTCGGCGCGGCGCCGGTACTCGACGAAGCCATCCCCGTCGAGGTCGCCGTACCGATCGATCCAGTCGAGCGCGGCCAGGGCATTCGGCCAGAGTCGCGTGACGAGGTCGTCGTCGCCGGTCCAGTCGTGGGTCTCGCCGAGCAGGATCAACCAGAGCGGGGTCGAGTCCACGCTGCCGTAATACGAGGCGAACGGGAGCTCGCCGGTTCGGGCCATCTCGCCGGTTCGGATCTCGTGGAGGATCTTGCCGGGCTCGGCGTCGGTCTGCGGGTCGTCGGCGATCGCCTGCCGCGCGGCGAGGACCTCGAGCGTGGCGACCGCCAGCTCCGGCTGGAAGGCGATCGACTCGTAGGCGGCGATGATCGCGTCGCGGCCGAACAGGGTGGCGAACCAGGGAACGCCGGCGGCGAGGTAGCGCTCGCCCTCCGCCGGCCCGTCGTTGAGGAGCAGTCGCAGGTCGGCCACGCTCCGCTCGATGAGACGGTCGAAGAGCTCGTTGTCGGAGGCGATCGAGGCCATCCCGGCCTGCCACGTCTCGTAGTCGGCGACGCCCACGGCTCCGTCGACGACCGGCGCCGGATCGGGTCCGAGGGTCACCGTCGGAGCTCGATCCGGCCGGTCCGCTCCTCGCGGAGCCTCGTCCCCCCAGACGGTCCAGCCGATCTCGACGGTGTCCCGCGGCTCGACGGCCAGCCGCCAGCGCAGGACGACGGCGGCACCGGGGATCCGGGAGCCCTCCGCGAGGTCGGTCACGGCGAGGACCTCGGCACCGCTGAACTCGACCTGGGTCCGGCGGACGACGCCGTCGAGCCCGAGATGGCCGAACGCGACGCGATCGGCGCCGACCGCGATGGGCAGCGGTCGGCCGGCCGCCGCGCGCCGGTAGCCCCGGACCTCGAAGATGTCGGCCGCATCGACCCCGAGCGCGAGATCGACCGTCACGGCCTCGGGGTGCTCGGTGTAGTTCGCGACCACCAGCTGCTCGCGGAGCCCCGCTCCGACGGTCCGCGAGCGGGTGAACCCGAGCGACTGGCGGGCGATCGATCGATCCGCCTCCATCTTGTCGCCGGGATCGCGCCGGACCTCGGCGTTCGTCAGCTGGATGGTGCTCCGGAAGTTCTCGTCGACGTCGCCGCGCAGGAGGGTCGGGCGGGCGCCGTCCACCCGGAGCACCGAGCAGGACAGGATCCGGGTGTCGGACCGGTACAGCCCGAGGCCACGCGAGTCCCGGTTGATGTCACCGAAGGGGTCCGTCAGCAGGTAGATCTCGCCGTGCTTGAGGACGGCGACCCCGCCGAGGTCCGTCGCGTGCACGACGACCCGTTCGGGCGGATCGATGCGCCGGAGCTGTGGTTCGACCGTCGACACGCCGCAAGTCTATCGAGCCCGGGGTTGTCCGCTGCTACCATACGGGCCAGTCCCGCCATCACCAGGGGTTCCACTCGTGCCGCTCGAGTTCCTGAAGCGCAAGTCCGGGGATCCGGCGTCCGTCGACGCGACCGTCCAGCCATCGCCGATCCCCGAGGAAGTGTCCGCCCAGGACTACGTCCTCAAGCTGTACTACGCGGGCAAGAGCAGCGAAGGCGTTCGGTTCAAGTCCGGTCCCCGGGCGATGGACGAGCTGCCGTCGATGCTGGCCGGCCTGGCCAAGAGCGAGATCGAGGTCGTCGAGCCGCTCCGGCTCGAGTTCAGCCAGGCCACCCCGACGATCGTCCGGCCGTCGGAGGCGATGCAGTGGCTCAACGCCCACCACGTCCACTCGCCGATCACCCGGCATGCCCTCGTCGTGCTCGAGTCGATCGACGCGATCGACCTTGCCTTCGACACGTTCGTCGGGGCGCTCCTCGACGGCGAGATCGATACCTCGGGCTACCCGGAGTACAGCGCGGTCGTGGGCGGTGTGGCCAGCCACTGGGACGAGGCGACCGGCGACATGATCGTCCGGGCGGTCGTCGGCTGGGGCGGCAAGGGCGTCCGCGGCGACACGGATCGGATCGGCTCGCGCCTCCTGGCCGGCCTCTTCTCGAACATCCTGGCCAACCAGAACGCGGTCGGGGTCACCCAGATCGAGCGCCCGGTGCCGGCGGCTGGACGGGGCGGCCTGGTCTGCGCCCACTGCGGCTTCGCCTCGGCCCACGAGCGTGCCTTCTACTGCCCGAAGTGCGGCATGCGCCTGCTCCGCGGATGACCGCCTGCCGATCGGCCTGACCCGGGCCGGAACCGGGAGGAGGAGCCGCGACCTGTGCCGACCTACGACTACGTCTGCAGCGCCTGCGGGCACCGAATCGAGGTCGTCCATGGGATCCAGGGCCACGGGCCGGCCGCCTGCCCGGTGTGCGGCGGCCCGATGCGCAAGGCGTTGAACGTCCCCGCTGTCCACTTCAAGGGCTCGGGCTGGGCGAAGAAGGATCGGCGAGCCGCCGCCTCGACGAAGGCCGCGGCCAAGACCGCTGCGGGCGGGGAGGCCTCCCCGACGAAGACCGGCGACGCGAGCGGGGGAGCCGAACCGGCCGCCGCCACCGACACGGGCCGCTCCGATGGACCGGCGGCGAGCAAGGGATCGGCCGAGCCCGCCGGGACCGGCACCACCTCCACGACCTCATCGGGCGGGACCGACTGACGTGGCCGGCGCTGCTGCCGACTGGATCACGCTCAACGAGGCGGTCGAGATCCTCGAGACGGCCAACGTCCACTTCAAGGCAGCGACGATCGGCGCCTGGGCCCGTGCCGGCAAGCTCCAGAGCATCAAGCTGGGTGGACGACGCTACGTCAAGCGCGGCCAGGTCCGGGCGCTCATCGCCGCTCCGCGGACGGTTCGCGCCGACCAGCTCCAGCCGGGCCTGTTCGAAGACTGGACCGGGTGAGCGCGCAGCCGCCAGTAGCCAAGACCGATCTGATCGGGCGGCTGAGCGCCTGGGTCCTTGAGCTGCCGCCGGTCCGCTGGCTCAAGCCGATCCTCGACGACTACGCGGCGGCCGGGGGTGGATTGCTCGCCAGCGGCGTCGCGTTCAACTCGCTCTTCGCAATCCTGCCGGCGATCCTGCTCCTCGTCTCGATCCTCGGGCTCCTGCTCCAGGATCCGGGCCGGCTCGAGCAGATCATCGAGGGGCTGGCCGCGGAGTTCCCGCCGCTGGCCGAGTTCTTCCGGCTCGCCCTCGACCAGTTCAGCGCGGGCGCGGTCTCGTTCGGACTCCTCGGCTTGATCGGCCTGGTCTGGGGCTCGAGCCGGTTCTACCAATCGTTGGACGAGGCGATCGCGCGGATCTTCCAGGGCAGTCCGCAGCGGGACCCGATCCAGCGCGGCGTGCGCGGCGTCCTGTCGGTCGTGCTGCTGATCGGAGCCGTGCTCGTCGTGGCGTACCTCATCACGCTGCTCGAGCAGGCCCGGTCCGACCTGCCGATCGTGAGCCAGGCGGCGACCGTGGCCCGCTCGGTCGTCGGATCGGCGCTCGGAACGATCGTGGTGTTCGCGGCGGCGATCGCGGTCGTCTACCGGATCGTTCCGACGAGAACCCCGAGCTGGCAGGCGATCCGGGTCCCGGCGGTGGCCGTCGGCCTGGCCCTGGCGGTCCTGACCGGGATCTTCGCCCTGATCACCCCGCGGCTCGTGGGCTCGCTCCGGGTGTACGGGGCATTCGTGGCGGTCTTCGCGGCGATGATCTGGCTGTCGTACGTGGCCCAGGCGATCCTGATCGGTGCGGTCTGGGTGCATCGGCGCGCGACACCCGACGACCGATAGGCGAGTCGCCGGCGGCTGGGGACGGCCGGGCAACCGGTGCCCGGCCGGCGATCAGTGCTGCTGGGTCCCGCAGCGACGACAGAAGCGAGCGCTCGCCGACAGCGGCAGCCCGCAGCTGGAGCACGACTGGACGCCGGCGCCGGCCTTGCTGAGCACGTCCTGGCTCGATGCCGCCCACAGGTCGTCGTTGGCGCCCCGGCCGGTTCCCTGACCGACCGGCCATTGTGGGGCGACGGCCTGCGGCATCGGCCACTGGGGCGGTGGCGTCGTCGCGGGAGTCGGCCAGTCGACCGCGCCGCTCGGAGGCGGCTGCGGCGCTCCATTGACGGCTGGGGCACCGTTGACGGCAGCGGCCCCGTTCGTCGGAGCGGCTGCCCCGTTCGTTGCGCTCGGCCGGCCGGGGATCGGCGGCTGGGGCGCCAGGACCGCCGGCGGAACGTCGAGCGGGCCGGGCTCCGGGGTCGGCGGCGTCTCCGGGGCGACGATCTGCCAGGTGGGCGTCTCGACTCGGTCGTCCCGGCTCGGAGCTGCAGGGGTCTGCTGGAGCGCGGCGGCTGCCGCGATCTCGGCCTGGCGCTGTCGCTCGGCCTCCTCAGCCGCCAGCCGCAGGCGCTCGGCGTCGGCCGCCTCGCGTTCGCGCTGGAGCTCGGCCTCGACCGCGAGCCGCTGCCGGAGTGCCTCCGCCTCCAGGGCGGCCTGGCGCTCACGTTGCGCTTCGTCGCTCGCGGCGGCGGTCTCGGATTCCTGGCTCGCCCGGAGCGCTTCGGCGGCCGCGGCCTCGGCGGCGATCCGCTCCTGCTCGGCCGCGGCCTCGGCTGCCTGGCGCAGGCGCTCGGCTTCAGCCGCGGCGGCCGCTGCCTCGGCGGCGACGCGCAGCCGCTCGGCATCCTCGGCGGCCTGGCGCTGGCGCTCGGCCTCGGCTTCGGCGGCGAGCTGGCGCTGGCTTTCCGCCTCGGCCTCGGCAGCCTGGCGCTGGCGCTCGGCCTCGGCTTCGGCCGCGAGCTGGCGCTGGCTCTCCGCCTCGGCCTCCTGACGCTGGCGCTCCAGCTCGACGGCCGCTTCGCGCTGGCGCTCCGCCTCGACTTCGGCGGCGCTGTGCCGCGCGAGCTCGGCCGCCGCGACGGCAAGCGCGACGTCCTCGTCGACGAGGTCCGCGCTCGGCGCGGCCGCCGCGAGCTCAGCCGCGACGATGTCATCGGTCGGGGCCGCCTCGGGCTGGTCGGCGAACGCGGCCCGGGCCGCCTCCCAGGCGGCCATCCCCGGTTCTTCGGTCGCCGCCGCCGCCGTGCCGGCCTGATCGACGGCACCGGCCTCCGGCTCGGCATGCCCGGGGTCATCCGGCCCAGCGGCGCTGATCGACGAGCTGTCGCTTTCCGGCGCGCCAGCAGCTGGATGTCCGACCGTCTCCGGCAGCGCCGCGAGCTCCGGCCAGGGGAGGGCCGACGCCGGTCCGTTGCCGTTGGCCTGGTCGGCGGTCGGCCAGGCTGCACCCAGGACCGACGCAGCATCCGTCGGCGCCGCGAGCTCCGTGGGCGCGGCTGAGGCAGCAGCCGGCTCGGCAGCACCATTCAGGTGGCCGTTCCCGAGGTGGAGCTCAGGGGCCGGCTGGCCGAAGCCGATCCGGGCGAGCGGATCGAAGCCGGCTTGCGCCCCACCCATGGTCTCGCCACCAAACTGCGGGGCACAGCTCAGGCAGCGACTCTCGACCTCGTTCCAGCAGTTGGCGCAGGTGTACTGGCGGCACGACATGCAGAACTGGAACGTCTGGTGGAAGGCGTCCAGCTGCTGGCCCGTGAGCTCACGCTGCTCGTCGCTGCGGGCCTCCGCGAGGGCTTCGTCGAGCGACCGATCGTCATTGCTGACGAAGTTGACGAAACCCTTCGAGATGACCTTGAGCTTGCCGAGCCGCTTCCCCTTCGGAGCGGCGGCCTCGAACGTGTAGCGGGTTCCACAGCGTTCGCAGAACGATTCGGTCAGAGTTTCGGGCATGCTGCCCTCGGCGCGGGGTCGAACATTCGGATCGGCGCGAACGCTTCCGATCGGGGGCAGAGTATATCGCAGGGCCCGGTCCGGACCCTCCGCCGCAGGTACCGTCGGGTGGTCCCGAAGGTCAGGGGCATGGAGGGGCGATCGAGCCATCCCCTGCTAGACTCCGGCCGACCATGCCACCCCTATCGGGCCTCGAGCGCCTGCTCGAGCGCCTCCTCGAACGGCCCTCGGCTCGCCTGTTCGGAACCCGGCTCCAGCCGATCCAGATCCAGCGCCGGATCGAGCGCGCGATGGAGCGCGAACGGCGAACCGGTGACCACCGGGTGCGAGTCCCCGACCTGTATGCCGTCCATCTCGATCCAGCCGACCTGGCCGCGCTGGGCGATGCCGCCGACGAGGTCGCCGGGGACCTGGCCGACGCGGCGCTCGTCTTTGCGCGCGCCCATGGCTACACGCTCGCCACGCGGCCGACGGTCGCGCTCGTGGCCGATCCGCGGGTGCCCGCCGGCGACGTCCGGGTCAGCGCGTCGTTCGCAGCGGGCCAGCGAGCCGTCGAGGAGGCCGCCGTCGGCGAGCACACGATGATCTTCGAGGTCCCGGCGATCCGGGCGCCGTCCGCGCTCCTGCGCGCGGTCGGCAGCGATGGCCGCGAGCGCGAGGTGCGGATCGACGGCACGCTCCTGACGATCGGGCGGTCGGCGGACAACGGCCTGACGATCGACGACTCGCGGGTGTCCCGGCACCACGCTCACCTCCGGGCTCGGCACGGGATGCTCGTCCTGACCGATCTCGACTCGACCAACGGGGTTCGGGTCAATGGCGTTCGGGTGGCCGAGGTTGCGCTCGGCGTGGGCGACCGGATCGAGATCGGCGACACGGTGCTCGTGGTCGATGCCGTCGCGTCGGACTGATGGATCCGACGATCGCGACGATCTGGCTCATCCGGTTCCTCTTCCTGGGCCTGCTCTACCTGTTCCTGTTCGGCGTCGTTCGCGTCCTCCTGCGCGACCTCCGCTCGGCGGCGAGGGAGCCGGTCACGGCCCTGGGCCGGCTGATCGTCGTCGCCTCGGAGGTCGACGAGCCGCCGATCGGGGCGACGTTCCCGCTCGACGCCGTCGCGACCCTCGGGCGCGACGTCAACAACACGATCGTCGTCGATGACCCGTTCGCCAGCACCGAGCACGCCGTCCTGTCGTTCCGCGGGCGGGCGTGGTACCTCGAGGACCTCGACAGCAGCAACGGCACCTACCTCAACGGGTCGCCGATCGACGGATTGGCCAGTGTCGCCTTCGGTGACGAGCTCCAGGTCGGCCGGGTCCGGTTCCGGCTCGAACGAGCCGGCTGACGGATGACCGCGACGTCGGCGGCGGGCAGGGGCTTCACGCTCGGATCGATCCGCCCCCGCTTCAGGCGGCGCGAGCTCGGCCTGCTCATCCTGGTCGGGCTCGCCCTGATCGCGGGCAGCCTGTCGCTCGGGGCCACGCGCGCCGTGCTGGCGGGCGACGGCCTGGTCGTGGGACCGGCCAACGGCGGCCGGCTGGTCCTGTACCTGATCGCGCTCGGGCTCGCCCACGTCGCCCAGGTCCTCGCCGGCCGCCGGACCGACCAGGTCCTCCTGCCGGCGGTCGCCCTGCTCGGCGGGATCGGCCTGCTGCTCATGGAGCGGTTGCCGCAGGACCTCGCCGGGTCGGCGCTGGGCAACACCCTCGGACTGGCCGGCGTCCAGCTCGTCTGGCTGCTGATCGCCATGAGCGTGATCACGATCCTCGCGATCGTCGTCCGCTCCGACACCTGGCTGCGTCGCTACAAGTACACCTGGGCGGCGGCCGGGATCGGCCTGCTGCTGCTGACGTTCGTGCTCGGCGAGGAGTCGAACGGGGCGCTCCTGACCCTGCGGATCGGGCCGGTCAGCGGGCAGCCGACCGAGCTGCTCAAGGTCATCCTGGTCGTGTTCCTGGCGGGCTACCTGTCGGAATACCGGCCGCTGCTGGCCGACGAGAGCACCCGCCTGGGGCCGCTCCGCCTGCCGCCCCTGCCGTACCTCCTGCCGATGCTCGTCATGTGGGCGATCGCGTTCTCGATCGTCGTCGTCCAGCGCGATCTCGGCGCGGCGCTCCTCTTCTTCGCCGTGTTCCTGGCGCTCGTCTACGTGGCCACGGCCCGGACCAGCTACATCGTCATCGGCCTGATCCTCCTCGTCATCGGCGGTTTCGCCGCCTACCAGCTGTTCGGCCACGTCAGGATCCGGGTCGACATCTGGCGCGATCCCTTCGCCGACCCGGCCGGCGCCGGCTACCAGGTCGTCCAGGCGCTCATCGCGTTCGGGCGCGGTGGCCTGCTCGGGACGGGCCTCGGTGGCGGCCTGCCGATGGTCGGTGGTCGACTGCCGATCCCGGCGATCCATACCGACTTCCCGCTCGCTGCGCTCGGCGAGGAGCTCGGCCTCATCGGGATCATGGCGATCCTCGGCATCTACCTCGTGATCATCGAGCGAGGTCTCCGGATCGCCGCCGCGGCCGCCGACGACTTCCGGGCGCTGCTCGCGACCGGCCTCGCCCTGGTCGTCGGGGTCCAGGCGTTCATCATCGCGGCGGGCAATCTCAAGCTCATCCCGCTGACCGGGATCACCCTCCCGTTCATCAGCTACGGCGGCTCGTCGCTGCTGGCGAACGCGGTCGTCGTCGGCCTGCTGCTGGCCCTGTCCGACCGCGGCGTGGAGCCACCACCGCCCCCGAGCCGGAGCCGGAGCCGGATCGACCGGCTCCTGCGTCGGAGCGTGTCGTGAGCGCGCCGCGACAGGCCGGTACGGCGGCGGCCACCCCGATCGGGCGGGGCGTCGTCCGGCTCGGGATCGTCCTCCTCGTTGCGTTCGCGGTCCTGGCAACCACGGCCGGCTACTGGCAGGTGGTCCGGTCGGCCGACCTCGTCGGTCGACCGGATGATCCATTGCTGATCGCCGCGGCCCGAAACGTCGTCCGCGGCCAGATCCGCGACCGGGACGGGCACCTGCTGGCGACCTCGAAGCGAGACGCCAACGGCGAGCCGTACCGGGTCTACCCGAGCACGGCCGTCGCACCGGTCGTCGGGTACGCCTCGCGCCAGTACGGGACGGCCGGCCTCGAGCGCGCCTACGACGCCGAGCTGACCGGGATCCGGACGCCCGACCCGATCGAGCAGCTGCTGGCCAAGTTCGCGACCGACCGCTACCGTCCGCAGGACCTCACCCTCAGCCTGTCGCTCGACCTCCAGCGAGAGGCCGTCCGGCTGCTCGGCAAGGACCGCGGCTCGGTGGTCATGCTCGATCCGCGCAGCGGGGAAGTCCTGGCGATGGCCTCGACGCCGACCTACGACGCGAGCGCGATCGCCAACCCGGACACGGCCAAGGCCGCCTTCGCCGCGGTCACCGCCGACCCCGCCAAGCCGCTCCTCGACCGTGCGGTCCAGGGTCGCTACGTGCCCGGCTCGGTGTTCAAGATCGTGACCTCGGTCGCCGGGCTCGGGTCTGGCGCGATCACGCCCGAGACGCGCTTCGCGCGACAGCCACCGGCCGAGAAGAACGGCCTGCTCGTGTCGGGCTTCCGGATCCGCGACGGGCATCATCCGTTCACGGGCTCCCGGGCCCTTGCCTACGACGAGGCGGTCGAGGTCTCGTGCAACATCTACTTCGCCCTGACCGGCCTGCAGACCGGCGGCGAGGCGCTTGCGTCGTGGTCGTCCCGGCTCGGCTTCGGCGCCCCGATCCCGTTCGACCTGCCGACCGCGTCGAGCCAGATCACGAATGGCGGTGGCTCGTTCGGCGGCGGGTTCGCCGACGACGTCGAGCTGGCCAACGCGGCCTACGGCCAGGGCGAGACGCTCGCGACCCCGCTCCAGATGGCGCTCGTGGCCGCCGCGGTCGCGAACCGCGGATCGCTCATGCGGCCCCACCTCGTCACCCGTCTCTCGGGCAGCGACGGTGAAACCGACGTCAAGCCGGAGGTCTGGCGCCAGGCCTTCTCGCCCGAGGTCGCCGCCGAGATCAACGTGGCGATGGTCCGGGCCGTCGAGGGCGAGAACGGGCGGCTGTTCACGGCCGGTGCCAAGGTCCCCGGCGTCCTGACCGCCGGCAAGAGCGGGACTGCCCAGCTCGACGGCTCGGCCCGACCCCACTCCTGGTTCATCGGGTTCGCCCCGGCCACCGATCCCAAGGTCGCGATCGCGGTCCTCGTCGAGTCGGGCGGCAGCGGCTCGGCCAAGGCGTCGCCGATCGCCGGCAAGCTCATGACCCGCTATCTCGGCCGGTGAGATGACCGACGATCGGCCGGACGAGACCGGCCCGCTCCGACCGGCGACCGCTCATCGAGCGCCTCGGCCTGGCCGTGATCGCGCTCGTCCTGGCCGCTCTGTTCGGAACCGTGGCGGTCGCCGCGTTCGCCGGCGGCGAGCTCTTCCTCGCCGTGATGAGCGCGATCGGCTGCCTGATGACGCTGTGGGTCGGCGGGTTGTCACTGTTCCGGGGATGAGTGACGGGACCCAGGACCCCGGGGAACGGAGCGGTCCAACGACCGCCAGACGGCTGGCTGCGATGATCGCCTCCGCGGTCGCGCCAGTCGGGACGCCGCCTCGAAGGAGGAACGAATTCAGCCATCCCGGACGCCCTACTAGGATGATGGGACTGCGAGGACGAGCGACGGTGCCCGGGTCGCGCGGGCGAAGACGCACCCCGGTTGGTCGCGGACGTCACGGTGCGAACCCCTTCGGCGTCCCCGACGTACTATCTTTCGACACCTCCGGGCCGCCCGCCTGGCCCACCCCACGCCGCTCCATCTGCCAATCCCGTCCGCCGTCGGCCACCCGGTCGCCGGTCACCCCGCGAGGGAGAACGATGACGACGAAGATCCAGGAGACCGGCGAGAAGGTCGTCGCCAACGTCGAGCGAGTGATCGTCGGCAAGCACAACGAGGTCAGGCTGGCCCTCGTCGCCCTGATGTGCCGCGGCCACCTGCTGATCGAGGACGTCCCGGGGACCGGCAAGACGGTTCTGGCCAAGGCCCTGGCCCGCAGCCTCGGCTGCACCTTCCGGCGGATCCAGTTCACGCCTGACCTGCTCCCGTCGGACGTGACCGGCCTGTCGATCTACAACCAGAAGACCCAGGAGTTCGAGTTCCGACCAGGGCCGATCATGGCCCAGGTCGTGCTCGCCGACGAGATCAACCGAGCGACGCCGAAGACCCAGTCGAGCCTCCTCGAATGCATGGACGAGCGCCAGGCGACGATCGACGGGGTCACCCACCAGATGCCCGACCCGTTCCTCGTCATCGCCACCCAGAACCCGATCGAGTACGAGGGCACCTTCGCCCTGCCCGAGGCCCAGCTCGACCGGTTCATGCTCCGGATCCGGATGGGCTATCCCCAGCCGATCGACGAGATCGTGATCCTCGACGAGCAGAAGCGGACCCATCCGCTCGACGACCTCGAGGAGGTGGTCGGTCTCGAGGAGCTGCGCGAGATGCAGGCGGCGATCCGCGAGGTCCATGTCGAGTCGTCGATCAGCGACTACATCGTCCGGCTGGTGAACGGGACCCGCAACCACCCCGACGTCTACCTCGGCGCGTCGCCGCGCGGCTCGATCGCCCTGTACCGGGCGAGCCAGGCCCTGGCCGGGCTCGTCGGCCGCGACTACGTCATCCCCGACGACGTCAAGCTGCTCGCGGAGCCGGCCCTCGCTCACCGGCTGATCATCAAGACGAGCTCGACGATCCACGACGTCCAGGCCGGCCAGGTCGTCCGGGAGCTGCTCGAGACGCTCCCGGTCGAGCCGATCCGGGCGCCCGTCGGCGGCCCACGAAGCATCTCGGCCAGCCCGCCCGAGGCCGTCGCGGATCGAGGCTCGCGGCGCTGACCGGCGCCACGGGAGACCGGCGGCCATGATCCGGCGGATCGAGTTCCTGGTCCTGGCCATCGTCCTGGTGGTCGCCGCGTTCTCGACCGGCCTGCCATTCCTGTTCTACCTGCTCTACCTGGCGATCCTCGTCGGCGGCGGAAGCTACGTCCTGACTCGACTCGGCCTGGCCGATCTCGAGGCCGGCTATGCGGTCGGCCAGCTCCAGGGTCACGTCGGAGATCAGCTCCGGGTGACCTACACCCTGCGCAACGCCGGGCGGCTGCCGAAGCCGTGGCTCGAGGTCCACAACCCGACCAGCCTGCCGGTCGCGATCCCCGGTCGTGCGATCTCGCTCGGCCATCGCGGCGAGCGGAGCTGGATCGCCAAGGTCCCGCTGACCCGTCGCGGCCACTTCCGGATCGAGCCGCTCCAGGTTCGGACCGGCGATCCGTTCGGGTTCTTCGAGGCGTCGGCGACCGTCGGCCAGGCGGTCACCCTGATCGTCTATCCGCGGGTCGATCCGCTCCCGCTCTGGCGACTCCCGGCGGCCAACCTCGAGGGCAGCCACGCGGCTCCCGAGCGGACGCTCCAGACGAGCCCGCTGGCGACCACGGTCCGGCCCTACGCGCCCGGCGACAGCATGAACCGGATCCACTGGAAGTCGACCGCCCGCCACAACGAGATCCAGGTCAAGGAGTTCGACCTCGAGCAGACCGCCGACGTCTGGATCTTCCTCGACCTCGATCGCCGGGTCCAGGCCGGAACCGGCGAGGAGTCCACGACCGAGGTCGCGATCCGGGCAGCGGCCTCGATCGCCGACCGCTCGCTGACCGAGAACCGGGCGGTCGGCCTGACCGCGTTCGGCCATCGGATGTCGGTCCTCCCCGCCGACCGCGGCGGCCGTCAGCACCTCAAGATCATGCAGCTCCTGGCCGCCGTCGACGCGGACGGGAGCTCGACCCTCACCGAGGGGCTCGTCAGCGGCCTGTCCCGGCTTCGACGCGGGATGACCGCAGTGGTCATCACGTCGTCGCTCGACCGGGGCTGGATCCGGCCGTTGACCGGCCTGCGTGGCCGGGGCGTGGCCTGCGTCGTCCTGTCGGTCGACCCGCTCAGCGCCGGGCTGGCGAGCGCCGGCCGGTACCGGGCCCCGGGCCAGGCCGCCGCCGAGGAAGCCGATGGCGCCGAGTCGTCGCTCGCGGCGGAGGCCCGGGCCCTCCGCTATGCACTTGGCCGAGCACGACCTGCGGGCCTACCGGATCGAGGCGGGGCGACCGCTCGGCGAGCAGCTGGCGGGGTGAGCCGATGACCGCCACGACGTTCGGGACGGCGCGGCCGGCAGCGGCCGGCGAGCGTCCGATCAAGCTCGCACCGGCCGAGGGCTGGCTGGCGGTCGGGCTCGTCCTCCTGCTCTGCCTCACCCTCGCGTGGTCGATCGACGATGCCGCCTGGGTCATCGGGCCGCGCGGCCTGACCGACTTCCTGCCCTGGGCGATCGGGCTCGGGGTCGGCTGGGGCGTCCTGAGCGCCAAGATCGGCTGGTCGCGCTGGCTGGCCCACCTGCTCGGTGCCGTCTTCGGCGTCCTGATCGTGTCGATGATCGTCGGCTCGCGTCTGCCCGGCGCCGAGAGCGGGCCGGTGGGCTGGTTCCAGGCGACCGCGGCGGCGTCCGTCGACGCCTGGTTCGACCTGACCGTTCGGAACCTCCAGTTCACGACCCAGGTCGGGCACTTCCTGCTCGTCCTGGGCCTGCTCGCATGGGGGACCGGGCAGTACGCCGGCTACGTCACGTTCCACCATCGTCGTCCGCTCAATGCCGTGATCGTCATCGGGGTCGGGCTCGTCGCGAACATGTCGCTGACGCTGCGCGACCAGCTGCCCTTCCTGGTGGTGTACAGCCTGGCGTCGCTGTTCCTGCTGATCCGCTTCCACGCCTACGACGAGAGCGTCCTGTGGATCCGCCATCGGATCGGCGATGCGGCGGCCCTCGGCGGGCTGTACCTCCGGGGCGGGGCGGTCTTCGTCGGCAGCGCGGTCGTCATCGCGCTGATCCTGACGAGCGCCGCGTCGTCCAATCCGCTGGCCCCGATGTGGAAGGGCGTCGACCAGAAGCTGATCGACTTCGGACGAGAGTTCCAGCGGGTCTTCCGGGGCAGCGGCCAGGGGACCCGGCTCAACGCCGTCGACTTTGCGAACACCGCCCTGATCACCGGATCGTGGACGACCGACAACAGCCCGGTGCTGACGATCCACGTCCCCGATGAAGGGCGCTACTACTGGCGGGCCGTGGCCTACGACCAGTTCGACGGTCGGGCCTGGAGCTGGTCGAAGTCGGCCGAGGCGACGGTCGCCGCCGACCAGCAGCTCCTCGGCGCGATCGGGGAGGACCCGACGACCCTCGAGGCACGTCACCCGGTCACGTTCTCGGTCCACGAGGTGGACTTCGACCCGCGCTCGATCTTCTCGCCGGACGTGCCGGTCAGCGTGAATGTCGAGACGCGCCTGGCCACCATCAGTGGCATTCCGATCGGCGCGAACCCGGCCGACAACCCGGCCTACTTCGCCGGGCTCACCGCCGATGGCACCGACTACACGGTCACCGCGAACGTGGTCATCGACTACGAGCTCGATCCGGTCAAGGGCCTCACGGCCAACATGCTGCGGGTCGCCGGCACCGACTACCCGGCCGCGGTCAAGACGCTCTACCTGCCCTACGACCATTCGCTCGTCGGGCCCGACACCCAGAAGCTCATGACGGCGATCCTCGCCAAGCATCCCGAGGCGAAGGACTCGCCGTACGACATGGCTCGGGCGATCACCGACTACCTCGTCTACGAGGGCGGCTTCACCTACAACGCCGACGTCCGCGACATCGACTGCGGGCAGCGCCAGATCGTCGAGTGCTTTGCGTTCAGCAAGCAGGGCTACTGCGAGTACTACGCCAGCACGATGGCGATCCTCCTGCGGATGAACGGGATCCCGGCCCGGCTGGCCGAGGGGTTCCTGCCGGGAACGCGCGACCGAGGCGGGAACGAGACGATCCTCAAGAGCAACTCGCATGCCTGGGTGGAGGTCTACTTCCCGGGCTACGGCTGGTGGCAGTTCGACCCGACCGGCGGGGTCGTCGCCCACGACGTCCCGCTGCCGCCGGGACCCGCGGTATCGGCCCGCCCGGCGACCCCGCGACCGTCGTTGCCCGACGACCCGGGTGACCCCAAGCGGAGCATCCGGCCGACGTCGAACACCGGGGCGGCCGGGACGACCGACAGCCGGGGCGGCCTCGGTGGTGGCACGCTCATCGTGGTCGGGGTGCTGCTGGCGGTGATCATGGGCGGGCTGGCGTTCATCGCCTGGCAGCGCGGGCCGCGCAGCGCATCCGAACCCGACGCCGTGTGGCGGAGTGTCGTGGGCCTCGCCCGCCGGCTCGGCTTCGCCCCGCGACCGAGCCAGACGGTCTTCGAGTACACCACGTCGCTCGGCGAGGTCCTGCCGAACGCCCGGCCGGACCTCCAGACCGTCGCCCGGGCGAAGGTCGAGGTCGCCTACGGCCGGGGCAGCCTGGGCGACGATCGTCTGCGCTCGTTGCGCGACGCCCAGCGCCGGCTGCGGGTCGCGCTCCTGGCGCTGATCTTCCGGCGCCGCGAGCGGCGCGAGCGCCGGGCGCGCCGGCGCTGACCGGGGCGGCCAGAGCCTAGAGCGAGCCCGTTCGCTCGCGGGCGGCGGCTTCGTCCTCGCTGCGCGTCTCGGCCTGGGCCGTGGTCGACGCGCCCGCCTCGGCCTGGAGCGGCCCGAGGTGGTCGGTCAGGTTGTGGGCGCGGAGGACGGCCCGCCCGGAGACGAGCTCCACGACGGTGATCCCGGTCAGCCCCCACGGGAATGCCCAGAACCGGTCGAGCGGCAGTCCGAGCAGCGCCAGCAGGGTCACCTTGAAGATCCCGTCGTGACCGACGAGGAGCACCCACGGCGCGTCCGACCCGTGTCCGGCCGGGTAGCCGCCGACGCTCGTCCGGTCGGGACCCTCGCCCGGCACGGCGTCGGCCAGCCGGGCGATCGTGTGCTCGAGCGTCAGCCGGACGCGAGCATCGGCGGCGCTCAGCGTCTCGCCGCCGGGGGCGTTGGCCTCGGCCGGACGGAGTCGCCACGCCTCGAGCTCGGCCGGGTAGCGGGCGACGACGTCGTCGCGGTGGAGGCCCTCCCACTCGCCCTGGGCGATCTCGAGGAGCCCGGGCTCGGGGCGGAGGCCGGGGACCGCGGCCGGGCCGTGGACCCGCGCCAGGGCCGCGGCCGACGCCGCTGCCGTCTCGGCGGCCCGCGCGAGCGGCGAGTGGGCGATGTCGAGCGGGGGACGGGCCGGGACCGGGATCCGCGGCGGTCGATCGGGCCCGGCCAGCCGGGCGCCGGCCAGCTCGGCCTGCCGCCGGCCGAGCTCGGACAGCGGCGTCTCGAGCCGTCCCTGGAAGCGGCCCTCGACGATCGCCGTCGACTCGCCGTGGCGAAGGAGGACGATGCTCGCGGCCAGCTCGTCGGGGATGGTCAGGGCCGGCGGCTCGCTCAGCGTTCACCTCCGAGCTGGATCGTCCAGACGTCCATGACCGCCTCGAGCGACCGGATCGCCTCGACGACCTCCGGCGGGACGTCCTCGTCGACCGCCAGGATCATCACCGCGTCGGCCCGTGGCGCCGAGCGGGCGAGATGCATCGCGCTGATGTTGACGTCGGCCTCGCCGAGCATGATCCCGATCCGGCCCATCGTCCCGGGTCGATCGTGGTGGCGGGTCACGAGCATCGTCGGGGCCGGGACCATGTCGAGCCAGTAGTCGTCGAGGCGGACCAGGCGCGGCTCGCCGGCGGCGACCGTCCCGCCGACCGTCGTCGTCGACCCGTGCGACTCGCCGGAGAGGGTCAGGAGCGATGCGAACTGGCCGGCCTCGGGGGTCTTGCGTTCGACGACCTTGATCCCGCGCGCCCGGGCGAGGGCGCCGGCGTTGACGAGGTTGACCCGTTCGGTCGTGGCCGTCTCGAGCAACCCACGCAGGACCGCCGCGGTGAGCGGCGTGACGTCGAAGCCGGCGAGCTCGCCGGCGACCTCGAGGGTCAACGTCCTGACCCCGGCCCGGGCGAACTGGGCGAAGAACCGCCCGAGCATCTCGGCCAACGGCAGGTACGGCGCGATCGCCCGGGCCGTCTCGGGGGTGAGCAGCGGGGCATTGACGGCATAGCGTGCCGGGCGACCGTCGAGGACGTCGAGGATCTGGGCGGCGACCTCCTCGGAGACGAGGACCTGGGCCTCGGCCGTCGACGCGCCAAGGTGCGGCGTGAGGACCGTGTTGGGAGCCTCGAGCAACGGCGAGCCGGTCGGCGGCTCGTGCTCGAAGACGTCGATCCCGGCACCGCCGAGCCGGCCGTCACGGAGCGCGCTCGCGACCGCCGCCTCGTCGACGATCCCGCCACGGGCGACGTTGAGCAGGATCGCAGCCGGCTTCATCCGGGCGAGCTCCTTCGCCCCGATCAGACCGCGGGTGGCCCGGCCGAGCGGGACGTGGAGGGTGATCGCGTCGGAGCGCTCGAGAAGGGCCGGCAGCTCGACGAGGTCCACGCCGTGGTGGGCCGCCTGCTCCTCCGACACGAACGGATCGACGGCGAGGACGGTCATCTCCATTGCCCGCGCCCGGGCCGCGATCGCCTGGCCGATCTTGCCCAGGCCGACGATCCCGAGGGTCCGGCCGCGCAGCTCGACGCCGGTGAACTGGCTCCGCTTCCACTCGCCGCGGCGGACGGACGCGTCGGCTGCGGCGACCCGCCGGGCGACCGCGTAGAGGAGGGCGAGCGTGTGCTCGGCCGCCGCGATCGTGTTGCCGGTCGGGGCGTTCACGACCACGATCCCGGCCCGGGTCGCCGCCTCGAGGTCGACGTTGTCGACGCCGACGCCGGCCCGACCGATGACCACGAGCCGTCGCCCGGCAGCGATCATGTCGGCGTCGACCTGGACCTGGCTCCGGACGACGAGGGCGTCGTAGTCGGGCAGGATCGCCAGGTACTCGTCTCGACCAAGGCCCGGTCGCTCGTCGACCTCGTGCTGCGAGCGGAGGAGATCCACGCCCTCCTGGGCGACGGGTTCGGCGACGAGGATCCTCACGCCTCGACGGGGGCGAGCGCGCCGATGGTCTCGAGCGCAGCCCGCTGGGCGGCCGCGACGGCGGCGCCGGCCTCCACCGGCCGGCCGTGCTCGAGCGACGCCTCCTCGATGACCCCGATCGCGTCGAGGATCTCGCCGAGGGTGACCGACCCGAGATGGCCGACCCGGAAGACATGCCCGGCGACCTTGCCCTGGCCGCCGGCGAGGACGACGCCGCGCGCCTTGACCGAGTTGTTGAACGTCTTCCAGTCGAAGCCCTCGGGGACACGGGCCGCGGTGACCGTCCGCGAGGCGAAGCGCTGATCGGCGAACAGCTCGAAGCCGAGCGCCTGGAGACCGGCCCGGGTGGCGGCTGCGCACGCCTCGTGCCGGGCGAAGACCCGGGCCGGCGTCTCGCGTTCCATCAGCGCCAGACCCTCGTCGACCTGGTAGACCACGCCGAGCGCCGGCGTCCACGGCGTCTGGCCCTTGGCGTGCGCGTCGCGGTGGGCGTGCAGGTCGAGGTAGAAGCGTGGCATCGTCGCCGTCTCCATCGCCGCCCAGGCCCGCTCGGAGGCGGCGACCATCGCCAGGCCCGGTGCGCTCATCCAGGCCTTCTGCGAACCGGTCACGACGATGTCGATGCCCCACGCGTCCATCTCGAACGGGACCGCGCCGAGGGCCGACACGCTGTCGACCAGGACGAGCGCGTTGTCGTCGACCTCGCGGATCGCGGCCGACAGGAGCGGGATCGGGTTCATCACCCCGGTCGAGGTCTCGTTGTGGGTCAGCAGGACCGCCTTGTAGCCCGGTGCCGGCTCCTCGGCCAGGGCGGCCCGGACGGCGGCCGGGTCGGCGGCCTCGCCCCACTCGACCGACAGCCTGGTCACGTCGGCGCCATAGGTCGTCGCGATCTTGGCGAACCGATCGCCGAACGAGCCGATCGACACGGCAAGGACCCGATCGCCCGGCGACAGGACGTTGATCACGGCAGCCTCGAGCCCGCCGGTCCCGGCGCACGACAGGATGGCCATCTCGCTCGTCGTCCCGAAGTACGGCTTCATCCGGGTCAGGATCCGCTCGAGCATCGCCGCGAACTCCGGCCCGCGGTGATTGATCATCTGGCGGGCGCCGGCTTCCCGGACGCTCGGCGGGAGGGCGGTCGGTCCGGGGATCCGAAGGTTCGGCTCGAAGCGATTCACGGGTCGGGGTCTCCTGGATGGGGCCGGGGGACGACGTTGGACGTGCCCCGGATGGTCGCACGCCGGACGGGTTTCGCGCCAATCCGGGACACGAACGGGCGGTCGGCCGTTGCCGGCCGACCGCCCGCGGGATTGGAAGCTGGCCCGTCGCCCTAGTTGGCGACCCGGAACAGGACCTGCAGGAGACCGGAGTCCGTCCCGGAGCTGACCCTGGCGTCGCACCTGAGCAGCAGCTTGTGGAGGCCGTTGGACAGGGCGCTCGTGTCGATGTTGGTGGTCCCGTTGAACGCCCCGGAGCCTTCGCTGTAGACGTGGGGCAGCTTCATCGGGATGGCGTGGGTGTCCGCGTCGACGTACGCGGCGTGGTAGGTGGCCGGCGACCCGGACGGGCTACAGGCCCAGCGGACCGGCCAGCTGCCCGACACCGGCGCGGTCGGCGGGATCTGGAAGAGGCGTGCGTTGGTGTAGCCCGTCGGTGCGTACCAGCCGCGAGCCTCCCACCACGGGTTGCGCCGGTAGGCGCTCTGGGCCCCGTGGCCGTTCTGGATGTTCGCCTGGAGGCCGGTCGACTGGTACTGGCGCTTGCCGTCCGGGTCGGAGCTCATGTTCGCCGTGAAGCGGAACTCCTGCCATCCGTCATGACCACGGACCGTGGTGTCGACGAGGGCCGGGATGTACCACTCGCCGTAGCCATCCGCGCCAGGGCTCAGACGGACACTCTGGGCGAACCCGTTCGAGTTGCCACCGGAGTCGGCGATCGCAACGCGCAGCAGGGTGATGACCGCCGGGTTGTCGCGAAGCTGGACGTGGAGGAGGAACGGGACCTTCCCGCTCAAGCGTGCCGCCGGTCGGGAAGCAGACCTCGACGTCGACGCCGCGGTACTCGTCGATGCTGACGCCGGTCGGCGTCCACCAGCCGCGACTCTCGAAGTTGACCCGGCCGGGCGGACAGACGAGCGGCCCGGCGCCGGACGCCGGCCGGGATCCGCCCTCGGCGACGTTCCCGGTCGGGGTGGCGCGACCTGGCCGCCCCCCGGTGCGGAGGTCGGCGCGCTGGTCGGTCCGGTGGCGGGCTTGGCGGGCGGCTTTGACGTCGGGTTCGAGGCTGCCGTCGATGTCGGCTTGGCCGCCGAGGCGGTGTCGAGGGTCAGCACGAGCTTCGGCCCGTTGCCGGTCTCGCGGCTGGCGTAGAGCGCTCCGTTGCCGCTTGCACCGACGATGGCGAGATCCACCGTGGCGCCGGCCTTCAGCCCGGCGAGGCGGATGGGGACGCTGACCCAGCTCCCGGCCCGACCCGTCGACCCGACGCTGCCGATCGCCTTCGGCGCGAGGACCGGGGCCTTGAGCCAGGTGACCGACTTCTCGGCCCACGGACCGAGGACCTCGCGCACCGAGCCGCCGCCGTCGCTCCAATTGCGAACGAACAGCCGGAGCTGGACCGACTTCACGGCTCCCGTGAACTTGGGCAGGCTGAACCTGATCAGCGTCCGCTGGTTGGCGTGGTTCTTCGCCTGCGACCGGAGTCGGACCCCGGCGCCGTAGTTGCGATCAGGGAAGTTCGACAGGATCTGCGAATCGGCGCTGGCCTCGACCGTGATCGACTGGGTCGAGGCGACCAGTCCGAGCTCGGTACCCAGGACGAAGGGCAGGATGACGAGCCCGATCAGCCCGAGCCGGACGAGACGTCCGACCCCTCCTGACGACCTGGTTGGGGTAGTGGGGGGCAGCTGCCCATGCGCGGGTTGCGGCATGCGTGGCCTCCTCGCGTGTCGGGCTCGCGGCCCGTCGTTTCCGTGGAGTCCTTACCGTGACCCTTACAGCGCGAATTGGGGATCACCCGCCCGTACCCAAATGTCGGACGAAATGGGGCCAGCATTAAGCGGACCGGAGCGGACCCGACCCACCCGCACGGGTCCCAGGGCTGGAGCCGGACCCGGTCGGGCGGTGCGCCCGGTCACCGCCGGCAGGCCGTCAAGCGTCCAGGTTCGGCCGACTCGTCGTCGCCGCGATCGTCGGTCGGGCCCTTCGACAGCGGCTCGGGATCGGGCGACGGGCGGCCCGCCGAGACGCACCGCGACGGGCGACGACGCTGGTCGTCACCCGATCGCGGAGCCTCGGTCGGCTGACTAGCGGGGGAAGAGCCAGTCGGTGAACCCGGTGTTCTTGCCGGCTCGCGCAGCGCTCGTCGGGTAGCTGGTGCCGTAGACGTGGTTGATGACCCACGTCTGCCAGGTGTCGTCACCACCCGGGACCCACTTGGCCCGGTCGAACAGGAAGGCGGCCGCCCGGGCGATCGCCTTGTCCTCCCAGGCGAACGGGTCGTAGCCGGCGCGGTCGAGGATCAGCGCCTGGAGCAGGACGCCCTGCATCCCCTCCCAGGCGTAGCCGGTCGGCGCCGGTGGCCACTGGAAGCCGCCACCACGGCGCAGGTCGTCCGGGGTCACCCCGTCGATCACGACGCCGTTCTTGACGCAGCCCTTCGGGTTGACCCCGACCGGATGGGCCGGATCGCACTGCCAGGCCAGGTCGCCATAGGAGAACCCGGCGTAGGACGTTCGATCGCCGAGGTAGCCCTTGAAGACCTGGGCCGTCCGGGCCAGCTCGGCGCTGTCACCGAGGTACCGGGCGACCGCCGCCCGCGAGGCTCCGGCGTGGGTGCCCCAGTTGTTCGGACGGTCCTCGTGGGTCGACCGCAGGGTGCGGCCGTCGAGGTTCTCGGTCAGCAGCTTGCGCAGCCACGGCCGGAAGACGCCGGTGTCGAAGGCCGGGTCGTAGTCGTTGAGGTCGATGAGATCGGCCGCGATGACGTAGCCCGACAGGTTCCGCCCCAGGGCCAGCGTCCGGCCGCCCGATTCGGTGCCGACCGCAGCCTTGAGGTTGCTCAGGACGCCGCTCCGGTAGCTGGCGATGCCGGTCCGCGCGTAGACGAGCCCCTTGGCGAGGACGTGGATGTCGTTGTCCTCGTCCTGGTTCTGGATGTCCGGCGTCCCGGCGGCCGCGTCGGCATAGCTCTTGAGGTTGTTCCAGGCGGCGCCGCTCATGGGCAGTGCAGCCAGCTCGGTTCGACCGATGAGGATGCCGACGGCCGGCGTCCGGACCCCCGTCGGCGGCGCGCTCGTCGGCCCGCCGCCAGTCGACCCGCCGTTCGGCGCGCCGGTCGGAGCGGAGGTGGGCTTGGACGGCGGCTTCGAGGTCCCGGTCGGGGTCGAGGTACCCGTCGACGGGTCGTCGAGGGCGAGCACGAGCTTCGGGCCGTTGCCGGTCTCGCGGCTGGCGTACAGCGCGCCGTTG
This sequence comes from uncultured Chloroflexia bacterium, assembly GCA_963755285.1. Classification (GTDB taxonomy): domain Bacteria; phylum Chloroflexota; class Limnocylindria; order Limnocylindrales; family CSP1-4; genus Chersky-267. The sequence continues at coordinate 210,917 of CAVWJB010000007.1, read as the reverse complement.
GCGCTCGCACCGACGATGGCGAGATCGACCTTCTGGCCCGACTTCAGGCCGGTCAGCCGGAGCGGGACGTTGAGCCAGGTCCCGGCCCGGCCGGTCGAGCCGATCCGGCCGATCGCCTTGGGAGCGAGCAGTGGCGCCTTGAGCCAGGTGACCGACTTCTCGCTCCAGGTCCCCATGACCTGGCGAACCGAGCCGCCGTTGTCGCTCCGGTCGCGGACCAGCAGGCGGAGCTGGACCGACTTCACGCCGCCGGTGAACTTGGGCAGGGTGAAGCGGACCAGCGTGCGCTGGTTGCCATGGACCTTGAGCTGACTCCGCAGCCGGATCCCGTCGCCGTAGTTGCGATCGGGGAAGTTGGCCAGGACCTGGGCATCGGCGCTGGCCTCGACGCTGATCGACTTGGTCGACGCGACGAGCCCGAGCTCGTTGCCCAGGATGAACGGCACGATGGCCAGCCCGATCAGCCCGAGCCGGACGAAGCGCCCGATCGGTCCCAGCGGCCTGGACGGAGTGGCGGGCAGCTGCCCGGACGCGGGTTGCGGCATGCGTGGCCTCCTCGCGTGTCGGGCGCTTCGGCCCGGTCATTCGGTGGAGTCCTTACCGTGATCCTTGCGGCCCGTCCTGGGGATCACCCGCCCGTACCCGACCGTCGGACGAAAAGGGGCCAGCACTAACCGGCCCGGAACGACCCCCACCGCCCCGCACGGGCCCCGCCACCGGGTCAGGGGCGACCTGGGGGCGGTGCTGGCTGTCACCGCCCGGGCACGGTCAACCGGCGTCTGCGTCGCGCTCCGCGGTCACGGCAGCTTGCGGCGCGCAGCGGCTTCGCGACGGCTCGCCGCCGAGCTCCTCGGGCCGAAGGGGATCTCAGTTCCAACGAGTCGGCGATGGCTAGCCGGCGGTACGGATGACCTTCTTGTTCACGAACTCGTCGGCCGCCAGCAGACCCAACTCACGGGCCGTACCGCTGCGCTTGACGCCGCCGAACGGCAGCTCGGGACTGTCGGCCAGCACCAGATTGATGTAGACCATGCCCGCCTCGATCCGATCGGCGACCCGGGCCGCCTGCTCCGGATCGTTGCTGAACACGTACGAACCCAGCCCAAAGCTGGTGTCATTGGCCAGCGTGACCGCTGCGTCCTCGTCGGCCACCCGGTAGACGACGCCGACTGGTCCGAAGAACTCCTCCCGGTAGGCCTCCATCTCGGGCGTCACGCCGGTCAGCACGGTCGGCGGATAGTACGCACCGTCCCGGGAGCCGCCGGTGACCACGGTCGCGCCCTGCGCCACCGCCCGATCGACCTGGTCCTGCAACCGGGTCGCCGCGGCCACCGACGACAGCGGCCCGAGCACCGTCTCCTCGACCAATGGGTCACCCACCGGCGCCGCGGCCATCGCTGCGCTGAACTTGGTCAGGAACGCCTCGTACAGCCCGTCCACCACGATGAATCGCTTGGCGCCATTGCAGGACTGGCCGGTGTTGTCCAACCGCGCCTTGGTCGCCGCCGCCACCACCGCATCGAGATCATCGGTGGCCAGCACCAGGAACGGATCCGAGCCGCCGAGCTCCAGGGCCACCTTCTTCAGGTGCCGCCCGGCCACCTCGGCGACCGCCGCCCCGGCCCGCTGCGAGCCGGTCACCGATACGCCCTGGATCCGCGGATCGGCGATGATCGTCGCGGCCTGCTCGTTGCTGACATAGACGTTGAGGTAGGCGCCCTCCGGCAGCCCGGCGTCGCGATAGATCGCCTCGATGGCCGCGGCCGACTCCGGGCACTGCGAGGCGTGCTTCAAGACGATCGCATTGCCGAGTACCAGGTTCGGCGCCGCGAACCTGGCCACCTGGTAGTAGGGAAAGTTCCAGGGCATGATCCCGAGAAGCACGCCCAGAGGGCTGCGTCGGATCACGGCGGTGCCCTCGCCGAGGATGGTGAGCGGCTGATCGGCGGTGATCACTTCCGCCTGATCCGCGTAGTACTCGGTGATGTCGGCGGCGAAGTCGACCTCGCCGAGCGCACCAGCCTTCACCTTGCCCATCTCCCGGACGATGATGGCGGCCAGTTCCTGCCGACGTTCCCGATGCAGCTCGGCCGCCCGGCGGACCATCCCGGCCCGCTCGGCGACCGGGAGCTTCCGCCAGGTCTCGAACCCCGCCTCGGCCGTACCGAGTGTCTGCTCGACCTGGGCATCGGTGAAGCTGTCGTAGCGGGCCACGGTCTCGCCGGTGGCCGGGTTCACGACGGCGTACTCGCTCATGATGTTCCCCTTCGTTGGTCGATCATGAAGCTCCACCCCGATCCACCCGGCGCAGCCTCGGCGGCGCAACGACGATGGACTCCGCGCGCTCAACCTGACCGTGATGCGAGCGGACCGCGCGAGGTGTCGATGCGCAGACTCACACGCTGATTATCCGTCCAGCCGTTGAGCGCCTGGCCGCATCGCGGCAGGTTCTCCAGCGCACGACGCTAGCTATCGAACGGCGCCTGCGCGATCTCCTCGAGCATGCCCGTGGCGACCATCTCCGCAGCCGGGCAGGTCGGCTTGCGCGACGCCTGGTCGACGAAGAGCGCGGTGAACTCCCGCTTGAAATCGACCCGGGGATACGCGGCAAGCAATCCGGGGACGATCGCCGGTCGAACGTCGGCGAAGCGGTGGCCGGTAACGTCGGTGCCGGTCGAGTCCCAGAGCAGCACGACCTCGGACGCGGGATCGGGCGGAAGGGTCTCGAGATTGTGCAGCGCGATCACGTCGTAGATCGCTCGGGCGCGCGCCTCCGGTTCCCCGGCCTCGCCCGCGAGCCGCTCCGCCGCGATCGCGCCGTCGACCTCGAAGCAGCCGCCGAGGTCGTAGGCCGGAACCAGGCCGATGTCGTGGAGGATCGCGGCCAGGTAGAGGATCTCGGGATCGAACTGGAGCCGGTCGTGCCGTGCCAGCTCGACGGCCCAGGCGTAGCTCCGGACCGAGTGGTTCACGAGGAAGGGTGCCGCCACGTCCGCGATGAGCTCGCGGGCTCGCCGCGCGAGCGCGGAATCCGGAACCGGCATGCCGAGCCGGGTGAGTGCCTCGTCCATCATCTGGTCCGCGGATTGTAGACGGCGCCGCACACGCCTCCGCCTCCGTAGGCGCCGGGCCGGGCGACCTGGGGGCGGTGCTCGCTGTCACCGCCGCGGCGCGGTCAACCGGCGTCGGCGTCGCGCTTCTCGGTCTCGGCGAGCTTGCGCCGGTTCTCCTCGCGGGTCCGCATGATCGAACCCCCGGCTTTCATCGCATCGACCGCCGGTCCGGGGATCGACTCGCGCTCCGGCTTGCCGTGCTGGCGGCTCGCCTCCCGGGCCTCGTCGCGACCGGTCATCCGGGCCGCGATCGTCGTCTCGTAGCCCTGGTCGTTGGGCAGATAGTAGCGTCGCTCGACCAGCGCATCCGGCAGGTACTGCTGAGCGATGTCCGAGCCGTCGAAGTCCGGTGGGTAGCGATAGCCCACTCCGTAGCCGTATTGCCTGAGCCCGCGATGGCCGGCGTTCCGGAGGTGCATCGGGACGGGCAGGGCACCCGACGCCTCGACGTCGGCCACGGCCGCCCAGTAGCCGGCTCCGGACCGATTCGACTTCGGGGCCGTGGCGATGTAGGTCGTCGCCTGGGCAAGTGCGTACTGCGCCTCAGGCAGGCCGATGTGATCGAGCGCCTGGGCCGCGGCGACCGCGACCTGGAGGGCCCGCGGATCGGCGTTGCCGACGTCCTCCGAGGCCGAGATGATCAGGCGCCGGACGATGAACCGCGGGTCCTCGCCGGCGGCGATCATCGTGGCCAGCCAGTAGAGAGCGCCATCCGGGTCGTTGCCGCGAAGGCTCTTGATGAACGCCGAGGCGGTGTCGTAGTGGCCGTCGCCCGCCCGGTCGTAGGCCAGGATCTTCTGCTGGGCTGCCGCCTCGACATCGGCCAGCCGCGGCGACACCCGGCCCGTCGCGTCGCGGATCCCTTCGGCCTCGGCGAGCGCGACCGCGCCCTCGAGCACGTTGAGCGCCTGGCGGGCGTCGCCCCCGGCCAGCCCGACGAGATGGGCGAACGGCTCATCGTCGACCGCCACGCCGCCGGTCGGCCCGAGCTCGCCGGCCAGCCCGCGCTCTTCGTCGGCGATCGCCCGCCGCACGACCGTGCTCACGTCGTCGTCGGTCAACGGCTCGAGCCGCCAGACCCGGAGCCGCGACAGGAGGGCGCCGTTGACCTCGAAGTAGGGGTTCTCGGTCGTGGCCCCGATCAGGGTCACCGTGCCGTCCTCGACGTGGGGCAGGAGGCCGTCCTGCTGGGCCTTGTTGAAGCGGTGGATCTCGTCGATGAACAGGATCGTCCGTCCGCCGTCGAGGGTCAGCCGCTCGCGCGCCGCGGCGACGGCCGCCCGGATGTCGGCGACGCCGCTCATCACCGCCGACAGCGTGACGAACCGGGCGTCGACCGCATCGGCGAGGAGCCGGGCCAGGCTCGTCTTGCCGGTTCCGGGCGGACCCCACAGGAGGAGCGACCCGAGGTACCCGCGCTCGACCGACCGACGCAACGGCCCGCGCTCACCCACGAGGTGGTCCTGGCCGACGTACTCCTCGAGGCTCCTCGGGCGCATCCGGGCCGCGAGCGGCTGTCGTCCCGGCGGGGGCTGGAACAGGACGACCTGGTCGGGCGGAGGCTTGCGACTCGGCACCGGGCCAGTCTAGGTCAGGCGACGCTCATGCTGGGCGTCCAGCCATGAGCGACCGACCGGCCGTCGCCCGGCGCGGCGGGTCGACGGCCGTCTCGATCCCGCGACCGGATCGCGCTCGACGTTCGGAAGGTCGCGGACGATTGGCCGTTCGGGGGATGCGCCGGACCGCCTCCCGGTGGCCGGCCGCTACGACGAATCGGCCGACGACCGGTCAGATGTGGATGACGCCGAAGACCTCGATGAGGAGGAACAGGGCGATCAGGATCGCGAACAGTCCGCCACCGACGATCGCGATCCGGCGCACGTCGGCCGCGACGTAGGCGTACTCCTGGGCGGCCGATTCCTCGAAGACGGCCGATGACGTCCGGGTCCGCCCGCGAGCAGCAGGCGCCGGCCGGGCGACCGACTCGGTCCCGATGACCTCGTCGTCGTCGTGGCCCTGGTCGACCGCCTCGAGCGACGGCGGCCGGCTCGGCGACCGCTCCCGTCGCGGGCCGTGTCTGGGGCCGGCTGCCGGAGCGCTGGGTCGAACGGCGCTGACCGGGACGGCCGCTGGCGCCGCGAGCACGCTTGGCCATGAGTCGGGTGGTCCTCCGCGGGTCCGGGTGCGGATCCCGCCAGCCGAGGGGGAACCGCCGGCGGGAAGGATAGCACCGGACCGGCGGGTCGCCGCGGCAGACCATCCTGCTAGACTCGGGGACCCCGTTACGGAGGCCGATCCCGACGTGACCGCGTTCATCCAGGACAATCTCGGTCCGATCGTCGGGCTCATTGTCATGCTCGTGCTGGTGGCGCTGGCGGCGGCTGCCCTGGCCTGGCGCCGGGCGGCCGAGATCGACCGTCGCCTCCAGGCCCTGACCCGCGGTGACGACGGCCGGAGCCTCCAGGCGGTCCTCGAGTCCCATCTCGGTCGGGTCGACGAGATCGCCGCGGCGGTCGACCGGCTGGCCGGCCGAACCAGGGCCCTCGAGGTCAGCGGCCGAAAGGCGTTCCAGCGGATCGGGCTCGTCCGGTTCAATCCGTTCGAGGACACCGGCAGCAACCAGAGCTTCGCCCTCGCCCTGCTCGACGCCGACGACGACGGCGTGGTGGTGAGCAGCCTGCACGCTCGCGGCGGGACGAGGATCTACGCGAAGGCCGTCGCGGCCGGCCGGCCGGAAGCGACCCTGTCGGACGAGGAGACCCAGGCGCTCGCTCTCGCCCGCGGCGCCGCGGCCGGGCGGGTTGCCCTGGCCGACCGGGCCGCGGCGGGGGTCGGCGGGCGCTGACCCGGCAGCCGTGACGGGCGAGCTGTCACGACGGCGCGCGATGCTCGGGCCATGCCCCCTCCCGCTCCGGCCGTCGACCGGTCGCCGTCCGTGCGCAGCTCGATGATCAGGACCGGCGGTCGCCGGCGTGGCCGGCCGCTCGAGCAGATCCCGGTCTGGACCGAGCCGATCGGCGACCGCGCGACCGCGTCCGACCCCGGACCGTCCGGCCTGGATGCGCTGCTCGCCGGCCTCAACGGAGACCAGCTCCGGGCCGTGACCCACGGCGACGGTCCGCTCCTGATCGTGGCCGGTGCCGGGACCGGCAAGACCCAGGTCGTGACCAGGCGGATCGCCTGGCTCATCGCGACCCACCGCGCCCGGCCGTCGGAGATCCTCGCCCTGACCTTCACCGACAAGGCGGCCGCCGAGATGCAGACCCGGGTCGACCAGCTCGTCCCGTACGGCTACACCGACACCGCGATCGCGACGTTCCACGCGTTCGGGGACCGGCTCATCCGGGATTACGCCATGGAGCTCGGAATCGCGCCGGATGTCAGGGTCCTGTCGCGGCCCGAGGTCGTGATCTTCCTGCGCGAGCGACTGTTCGACTTCGAGCTCGAGCGGTACCGGCCGCTCGGTGACCCGACCCGCTTCCTCGGTGCCCTGGCCGGCCACTTCAGCCGGCTCAAGGACGAGGACATCGATCCGGCCACCTATCTCGCCGAGGCGGACCGCGAGGTCGGGGCGGCCGCCCTCCTTGCCGAGCTCGCCGACGAAGCCGGCGCCGGTGACGACACCCGTGACGTTGCCGCCGCCGCGGTCGAGGCGGCCGGTCGCCAGCTCGAGCTCGCCCGCGCCTACGCCCGCTACCAGGCCCTGCTGACCGCGGCGGGCTTCATCGACTTCGGCGACCAGGTCGCCCTCGCGCTCCGGCTGCTGCGCGAGTCGGCCGCCGCCCGGAGCGAGGTCAGGAGCCGCTTCCGGTATGTCCTGGTCGACGAGTTCCAGGACACCAACCGGGCCCAGGCGGAGCTCGTCGAGCTGATCGCCGCGCCGGTCCGGAACCTGACCGTCGTCGGCGACGACGACCAGTCGATCTACCGGTTCCGCGGGGCCGCGATGACGAACATCGTCGAATTCCGTGAGCGACCGGGCCGGCCCCGACTGATCGTCCTGAAGCGGAACTACCGGTCGCGAACCGGGATCCTCGAGGCGAGCCACCGGCTGATCCGGTTCAACGATCCGGACCGGCTCGAGGTCCAGGCCGGGATCGACAAGCGGCTCCGAGCCCAGCGGCCCGAGCCACCGGTCGGCCGGCGCCCCGCGGCCGTTCGTCACGAGGCGTTCGCGAGCGGGGCCGAGGAGGCCGACTGGGTTGCCCGGGAGATCGCCGGCCGGGTTGCCCGCGGCGCCGCTCCGCGCGATCACGCGATCCTCATCCGCTCGAACGCCGAGGCCGACCAGGTCCTGCGCAGCCTCAACCTGGCGGGGGTTCCGTGGCGGTTCTCCGGGTCGTCCGGCCTCTATGCGCGGCCCGAGGTCCGCCTCCTCCTGTCGTTCCTGCGGGCCGTCGCCGACCTCGGCTCGAGCGTCGACGTCTACGCGCTGGCCGCCTCGGAGGTGTACCGACTCGGCGGCGAGGACCTGACCGACATCGTGGCCTCGGCGCGGCGGCGCAACCGGACCGTCTGGGAGGTCCTCGACGAGCTCGACCGCCAGCCCGGCCTCCTCCGCCTGGCGCCGGCCACGAGGACCGCGGTCGCCCGGTTCGTCGCCGACCTGCGCCGCTACTCGGTGCTCGCCCATGAGCGGCCGGCGGGCGAGGTCCTCTATGCGTTCCTCAAGGACTCCGGCCTGCTCGCTCGGTATGCGGTGGCCGGGGCCGCCGCCGAGGAGGCCCTCCTGAACGTCGCCCGGTTCTTCGACATCGTCCGGGCCCAATCGGCGCTCCTGGCCGACGACCGCTGCTCGATGCTGGCCGGCCATCTCCAGACCCTGATCGAAGCCGGCGACGATCCACCGACGGCGGAGCTCGACGGCGGGACCGACGCGGTCGCGGTGCTGACCGTCCACAAGGCGAAGGGCCTCGAGTTCCCGGCGGTGTTCATGGTCGGCCTGGTCGACGGTCGGTTCCCGGCCGCCGGCCGGCGGGACCCGCTGGCGATCCCGGCGACGCTCCTGTCCGGAGCAGGACCGGATGGCGACGTCCACCTGCGCGAGGAGCGGCGCCTGTTCTATGTCGGGATGACCAGGGCGCGGGACGAGCTGATCCTGAGCCACGCGACCGACTACGGAGGCCGTCGTGCCCGGCGGGTGTCGCCGTTCGTTCTCGAGGCGCTCGACCTGCCGGACGTCGATTCGGCCAACGGGGCCGCGAGCCGCCGGCCGGCCGAGCGGCTGGCGGGGTTCGCCTCGCCCGTCGCTCCCGCCGAACCCGTCCGCCGACCGACCGGCGAGCCGCTGTCACTGAGCTTCGGCCAGGTCGACGACTACCTGACCTGCCCGCTGCGCTACAAGTACGGGCACGTCGTCCGGGTCCCGGTGGCGCCGCATCATGCGCTCGTCTACGGGTCTGCGCTCCATCGAGCCGTCCAGGAGTTCCACCGGCGCCAGGCGCGCGGCGAGATCATGACCGAGGCCCAGCTCGAGACGGCCTTCGAGGGCGCCTGGTCGAGCGAGGGGTTCCTGACCCGCGAGCACGAGGAGGCGAGGCTTGCCGCCGGCCGAGCCGCGCTGCGCCGGTTCCGGGCGGCGCAGCTCCTGCCCGGGAGCGTCGTACCGACCTACGTCGAACGGGACTTCTCATTCACGCTCGGGGGCGATCGCATGCGCGGCCGCTGGGACCGCGTGGACGTCGAGCCTCTCGAGGCGGATGCAGACGCAGATGCAGCCGGCCCCCGGTCGCCGGCCGAGCCGACCTCGCCCGGCCCGTCATCGGCCGACGTCGTCGAACCGACCCTCCCGCTCCTGCCGGGCGAACGGGTGACGATCACCGACTACAAGTCGAGCGATGTCCGCGACCCCGCCAAGGCCCGCCAGCGCGCCCGCGACTCCCTCCAGCTGACGATCTACGCGATGGGCTACGAGGCGATGACCGGCCGGCTGCCGGATGCGGTCCAGCTCCACTACCTCGAGACCGGGGTCGTCGGGCGCTCCACCGTCGACGAGAAGCGGCTGGCCAGGGGACGTGAGCAGATCGAGCGCGCCGCCGCCGGGATCCGGAGTCGCGCCTTCGAGCCGACTCCGGGGGTCCTGGCCTGCACCTATTGCCCCTACCACGACATCTGCCCGGCGAGCGCCGTCCGATGAGGACCGCCCCCATCCGGGCGATCAGCCTCGACTTCGGGAACACCCTCGTACCGGTCGGTCGCGAAGACCTGCGGACCGTCGTCCACCTCATGACGAGCGAGGTCGTCCGGCGATCGGGACCGTTCGACGAGGCGGCGTTCGGACGGGCCTGGGCGGAGGAGCGAGATCGCCAGTTCGCCGAGGAGGTGCCCCGGATGCGCGAGGTCGACCTCGACCAGCGCATCGTGCGCGTGCTGGCCCGGATGCGCGGGATGGAGCCGCCGAGTCGAGCGACCCAGTGGGACGATGACGCGGCGGCCCGGTTGAGCGCGCCGGACGAGGTCGACGCGGCCCTGGCCGACTACAGCCGCGCGTTCGTCGCGACGATCCCGCCACCGGCCGACATCCGGCCGCTCCTCGAGCGGTTGGCGGCCCGGTTCACGCTCGGCATCTGCTCGAACTGGCCGCTCGCGGCGACGATCGACCGGTTCGTCGACGACGCCGGCTGGCGCCCGTCGCTCCGGGCGGTCGTGGTCTCGCAACGGGTCGGCGCGATCAAGCCCGACCCGCGCATGTTCGCGGCGACCGAGCTGGCCCTCGACACGCCCGGCGGATCGATCCTCCACGTCGGCGACGACTGGCTCGCCGACATCGTCGGGGCCAAGCGCGCCGGCTGGCGAGCTGCCTACCTCCCCGGCCGGCCCGCGGACTCGCCGCTGCCCGGCAGCGAGCGCACGGACGAAGTCGAGCCGGACCTGGTCCTCGACCGGCTGACCGACCTGGAACCCGGGCTGACGGCGCTCGAGGTCGCTGCGACCCCCTGAGCCGCCGACGGCCACGACGGGGAGGACCGGCGGCTAGACTCCAGCCCGATGGACCCCCGTGACCGGATGACGAATCTCGCCGTGTTCGGCCTGGCCGCCCTCGCCTGGGTCCTCGTCGGGATCGTCGTGACCACCCGCGACCCGCGGGCCGATTCGGCCGCCGGTCTGCTCGGCGCCGCGCTCATCGGGGTCGCCATCGGGTTGACCTGCATCCCGTTGTTCTGGCTGGTCGTCTTCGGCCGCCACGGTCGGATCGCTTATCGTGGGGACTGGATCCGGGCGGTTCGCCGCGGCGCCTGGGTGGCGGTCGTCGTCGCCGTGTTCGTGGTCCTCCGCCTCCAGGGCGCGTTCAGCCTGCCGATCGCCCTCTTCGTGTTCGTCATCGTCGCCGTCGCCGAAGCCACCCTGTCCGCCGAGCGCTGACGCTCGCGCAGCACCGAAGGAGCATCCGTTGACCGTCGAATCCTTCGCCCTCCTGGCCAGCGAGCCCGCCGAGCCGTTCGCCGTGGCCAAGCGCCGGATCGCGGCGGCCGTCGAGGCCAGCCGGGCCGAGATCCTCGAGCTGTCCCACCGGATCCATGCCAACCCGGAGCCCGCCTTCGAGGAGCGTCAGGCGTCGGCCTGGGTCGCCGAGGCCGTCGCCCGGCACGGGTACGCCGTCGACCATCCGGCCGGCAGCCTGGCGACCGCCGTCCGGGGGATCCTCCGGGGCGGCCGGGCCGGCAGCGGGCCTCGAGTCGGGATCCTGGCCGAATACGACGCGCTGCCCGGGCTCGGGCATGGCTGCGGGCACAACTCGATGGCGGCTTCGGGGGTCGGCGCGGCGATCGCCCTGGCGGCCGTCGCGCCGGAGCTCGCCGGTGAGATCGTGTTCCTCGGCACCCCGGCCGAGGAGCGCGGGTCGGGGAAGGGGATCATGATCCGCGACGGCCTGTTCGACGGCCTCGATGCGGCGCTCCTCTACCACCCGTCCGACGTGACCTACGTCGAGTGCCGGCTCCTGGCCAGCGAGGACATCTACGTGACGTTCCACGGTCGCCAGGCCCATGCCGCGTCGGAGCCCTGGATGGGCCGCAACGCGCTCGATGCGCTGATCCTCCTGTTCACCTCGGTCGGCCTGTGGCGTCAGCAGCTCCGGCCGGACGTTCGCGTCCACGGGATCGTCCAGGACGGCGGCACCGCCGCCAACATCATCCCGAGCCGGTCGAAGGCCTGGTTCATGGTCCGCTCGCCGCGCGAGGACGAATACCTCGAGATGCGCGAACGGTTCCGCGAGATGTGCGAGGCGGCGGCCGCCGCGACCGGCTGCAGCGTCGAGGTCGAGTTCGACGGGGGAGCGTCGACGATGAACCACAACCGGACCCTGGGCGATCGGTTCGCGGCGAACATGGAGGCGTACGGCGTCCAGGACCAGCCGCCGTCCGACAACCTCGGCAGCAGCGACATGGGCAACGTCAGCCAGGTCCTCCCGACGATCCATCCGTCGATCGCGATCTGCGCAGCGGGCGTGCCCGGCCACTCGATCGAATTCCGTGAGGCCGCGGTCTCGCCGCTCGGTGACGAGGTCACCCTGCTCGCGGCCACGGTCGTCGCCCAGACCGCCTACGAGCTGTTCGCCGACCCGGGCCTCGTGGAGGCGGCCTGGGCCGAGTTCCGCGCCGAGGGCTGACGGCCGGGCCGAGGCCGACCTCGACCCACCCTGGTGAACGCGGGGCGTATCATCGCCCCCGGCGCGCCCCGCTGGACGCTGGATGCGAACCGGCGGCGCCCCCAGAGACGGATCGTTTCGACCGGACCACATGACCTCGTGCGGCGCCGGCCCCGTCTCCCGGAGGACCTCGATGTCCGAGCGCCACGACCCGGTCGGCCAGCCGGATTTCGCCGCCCTGAACGGCTGGGATCGCGAGTACGAGGTCTTCAGCGACTTCGACCTGCCGACCTACGTCGGTCCGTCGACGTTCATGAAGCTGCCCTGGATCACCGATCCCGCCGAGCTCCGCCGCCGACGGACCGACGTGGCGATCGTCGGTGCGCCGTTCGACGACGCGGTGAGCCACCGGCCCGGGGCGCGGTTCGGCCCGCGGGCGATCCGCGAGGCGCAGTACACGTCCGGGTCGATCCACTCGCTCCAGCTCCGGACCGAGCCGTTCGAGGTGCTCGACGTCGTCGATGCCGGCGACGCGAACATCGTTCCGGCCTGGATCGACCGGGCCCATGCGCTGATCTACCGGAAGGTTCGCGAGGTCGCCGAGACCGGGGCGATCCCGATCGTCCTGGGGGGCGATCACTCCATCACCTGGCCGTCGGCGACGGCCGTCGCCGAGGTCCGCCGGCCGGGCACGATCGGGATCGTCCACTTCGATGCCCATGCCGACACCGCCAACGAGGACTGGGGGGTGCTGGCCGGCCACGGCACGCCGATGCGCCGGCTCATCGAGTCGGGGGCCGTCGACGGCCGGAACTTCGTCCAGGTCGGGCTGCGTGGCTACTGGCCGCCGGTGGACGTCTTCGAGTGGATGCAGGCCCACGGGCTCCGCTACCACTTCATGACCGAGATCGAGGAGCGCGGCGCCGAGGCGGTGATCGCCGATGCGATCGCCGAGGCGCTCGATGGCCCCGACTCGATCTACCTCAGCCTCGACATCGACGTGATCGATCCCGGCCTGGCGCCCGGGACCGGTACCCCGGAGCCGGGCGGCATGCTCACCCGCGAGGTCCTCCGGGGGATCCGCCAGATCGTCGGCGCGGTCGACCTGTGCGGGATGGACATCGTCGAGGTGTCGCCGCCGTACGACCACGCCGAAACGACCGCGATGGCCGCCAACCGGGCCGCTCTCGAGGCGATCAGCGCGCTGGCGATCAAGAAGCAGGCCGGTCGAACGGTCCGCCACGAACGCTGACGGGACGCTCGCGCGGCCCGGGGCGCGCTCGCCCGACCACGACTGCCCGCCCGGCGCGTAGGATCGAGGCGATGACGAAGCCGCCGGACGCGACCGCCAGGGCCCTCGCCCGGCTCTACGACGTCGACCTGCTCGAGGACCCGGGCGACCTCGACCTCTATCTCGCGCTCGCCGCCCGCTCCGGCGGGGCGATCCTCGAGCTCGCGGTCGGATCCGGCCGGCTCGCCGTCCCGCTCGCCGAGGCCGGCTGGTCGGTGACCGGCGTCGACCGTGACCCGGCGATGCTCGCCCGTGCCCGGGACCGGGCGACCGCCGCCGGTCCGGACTGCGCGGCGCGCCTCGAGCTGGTCGAGGCCGACATCGCAGCGCTCGACCTCGGCCGCCCGTTCGGCCTCGGGTTCATCGCCCTGAACACGCTCCTCCTCCTCGGCGATCGCGAGCGGCAGGCGGCCGCCATACGGAGCCTTGCCGGCCAGCTCGCGCCCGGCGGTCTGGCCGTCGTCGACGTCTGGCTGCCCGATGCCGACGATCTGGCCCGCTATGACGGCCGGCTGTTCCTCGAGTACGTCCGGACCGACCCCGAGACGGGCCGGACGATCGTCAAGACCGGCGCCGCCCTCCACGACGCGGCAACCCAGACCGTGACCCTGACCTCGATCTTCGACGAGGCCGGGCAGGGTGAGACACCGACCCGCTGGACCCGCAGCGACCGGATCCGGCTCGTGGGCGCCGATGAGCTCCGCGGGTTTGCCGAGGCGGCCGGCCTCTCGGTCGAGCTCATCGCCGGTGGGTACGACCTCGAGCCGCTCGGGCCCGGCGCCAGCCGGGCGGTGCTCGTCGCGATCCGGTCGTGAGCGGGGCGGCGTTCGACCCGAGTCGCCTCGGCGGCCCGACGGTCGTCGTCGTCAATCCGCTGGCGTCGCGCCTGCGGAGCAGCGGGCGCGCGGCCCGGATCGTGGCCGAGACCGAGGCCTGGGCGCGCGCCGCCACCGGCCAGCCGGCGCTCGTCGTTCGGGTCGATGACCGCGCGACGATCGATGCGGCGGGGGCGGACGCGATCCGAGCGGGGGCCGCCCTGGTCGTGGCGCTCGGCGGCGACGGGACCGTCGCGGCCCTCACCGCGGACCTGGCCGGGACCGGGATCCCCCTCGCGATCGTCCCGTGCGGAACGGGCAACGTCCTGGCCGCCGCGCTCCGGATCCCGAACGACCCGATCCGGGCGATCCGAGGACTGGCCGACGGCGTCCGCCGATCGATCGACCTCGGCGCTGCATCGCTCCCGAGCGGGCCGGGCGGGCCGCCGGCCGGGCGGCTGTTCGCCGTGGCGGCGGGCGTCGGCTGGGACGCCCGGGTGATGGCCGCCACGGGCGGTCCGCACAAGCAGCGGCTCGGTCGGCTGGCCTACTGGGTCGCGGCCCTCGGCCTGCTCGGCGAGATGCGGCCGGTGCCGTACGTCATCGAGATCGACGGCCGGCGTCTCGAGCTCGAGGCGACCGTGGCGCTCGTCGCCAACGCCGGCGAGCTCATCCCCGGTCTGGTCCGGCCGCGACTGCCGATCGTCCCCGACGACGGCCTGCTCGACCTGCTCGTCCTGCGGGTCCAGAGCGTCGGCGGCGGCGTCCGCGGGGCGCTCGAGCTGCTCAACCGGACCGAGCTCGGCGGCAGCCCGTCGGGCGAGGCCTTCCGGGCCCGCGGCGAGCGGATCCGGATCGCTCCGGTGCCCGATCAGCCGCGCCAGGTCGATGGCGACGACCTCGGCAGCGGGCCGCTCGAGGCACGCGTCCTGGCCGGCCGCGCTCGAGGTCATCGTCCCGCCGGTGGACCCATGACCTCCGGGTACGAGTCGACCCGCGACGTGGGCTTGGTATAGTCCGCCCGATGGCCGCCATCGATCAGGTCCGCTTGCTCGTCGTCGAGGACGTTCCGCAGGTCGGTCAGTACATCCGCAGCCTGTTGAACTCGCAGCAGCAGATCAAGCTCCTCGACGTGATGTCCGATGGCTCGAAGGTGGCGGCCCAGATCGCCCAGCTCCGCCCGGACGTCGTCATCGTCGACGCCCTGCTCCAGGGCCGGGTCAAGGGGCCGGCCCTGATCGGCCAGCTCCACGCCGCCCAGCAGGGCGTGCCGGTGATCGTCCTGACCGTGCCCCAGAAGCCGATCGAGCCCGATCCCGCGAACGGCGTCCACGCCGTGCTCTCGATGCCGTTCTCCGGCTACGACCTGATCAGCCGGATCCACGCCGTGATGGCCCTGTTCCAGGAGGCCCAGGCGGCCGGCAACGCCCGATTGATCTCGGTCTACGCCCCGAAGGGTGGCGTCGGCACGACGACGATCGCGCTCAACCTCGCCGTCGCCTTCGGCCAGGCCGGCCGGCGGACGGCGCTGATCGACGGCAGCCTCCAGTTCGGCGACCTGCGCGCCCTGCTCCGGGTGCCCACCAACGCCCCGTCGATCGTCGACCTGCCGACCGATCGGATCGCCGAGACCGACCTGTCCGACGTCCTGTGGCGCGATCCTTCGGGGATCGACATCCTGCTGGCCCCGCCGCGCGTCGAGCAGCACGAGATGATCAGCGTCCGCGACCTCGACAAGATCCTGTCGCTCATGCGCCGGGTCTACGACATGATCGTGATCGACACGATGGTCGGCCTCGACGAACGGACGCTCGCCCTGCTCGACGCCTCGGACACGGTGATCGAGATCGTCACGTTCGACTCCACCACGATCCACAACACGCTGGTGATGGCCGACACGTTCCGCTCGCTCGGCTACGAACCGACCAAGGTCCGCTACCTCGTCAACCGGGCGGACTCCGCCGGCGGGATCGGGGAGCAGGACCTGGCCGGGGCGATCGGCCGGATCCCGGAGCATCGGGTCGTGTCCGACGGCCGGCTCGTCGTCCAGTCGAACAACGAGGGCGTGCCGTTCGTCCTGGCCGAGCCGACCGCCCAGATCAGCCTCAACATCCTCGACGTCGCGAACCAGCTGATGGCGCTCGATCGGGCGGTGGTCGGGGCGCGGCACTGAGGTGACCGACCCGCGACCCGTCGGCGTCTTCGACTCGGGGGTCGGCGGGCTGACGGTCCTCCGTCAGATCGTCCGACGGCTGCCCGGCGAATCGACGGTCTACCTCGGTGACAACGCGCGCGCCCCATACGGCACCCGCGCGGACGACGAGGTCCTCGAGTTCACCCGGCAGGCCCTCGATCGGCTCGTCGAGCGCGACGTCAAGGCGGTCGTGATCGCCTGCAACACCTCGACCGCGGTCGCCCTGGCCGACGCCCGGCGACGCTACCCGCTGCCGATCCTCGGCGTGATCCGGCCCGGGCGCCGCCGCCGCCGTCCTGGCTTCGCGGGTCCGCCGGGTCGGGGTCATCGCCACCCCGGCCACCGTTCGCTCGCGGGCCTACTTCAACGCGATCAAGGAGGAGAACCCGGCGGTCGAGGTCTACGAGCATGCCACCCCGGCGTTCGTCCCGATGGTCGAGGCCGGCCTGCTGGCGGGTCCGGAGGTCGAGGCCACGGTCCGCGAGTCGCTGGCGCCCCTGTTCGGTGCGCGCGATGCCAGCGGCGAGTTCGTGTTCCCGCTGCCGGCCTCGGCCCGGATCGACACGCTCCTCCTCGGCTGCACCCACTATCCGCTCCTCCGGCCGGTGATCGAGGCGGTCGCCGGGCCCAGCGTCGCGGTCGTCGATTCGGCCAGCGCGACCGCCTCGGCGCTCGTCGAGCTGCTCGCCACGAACGGGCTCGAGGCACCGGGCGCGGGCGGCGACGAACCGGTCGCCCACCGTCAGCTGACCACGGGCGACGCCGGCGCATTCCGGGCGCTCGCGGAGCGCCTCTTCGGCGACGGCTTCGCGGACGTCGAGAGCGTCGACCTGCGCGTGCCGGTCGGATGACCCGCTCGCGCGGCGTCCGCGACGACCGGATCTGGCAGGCCGGCTTCCTGGTCGGCTCGGCGCTCGGGGTCGCAGCCACGGTCGTCGGTCGGCGGATGGAACGCTCCGCCCGGCGTGGCCTGGTCGATTGGCCGGCTGCCGAGCGGGTCGCGATCGCCCGTCTGCGGCACGCTCCGGGGACCCTCTCGCAGGCCGAGCTCGCGGCGGTCGAGCCGGCCTATGCCGAGACGATGGCCCGGATCATGCCCCGGCTGAGCGAGGCGCTCGGGACCGAGCTGCCGGGCGTCGTCGGCCGGGCCGGCGTCGTGGATCGGGCCGGCTGGGTCCGGGCGAACTCGACGACGTTCGCCGCGCTCATCGGTCGGCTCGAGGGCACCCTGCTCGACCAGATCCTGCCGCCGGGCGGGGGGATCGGCCAGGCCTCGGTCGCCCTTGCGAACCGCTGGATCACGACCCGCCAGATCGGGTTCATGCTCGGGTTCATGGGCGCCCGCGTCCTCGGGCAGTACGACCTCGCCCTGCTGAGCGCGGAAACCACCCCCGGCCGGCTGCTCTTCGTCGAGGAGAACATCCGCCAGACGGCGGCCACGCTGGGGGTGCCGCTCGCCGCGTTCCGGACCTGGATCGCCCTCCACGAGACGACCCACGCGTTCGAGTTCGAGGCTCACCCCTGGCTCCGCCCATACCTCGCCGATCGGCTCGAGCGCCAGCTCGCGGCGTTCGCCGGCGGGACGAAGGACCTGCCCCGGGAGATGCTTCGACGCCTCGGCCGGGCCCTCCGCGGCGAGGGCGGAGGCGAGCACTGGATGGAACGGCTGATGAGCGACGAGCAGCGCCGCCTGTTCCGCGAGACGCAGGCCGTCATGAGCCTGCTCGAGGGGTTCAGCGACTACATCATGGACGAGGTCGGGCGTGACCTGGTCCCGGACGTCGAGCGGATCAGCGAGCGGTTCCATGCTCGACGGGAGCAGCGCAAGTCCGGCTTCGAGCGGGCGATCATGCGCCTGACCGGGATGGACATGAAGCTCGAGCAGTACAAGAAGGGCGAGCGGTTCGTGGCCGCGATCGCCACCCGCGGTGGCCAGCCGGCGCTCGAGCGGCTGTGGGCCGGCCCGGAGTCGCTTCCGCGCGACGGCGAGATCGAGGCGCCCGGGCGCTGGCTCGCCCGGGTCATGGCGACCTGAGATGTCCGCCCCGAAGACGGCCGGACCGGGTCGCGGACCCGGCGGGGTCCCGGCGGCCATCGCGCTCAGCCCGATCCTGTCGGCCCGCTACCGGGGACGCGACCTCGAGCAGATCCGGGCGGCCGCGCCCGGCGCCCGGCTCGTGACCGTCTCGATCGAGGGCCTGGCCGACGGCCCGCTCGACGACGTCGAGGTGCTCCTGCGCGGGTTCCTGTCGGCCGAGGCGTTCGACCGGCTGCTGGCGCGGGCCCCGCGCCTCGCCTGGGTCCACTCCGCGTCGGCCGGCGTCGAGCGGGTCCTGACCCCGGCCGGGCGGGAACGCGGCCTGCTCGTCACGAACGCGCGCGGCGTGTTCAGCGAACCGATCGCCGAATACGTCCTGATGATGATCCTCGCGGTGAGCCGCCGGCTGCCCCAGCTGCTCGAGCTGCAGCGCGAGCGGACCTGGCAGCCGCTCGAGGGAACCGAGCTGCGTGACGTCACGATCGGGATCGTGGGTCTCGGCTCGATCGGCCACGCCGTGGCCAGCCTCGCGGCGGCGTTCGGCTGCCGGGTGATCGCGACCCGCCGGCGGGTCGACGCCCCGGGCCCGGAGGCCGGAGCCGGTGCCGGCTCGGGCTCGCCGATCGAGCGAGTGACCGGCCCGGAGGGCCTGCCCGAGCTCCTTGGCGAGGCGGATTTCATCGTGCTCGCGGCCCCGCTGACGCCCGAGACCGAGGGGATGATCGACGAAGCCGCCCTGGCCGGGGTCAAGCCCGGCGCCTGGCTGATCAACGTCGCCCGGGGCCGGCTCGTCGACGAGCGGGCCCTCCTCCGCGCGCTCCGCGAGGGACCGCTCGGCGGGGCCGTCCTCGACGCCTTCCGGGACGAGCCGCTGATGCCGGCCTCACCGTTCTACGACCTCCCGAACGTCATCGTCACCCCGCACACGTCGTGGTCGAGCAGCCGGGTCCTCGACCGGTCGGTCGAGCTGTTCTGCGACAACCTGCGCCGGTTCGCCGCGGGCGAGCCGCTGCTGAACCTGGTCGACGCCGCGATCGGGTACTGATCGCGACGCCCCGCTCGGTCGGGGCGAGTCCGGCGGGCACGAGGCGGTCGCCCCGACGCCGGCCAGCCCGGTCGGCGACAATCGGCCGATGCAGATCGCGATCGTCGGACTGAGCGCCGCGGGCAAGACCACCGTCTTCAACACCCTCACCCGCGGCCACGCCGAGACCGGCGGCTTCGGCGGCATGCAGCTCAACGTCGGGGTGGTCAAGGTGCCGGACCCGCGGCTCGACGAGCTCGCCGCGATCTTCGCGCCGAAGAAGATCATCCACGCCGACGTGACCTACGTCGACCTGCCCGCCCCGCCGCCGTCGAGCGAGGGCCGGATCGGCACCGAGGAGCTGCCGGCCGAGCACCTCGCCAGGCTGCGCGATTCCGACGCCCTCCTCCACGTCGTCCGGGCGTTCGACAACCCGGCCGTGCCCCACGCCGAGGGCTCGGTCGACCCATGGCGTGACATCGAGCGGCTCGACCTCGAGTTCACCCTGGCCGACCTCGCCATGGCCGAGCGCCGGCTCGAGCGCCTCCGGGCGACCGGCCGCCACGGCTCGCAGGCCGAGCGCGACGCGAACGAGCGCGAGGAGGGGATCCTCGAGCGGCTGCGGGCCGGCCTCGTCGAGGGCCGGCCGATCCGGGACCTCGACCTCACCCCCGACGAGGAGAAGGGGCTGCGCGGCTTCCGGTTCCTGACCCAGAAGCCGGTCCTCGTCCTGCTCAATGTCGGCGAGGCGGACATCGCGCGCGAAGCCGAGCTCGTGGCCGGGATCTCGAGTCGCTACGACCACCGCCACACGCTGGTCGACGCGCTGTCGGCGAAGATCGAGATGGAGCTCGGCGAGCTCGAGCCGGACGAGGCGGCGGCGTTCATGGCCGAGCTCGGGCTCGAGGGATCGAGCCTCGACCGGGTCATCGGCCTGTCCTATCGGCTGCTCGGACTCATCAGCTTCCTGACCGCCGGGCCCGACGAGGTCCGCGCCTGGCCGATCCCCGACGGGTCGACCGCGGTCGAGGCGGCCGGGACGATCCACACCGACCTGGCGCGCGGGTTCATCCGGGCGGAGACGGTCCACTTCCGGGACCTGATCGAGCTCGGCTCGATCGCCGAGGCCCGCAAGTACGGCAAGCTGCGCTCGGAAGGGAAGACCTACCAGGTCCAGGACGGGGACGTGCTCGAGATCCTGTTCAGCCGCTGAGCGTCCTGTTCGGCCGCTGAGCCTGGGCCCGTCAGTGGGGCCGGGCGCCCTTGCCCGTCTTGACGGCGGCCGTGATCGTGACGAAGTCGGGCAGCTTGTCGAGGTCGGCCTCGGCGACGGCCTCCTCGTCCTCCTCATCCTCGTCCTCGACCTCGTCGTCGCTGCCCCACTCGGGCTCGGGCGCGAACGTCCCGGTCGGGATCAGCACGTTCTCGTCCTCGACCGTCGAGACGTGGACCGAGGCGGCCAGCTCGTCGTCGTCGATCGGGGTGAAGCCGAACTCGCTCTCGAGTCCCTCGGCGACCGCCTCGATGAGGGTATCGTGGGTGAAGCTGTCCTTCACCCGGCGGCGGATCCGCTGGACCATCTCGAGGAACTCGTCCGGCTCGAACAGCTCGTCGTGGGCCAGGAGGAGATCCTCGAAGATCTCGTCGTCCCCCTCGTGGAGCTCGTAGAAGTACATGACGACACGATACCCCGGTGGGCGCGCGGGCGGTGGCTGACCGATCCGGTCGGTTCCGCCACGGGCCCGAGATCGTCCATGTCGGCTCGGCCTGCCGCGACGTCCGGGCCGACGACCCGCGCGGTTGGCGACTCGGCGGCGGCGTGACGTACGCGGCCCTGACCACCGCCCGCCTCGGCCTGCGGACGGCGGCCGTCGTCGGCGGTGATCGGCTGGCCCTGGCCGCGGACGAGCTCGATCTCCTCCGCGCGGCCGGTGCCGATCTCGAGCTCGTCCCCCTCCCGGAGGGCCCGGTCTTCGAGAACGTCGAGACCCCCGAGGGCCGCGTCCAGACCTGCGTCGGCGTGGGCGTCCCGCTGCCGGTCCCGCCGCTGCCTGAATCCTGGCTCGCCGCCCCGGCCTGGCAGCTCGCCCCGGTCGCCGGCGAGATCGGCGACGACTGGGCGGCTGCGCTGCCCGACGCATGCCTACGTGGCGGTCGCCTGGCAAGGCCTCCTCCGGACGCTGGTGAAGGGAGAACGCGTCAGCCGGCGGGCGCCGCGCCGGTCGCCGCTGCTGGCCCGGGCGGATCTCGTCGGCGTGAGCCACCACGACGTCGACCCGGACACGCCGATCGAGGCGCTCACCGCGCTCCTCCGGCCCGGTGCCCGGCTCGTCGTGACCCGGGGGGCGCAGGGCGGTCTCGTCGTCGTCGTGGGCGGGACCGGCCCCGACGCGGTCCTCCACTTCGAGACGGCGCCGTCGGACGCCGAGGTCGATCCGACCGGCGCGGGCGACACGTTCCTGTCGGCCCTGGCCTCGACCGTGGTCCACCGGACCCTCGGCGGGCGACGGGGGAGCCGGGCCCACCCGGAGATCAGGTTTGCCGCCGCGGCCGGCGCGCTCGTCGTCGAGGGCCATGGCCTGGCAGCCGTCCCGAACCGGGCGGCGACGGTGTCCCGGATGGTCCGCGACGGGATCCGCCGGCTGGTCGAGCCGGCGACCGCCGATCGGGTCGGCGAGCCGGCGGAGCGCGGCGGTCCGGCCGGGGTGCGGGCGCTAGGCGCTGACCGGCAGCGGCCGCCCGATCGCCGGTTCCGACGGGATCGGGTCCGGATCGGTGCTGGCCGCGGGTCGGCGCCGACCGCCGCCCTGTCCGGCGATCCGACGGACCAGGCGCCGGCGACGCCGGGCGAGATCCGTCTCGAGTCGCGGCAGCCGGGTGCCGATGAACCTTGCCCGTTCGGCGATCCGCTCGGCTCGGCCGCACGCGTCGAGCGCCCCGGCCGGGTCGGCCAGCCGGTGCTCGAGGATCTTGGCCACCTCGATCCAGCCGACTCCCGCCCAGGGACCGCCTCCGAGCCCGAGATCGCGCCAGGTCGCCAGCGCCTCAGCGTGGCGACCGAGCCGACGGAGGAGCCGGGCACGCTCGACGAGGAGCAGCTCGCGGTCGTACCCGCCGCCCCGTGATGTCTGGGCGTCGGGCGCGTCGGCCCGGGTCGTGAGGATGGCCGACCACGAGCGACGGGCCGGGGACCGCTCCGGCGGGGCCTCGAGGGCGACGTCGAGGCAGTCGAGCGCCTCGTCGTGGAGGCCGACCCGGCGGAACGAGCGGGCCAGCCCGGCCAGGTCGCCGACCGGAGCCGTGCGCCGCTCGGCCTCCGCCCCGAGTCGGGCTTCGGCGTGCGCGAGGAGCCTGGCCAGCGAGCGAACGTCCTCGTGGTTGTGGCGGACGACCTCGGCGAGCGGCGAGGCGGTGCCTCCGCGCAGGAACTCGAGGTAGCGTCCGGGGATCTCCGAGCCGTCGAGGTCGCGGCCGCGATGGAAGCCGAGGAGCTCGGCCTCGACGGTCTTGAGCCGGGCGTCGGTCAGCCGGTGGCGGAAGACGCGTCGGACGAACGGCAGCAGGTCGAGGTGACCGGCATGGGCCGGCGGGGCACGCCGGTTCATCCGGTAGCGGCCGACGAGGAGCGGCCAGTCGAAGCCCCGGCCGTTGTAGGTGACGAGCCAGCCGCCGGCCGGGATGGCCGAGGCGAGGGCGTCGAGCAGGGCCGGCTCGGCCGCGTGATCCGGCAGGAGCAGCTGGACCTGGCAGAACCGGTCGCCGGCCCAGGTGCCGAGCCCGACCAGGAAGGCGACCGTCCCGGTCCCCGTCACCAGCCCGGTCGTCTCGGTGTCGAGGCACACGAGCGGGACGTCGGGCGGTGCGCCGTCCGGGAGCTGACCGAGCCGCTCGCGGTCGATCGGCAGGTCGATCGGCGGCGGCTCGACCCGGACGTAGCCGCCGGTCGGGCCGCTCACCCACTCACCGTCGACGGCCGCGGCAAGCCGCTCGGCGAGCTCCTCCGCCTGTCGCCGGAGCTGCTCGGGGACCGCACCGCGTCGGATGGCTTCCGCCGTCCGGTCCGCTTTCGCCGCGTCCCGCGCGCTGCGCAGGTCGGCGAGCCGCCGGCCGAGCCGTGCCGCATCGGTCATGCCGGAGTGGCGACCGCGATCTCGCCGGCCGGTCCGCCGGCGGCGACGGCGTCGAGGAGGCGCAGCGCCAGGCCCTTCGCATCCACGCCGGGTTCGAGCCGCGGACCGGTGCAGGCGGGGCAGCCGGTCTGGCAGCCGCAGCGCATGATCAGGTCGGCAGCGCCGGCCACGAGCTCGTCGGTCCGCTCGAACAGCCGCTCGCTCAACCCGACGCCACCCGGGACGGCCTCGTAGAGGTAGATCGTGGGGGCCTCCTGGTGGGGCGAGCGGACCTGGGTCACGAGGCCCAGGTCGCGCGGGTCGACCATGAGGAGCACGCTGGCGACGGTCTGGATGGCCCGACCGGCACCGACCAGGGCCACGTCGAGCTCATCCCGGCGCCACGGACCGGCCCGGTTCGTCGCCACCTCCTGGTCGACGACGAGCCACGCCGCGGTCGTCTGGAGCTCGAGCTCGGGCAGGTCGATCGGACCCCAGCCGACGTTCTCGTCGGTTCCGAACTTGAGCTTCTTGAACAGGGTCACGAGGCTGGCCACCATCACCTCGCCGTGGACGCGCCGGCCGCCGCTCCGTGGCCCCTCGGCGAAGACGTCGAGCGGCTTGAGGGTCACCGCGCGATTGGCGTACGTGTAGTAGTCGGCGTCGACCCGCCGGACGTAGGCCTTGCGCTCGTGCCAGTCCAGCTTGTCGACGTGGTACTGGACCGACTCGTGGAGGTAGATGGCCTGCTCGTGGACCAGCACCTGGGCCGAGAACAGGTCGACCTCGCCGATGACCCGCGGCCGATCCGGTGTCGTGTCGATGATCACGACGTTCTCCGGGGCGGCCGTCCGGAGCGAGATCTCCGAGGCGGGGAAGTTCTCCGACGACCAGTACCAGCGGCCGTCCCCGGCCTGCCGGACGTGGCCCTCCTCGGCCAGGAACGCGAGCAGGTCGTCGGCCGGGGCCGGACCGAAGACCTCGCCGGGCTCGAACGGCCGCTCGAAGGTCGCGGCCCGCAGGTGGGCGAGCAGGACGTGGAGGTTGTCCGGGTCGATCCGGGCCTCCTCGGGGGCCCCCTCGAGGAGGAACTCCGGATGGCCGACGACGTACCGGTCGACGGGCGCGGCCGAGGCGACGAGGACCGCCGCGCTCGTCCCGTTCCGCCGCCCGGCCCGACCGATCTGCTGCCAGGTGGCGGCGATCGAGCCGGGATAGCCGGCCAGGATCGAGACGTCGAGGCGGCCGACGTCGACGCCGAGCTCGAGGGCGTTCGTGCTGACGACCCCGAGCAGCTCGCCGTCGCGCAGGCCGCGTTCGATCGACCGCCGCTCGGTCGGCAGGTAGCCGCCGCGATAGCCGCGGACCCGCTTGCGCGGGCCGAAGCTCTCGCGGAGCGCCTCGCGCAGGCCGGTCAGGATGACCTCGACGGCCACCCGCGATCGACCGAAGACGATCGTCTGGCGTCCGGCCCGGAGGAACGGCAGCGCCCAGCGCTGGGCGAGGGTAAGGGCCGATCCGCGGGCGCCCGTCGCCGGGTCGAGCAGCGGCGGCTCGACCAGGAGCAGGTGGCGCAGGCCCGAGGGCGCACCGTTCCGGTCGATGAGCCGGCTCGGGCGTCCGGTCAGCGCCTGGGCGAGCTCCCCGGGGTTCCCGATCGTGGCCGAACAGCAGACGATCACGGGCTTGGACCCGTAGTGGGCACACAGCCGGAGGAGTCGCCGGAGGACGTTCGCGACGTGGCTGCCGAAGACGCCGCGATAGGTGTGGAGCTCGTCGATCACGATGATCCGGAGCTGCTCGAACAGCTGGAACCACTTCGTATGGTGGGGCAGGATCGCCGAGTGGAGCATGTCCGGGTTGGTCACGACGACCTGGCCGGCGGTCCGGATCGCCGAGCGGATCGGGGCCGGGGTGTCCCCGTCGTAGGTCGCTGCCGAGATGCCGAGCTCGGCCGCCCGGGCCAGCTCCGAAAGCTCGGCGACCTGGTCCTGGCCGAGGGCCTTGGTCGGGAACAGGAAGAGGGCCCGGGCGGCCGGGTCCTCGGCGAGGGCCTGGAGCGTCGGCAGCGCGTAGCACAGGGTCTTGCCCGAGGCCGTCGGCGTCACCACGACGACGTCCTCACCGGCCCGGACGGCCTCGATCGCAGCGGCCTGGTGGACGTAGAGCTCGGCGATCCCGCGTTCGGCGAGCGCGCCCCGGATCCGCGGGTCCAGCCACTCGGGGAGTGGAGCGGTCTGGGCGTCCCGGGCCGGGATCACCTCGTGGTGGAGGACGCCGCCCGCGAAGGACGGCTCGACGAGGAGCTCGGCGAGGACATCCTCGACGGACGCTGGCGCGTAGTGGCGCATCGGTGACTCCGATATCGAACGGATGTACGAATTGGCGCGAGTCTAGCGCACCGTCGACCCAGCGTGTGTCAGCTTGGCTGTCACGTCGGCGCGAGTTGACAGCCCCCGGAGTCGCAGCTAGGCTCGCTCGACGATGGACTTCCCCGGCGATCACCCGCCAGAGCTGCCCGTCCCCGACGAACCGTCGGAGGGTGCGCGTCCGAAGACCAGGCCCGATCCGGTGCCGCGCGCGATGGCGCCGGACCTCGGCGGGCTGTCCGTTGCCGGGATCACCCGCCGTCGGGTGGCCTGGATCCTCGGCGCGATCGTGTCCGTCTGGATCGTGGCCGTCTTCGCCCGCCAGGTGGCCGACGTCGCCTCGGCCTCCGACCGGGCCGCCCGGCTCCGCCTCGACAACGCCGGCCTGGCCAGCCAGGTCGGGGACCTGCAGAGCGAGCTCGACCTCGTCCAGCGCCAGGCGTTCATCGAGCAGGAGGCCAGGGCGTACGGCCTCGGCGCCCGGGGCGAGCGCCCGTTCATCCTGGGTCCCGATGCGCCGCCGCTCGACAGCGACGCGCCCGGCTCGGCCGCCGTGCGCCTCGGGGCGCGACCCGCGCACACGGCTCCGCTCGAGGTCTGGCTCGACCTCCTGTTCGGCCCGAGCGACTGATCGCCGCGGCCCGGAGGCCGCCGACGAAGCCGCGAACCGGGCGTCGAGACGGTCCCGAGACGCCGCGCCGGTACCCTGCCGAGTCCATCGCCGCGTCGACGGAGGAACTGTCCAGATGGGCGACTTCGACCCGGGACCGCCGCAGCCATTCCATGACCTGTTCGACCACGTCCCCGACTACGGGCCCGTCCGCCAGCACTTCTGGTACGACTGGGGTCCCGTCTTCTACCGGGGCCGGCTGGACGGGACGGCCCGCGTCCTGTGCATCGCGTCCGACCCTGGCCCGACCGAGCGGATCGCCGGCAGGACCCTGGTCGGCGACGCCGGCCAGCGCGTCCAGGGCTTCCTCACGAAGCTCGGTCTCACCCGCTCGTATGTCTGCCTGAACGCCTTCAGCTACGCGCTGTTCCCCTCACATGGCCAGGCCGGCAAGGTGATCGTCGCGGACCACGATCAGACGACCTGGCGGAACAAGGTGTTCGACGCGCTCAAGACCCCCGATCTCCAGGCCGTGGTCGCGTTCGGCACGTTCGCCCAGCAGGCGGTCGAGCTGTGGCCCGGACGAGCGGGCCTCACCGTCGCCAAGGTGCCTCATCCGTCGAGCCGCAACTCGACCACGCTCCTGAACGAGTGGCGGGCGAAGATCGGCCCGCTCCGGGCCGTCGTGACGCCCGACCCGGACGGCGACGCCACCGGCCCGAACTACGGGACGTCGTTCCGCAAGCAGGACTACGCCGCGATCCCGCGGCGCGACCTGCCGTTCGGCGTACCGGTCTGGCTGGGCGACGATGCCTGGGGGAGAGCTGCCTCACCACGCCACAACAACAGCGTCAGCCGACCGAGCCCTGACGACCGGCATACGCTGGTCTGGATCGCACCGGGGACCTGAGCTCCGACCCCATCCGGCCGGCGCCGGACCCGGCCCGATCCGTCGCGCATCGCCCGATACGGAGGCCAGCATGCCGAAGACCGTCGCCCCCGGGACGATCGACGTCCCCGGCGTTGACACGTTCCACACGAACGCCCTGCCCGACCCATTCGATGCCCGCGATCTCGAGTACCGGCCACGGCTCCAGGTCCTGCCGGACGACATCGACCAGCGGGCCGCCGCCCCGCACTACGTCTATACCCAGAGCGGCCAGTCGTGCACCGGGCACGCGGTCGCGGCGGTGATCAACCACGTCCTGCGCGCCACCACGCCCGCGAAGCGGGTGAGCCCGTACATGCTCTACCGGCTGGCCCGCCGCTACGACGAGTTCCCGGGCGAAGCCGAGGCCGGTTCGTCGCTCCGGGCCGCGTTCAAGGGCTGGTTCAACCACGGCGCCGCGCTCGAGCGAACCTGGCCGAGCCTGAACATGCCGACCGAGCCGGACCCGGACGATCCGGCCAACCTGCTGGCCTGGCGCGACCGCCCGCTGGGAGCGTTCTATCGGGTCAATCCGTTCCGACTCGACGACGTCCAGTCGGCGATCAGCGAGCTCACGGCGGTGGCGGTCTCGGGGATCATCCACGACGGGTGGGTCGCCCCGGTCAAGATCACCCGCGGCCGTGACGAGCTGTACGTCATCCGCAAGGACGCCGCGGCGAGGACCCGCGGCGGTCACGCCTACTGCCTGGTCGGCTACAACGAGGTCGGGTTCCTCGTCCAGAACTCGTGGGGCGCCAAGTGGGGCAAGGGCGGCTTCGCGACCCTGCCCTACGAGGACTGGCTCGACTCGGTCTACGACGCCTGGGTCGCCCGTCCCGGGGTTCCGCAGACGCCGTTCTTCTCCGGGCGGACCCGGACCGCGCAGGCGACCGGCGGGGTGCTCTCGACCGGCGCCGGCCCGGACCTGCAGCGGCTGTCGCTCCACGTGATCAACACCGGCAACGACGGCCGGCTGTCGGCCGATGGCAAGTTCGTCAGCACGCCGGTCCAGGTCGAGCGGGTCATGCAGCACATGACCGCCTGGCACGACTGGTTCCTCAGGAAGAAGCGGGCCGACCGGCGCCACATCGTGATCTGGTCGCACGGTGGCGGCGTGTCCGAGAGCAGCGGGCTCGAGATCGCCCAGCGTCAGCTCAACTGGTGGCTCAACAGCGGTGTCTTCCCGATCTCGACCGTGTGGCAGACCGGAGCGTTCGAAACGGTGTCATCGGCGATCGAGGACCTGGTCGGTGGACTCCTCCCGTCGGGCGGCCTCGGGTTCGACCTCATCGAGCAGTTCGACCGGCTCGTCGAGGGCCAGTGCCGCCGCCGGTTGCGCTGGGCCTGGGCCGAGATGAAGGGCAACGCCCGGCACGCGTCCGACCCGCTGCCAGCCGGGACGAAGATCGCCTGGCCGGCGTCGTCGGCCGATCTCGACGCAATGGCCGACCTGGCCGGAGCGTCGCTGCTCGTCGAGCGGCTCGCGGCCTACGTGGCGAAGCACGGAGCGGCCAAGGTCGCGATCCACCTTGCCGGGCACAGCGCCGGCTCGGTCTACCAGGCGTCGATGGTCGAGCGCCTGGCCGATGCCGGGTTGACCGTCGAGACGATGACCTGGCTCGCGCCGGCGATCACCGTCGACGAGTTCCGCCAGCGGGTCGTGCCGCATCTCGGGCCGGGCAAGACCGTGAAGCGGTTCAGCTGCTTCGACCTCAGCGATGCCCTCGAGCTCAACGACACGGTCGGGCCGATCTACCACAAGTCGGCCGTCTACCTCGTCGCCCGGGGCTTCGAGGACCTGCTCGACGGTCGGACGACCGAGGTGCCGTTGATGGGCCTCGCGAAGTGCTGGGAGGGCCCGCTGAGCGGCACCGCCGGACCGACCGTCCGCCAGGCGATCGAGGCGGCCGGCGGACAGCTCGTCGTTGCCCGCTCCGGCACGCCCATCGACGCCCGGACCGATGCGACGACCCACGCCGGGTTCGACAACGACGCGTTGACGATGACCTCGGTGGCGATGCGGATCTTCGCGGCCGCGGGCGATCCGGGGCCCTATGCGTACCAGGCGAATGCGCCGCTCCGCGACGACGACAACGACGCGCCGTGGAGCGCCTCGGGCGCGGTCGTGGCCACCGGCTCGGCCGATCCGGCCGCCGGGGCCTCGGCGGCCCGATCGAGACGCCGGCGCGGCGAGCGGGCTGCCGGCGGCCCGGCGGCGAGACCGGGTCGGGCCGGTGCGCCGATGGGCGGTGCGCCGATGGGCGGCGGACCGATGGGCGCGCCGGCGCCGGCCGACGCCCTGCCGACGACCGTCGACACCGCGCCGCCCGGCGAGGAGCCGGTCCTGACCGTCGCCGAGGCCCCCCGCCGGCGGGCGAAGGGTGCGCGCACCGGCAGCCCGATCCTCGACGTCCTGCAGGCCACGGGCTGGTCGATCGGCGAGTCGACCGTGAAGACCAGGAAGGGAGGACGCTGATGGACGCCTTCGAGCGGGAGTACACGGCGTCGCTCCTCGACGAGGATCCGGTCCCGGGTGCGGCGGCCGCGCCGGGTGGCCCGCCGGTCATGGGCGTGGCCGCGGCGGGCCCGTTCGCCCTGAAGGGTGTCGTCCTGACGCCCAACCAGGTCATCGAGAACGGCTGGGTCGAGATCGCCGGTGGCACGATCGCCCGGGTCGGGACGGCCGCGCCCGCGGCGGGCGTCACCCGGATCGAGACGGACGGGGTCATCCTGCCCGGGTTGATCGACCTCCACGGGCATCCCGAGTACAACGTCTTCGCCGCCTGGGAGCCGCCCCGGCTGTTCAAGAACCGCGGCCGCTGGCGCGACTCGGACGAGTACGACAAGGTGGTCAAGCAGCCGCTCGCCCTCATCAAGCAGGTCCCGACCCTCGAGAAGGTGCTCAGCCGCTACGCCGAGGCGCGGGCGCTCGTCACCGGCACGACCGCGATCCAGGGCTCGAACGGCAAGTTCACGAACGTCGAGGAGGCCCTGGTCCGGAACGTCGACCGACGGATCTTCGGGCAGCACAAGGCGCGCTCGATCATCGACCTCGACCGGACCACGGCGCAGGACATCGCGACCCTCCAGGGCCAGATCGCGAGCGGCGCGGTCACCGCGCTCTACGTCCACCTCGCCGAGGGCGTCGACACGCCGTCGCACGACGAGTTCGCGGCCCTCAAGCAGGCGAACCTGCTCACCCCGGCGACAGTGATCATCCACGGGACCGCGCTCGAGCCGGCCGACCTCGACGAGGTCGCTCAGGCCGGGGCGAAGCTCGTCTGGTCGCCCCAGAGCAACCTCCGCCTCTACGGCCGGACGACCCTGGCCGGGGCCGCCATCAAGCGTGGGATCGCCGTCGGCCTCGGTGCGGACTGGCTGCCCAGCGGCAGCCCGAGCCTGCTCGCCGAGCTGAAGGTCGCCCGCCAGGCGCTGATCGAGGAGGGCGAGCCGGCGACCGCCCGTGAGCTGGTCCGGATGATCACGGTCGGCGCCAGCGAGATTGCCGGCCTGGCCGACCGGATCGGCCTGCTGAAGGCCGGTCGAGCCGCCGACGTCGTCGTGCTCGAGCGGCGCCACCCGGATCCGTGGGAGGCGGTCGCCCAGGCGGCGCCGTCGTGTGTCGACCTCGTCGTCCTCGGCGGCGACGTCGCCTACGGCCGGGCGGCCTGGGTCCGGCAGCTGGCCGGCGTGACCAAGGCGACCGACCCCGATCCGGGCCAGACGGAGCGCCTTGTCGCCTGGGGCAAGTCCGTCCTCGTCGACACCAGCTACAGCGTCAACTCGCCCGCGTCGCCGCCGCCCCGGCTGGCCGACCTGCGGGCGGCGCTCATCGCCCAGTACCCTCAGGTCGGACCGATCTTCGCCTGATCAGGCTGCGGGCCTGGCCCGACCTCGGACGGCGGTTGGCGTGAACGACGGCCTCGGCTATAGAATCGGCGGCCGTGGCGGAGTAGCTCAGTGGTAGAGCAGGGGACTCATAAGCCCTTGGTCGGTGGTTCGAATCCGCCCTCCGCTACCAACCCATCCCGACGGCTCCGGACCGTCGCTCGCCGTCGCCCGTCGGCGGGCTGATCCGGCGGCCCTCGTCAGCCGTATGACCCGCTGAGCGCGGTACCCATGGGTCATCGGGCCCGATCGGGACCGAGCGCTATACTCGCGAGTGCGGCCCGCCTGCGATACGCCGCTGACGGACACGCTTGACCCGGAGGCAACCTCTTCTTGAACGCAAAGTTCGCCCGGAACGGGATCGTGATGCTCGTCCTGATCATCGGGACGCTCGTGCTCCTGTGGACCTGGCTGTCCAGCTCTACCCCCAACGCAACCGTCGGCTACTCCCAGTTCCTCAACGACGTCCAGACCGGCAAGGTCCAGAAGGTCGAGCAGCAGCAGACCGCGCTGACCGTGAACACCAGCGGTGGGACCTACACGGTCACCGTCCCGACCGTGCTGACCCAGGTCTACCCCGACATGCTGGCGGCCGCCAAGGCCGGCAACCAGAACCTGGCGTCGGACGTGTTCAAGGCCAAGGAGGCCCCGGACACCTCGTGGCTCGGCATCCTGATCACCGGCCTGCTGCCGCTGATCGTGATCGTCGGCTTCATCCTGTTCATGATGCGCCAGGCGCAGGGCACCAATAACCAGGCCCTCAGCTTCGGCAAGAGCCGCGCCCGGATGTTCCTCGGCAACAAGACCGTCGTCACGTTCGGCGACGTGGCCGGGGTCGACGAGGCGAAGACCGAGCTCCAGGAAGTCGTCGAGTTCCTCAAGTACCCGGAGAAGTTCAATTCGCTCGGCGCCCGGATCCCGCGCGGTGTCCTGCTGGTCGGGCCTCCCGGCACCGGCAAGACGCTGATGGCCCGGGCGGTGGCTGGCGAGGCCGGCGTGCCGTTCTTCTCGATCTCCGGCTCGGAGTTCGTCGAGATGTTCGTCGGCGTCGGCGCCAGCCGGGTCCGCGACCTCTTCGACCAGGCCAAGCGGAACAGCCCGTGCATCGTCTTCGTCGACGAGATCGACGCCGTCGGCCGCCAGCGCGGCGCCGGCCTCGGTGGGTCGCACGACGAGCGCGAGCAGACGCTGAACCAGATCCTGGTCGAGATGGATGGCTTCGACACGAACACGAACGTGATCGTCGTCGCGGCCACCAACCGACCCGACGTCCTCGATCCGGCCCTCCTTCGGCCGGGCCGGTTCGATCGGCAGGTCATCCTCGATCGTCCGGACATGCGCGGCCGGACGGCGATCCTCAAGGTCCATACCAAGGGCAAGCCGCTCGACAAGTCGGTCGACGTCGAGGGCATCGCCAAGCAGTCGCCCGGGTTCTCCGGGGCCGACCTCGCCAACCTCGTCAACGAGGCGGCAATCCTGTCGGCCCGGCGGAACAAGAAGGTCATCGGGATGTCCGAGTTCCAGGAGGCGCTCGAGCGGATCGTGGCCGGTCCGGAACGGCGGAGCCGGGTGATCAGCGACGCCGAGAAGAAGATCATCGCCTTCCACGAGGGCGGCCACGCCGTCGTCATGCGCGTCCTGCCCAAGTGCGACCCGGTCCAGAAGGTCACGATCATCAGCCGCGGCATGGCCCTCGGCTACACGATGGGGCTGCCGACCGAGGATCGCTACCTCAAGAGCAAGACCGAGTTCGAGGACGAGATCGCCGGGATGCTCGGCGGCAATGCGGCCGAGCGGCTCATCTTCGGCGACACGACCACCGGGTCGTCGAACGACATCGAGAAGGCCACCGACCGGGCCCGCCGGATGGTGACCGAGTACGGGATGAGCGATCGGCTCGGGCCGCTCTCGTTCGGGAAGCGCGACGAGCTCGTGTTCCTCGGTCGCGAGATCGGCGAGCAGCGGAACTACTCGGACGACGTCGCCAAGACGATCGACGAGGAGGTCCGGGCGATCATCGACCGCGCCTACGAGCGGGCGATGGACGTCCTCGTCACCCACCGCTCGAGGCTCGAGGCGCTGGCCGAGAAGCTCGTCGCCGAGGAGACTGTCGACAGCCCCGACTTCGAGGCGCTGTTCAGCGACCTGCCGCCGAAGGAGAACATCCACGGCCAGGTCCCGAGCGTCCTCGCCCCGGGCGAGGCGGATCCGGTGGCGACGCCGGCGCCGGCACCGAATCCGATCTGACTCCACGACCCAACGCCAACCGACGGGCGAGCCGCGAGGCTCGCCCGCTTGATTCCCGGGCCCGCGTCCGGGCCGGACCGACTAGGATCGAGATTCACCAGCCCGACGCCCCTGCCGGAGGATCCGATGGCCGTGATCGATGACGTCGTCGAGGCCTACCTCGATGCCCACCAGGAAGCCCGGCTGGAGAGCTATCTCGAGTTCCTCCGGATCCCGAGCGTGTCGACCGAGCCGGCCCACGCGGCCGACTGCCGGCGGGCCGCCGACTGGCTGGCCGACCGTCTCCGGGGGATCGGGATGGAGCATGTCGAGGCCTCGGAGACCGGCGGGCATCCGATCGTCTACGCCGACTGGCTCGGCGCCGGCGGCGCGCCGACGGTCGTCGCCTATGGCCACTACGACGTCCAGCCGGTCGATCCGATCGGCGAGTGGTCGTCGCCCCCGTTCGAGCCGGCCGTGGTCGGCTCGCGTGTCCTGGCCCGCGGCGCGAGCGACGACAAGAGCAACATCACGATCTTCATCCAGGCCGTCGAGGCCCTCCTCGCGAGTCGCGGCCGGCTTCCGGTCAACCTGCGGTTCGTGTTCGAGGGGGAGGAGGAGTCGTCGTCGCTCCATCTCGAGCCGTGGCTCGTCGCCAACCGGGAGCGCCTCGGCGGCGACCTGGCGATCGTCAGTGACGTCGGCTTCTTCGAGGGCAACCTGCCCGCCCTGACCATCGGTCTGCGCGGGCTGATGTATGCCCAGATCGATGTCGTCGGGCCGTTCCAGGACGTCCACTCGGGGGTCTACGGCGGGGCGATCGCGAACCCGGCCAACGCCCTGGCGGCGATCATCGCCGCGCTCAAGGGTCCCGACGGCCGGATCCGCATCCCCGGCTTCTACGACGCGGTCGTCCCGCTCAGCGAGGCGGACCGGGCGGCGTACGCTGCGCTCCCGTTCGACGAGGAGCACTTCCGGGACTCGCTCGGCGTGCCCGAGCTCGTCGGCGAGGCCGGTTACGGATCGCTCGAGCGCAAGTCGGGGCGGCCCTCGCTCGACGTGAACGGGATCTGGGGCGGCTACCAGGGCGACGGGACGAAGACGATCATCCCCGGGCGCGCCTCGGCCAAGCTCAGCTGCCGGCTGGTGCCGGACCAGCAGCCCGAAGCGATCTTCGAGCAGCTCCGGTCGTACGTCGCCGAGATCGCCCCGCCGGGCGTCCGGGTGGTCGTGACCTACCTCGGTGGCGGGCTGCCGATCCGGACCGCGATCGACCATCCGGCCGTCCAGGCCGCCGCGCGGTCGCTCGAGGTGACGTTCGGACGAGCCCCGGTGTTCATCCGCGAGGGCGGCTCGATCCCGTTCGTGGCGACCTTCGAGGAGGTCCTCGGGCTGCCGGTGGTGCTGATGGGCTTCATGCCCCCGGACGGCAACTTCCACGCTCCCAACGAGTGGATGGACCTGGCCAACTTCGAGGCCGGGATCCGGACCGTGGTGCGCTATTTCGACGAGCTGGCGGGCCTCCCGGCATAGCCCTTTTGGGTGGGTGGATATGTGAGGAATGGTCCGGTGTCGGGGCCGAAACCCGGTGCTAGCATGCCGCCACCGTCACCCTTAGAGGACCACGATTCGATGACCACTGAGGCAGCCGACACGTCCGCCGCGCCCAAGGGGACCTGGCGACTCGAGACCCCGAACGGCAGCATGAGCCCGCGCTCGGCGCTCGACGTGCTGGTCGATCTCAACGACAAGGTCACCTCCGGCAAGGTCGGCGAGTACCAGCCCGTTCCGCTCGGATTCACCCCGCTCGACAAGACGATCGGAACCGGTCTCCGACCGGGCGAGCTCCTGCTGATCGGCGGGGCGCAGGGGACCGGCAAGACGACGATGGCCCTCCAGATGGCCCGCAACGTCGCCTCCGGCGGCCAGGCCAACGTCCTCTACATCTGCTTCGAGCACGAAGAGCAGTACCTGCTCAACCGGTTGATCGCGATGGAGTCCGCGCTGGCCCACCTGCCGCACAAGACGGGCGCGATCAAGATCCAGGACGTCCGCAAGGAGATCCTCGGCTCGTGGGCGTCGGACGGCCAGGCAGCCGCCCAGCTGACGAACAACCCGCGCCTGCGGCCGTCGCTCGACCGGATCGCTCGTTACGGCCAGAGCCTGTTCCTCGTCCGGGGCACCCAGACGGCGAGCACCGTCGACAACATCCGCAAGCTCGTCCAGCAGCACCGCGAGCTGTCGGGCGATCGGCGCCTGCTCGTCGTCGTCGACTACATGCAGAAGGTGCCGGTCTACCCGGAGCCGCCGACCGAGTCGGAGAAGGTGACGTTCGTGGTCAACGGCCTCAAGGACATCTCGCTGTCCGAGGAGGTCCCGATGATCGCGATCGTGGCCGCCGACAAGGAGGGCCTCAAGGCCGCCCGCCTGCGCAACCACCACCTGCGCGGCTCGTCGGCGATCAACTACGAGGCCGACATCATCCTGATCCTCAACGAGAAGTACCAGATCGTCGCCAAGGTCAACATCGAGTTCAACCCGTATCAGGCCCAGCGGTTCCGGGACTGGGTCGTGGTCTCGGTCGAGAAGAACCGCGGTGGCCAGGACAACGTCGACATCGAGTTCGAGAAGCACTTCGAGTTCTCCTGCTTCGACCCGAACGGGCGAACGGTCCAGGAGAAGCTGATCGAGGAGCGCCTCTACAACGACTGACCGCGCGTAGTCGCGCGGCCCAGGTCAGTCGACCGCTCCTGCCGTCGCGCCCTCGAGGGGCGGGTCGCCGGCGAGTGCCAGCCCGACGATCGCGGTCGAGGCTCGTCCCCGGCCGTCGGTGAGGCCGGCTTCGAGCGCCTGGAGCCCGAGGTGACGCTCGATGTCGGCGACGGTGTGCGCCCGGACGCGCGCCTCGACTGGGTCCCAGCGTCCGCCGGTCTCCTCGAGCAGGCGTTCGGCGCCGCCCAGGATGACGGCGGCGCGACGATGGTCGCCTCCGGCGACGGCCACCGCGGCCAGCCCCACCAGATCCGTCGCCTCGACCTCGACGAAGCCGAGGCGGAGCGCGAGCAGCAGGCTCTCGACGAATGCCGGGCGCGCCGAGCTCGCTCCGTCCAGCTCGAGACTGGCGAGGGCGAGGTTCTCCAGGAAGAACGACTCGCTGCGGCGATCGCCTCGTCCGCGGGCCAGACCGAGCGCCTCCTCGAAGGAATCGCGCGCCCGGCCCGGATCCTCTGCCTGCAGGGCGATGTAGCCGAGGTTGTTGAGCGCCATTGACAGGGCCCAGCTGTCGCCGGATCGACGGGCGAACGCGGCGCTCTCCTCCGTGTACCGACGGAATTCGTCGGTGTCGCCTTCGACGGAGGCGATCAAGCCGAGGATCCGGAGCGACCGGGCGATCCCGCTCTCGTCGCCCGACCGTTGGCGGAGCGCAAGGCTCTCCTGGGCTGGTCCGAGCGCCCGAGCCCCATCCAGCTGGCGCATGGCGAGATGAGCGGCCCCCTCGAGAGCCTTGGCCCGGAGGCCGGCGTCCTGCGGAAGCGGCTGGGCGAGCGCATGGTCGAGCCAGTGCCTCCCTTCGGTCCAGTGGCCATGGACCCACCAGAAGGTCGCACACGCTCCGGCAACCCGAAGCACCAGGTCGCCCCGGCCGCAGGCAAGTGCCGCGCGGATCTCGTCGTGCTCGGCGGCGAACCGGGCCAGCCACACCTCCTGGTCTGCGCCGTCAAGCTCCGGCTCGCCGCGCTCGACGAACGCGGTCACCCACTCGGCGTGCCGCATCCGGAGGTCGTCGCTCTCGCCCGAGCCGTCGAGGAGCTCGGCAGCGAACTCTCTGATCGTCTCGAGCATCCGGAACCGCTCGTTTGAGAAGCGAACCAGGCTCTTCTCGACGAGTGACTGGAGCGTGTCGAGGTCGGCCCCGGCGATGGTCTCGGCCGCCTCGAGCTCGAAGCTCCCGGCGAAGACGCCGAGACGCCGGAAGAGGACCTGCTCGGGAGCGGACAGCAGGTCGTACGACCACTCGATCGTGGCCCGCAGGGTCCGCTGGCGGGGGTCGCTGTCGCGCCCTCCCTGGAGCAGGTCGAGGCGTTCGCCGATGCGCTCGAGGATGTGCCTGGGCGTCAGGGCCGAGGTGCGGGCCGCGGCCAGCTCGACCGCGAGCGGCAGGTCGTCGAGCCTGGCGCACAGCCCCGCGATCTCGGCGCTCGGGGCAAGACGGGACCGCTGGCAGAACAGGTCGACCGCCTCGGCTGAGGCCAGCGGTGGGACCTGGTACTCGAGCTCGCCGCGGATCCGGAGGAGCTCGCGACTCGTCACGATCAGGGTGAGGTTCGGACACTCGGCCAGGAGTCCGGCCAGGTCTGACGCCACCTCGATGACCTGCTCGAGGTTGTCGAGGACGAGGACCACGTCGCGATCGCCGAGATGCTCGGCAAGGCCCCCGTTGGCGCCGATCGTCCGCCCAATCGTCTCGATCGCGATGACGGGGTCGCGGATCGCCGCCAGCCCGACCCAGAAGACGCCGGCGCGATGACCGGGGACGAGTGCGGATGCGAGCTCGATCGCGAGGCGCGTCTTGCCGGATCCACCGGGCCCGGTCAGGGTCAGAAGGCGGGCGCCCTCGGCCAGTCGAGCGTGAGCATCGGCAAGCTCCCGTTCGCGGCCGACGAACGAGCTGGCTGGACGCGGAAGGTTGGTGTTCGAGATCGAGCGAAGCGGCGGGAAGCGGCCATCCCCGAGCTGGTAGAGGACGAGCGGGACGGCGATGTCCTTGAGCCGGTGGGCTCCCAGGTCGGTCAGGGCGGGGGTCTCGAGCAGGTCCCGAGTCCCCTTTGAGACGAGGACCTGCCCTCCATGAGCCGCCGATGCGATCCGGGCTGCCACGTGGACCACCTCGCCGACGTAGCCCTCGTCGGTCACGAGTGGCGTGCCCGTATGAAGCCCGACCCGGACCTGGACCGGTCCGCCGACAAGTCCCGCCGTCAGCGCGGACGCTGCGGCGAGCGCGCCTGCCGCGGTCGGGAAGACAACGAGGAACGCGTCGCCCTGGGTGTCGACCTCGGTCCCGCCTTGCGCCAGACACGCGGCCCGTACGATCTGACGATGCTCGGTGAGGGCCTGCGCGTAGGCGACGGGCCCGAGCTCGTGGAGCAGGCGCGTCGAGCCCTCGATGTCGCTCACGAGGAAGGTGACCGTGCCGGTCGGCAGATCCGTTCGCATCCACCGAGCATGGCGGCTCGCGCCGCGTTCGTGAAGATGACGGCCCTTGAGCGTGGTCGTCTCCGGCGCTAGGCTCGGGTGATCCAACGGTCCAGCTGGAGCACCGGATGTCCATCGAGCCTGGCGGCGCGGCCGTCACGATTGAATCGTCGCCGGGCGCGGAGGGGCGCGCGACTCGCTCCGATGGCCCGACGACAGCGGTGCGTCTGCAGGTCCTCACGGCCGAGCACGCCAGCCTCGTGGCGACCCGCTCGCTCGCCTGGAACGAGGCGTTCTCGAGGGTGGGGATGTACCTGTCGCTCCTGTCCGGCGCCATCGTCGCGCTGGCCCTGGTCGGACAGGGCTCGACCTTCGGCCAGGCCTTCTTCGTGTTCGGCGTCGTCATCCTGCCGGTCGTGCTGTTCGTCGGGGTCACGACGTTCCTCCGGGTCGGGTCGTCGAACTATCACGACGCCCAATGCATCATCGGGATGAACCGGATCCGGGCGGCGTACCTCCAGATCGCGCCCGACCTGGCGCCTCTCTTCGTGATGGGCGTCCATGACGATTCAGCCGGTGTCACCCAGACCATGGCCTTCGAGCCGGGCCTCTCGCCGCTCGCCCATGTCCTGGCGGCGACCCCGTCCGTGGTGATCGTGGTCAACTCCGTGCTGGCCGGGGCGATCCTGGCCTTCGGAATGGTCCTGCTGGGCTTCGTGCCGGCGGCCGTCATGGCGGCTCGCTGCGCTGACCTTCGTCGTCTCGTTCGTCATCCACGTCCGATACGGGCGTGGGCGGATCCGGCATCTCCAGGCCGCCGTCCATCCCATCTTCCCCAGTCCGCCGGCCGACTGACCGACCGAGGCTCGCCGGCGGGCCGTCGAGCCAGCGAGCCAGCGAGCCGGCGGCCATCGGGCCACCAGCCTCGACCGCCTGGAGGCGCTATCGTTCCGGCCATGCCCGAGCCACGGCCCGCGTTCCCGGAGCTCGTCGAGATCGTCGTCGAGATCCCACGCGGCACTCGCAACAAGTACGAGTACGACGAGCGGGCGGGAGTCTTCCGGCTGGACCGCGTCCTGAGCTCGGCGGTCTTCTACAACTTCGACTATGGGTTCATCGAGGGGACCCGGGCCGACGACGGTGACCACACCGATGCCCTGCTGGTCATCGACGAGCCGACGTTCACCGGCTGCCATGTCGACGCCCGCCCGGTCGGTGTCCTCGAGATGCGCGACGAGAAGGGCGCCGACTACAAGATCCTGTGCGTCGCCGTCGGCGACCCGAACCAGGCCCACATCGACCGGGTCGAGCAGATGCGGCCGCATCGCCTCGTCGAGATCGAGCACTTCTTCGAGACGTACAAGCTGCTCGAGGACAAGACCGTCGAGGTCCTCGGCTGGCGCGACCATGCCCGGGCGCTCGAGATCCTGCGCTCCGACCGGGCGACCTGGGAGCGGGAGACCGGGGGGTCGACGACCGGATGACCGACCGGCGGGGCGATCCGTACGCCGGGGTCCCCGGCCGCCGGATCTTCGCCGCGATCCCGCTCGCCGCCGAGGCCCGCGCCGCGGTCGAGGCGCTCGTCGGGCGGGTGCGAGCGAGCGCCGATCCGGGCGAGCGCGAGGTCCGCTGGGTGCGCCTCGACGGACTCCACGTCACGCTCAGGTTCATCGGCCCGACCCTTGACCCCCGGATTCCGGCCGCGCTCGAGGCCGTCGCGGCGGCGGCGGCCGCTGCGGCTCCATTCGAGGTGGCCCTGGCCGGGGCCGGCGCGTTCCCCGACCCATACCGACCGCGGGCGCTCTGGCTGGGCATCGGGGCGGGCGTCGACGAGCTTTCGGCCCTGACCCAGGCGATCGATCGCGGGCTGGGGGAGCGGGGCTGGCCGGTCGAGGACCGGCCGTTCCGGCCCCACCTCACGCTGGCTCGCTCGGACGGCGTCGGCACGGGCTCGCGGACGGCCGCCCGGTTGATGGCCGAGGCGGCCGATCTCGACGCTCGCTGGCGGGTCGACCGAGCGATCCTGTACGAGAGCCTGACCGGTGGCGGGCCCGCCCGGTACGTGCCGCTCGGCGACGCTCCGTTCGGCGGTCGGACGCAGGCGCCCTGACCTCGTCGGAACCGGCGCCGCTCTGCTAGCATCGACCACCCCGGACCACTCCATACCGCCCCGCGACCGACCTTCGCCCCTTCAGTGCCCGGAAGGAGCCGCAGATCGACGACTCGAGCGCCCAGCGCGTCCGGATCGTGCTCGCCCTGGGCGTGGTCAACCTGGTGCTGGCCGCCGCGGCGGCCCTCGTGGCGTCCCTTCCGACGATCCACTGAGCCTCGCTTGCGGAGCCGCTGCGGGCGGGCGTAGGCTTGCCGTCCCGGTCGCCGGCCGGGGTGGTCCGTTCTCCGGAGGAAGAGCAGTGGCCGAGTCGAGCCCGCGACGCACGAAGTTCATCCTCGACGAAGACCGGATCCCGCGGACCTGGTACAACATCGCGGCCGACCTCCCGGTGCCACCCGAACCGGCCCTCCACCCCGGGACCCTTCAGCCGATCGGTCCCCAGGACCTGGCCCCGCTCTTCCCGATGGCGCTCATCGGCCAGGTCGTCAGCAAGGACCGCGAGATCGAGATCCCCGAGCCGGTCCGCGACGCCTACCGGCTGTACCGGCCGAGCCCGCTCTTCCGCGCCCATCGTCTCGAGCAGGCACTCGACACCCCGGCCCACATCTACTACAAGTACGAGGGCGGCAGCCCCTCGGGCAGCCACAAGCCGAACACCGCGCTGGCCCAGGCCTACTACAACAAGGCCGAGGGTGCGACCCGGCTCGCGACCGAGACCGGGGCGGGTCAGTGGGGCAGCGCGCTCGCGTTCGCCGGGGCGGTCTTCGGGCTCGAGGTCAAGGTCTACATGGTCCGCGCCAGCTACGACCAGAAGCCCTACCGCCGGATGCTCATGGAGACCTACGGGGCGGAGGTCGTCGCCAGCCCGTCCCTGGCGACGGAGTACGGACGCAAGGTGCTCGGAGAAACGCCGGACCACACCGGCTCGCTCGGGCTGGCGATCAGCGAGGCGATCGAGGACACGGTCACCCACCCGGGGACGAAGTACTCGCTCGGGTCGGTCTTCGACTTCGTGCTCCTCCACCAGACCGTCATCGGCCAGGAGACGATCCTCCAGATGGAGCTCGCCGGCGAGGAGCCCGACGTCATCATCGGCTGCGCCGGTGGCGGCTCGAACTTCGCCGGCCTGTCGTTCCCGTGGCTCGGCCGGTCCTTCCGTGACGGAAACAAGTACCGGGTCATCGCGGTCGAGCCGGAGGCGGCCCCGAGCCTCACCCGCGGCGTCTACGCGTACGACTTCGGCGACACCGCCCAGATGGCGCCGGTGGTCAGGATGCATACCCTCGGGCACGACTTCATCCCGGAACCGATCCACGCCGGTGGGCTGCGCTACCACGGCATGGCTCCGCTCGTGTCGCTGCTCAAGGAGCACGGCTACATCGAGGCCCAGAGCGTCCACCAGCGGGCGAGCTTCGAGTCCGGCGTTCGCTTCGCCCGGACCGAGGGCATCCTGCCCGCGCCGGAACCCACCCACGCGATCACGGTCGCGATCGACGAGGCCCTCGAGGCGAAGGCGACCGGCCGGTCGAAGACCATCCTGTTCAACCTGTGCGGCCACGGTCACTTCGACCTGGCCGCCTACGACCGCTACCTGAACGGTCAGCTGGAGGACTACGAGTACCCGGTCGAGAAGGTCCAGGCGGCGCTGGCTGCCCTGCCGACGGTCTGACGCCGGGCGATCGCGGACGCGGGGGTAGCATCGAACATGCCCAGGCTCGCCTGCTGGTCGTGCGGCCGGCAGATCTACACGGTTTCACCGATCGAATCGCTGTTCGCCGAGGAACGGCGCTGCCCGCGCTGCGGCGCCTACCTCAACCCCGAGCGCCGGGAGATCGAGCGACGCGAGCGCCTGCGGCGGATGAACCCGGCCGACGAGCCGGGTCCCCCGAAGCCGGCCGACGAGCGACGGGCCACCGACCGGCGGGGTCGCCAGCGCCGGTCGGGCGGATCGAGCGGATCGTCGTCGGGCGGAAGCCGCGATGGGGCCGGCTGGGTCGACTGAGCTCAGGGGTAGAGGCGGTCGTCCGGTGTCGGGGGCTCGACCAGCCCGTAGCGCAGCGCGAACACGACCGCCTCGAGCTTCGAGTGGACCTTCAGCTTGCCGGTGATGTTCTGGACGTGGGTCCGGAGCGTGTTCGGGGCGATCGACAGCTCGGTGCAGATCTCGCGGGTCGTGCGCCCGGCGCTCAGCAGGCGGAGGATCTCGAGCTCGCGCGCGGTCAGTGGCTCGATCTTCGGACCGTCGACCCCGAGCTCCCTCGCCATCCGAACGCGAAGCGCGATCTTGGCGATCACCGCGGGCGGGAGCAGCGTCTCGCCGGCATAGGCTGACCGGATCGCGGCCACCACCTCGTCGGTCGAGGCGGTCTTCGACAGGAAGCCGTCGGCGCCCGCCTGGATCGAGTCGAGCACGGTCTCGTCATCGTCGTGCGCGGTGAGCATGATCACCGGGGCCTTCGGCCGGCGCGCCTTGACCGCCCTGGTGACCTCTGCCCCGGTGCCGTCGGGCAGGGCGTAGTCCATGAGGACCACGTCGACCGGCTCGCGCAGCCGGGCCCGTGCCTCGGCCGCCGAGTAGGCCGCCGGGACCATCGTGATCCCGGGCTCTGCGGCGAGCAGCCGGCCGAGCGCGTCGGCCATCGCCCGGTGATCGTCGACGAGCAGGACCCGGATGGCAGGGGTCTCGGGGGCTGGGGTCGGCCGTGCCTCGACCCCGGGATCGGCAACCGGCGGGCCAGCACGACCGCTCATGGCCCCATCGTAACCCGGCCGAGTCAACTACGAGTGGACTTCTCGGTCGCGAGCGGCAGCCCGGATCGGGACCTGCGATGATCGGCCGCGTGCGGATCGCGATCGTCGGCTTCGGGCTGATCGGCGGATCGATCGCGCGCGCGCTGCGCCGGCGCGAGGCGGCGCCGACGATCGGCGAGCGGATCGAGCTCGTCGCCTGGAGCCGGACCTCCAGCGGTCCGGCCGGGCGCTCGCCGACGGGATCCTCGACCGGGCTCCGGCGACGCTGGCCGAGGCGCTCCGCGGCGCCGAGCTGGTCGTCCTCGCCGCGCCACCGCTGGCCTGCCTCGACCTGCTCGACGAGCTGGCGGGGCCGGTCGCCGGGTCCCTCGCGAACGGGGCCACCGTGTCCGACGTCGCGAGCACGAAACGGGCGATCGTCGAGCGCGCCGACCGGCTCGGACTGCGCTTCGTCGGCGGGCATCCGCTGGCCGGGCGCGAGGCCGCCGGCTACGACGCGGCGGACGCCGATCTGTTCGTCGATCGGCCCTGGGTGGTCTGTCCGGGCGCCGGGGCCGAACCCGGCGACGTCGACCGGGTCGAGCGCCTTGCCCGGGCCTGTGGCGGCCGGCCGATCGAGCTCGATCCCGGTGTCCACGACGCCGCCGCCGCGACGATCAGCCATGTCCCGCTCGTCGTGTCCGCGGCGCTCGTCGAGGCGATGACCGGTCGACCGGCCTGGCCGACCGCGTCGACGCTCGCCGCCGGAGGCTGGCGGGACATGACCCGCTTGAGCCGAGGCGACCCGGAGATGGGCGCCGGGATCGGGGCGACGAACGCTGCCGAGGTCGCGGCCGGGGTGCGTGCCGTGCGCGACGTCCTCGACGGCTGGCTGTCGACGCTCGACGCGGCCGAGCCCGACGCCGCGCTGCTCCGGGCGCGGTTCGAGGCGGTTCGGGCGAGGCTCGATTCTTGACGATCGAGGCCGGCCAGGCGGAGCTCGTCTACGTCGTCCCGCGAGCGCTCGTCATGCCCGACGCGGGCTGGCTCGGGATCCGGACGACCGGTGCCCAGGCGGTCCTCGACACGATCGCCGCCGGTGGTCGGTTCGCTCCGCGACCGGCGATGGAGGTCGACCCGTCGTTCAAGCAGGTCATCCCGTACCTGGTCCTCCGCGATGGCCCGAGCTGGTTCCTCATGCAGCGCACCCGGGGCGGGGCCGACAGCCGGCTCCACGAGCTGTGGTCGATCGGGGTCGGCGGCCAC
Organism: uncultured Chloroflexia bacterium; assembly: GCA_963755285.1. GTDB lineage: Bacteria > Chloroflexota > Limnocylindria > Limnocylindrales > CSP1-4 > Chersky-267. The sequence continues at coordinate 166,423 of CAVWJB010000007.1, read as the reverse complement.
CTCAACCCGGGCGACAGCGACGTCCACGGCGGGCTGGCCCGCGAGTGGCGCGAGGAGCTCGTCGCCGACTTCGAGCCGGACTACCGGTTGGTCGGGCTGCTCAACGACGACACGACCGACGTCGGCCGGGTCCACCTCGGGGTCGTCTTCGTGGCCGATGCCGGTGGCCGCCCGGTCGCCGTCCGCGAGACCGACAAGCTGGCCGGCGGGTTCGCCCCGGCCGGCTCGGTCCGGTCGGTGCGCGACCGGCTGGAGACCTGGAGCCGGATCGTGTTCGACGCGCTCGACGATGGCCCGAACCGCACCTGACGCGCCGTGACGACAGATCCCCGTCCGGCTCACGACCGGCTGTGCCTATAATCGGCGGCGGAACCCGGAACGGGGCCCCGACCCCGCCCGACCAGGGGAGCGCATGCCGGCCAAGATCCTCGTCGTCGACGACGACCCGAACGTCCAGCGGGTCCTGACCTATACCCTCAAGCAGGAGGGCTACGAGGTCCTCGTCGCCAGCGACGGCGCCGAAGGATTCAAGCTGTGGAGCACCGAGGAGCCCGCGCTCATCCTCCTCGACGTGATGCTCCCGAAGATGGACGGCTACCAGGTCGCGGCCAAGATCCGCGAGGAGGAGACGACCGCCCACGTCCCGATCATCATGCTCACCGCCGAGCGCGAGATCGAGCAGCGCGTCCGTGGCCTGCGGGCCGGCGCCGACGACTACCTGATCAAGCCGTTCCACCAGGCCGAGCTGCTCGCCCGGATGAAGAGCCTCCTGGCCCGGTTCGCGCCGCGTGAGGGCCTCGTCGGACGGCCGCTCCTCGGCCGGGTGGCCGCCTTCTACGGGGCGAAGGGTGGCGTCGGGACGACGACGATCGCGATCAACGCGGCGATCGCCCTCCACCGCGAGCTCGGCCGCAAGGTCGTCCTCGTCGACGGCAACCTCCAGTTCGGCGACCACCGGGTGTTCCTCGACCTCGGTCTCGACCGCAAGAGCATCCTCGACGTCGTCACCGCGACCTCGATCGACGCCGACATCATCAAGTCGGTCGTCGTCCGCCACGACTCCGGGATCGACCTGCTCCTCGCGCCGCCCACGCCGGAGACCGCCGAGCTCGTGACCGAGGAGCACATCCCGCTGATCCTCGACAACCTCCGCTCGCTCTACGACTACGTGATCATCGACATCGACAAGCGGCTCGACGAGGTCAACCTCAAGATCCTCGACGCCGCCGACGTGTTCTTCGTGGTCATGACCGCCGACCTGTCGTGCCTCAAGAACGTCCGGCTCGTGCTCGAGACGATCGGTCACCTCGGGGTCGAGCAGCACAAGGTCCGGCTCGTCCTCAACCGCTCCAACGCGTTCACCGGGATCAACGTCAAGAACGCCGAGAGCGCCCTGAAGCGGCCGATCGACCACCAGGTCCTCAACGAGTACCGGGGCGCGATCAGCGCGCTGAACAGCGGCTCGCCGTTCATGTTCAGCAAGGCCGATTCGCCACTCGGGCGGTCGCTGCTCGACTTCGCCCGGGCGATCGACAAGGCGGCCGCGACCGGCGACGCACCCCAGCTCGCGGCGCCGTCCGCCCGCTAGGCCGCGGCCTCGCCAGGGATGGACCTGAGCGATAAGCCGCCGGTGAGGGGCGCCCGGTAGGGTTCGCCGGTGCTCGCCACCGTGCTCGCCGCGACGCTCCAGGGGATCGACGGCCGGGTCATCCGGGTCGAGGTCGACGTCGCGCCGGGCCTGCCCGGGTTCACGATCGTCGGGTTGCCCGATGCGGCGCTCCAGGAGGCTCGCGAACGGGTCCGGGGCGCCATCCGCAACAGCGGCCTGGCGTTCCCGCCGCGCCGGATCACGGTCAACCTGGCGCCGGCCGACCTGCGCAAGGCGGGCGCCTCGCTCGACCTCGCGATCGCGATCGGGATCCTGCTCGGTTCGGAGCAGGTCCGGGCGACCGGCCGCTGGGCGTTCATCGGCGAGCTGTCGCTCGGTGGGGACCTGCGGCCGGTCCCGGGCATCCTGCCGATGGTCGGCGCGCTCGTCCGGCGCGGTGCGAGCCGGGTGGTCGTCCCGGACGACGCCGCGGCCGAGGCTCGGCTGGCCGACGGGATCGAGGCTCATCCAGCGGCCAGCCTGACCGCAGTCGTCGACCTCCTCAGGCTGGCCGGCTCGCGACGTCGCCGGACGGTCTCGATCCCGACCCGGGTCGAGCTCGCCTCGGCCGGTCCGCCGTTCGGCCCGTCGCGAGCCGGCCAGCCGCACGACGGCCCGGCCGGACCCGGCGTCCCCGACCTGGCCGACGTCCGCGGCCAGGCGCTCGGCCGTCGCGCGCTCGAGATCGCCCTGGCCGGGGGTCACGGGATGCTGCTGATCGGCCCGCCGGGGTCGGGCAAGACGCTGCTCGCCCGGACGATCCCGCGCCTCCTGCCGCCGCTCGACGATGAGGAGGCGAGGGTCGCCTCGGCGATTGCCTCCGCCGCCGGGGACGGCCCGCTCGTCGAGCTCGTCCGGACCCGGCCGTTCCGCGCCCCGCACCACACGATCAGCTACGCCGGGATGCTCGGTGGCGGTCCGCGCCTGGCTCCCGGCGAGGTGACCCGGGCCGACGAGGGCGTGCTCTTCCTCGATGAGCTGCCCGAGTTCGGGCGGGACGTGCTCGAGGCGCTCCGCCAGCCGCTCGAGGACGGGCGGGTCACGATCGTCCGGGTCGGCGGATCGATGACCCTGCCGGCCCGGTTCCAGCTCGTCGCGGCGATGAACCCGTGTCCCTGTGGCGGCGGAGCCGGTCCGGACGCCGGCTGTCGCTGTCAACCGGGCGTGCCCGAGCGCTACGCCGGACGCGTGTCGGGGCCGCTCCGCGACCGGATCGATCTGTGGGTCGAGATGCCACCCGTGCCGCAGACGGCCCTGATCGGCCCGGGCCGGGCCGAGTCGAGCGCGACGGTCGCGGCCCGGATCGCCTCGGCCCGGGCGGCCGCCCTGCGCCGGGGTGGCGTCGCCAATGCCCGGCTCGACGGAGCGCGGCTCCGATCGGCCTGCCGCCTGACCCGGAGCGACGAGGCGCTGCTCGCCTCGATCTCGGCGGCCGCCGGGCTGTCGGCCCGTGGAGTCGGACGGCTCCTCCGGGTCGCCCGGACGATCGCCGACCTCGACGGCGCGATCTCGGTCGGCCATGAGCATCTCGAGGAGGCCGCCCGGTTCCGCATCCCGAGCGGGCCGTACGCGGGCCAGCTGGCTGGCTGAGCCGGTGATCCGGGAACGGGACGCCTGGGCGATCCTCGCCTCGGTCCACGGGCTCGGTCCGGTCACGTTCGGGCTGATGCTCCGGGAGCACGGCAGCGCCAGCCGCGTCGTCGAGCTGGCCCTGAGCCCGGCCGGGCGCCGCGTGATCCGGGACGGGCCGCGTGGCGGTCGCGTTCGACTGCCGGACGAGATGGTCGAGGCGCTCGGAGCGGCTGCCGTCGACCCCGGGCCGATGCTTGCCCGGCTCCAGGCCGCCGGGACCTCCCTGGTGACGATCGACGACGATGCCTATCCGGGCCGCCTCCGAGCGATCGCGGAGCCGCCGCCGGTCCTGTTCGTCCGCGGCGACCCGGGGTCGATGTCGGCGTCCGGATCGGTGGCGATCGTCGGGACGCGTCGTCCGACCGAGGCCGGCCGACGGGTCGCGGCCCGGATCGCCGACGCCGTCGCTCGACTCGGGGCGGTGGTCGTGTCCGGGCTGGCCCTCGGGATCGACGGCGCCGCCCACGCCGCCGTCGTCGCCGCCGGGCGACCGACGATCGCCGTCCTTGGCTCCGGGCACGACCGGTTGTTCCCGAAGGCGCATCGCCGGCTGGCGACGGCCGTGGTCGAGACGGGCGGAGCGATCGTGTCCGAGCTGCCGCCGGATGCCGGCCCGACCAAGGGGACGTTCCCACGTCGCAACCGGCTGATCAGCGGTCTGGCCGAGGCGACCGTCGTCGTCGAGGCGGCTCGCGGGAGCGGCGCGCTGATCACCGCCCGCTGGGCGCTCGAGCAGGGTCGGGGCTGCTTCGTCGTCCCGGGCTCGATCGACGCTCCGGCGTCGGCCGGCTGCCTGGCCTTCCTGCGCGAGTTCGCCGGCGAGGCCCGGATCGTGGCCGGCGTGGCCGAGCTGATCGACGATCTCGGGCTGGTCGAGGGCGATCCGTCGGGCGACGGCCGACCGGCCGACCGACCCGCCTCGCTCGAGGCGATCGTGGCGACCCTCGGGCGATCCGAGGCCGCGGTTGCGGGCGCCCTGGTCGACGGCGCGACGACGATCGACGCGCTCGTCGCCGGGACCGACCTGCCGGTCTCGACCCTCCTGAGCACGTTGACGATGCTCGAGATTCGCGGCCTCGTCATGTCCGCCTACGGCCGCTATCGACCGACCGGTCTGCTCGCCGCCGCTCCGCCTCGGTTGCCCTGAGCGTGGATCGGGTGCTAGGCTTGCCGGTGATCTTCGAGGCAGCGCCCCGAGATCAGACAGCCGCACGATGCCGCTGACCCCAGGCGACGAGCCAGGAGACTGTCTATTGCGAAAGTTCGCCGTCGCGGCGCTGGCTCTCCCGGTGCTCGCTCTCGTGTATGGTCCCGTCCTCGCCCGGCGCATGCTCGCCGGGCGGGTCGGCATCGGGATCGGCACCCTGGCGATCAGTGGAATCGTAGCCGTCGGACTCGCGGCGCCGGTCGCCACCCAGGCTCGTCCGCCGGTGACGGTCGCCCAGGTCGGTCCGGCCACGCTGGCCGGGAGCATCGAGCCGCACCATGGCCTGCGCGAGCCCGTCCGCATGTCGTTCAGCTCGACCATGGATCCGGGCAGCGTCGCCGCCGCCCTCACGGTCGATCCGCCGACGGGCGTCGACCTGAGCTGGGATTCCGCCGGCCAGTCGCTGACGGTCGCGCCGAAGACCGGCTGGAAGGCCGGCACCTACTACACGCTCACGATTGCCCGGACGGCGGTCGACGCGACGGGTCAGAAGCTGGCCGCCCCGGCGCGGGCGATCTTCACGACCCGCGGCGCGCTCGGCGGCCGGATCGCACCGTCGACGACGGCGGTCAAGGGTCGGGTCCCGAGCTCGACGACGTTCACGGTCGTGTATGACGGACCGGTCGACGTCGCGGCCGTCCAGACGGCCTTCCAGATCGATCCGCCGGTCGAGGGGACGTTCGAGTCGACGACGACGGCGGCCGGCGGTTCGTCGGTCACGTTCGTGCCGGCCAAGGCGCTCGCGCCGAACGTCGTCTACACGGTCTCGATCGGGGCCGCGGTCCGCGACGCTGACGGTGTCGCGACGACCCCCGTCGCACCGCTCGCGATCCGGACCGCCAAGGGCGCCTCGGTCGTCCGCTTCCGGCCGTTCGCCGGCTCGTCCGACATCGACCGGACCGCCGACCTGTCGGTCCGCTTCACCGACCGGATGGCTCGCCCGGCGACCCAGGCCGCGTTCAGCGCACGGATCGGGACCAAGGAGCTCAAGGGCAAGTTCAGCTGGTTCGAGGACGACACCGTCCTCGTCTTCGAGCCGTCGTCGCTCCTGCCCTACGGCGCCAAGGTCGTCATGACCGTGGCCGCCACGGCTACCGACAAGGCCGGGATCCCGCTCAGCGGCCCGAAGAACGCCACGTTCAAGGTCGCGTCCAAGCCGAAGCCGGGCGCGCCGGCGCGGTCGGTCCACATCGCGCACGGCAAGAGCGTCGGCGCGGGCGCCTGGGGTGCGGTCGAGCGCTACTACCTCAAGCTGATGAACTGCACCCGCGGCGGCGGCTGGGTGACCTCGGGTGGCAACTGCAGCAGCCCGGGCGGGAGCGGGATCAACCCGCTCATCCTCAGCTCCGGGATCAGCACGAACGTCTCACGGCCGTATGCGAAGTTCCTGGCCGGAAACGGTGGCTGCGACCACTTCCTCGACGGCAACCCGGGGGACCGGCTGCGCCGGGCGGGCTACGGCGGCGACTACCGCGAGAACATCGGCTGCCGGTCGGCGAGCAGCCCGTTCGCGTCGGTCCTGGGCACGCACCTGTTCTTCCAGGACGAGAAGCCGTGCGGTGGCTACTGCCACTATGCCAACATCATGTCGACGAAGATGAAGTACGTCGGCATCGGGGTCTGGGTGGCCCACGGGCGGGTTCGCCTCGTGGTCGATTTCTGGGAAGGCTGAACGCCGCTGATCCGCAACGCCGTCCTCCATATCAACAACGAGCAGCCGCTCCGGGCGGACCTGTACTCGCTGCCGACGGCCGCCGATGTCGCCGTGGTCTGCACGAACCTGCGCGAGCTGAACGGCAATCGCCCCGTCTTCGCCGACGACATCGAGTCAGTCTTCGTCTTCCCGCTGATGCACATCCGGTTCATCGAGATCGCGCCGGGGACGATCGAGCAGACCGCCGACGCCGTCCGGCCGAGGCTGGAGGTGGGCGGCCCGCCGGTCCCGGTCGCCGAGGCGGAAGAGGAGCTCGAGATCGACGAGGACTTCCTGCGCCGGGTCCGCGACGTCTGATCCGCCACAGCCGCCCGAGGCCGCCCGTCCGGGGGCGGTGGACGGATCGGTAAGGGGCCGGTGCTAGACTCCCGCACGACATGAGCACGGATCTGGTGATCGTCGAGTCGCCGGCCAAGGCGAAGACGATCGAGCGCTATCTCGGGCCGGGCTACACGGTCCTCGCCTCGTACGGCCACGTCCGCGACCTGCCCGAGAACCCGGGCAAGGGCAAGCTCGGGGTCGACGTCGAGCATGACTTCGCCCCGACCTATGAGATCTCGCCCGATCGCCACCGCCAGCTGGCCGCGATCGAGAAGGCGGCCAGGGGCGCGGACACGGTCTACCTGGCGACCGACCTCGACCGGGAGGGCGAGGCGATCGCCTGGCACGTGGCCGAGGCGATCGGCCTGGCCCCGGAGCGGACCGCCCGGGTGACGTTCAGCGAGATCACCGAGCCCGCGATCCGCGAGGCCTTCGCCAACCCCCGGGCGATCGACCAGGACCTCGTCGACGCCCAGCAGACGCGCCGGATCGTCGACCGGATGGTCGGCTACACGCTCAGCCCGCTGATCTCGCGCAAGGTCCGCTCGGGGCTGTCGGCCGGTCGGGTCCAGTCGGTGGCCGTGCGCCTCGTGGTCGATCGGGAGCGCGAGATCCGGGCGTTCACGGCGATCGAGTACTGGACGATCGAGGCGCTCCTCGTCGCACCGGGCGGGGCCGACTTCAGCGCCGAGCTCGTCCGGATCGACGGGGCGAAGCCGGTCATCGGCGACGAGGAGACCGCCGAGCGCCACGTCGCCGCGATCCGGGCCAGCCAGCCGATCGTCGAGTCGATCGCGATCAAGCGCTCGAAGCGGAGCCCGGCGCCGCCGTTCACCACGTCGACCCTCCAGCAGGAGGCGAGCCGGAAGCTCGGCTTCAGCCCCAAGCGGACGATGTCGGTCGCCCAGCGGCTGTACGAGGGCGTCGAGACCCCGGACGGACAGGTCGGGCTGATCACCTACATGCGGACCGATTCCGTGGCGCTGTCCGGGCAGGCGCTGGGCGAGGCGCGCGAGGTCATCGCGGCGCGCTACGGCGATCCCTACACGATGCCGAAGGGGCGCCCGTTCAAGACCAAGTCGAAGAACGCCCAGGAAGCCCACGAGGCGATCCGTCCGACCTCGTTCAAGCGAGACCCGGAGGCGCTCGCGCGCACGCTGGGACGCGACGAGGCCCGGCTGTATCGGCTCATCTGGCAGCGGGCGCTGGCCAGCCAGATGAAGGAGAAGGAGCTCGAGACGACGACCGTCGAGCTGGCGGCCGGGACCTACGGCCTCCGGGCGAGCGCGACGAAGACCGTCTTCGACGGCTTCAGCCGGGTCTACACCGAGGGCCAGGACGACTCGGCGGAAGAGGCCGAGCGGGCCCTCCCGGCGCTGGCCGAAGGCGACCTCACCCGGGTGGCCGACGTCACCCCGATCCAGCACTTCACCGAGCCGCCGCCGCGCTACACCGAGGCGACCCTGATCAAGGCCCTCGAGGAGCACGGGATCGGGCGCCCGTCGACCTACGCCGCGACGATCTCGACGATCGTCGACCGGGGCTACGTCAAGGTCGTCGATCGACGGCTCCATCCGGAGCCCGTCGGCGAGGTCGTCACCGACCTCCTGGTCGAGCACTTCGGGAAGTACGTCGACCTGGCCTTCACCGCCGGGATGGAGGAGGAGCTCGACGAGATCGCCCGGGGCGAGCGGCCGTGGGTCCCGCTCCTGCGCGAGTTCTACGGCCCGCTCAAGGAGCTCGTCGACGAGAAGCGGGCGGTCCTCCGCCGGCGCGACTTCACGACCGAGCCGTCGGACGAGGTCTGCTCGCTCGGGCATCCGATGGTCATCCGGCTCGGCCGCAACGGGCGCTTCCTGGCCTGCTCGCTCTACCCGGAGCACAAGGAATCACGGCCGTTGCCGGGCGAGGAGGAGGCCGGCCCGATCCTGCCCGGTGTGGGCGAGGCCTGCCCGAAGTGCGGTCCGACCGACGGCGGCGTGCTCGCGGCCAAGCGCGGCCGGTTCGGCCCCTTCGTGGGCTGCTCGCGCTATCCCGATTGTGACTACATCAAGAAGGACGGCCCGCCGCCGCCCGAGCCGCTCCCGTTCGAGGTGGTCTGCCCGAAGTGCGGCGAGGGTCGGTTGACGCCGCGCCGCGCCCGTCGGACCGGCTCGCTCTTCTGGGGCTGCTCGCGCTATCCGAAATGCGACTTCACGACCTCGCACGAGCCGCTCGGCGCCACCCACGACGCCGATGCAGGTCCGGTTGCCCGGAAGGGCGACGAGGCGGCGATGTGCCTCCTGTGCGGCTCGACGATGGACCTGCCGGCGGCCTCGATCGTGCCGGGCGCGACGGTCTCGGGCGGTCCGCCCGATCCGGCCGCCCTGGCCCGGCCGAGTCGAGGCGGTCGGGGTGCGCGCGGCGGGGCAGGCGGATCGCGATCCGGCGCTCGAGCCGGCGGCCGCCGGACCGGTCGTTCGCAAGCCGGCCGACGAGCTGCGGGCCGCAGCCGCGGGACCGAGCGCGCGCCCGAGGGGTGACCGGCGCCGACGCCCTCGAGCGGTTCATCGGCGGGCTCACCGCCCGTGACGCCTCCGACCACACGAGACGCTCCTATGCAACGGCCGTGGGCGCCTACCTCGACTGGCTCGACCGGCGCGGCGTCGATTGGCGGCGGCCCGGCCGAACGGACCTGCGGGCATACCTCGAGGTGCTCGGAGCGGGCCACGCCCGCAGCTCGGTCGGCCAGCGGCTCGGTGCGATCCGGTCGTTCTACACGTTCGCGGCACGGCACGAGCTGTGCCCGGGCGACCCGTGGGGCGCGATCGCGACCCCGCGCCAGCGGAAGCGCCTGCCCCAGGTGCTCGAGAGCCGCCAGGTCGAGGCGCTCCTGGCCGCGATCGACGACGACGCGGCTGTTGCGGCCGCGGGTCGGGGACGCGCTCCGGGCCTGAGCGGCGCGCTCGCACTCCGCGACCGGGCCCTCGTCGAGACCGCCTATGCGGCCGGGCTCCGGATCAGCGAGCTGGCCGCGTCCACCCTCGGTTCGATCGACCTGCGCCGTGGTGAGATGCGGGTCGTCGGCAAGGGCCGCAAGGAGCGGATCGGCCTGCTCGGCCGGCCGGCCCGGCGAGCGCTCGAGGAGTACCTGCGCGACGGGCGGCCGGTCCTGCTCGCCCGCGCCACGGCCTCGACCCGGGCTGCCGGATCCGCCGGCCGAGGTCTTCCTCAACCAGGCAGGGCGGCCGCTCGGTGTCCGTGGGCTCCGCTTCCGGCTCGACCGGCTCCGGGCCCGGGCCGGTCTCCCGCTCGGCGTCTCGCCGCACACCCTGCGCCACAGCTTTGCCACCCACCTCCTCGACGGCGGCGCAGACCTGCGGGTCGTCCAGGAGCTGCTCGGCCACGAGAGCCTCGCCACGACCCAGGTCTACACCCATGTCTCCGGGACCCGGCTTCGCTCGGCGTACCTCGAGGCCCATCCCCGGGCTCGCAGCGCCAGCCGATCGTCGTGACCGCCGGCCGCTCGCTCGCCCGGGCCGGGCTGATCGTGACCCTGGCGTTCCTCGCCTCGCGAGCTCTCGGCTGGGTTCGGCTCGTGGTCATCGGGACCTCGTTCGGCGCGACCGCCGAGCTCGACACGTTCTTCGCCGCGTTCCGGATCCCCGACCTGATCTTCCAGCTCGTCGCCGCCGGGGCGCTGTCGTCGGCGCTCATCCCGGTCATCGCCGGGCTGCTCGAGACCGACACCGAGTCGCACGCCTGGCGGGTCGCCTCGAGCGTGGTCAACGTCATGCTGGCGGTGCTGCTCGTGCTCGCCGTCGTGGCGTTCGTCACGGCCCCGATCCTCGTCCCGTGGATCACGCCCGGGTTCAGCGAAGCCCAGTGGGCCCAGACCGTCGACCTGACCCGGCTGATGCTGCTCAGCCCGATCCTGCTCGCGCTGGGCTCGTTCGCGACGAGCCTGCTCAACGCCAGGAACCGGTTCGGGGCGGCGGCGGCGGCGCCGATCGTCTACAACCTGGCGATCATCGGCGCCGCGATCCTGCTCAAGCCGTCGTTCGGGATCTACAGCCTGGCGATCGGCGTCGTGGCGGGGTCGATCTGCCACCTCGGGATCCAGGTCCTGCCGCTCCGCCAGACCGGGTTCCGCTGGTCGCCCCGGATCGACCTCGGCGACCCGTCCGCCCGGCTGGCTCTCCTCCTGCTGGTCCCGCGCGCGGTCGGGCTCGGCGCGAGCCAGCTGACGTTCCTCGTGGCGACCTCGCTCGCGTCGACCCTCGGGGCGGGCGCGGTCAGCGCGTTCTCGATCGCGTTCTCGGTGTTCCAGATCCCGATCGGGGTGATCGGCATCCCGATCGGCGTGGTCATGCTCCCGTCGATGTCGCGCGACCTCGCCCGAGGTGACGTCGAGAGCTACGTGAGCCTCGTCGGGCCGGGCGCTTCGGCTGATCCTGTGGGTGATGCTCCCGCTGGCGGCGCTCACGATCGTGCTCCGCTCGGAGATCGTGACGCTCCTGTTCGGCTATGGGCGGTTCGACGAGCACGGCGTCGCCCTGACCGCGGCCGTCCTGATGTGCCTGTCGTTCGCGCTTGCCTCCGAATCGCTCATTGCGATCCTCGCTCGCGCGTTCTATGCCAGCCGCGACACCCTGACGCCGGTTCTCGCCGCCGTCCTGGCGGTGGTCATCAACGTCAGCCTGGCGGTTCTCCTCGTCGGCCCCCTCGGGCTGGCCGGGGTCGGCGTCGCGATCGCGGTCGGTTCGTGGGTCGAGGTCTGCCTGCTGCTCGTGGTGCTGACCCGGCGGATCGGCGGCTTCGACTTCGGTGAGCTCGTCAGGTCCGGCTTCGTCGCGCTCATCGGGGCGATTGCGGCCGGGGCCGTCGCGGCGCTCACGATGACGGTCGCGTCCAGTGCCGTCGGGCCCGAGCCGCCGCGGCCGATCCTCCTCGTCGAGCTCGCGCTCGCGACCGGCCTGGCCGGCCTGGTCTACCTCGGCCTGAGCCGCGCGTTGCGGATCCCCGAGCTCGGCACTATCGTGCGGCTCATGTCCGACGCCCTCCGTCGTCCGGCGAGCCCGTGACCGACGGAGCCCCCGGGAGCGGCGACCGCTCGGCGGCCTGGGACGCGTTCGTCGCGGGTCACCGGCTGGCCACCTACCTCCAGACTGCCGCCTGGGCGCAGGTCAAGGCGGCCAACGGCTGGACGAGCCGGCTCGTGGAGGTGAGCCCGGCGGCCGACCAACGGTTCGGTGCGCGGATCCTCCTGCGCCGGCCACGTCCGGTCCCGTGGACATTCGCCTACGCGCCGCGCGGGCCGCTCGGCTCCGTCTGGACCGTCGATCTCGTCGGGGCGTGGGGCGGGGCGCTGCGCAGCTCGCTCGGGCGGGACGGAGCCGGCGTCGGCGGTGTCGCCCACGTCCGGATCGACCCCGAGATCGAGCTCGACGGGCCATTCGACGCCGACGGGGCCACCCGCTCGCTGCTCGCGGGCCACGGCTGGCGACCCGCGCCGGAGGTCCAGCCGAGCGTCACCCGGGTGATCGACCTGGGCGCCGACGAGGATGCCCTGTGGTCCGACCTGCGTTCGAAGTGGCGCCAGTACGTCAACAAGGCGCGAACGCTCGGGGTCACGATCGAGGACGTCGACGCGGACGCCGACCCCGCGGCCTTCCCGACCTTCCACCGGATCATGGCCGAGACCTCGACCCGGACGCACACGCCGATCCGGACCGAGGCCGCCTACCGCGACATCTGGGAGGCGTTCCGACCGAGCGGCGGGGCGCGACTGTTGTTCGCCCGGGAGCCGTCCGGCGAGGTCGGCGCGGTCCTCCTCCTCGTCCGGTGCGGCAGCCGGGTCGTCGAGCCATACGGCGGGATGACCGCGAGCGGCGCTGAACGACGGGCGAACTACCTGCTCAAGTGGGAGGCCATCCGGTCGAGTCGCGAGTCGGGGGCCACGTCGTATGACATGTGGGGCCTCGTCCACCCGGGGATCCGCCAGTTCAAGGAGGGGTTCGGGGGCCGCGAGGTCAGGCTGATCGGCGCCTGGGACCTGCCGATCAGCGGGATCGGCTGGCGGAGCTACCGGCTCGCCGAGGGTCGACGGCGCACGCCGCGTGCCCTGACGTCGGAGGCCGTCGGGTGACCCGCCGGGTCGAGCGGTGAGCGGCGGTGCGCCGAGCGGCCGAGCGCCGAGCGGCGCTGCGCCGAGCGTGCCCGGCGGGACCCTCCTCGAGGCCGTGGCGCTGGCCGAGCCCGGCGGGACACGACCCATCGGCCTGCTCGTCGAACGGCTCTCGGCGGAGGGCCGGCTGCGAGCCGTACTCCGCCACGGAACCGCCGTCGATCCCGCGGCCATCGCGGCAGTTGACCGTCTCCGGCGTACGTGACGACTCGCGCCTCGTCCGAGCCGGGTGACGTCTTCGTGGCGATCGCCGGCGAGCACGTCGACGGTCACGACATGGTCGCCGCCGCGGTCGCCGCCGGGGCCATCGCCGCGATCGTCGAGCGGCCGGTGGACGGCGTCGACGAGCTGCAGGTCGTGGTCGACCGGAGTGCGACCGCCCTCGCCTCCGGCGCTGCCTGGTGGTACGGCGATCCGAGCCACGAGCTGAGCGTCGTCGGGGTCACCGGCACCGACGGCAAGACGACGACGTCGTACCTGATCGCGGCTGCGCTCGAGGCGGCCGGGATCCCGAGCGGGCTGGTGGGGACCGTCGAGACGCGGGTCGGGCCGGTCCGCGAGCGCACCCCCGGCCACGTGACCACCCCCGGCGCGATCCGTCTCCAGCAGCTCCTTCGGGCGATGGTGGTCGCCGGCGATCGCGCCGCCGTCCTCGAGACGACGTCGCACGGCCTGGCGGCCGAGCGCGTCGGCTCGGTCGCCTACGATGCGGCGATCTTCACGAACCTGTCCCACGAGCATCTCGAGTTCCACGGGACGTTCGAGGCGTACCGGGCGGCCAAGCTCAGCCTGTTCGCGCGGCTCGCCGAGCCCGCTCCGGCCAAGCCCGGAGCGCATCCCCGGCTCGGCGTCGTCAATCTCGACGACCCGGCCGGCGCGCAGTTCGCCGCTGAGACGCGCGCGGCGGGCGCCCGGCTCGTCGGCTACGGGCTGGATCCGACGGCCGACGTCCGTGCGACGTCGATCGTGGACACGCCGCGCGGGCTCCGCCTCGACGTGGTCGCCCCGGGCTGGGCGGGACCGGTCGAGCTCCAGCTGGCCGGTCGCTACAACGCCCACAACGCGCTGGCCGCGGTTGCCCTGGCAATCGGCTGGGGGCTCGATCCCGAGGCGGCCCGAACGGGGATCGAGGCGCTCGCCGGGGTGCCCGGCCGGCTGGAGCGGGTCGATCGAGGCCAGCCGTTCGAGGTCGTCGTCGACTTCGCCCACAGCCCGGCCGCGCTCGAGACCGTGCTCGACCTGCTCGGGGCCGCCGCCGAGCGGTCGGGCGGCGGGCTGATCGTCGTCTTCGGGTCGGCGGGGGAGCGCGACCGGGCCAAGCGGCCGATGATGGGCCGGGTGGCCGGCCAGCGCTGCCGGCTGGTCGTGCTCGCGGACGAGGATCCGCGCGGCGAGGATCGGCTCGCCATCCTGGACGAGATCGCGGCCGGCGCCGAGGCGGCCGGCCGCCGGCGCGGCACCGACCTGCTCGTCATCCCCGACCGGTCCGAGGCGATCGCCACGGCACTCGAGCGGGCCCGCCCGGGCGACGTCGTGGTCCTGGCCGGGAAGGGCCACGAGCCGACGATCGAGCAGGCGACCGGACCGGTCGCCTGGGACGAGCGGGCAGCTGCCGAGCGAGCCCTGGCCGGACTCGGCTACAGCGAGGACCGCTGAGCGTGCGCGGCTGCCTCGTCACGCTCGGCCTGCTCGTGGTCGTGGTGGCAACCGCGGCGTGGCTGCTGCTCCCGCCGGTCGCCGGCACGCTCGCCCAGGGTGCGCTCGTGGCCGCCGGCTTCAACGCCGACGCGATGACGGTCACGGTGACGTCCGACCCGCCGCCCCGCCTGCTCACCCTTCGGGCGGACGAGGTCCACGTCGTGGCCAGCAATGCCCGTTACCAGGGCATCAAGGCGGCCGGCGTGGACATCACCTTGCGCGACGTGCGACTTGTCGATCGAACGTTCGCCCGGTTGGTCGGGTCGCTCGACCTGGTGACGATCGCCGGCTCGCCTGGTGCCCCGAACATCACGATCCCCCATGTCGGGCTCGATGGCACTGCCAACAAGGTCCAGGCCACGTTCACGTTGCCCGCGGACACGGTCGAGGAGCTCGTCGCCTCCGAGCTCGTGAACGCCATCGGGATCGCTCCGAGCCGGGTCGTTCTGACTGCTCCGGACCGGGTGACGATCGAGGCCGGCGGCGTGCAGATCGAGGCTCGGCTCGCGCTGGGCAAGGACGGTTCGCTGATGCTCCTGCCGCCCACCGGCGCACCGCTCGACGCGGTCACGATCCTGGCCCCCGACGCGGATACGCCGTACACGATCGAATCGTTCACGATCGCCGATGGCGACCTGATCGTGGTGGCCACCCTCGAGCCCGACCTCGGCTGAGCTCGGCCGGCACGCTGCTATCCTGTGAGGCCGATGTCGATCGAGCCTCCCACCACCGAAACGACGACCGTCCGGAAGGCCCGTCGGACCGCCGCTCCCGCCGCGCCTCGGGCCGCGAGCAAGCGTTCCTTCGAAGCCCTTCGACGTGACCTTCTGGCCGCCCTCGAGCGGCACTACCCGCAGGCGGACCTCGAGCCGGTCAGTCGCGCCTTCGACCTCGCGATCGAGGCGCACGCCGGCCAGGCGCGGGCATCGGGCGAACCGTACGTCACCCATCCGATCGCGTCGGCCCAGATCCTGGCCGACCTCGGGATCGACCCCATCGCGGTCGAGGCCGCGCTCCTCCACGACGTCCCGGAGGACACCGAGTTCAGCCTCGACGACATCGAGGAGCGGTTCGGCGCCGAGGTCGCCCATCTCGTCGACGGGGTGACCAAGCTGTCGAAGTTCAGCACCCATACCCACGAGCAGCAGCAGGCCGAGAACATCCGGAAGATGTTCCTGGCGATGGCCGAGGACATCCGGGTCGTCCTGATCAAGCTGGCTGATCGCCTTCACAACATGCGCACGCTGGCCGCGCTGCCGCTCGACAAGCAGCAGCGGATCGCCCGCCAGACGATGGAGATCTACGCCCCGCTGGCCGAGCGGCTCGGGATCTGGCAGATGAAGTGGGAGCTCGAGGACCTCGCCTTCAAGGCCCTCGAACCGGAGCGCTTCCGGGAGCTCGCCAAGCTGCTCGACACCCGGCGCAAGGGCCGCGAGGGGTTCATCGAGGCGGCCATCGCCGAGCTCCGCCCGGCGCTCACGGCAGCCGGCATCGAGGCCGAGCTCCAGGGCCGGCCGAAGCACATCTACAGCATCTACAAGAAGATGCAGCGCAAGGGCGCCGGGTTCGAGGAGATCTACGACGTCTACGCGATCCGCTGCCTGGTCGAGGAGGTCAAGGACTGCTATGCGGCCCTCGGCGTCGTCCACTCGATCTGGCGGCCGATCCCCGGCCAGTTCGACGACTACATCGCCGTTCCCAAGAACAACCTCTACCAGAGCCTCCACACCGCGGTCATCGTCAGCGAAGGCAAGCCGCTCGAGATCCAGATCCGGACCCACGCCATGCACCAGGTCAGCGAGGTCGGCATCGCCGCCCACTGGCGCTACAAGGAAGGCAGCCGGTCGGATCGTGAGTACGACGCGAAGCTGGCCTGGCTCCGCCAGCTCATGGACTGGCAGCGCGAGGTCTCCGACGCGACCGAGTTCGTCGAGGGGATCAAGCTCGACATCTTCCAGGACCAGGTCTTCGTGTTCACCCCGCGCGGCGATGTCAAGGACCTGCCGGCCGGCTCGACGCCGCTCGACTTCGCCTACCGGATCCACACCGACGTCGGCCATCGCTGTATCGGGGCGAAGGTCAACAACCGGCTCGTCCCGCTCGACTACCGGCTGAAGAACGGCGACATCGTCGAGATCGTCACGACCAAGGGTGAGCACGGTCCGTCGCGCGACTGGCTCAACGTCGTCCGGACCAGCCACGCCCGGGAGAAGATCCGGGCCTGGTTCAAGCGCCAGGAACGGGACGACAACATCGTCCACGGTCGCGAGTCGCTCGAGCGCGAGCTGCGCCGGCTCGCCCGGACCTCGATCCAGGCGGTCGGCCTCGACAAGATCGCCGAGGTCGGCAAGCAGTACAACTACGACAACCTCGACGACTTCTACGCCGCGATCGGCTACGGCGCCGTCGGGGCCCAGCAGGTGGTCATGCGCCTCGGGGTCGTCGACGACGCCGAGCTGGCACTGCCGACGGTCGCCCCGTCGAACCTCCCGCAGCGAACCGGCGGCGTCCGGGTCAAGGGCGTGGGCGATCTCCTCGTCCGGTTCGCCCGCTGCTGCCACCCGATCCCGGGCGATCCGATCCAGGGCTTCATCACCCGGGGCAAGGGCGTGACCGTCCACCTCCGGTCGTGTCCCACCGTGATGAACGAGCGCGAGGTCAGCCGGCTGATCGACGTCGAGTGGGAGGCGACCCCGACCCAGACCTACCCGATCGCGATCCGGGTCGAGGCGTTCGACCGGACCGGGTTGCTGTCCGACATCACCCAGGTGGTCGCCGAGGCGAAGGTCAACATCGTGGCCGCCAACGTGAACGTGATGCAGGACCACACGGCGGTCGTGATCGCGACGCTCCAGGTGGCCTCGGTCAGCCAGCTCGCCCGGGTCATGGGCCGGATCGAGCAGCTCAAGGACGTGATCTCGGTCCAGCGCGACCTCGGCTGACGGTCGCCCGGCGGGCCCCGGCGTGGGTATCCTGTCGGGCATGGTCGACCGCCCGGTCCCGGCTCACGGCGAGCGCGAGGAGCCGGTCCCGCCGCTCGTTGACACGCGCCCGCCAGCGGCAACGTCCGGACGGCTTCGAGCGCGCCTGGTCGCCGCGCGGACGCTCTGGCTCGCGGCCGCTGCCAGCGCCCTCCTGATCGTGGCGATCACGGCAAGGGGCGAGCCGGGCACTCCCGTCCGGTTCGATATCTTCCTCGTCGAGATCGTCGCGATCGTGGTCCTGTTCCCGACGGTCGGGTACGTGGTTGCCGCACGCCGTCCGGAGAGCTATGCCGGCTGGGCGATGCTCGCGTTTGGGGTGGCGTTCGGGATCGTCGTCCTGCTGGCCACCTATGCCGGCGCCGGCCTGCCCCCGGCGACGCGTCGCCTGCCGGGGGCGGTGCTCGCCCTGTGGTTCGACAACGTTGCCTTCGTCCCGGTGCTGGCCGTCTTCGCGACCCTGTTCCTGCTCTACTTCCCCAACGGACGGCTGCTCGATCCCCGCTGGCGTGTGGCGCTCGTGCTGCTCGCCGTCGTGACCCTCGCCTACGTGATCGCCTGGGCGCTCATGCCTGGCGAGATCTACGGTGTCGCCGGGGTGACGAATCCGTTCGGCGTGTCACCGGACTGGTCGGCTCCGCTCCACCTGCTCGCTGATCTTGGCAACGTCGGCGCACTCGTCGCCGTCCTCGTGGGAGTGGCCTCGGTCGTCCAGCGCTACCGCTCGGCGGAGCGACTCGAGCGCTACCAGATCCGATGGATCGCCCTGCTCGGCGTCGGGGTGGCTGCGACGTTCACCGTGGGGATCTTCCAGATCAGCCCGATCAGCGACATCGGTTGGACCCTGGGCTTCGTGTTCCTCGCGCTGGTGCCCATCGCGGTCGGGATCGCGATCACCCGCTACCGGCTGTACGACATCGACGAGATCATCAACCGGACGATCGTGTACGGCGCGCTGACGGCCATCCTTGCGGGACTGTTCACGGCCTCGATCACGCTCTCACAGCGGCTGTTCAGCGCGGTCACCGGTGAGCGGTCCGATGCGGCGATCGTCGTGACGACGCTGGTGGTCGTGTCGGCGTACACGCCAGTTCGCAAGTGGCTCGAGGCGATCGTCGATCGCCGCTTCAAGTTCGAGTCACCGCGCTTCGGAGCCTACCGAGCCCAGCTCCGCGAGACCCTCGACCTGATCGATCCGGAACAGGCCCGTGACCGGCTCGTGCGCGAGGTCGTGCGTGAGCTCGGGGCAACTGGTGGCGCGATCGTCACCGAGCGCGACGGCGTCCGGGGGACGAGTCACGTCACGGGCGACTGGTCGTCGAGCGCGGTCGTGCTCAGGCTCGCGATCCCCGACGATCCGCTCGACGAGCACCTCGAGCTGACGGCACGACCCGACGGCCGAGGCTATGCCGATCGCGAGGTCGCCTCGCTCGAGGATGTCCTCGTCCTGGTCAGCCGGACGATGGGCCTGATCGAGCGGCGGTCCGCCGCTCCACCGGCCGGGGGTGCGGACAACCGCTAGCATCGGTCGATGCGCCACACGTTCCGCCTGCCCGAGCCGGGCAGCCCCGAGATCACCGTCGACAACAGCCAGCTGACCGGATTGAGCGTGTACCTCGACGGCGAGAAGATCCCTCGCCTGCGCGAGCGCGGCCGACCGGCCTGGACGATCCCGATGGCCGATCGCTCGACCCGCCGGGTCAGCTTCGGCGGCCGGCTGACCGGGCTCCAGGCGATCGTCGACGACGGGGCGACCACGATCGAGCTCGAGCGCCGGCTCCGACTGTGGGAGATCATCCTGGCCTTCGTGCCGTTCGGCCTGCTCGGGTTGACCGGGGTCGCCGGCGGGATCTGTGGCCTCGCCGCGATCGTGGTCAACCTGCAGCTCGTCCGGATGCCGTGGCCGACGGTCGCCCGGATCGCCGCGATGCTGGCCAGCCTGGCGGTGGCGTTCGGGGCCTCCTACGTCCTCGACCTCTCGCCGTTCTTCTAGACTTCCGGCGATGCCCACCTTCCGCGCCCCGCGAGGTACGCGAGACCTGCTCCCCGACGAGCGCCGGATCTGGTCCCGCCTCGAGCAGCTGGCGTACGAGCTCGCCGGTCGCTACGGCTACCGCCAGATCGAGACGCCGATGTTCGAGCAGGCCGCGGTCTTCGAGCGCGGGCTCGGCGAGGCCACCGATGCGGTCGAGAAGGAGCTCTTCCGGCTCGCTCCCCGGACCGACGAGTCCGAGTCGTGGGCGCTCCGACCGGAGCCGACTGCCGGGATCGTCCGGGCCTACATCCAGCACGGCATGCAGACCTGGCCGCAGCCGGTGAAGCTGACGACGGTCGGGCCGATGTTCCGCTACGACCGTCCGCAGGCGGGCCGCTACCGCCAGTTCTGGCAGTTCGACGTCGAGGCGATCGGCGATCCCGGACCGGCGGTCGACGCCGAGATCGTGGAGCTCGGCGCCCGGTTCTACCGCGAGGCGGGTCTCGACGACGTCGAGCTGCACCTCAACTCGATCGGCGATGCCACCTGCCGGCCGGCGTTCGTCGAGGACCTCGTGGCGTACTACCGGGCCCATGCCGAGGCGCTGCCCGATGTCGAGCGTGGACGGCTCGAGCGCAACCCGCTGCGGCTGCTCGACTCGAAGGACCCGGCGATGGTCGCGCTCAATGCGGGGGCGCCGCGGATCGTCGATCGACTGTGCGAGCCGTGCGCCGAGCACCTCGCCGGAGTCCGGGCGCACCTCGACGCCGTGGGCATCGGCCACCGGATCGAGCCCGGCCTGGTCCGGGGCCTCGACTACTACACCCGGACGGCCTTCGAGTTCTATCGGCGCGGCAGCGAGGGCCAGCAGTCGGCCCTCGGCGGCGGCGGCCGCTACGACGGGCTGGTCGAGCTGCTGGGCGGGCGCCCGACCCCGGGGATCGGCTTCGGGATCGGGCTCGATCGGGTCGTGCTCGCGATCCAGGACTCGACCGTGACCGCGACGCACCTCGCCGGACCCGTCGCGGTCGTCGTCGGCACCGATCCGGCCGGGACCGTCGAGCGGCTTGCCCTCGCCACGGAGCTCCGGGCGGCCGGCCTCGCTTCGCGCGCGGAGCTCGGGCAGCGCAAGCTTGGTCGCCAGCTCGAGGCAGCCGCCCGCGACGGCGCTCATTTCGCGGTGATCCTGGGGGCCGAGGGCGGCGCCGGCCAGGTCCAGCTCCGTGACCTCCAGGCCGGCAGCCAGCGGGTCGTCGCCCGGGCCGACCTCGTCCGCGAGCTCAAGCGAGCCGCCGAAGCCCACCAGCACGGCTGACCGCCCCGGCGCGGCCGGCCGAGGGCGGCGTTGCCGGCTGTGCGCGGTCGCTCAGACGTCGTCGGCGAACTCGATGATCCCGATGAGGTTGCCTTCGCTGTCCTTGAACCAGGCCGCCCGATTGGGGCCGACCGGGGCGATGCTCCCGACGGTCTTGAAGCCCGGGAGATCGTACTCCTCGAACACGACGCCGCGCGCCCTGGCGTCGGCGACGTCGCCCTCCAGATCGCTCGTCGTGAAGGCCATCTGGGTGTGGCTGCCGCTCGACAGGGCCGTGCCCTTGGAGATCGCGAACAGGGTACCTTCGCCGGCCCGGTAGAGGACCGCGGTGGGCTGGACGCTGTACGGAGCGAACCCCAGGGTGTCCTCGTAGAACGCCCGGGCACGATCGAGGTCGGCGACCGGGAGGGTCACGTGAACCCGTCGCTCGGCGAGCATGGAGGTGCCTCCTGGTACTCGTGGGACTCCACCCGGCCGCCCATCGCCGGATCGGAGCCTTCGACTACGATACGCCGGCCATGACCGACGAATCCGTTTCGACGTCGCTTGCGACGCCGTACCGCAGCCACACCTGCGGCGAGCTGCGACCAGCCGACGCCGGCACGACGGCCCGACTGTCCGGCTGGGTTCATCGGCGGCGTGATCACGGTCAGCTCATCTTCATCGACCTGCGCGACCGGCACGGACTGACCCAGGTCGTCGTCGACGCGACCGAGGCGCCGGTCGCCCACGAGGTCGCCAGCCGGGTCCGGACGGAGTTCGTCGTGTCGGTCGAAGGGACCGTCGCGGCCCGTCTCGCCGGCACCGAGAACCCGCGCCTGGCCACCGGCGGGATCGAGCTCCGGGCGACGACCTTCGCGATCCTGTCGGAATCGAAGACGCCGCCGTTCTACATCAACGAACCGGATGCTCCGGTCGACGAGATCCTCCGCCTCAAGTACCGCTACCTCGACATCCGGCGGCAGCCGATGGCCGAGCGCCTGCTCCTGCGGTCGCGGCTCGTCCAGGCGATCCGGGAGGTCCACCACGCGAGCGGCTTCGTCGAGGTCGAGACGCCGACGCTCATCAAGAGCACGCCCGAGGGGGCCCGCGACTTCATCGTTCCGAGCCGGCTCCAACCGGGCAGCGTCTACGCCCTGCCGCAGAGCCCGCAGCAGCTCAAGCAGCTCCTGATGGTCGCCGGCATGGATCGCTACTTCCAGATCGCGCGCTGCTACCGCGACGAGGACCTGCGCGGCGATCGCCAGCCCGAGTTCACCCAGCTCGACCTCGAGATGAGCTTCGTCGACGAGGCGACGGTCATGGGCTTCGTCGAGTCGATGGCGATCGAGGTGACCAGGGCAACCGTCCCGGATCGCCCGATCCTCCAGGTCCCGTTCCCGGTGTTCACCTACGACGAGGTCCTCGATCGATTCGGCTCGGACAAGCCGGACATCCGGTTCGGGATGGAGCTCGTCGACCTCGGACCGGCGCTGGTCGACGCGGATGGCACGCCCGCCTCGGGCTTCGGAGTCTTCGACACCGCCCTGGCCGCCGGCGGCCGGGTCAAGGCGATCGTCGCGCCCGGGCTGGCCGGCGCGACGCGACGCGAGATCGACGAGCTCACGGAGCGTTCGAAGCGCTTCGGCGCCCGGGGCCTCGCCCACCTCGCGCTCGGGCCCGGCGGCGAGGCCAGGGGCCCGATCGTGAAGTTCCTGTCGGACGACGCCGTCCGGGCCATCGTCGAGCTGAGCGGGGCAGGGGAGGGTGACCTCGTCCTGATCGTCGCCGACACGGCCGAGGTGACCGCCGACGTCCTCGGTCGGCTCCGGGTCGATCTCGGTGACCGGCTCGGGCTCGCCGATCCGACCGTCCTCGCCTACTGCTGGATCCACCGCTTCCCGATGTACCAGTGGGACGCCGAGAACGGCCGCTGGGACGCGACCCACAACCCGTTCAGCGGGGTCGTGCCCGAGGATGAGCCGCTGCTCGTGACATCGTCGGGCGATCCGGCGCACCCGTCACCGGACGATCCGGCCGGACGCGCCCGAGCCCTCCAGTACGACCTGGCGCTGAACGGCTGGGAGCTCGGCGGTGGGTCGATCCGGATCCACCGCCACGACCTGCTCGAGCGCAGCTTCCTGCTCCAGGGTCAGACGCTCGACGGAATGCGCGAGAAGTTCGGGGCGGTCCTCGAGGCGTTCGAGTACGGGGCTCCGCCGCACGGCGGGATCGCCCTCGGGATCGACCGCTGGGCGATGATCTTCGCCAGCCAGACGAACATCCGCGAGGTCATGGCCTTCCCCAAGACGCAATCGGGGATCGATCCCATGCTCGAGGCCCCGTCCGAGCCCGATCCCGGCCAGCTCGCCGAGCTCGGGCTGCGCTTCGTCGGTGTGCCGGGTCGCGAGGACCCGGCGGCGACCCGATGATCGACGAGGGGGACGGCGGCGATCCGCAGAACCTGGGCGGTCCCGACCCGCCGCGCGACGGGATCGCCGAGCAGGTCGGAGCGAAGCGGCCGACGTCGTACTCGGAGCAGTACCAGGGCACCGAGTTCGGCCGGCCGGCACCGCTGGCGCCACCTCCGCCACCGTCCCGGCGTCCTCTCGTCGTTGCGGCGGTCGCGGTCGTCGCCATCCTCGTGGTCGGGTCCGCTCTCGTCGTCCTCGCGGTCGCCCCGAATGGCATCGGCTCGATCGGCAGCCGACCGAGCGTCCCACCGAGCGGATCGACGAGCGGCCGGTCCGGCGGCTGTCGTCGCCCACGCCGACTCCGACGATCGATCCGGGCGCGGCGGTCCTCGCCAGGTTCTGGACCCTCGTCAGCGATCCGAAGGCGAGCTATCACATGACCGCATCGGGCAAGTCGGTCCTCGACAAGAAGACGTTCGAGACCTTCAAGGAATTGATCGACGTCGTCGGTGACGAGTACTCGGGGTGGATCGACAGCAGCGCCTCCCCGAAGGGCACGATCGCCCGCAAGGATGGCGTGATCTGGGTCAAGGTCCCGGGCAAGGCCCGGGTCGGGCGGCAGACGAGCGAGCGCTACTACCGGCTGACCCCCTTCCTGTACCTCGAGATGGCGGCCTGGGTCGACTACCTCAAGCCCGTGACCGTGAACGGCAGGCATCTTCACGTGCTTCGGTCGAACAAGTTCTATCGGCCCGATATCGCCCGGATGCTCGACTTCAGGAAGTTCCTCGTTGTTCCCGACACGATGGTCCTCGACGTCTACGTGACCGATGACGGCGTTCCGGTGTCGGCGGTCTTCACGGCCGACGTCAACGTGCGCGACATGACCGGCCACCACGCCTTTCACGGTCGGACCAGCTTCACCTTCTCGAAGTTCGGCGCGAAGCTGACGATCCACGTCCCGAAGCGTTGACCGCCGGACGGTGACCGGCGCGCCGCTCGCGGTCGGGGGCGGCTGGATCGGCGCGAGGCCACGCCTCGCGGCGATCGTCGGGGCGACGTTCATCGCCTTCTCCGGGATCTTCTTCCGCTACTCCGGACAGTCGCCCTCGACCGCGACCGTCTTCCGCTGCCTGCTCGCGCTGCCGTTCCTGGCCCTGCTCGTCATCCGCGAGGATCGCCGGCTGGGACCGCGATCGCGCCGCGAACGGGGTCTGGCGGTGGCCGCCGGGATCTGCTTTGCGCTCGACCTGATCTCGTGGCAGCACGCCGTGATCCTCGTCGGGGCCGGGCTGGCGACGGTCGTGGCCAACTTCCAGGTCGTCGTGGTCGCCCTGCTCTCGTGGGCGCTGTTCGACGAACGCCCGAGCCGGCGCCTCGCGGCGGGGGTCCCGCTCGTGCTCGTCGGCGCGGTCCTCATCTCGGGTGTCATCGACAGCGGGGCCTACGGCGTCGATCCTCGCCTGGGGGTCGCGTTCGGGCTGATCGCGGCCGTCGCCTACTCGGGCTACCTGATCCTGATCCGGCAGGGCAACCGGGGCGGTGAACGGACCTGGGGCTCGTTGTTCGACGCCTCCGCGACCGCCGCCGCCGCGGCGGCCCTCGCCGGACTGGCGATCGGCGACCTCGACCTGACGCCGGGCGCGGCGGCCCTCGGCTGGCTGCTGCGTCGTGGCACTGACCTCACAGGTGGCCGGCTACGGGCTGATCAACCTGTCCCTGCCCCGGCTGCCGGCCGCGGTCACCTCGGTCCTGCTGCTCATCCAGCCGGTGATCACGGTCGTGGCGGCGGCCATCCTGCTCGGCGAGCGACCGTCGACGCTCCAGCTCCTCGGGGTGGCCGCCCTGCTCGTTGGCGTCGTGATCGCCGCCGGTCCGGGTCGTCCGCGACGGTGAAAGCCCGACGAACGCGGAGGGGCGGTTCCGGCCCGCCCACCGCGTCCCAGTCAGGCGACCGCCAGCCGACCCGGTCAGGCGGTTGGCGACGCGTCAGGCTCTGGCAGACCGGCCTCGGTGGCCACGTCCGCGCCCCACTCGTGGCTGTGCCCGCCCGGCGGCTCGGGTGGACCCTCGTACTGGCGGCAGCTCGATGAACGGCGTGTCGACCCCATGGACGACGCCGGGGTCACCGAGCTCGATCGACCGTGCCGGGACCGCGTCCACGAGGGCCGCCACGACGTCCGGCGGCATCCGGTCCGGCGCGATCGCCCGAAGCGCCTCGAGATCGACGATCGGGACGAGGACGGGCCAGCCCGGGTCTCCGTGCCAGGTCGGCCGGAGGACCGTCGACGGGTCGGTCCCGTGGGCTTCGATCAGCGAGGTCACGGTCTCCGGACCGACCCAGGTCATGCGGGCCGGCCAGAGCAGCGCGGCGGACGTCTCGCCGACCTCGGCCGTCGCCAGCTCGACCCCGCGGACCATCTGGCCGACCGGACCGGCCTCGACCGGGGCCGGCAGCCCGTGGGTCGCCTCGGAGCCGGCCAGGGTCGCCGCCACCGCACCGACCGGGTCTGGCGACAGGACGACGATCGGCAGGGCGCCGCCCGACCAGGCCAGGTCGACGAGCCTCCGGACCCGGGGCTGGCCCAGCGTGTCCTCGAGGGCGCCCTCGGCGGTTGCCGACAGGATCACCGCGGCGACGGTCATGGACCCAATCTAGCAGC
The DNA here is from genome assembly GCA_963755285.1 of uncultured Chloroflexia bacterium. Classification (GTDB taxonomy): domain Bacteria; phylum Chloroflexota; class Limnocylindria; order Limnocylindrales; family CSP1-4; genus Chersky-267. Next base: position 140,710 of record CAVWJB010000007.1, on the reverse strand, counting down.
CGCGACGTTGGTCCGGTGACCTTGACCCGACGGCCTCGGTTCGCCTACCGTCGCTGGGCGTCGGTGGCGGTCGCGATCGTGCGCCGGAGGATGGCATGCAGTCCCGGGCGACGGGCCGGCGCAGGAAGGGGGGCAGGCCGCGCACGCGCCGGCTCTTCCGATCGATCCCATGGCAGATTGGTCGATCGGCTCCACCTGTGCATTTCAAGGAGTCGCATTCCCGATGGATTCACGTTCAACGGTCGTTCGTTCCAGTCGGTCTCGACTCGCCGCCCTTGGCGCGGCAGTCGTCCTCGCCCTGTCGGGCGCGGCCCCGGCGGCTGCGATCGCAGCCGACGTCCTCCCCAATCGCGTCCAGGTTCATCCCGACAAGACGCTTGCCAGGAAAGCTGCCGCGGCCCACTTCGTGTGTCAGGATCGACCGCTCGGCGCCGGCCGCTGCTACGACCCGAGCCAGATCCAGAACGCCTACGGCATCGACACGCTGCTGAACCACGGGATCACCGGTCGGAAGCGCACGATCGTGATCATCGACGCGTACTCCAATCCGTATGTCGAGACGGACCTGGCGATCTTCGACGAGACGTTCGGCCTGCCCGATCCGGTCTTCAAGACGATCGCCCCGCAGGGCGTCCCGCCGTTCGACATCAACGACGACAACCAGGTCGGCTGGGCGGGCGAGATCACGCTTGACGTCCAGTGGTCGCATGCGATCGCGCCCGACGCGAAGATCGTCCTCGTCGAAGCCAGGTCGAACGAGGACGCCGACATCCTCGCCGCGACGAAGTACGCGATCGATCACAGCCTCGGTGACGTGATCTCGCAGAGCTTCGGCGAGGGCGAGGTCTGCGTCGAGCCGAAGCTCCTCGACGCCCAGCACCGGCTGTTCGAGCGGGCGACCGACAAGGGGATCACCCTGATCGCCTCGTCCGGTGACTCGGGAGCCACCCAGTTCGCCTGCGACGGCAGCGACGCGGTGTTCAAGGATGCCTCGTCGCCGGCCTCCGATCCGCTCGTCCTCGGGGTCGGCGGGACGACCCTCGATGCCGACGCGGCGGGCGTCTACGGGAGCGAGTTCGCCTGGTCCGAGGTCCAGGACATCGGGATCCCGTGCCTGACGGCCGACAACGACGGCTGCAGCGGCGGCGGGTTCTCGGACAACTACGACCGGCCGGGCTACCAGGCGGGGATTGACGGCACGCGGCGCTCCGCGCGGGGCGTCCCGGACGTCGCCTACTCGGCGGCGGTTGACGGTGGCGTGCTGGTCCACGACGGCGTCGACCTCGCGGTGCTTGGGTTCGATCCAACCGACCCGACGCTCTTCTTCCGGTTCGGTGGAACGAGCGCGGGCGCTCCGCAGTGGGCGGGCCTCACCGCCCTGGCCTGTCAGATCGCCGGCCATCGGCTCGGCCTGATCAACGACGACCTGTACGACCTCGTCCCGGTCGTCGGCGGTCTACGGCAAGACGTTCCACGACATCAAGTCGGGGACCAACAACTTCCTCGGGATCAAGGGCTTCAAGGCAACGAAGGGCTGGGACCCGGTCACGGGTCTCGGCAGCCCCAAGGCGGGCGCGCTCGTGCCGCTCGTGGCCTTCAGCGCGCACTGACTCGGTTGACGGGCGCGTCGCCCGCAGCTCGATCGATCGGACGCCGGCCCTCTTCGCGAGGGCCGGCGTCCCTGCGAACGGCCATGGTTCGCCGCCCCTCGCCCACGATCCGTGCGAGAATGGACCGCCCCACCCTCCAGGAGATCCGCTGCACCGTGCCTGCCGCCTCGTCGTCCGCGATCCGGACGGCGGTCCGCACCGACCTCAGGAACGTCGCGATCGTCGCCCATGTCGACCACGGCAAGACGACGCTCGTCGACGCGATGCTCCGCCAGACCGGCGCGTTCCGGGCCAACCAGGCCCTCGTCGACCGGGTCATGGATTCGATGGACCTGGAGCGTGAGAAGGGGATCACGATCCTCGCCAAGCAGACGACGATCGACTACGCCGGTGTCCGCCTCAACATCGTCGACACCCCGGGCCACGCCGACTTCGGCGGCGAGGTCGAGCGGAGCCTGCTGATGGTCGACGCGGTCCTCCTCCTCGTCGACGCGGCCGAGGGCCCGTTGCCGCAGACCCGGTACGTGCTCAAGAAGGCGATGTCGCGCCATCTCCCGGTCGTCGTCGCGCTCAACAAGATCGACCGCGGCGACGCCCGGCCGGCCGAGGTCCTCGACGACGTCTACGAGCTGTTCATGGACCTCGGCGCCGACGAGCACCAGATCGAGTTCCCGGTTGTCTACACGAATGCCAAGGCGGGCACGGCGACGACCGATCCGGCCGGCCGGGGCATCGACCTCAGGCCGCTGCTCGACCTGCTCATCGAGGTCACCCCGCCACCGACGTTCGAGCCCGACCATCCGCTCCAGCTGCTGGTCACCAACCTCACCGCCAACGAGTACCTCGGGCGGATGGCGGTCGGTCGGATCCGAAACGGCCGGATCCGGATGGGTGGCCGGGTCAGCGTCCTGCGCGAGGAGCCCGTCGACACCGCCGGCAGCATCGAGCCGGGCCGGACCGTGACCCTGACCGGGACCGTCACCGGGCTCCAGACGGCCCACGGGATCGACCGGGTCGACATCCTCGAGGCCGGGCCTGGCGACATCGTCTCGGTGGCCGGGCTGCCCGAGGTCACGATCGGCGACACGCTGACCGATCCGGCCGATCCGCGACCGCTGCCGCGGCTGGACGTCGACGCGCCGACCCTCCGGATGACGTTCGGCGTCAACACCTCGCCGCTGTCCGGCCGCGACGGCCGCTACGTCACGTCGCGCCAGATCAAGGCCCGCCTCCAGAAGGAGGTGCTCGGCAACGTCTCGATCGAGGTCCACCCGACCGAGGCAGGCGACACGTTCGAGGTCCGCGGCCGGGGCGAGCTCCAGCTGGCCGTCCTCATCGAGCAGATGCGGCGCGAGGGCTTCGAGCTGACCGCGAGCCGGCCGGAGGTCATCCTGCGCGAGGTCGACGGGGTCGTCGAGGAGCCGTACGAGCGGATCACGATCGACATCCCGCCCGACTACATCGGCGAGGTCCAGACCGCGCTCGCCGGCCGCAAGGCGCGGCTCGAGCAGATGAGCACCGACGCCGACGGCCGGGTCCGGATGGAGTTCGTCCTGCCGGTCCGCGGGTTGATCGGCTACCGCGGCCAGCTCCTGACCGACACCCATGGGACGGCGCTCCTCCACCAGATCGGCGAGGGCTACGGACCGTGGGCCGGCGACGTCACCCACCGGACGAACGGGGTGCTCGTGTCCGACCGGACCGGAACCTCGAACGCCTACGGCCTGTTCAACCTCCAGGAGCGGGCCGACCTGTTCATCGGCTCGGGCGTCGACGTGTACGAGGGGATGATCGTCGGCGAGAACTCGCGGTCGGGCGATATGGACGTCAACCCGACCAAGGAGAAGAAGCTGACGAACATCCGCACCCACGCCCACGACGAGGCGCTCCGGCTCACCCCGCCGCGCCCGCTCACGCTCGAATCGGCGCTCGAGTTCATCGCCGGCGACGAGCTCGTCGAGGTGACCCCGGCCGCGATCCGCCTGCGCAAGCGGCTGCTCCCACAGCACGACCGGCGCCGTGCCGCCGGCCGGGCCGACGACCTGCGCCGATCGGCCGAGCGAGGCGAGGGCGACTGATCGAGCGCGGCGTCGGGCGGCTCCGAGCCGGACCGATCGCTACGATGCCCGCGTGGAGCCCATCAAGCCGCCGCGCCTCCGGCCGGGCGACCGGGTCGCGGTCGTGTCGACGTCGTGGGGTGGACCGAGCGTCTTCCCGCGCGTCTACGAGCGCGGTCGCGACACGCTCGAGCGGGTGTTCGGGCTCCGGGTCCAGGAGCTGCGCAGCACGCGGCTGACGCCGGCCGAGCTGCGTGCGAACCCACGCCTGCGCGCCGACGACCTCAACGTCGCGTTCGCCGATCCCGAGGTCCGGGCGATCTTCATGTCGATCGGTGGGGATCGACTCGGTCCGGATCCTCGACCATCTCGACGCCTCGCTCGCCGTCTCGAACCCGAAGATCCTGCTCGGGTTCTCGGACAGCACCACCCAGCTGACCTTCTACAACCAGGCCGGGCTCGTCACGTTCAACGGCCCGTCGGTGATGGCCGGGTTCGCCCAGCTCGAGCAGTTCGACGGGGCGGTCGACCATGTCCGGGCGTTGTTGTTCGAGCCCGCCGAGACCTACTCGTTCTCACCGCCTCCCGGCTGGGTCGACCGCTACCGGGAGTGGACCGATCCCGGCAACGACGGCGGGCAGATCGGCGAGCTCCAAGTCCCGACCGGCTGGCACTGGCTGCAGGGCCACGGGCGCGTCGAGGGCCGCCTGTTCGGTGGCTGCGGCGACGTCCTCGAGATGGTCAAGGGAACCCGGTTCTGGCCCGGTTCGGACTTCTGGCAGGACCGGATCCTGTTCATCGAGACGTCCGAGGACAAGCCGCCGCCGAGCCTGGTCGGCAACTGGCTCCGAAGCTACGGCGTGCAGGGCGTCTTCGATCGCGTCTCGGGGATCCTCGTCGGGCGCGCCCGTGGCTACACCGATGACGAGAAGGCGGAGCTCGACGAGACGGTCGTCCGGGTCGTCGCCGGCGAGTTCGGCGCGTCGATCCCGATCGTCAGCAACCTCGACTTCGGCCATACCGACCCGCAATGGATCCTGCCGCTCGGGGTTCGCACCGAGATCGACGTCGATGCCCGCACGCTTCGGCTCCTCGAACCGGCGGTCACCTAGGCCGTCAGCCGCCACGGTCCGAGGACACCCTGGCCTGGCTTGACCCGGCCGGGACGTACAATCCCGGCCATGGCCATCTACCTCGACCACGCCGCCACGACGCCGGTCCGTCCAGAGGTCATCGCGGCGATGCTGCCGTACCTCGGCGAGACGTTCGGGAACCCGTCGTCGGCGCACTCGTTCGGCCGGCGCGCCCGGGCTGCTCTCGACGAGGCTCACGAGCTGCTCGCCGCTCGCCTCCGGGCCGAGCCTCGTGAGATCGTCTTCACGTCGGGTGGAACCGAGGCCAACAACCTCGCCCTGAAGGGGGCGGCCTGGGCCGGCAAGGCTCGCGGCCACCGGATCGTGACGAGTTCGATCGAGCATCACGCGGTCGGCCACAGCCTGCGCTACCTCGAGAAGTTCGGGTTCGAGATCGTCGAGCTGCCCGTCGACCGCTACGGCCGGGTCGATCCGGACGAGGTCGACGCCGCCGTGACCGATCGGACGATCATCGTCAGCATCATGCTCGCCAACAACGAGGTCGGGACGATCCAGCCGATCGCCGAGATCGCCGAGCGGGTCCGGGCCCGGCGTGGTGTCGTCCTCCACGTGGATGCCGTCCAGGCCGCCCCGTGGGTCGATCTCGACCTCGAGGCGCTCGGTGCCGACCTGGTCAGCCTGGCCGCCCACAAGTTCGAAGGGCCGAAGGGGATCGGGGCCCTCTACGTCCGGCACGGGACCCACCTGCTCGCCCAGCAGCACGGCGGATCGCAGGAGCGCCACCGCCGGGCCGGCACCGAGAGCCCGGCCCTCGCCGTGGCGATGGCGACCGCCTTCGACCTGTCATGCGCCGAGCGACCCGAGACCGCCAAGCGGGTGGGCGCCCTGCGCGATCGGCTGCGGGACGCCGTCCTGGCGGTCGACGGGGCGGAGCCGACCGGTCATCCGCGCGACCGCCTGCCCGGCCTGCTGTCGCTCGTGGTCCACGACACCGACGGCTCGTCGGTCGCCCTCGCGCTCGACCTCGAGGGGATCGCGACCTCGATCGGGTCGGCCTGCACCAGCGGCTCGGCCGAGGTCAGCCACGTGCTGTCGGCGATGGGCTATCCGGACGAGGAGGCCCGCGGCGCGCTCCGGATCTCGCTCGGGCGGACCACGACCGCGGAGGAGATCGAGCTCGCCTCGGCCGTGATCCCGCCGGTCCTCGTCGCGCATCGGAACGGGGCCATGACGCTGGCAGCCGATCCGCTCGCCCAGGCCGGGGTCTAGCTCGCTCGTGAGTCGGATCCTGGTGGCGATGTCGGGCGGGGTCGACTCGTCCGTCGCCGCGGCGCTCCTTCACGAGCAGGGCCACGACGTCGTCGGCGTCTGGATGCGACTTCACGACGTCGCCGACAGCTACTCCGAGTTCAAGCGGAGCTGCTGCTCGCTCGATGCTGCCGACGACGCCCGGCGGGTCGCCGGCCAGCTCGGGATCCCGTTCTACGTGCTGAACCTCGAGCGCGAGTTCGACGCCGGGGTGATGCGCCCGTTCCTGGCCGCCTACCTCGGCGGTGACACCCCCTCGCCGTGCGTCGACTGCAACACGTACGTGAAGTTCGGGGCGCTCCTCGGCCGTGCCCGTCACCTGTACGAGTGCGACGCCGTGGCCACCGGCCATTACGCCCGGCGCGACGAGGATGCCGGCGGCAACGCGCGTCTGCTGCGGGCGCGCGACCGCGACAAGGACCAGACCTACTTCCTGTACGGGTTGCGGCAGGACCAGCTCGCCCACGCCCGCTTCCCGCTCGGCGAGGTGACGAAGCCCGAGGTCCGCGCGGTGGCCCGGTCGCTCGGGTTGGCGACGGCGGACAAGCCCGAGAGCCAGGAGATCTGCTTCGTCCCGGGCGGCGACTACCGCGACGCGCTCCGGACCCGGGCGGCCTGGGTCCCCGCACCCGGGCCGGTCCTGGATGCCGACGGGGCGCTGCTCGGACAGCACGGCGGGTCGGCCGGCTACACCGTCGGCCAGCGGCGCGGGCTCGGAGTCGCGCTCGGGCAGGCGCGCTACGTCAGCCGGATCGACGCCGCCACGAACACGATCGTCCTCGGCCGGCGCGAGGAGCTCGAGACGACGACCGTCCCCCTCGACGACGTCTCGTTCGTGGCTGGTCCGCCACCGGCCGGGAGCGGAGCGCCGTTCCGGGCCGAGGTTCGGATCCGGCATCGAGCGACGCCGATCGCGGCGACGGTCAGCCCGGCCGGTCCGGCCGTCGCCGATCGGGGTGGCCGCTGGACCGTCCAGACCGACGATCCCGTGTGGGCCGCGGCGCCGGGCCAGGCCGCGGTCCTCTACCAGGGTGAGGTCGTCCTGGGCGGCGGGCGGATCGCCCGGCCTGAGCCCCGGGCCTATACTGGCCGGGTGATCGGCCCGGCCTTCGTGCTCGCGGTGCTCCTCGGGATCCTGGCCACCGCCGTCTACGCCCTGGTCCGCGGCTCGGTTGGTGCGCGGCTGCCGATCGTGCTGGTCGCCGCGATCCTCGGCGCGTGGGCCGGGGACTCGCTCGGCGGGCGCCTCGGGTTCGACCTCGTCCGGTTCGGCGACTTCCGGGTGATCGCGGCGCTCATCGGCGCGGCGATCGGGATCGGCCTCGTGACGATCCTGGCTGCGCTCGGGCCGCAGGGCCGCCGGACGTGATCCGGTGACGCGGTCGAAGGTCGTCCCGCCGGCGCGACCCGGAGCCGGCGGCCGAGCCGGCAACCCGTTCATCCGCGGCCTGACGATCGGGGTCCTCGTCGGCGCGGCGATCGCCGGTTCCCGGATCTGGCGCCGGCTCATGCGCCGGCCCGGGACGGCCTGACCCGTCCCAAGCGGGCTCGTTCGTCAGGGACATTCAGCGAACGGGGCCCGGAACGGCGCGCCGCTCCCGGCCGGGAGGCTGGGTTTGGTACCGTTACGGCCGATGCCGCAACCGACCCCGACCATGGACCCCCGGATCAAGGCCCTGCCCGCCGCCGAGATCCGGCGGCGGTTCGTCGCGTTCTTCGCCGAGCGTGGCCACGAGGTGGTCGAGTCGGCCAGCCTCGTCCCGGCCGGCGACCAGACCCTGCTGTTCACGAACTCCGGGATGGTCCAGTTCAAGGAGGTCTTCACCGGGGCCGAGACGAGGAGCTACCGGCGGGCGGTCGACTACCAGCGCTGCCTGCGGGTCGCCGGCAAGCACAACGACTTCGAGGAGGTCGGCCGGACGCCGCGCCATCACACCCTGTTCGAGATGCTCGGCAACTGGAGCTTCGGCGACTACTTCAAGCGTGAGGCGATCCACTGGGCCTGGGAGCTGCTGACCGTCGAGTTCGGCATCCCCGGCGACCGGCTCGCGGCGACGACCTACAAGGACGACGAGGTCGCCTGGAACGTCTGGCGGGACGAGATCGGCCTGCCCCCGGAGCGGATGGCCCGCTGGGGCGACGTCGAGGCGGGCGACGACAAGAACTTCTGGCGGATGGCCGAGACCGGGCCGTGCGGCCCGTGCAGCGAGATCCACTTCGACCGCGGCGCGGAGTTCTCCGAGGGCCCGCACTGCATCCCCGATCACTCCGAGCACTGCCCGCGCTGGCTCGAGATCTGGAACCTCGTGTTCATGGAGTTCGACCAGCGCCCGGATGGACGGTCGCCGCTCCCGTTTCCGAGCGTCGACACGGGGATGGGTCTCGAGCGCCTCGCGAGCGTCCTGCAACAGGTCCCGACGAACTACGACACGGACCTGTTCACGCCGATCCACGCCCGGCTGCGCGAGCTCCTCGGCCACGACCCGGACGCCTTCGAACAGGAGCGGTTCAGCTACCAGGTCATCGCCGATCACTCGCGGGCGATCACGTTCCTGATCGCCGACGGGGTCCTGCCCTCGAACGAGGGCCGCGGCTACGTCCTTCGGCGGATCATCCGGCGGGCGGTCCGTCACGGGCGGCTGCTGGGCCGGACCGAGCCATTCCTGGCCGAGACGGCCCGGGTCGTGATCGAGATCATGTCTGGCGCCTACCCCGATCTCGTCGAGCGGCAGGAGGCGATCCTCGGGGCGATCGTGCGCGAGGAGGCCCAGTTCGCCCGGACGCTCGATGCCGGGACGGCCCAGCTCGAGGAGGCGCTCATCCCGCTCACGTCCGCCGAGCGGGTGGTCGGCCGGCGGCCCGAGGAGCTGTCGGCGGCGGCACCCGTGCTGCCCGGCGACGTCGCGTTCCGCCTCCACGACACGTACGGGTTCCCGATCGACCTGACGATCGAGCTGGCGGCCGAGTACGGGGTGGCCGTCGACCGGGCGGGGTTCGAGGCGGCGCTCGCCGAGCAGCGCGACCGGAGTCGGAGCGGGCGCAAGGCCGAGCTCGCCCAGCATGCCGAGCTGACGGCCCTCTACGAGTCGATCGGGCGGCAGGTCGGCGAGACCACGTTCCTCGGCTACGAGCTGACGTCGGCTCCGGCGATCGTGCGCGCGATCGTCCGTGACGGGATCGAGTACGACGAGCTGGCGGCCTACGGCGACGCGGAGCAGCGGACCGAGCCGGGCGCCGAGGCCGAGATCGTCCTGGACCGGACGCCGTTCTACGCGGAAGGCGGCGGCCAGATCGGCGATCGGGGCGTCCTCCGCGGCCCGGACGGCTCGCTGGTCTTCGAGGTGACGGACACGCAGCGGCCGTCGGGCGGCCTCGTCGTCCATCGCGGGACGCTCCGCGGCCGGGTCCGGGTCGGGGACGAGCTGGTGGCCGAGGTCGATCCGGATCGGCGCGCCCGGACGATGCGCAACCACACCGGCACCCATCTCCTCCATCGAGCCCTGCGCAACGTGGTCGGGGAGCGGGCCCGGCAGGCCGGTTCGCTCGTCACGCCGGACTACCTCAGGTTCGACTTCCCGCTCGAGCGGGGCCTCACGGACGATGAGAAGGCGGCGATCGAGGACGAGGTCCGGCGGATCGTCCGGGACGATCGAACGGTCACGCCTTCGTACATGACGATGGCCGAGGCCCAGGCCGCCGGTGCCGACGCGTTCTTCGACGAGAAGTACGGCGAGACGGTCCGGACCGTCCGGGTCGACGGATACAGCCACGAGCTGTGCGGCGGAACGCACTGCCGGGCGACCGGCCAGATCGGCAGCTTCGTGGTCGTCGGCGAGAAGAGCATCGGCAGCGGGATGCGGCGGATCGAAGCGCTCACCGGCGACGGCGCTGATCGCTACCTGGCCGACCGGCTGGCGACCCTCGAACGGGCCGCGGAGACCGCCGGCGCCGTCTCGGTCGAGGCCCTGCCCGAGCGGATCCAGGCGCTCCAGGACGAGCTGCGCGAGGCACGGCGCCGGCTGAAGGCGGGTGCGGCCGGTGGCCTCCCGCGACCCGCCGAGCTGGCCGGCCGTGCGGTCGAGCCCGCCCCGGGGGTGCGGCTCGTGACGTACGCCGGGCCGTACGAGTCGATCGACGCCATGAAGAGCGCGGCGAAGGACCTCCGGGGCCTCGTCCCGTCCGGCGTCGTGGCGCTCGGCCTCGATGCCGACGAGCCGCAGGTCTTCGTGACCGTCAGCGACGACCTCGTCGGGCAGGGGATCGCCGCCGGCGAGCTCGTCCGGATCGCCGCGGCCCACATCGACGGCAAGGGCGGCGGCCGCCCCGAGATGGCCCAGGGCAAGGGCTCTCGTCGGGATGGGCTGCCGGCCGCGCTCGATGCGATCGCCGCCGCCCTCGGCTCCTCGAACGGATCCGGCTGATGGCGTTCTGGCGCCGCATCTGGCAGCGCGACGAGATCCCGGCGCTGGCGGCCTGCACGGCGCTCGACATCGGCACCGAATTCGCCAAGGCCCTGGTCTTCGAGATCGACGACCAGGGCCGCGGCACCGTCCGCGGCGTCGGACGCAAGCGGCAGGGCCTGTCCCACATGCAATCGGGCACGGTCGCCGATATCGCGGCCGTCGTCGACAATTGCGCGGTGGCGCTGCAGGAAGCCGAGGAGATGGCGGGGTTCCGGCCGAGCCAGGTCGTGGTCGGGATCGCCGGCGAGCTGGTCAAGGGCTTCACGACGACGAACAGCCAGGAGCGCAAGCGGCCGGACCAGCCGATCTCGGAGGCCGAGCTCCAGAAGCTCATCGACGCGGTTCAGCAGGAGGCCCTCCGTGAAGCCGAGCGGGCGATCACCTGGGAGACCGGCCTGCCCCACGTCGACGTCCGGCTGGTCCACGCCGCGGTGACCTCGGCCAGCATCGACGGCTACGCCGTGACGAACCCGGTCGGGTTCCGCGGCCGCTACGTGAAGATCGGGATCTTCGACGCGTTCGCCCCGCTCGTCCACCTCGGCGCCCTCGAGAGCGTCGCCAGCCAGCTCGATCTCGAGCTCATCGAGGTCGTCGCCGAGCCCTATGCGGTGGCCCGCGTGCTCGGGGCCGAGCAGGTCCAGCAGGCCGGCGCGATCTTCATCGACATCGGCGGCGGCACGACCGACGTCGCGCTCGTCCGCCAGGGCGGGATCGAGGGGACCCGGATGTTCGCGCTCGGTGGCCGGGCGTTCACCAAGTCGATCGCCGACCGGCTCGACCTGCCGTTCCCGCGGGCCGAGGCGCTCAAGGTCGACTACGCCCGCGGCCTCGAGGTCGATCGACGCGACGAGATCGCGGCCATCGTGTCCGACGACGTGACGGTCTGGTCGGCCGGCGTCGAGCTGGTCGTGGAGGAGCTTGCCGGTGGCGATCTCCTGCCGTCCCGGATCTACCTGTGCGGGGGCGGCTCGCGCCTGCCCGAGATCCAGGCGGCGCTCGGAGCGGAGCGGTTCTGGAAGCACCTCCCGTTCGCCCGGGCCCCGGAGGTGACGATCATGGCGCCCGACCAGGTCGCCTCGATCGTCGACGCCACCCACCTGCTGGTCGACCAGCAGGACGTCACGCCGCTCGGGCTCGCCTACCAGGCGATCGAGCTGCAGTCGACCGAGGACCCGCTCGACGCGGCCCTCCGGCGCGTCCTCCGGGCGATGAAGGTCTGACGATGGCGACCATCCTCTACCTCGACGTCGACGACGAGATCACGAGCGCCGCCGCCCGGATCCGGAACGCGACCGAGACGAAGGTCGCGCTGGTCCTGCCGCCGGGTTCGCGCCTCGCCACGTCGCGGATCAACTTCCGGCTGCTCGCCCGCGAGGCGCTCGAACGGAACCGGGTCCTGTCGATCGTCGCCGCCGACCCCGCCGCCCGGGCAATCGCCGCATCGGCCGGGCTGCCGGTCCACGCGACCGTCGCCGAGTTCGAGGCCGCGACCGCGCCCCCGCCGGCGGTCGTCGGGCCGCCATCGTCCGTCGGGCCGTCGCCGGCGGTCGTCGAGCCGCAGGCATCGACGGACGGCGCCCCGGCCAAGCGCTCGCGACGGAAAGCCGGGGCGGCGACCGCGGCGGCTGGCGGTGCCGTCGCCGGATCAGCGGCCGTGGGCGCCGTCTCGACCGGAGGCGCGGCCGGCGCCGCGGAGGCAACCGGGGTCGCGGCCGCTGCGCCAGGAGGCATCGGCGCCCAGCAGCTCAGTGCCGAGCTCATCGCGTCGAGCGGGTCGCCGCGCCAATCTCGTCCCCGCCCACGACGACGCCGATCGAGATGCCGTCCGCGGGTCGCCGTCCGAGACGCGGGCCCGGTCCGGCGCCCCGACCGTCGCGGTCATGCCGACGACCCGAACGAGGTCCGGGCCGGGTGGCCTGGTCGCGGCCCTCATCGCGATCGTCGTCGTCCTCCTGATCCTGGCGATCGCCGGCTACCTCGTCCTGCCCCAGGCGACCGTGGTCGTGACCCCGGTCGCCGTCCCGGTCGGCCCGGTCCCGTTCACCGTCCGGGCCGATCCCGATGCCACCTCGGTCGACCCGGTCGGAGGGGTCATCCCGGCCACCCGGCTGAGCCAGGACTTCACGGCCACCGGCGAGTTCCCGGCAACCGGCAAGCGGATCGTCCAGACGCGGGCGAAGGGCACGCTGCGCTGGACGCAACTGCGATCCGACGCGTGCCTACACGATCCCGGCCGGGACGATCGCCTCGACCGGCAGCGGCGTCGCCTTCCAGACCGACGCAGCGGTATTCCTGCCGGTCGCGCAATCCCGAGTCCCGACGGCACGAAGATCACCTGCCAGTCGCGCGACGTCGCCGGCGCGCGCAGTCAAGACCGGGTCCCAGCGGAAACGTCGGGGCGGGCGCCATCACGGTCGTGCCGTCGAACTTCAACTCGGTCGTGATCAAGGTCACCAACCCGGCCGCCATGACCGGTGGCAAGCGCGAGGAGTTCACCCGGGTCCAGCAGAGCGACATCGACGCGGCGATGACCAGCCTCACCAAGGACCTCAACGCCCAGTTCGACGCGTGGACCGCCGCGCCCGACGACCTGCCGCCCGGCTCGACGGCGTTTCCGGCCACCGGCAAGCTCGGGACCCCCGTCCCGTCGGTCGACCCTGCCACGCTCATCGACGTGGAGCAGGCGACGTTCCAGCTCGGGGCGACGGCGACCGGCACCGTCGTCGCGGTCGACCCGAGCCAGGTCGACCAGGTCGCGGCGCAACGAATGGCCGCGAACCTGCCGGCCGATCACGTCCTCAAGGAGGGCTCGATCACGTCGAAGCACGACGGCGGCCAGGCCGACGGCGACCTGATCGACTTCCAGGTGACCGCGTCGGCCGCCGCGATCCCCGTCCTCGACGCCGCGGCCCTGCGCGAGGAGATCAAGGGCAAGTCGGTCGCCGACGCGAGGAAGCTCCTCGAGCGGTACGGGACCGTGTCGATCGACACGTGGCCCGGCTTCGTCTCGTCGATCCCGAGCCTCGACTTCCGGCTCGACCTGTCGGTCGCCGGAGCCGCGGACGGTCCCGGTGGATCGCCGGAGCCGTCGGCCGCGCCGTCCGGGAGCGCCCCGTGACCCGGCTCCTCGGGCTCGATCTCGGCGAGCGCCGGATCGGCGTCGCCGTCGCCGACTCGGATGGTGCGGCCGTCCCGCTCACGACGCTCCGCCGGGCGCGCGACGTGGCAACCGACGCCGAGGCGATCCTCCGGCTGGCCGGCGAGCACGACGCGACGGAGCTCGTCGTCGGGCTGCCGCTCGAGGCCTCGGGCAGCGAAGGATCCCAGGCTCGCGTCACGCGGGCGTGGGTCGAAGCCGTCTCACCCCTCGTGCGCCTGCCAGTCACGCTCCGCGATGAGCGTCTTTCCAGCCATCTCGCCGAAAGCCGACTCGGACGGCCGAAGCGCGGCCGTTCCGGTGGCCCGCCGTCGGCCGCCCAGCGTGACGCGAACCGCGCCCGGGTCGACCGCGAGGCGGCCGCCATCATCCTCCAGGACGAGCTCGACGCCCGGTCCAGGTCGACCGGCCGATGACGGTCCGTGGTGGCGGTCATCCCCGCGACGGGGCGGGGCTGGCCGGGGTCGACATCGACGACGAGCACTACGCGCGAGCCCCGGAGCCGGTCTCCTCGTCCCGTGGTCGACGCCCGGAACCGCCGCGCGCCGGCGGCCGTCAGCCGCAGGCCCCTCGTGGCCGAGGCAGCTTCGGGCTCGGTGGTCTCCTCCGGCTCGTCCTGTTCATCGGGGTCCTGGCCGGGATCGTCCTGATCGTCTCGCTGACCGTCCTCCGGCCGGTCGTCGCGGGCGCCGTCGTCGACTGGGCGACCGACAACCCGAGCGCGCTCCGCCTGCCGTTCGTGGCCGACCTCGTCCGGGAGGACCTCGGGACGGCGATGACCGAGCCGATGAGCAGCGACGGCGGCCAGGTCGAGTTCACCGTCCTCGACGGCGACTCGGCGGCCTCGATCGCGGACCGGCTCAAGGAGCAGGGCTTCCTGGCCGACGCCCGGGCGTTCGTCTTCATCACGACCGATCGCGAGCTGGCCGGCAAGCTCGAGGCCGGGACCTACATCCTGCGCAAGAACATGACCCCGGACGAGCTGGTGACGGCCCTCCTCGTCTCGAAGGACGTCGCCGTGTCGATCGGGCTGCGCGAGGGGCTGCGGCTCGAGCAGGTCACGGCCAAGCTCCAGACGCTGCCGCTGACGATGGACGTCAAGGCCTTCTACGACGAGGTCAAGAACCCGCCCAAGGCGCTCCTGACCGACTACCCGTGGCTCGACCTTCCCAAGGGCGCCTCGCTCGAGGGCTACCTCGCCCCGGCCACCTACCGCGTCCTGCCCGACATCAGCCCCGACGAGCTCATCCGGCGCATGCTCGACCAGTTCCACGAGACCGTCGGTGCCGATCGCCTGAAGGTGCCCAAGGACCGCGGGCTGACCTTCTACCAGGTGCTGACGCTGGCCTCGATCGTGGAACGGGAGGCGGTCGTCGACGACGAGCGCGCGCTGATCGCCGGGGTCTACCAGAACCGCCTCGACAACGCACCGAACATCCTCAATGCCGATCCGACGGTCCTCTACGCGAACGACACGATGCAGCTCGCCAAGCTCAAGTTCGAGGACTGGAAGACGTACTCGTTCTGGGCGCCACCCGGCGGCTCGCTCAAGGAGCTCCAGGTCCCGGAGGAGCTGGCCGGCTACCAGAGCTACGTCGTGGCCGGGCTGCCACCCGGGCCGATCGCGACCCCGACGGTCGCCTCGATCGACGCCGCCCTCGAGCCGAACGACAAGGCCGGCTACTTCTACTTCGTGGCGATCCCGGACGGCGGCGGCAAGCATGCCTTCGCCAAGACCTACAAGGAGCACCAGGCCAACCTGAAGAAGTACGGCTACCGGTGACCGCCACGCCGGTCGAGCGTCCGCCCGTGCCGGAGGACTTCGCGTCCGGTCCGAGCTCGGCCGATCGGGCCCGCTGGGCGGCGGCCGACCGGACGGCTCGACCCGCGCGGCTCGCCCGCCTCCGCCGGCGGCTCGCCGAGGCGGGCCTCGACGCCTACTTCGGCATCCGGTCCGAGCACAGCCGCTACCTCACCGGGTTCGCCCTGGGCGATGCCGAGGATCGAGTGGCGGGATCGTCGGGCTGGTTCCTCGTCGGGGCCGACGAGGTCGTCCTGTTCGCGGACAGTCGCTACCGGATCCAGGCCGAGCGCGAGGCGCCCGACGCGAGGATCGAGCCGGTCTACGGCGACCTCGAGGCGCGCTGGTCGGAGCTGCTCGCCTCGGTCGGGGCCCGGCGGGTCGCCGTCGAGGGCACGGCGGTCAGTCACGCCACCTGGACCAAGCTCGCCGCGGCGGCACCCGACGTCGAGCTGGTCCTCGTCGACGGCTGGCTCGAGGCCGATCGCGCGCTCAAGGAGCCGGCCGAGATCGAGCGGATCGCCGCGGCGTGTGCCGTCGCCGACCGGGCCCTGGCGACGCTCCTGCC
Source organism: uncultured Chloroflexia bacterium (assembly GCA_963755285.1). Classification (GTDB taxonomy): domain Bacteria; phylum Chloroflexota; class Limnocylindria; order Limnocylindrales; family CSP1-4; genus Chersky-267. Next base: position 124,652 of record CAVWJB010000007.1, on the reverse strand, counting down.
CGAGATCCAGTGCCGGCTCGACCGAGCGCGACCTCGCCCTCCGGCTCGAATGGCTGATCCGGACCGGCGGAGCGGATGGGCTCGCCTTCGACGTCGCCTGCCTCGCCGGGCCGGAGGCCGCCCTGCCCCACGGCTCGCCGGGCGACCGGCCGATCGTGGCCGGCCAGGTCCTCCTGTTCGACTTCGGGGCGCAGGTCGACGGCTATCGGAGCGACATGACCCGGACGCTGTTCGTCGGTGAGCCGGCCACTCGCGACCTGGCGATCTACGAGCTGGTGGCCGAAGCGCAGGCGGCCGCGATCAGCGGGATCGAGGCGGCCGTCCGAGCCGGCGGCCCGCTGCCGAGCGGACGGGCGGCCGATGCGTTCGCTCGCGAGGTGATCGTCGCCGCCGGCCACGGCGACCACTTCGGGCACGGCACCGGTCACGGGATCGGGCTGGCGACCCACGAGCTGCCGAGCCTCGGGCTGCGGGCAACGGACGCGCCACTCCCGACCCCGACGGTGTTCAGCGTCGAGCCGGGCGTCTACCTCGACGGCGAGACCGGCGTCCGGATCGAGGATCTGCTGGCCGTCGACGTCGCGGCCGGACGGTGCGAGCGGCTGACGGCGTTCCCGCGCGGGATCGTCGTCGTCGGGAGCTGAGCGGCGGGGAGCCGCTACAATCCGGCGACACACCCGAATCGACCCGCCGGACGGCGCTGCCCGCCGGCCACCCAGGAGCCCACCCCACATGATCTCGACCGGTGAGCTGCGCAAGGGCGTCGCGATCGAACTCGATGGCGAGCTCTGGCAGATCCTCGACTACCACCACATCAAGATGGGCCGCGGCTCGGCCCAGGTCCGGATCACCCTTCGGAACATCAAGCGCGGCCAGACCGTCGAGCGCTCGTTCCAGGCCGGCACGAAGTGGCCGCGGGCCTCGATGGAGCGTCGCCCGGTCCAGTTCCTCTACCGCGACGGGGACGACTTCCACTTCATGGACAACGACACGTACGACCAGTTCGTCCTGACCGCCGACCAGCTCGACACCGCCGTCCACTACCTCAAGGACGGGATGACCCTCGATCGGACCAGCTACCAGGGCGAGACGATCGGGGTCGAGCTGCCGGTCACGGTCGACCTGGTCGTGACCGAGACCGAGCCCGGCTTCGCCGGCGACACCCAGACCGGGGCGCGCAAGCCGGCGACGACCGAGTCCGGCCTCGTCGTGACGGTCCCGATCTTCGTCAACGAGGGCGACACGATCCGGGTCGACACCCGGACCGGCGAGTACCAGACCCGGGTCTAGGCGATCCGGGGCTGCCGTCAGCCGCGAGGTGGAGCGATGGCCGGTCGGAGCGGGATCGAGACGCTGAGCCAGTGACCGAGCGCGAGCCGCCGGACTGGGCGCTGCCGGCCTGGGACGCGACCGACGAGCCTCCGTCGCGCGAGTCGCGCGGACGCACGCCCGAGCGGATCGTGCCCGGCGGGACGTTCGGGCTGACGATCCTCGGCGTCTCCGACGTCACCCGGGCCGTCCGCGAGGCCGTCCGGAGCGACGAGCGGCTCCACGACGTGTGGGTCGAGGGCGAGGTCGGGCGGGTGACCGTGTCGAGCGCGGGCCACGCCTACTTCACGCTCAAGGACGAGCGCAGCCAGCTCCAGTGCGTCTGGTTCCGCGACGACCGGCTGGCCTCGCCGTACGAGCCGCGGACCGGGCTGCGGATCGTGGCCCACGGCCGGGTCGACGTGTTCGACGCGAATGGCGTCTACCAGCTCTACGTCACGGCCGTCCAGCCGGCCGGGTTCGGCGACCTGACCCTCCAGTTCGAGGCGCTCAAGGCCCGGCTGAGCGCCGAGGGCCTGTTCGAGGCCGCCCGCAAGCGGCCGCTGCCCGAGCGGCCCGCCGTCATCGCCGTCGTGACGAGCGAGACGGGCGCGGTCTGGCACGACATCCGGAACGTCCTCGCCCGGCGCTGGCCGCTCGCCCGGGTCGTCCTGTCGCAGTGCCAGGTCCAGGGTGCCGGCGCGCCGGCGAGCATCGTCCGGGCGCTGGCCTGGGTCGACCGCTATGCCGAGCGCCGGCGGCGAGCCGGGAGACCCGACGAGGCGCCGACGGTCACGATCCTCGCCCGCGGCGGCGGGTCGCTCGAGGACCTCTGGTCGTTCAACGACGAGGCGGTGGTCCGGGCGATCGTCGGCCACTCGCTGCCGGTCGTCTGCGGGGTCGGTCACGAGACCGATGTGACCCTGGCCGACTTTGCCGCCGACCGGCGCGCCCCGACCCCGTCGGCAGCGGCCGAGATCGTGGTCCCGGACCGGGTCGAGCTCGCCGCGGTCGTGGCCGCCGAGACCCGCCGGCTGCAGGCCGTCGCCGAGCGAACGGTGAGCGCGGCCGCCCGGGAGGCGGCCGCCGAGCGACGGGCCCTCGACGGGCTCAGCCCGGTCAACCAGCTGGCGGCGTCACGCGAACGGGCCGGGCTCCTGCTCGATCGCGCCACCCGGGCCGCTCGCGCCCGGCTCGGAGCGGCCGGGGCGGGCACGGAGCGGAGCGCGGCGAGGCTTCGGCCGGCGATCGTCCTCCGTCTCGGCGGCGCGCGCGGAGCGGTCGACGCGGCCGGTGCCGCGCTCGCGGCGCTGGGACCGGAAGGCACCCTCGAGCGCGGCTACGCGATCGTCCGGCGGACGCGCGACGGCCGGATCGTGCGCGATCCTGGCGAGGCGCCGGCGGGGGAGGGGCTCTCGATCCGGGTCGCCCGTGGCGAGCTCGGGGCGACCGTGGATCGGCCCGCCCGATCGTGACCGGCGATCTCGTCGTGTTCGGGCTGATCGTCGTCGTGGCAGGGGGCGCCGGACTCGCCCTTGGTATGCTCCTCGCGCCACGGATCGGCCGGCTCGCGGAGCGCGGCGACGATCCGGCGGCGACCAAGGAGCCCGGTGACCAGCGTGAGCCCTGAGAGACCCGCCGGGACGCCGCCCGAGCCGGCCTCGCTGACGTTCGACGAGGCGCTCGCAGAGCTGCAGCAGACGGTTGCCGCGCTCGAGGCGGGCGGTGCGCCGCTCGAGGAATCGCTGGCCCTGTACGAGCGCGGCGTCGCTCTCCACGAGCGCTGCGCCGCGCTGCTCGCCGACGCAGAGCTGCGGGTGAGCCGGCTCGTCGAGCGGGCCGGCGGCGCGATCGAGGCGCTCGAGATCAAGATCCCGGACGACCCCGGGTAGGCGAGCCGGGAACAGGGGTAGACTCCGCGCGATGACCATCCTGTCCAGCCTGCAGGGGCCGGCCGACCTGCGCGGTCTCGACGAGGCCGAGCTCGAGCAGCTCGCCGACGAGATCCGCCAGACGATCATCTCGACGGTCGCCACGACCGGCGGACACCTCGGATCGTCGCTCGGGGTGGTCGAGGTGACGATCGCCCTCCACCGGCTGCTCGAATCGCCGCGCGACCGGATCGTCTGGGACACCGGCCACCAGGCGTACCCGCACAAGCTGCTGACCGGACGGCTGGCCCGGTTCGGCACGCTCCGCCAGCTCAACGGGGTCGGCGGCTTCCCGCGCCGGAGCGAGTCGCCCCACGATGTGTTCGATGGCGGACACGCCGGGACCGGCCTGTCGATCGCCCAGGGCCTGGCCGAGGCGCGCGACCTGCGGCACGGCTTCGAGCGCGTCGCGGTCGTGGTCGGCGACGCCGCGATGATGAGCGGGCTGAGCCTCGAGGCGCTCAACGACATCGGCCACCGTGGGACGCAGCTGCTGATCGTGCTCAACGACAACGAGATGTCGATCAGCCCGACCGTCGGGGCCTTCAGCAAGTACCTCAGCCAGATCAAGCTCTCGCCGGCCTGGCAGCACGGGCGGACCGCCTACGACCGCACGATCGAGCGTCTGCCGTTCGTCGGCGAGACGGCCCTCGAGCTGTCCCGACGCCTGCGCAAGTCGGTCGTCAACTTCGCCCAGCCCGGCCAGCTGTTCGAGGACCTCGGGATCACCTACATCGGGGTGGTCCCCGGGCACGACCTCATCGCCCTCGAGCGGACGTTCGCCCAGGCGCTCGAGCTGCGTGAACCGGTGATCGTCCACGTCCGGACCCAGAAGGGCCACGGCTACCGTCCGGCCGAGGCCGACCAGGTCGGCTTCCATGGGGCGGCCCTGCCGCCGATGACCGAGGAGTTCGCCGGTCGAGCGAACGGCGCCAACGGCGCAACCGGCGCCGCCCGCGCCACGAGCCGGCCGATCCAGGACCCGGGCATGTCCGACGACGCGACCCCGGCGATCGCCCCGCCCGACGCCCCGAAGAAGCCACCCAACTACACGGCCCACTTCAGCGCCGAGCTGATCGAGCTGGCCCGGGCCGACCGGCGGATCGTGGCGATCACCGCGGGCATGCCGACCGGGACCGGCCTGAACCGGTTCCAGGCGGAGTTCCCCGACCGCTTCTTCGACGTGGGGATCGCCGAGCAGCATGCCGTCACGCTGGCGACGGGGATGGCGATGGGCGGCCGGCGGCCGGTCGTCGCGATCTACTCGACGTTCCTCCAGCGGGCCTTCGACCAGACCGTCCACGACCTGTGCCAGAACGACCAGCCGGTCCTCCTGGCGGTCGACCGGGCCGGCCTGGTGGGCGAGGACGGCACGAGCCACCAGGGCATGTTCACGCTGCCCGCCCAGCGCCAGATCCCGCATCTCGTGATCGCCAGCCCGAAGGACGAGCAGGAGCTGCGCTCCCTGCTCCGCACGGCGCTCGCCCAGCCGCATCCGTTCGCCCTCCACTACCCGCGCGACCCCGGCTTCGACCTGCCGCCGCGCGAGCCCGAGATCCTCGAGATCGGGCGCGGCGAGATCGTCCGCGAGGGGTCGGACGTGCTGATCGTCGGGTTCGGCCCGATCGTGGCCCGGGGCGTCGCGGCGGCGGAGGCGCTGGCCGCCGACGGCTGGTCGGTCGAGGTCATCAACGCGCGCTTCGCCAAGCCGCTCGATCGGGACCTGATCCTCGACTCGGCCCGCGGCAAGCAGCTCGTCGTGACCCTCGAGGAGAGCGTCGTCAGCGGCGGGTTCGGGTCGGCCGTCCTGGAGCTGCTCGAGGATGCCCGGCTGACCGATCCGAGCCTGCGCGACGTGCCGCTCAAGATCGTCGGCATCCCCGGCGACCGGTTCGTCGACCACGGCTCGGTCGGCGACCTGCGCCGGCTCATCCGGCTCGACGCGGCCGGGATCGAGGCGCAGATCCGCGAGACGCTCGAGGGCCTCGGGCTGTGGCCGCCGGCGTCGGCCGCCCCACGATCCTCGGCGCTCCGCGAGGCCTGACCGCGTCACTCGGCCCGCGGCGACGATCGCCGGGGCGAGATGCCGATCGGTCGGCGGACGGCGGCTGTGCCACGATAGGCCGGTGAGCGCCGAGACGATCCCGACCGGCCGGACGACCCGGCGGCGCCTCGACGAGCTCCTCGTCGACCGGGGGCTGGCAGACACGCGCAGCCGGGCCCAGGCGCTCGTCCTCGGCGGGCGGGTCAAGGTCGGCACCGGCGACGCGGCCCGGCGCGACCGGAAGCCGGGTGACCTCCTGGACCCGGCCGTCCCGCTGGTCGTCGAGACGCCGGAGCCGTACGTCTCGCGCGGCGGCCACAAGCTGGCGGCGGCGCTGGCCGCGTTCGGGCTCGACCCGGGCGGCCTCGTCTGCCTCGACGTCGGCGCCTCGACGGGCGGCTTCACCGATGTCCTGCTCCAGGCCGGCGCGGCGCGGGTCTACGCGGTCGACGTGGGGCGGGGCCAGCTGGCCGACCGCCTGCGCCGGGACGAGCGGGTCGTGTCGATGGAGCGAACGAACGCCCGGACGCTCGGTCCGGGCGTGCTGCCGGAGCCGATCGGGCTGGCGGTGGTCGACGTCTCGTTCATCTCGCTCGGGCTCGTCCTGGGTCCGATCGCCGGCTGCTTCGGACCGACCGGCGGGCCGATCGTGGCCCTCGTCAAGCCGCAGTTCGAGGCCGGCCGAGGCGCCGTCGACAAGGGTGTCGTGCGCGATCCGGCGGTCCATCTCGACGTCCTGCGGCGGGTGGTCGCCCGCGCTCGCGAGCTCGGTCTCGGTGCGGTCGACACGATCGCCTCGCCGTTGCTCGGTCCGGACGGCAACCGCGAGTTCCTGCTCCAGCTGGCCGTCGGTCCGACCGCCCGCGAGGCGGACCAGCTGACCGACGCGAGGCTGGTCGAGGTCGGCAGGCGGTGACCGCGGTCCGGCGGATCGGCTTCGCCTACAACCCGACCCATGACGCCGCCGACGAGGTCCGCGACCGGGCCGAGGGCTGGTGCGGGGTTCGCGGGCTGGCCCACTGGTCGGCGCCGTCCGGGGAGCTCGAGACCCTCGTCCGCGAGCTGCCGTCGACCGACGTCCTCGTCGTCCTCGGGGGCGACGGCACGTTCCTGCGGGCCGCCCGGGCGGTGGCCGAGGTCGACGTCCCGCTGCTCGGGATCAACCTCGGCAAGGTCGGGTTCCTGTCGAAGGTCGAAGCCGACGGGCTCGAAGCCGTCCTCGCCCAGGTGGCCGCCGGGGCGTTCACGCTCGACGAGCGGATGACCCTGCGCGGGGTGATCCGGCCGGCCGGGCGGGCCGCCGGCCACGAGTTCTTCGCCCTGAACGACGTCGTGGTCGCCCGGGGCGCCCTCGCCCGCGTCGTCCGGCTCGACGTGTCGATCGGGCCGAGCCATCTCGCCACGTTCATCGCCGACGGCCTGATCGTCGCCAGCCCGACCGGGTCGACCGGCTACTCGTTCTCGGCCGGCGGTCCGATCCTCGACCCGATCAGCCGCAACCTCGTCGTGACCCCGATCGCGGGCTATCTCTCGGCGATCCGCTCGGTCGTCGTCAGCCCGAGCCAGACGGTGACCGCCCGGATCGTCGACGCCTACGAGTCGCTCGTCAGCATCGATGGCCGCGAGGACCTGCCGGTGGCCGTCGGCGACGTCGTCGAGGTGTCGGCCGGCGCCCGCTCGATCCGGTTCGTCGAGCCCGACGGGGCGATCCCGTTCTGGGACCTGCTCCGGCACAAGGTGGAGCTCCTGCCGTCGTGACCGACGACTCGGCCGGACGGCTGCTCGAGCTGGCCGTCGCCGACCTGGCCCTCATCGACCGGCTCCGGCTCGAGCTTGGCGAGGGACTCAACGTCATCACCGGGGAGACCGGCGCCGGCAAGAGCCTCCTGATCGACGCCCTCGGCCTGGCCCTCGGCGCCCGGGCCGACACCGGGCTCGTCCGGCACGGCGCCACGGCGGCCCGGGTCGAGGCCCTGTTCGACCGCCGCCCCGAGCCGCTGATCGTCGTCCGCGAGGTCGCGGCCGAGGGTCGGTCGACCGCCCGACTCGACGACGAGCCGGTCACCGCGGCACGCCTGGCCGAGACCGTCGGCGGGCTCGTCGAGATCCACGGCCAGCACGACCAGCAGCGGCTCCTCGACGAGCGCGTCCAGCGTGACCTCCTCGATGCCTACGGCGGTTGCTGGGTGGCCCGGGAGGCCGTTGCCGCGGCAGTCGATCGCTGGCGCCGCAACCGGGCTGCGCTGGCCGAGCTCAGCGTCGACCCGCGTGAGCTCGTCCGCCGGATCGAGCTCGCCGAGCACGAGGCCGGCGAGATCGCCGCAGCCGGGCTGCGCACGGGGGAGGTCGACGAGATCCAGGCCCGGCTGGGCGCCGCCCGTCATGGCGAGGCGATCGCCCGCGGCGGCCGGGCGATCCGCGATGCGCTCCTGGGGGAGGGGAGCGGCGCCCGGGAGGGTCTCGGCGCGGCCCTCCACGACGTCCGCGAGCTCGTCCGGTTCGACCCGCGGTTCGAGCCGCTCGCCGAACGACTGGCCGGCCTTGACGGCGAGCTCGAGGATGTCGCGGCCGAGGTCAGACTGCTGGTCGAGGCACTCGACCACGACCCGGCCGACCTCGAGCGGCTCGAGGAGCGACTGTCACTGATCTACGCCCTCGAACGGCGCTTCGGCGACGACGAGGCGGCCGTGATCGCCCACGGCGAGGCGATGGCGGCCGAGGCCGACCGGCTCCGAGGGCTCGAGGGCGAGCGCGATCGACGCCTGGCCGAGGACGCCGTCCGGCTGGCCGAGGTGGCCGGGCTCGCGGCGACCCTGTCCGAGCTGCGCCGCGAGGCGGCCGGCCGGCTGGCCGAGGCGGTTTCAGTGGCGCTCGGCGAGCTCGGGTTCGCCCGGACGGGCTTCGAGGTCGAGCTCGGCCACCGTCCGGCCGGGCGGGACGAGCCGGCGGTCGAGGTTGGCGGCGATGCGCTGGCGTTCGACGCGAGCGGGATCGACGAGGTCGTCTTCCGCTTCGCCCCGAACCTGGGAGAGCCGGCCCGGCCGCTCGCGAGGATCGCCTCGGGCGGCGAGCTGAGCCGGGTGGCCCTCGCGATCAAGGAGGTCCTGGCCGCGGCCGACTCGACCCCGACCCTCGTGTTCGACGAGATCGACAGCGGGATCGGCGGTCGGAGCGCCGATCCGGTCGGGCGGAGCCTGTGGACGCTCGCCCGTGGCCACCAGGTCCTGTGCGTCACCCACCTGCCCCAGATCGCCGCCCACGCCGATGTCCACTACCGGATCGCCAAGCGGGAGCGCGACGGACGGACGGTGACCGAGGTCCGGCGCCTCGACGGTGACGAGCGGATCGACGAGCTCGCCCAGATGCTCGGCGGACCGGCCGGGGGCGACGCGTCGTCGGCCGGGGCTCGCGAGCTGCTCGATCGCGTGGCCGAGTGGCGGCGGTCGATCGGCGGGGGCGCGCCGGCCGTCCCGGCATGAGCGCGCGCCCACGGGGCGGCTCGCCCACGCTCGTGGCCGCGATCGACGGCTACCTGCTCCACCTGCGCGTCGAGCGAGGCCTCGCGCCGGCGACGCTCCGCGCCTACGGCTCGGACCTGGCCGGCTTCGTCCGGGCACCCGGCGTGGCCGGCGGCTGGTCGGCCAGCGCCGAGCCGGCGACCCGCTATCTCGCCCGTTCGGCGGCCAGCCTCCGGCCGAGCAGCCTGCGCCGCCGGGCGGCCTCGATCCGGGGGTTCTACCGGTTCGCCTACGGGGACGAGCTGATCGCGATCGACCTGGCCGCCCGGATCGACCTGCCGCGCCAGGTTCGCCGGCTCCCCGAGACGCTCGACGTCGGTGAGACCGAGCGGCTGCTCGAGGCGACGAGCGGCGATCTGCCCGACGAGCCGGTCCGGATCCGGGACCGAGCGCTGGTCGAGCTGCTCTACGCGGCCGGGCTCCGGATCAGCGAGGCGCTCGGCCTCGATCGGGAGGACCTGTCGCTCGACGGCGGGTTCGTGCGGGTGATCGGGAAGGGTGACCGCGAGCGGCTCGTCCCGGTCGGCGAGGTCGCCCTCGACTGGCTCGAGCGCTACCTCGACGCCGTGCGTCCCCGCTGGCTGGCGCTCCACCACGTCGAGCCACTCCGCGGCGGGCCGTTGTTCCTCTCGGCTCACGGCCGGCGGCTGGGCCGCCAGCAGGCCTGGGCGATCGTTCGCCGGGCGGCCGTCGAGGCGGGCCTGCCGGAACGGGTGACGCCACACACCCTGCGCCACTCGTTCGCGACCCATCTGCTCGAGGGCGGCGCCGACCTGCGGGTCGTCCAGGAGTTGCTCGGGCATGCGAGTATCAGCACGACCCAGCTCTACACCCATCTGACCGGCGAACGGATCCGCGACGTCTACGCCCGCGCCCACCCGCGGGCCTGAAGGAGGCACGACCCCGATGGCGCGTTATGCCGATGGCCTGATCGCCGAAGGCGAGCACATCCTGCTTCGGACCCGCCAGCACTGGTTCTCGATCGTCGCCTACACCGTGGCCTTCTGGATCCTGGCCGCGGTCGCGGCCGGGTTCTTCGTGCTCGGCCAGGTCACCGACTGGTCGTTCTTCAACTGGGTCGCCCTGATCGCGTTCGTCGGCGCCCTGATCTGGGTCGGCTGGCGCTACGCCAGCTGGACGTTCCAGGACTACATCATCACCAACCGCCGGGTGATGCAGGTCGAGGGGATCGTCAACAAGGTCTCGAAGGACAGCTCGCTCGAGAAGATCAACGACGCGGTCCTCCGCCAGGGGCTGTTCGGGCGGCTCCTCCACTTCGGCGACCTGTCGATCCTGACCGCCTCCGACACGACCGTCGACGACTTCAAGATGCTCAACGACGCGGCCAACTTCAAGAAGACGATGCTCAACGCGAAGTACGCCCTCGAGCGCGAGGTCGCCGCGCCGATGCCCAGCCCCCCGCTCCGCGCGCCGAGCCCGTCCGCGGAGGCCTCGACGGCTCCGGCCGCGACGGCCGCCGCGGCAACGGCCGGGACGAGCCGCGACCAGCGCGCCGCCGGCGGCAGCCGCACCCGAAGGAGCCGCGATGTCGCCCGAGGAAGTCACCGACACGCTCCACCGGCTGGCCGATCTGCGCGACCGCGGAGCCATCAGCGCGGCCGAGTACGAGGCGAAGAAGGCCGAGCTGCTCGAGCGGCTCTGAGCCCCGTCGCGCCGCGGACGGTAGGATTGCCGAGTCCCGCCCCGGAGAATCGAGGTAGCGCGTGTTCGGCATGACGTCAGCGGAGCTCGTCCAGGCCGTCGTCCTGATCGGCGTGTTCCTCCTGTTCGCCTTCCCGATCCATGAGGCGGCCCACGCCTGGGCGGCCTATCGCCTCGGCGACGGGACCGCCAAGATGTACGGCCGGCTGACCCTCAACCCGATCGTCCACTTCGACCCGATGGGCGGGCTGCTCCTCGCGATCTCGGCCCTGTCGGGCTCGGGCCTGCTGTTCGGCTGGGCGAAGCCGACGCCGGTCAACCCGAACAACCTGCGCGACCGGCGGAACGGCGAGGTGCTCGTGGCGCTCGCCGGACCGGCCTCGAACCTGCTGATGGCCGTCGCCGCCGCGATCGTCTGGCGCATCCTGGTGGCCGTCGGCGTGATCGGGACGCCGTTCGAGACCGGGCCGACGCTCATGCTCGACAACGTGATCCGGCTGTTCGTCGCGATCAACATCGTGCTGGCGGTGTTCAACATGATCCCGGTCCCGCCGCTCGACGGGTCGGCGATCCTGTTCCGGCTCGTCAGCCCCGCGACCGCCTGGCAGATCCGCCCGATGCTCGCCCAGTACGGCAGCCTGCTGCTCCTCGTGGTGATCTTCGCGATCGTCCTCACGCCACTCGGGAACGTCGTCTTCGAGATCATCAATGGCCTCACCAACCTTCTCCTGGGGATCTAAGGTCCGCCAGTTCCGGGGCCACCTCCGGGCCCGGGTGCGGCCGGCCGAGCGAGCCGCCCTGGCCGGCTGGCTGACGGCGGACCAGCTGGCCCTGTTCGACGGGATGCACGTCGCCGACCGGCGCCATGGGCTCGACGTCGTGGCCAGCCTGCGCGCCGCCGGCGTCACCGACGACGAGCTGCTCCTCGCCGGGCTCCTCCACGACTGCGCGAAGGGACCGAGCGTGGGCGTCCTGCCCCGGGTGGCCTGGTCGCTCGGCGAGGCCTGGGGCCCGTGGGTCGTGTCGGTCGCCCGGGTCCTGCCCGGGTTCGGCCCGGCCCTCGATCGGATCCGGGATCACGCCGACCTGTCGGCGGCCATGGCCATCGAGGCCGGCTGCTCGACCCGGACCGCCGAGCTCATCCGGCACCAGGCCGCGCCGCTCGAACCGACGGCCGGCGAGCTGCTCCGTCTGGCCGACGAGGCGAACTGACGATGAACGGACCGATGCGCGCCCCAGGCGGGTCACCGGCGGTCGTGTTCGCCGAGGGCCGCCGGCCCGAGACGGCGACCCAGGTCCGGCTCGAGGCGTTCGAGGGCCCGCTGGCGCTCCTCCTGTCGCTCATCGAAGCCCGCCACCTCGACGTGCTGACCGTGCCCCTCGGCGCCCTCGCCGAGGCCTATCTCGACGCGCTCGCCGGGCTCGAGGAGGACCGGATCGGGAACGTCAGCGGGTTCGTCGCGATCGCCGGCCAGCTCATCCTGATCAAGAGCCGGGCGCTGCTGCCTCGCCCGGCGGACCCGGCCGCGATCCCGGACGAGGCGCCCGATCCGGAGGCGGCCCTCCGCGCCCGCCTGATCCTGTACCGCGCCTACCGCGACGCCGGCGCCGACCTCCAGGCCGGCGGCATCACCCGGGTCGGGCTGTTCCGGCGTGAGCCGACGGCCGCCGCCAGCGCGGCCCGATCGGGGGCGGTCGCGCCGCCGGCCCCACCGCTCGACCCGCTCCTCCTGCCCGCCGCGATCTCCACCCTCCTGCGGGTCGTCCCGCCGCCGCCACCCCCGCCCGAGACCGTGCCGCGGACGATCACGATCGCCCAGCGAGCCGAGCTCATCCGGGCGGCCCTGCGCGATGCGGACACGGTCGTCCTCCAGGACCTCCTGCGCGGCGTTCGCGACCGGGTCGTCGTCGTCGTCACGTTCCTCGCCCTGCTCGAGCTGATGAAGCGGCGCGAGATCGTCGTCGAGCAGGCCGAGCCGTGGGGGCCGATCGTGGCCCGGCCGGCGACCGCCGCCGAGCGGGCCGCCGCCGGCGTCGACGCCGACGAGCCGATCGACGAGTCCCTGGAGTCGTACGCGTGACCGACGAGCTCGAACGCCCGACCGACGGACCCGCGCCCGACCGAGACCCGGCGGCGGACGAGCCGCTCGGCCTGACCGAGGCGACGCTCGAGGCGCTCCTGTTCGTCGCCGAACGGCCGCTCGGACGGCGCGAGATCGCCCAGCTGGCGGGGGTCGACCGGGCGACCGTCGACGCCCGGATCGGCGACCTCGAGGTGACGCTCGCGGCCCGCGGGATCCGCCTCGTCGTCTCGGGCGACCGGGTCGAGCTCGCCACCGCATCCGAGGCGGGCCGGCTCATCGGGCGCTACATCGGAGCCGACGCGACCCGGCTGTCGCCGGCCGCCCTCGAGACGCTCGCGATCGTCGCCTACCGCCAGCCGGTCACGAAGAGCGCGGTCGAGCGGATCCGCGGGGTCGACTCCGACTACACGCTCCGGGCGCTCCTCCACCGCCGGCTCGTCGTCGAGCTCGGCCGGGCCGAGACGCCGGGCCGGCCGTACCTCTACGGGACCGACTTCGAGTTCCTCGAGCGGTTCGGGCTGGCCAGCCTCGAGGAGCTCCCGCCGCTCGACGCGGACGTCGCCGCGCGGCTCGTCGAGGCGACCGCCGAGCTCGAGCCGACAGGCGACGACACCGAGCCGGACGAGGGCGATCCGTCCGCGGGCGAGCTGCGGGGGGTCGCCGTCGGACCCGGCCCGGGCTGATGGCCCCGGAGCGGCTCCAGAAGGTCATCGCCGCTGCCGGGATCGCCTCGCGCCGGGAGGCCGAGCGGCTCATCGCCGCCGGCCGGGTCACCGTCGACGGGCGAGTCGCGACGCTCGGCGAGTCGGTCGAGCCCGGGGGCGTGCTGATCGCCGTCGATGGACAGCCGGTCGGGGAGGCGTCGGCTCCCGTCCACCTGGTCGTCCACAAGCCGCTCGGGGTGACCTCGACGACCCGCGACCGGCACGCCGCAACGACCGTCATCGACCTCGTCCCGCGGGCCCTCGCCGGCGCCGGCCGGCTCTACCCGGTCGGGCGGCTCGACCTCGACTCCGAGGGCCTGATCCTGCTGACGAACGACGGAGCCTGGGCCGACCGGGTCCTCCATCCGCGGTTCGGCGTCGAGCGCGAGTACGCGATCGGCCTCGGCCGGAGCCTGTCGGCCGGGCAGGAGGCGAGCCTGCGGGCCGGGATCCGGCTCGACGAGGGCCACGCGACACTGAGCCATCTGCGGCCCATGACCGCGACCGAGGTTCGCCTCCTCGTCGACGTCCTCGACCCGCCGCCGGCGCGGCTCGTCTGGTACCGGGCGACGCTCCGCCAGGGCTGGAAGCGGCAGCTCCGGCGGATGTTCGCGGCCGTCGGCGCCCCGATCGAGCGGCTCGCCCGGGTCCGGATCGGGACCGTCCGCCTCGGCACGCTCCGGTCGGGCTCGGTGCGGCCATTGAGCGCGGCCGAGGTTCGGGCGCTCGGGGCGGGGCGGGTATCCTCGACCCGATGACGGTGAACGATGGGAGCCCGCCCGAGCCGGTTCCGCCCGCGCCGAACGGCCGCCGGCTCGTCGTGGCGCTCGATGGGCCGGCCTCGTCCGGCAAGAGCAGCGTCGGCGCGGCCGCGGCCCGCGAGCTCGGCTACCGGTTCTGCGATACCGGGCTGCTCTACCGCGCCCTGACCGACATCGCGCTGCGCCGCGGCGTCGACCTCGGCGACCCGGTCGCGCTCGTGCCGCTCGTCGACGAGGTCGAGCTCGCGGCGGACGAGGGCGGCCGGCTGTCGCGGGTCCTCGTCGATGGGGTCGACGTGACCGATGAGGTCCGTCGGCCCGAGGTCGATCGATCGGTCAGCGAGCTGTCGCGCGTGCCCGAGGTCCGCGCGGCGCTGCTGGCCCGGCAGCGGGCGCTGGCCGACGGCGGCGGCATCGTCATGGCCGGCCGCGACATCGGGACGGTCGTCCTGCCCGACGCCGACCTGAAGATCTTCCTCGATGCCTCCGCCGAGGAGCGAGCCCGGCGGCGGGCCGAGGAGCGCGGCCTCGCGCCGGGGTCGCCCGAGGCGAGCGCGATCCTGGCCGACCTCCGGCGGCGCGACGACCTCGATCGCAACCGTCCGGTCGCCCCGCTCCGACCGGCCGACGACGCGCTCCACGTCCAGACCGACGGCAACAGCTTCGAGCAGACGGTGGCGGCGGTCGAGGCGGCGATCCGGACGGCCGAGGCGTCGCGGCGAGCGGTCCGGTGAGCGGTCCCGTGGCCGAGACGCCCCATCCGTCCGAGCAACGGCCGCTCGGCGATGACACGACCTGGTTCATCCGGGCGACCGACGCGTTCGGGCGGTTCGCCTGGCAGCTCTTCGGGCGGGTCGAGCTCCACGGGCTCGAGCACCTCCGGGGTCTCGAGGGACCGCTGCTCCTCGTCGCGAACCACGTCTCGAACGCGGACGCCCCGCTGATCGGCTCGTTCGTCACCCCGGCGCTCGGTCGACGGATCTACTGGCTCGGCAAGCAGGAGGCGCTCGACTGGCCGGTCCTCGGCAAGCTCATCGAGCACAACGCGGTCATCGGCATCCAGCGCGGCGCGGCCGATGTCGACGCGTTCCGGACGGCCAAGCGCATCCTCGACGAGGGCCACGTCCTGATCGTCTTCCCCGAGGGGACGCGCAGCCCGGCGGGGACGCTCCAGGAGGCCAAGGAGGGCACGACGATCCTCGCCCTGCGCAGCGGGGCCCGGATCGTCCCGATCGGACTGGCCGGGACGCGCCGGGTCTGGCCGCGCGGGCAGAAGCTGCCCCATGTCGGGCGGCGCCGGGTCGTCCTGCGGGTCGGCGAGCCGTTCACGATCAGCGCGCCGGGATCCGGCGCGGAGCGGCGGGCGGCCCAGGTCGCCGCCACGACCGAGATCATGGGCCGGATCGCCGCGCTCCTGCCGCCCGCCCAGCGCGGCGTCTACGCCGGGGCGGCCGAGCTCGTCGAGGCCGGCGCCGGCCGGCCGGCGAACGGGTCGAGCGGGGACCCCGTGCGATAATCGAGCCGATGGGAACCGTGCGAGACGTCAGGATCGCCAAGCGAACCGGGTTCTGCTATGGCGTCCGCGAAGCGATCGACAAGGCGAAGGAAGCGGCGGCCGCCGGCAAGGTCACCCACACCCTTGGCCAGGTCGTCCACAACGAGGGCGTGATCCGCGACCTCGAGGAGATCGGCGTCCAGACGGTCGACACGCTCGACGACGTCGATCACGGCGCCGCGGTCGTCATCCGGGCCCACGGCGTCCGGCCGGAGGTCATGGCCCGGGCCGAGGCGCGCGGGCTCGAGGTCATCGACGGGACCTGCACCTGGGTGATCCAGGAGCAGCGCGAGCTGGTCAAGCTGGTCGAGGAGGGCTACACGATCGTCCTGCTCGGCACGCCGAAGCACCCCGAGGTCGTCGGCCTGCTCGGCTTCGCCCCGGAGGCGATCGTCGTCGACGAGGAGGACGACTGGCCGAAGATCCCGCGGCGCAAGAAGATGGCGCTCATCTCGCAGAGCACCCAGCCACCGTGGAAGTTCGAGAAGCTCGCGGCCTACATGGTCTCGCGCAGCCACGAGCTGAAGATCGTCAACACGGTCTGCCCGGTCACGATCCGGCGCCAGGAGGACACGCTCGAGATCGCCGGCGAGGTCGACCTCATGGTCGTCGTCGGCGGCCGCTCGTCGGCCAACACGAAGGAGCTGACCCGGCTGTGCGAGATCGCCGGGACGCACGCGATCCAGATCGAGAGCGTCCGCGACCTCGGCGACCCGGCGGTGTTCGGCACGGCCGGGATCGTCGGCGTGACCGGCGGGACGTCGACCCCGATCGAGGACCTCCAGGCGGTCGCCGAGCGGATCCTCGAGCTGGCCGGGACCGCCGAGGCGGCGGCCGCCGCCCATGACCTGGCGCTGACCGCCCTGCTGGCCGCGGCCACGCCGGCCGGCCGGACGACCTCGCTGCCAGCCCGCGACCCGAACGGCCCAGCGTCCGCCGGCGCCGCCTGAGCGCCGCGATGGACGCCCTGCCGGTCGTCGCCGTCGTCGGCCGAGTCCTCGGACCGATGGCTCGCGGGGCGTCGCCTCGGTCCTCCGAAGGTTGCGCGTGAGCCCACCGGGGAGTCAGTTGCCGATCCTGGCGATCGTCGGCAGACCCAACGTGGGGAAGAGCACGCTGTTCAACCGGATCCTCGGCACTCGGCATGCGATCGTCGAGGACCGCGCCCGGACGACCCGCGACCGGCTCTACGGGGAGGCGGACTGGAACGGCCGGCGGTTCGTGATCGTCGACACCGGCGGGCTCGAGCTCGACACCGCCGACCCGATCGAGGCGCGCGTCCAGGAGCAGGCCCGCCTGGCGATCGCGGAGGCCGACGTCATCGTGTTCGTCGTCGACGCCCAGGCCGGGATCACCCCGCCCGACCTCGAGGCGGCCGAGCTGCTCCGCCGGGCGAGCTCACCCGTCCTGGTGGCGGTCAACAAGGCCGACAACGATCGGCGCGAGCTCGAGGCCGCCGAGTTCTTCTCGCTCGGCTGGGACGAGACGTACCCGATCAGCGCCGCCCACGGCCGGGGGACCGGCGACCTGCTCGACGCGATCGTCTGGGCGCTCCCGCCGGAGACCGAGGCGGAGCTCGCCCGGAAGGCGCGCGAGGCCGAGGCGGAGGCCTGGGCCCGCGATGTCGCCGACGGCTTTCTCGAGCCGCTCGTCGTCGGCGACGAGCCGCTGGGCGGGCTCGACGGTGACGGCGCCGATGAGGAGCCCGGCGCCGAGAGCGGCGATCAGGCGATCGACGCGGCCGCCCGGAAGTGGGATGCCGCGATCGCCGCGGAGTCGGAGGACGCGCCGGTCGCGATCGCGATCGTCGGCCGGCCGAACGTCGGCAAGTCGAGCCTGCTCAACGCGCTGCTCGGCGAGGAGCGTTCGATCGTCAGCGAGATCCCGGGCACGACCCGCGACGCGATCGACACGACCCTGGCCTACGGACGGAGCGAGATCGTCCTCATCGACACGGCCGGGATGCGCCGGCGGGGCAAGACGGCCTCAGGCCCGACCGCCGAGCGCTACTCCGCCCTGCGGACCCTCCGGGCGGTCGCCCGGGCGGACGTGGCGATCCTCGTCCTCGACGCGGTCGACGGGCTGACCGCCCAGGACGCCCACGTCGCGGGCTACGTCGTCGAGGAGGGCCGCGGACTGGTCATCGCGATCAACAAGTGGGACCTGCTCGCCGAGAAGACCGACAAGACCTTCGACGAGTACGTCAGCTCGATCCGGCGCGAGGTCCCCTTCCTCGACTTCGCCCCGGTCGTCTCGATCAGCGCCAAGACCGGCCAGCGGGTGGGTCGGGTCCTCGAGGCCGCGGTCGACGTGTGGGGCGAGCGGCGCAAGCGGATCCCGACCGGCGAGCTCAACCGGCTCCTCGGGGAGGCCGTCCGGCGCCAGGTCCCGCCGCTGGTCAAGAACAAGCGCCCGAAGATCTTCTACGGCACCCAGGCGGCGGTGGCGCCACCGACGTTCGTGATCTTCGCCCGCGAGGCGGGCAGCGTCCATTTCAGCTATCGGCGCTATCTCGAGAACCAGCTTCGCGAGGCGTACGGCTTCGACGGGACCCCGATCCGGCTGGTCTTCCGGGAACGCAGCTCGGTCGAGCTGCCGCGTCGCCGGCGATCGGGCGGTGCCGGGGCGAAGGCCGGGACCAAGGGCGGCGTGACGGTCAGCCGCAAGCCTGGCTCACCGGCGGCCAAGAGGAGCCGCCGGGCGTGACCGACGCCCCGCGAGTCGCCGTCGTCGGGAGCGGCGCGTGGGGGACCACGCTGGCGATCCTCGTCGCCAGGCGCGAGCCGGCGGTGCTCGTGGCCAGGACCGCGGAGACTGCCGAGCGGTTGAACACGGATCGGGCGAACGTCCAGCGGTTGCCCGGCATCCGGTTCCCGGATCGGCTCATGGTCTCGGCCGACCTGGCCAGCCTCGCCTCGGCCGAGCTCGTCCTGTTCGCCATTCCGTCGAGTCATCTCCGCCACGAGGTCGCCCGGGTCGCGTCGGCCGTCCCGCGAACGGCAGACCTGCTGTCGGTCGTGAAGGGGCTCGAGGGCGGCACGCTCCACCGGATGAGCCAGGTGATCGCCGAGGCCGGCCGGTTCGATCCGGCCCGGATCGCGGCGCTGTCGGGGCCGAACCTCGCCCTCGAGATCGCCCGCGGCCTGCCGGCCTCGGCGGTCGTGGCGGCCGACGACGAGGCGCTGGCGGCCCGGATCCAGGCGCGGCTCGGGCGGCGCCGGTTCCGCCTCTACGTCAACACGGACCTGATCGGGGTCGAGCTGTGCGGCGCGCTCAAGAACGTCGTCGCGATCGCCGCCGGAGCGGCCGAGGAGCTCGGCTTCGGCGACAACGGCAAGGCCGGGCTGATGACCCGCGGACTGGCCGAGATGACCCGGCTCGGGATCGCCGCCGGCGCGAACCCGCTCACGTTCGCCGGACTGGCCGGGATCGGCGACGTCATCGCGACCTGCGGCTCGCCGCTGTCCCGGAACCACCGGCTCGGGGTCGAGCTGGCCCGTGGCCGCCGCTGGGCGGACATCGAGGCGAGCCTGCCGGGCGTGGCCGAGGGGGCCTACACGGTCGATGCCGCGATCGAGCTGGCCGACCGGCTCGGGGTCGAGATGCCGATCGCCCGCGAGGTCCACCGGGCGCTGTTCGAGGGCAAGAGCGCGAAGCGCTGCCTCGTCGATCTGCTCGCCCGCGAGTCGAAGGACGAGCTCGCCGACTATCGGCGCTGGGTGGCCACCCTCGATCGGTCATGAGCCGGTCGTCTGCTAGACTCGGCCTCTCGTCGGGGCGTGGCGCAGTCTGGTAGCGCACCAGTCTGGGGGACTGGTGGTCGTCGGTTCAAATCCGGCCGCCCCGACCACTCCGGCACGAACGAGGCCCTGCGGTTCGTGCCGGGGGGCCCGATCACAGTCTGACGGTCCGACCCTGCCCGAAGGCGTCGAGTTCCTAGAGGAGGAAACCGATGAAGTGGGTCACCCGCAGTGCCCGAAGACCGACGGGATCGACTGCCCATGGCTGATCCGCAAGTTCATCGACCCGGGCGCCGAGATCGTCTACGTCCCATGGCGACGAAGCATCTCCTATGCGGAATGGAGAGCGCCATAGCTCGACGACTGGCGCAGGACACTCACGTGACGGCGTGATCGATCGAGACGCTCGTCGCGCGAGTCGAGCGACCCCGCGCGCCCTCTCGCCCGCGTCGTCACGGGGCGACTGCTGAGATGCCGACACGACTGCGAGTCGAGCGGATGCCATCGTCGATGGCTTCGCCGCTCGTCTGCGCCAGCGCAGCTCGAGCGCGAGGTGCCGGTCGAACGATGCCCTGTATGCCGGCGCAGAACCGCGCACGTGACCCGGCGGGGCGGAGTCGGATCGGTACCTCCGCCACGAGCTGTCAAACCGTACCCTCCGGTGCACTATCCATGTTCAGCCGGTGGTCGGTGCCTACCGACTGGGCAGCTGCGCGAATGAGCTCGGCGAACCTCGAATCCGCCTGCCACGCCCTCCGCTGCGACCCGGTCGGACCGGGCGAGCCGCGCCAGCAGGCGCTCGACGCTCACCTGCAGGTCCGGTTGCAAGGCCCGGCCTCCCCTAGGCGAGGTGCCCTGCCCTCCCGCCTGCGGTCTGCCCTCCCGGTCATGCTAGGATGTCGCGGTATCGTCGTCCTGGGCACCGCGACAGCGATGGGCCTCGTCGCCTGCACCGGAACCGATCGATTGACCGTCCGCAACCTCACCACGGTCGCGATCGTTTGGAACGTCCCCGACGGCCCTCAGTACGTGCCTGCCTGCGCGACCGCTGAAGTACATCTGGGAGGCCGGCTGGCGTCCGGTCGACCCCGTCGACGCGCCCTCGCCCGTGCCGAGCAACGCAGTTCCGATCGCGTTCCCCACCTTGCCGGGCGACGCTCACCGTCCTGACGCCCTCATCATCACCGAGACCGGGGTGCACGTCATCGTTGGCGCCGCCATGCCATCGAGCGGGCCTTGCTCCGGCGTCCCACGGTTGATTGACACGCAGCCATCCGCGACGCCCTAACGGATGCAACAGACCCCGCTCCGCGCTTCGATGGCGATCCCTAGCAAGAGGTGAGCCGAGCGAGGGCGACCGTGACCACGACCTTGGGACTCGGAACTCCACGGGAGCTGCCCAGACGCTTCCGAGATGCGGGGCTGCTACGGTCTCCCAGACGAGCGGAGGCGGGAGTCTCCCGGACTCCGCCTCCGCCGTGGATGGAGGATCCAGCGATGGCTGCCGTCGTCGATACGACCAGGAGCCCGGCGGAGTCCGGGACCGCGACGTTCACCAAGTGGATGGTCGGCGAGGGGCCCGGCATGGCCGGAGTCGTCGGCGGGGCCGCGGGCGAAGGAACCTACGTCGGGAAGGTTCTCGACTTCCAGCCCGGCCCGACCACCGTCATCGCGGCGACGTACGAAATCAAGGGTTCGAAGCGGCCCTTCACCGCGCTCGTCCACGTCGAGCAGACCGGCCTGAAGGCCGTGATCAGCGGCGTCGTCGTCGACGGTTGGGGCAAGGGCAACCTGGTCACGGGGGAGTACACGGAGATCAAGTGCGACCACGACGGGATGACCACCGATTGCTGGCAAGGCACGCTCGACATCGTGGGTGATCCCGGGCACTGATCCTCCGGCGCCGGTCGGGTCGGGGCATCAGGCCTTCAGGATCGCCACGGCCAGCGCCACCAGCGCGACCCCGAGCGCAGCGAGGGCCACGCCGAGCGTGGCCAGGCTGAGCGTCCGTGCGTCGCGCTCGCGACGGCTGGCGGCCTCACGGGTTGCCGCCATTCGGTTGACCTCGACCAGGAAGTCGTCGTAGCTCAACGAGTCGGGGTCCCTGGCAGCCTCGGTGTCGCCGCGGGCCTCGTTCGCGGAGCGATTCGCGGGCGACGGTTCGGGCTGGTCGGTCATCGCAGCAGCCTACACCGCGCCGGACGGCGGTTGGGGCTCGAGATCGACCTTGGGTCAGGGCGCCGGGCTGGGGCTCGGGCTGGCGTCCGCGGCGACGTCGGCGATCGGGACGATCACGACGTAGCGACCCTCGATCCGCCCGTCCCGGCGAGAGTCGTGGTACGGCGTGAAGTTCTTCGCCACGAGATCGAGGGTCAGGGCGGTATTCGGCCGGTAGATCGTCCGCTTCCGGACGTGGTAGTAGGGGTAGAGCGGATCGGAGATCCGGATGTTGACGACCTCGAAGTCGCTCGTCCTGGCCGGGTCGGCCGTGGTCCCGAACCCGGTCATCGTCCAGGCGTGCGATCCGCGCCAGACGATCATCCCGACGGGCTTGCCGGTCCGGGCCATCGCCGAGGCGGCGGTGTGGAGCGCCGCATCGAGCGTCGGCGCGCCGACGACCGAGTAGCGGCCGACGCCGACGACCTTGAGCGCGGCGGCCCACCCGAACGGATCCGCCCCGCCATCGGCCCGGTAGAGACTGCGCTTCCGAGCGATCTGCCAGAGCACGCGCTGGCGCGGCCGGCGGTGGTTGTCGGGGACACGCCGAACGTTGCGCATGAGCTGGATCGACGCGCCGACGCACTGGTAGCTGGTGTACTGCCGGACGAAGTCGCCGCTCTTGAACAGGGACTGGACGTAGGCGGGAGGTGGGGCGGGCGTTGGGTCCGGGGCCGGGGCGGCGGTCGGGTCGGGCGTCGGGGTCGGAGCGGGCGTCGCCGTCGGATCGGGGGTGGCCGTCGCCTCCGGGGTCGGCGTCGGATCGGCGCCGGCGGCGACCGACGCAAGCGGACCCAGGGTCAGGACGATCCCGACCGCAACTGCCGAGATGATCGCCAGCAGGCGACCGCGTCGATCGCCCGGGTGAGCCGTGTCGATCATCGTCCAACCTTATCGGGATGGTCCATAGCGGCCGTATCGCCCGTTCGTCCCAGCGTTTCAGGGCCATCACGCCTAGTAGACTCGGCCGCGTGAAGGACCCGCAGCCGACCGGACCGACCGGCAGTCCACTGGACCGGCTCGACCCGGCCCAGCTCGATGGGCTCGTCGACATGGATCCGGAGACGTTCCGGGCGGCCGCCCACGCCGTCGTGGACGTGATGGCCGACTACCTGACCGGCGTCGAGGACTACCCGGTCCTGCCACCGATCGAGCCGGGCTCCATTCGGCCCCAGTTCCCGGCCGAGCCGCCTGGCGCGCCCGAACCAGTGGCCGCGATCCTGGCCGACTATCGGACGCTGGTCGAGCCGAACGCCACCCACTGGCAGCATCCCGGCTTCTTCGCCTATTTCGGATCGACGGCGTCGGGCCCCGGGATCCTCGGCGAGATGCTCGCCGCCGCGCTCAGCCAGAACCCGATGCTGTGGCGGACGTCGCCGATCGGGACCGAGCTCGAAGGCGTGGTCGTCGACTGGCTCCGGCAGGGGCTCGGGCTGCCGCCGTCGTTCGACGGCCTGCTGACCGACACGGCGTCGACGTCGTCGCTGATCGCGCTGGCGGCCGCTCGCGAGGCGGCCGGCCTCGACGCCGCGACCCGCGGGCTGGTCCATCACGGCCTGGCCGGCGAGCCCGGCGCCCCGCGCGTGTACGCCTCCGCCGAGGCCCACTCGTCGATCGAGAAGGCGTGCATGACCCTCGGGATCGGCAGGACCGGGTTCGTCCGGATCGCGACGAACGAGCGCTTCGAGCTGCGACTCGATCGACTCGAAGCGGCGATCGCCGACGACCGGGCGGCGGGCAGGACCCCGATCGCGATCGTCGCCACGCTCGGGACGACCGGGTCGACATCGGTCGATCCGGTCGGTGCCATGGCCGACGTGGCCGCCCGCGAAGGCGTGTGGCTCCACGTCGACGCGGCGTACGCCGGGGCGATCGCGCTCGATCCGGCCTCGCGTGGGCCGTTCGCCGGCTGGGAGCGGGCGGACTCCGTCCTCGTCAACCCGCACAAGTGGCTGTTCACGCCGTTCGACGCGTCGCTCCTGCTGACCCGCCGGATGGATCAGCTCCGGGCCGCCTTCAGCGCGGTCCCGGAGTACCTGCGAACGCTCGACCGGAGCACCCCGGTCCGCGACTACAGCGAGTACCAGCCGCAGCTCGGCCGGCGCTTCCGGGCGTTGAAGCTGTGGATCCTGATCCGCTACTTCGGGCTCGACGGTCTCCGCCGGCGGGTGGTCCACCACGTCGAGCTCGGGCGGCGGTTCGCTGAGTGGGTCGACGCCGAGCCCGACTGGGAGCGTCTCGCGCCGGTCCCGTTCTCGACGGTCTGCCTGCGCTGGCGTCCGGCGCGCCTGGCGGGCCGCGAGGGCGAGCCCGAGGTCGCGGCCATGCTCGACGAGCGGAACGCCGCGATCCTCGATGCGGTCAACCGGACCGGCGAGGTCTTCCTGTCCCACACCCGGCTTGCCGGCCGGTTCACGATCCGTTTGTCGGTGAGCAGCCTGCGGACCGAGGAGCGCCACGTCGAGCGCGCCTGGGCGCTCCTCCGGCGCGAGGCGACCCGGCTGGAGGGCGCCGGCGGTCGATCCGACGGCGACTGATCGACGATCGGTCAGGTGCCGGGCAGGGCCACGGTGGGAACGTCGCGTCGTAGTCGAGGGTCCAGGTCGTCGTGCCGATCGGATCCTTGCGTCTCGCCTCGACGATCTTGCCCGACGCGGGATCGAGCCAGACGGTGGCCGAGACCGGCCCGCTGAACTGCGGTGAGTCGGCCGAGTAGCTCCAGCGCCAGCGGCCGTCCGGGTCGACGGCGACCGTCTCCTTGACCTTCTTGTTCTGCTCGAACTCGGGGCTGTACCCGGCGACCGGGAAGCCGAGCGAGCGGAACGAGTCGACGAACGCGTCGACACCGCAGGTGAACGGGACCGGCGCCGGCTCGAACCCGTTCGGCACCCTCGTACTCGACCCCGTCGAGGCAGACGACGACCGGGGCGTCCGCGATCAGGGCGGCCGATGCGGTCGGCTCGTACCGGATCCGGTCATCGGTCGGTCCGTTGCCGGTGAGGAAGGTCTGACCGGCGCGGCGCATCGTGTCGCCGGCAATCGCCCAGAACGCCGCCGCGTCGGCCGGTGCCGGCGGGATCGTCGGGGTGGGGGAGGCGGTCGGGCTCGGATCGGTCGACGGCGAGAGGGTGGGACTCGGGGCGATCGGCGACGGGGTCGCGGACGAGCTGGCGGTGGGCGGCGCGGTAGGACTGACCGAGTTGCCGCAGGCGGTCGCGAGCAGGACGCTCAGGAGGCCGACGACGAGCGGTCGCGCTCGGGCCATGGCCGCATGGTAGCGCCGACGGCTAGCATGGATCGGTGACGCGATCGAATCGGGTGCCTGCACGCGCCGGTGCCCCGCCCGCGAACCTCGGGGCGAGGCTGGCCGACGCCCTCGCTCGGCTCGACCGGCTCGACCTCGGTGACGCGTTCGAGCCAGCGGCGCCGGCCGCGCTCGTCAGCGCCGGGCTCCATCTCGCGCCGGTCCCGGTCGAGGCCGGTGGGCTCGGGATCGGCCCGACCGGCGCCGTCGAGCTCCTCGCGGCGCTCGGCGCGACGGACGGCTCCACGGCGCTCGGCTTCGCGATGCACATCCACGTCGTCGGTGCGATGGCCGACTCGACGGGCTGGCCGGAGGGGCTCCGCAGCTGGATCTACGCGACGATCCGCGACGAGGGTGCGCTCGTGAACGCCGCCTCGACCGAGGACGCCGGGGGCAGCCCGGCCCGTGGCGCGATCCCGGCGACGATCGCCAGCCCGACCGCCGACGGGCAGTTCCGGCTCACCGGCGAGAAGTCGTGGACGACCTGGCTGCCGGCGCTCCGGTTGGCCCTCGTGTCGGCCCGGATCGACGGGTCGGACGGCGCCCAGCCCGAAGTCGCCGTCTTCGTCGTCGATCTCGACACTCCCGGCGTCACCCGGCTGCCCGGGTTCGAGGCGCTCGGGATGCGCGGATCGGCGTCGGGCAGGCTTCACCTCGACGGAGTGCTCGTGCCCGGTGACCGGATGGTCGCCCGGCGGCCCGTCGATCGAGCCGACCCGCGAGGGCCCGGCGCCGGCGCCTGGTTCGGTCTCGCGATGGCCGGGGTCTACCTCGGGATCGGCGAGGGCGCCCGTCGGGACGTCGTCCGCTGGGCGGTCGACCGGCGGCCCGGCGACGGATCGACGGCGGTCGCCGACCTGCCGACGGTCCAGGTCCGGCTCGGCCGGCTCGACGCCGCGCTCCGGGCGGCGCGGATCGTGGTTCTCGACGTGGCACGGCGCTGGGAGCGGCGACGCCGGCCGAGCGCGGCCGGCTGGTCCCCGACGTCGCGCTGGCCAAGCTCGCGGCGACGAAGCGCCGCGGTCACGGCGACCGACGAGGCGCTCCGGATCGCCGGCGGCCCGGGGTTCCTCGCCGGACGCCTCGAGCGCGCCTTCCGCGACGCCCGGGCCGGCCTGATCAACCCGCCGCTCGAGGACGTGGCGTTGGCCGGGTTCGCGACGGTCCTCGTCGATCGTGAGCGGGCGGGCGGCTGAGGCCCGGCTCAGGACGGGCTCGCGCTCGATCGGCCGATCCGTCCGCTAGACTCGGGCCAGCCGCCCGGCGCCGCGCGGTCCACAGGAGAACCGTCATGGCCGTGCAGGTCGCCACCGACCACCGCGATGTTCATCGACGGCGTCCGCGTCGAGTCGACCAGCCGCTCCTGGCTCGAGGTCCACAGCCCGGCCACCGGCGAGCTCGTCGGTCGCGTCCCGGCCGGGACCGAGGCCGACGTCGATCGGGCCGTCGCCGCCGCGCGGGCCGCGTTCCGGGACGGGCGCTGGTCGCGGATGGCGCTGCCCGACCGGGTCGCGGCGATGAACCGGCTGGCCGACCTGTGCGACGCGCAACGCCGACGAGCTCGCCCGGATCGAGACGCTCCAGACCGGGACCGCCTACAAGCTCCGGCGCGAGTCGGACTTCGCGTTCGCCTCGGACAACCTGCGCTTCTTCGCCGGCCAGATCCGCCATCTCGAGGGCAAGGCCGCCTACGAGTACACCGGCAGCCACACGTCGTTCGTCCGGCGCGAGCCGATCGGCGTCGTCGGCCAGGTCGCGCCCTGGAACTACCCGTTCTGGATGGCGATCTGGAAGGTCG
Organism: uncultured Chloroflexia bacterium; assembly: GCA_963755285.1. Classification (GTDB taxonomy): domain Bacteria; phylum Chloroflexota; class Limnocylindria; order Limnocylindrales; family CSP1-4; genus Chersky-267. Next base: position 98,026 of record CAVWJB010000007.1, on the reverse strand, counting down.
GCCCGGCGCTCGCGGCCGGCAACTCGGTCGTCCTCAAGCCGGCCAGCGCCACCCCGATCACGACGATCCGCCTGGCCGAGCTCGCCGCTCGAGGCCGGCGTGCCGGCCGGCGTCCTCAACGTCGTCACCGGCCGCGGCGACGTCGTCGGTGCCGCGCTCGCCGCGCATCGCGACGTCGACCTCATCTCGCTGACCGGCGACTCGGAGACGGGCAAGCGGATCCAGGCGCTGGCGGCCGGCAACGTCAAGCGGGTCCACCTCGAGCTCGGCGGCAAGGCGCCGTTCATCGTCCACGCCGACGCCGACCTCGAGGCCGCCGCGCGCGGCGCGACCGCCGGGTGCGCTCATCAACGGCGGCCAGGACTGCACCGCGGCGACCCGGGCCTACGTCCACCGCTCGGTCTACGACGCGTTCCTGGCGCGCACCGCCGAGCTGTTCGACGCGGTCCGGGTCGGCGACCCGTTCGACCCGTCGACCGACCTCGGCACGCTCATCAGCCAGGCCCAGGTCGAGCGGGTCGACGGCTTCGTCCGGCGGGCCGAGCCGGCCGGCGCGCGGATCGTGGCCGGCGGCTAGCCGGCCGGAGGTGCCCGGTTTCCCCGAGCGGCGCGTTCTACCGGCCGACGATCGTGGCCGACTGCGCCCAGGACAGCGAGATCGTCCAGAACGAGGTCTTCGGGCCGGTCCTCGCCGTCCTGCCGTTCGACACCGACGACGAGGCGCTCGACGAAGGCCAACGACACGCGCTACGGCCTGGCGGCCTCGATCTGGACCCGCGACGTCTTCCGGGCGATGGAGGCGGCGCGGCGGCTCAACTTCGGCCACGTCCAGGTCAACGACCACCTGATGGTGACCTCCGAGATGCCCCACGGCGGGTTCAAGCAGTCGGGCTTCGGCAAGGACATGTCGAGCTACTCGTTCGACGAGTACACCCAGGTCAAGCACGTGATGATCGAGCTGACCGGCGCGCCCGAGAAGCCCTGGCACTACACGATCTTCGGCGACAAGCCGGAGTAGGCCGAAATCTGACGGTTCTGTACGGGTCAGACCGCACGTCGACAACCCAAGGTACTGACGCAAGGGGCCGGCGACGGCACTGGACCATGATCACGTCGACGAAACGGCCGGGGCTTCCTGCGTGAAAGACGCGACCACTACGCGACGGACGATCATGCAACCCCTTGCGCCCCTTCTTGAGTCGGCCCAGTCCTCGCGCCGCAACGGTCGGAGCCGGGGGCTTGACGGCCCCGAACCGGCACCACCTCCTCCCGGTCGCCCAGCGCACCACGCCGGAGCCCTGGCGAAGGCCCGTCCGTCGTGGCGCGAGCGCGCCAAGGGAGGGAACCATCATGGCGAGCCCGCAGGTTCGGCCTGCTTTCGCCGGTTGATCCGCCTCCGGATGATGGTAGTCACGGCGGCCACGATCATCCTCGTCGGCGCCGCAGGGATCGGGGCGGTCCTTGCTACCAGCCCGGCGCCCGTCGGCTATACCGGCTGTCTGAGCTCGATCAGGGCATCCCGTACAACAGCCCGGTCGGCGCGTCGCCGCTCGACAATTGCCTGGCGAGATCCGACCCCCTCGTGGAACAACATCGGCCCGGTCGGCGCTGACGGGCTGCCCGGTAAGGATGGCAAAGACAGGGACGAATGGAACCAACGGCGCACCCGGCGACCTGGTGCGCCGGGCAAGGACGGGGTAAACGGCTCGAGCATGCGCAACGCCACTGTACAGAGCGGCGTGGCCGCGAGCTTGTCCGCAGAGCGATGGCCTCGGGATCGCCTGGGAGACCGTCAACGGCGTAGGCAGGTCTCGAGGTCGACGTCAGCTGCGACGGCGAACCGGCGCGCGTGGTCGGGATGGAGTCCCGGAGGGACGGGGTGGATCGACTCCCCGGTCCCACGGGTCCTCCCCGGTGGGTCGACCGGCTTCGGGAGGACCGGATCTGTGCCCGGTGGCAGGGGCGCCGAATGCACACTCGGCGAGGTCCTCTTGACGGCGGCATCCTTCGGGTCCGGGATGCCTGCCGAGGGCCAGATCCTGTCGATCGGCAAGAACACGGCCCTGTTCTCCCTGATCGGAACGATCTATGGCGGAAATCGCCAGACCACATTCCCGTGACGGACGTTCGGGATGTGCGCCGCAGTCGAAGAACGGACAGCCGCTCATCTGCTCAATCTGTGTTGCTGGGATCTTCCCGAGTCGCGAATAGCGTCCACGCGAGGACCAGGCTCCGTCGCAGCCAAGACCTTCACGGTAACGTCGACGAGGTTCATGACCCCGGTCGGAGCGGCCGAGGTCTGCTCTGACCGATGGCGGCATCGGGGCGGCGGCACGGTCAACTGTTCGCCGAGTGGCATCTCCTTGCGACGCCTCGACCGGGGCTATGAGGGGGGGCCGCCTCGTCGATGCCTGCGGCGAGAACCTCGGCGCCCGGAGTCGAGGTGGAGCGGGTCGATGACGAATCGGTCGTCGGCAATCGATCCTCCGCCTGCCAAGATATCGCGCTCAGCTCGGCTTAACAGGCCGAATGGGCCTCGCGCCGAACGCGGCGGTCCGATAGCCTGCGCGGTCTGTCACCCGGCGGTGTTGCCCCCTGATCCGCCGGGAGTCTCTATTCCCGACCTGCGTCGCAGGCTATCCGCCCGAGCCGGCCTCGAGCAAGATCCGGGAGCTGCTACGGGAGATGTGCCGCTGCGGATCGCCTTGACGGACGCGACTGACACCGAGGCCGAGATCAGCGACTCGACCGCGATCCAGGCACAGCTGGTGATCGCCGAGGATGTGGCGCGCACCACCGACAAAGGCGACCTCGTCGCCCTCTTCATCGAATTGCTCAACGAGACGATCGACTGCTCGAGACTCCACGTCGCCCGCGACAAGCGCGCGTATCAGTGAGCGGACCGAAACGGCCGGCTCTAACCCGCAGGGGCGGGGGTGAATTCGAGCGCGACGACCGACTCGTCGCCGACGACCCAGGCGTCGTGGCCGGGCGGGATGATCCAGATGTCGCCGGCGCTGAATTCCTCCTCGCTGCCATCGTTCATCCGGACCGCGAGCCGGCCCGATGTCACGAAGCCGTGGTGGAAGGTCTGGCAGCTGTCGCCGCCGACGACCGGCCTGGCGTGCTCGGACCATCGCCACCCGGGTCGGAAGGTCATCCGCGAGACCCTCATGTCGCCCATGGCGACGATGTCGACCGTGCCTTTCCCGGACAGATCGACGGTGGTCGTCGGTCGCGAGACGCCTCCCTTTTCCATGCCGGCTGCACCTCTTGGAGTGGTCGGTGTGGCCGAGCGCCCCATTGGTGCTCGTGCACCGCTGGCCGCCCGGGGCCTGCGTCGCCGGCTAGTCTCGCGCAGAGCGGCGCGAGACGTCGTCGAGCGCCTCGGCAGCGTGCTCCGGTCCATCGCCGTGGGTCGTCGACACCCCGGGGTCAGGGCGACCGATCTAGCGCTCGAGGCGGAACCGGACGGCCTCGGGCTTCACCGGGCTGAGCTGCGGCTCGGTCACATCGCGCGGTCCAGCTCCCGGGATCCCGGGCAAGGTCGCCACCGACCGGTCGCGGGCCGCCAGGGCCTGGCCGATGCGGATGAGCCACATGCCGAGCCTCGCCCAGGGGCGGGGACGCGGCGCTCGGTGACGGCTTGCCACTCGGGCCATCCGCTCGCGGGTTGCCTCCTGCTCGAGCGTGGCCATCCGCGCCCGCGACCCTGCATACCGGTTGGTCGGGTCCGACCCGGGCCATCCTGTCACTCGGTCACCATCCCTCCTCAGCGGCGCACCGGTTCCGTGGGAACGCTCGATGCGGGCCGACCGGAGAGAGGTACCTCCGGTGCCAGGCCGACGACTCCTACGACCGTCGCCCGGGATCGGATTGCGCCGTCTCAGTCGATCTCGGGCACCTCGAGGCCGGCCAGGATCTTGCGCAGGAGGGCCTCCAGCTCACCGAGCTCTTGCGGGTCAAGGGTGGACAGAAGCTGTTGCTCGCTGGCGGTGTTCGCTCCGACGGCCGCGTCGACGAGCTCCAGCCCACGCTCGGTCAGCTCCACGATGACGCCCCGGCGATCGTCCGGATCGGGCAGGCGAGTGACGAGTCCGCGGCGCTCCAGGCGATCGAGCCGGCTCGTGATGCCGGCCGACGAGAGCATGAGGCCCTTGCCAAGCCTGGTGGGGGAGAGCCGGTGGGGCGGCCCGACGATCCGGAGGGCGCTCAGGACGCCGACCTCGCCGCGATTGAGTCCGAAGCGCGAAAAGACCTCCTCTTCGCGCAGCGCGACATGCCGGCCGATCCGAGCGAGTCGCGCGGTGACCTGGAGCCCGCCAACGCCGAGGTCCGGGCGGATTGCCGACCAGCGGTCGATGAGCCGGTCGGTGAAGTCTCGAGCCATGCCGGCCATTCTAGTGTGTCGCAAATATGACGCTAGTATCTTACGCGCGAGTAAGTTACATTCGTTCGGCGAATCGGGACGAGCGGTGGAGACGGGGGACTCGCTGGCGGTGAGAAGCGACGGAGAGGACGCGGAGCTCGTCCAGGAGGTGGTGGAAGGCTCGGAAACGGCGCTCGCCGCCCTGTACGACCGACATGCGGCGGCGGTCTACCGTCTCGCCCTGTCGGTGAACCGCGATCGGGGCGTTGCCGAGGACGTGGTCCAGGAGACATTCCTCGCGCTCTGGAACCGCGCCGAGCAGTTCGACCCGACGCTGGGCTCGCTCGTGAACTGGCTGCTCGCGATCGCCCGCAACCGTGCGATCGACCGCGTCCGCGCGGCCGCCCGTCGCGTTCCGGCGGCCAGCTTCTCGGGACTCATCGGCGACGCGCGCGACGAGGCATCGGCGGTGGACTGGCTCGTTGCCTCCGGCACCGTCCTCGCGGTGGGCGCTCCGGAGCCCGCGCCCGAGATCGCCGTCGCGGCGAGCGAGACGCAGGCGGCCGTCGTCAGGGCGATCGCGACGCTCGACGGTCCCGAGCGCGAAGCCATCCTGCTCGCCTATCGCGATGGACTCACCCAATCCGAGATCGCCGCCCGGCTGGACTGGCCGATCGGCACGGTGAAGACGAGAACCAGACGAGCCCTCCGTCGCCTGCGGGACAGCCTCGAGGCCCACGCCGCGAAGGAGTCCGTGCCGATGACCTGCTGCGAGGCCCCGAGCGCCTGAGCGCCGGGCCTCGCCGTGACGGGTCTGATGGGTCGCCCGCGGCGGGCTCCGAGTCGACCTTGGTCGCTCAGCCGAGGCTGCCCTGAGCCTCGTTGGCACTGCGCAGGCCGAGCTCCTCCCGGGCGACGCGCTCGTCGAGACGCCGGGCGATCCCGGCGGCCACGACCGCGCCGCGCCGGCGGACGACGTCGAGCCTCGACCGGTGGGCGACCGCGGCCCGGGGGATGTCCCGTGCCAGCCGCTCGCGCTGGGCCTCGCGGGCCCGCTCCTCGGCAATCTGACGGGCCTGGAGGTAGTGGAACTGCCACATGGTCATCGGCTCCTGTACGCCGCTCGGTGGTAGTCGTCGCCGACGTTGGGTCGCGAGTCGACGCCCCAGCGGAGGGCGGCGAGGTCGAAGACGACCAGGGCCGCGACGGCGGCAACGATGACGAAGAAGGCTTCCATCGGGATCCCCTCGCTCCTCTGGTGGGTCAATGACGAGTCCTTACGTCGGCGATGGCCGGCCGGTTTGGCGCGGTCAGCGCCTCCGGTGGCCGTGCGCGTCGGGAACGGGAGGCGCACCATGACGCCCATGGCTGACCCGGCAGGCGAGCGCAGCGGCGACCCTCGGCCCGATGTGATCGTCGACGTCGACTTCGACGGCGGGCTGCTCTACCTCGTCGTCCGGAACCTCGGTGACCGGCCCGCGCTCGACGTCAGGACCACGTTCAAGCGCAAGCTCATCGGCCTCGGCGGGCGCCGGGACGTCTCGGCGCTGGCCCTCTTCCGGAACATCTCGTTCCTGGCGCCGCACAAGGAGATCAGGACGCTCCTCGATACGGCGGCATCCTGGTTCGCCGCTCGCCGGACGACGACGATCAGCGCGGTGGTCGTCTACCGGGACGCCGAGGGCCGGGGCTATCGCGGCACGATGACCCACGATCTCGAGATCTATCGCGAGATCGCCTACCTGAAGGGGGATTGAGATGGCGACGACATCACGCAACGATCCGTTCAAGGACTACTCGTTCCTGGTCGAGATCGACGGGGTCGCAGACACCGCCTTCAGCGAGGTGTCCGGCCTGTCCGCCGAGGCCGAGGTCATCGAATATCGAGAGGGAGCCGACAAGCCGACGTCGTCGCGCAAGCTGCCCGGTCGGGTCCGTTACGGCGACCTGACGCTCAGGCGGGGCGTCACCACGTCACGAGTGCTGTTCGACTGGTGGAGCACGGTCGTCAACGGGAACCTCCAGCGGCGGAACGTCGCCGTGATCCTCCTCGACGATGCGCGCAAGGAGGTCAGGCGCTGGCTGCTGCGGGAGGCCTGGATCAGGAAGTTCGAGGCCGGGCCGCTGCAGGCCAAGGGCAACGAGGTCCTGATCGAGTCGATCGTGCTCACCCACGAGGGGCTCGAGCTCGCCTAGCGGGACCGACCGACCGGCCGGCGAGATCCGGCGCGTCGTGACCCCGTCCGGTCCGGCCGCTCAGCCTCGGCTGTGCCGACGACGTCCCCCGACCCGTCTGCCCGCCGACAGCCAGGCGCGTGCCAGGTCGGAGACACTCAGGGCGGCCCCGGTTCCACGCAGAACGGCATCGGGGCCTCCGCCTGTCCTGGGGGTTCGAGGCGGCGGGTCAGGTCACCCGTCAGCCGACCGCGGCGGGCTCGTCGTCGGATGGGTTCGGCGCCCGCGTCCCGAAGAACTCGAGGCTGTTGCGGGCGGCGTGCCAGGCCCCGGCGGTCGGGTCGACCCGGTCGGCGGCGAGGTCGTCGCCGGCAGCCACGAGCCGGTCGACCTCAACTCGCTTGGCGACGACAAGGCCCTGGGCCGTGAGCGCGGCGAACACCTGGTCGACGAGCGCGGCCGTGTCGAGTGCGCCGTCGTCGCGGTCGGATCCCATCGTCTGGCTACTCCTCGTCTCCGGGCTCAGCCGGGACCCGATGGGCCCTCCACCGCGGTTCGCCCCAGTGTAATCACGTTGAAGGCCCGGACCCAGTCGCCCTTGCCATCGAGGCGCAGGTTCCCGAGGTCCTGCATGAGGACGACGTCGACGACGGCGTCATGGGTCGGCTGGTCGACGAGGATCTGGCCCGGACCTGCGGCGACCTGGAGGCGCGAAGCGACGTTGACGGAGTCGCCGACCACCGCGTAGTGCATTCGCCGCTCGGAGCCGACGTTGCCGGCGATCACCTCGCCGCTCGTGATCCCGATCCCGGCCTGGAGGCGGACGTCGGGCATGCTCGGGATCTCGAGACGCATGACCGCCGCCTGCACGGCGAGCGCCGCCCGGACCGCCCGCTCGGGATCGTCCGAGTGCATGACGGGCGCCCCGAAGAACGCAAAGACGCCGTCCCCGAGGAGATCGGCCACCGTCCCGCCGTGACGCTCGACCGCGTCGCTGACGACCGTGAGATAGCGATTGAGGAGCTCGAGCGTCGCCTCGGGCGGATGCTCCGCGACGAGTGCCGTGTAGCCGCGGACGTCGGCGAACAGCGTCGAGACGTGACGTCGATCGCCGCCGAGCGAGACCGCGAACGGGTCGCGCAATGCCTCGGCCGCGACACTCTCGCTCACGTACCGTCCGAGCAGATCGGCGAGCCGATCCTGGAGGGCCTTCGTCCGGAGCAACGATCGCAGCCGGGCGGCCAGCTCGCTCTGGTCGAACGGCTTCGACAGGAAGTCGTTCGCGCCCGCCTCGAGACCGCGCGCCTTGTCGCCGGGGCGGTCGAGCGCCGTCAGCAGCAGGATGGGCAGGCCGACCTGGTCGGGTTGCCGGCGCAGGCGCTGGCAGACCTCGATCCCGTCGATGCCCGGCATCATCACGTCGAGACAGACGAGATCGGGCCGGTGTTCCGCGACCGCCGCCAGCGCCGACGGTCCGTCGACCGCCTCGACGACGTCGTACCCCTGCCGCGTCAGGAGCTTGCGCAGCAGGGCCAGGTTGGCCGGCTCGTCGTCGACGGCCAGGATCAGCGGTCGGCCCGGGTTCATGGCCGGCAGCCGAGGTTCATGGCAGGTAGCCGACGACGCTGTCGACGAACGTCGCGAACTCGATCGGCTTGCTCAGGTAGCCATCGAAGCCCCAGGCGAGAGCGCGCTCACGGTCGCCGACCATCGCGTGGGCCGTGAAGGCGATGACCCGCAGGCCGGCCGACCGCTCGTCGGCGCGCAGCGCCGTCAGGGCCTGCCAGCCGTTCATGTCGGGCAGCCCGAGGTCCATCAGGACGAGGTCGGGCAGCTGCTCCCGGGCGAGGGCGACCCCGGCCTCCGCGGTCTCGGCCGTGAGCACGCGATGGCCGGCGGCGACGAGCAGCTTCGTCGCGAGGGCACGGTTCGCCGGCGTGTCCTCGACCAGCAGGATCGTCGCCATCAGGGCTCGGTCCGCCGAGCTGAAGTTGAGCGTCTCGAGGAGGCTCAGCAGCCGGTCCTGGCGAACCGGCTTGGTCAGGTAGCCGTCGGCGAGATCGGGCATGTCGGCCGAGTCGACGACCGACACGACGATGACCGGGATGTCGCTCGTTTCCGGGTCGCCCTTGAGCTCACGGAGGATGTCGCGGCCGTCCCGGCCGGGCATGAGGATGTCGAGGATGATCGCCGCGGGGCGCAGCCGACGCGCGTCGGCCACGGCCGTGCTCGCGTTCGTCGCTGCCACGATTCGATAGCCGCGTCCCGCGAGCATCTTCTCGAGCAGCGGAGCAACCGACGGATCGTCGTCGACGCTCAGGAGGACGCGCATCGTGTCGCGCTCGGTGGTCGGCTCGGCTCGGGCCGAACCGACCGGTTCGACCCGGCAGTCGAGCGGCAGGGTGAGGTAGAAGACGCTCCCTCGCCCGGGTTCGCTGTCGAGCGTGATGTCGCCGCCCATCACCCGGGCGAGGCGGCGGCTGATCGCCAGGCCGAGGCCGGTGCCGCGCTCCTCTCCCTCGGCCTGCTGGAACTCCTCGAAGATCGCCTCGTACTGATCGGCCGGGATGCCCGGACCGGTGTCCCGCACGGCGACCCGGAACGACGACTCGGTACCACCGCGGGTCTCGACCTGGACCTCGCCTTCACGGGTGAACTTGAGCGCGTTGCCGAACAGGTTGACCAGGATCTGGCTCACCCGCTGACGGTCGAGCACGACCTCGGGTGGGGCCCCGTCATCGCGCCACGCGAACTGGATTCCCTTCTGCGCCGCCAGCGACCGGTACTGGGCGACGACCGACTCGACGAGCTCGCGCGGATCGAACGGCTGCGGGTCGATCGTCAGCCGGCCGGCCTCGATCTTCGAGAGGTCGAGGATCTCGTTGATCAGCCCGAGCAGGTCTCGCCCGCCGCGCTGGACCCAGCCGAGCGACGCGGTCTGGTCCGGGTTGAGCGGACCGTCGACCCCACCGAGGAGGGCGTCGGTGAAGCCGAGGATCGCGTTCATCGGCGTCCGCAGCTCGTGGCTGACGCTCGCGAGGAAGCGCGACTTCGCCTCGCTGGCCCGAGCAAGCGAGGCGTTCGTCTCCTCGAGCCGGGCCGCCAGGGCACGCTCCTCCTCGAACAGCTGGGTCAGGCGCTCGCTCGTTCGGTTGAGGTCCGTGGCGAGGTTGCCGAGCTCATCGCGGTTCGGGACGTCCACACGCTGGCTGAGATCTCCCGCCGTGATCCCGCCGAGGGCTCGGCCCATCTTGCGGACGGGGAGGATGAACGCCCACGACAGGACGAACCCGAGGAGAAGAGCGACACCGACGCTCACGACCGAGAAGACGACCACGGCGCTCGTGAGCAGGTTCCGATCGGCGTCGAAGGCCGCCTGGGCCTCGGCGATCTGCTGATCGGCCGACGTGATCAGGGAGTGGAGGCCGGCCTCGAGCACGTGCGAGATCGGGTGCTCACTCTGGAGATGGAGCTTGCTCGCGCCGTCGAGGTCGCCGGCGAGGTAGAGCGCCAGCACCTGCTCGCTCGCCGTCGCATAGGTCTCGTTGGCCGTCCGCAGGTCGTGGAGGAGCTGCGCGTCGGCCGGGTCGGCCACGTCCATCTGGTCGAGCAGCGTGCTGAAGATCTTCTTGTTGTCGGCGATCTGGGCGTTGTACTTGTCGTCGTGGGTGAGGAGGGCCATCGCCCGGTAATGGCTCTGGGCGGTGACCGCGTAGAGCATCTGCTGGGCCCGGCTCGTCCGCTCCTGGAGGAGGTCCAGGTCCCGCACCCGCTCGTTCATCCGCCCGATGACGACCAGGCTCAGGATCGCCATCGCCACGAGCAGCAGCGCCCCGACGAGGAAGCCGGACAGCAGCTTCAGATGGACGCTGGCCGGGATCCGCGCGGCGACGTCGACCACGGGGCGCAGCCAACCGGTGAACCGCGGGAGTCGAGGCTCGACGGGTGTCACGGGACCTTCAGAGCGCATGTCGACTGGGAGTCTGCGCCCTGCGCTCTGCGCCGGGCAAGAGTCTTCCTGCCGACACCACGAACCACAAGGCTGTCCCGCGAGTCGGGCTGCTGCAGCCGGACCGGCGCAGGCTCGATAATGCCGTCCGAACCGATCCCTGCCCAGGAGCCTGCCCGACCGTGCCGCCGACCACCGAGCTGACCAGGATCGAGCCCGTCTACCTCGACCGCCTCGAGAAGCAGGGCGTGTTCACGACCGGGATCCTCCTCGAGGTGTCCGAGACGCCGACCCGCCGGCAGTACCTGGCCGACCACGTCGGCGCCACGATCAACGAGGTGGCGACCTGGCGCGACGAGGCGTTGATGCTCAACCTGGCGAGCTTCGGACCGGCCGAGCACCAGCTCATGGTCCAGTCCGGGATCGAAGGGCTGCGGGACATCCTCGCTCTCGACCTCGACGCGTTCAAGGAGCGCGTCCGAAAGGCCGCCGCCGAGCTCGGCACCGAGCCACCGGACGACCTTCGGCTCGAGGGCTGGTGGGACCAGGCCCGGACGCTCGAGGACGAATAGCCGACCGGCGGGCTGGCCGATCGGGTCGCCCGCTAGGATGACGCGGTGAACTGGTCGCCCACGGAGACGCTCCTGTCGATCCTCGTCGCGGTGGCGACGATCGTGCTCATCGTCGGGCTGTCGGTCGTCGTCTTCCTCAACCCGATGTGGGTCGGCTTCGAGCAGGATCGGTCGGGCGCCGAGCAGGCCACCGGCTACAGCTCGATGCAGACCCACGAGGTGACGAACGGAGTCCTGTCCGATCTCGTCCTCGGGCCGCCGGCATTCGCCCAGATGGTCGACGGCGCGCCGGTCTTCGACGACCGGGAACGGTCGCACCTCGCGGACGTCCGATCGGTGTTCAGCGCCTTCGCGATCCTCGTCCTGCTGGCGGTCGTCGTCCTGGTCGGCGGACGGCTCGTGGCCCGGGGAGCGCCGTGGTATCGGCGGGCGATCGGGCTTGGTGCGGTCGTCCTGATCGGCGCGGTCATCGTCGGCGGGCTGATCTCCGTCGTGGCGTTCGACCAGGCCTTCGAGGTCTTCCACGAGCTGTTCTTCGCCGGCGGGACCTACCTGTTCGACCCGGCCACGGACCGGCTCGTCCAGCTCTTCCCGATCCAGTTCTGGGAGGAGACGACGCTCGCGCTCGGCATCCTGCTGTTGATCGTCGCCTCGATCGTGGCCTGGCTTGGGCTTCGGCCCCGCGAGACGGCTGCGTGAGCGAGTCGCTGCTGTCGGTCGAGACCGCCCGCGAGCGGATCCTCGCCGCGATCGGCGAGCCGCTTCCGGCAGAGGCGCACGCCCCGGACAGTGCGCTCGGCCAGGTCCTCGCGGTGTCGGTGCTGGCCACCACGGACCTGCCGCCCTGGGACAACAGCGCGATGGACGGGTATGCGATCCGGGCGGGCGACGTGGCCGCTGCGACCGAGGACGCGCCGGTCCGGCTGCGCGTCGTGGGCGAGGTCCCGGCCGGAGGCGTCGCGACGAGCGCGGTGGAGGCGGGCTGCGCGATCCGGATCGCGACCGGGGCACCGCTGCCCAAGGGGGCCGACGCCGTCGTCCAGGTCGAGCAGACCACCCCCCTGACGGCGGACGGGACGCCGAGCGGACCGCGCGGACGCGACGCGACGGGCCCGCTCCCCGCGCTCGTCGCCGTTCACGCGGCGGTCGGCGTGGGGAGCGCGATCCGGCGGCGCGGGGAGGACCTCGAGGCGGGTGACACGGTCCTCGAGGCGGGTGCCGTGATGACCCCGGCCGCCATCGCGATCGCGGCCGGCTGCGGGGCCGACGCGTTGTCGGTCCATCGCCGTCCGCGGGTCGCGGTCCTGGCCACGGGCGACGAGATCCGGGCTCCCGGCGAGGCCCTCGGCCCGGCGGGCATCCCGGACGCGAACGGGCCGGGCCTGCGAGCCATGGTGGCCGCCGCGGGAGCGACCGTGGTCGATCTCGGGATCGCCCGCGACGACCTCGACGACGTGGTCAGCCGGATCCGTGAAGGCATCGCCGAAACCGACGCCGTGATCGTGGCCGGAGGCGTGTCGGTCGGCCCGTACGACGTCGTCAGGCGGGCATTCGACATCGTCGGCCGGGTCGACCTGTGGCGCGTCGCGGTCCAGCCGGGCAAGCCCTTCGTCTTCGGCGTCGCCCCGGATGGCGATCGCGACGTCGCCCTGTTCGGGCTGCCTGGCAACCCGGTCAGCGGGTTCGTCACGTTCGAGCTGTTCGTCCGCCCCGCGATCCGACGCCTGGCGGGCCACCACTGGCTCCTTCGGCCGACCGATGCCGGCGTCCTGACCGAGGCCGTCACGAAGGCGCCCGGCCGGCGCGCCTACCTGCGCGTCGTCGCGGACCGGGATGCCGACGACCGGCCGGTTCGCGACGCGGCCGGCCGGGTGCGCCTGCGGCTGGCCGGCGGCCAGGGGAGTCACGTCCTGACCGCGCTTGCCGCGGCCGACGCCCTGGCGGTCGTTCCCGAGGCCGTGGAAGGACTGTCGGCCGGTGCGCCGGTCACCCTCCTCTGGCTGGATCGCCCGTGACCCGCGATCGCGGACCGGCCAGCGACGTGACACCGCAAGCCGCACCCGAAACGGAGCCCTGGAGGCCGTCGATGGACCGCAAGCCACCGCCTCGCGCCGAGCGGCGCCGCCTGACCCACGTCGACCGGACCGGCCGGCCACGGATGGTCGACGTCAGCGCCAAGCCGCCGACGGCCCGGCGCGCCGTCGCCGAGGCGTTCGTCGCCTGCAGCGCGGAGACCCTCAGCCTGATCGTCGACGGGGCAACGCCGAAGGGCGACGTGCTGACCGTGGCCGAGCTGGCCGGGGTGATGGCCGGCAAGCGGACGAGCGAGCTCATCCCGCTGTGCCATCCGATCGCGCTGACCGACCTCCTCGTCCAGGTCGTCCCCGACCGCACCGCGGGCGGGCTCCGGATCCGGTCCGAGGCGGCGACCGTGGGTTCGACCGGAGTGGAGATGGAGGCCCTGACCGCGGCGTCCGTCGCGGCGCTCACCGTCTACGATATGGTCAAGGGCGTGGAGCGAGGCGTGGAGATCCGATCCGTGCGGCTCGTCTCGAAGACCGGTGGCAAGAGCGGCGAATGGGTCCGCCCCGCCGACCGAACCGGCGCCGCCGGCGGACCGGCGCCCGTCTCGAAGCCGCGTCCCGGCGACCGGACCGCCGGCCGGATCCACGGACGGAAGAAGGGTGGCGGATGACCGACGCGACCGTCCGCCCCGGCCTCGGACGCCGAGCGCTCGTCGTGACGGTCAGCGACGGCGTCGCGGCCGGCGAGCGTGACGATGCCTCCGGGAGCCGCCTCACGGAGCGGCTGACGGCGCTCGGCTTCGCGGTCGAGCGGCGGACCGTCCCCGACGAGGGCTGGCAGATCGAGGAGGCCCTGGTCGAAGGGGCCGCGGACCGCGTCCTGATCGTGACCACGGGCGGCACCGGGCTGACCCCGCGCGACGTCACGCCACAGGCCACGGCGGCCGTGGTCGAGTACGAGGTCCCCGGCCTGGCCGAGCTCATCCGGGCCGAAGGCCGCCGGTCGACGCCGCTGGCCGCGCTGTCGCGCGGTGTCGTCGGCGTGCGCGCCGGGACGCTGATCGTGAACGTGCCCGGCAGCCCGCGCGGGGCGGTCGAGTCGCTCGAGGCGATCGTGCCGGTCCTCGAGCATGCCCTCGAGACGCTGGCCGGACCGTTCGACCACGCTCGGGTCGCCCCGGCCGGCGATCGAGCCGATCTGCCCGGATCCGGAGCCGGCTGAGTGCTCGAGCCGTTCGCCGAGGTCCCCGGCTACCTGCTCGTGTTCCCGCTGTTCTGGGGCGCGGTCGTGGTGTTCGGCCTGGTGATGGCCCGCCACCTCCGGATCTTCGCCGTGGCCCGGGCCGAGGGGCCCAGCCCGTTGGCCGACGTCCCGCGCCGGACGTGGGGGCTGATCCGGTACGCGCTCGTCCAGACGAAGATGTTCAAGGATCGCCGGGCCGGGCTGATGCACTTCGGGATCTTCTGGGGGTTCGTCCTGCTGACGATCGGCACGGCCAACATCGTCACCGGCGGGCTCATCCAGGCGGTCATCTCGTGGCCGCTCGACGGGGTCCTCTGGACGGCGGTCACGGTGATGCAGAACGCGGTCGCCGTTGTCACGCTCGTCGCGGTCGGCTACGCCTTCTGGCGGCGGCTCGTCACGAAGCCGGCCCGGCTGACGCTCAGCGGCTCGGGGCTGCTCATCCTGGCGATGATCGGCGGGGTCGTCGCGGCCGAGCTGCTCGCCCAGGCGTTCGAGGCCGCGACCTACGGGGACATCCCGGGCGCGTTCGTCGCCAACGCCCTGGCGGTTCCGCTCCGGTCGCTCGGGACGACCGTCACGCAGGCCGCCTTCGCCGTGCTGTGGTGGGCGCACATCGCGCTCGTGGCGGCGTTCCTCGTCTACCTGCCGTTCAGCAAGCACCTCCACATCGTCGACGAGCTTCTTCAACGTCTACTTCCGCAAGCTCGCCCCGCGCGGCGAGCTGCCGGCGATGGACCTCGAGGACGAGACCGCCACGTTCGGCCTCCGGACGCTCCAGGACCTCGGCTGGAAGGACCTCCTCGACGGCTTCACCTGCACCGAGTGCGGACGGTGCCAGGCGGCCTGTCCGGCCAACGCCACCGGGAAGCCGCTCAACCCCAAGGCATTCATCATGGGCATCCGCGAGATGGCGGTCGAAGCCGAGCACGGGATCGACCTCATCCCGAACTCGCCGCTCGTCCGCGACGCAGTACGGCCTCGACGACACGTCGCCCGACGCGACGCGCCTTGCGGCGCCGATCGTCGACGCGGCGATCCCGTACGACGCGGTCTGGGACTGCGTCACCTGCGGAGCCTGCGTCGAGGCCTGCCCGGTCCTCATCGAGCACGTCGACAAGATCGTCGGGCTCCGCCGGAACCTCGTCCTCGAGGACTCGCGCTTCCCGACCGAGATCACGGCGGCGTTCACGAACATGGAGCGGGCGGGCAACCCGTGGGGCCAGCCGGCCGCGACCCGGACCGACTGGACGAAGGGCCTCCCGTTCGAGGTCCCGACGGTGGCCGAGCTGGCCGCGGCCGACCGGCTCGGCGAGATCGACGTCCTCTACTGGGTCGGCTGTGCGGCCGCGTTCGACGAGCGCAACCGGAGAGTGGCGCGAGCGTTCGCCACCTGCCTCGACGCGGCCGGCGTCCGGTTCGCGATCCTCGGCCAGGAGGAGTCGTGCACCGGCGACCCGGCCCGCCGGATGGGCAACGACTACGTCTGGCAGATCCTCGCCTCCGGGAACGTGACCACGCTCGACCGGTACGGCCTGCGGAGCATCGTGACCGCCTGCCCGCACTGCTTCAATACGCTCGGCAACGAGTACGGCCAGCTCGGAGGTCGGTACGAGGTGATCCACCACTCGGTCTACCTGCGCCGGCTGCTCGCCGAGGGCCGGCTCCGGACGATCGATCCGGCCGCGCTCGACGCGACCGGCGACGCTGCTCCGGCGGCCGCGGACCGTGACGTTCCACGACTCGTGCTACATGGCCCGCTACAACGACGTCGTCGCCCAGCCGCGCGAGGTGCTGGCCGCCGTGCCCGGGCTCGAGCTCGTCGAGATGGAGCGCAGCGGCAAGAACAGCTTCTGCTGCGGCGCCGGCGGCGGCCGGATGTGGATGGAGGAGACGCGCGGGACGCGGATCAACGTCGAGCGGACCCGCCAGGCGCTCGAGACCGGGGCCGGGACGGTCGCCACGAACTGCCCGTTCTGCATGACGATGCTCCGCGACGGGCTCGCCTCGGCCGAGGGCAACGAAGCCGGGACGGTCAGCGCGGTCGACATCGCCGAGCTCCTCGCCGACAGCCTCGTCCCGGCCGGATCCGGCCGCCAGCTGCCGGTGATCCAGTGACCGGAACCGCGGCGCCACCCACGTACCGCCTGAGCGACGAGCAGCGCGAGCTCCGCGACGCCGTGCGCGTGCTCGCCCGTGAGCGGGTCGCGCCGCGGGCCGCCGAGATCGATCGCACGGCCGAGTTCCCGTGGGACCTCAAGGAGCTGCTGGCGACCCAGGACATCCTCGGGCTGCCCTACCCGGCCGAGTACGGCGGGCTCGGGGCCGACCTCCTGACGACCTGCCTCGCGATCGAGGAGCTGAGCGCCGCGTGCGCGACGACCGGCCTGATCCTCGCCGTCCACGAGCTCGCCGCCCTGCCGATCGTCATGGCCGGGACGGCCGACCAGAAGGCGCGCTGGCTGCCCGACCTGGCCGCCGGCCGGACGCTCGTCGCGTTCGCCCTGACCGAGGCCGGCGCCGGCTCGGACGCGGGGGCGATTGCCTCGCGGGCGGTCCGCGATGGCGACGACTACGTGATCGACGGCACGAAGCGGTTCATCAGCCAGGGGAGCGTCGCCGACGTCGTCACGGTGTTCGTCGTCACCGACCCGGCCGGGAAGCGCCACCGCAACCTGTCGTGCTTCGTCGTCGAGCGGGGCACGCCCGGCTTCAGCGTCGGCCGGCTCGAGCACAAGATGGGGATCCGGGGCTCGCCGACCGCCGAGCTCCTGTTCGACGGGGTTCGCGTCCCGGCCGCCAACCTGCTCGGCGCGGAGGGGGAGGGGTTCACCCTGGCGATGCGGACGTTCGAGCGGTCCCGACCGGGGATCGCCGCCCAGGCCGTCGGGATCGCCCAGGGTGCGCTCGACGTCGCGGCCCGCTACGCCACGGAGCGGGTCCAGTTCGGCAAGGCGATCGGCGAGCACCAGATGATCCAGGCACTGCTCGCCGACATGGATGCCCAGACCGAGGCGGCCCGGGCGCTCCTCTACACCGCCTGTGCGGCCATCGAGGCCGGTGATGGGGACGCCGGACGGTGGGCCGCGGTCTGTAAACTGGTCGCCGGCGACACCGCGATGCGGGTCACCACGGACGCCGTCCAGGTCCTCGGCGGGTACGGCTACCTCGACGAGTTCCCGGTCGAGCGGATGATGCGCGACGCGAAGATCACTCAGCTCTACGAGGGAACCCAGCAGATCCAGCGGCTGGTGATCGCGCGATCGCTGCTCGCCGCTCGGCGCTGATCGGTCACAGAGGGAGGTTGCCCGCAGGTGCGGATCGTCGTCCTGGTGAAGCCTGTGCCCGACCCCACGTCGGCCGGGGAGCGGCTGGGGCCGGACGGACGGCTCGACCGGGCGGCCGTGCCGGCCGTGGTCAACGGCAACGACGAGTACGCGCTCGAGGCCGCGCTCAAGCTCGTCGAGGCGCACGGCGGTGAGGTCAGCCTCCTGTCGATGGCCCCGGCGAACGCCCCCGAGACGATGCGCAAGGCGCTGGCGATGGGCGCCGCGGGCGGCGTCCTCGTGACCGACCCGGCGTTGGCCGGGTCGTGCGCCGTCTCGACCGCTCGGGTCCTGGCGGCCGCCCTCCGCGGCCTCGAGTACGACCTCGTGCTGGCCGGTGTCGACACCTCGGACGGCGGTGCCGGGGTCGTCCCGGCCGGCGTCGCGACGCTCGTCGGGCTGCCCTACCTCTCGTATGCCGCCCGGATCGAGCCCGACCCGGCGGCCGGAACCGTCCGGGTCCGGCGGATCAGCCCGATCGGCTTCGACGTCCTCGAGGCGCCGTTGCCCGCTCTCGTCTCGTGCACCCAGGCCCTCGGCGAGCCGCGCTACCCGTCGCTCAAGGGGATCATGGCCGCCCGCTCGAAGGAGATCGCGACCCGGTCGCTGGCCGACATCGGCCTGTCCCCCGCGGAGGCCGGCGGCGCGCTGGCCACCACCGAGGTCGTCGGCAGCCGCCAGCCGCCCGCGCGGTCGGCGACCCGGGTGGTCCGCGACGCGCCGGCCGAGGCGGCCCGCCAGGTCGTCGAGTTCCTCGTCGAGCGGAGGCTCATCTGATGGGCGGCCTCCTCGTCGTCGGCGAGGTCGCCGCGGACGGGACGCTGACCAAGGTCTCGACCGAGGTCGCGACGCTCGCCCGGAGCCTGGCGGCAGCGAGCGGCGGGCCGGTCGACGGGATCGTCCACGGTGCGACGGCCGACGCGGCCGCCGACGAGCTTCGGCACTACCTGCCCACCGTCCACCTCGATCGGACGGTGCCGGCGGACCGAACGATCGCCTCGATCGCGCCTGGCCTGGCGGGGTTCGTCGGGGACCGCTACGACTACGTGTTCGTGCCGGCCTCGCCGGATGGCCGCGATCTCGCCGGAACCCTGTCGGCCCTGACCGGCTGGGGCACCCTGGCGAACGCCACTGCGGTCCGCTGGGCGGAGGCCGGGCCGATCGTCGAGATGAGCGTGTTCGGCGGCAGGCTCATCACCGAGAGCGCGTTCACGACCGGCCACGGGATCGTCACGGTCCGGCCGAACGTCGCGACCGCCGAGCCGAGCGCCCAGCCCGGGACGATCGTCGAGGTCCCGGGCGAGGCCGTCGCCGAGCTGCCGGTCGTCCGGGTGGTCGATCGGATCGCCGAGGCGAGCGGGGCGGCCCCGATCGAGGAGGCGCGGATCATCGTCGCCGGCGGGCGGGGCGTGGGCGGGCCGGACGGCTTCCGGGTCGTCGAGGAGCTGGCGGAGGTGCTCGGCGGCGCGGTCGGGGCGACCCGCGCCGCGGTCGACGCCGGCTGGATCCCGTACGGCCAGCAGATCGGCCAGACGGGCAAGATCGTCAAGCCGGCGCTCTACGTGGCGCTCGGGATCTCGGGGGCGATCCAGCACAAGGTCGGGATGCAGACGGCGGATACGATCCTGGCCGTGAACCGCGACCCGGACGCGCCGATCGCCGACTTCGCCGACCTGATCGTCGTCGGCGACCTGTTCGAGGTCGTCCCGGCGATCGTGGCCGCCCTCCGCGCGCGCACGGCCTGACGAGGAGGGCAGGCGACCGTGGCGAGCATCCTGGCCCTCGTCATCCCGCTCGTGGCGTTCGTCGTTCTCGCGGCGGTCGTCCTCGTCCTGATCCGGCGTGCGTCGCGAGCGCTGGCCCGGACCCGCGACGAGGAGCGCTTCAGGCGCGCGGTGGAGGATCTCGCCGCCCGGATCGACGAGTCGCTCGGTGGCGTGATCGAGCGGATCGATGCGGTGCGCCGGCACCAGGTCGAGCCGTCGATCATCGAGCCGAACCTGCTCGCCGCGAGGGAGGCCGTGACCCGCTACGAGGAGGAGGCCGGTGCCCTCCGCGGCCCGATCCCGGCCGACGACATCCGGGAGAACCTGCTGGCCGAGCTCGAGCGGGCGGCCCGTGCCCTGGCCATGGTCAGCCACGGCTGCACGCTCCTGGCGACCGCGTCCGGTCCGCATCGCGAGACCGAGGCGCAGACCGCGATCAAGCGCGGCTACCTCAACACGCTCCACGCCCGCGAGGCGATCGCCCGGCACGCCGCCGAGCTGGCCGCCGCTGCGGCCCGCGGAGCAGCGTCGGTGGTTCTCCGGGGGCGGGTCCTGATCACCCTCTGCGTCGGGTCGATTGACACCGTATGTAGTGGTAGTATCGGATGACACCACCAGTGGTAGTGGTGTGGGGCCGTCGAACCGGTCTCGAAACGCGGTCCAGCAGGAGGGCGGATGCGCTGCCCGCAGTGCGGTGAACGGGAGACCCGGGTCGTCGACTCGCGCGATCTCGACGACTCGGCCACGATCCGCCGACGGCGCGAGTGCGCGGCGTGCTCGACCCGGTTCACGACCTACGAGCGGATCGAGGCCGCCCGGCTCGTCGTCGTCAAGCGCGACGGCACCCGCCAGGAGTTCGACCGCGACAAGCTCGCCGCCGGCCTGCGCAAGGCGCTGACCCGCCGGCCGGTCCCGGACGGCGCCGCCGAGGCGGCCGCGGACGCGATCGAGGCCGAGCTGCGGGCCGCCGGATCGAGCGAGATCCCCTCGTCGCGGGTCGGGGCGATGGCGATGGAGGCGCTCCGCGGCATCGACCAGATCGCCTACATCCGGTTCGCCAGCGTCTACCAGAGCTTCGAGGACCTCGAGGACCTCAAGCGCGAGGTCGACACCCTCTACGAGACCCGCGAGGACCGATGAGCGTCCTGTCGGATCGCGACATCCGGGCCGCCATCGAGAGCGGTGACGTCCGGATCGATCCGTACGACCCGGCCGATCTCCAGCCGTCGTCGGTCGACCTCCACCTCGACCGGAGCTTCCGCGTCTTCCGCAACAACCGCTACCCGTACATCGACGTCCGCTCGCCGCAGCCCGACCTGACCGAGCTCCTCCGGGTCGAGGACGACGAGCCGTTCGTCCTCCACCCCGGCGAGTTCGTGCTCGGCCAGACGCTCGAGTGGGTCGAGCTCCCGAACGACCTCGTCGCCCGATTAGAGGGAAAGTCGAGTCTAGGGAGGCTCGGGCTGCTCATCCACTCGACCGCGGGCTATGTCGATCCGGGCTGGAAGGGCAACCTGACCCTCGAGCTGAGCAACGTGGCCAACCTGCCGATCGCCCTCTACTTCGGGATGCGGATCGGCCAGATCAGCTTCTTCAAGATGTCGAGCCCGGTCGATCGGCCGTACGGCTCGCCCGAGCTCGGGTCGAAGTACCAGGGCCAGTCCGAGCCGACCGCGTCGGCCTTCCACCGCGACTTCAGCGGGCGGCCGTCCGAGGAGCCCACCCGGTCCTGACCGGACCGCGGTACCGAAACGCGCCGTGAGCCTGAACGACGCCGTCCACTGGTCGACGAGCCTCGGTGGTGGGACGACCGCGGCGCTCGTCCAGGCGGGCACGTTCCTGACCGACGCCGGGGCGGTCTTCGGCCCGGTCCCACGGCTGCTCTGGGAGCGCCTCGTGAGCGCCGAGCTGACCGCCGATCACCGGCTCGTCCAGGCGCTCAACTGCCTGCTCGTCGAGACGCCGGCCGGCCGGGTCCTCATCGAGACCGGGATCGGCGAGCGGACCGACGACAAGCTCAGGACGAGCCGGGGGTATGCCGGCCAGCCGATCCTGCCGGCCCTGCGCGGCGCCGGCTTCGACCCTGGCACGATCGACCTCGTGGCGCTGAGCCACCTCCACTTCGACCACGCCGGCGGGCTGCTCGACGCCGACGGCCGGCGGGCCTACCCGCGCGCCCGGATCGTGGCCCAGCGGGCAGAGTGGGAGATCGCCCTCGGCGACAACCCGCGGCTCGTCGCGAGCTACGACCAGCCCGAGCTGCGGCTCGTCCGCGACTGGGGCGTCGAGGGCTGGGCCGACGGCGAGCGCGAGCTCCTGCCCGGCGTCTCGGTCGTCCCGACCGGTGGACATTCCGCGGGGCACCAGGCGATCGTCGTGCGCGGCGGGGGAGCCGGTGGCCGGACGCTGGGGTTCTTCGGTGACCTCGCGATGCGGCCGTGGAGCACGAACCCGAAGTGGGTCACCGCCTTCGACGACTTCCCGCTCGACTCGGTCCTCGTCAAGGGCGAGCTGTTCGCCCGGGCCGCCGAGGAGGACTGGATCATCGTGCTGTCCCACGAGCCGCTCCGCCCGGTCGGCCGGATCGTCGCCGACCGCGACCGCTACGCGTTCGAGCCGCGCTGACGGTCAGGGACTCGGCGACGCGCCCGGGGAGCCGATCGACGCCGGCGGCAGGATCGCCTCGACCTCGGCCGCTGCCTGCTCGGCGCTGAGCGGCCCGGCGATGATCTTGCGGATCCGGCCCTCCGGGTCGATGAACACGTGGGTCGGCAGCCCGTAGCCGCGGTAGAGGCGCCAGACGTCGGCCGACAGGTCGGCGGCGATCGTGTAGTCGAGCCCGTACTTGGCGGCGTACGCCCCGACGTCGGCCGGGTTCGTCTCCTGGACGCTGATCCCGATGAGCTCGAGCCCGCGGTCCTTGTAGGCGTCGTAGGTGTCGCGCAGGATCGGCGTCTCGGCCTGGCAGGGTGGGCACCAGCTCGCCCAGAAGTTGAGCCAGACGGCCTTGCCGCGGAGGTCGGCCAGGCGGATCGGGGCGCCGTTGACGTCGGTCAGCGCCCAGGGCGTCCCGTCGGCACGCGTCCCCGACAGCTCGGGCGCCAGGCTGCCGATCGCGAGCCCGGTCTTCGGGGACTCGAGCAGGTAGGCGGTCGGTCGCGGATCGCCCGGCCCGGTGCCGGCGGTCGTGCCGAGCGGCCGGGTGACGGCGACGAGGACGATCGCGCTCAGCGCGACGATCCCGAGGACCGCGCCGAGCTGTCGCCCGCTGAACGGCCCGATCAGGCCATGGCGCTCCCGCCGGTGCTGGAATTCGGGGCGCTCGGGCGCCATCAGACGGCGGTCAGGAACTGGAAGTAGCGCGGCATCAGCGACAGCAGGTCGAACAGCATCGCCACGCCGATCGCGGCGACGAGCAGACCCCCGACGACGGCGATCGCATGGCCGTGCCGCTGGAGCGGGCGGATGACCGCCGGCGCCCGGTCGTAGACGAGGCCGATCGCCAGGAACGGGATGCCCAGCCCGAGGGTGTATCCGACGAGCAGGATCGCGCCCTGGGCGGTCGACCCGGAGGTCGCGGCGAGGGTCAGGATCCCGCCGAGGATCGTCCCGATGCACGGGGTCCAGCCGATCGCGAAGATCGTCCCGAGCCCGAACGAGGCGACGAGCCCGGTGCCGTCGCCCACGAGCCGTCCACCGAGCCGGTCGGCCAGGCTCGGCGAGCTGCGGCCCGGATCCTGGAGCACGATCCCGCCGCCGGCCTCTGCCACGACCGTGCTCGCCCCGAGGTCGAGCGGGCGCCAGGTGCGCCCGAGCCGGCCGATGTTCAGGAAGCCGGCGAGGTTGAGGCCCATCACGATCAGGATCACCCCACCGACCCGGCGCAGGAGCGGGAGCCACTCTCCGAGCACGCCGCCGGCGTACGTCGCGCTGATCCCGAGGATCGTGAACACCAGGCCGAAGCCGAGCACGTAGGCGGCGGCATGGCGAACCGCGACCCAGCGCGACGGCTGGGCCCCGGCCGGTGAGCCGGCGACGGCCACCGCCGTGAGCTGGCCGAGGTAGGCCGGCACGAGCGGCAGGACGCACGGCGAGAGGAAGCTGATGAGACCGGCCGCGACCGCGACCAGGAACGTCAGGTCGGTCCCGAGGGTCATCCGCCGAGGACCTCGGCCAGCAGGCGCTCGATCCGGGCCGGGCTCGTGGCCAGGGTCAGCCGCCGGCCGCCGACCTCGACGACCGGGATCTCGGCGAAGAACGCCCGCTCGAGAGCGGGATCCGACTCGATGTCACGCTCGACGACGATCGCGGACGGCCGGCCATCGACGGCGCGCCGGGCGAGCAGGCCGTCGAGCGCGCTCCTTGTCTCGGCGCACAGGCTGCAGCCCGGGCGCGTGTAGAGGGTGACCTCGATCGGGGGGTCGCCGACGGCCCCGAACGGGCTGGCGTGATCCATACGCGCCGGATTGTAGTCGAGGGTCCCCGAGCGACCCCGACGGCCCGTCCGTCCGCCGCGAGCGAGCCGCTGCGGCTCAGTCGATCAGCGGCTCGCCGCGGTCAGCCGGTAGACGTGGCCGTCCTGGGCCGTCACGTAGACCGTCCCGTTCTCGCCCTCGCCGAACGAGGTGATCCCGAGCCCCGTGTCGGCCATCTCGGTCGGGGTCTGGGGCGTCGGCCCGGCCGCCACGATCGACCAGATCTTGCCCGAGCAGACGTCGGAGAACAGGTAGGCGCCCTTGAGCAGGGTCAGCGGCCCGCGGTAGACGTAGCCGCCGATGATCGCGCAGCCCATCCCGTGGTCGTAGACCGCGACCGGCGGCTTCAGCCCGGTCATGCTGCAGCCGGTCGACGGGTTGTAGCAGACGTCGCCTTCCGTGATGTGCCAGCCGTAGTTGTTGCCCCGCCCGCCGGTCCCGGCCAGCGTCGCGTGGTCGACCTCCTCCCAGTTCTCCTGGCCGACGTCGCCGATCCAGGTGTCGCCGGTCAGCCGGTCGAACGAGAAGCGCCATGGGTTGCGCAGGCCGCGCGACCAGATCTCGCGCTTGTAGACCTTGCTGTGCGCGTACGGATTGGTCGACGGGATCCCGTAGGCCAGGCTCCCGGTCCGGGTGTTGACGTCGATCCGGAGGAGCTTCCCGAGCCGGCTCGTGAGCGACTGGGCGTTGTTCGGGGTGTCACCCCCGCCGCCGCCGTCGCCGACCGAGATGTAGAGGTAGCCGTTCTTCTTGCCGAACGCGAGCATCCCGCCGTTGTGGTTGGCGTTGACCCGGTGGCCGATCCGGAGGAGCCGGCGGAACGAGGTCGGCGAGGCCTTGTTCTTGTTGCTCGCGCTCGCCTTGTACTCGGCCACGATCACGTCGCCGGTGCCCTTCTCGGTGAACAGGACGTAGAACTTGCGGTTGCGCTCGTAGTTCGGGTGGAAGGCCAGGGCGAGCAGGCCGCGCTCGCTGCTGAACTCGACCTTCGAGCGCATGTCGAGGAAGGTCGACGGGGCGTGGCCGACCCGCCAGACCTTGATCACGCCGGGCTGCTCGACGACGAACAGGCGATGCGAGCCGTCGGCGGCATTCGTGACGAGGACGGGGTTGTCGAGCCCTCCGAGCACCGGGCTCAGCCCGACGCTGACGTTCGAGTAGTCGGCGGGGACGACCGCCAGCGATTGGCCGGTCGACAGGATCAGCGCCGCCAGGGCCAGGCCGAGCGGCGAGCGGGGCGATCGTCCGGCGCGAACGACCGGCGGGCGATGTCATCCGTGAGCTCCTCGTTCGAAGGGCGATGATGACACCACGTCCCCGACCCCGCGGTCGATAGCCTCTTCGGGGCGCGGTACCATGCCCATCGGCGCCCCTGTAGCTCAGCGGATAGAGCGAGGCCGTCCTAAGGCCTGCGTCGGGGGTTCGATTCCCTCCAGGGGCACCAGAACAACGCCCTCAGATGTCCGGATCACGGCCGACGCGCCCGACCGGAACCGAGCGCATCACGGACCCCTCGATGCCCGGCACGGCCGACGCGCCCGATAGACCCGAGCGCATCACGGACCCGGCCGGCAGCCACTGCCAATCGCCCGAGTCGGTCCCGGTTACGAGCTGCCGAGCGTCGGAGCCGTCGGCCCGGACGCTCCACAGTGATCGGCGCGTCCGACTGGCGTCCGCTCTCGAGAACAGGATCCGGTCCCCCTCGGGTGAGAACCTGACGGTGATCGACATGAGAGCGCGTCTCGTGCCGCGCCCGACGCGGAGTGACGTCACTGCTCCAGTCGCCACGTCGACCACGCGGAGCTCGCAGATGCGCTGCAATCCTGATCCGCCGTTCCCGGACTGTCCGCCCTGGGTAACGTGACGCCAGATGAAAGCGATCCGATCACCGCTTCGGTGACCATGCGAGGGATCTCAGTATGGTGGCCCTCTCGCCCGCTCTGAGAGTCGGATCGCGTTTCGCTCCGACCAGCGTCGCCGAAGCGCGGAACCATCGCCGCGTCGGCGACCACGAGCGAGCCCGAGTCGAGAATGCGCACATAAGCCACACGAGCTCCATCGGCCGAGCACGTGGCGTCCCAGTGGGATCGTGGGTCGCCGGCCGGCAGACGGCGCGTGGCGTCCGACCGTCGACCGGCAGCTCCCAGGTCTGGCGGGGGTCCGCCCCGGGATCCGGGCGTGAGTGAGATGAGCAGCGATCCGCCGTCGGGCGACCAGTGCGCGTCGTCGTCGCGCCACGTGCCGACGTAGCCGGCCGGCAGGGTGAGCAGCGCCTCGCGTGTCCCGTCCAGCCCGTAGACGCCGATCGTCCGGTCGTCCCAGTCGACCCACGTGGCAACGCGAGTGGAGTCGGGCGACCACGCGACGCATCCAGCCACACGCCGGGGAATGACGCGACCATACGTGGCCGTCCGGGATCGCTGATGATGACGGTCCCGATGACGGTCAAGACGACTGATCCAGCCACGGAGCGATAGGCGAGATACCGCCCGTTGGGCGACCAGGTCGGGCCGATAGCCGGCCGGACCGCAGCCCGACTTGCCGCCGGAAGGCCGTCCGCGATCCGGACCGGGTTCCTGCCGTCCCAGTCGGCCACGAAGATGTCGCCGTCGAGGTCGTAGGCGAGGTGGCCGAGGTGACCGGTCGGCAGCGGCGACGGCCGGAGCAGTCGGGCTCCGACCAGGATCGCCCCACCCACGAGGGCCGCGATCACCAGGAGCAGGACGAGCGCCGTCGACGAGCGCAGGTCCAAGGCGCGGGAGCGAGCGCAGCGCCGGAGCTCGAGCCGGCATGCGGCGCCTCCCCGACCCAGTGGCTGCCGAAACCGGCGAGCCACGCCGGGCGGGGCCTGCGGCGGCGCGTGGCGTCGAGGACCCGGTCGAGACCGCCGGCGGGCGCGGGCGCCAGCGCATCGGCCTCGAACCAGCCGGCGAGCGCTCGGTCGAAGTCGTCGTGGCCGGTCATGCCAGGGACTCCTTGACGACGGTCGGCGTGCGTTCGTCGGCCTCGAGCACGGCGCGGAGGGCGGCGGAGGCGCGGTTCAGCCGGGACTTGAAGGTGCCGACCGGGATGTCGAGGACGATCGCCGCCTCGGCGTCCGGCAGCCCGAGGTAGTGGTGGACGACGAGCACGGCGCGCTGCTCGGGGGTCAGCCGACGGAAGCCTCGCTCCAGCTGGTCGCGCATCGCGGTCAGGTCCTGGGCGTCGCCGCCCCCACGCCCGTCGGGCGCGGTCATGGTGGATCTCCACGACCTCGCGCTGCTTGACCCGCCGTGCCTCCCGATAGCAGGCGTGGACGAGCAGCCGATGGAGCCAGGCGTCGAAGCGATCGGGGTCGCGGACGGCGCGGATGTGCAGCCAGGCGGCCGTCAGCGACTCCTGGACGGCATCGGCCGCCCGGTCGTCGCTGCGCAGGATCAGCCGCGCGGTTCGATGCAGCCGATCGAACGCGTCCGCGGCGAGCGCCGTGAAGGCGTCGTGGTCGCCGTTCCTTGCGCGAAGGACGAGGTCTCGCTGCATCGGACGTCCGGTTCGTGGCGGCCACCTGGCCGCGCTCACCCATCATGAGTCCGGGGGCAAGCGAGTCGTTCCATCTCCGGCGGACCGCGATGGCCGAGTCAATCCCCAGATCGAAAGATGGAACGACTGAGGACGAACCGGACTCATACCGCATGGAAGCGCCGGACATGCCGGCGCTCTGCGGGAGGGGTCATGGACACCAGCTTGCCGCGACCCCATGGCGTCGTCCCACGTGGTCGGCGTGGAGGGCTCGGTCAGTGAACAGAACGCTCAGGTCGGCCTTCGCGGCGACGGTCGTCGTCGCCGTCGTGGCCTGCGGCCCGGCTGCGGTCGCTCCGGCGTCGGTGGCTCCGTCGTTGGCGGTCGCTCCGCCGACGACCGCCCCCAGCCCGACTCCCTCACCGACGGCTGCGCCGACGCCCACGCCGAACCTGCTCGACACCTCGACGTGGACGACCTACGTCTCGAAGCGCTATGGCTTCAGCATCGCCCACCCGGCCGACTGGCACGCGGATTCCGCTGACCACGACTGGACCCTGGCCAAGGACGCGGTCTGGCCGAACACGGCCACGGAACACTTCGAACTGCCGATCGAGAACCAGGGCGTCGGCGTCAGCGTCTGGTCGGTGGCCGTCGACCCCGGCACGTCGGTCGACTCGTGGCTTCAGGCCTATTGCCAGAAGAACAACGTGGACTGCACCGGCATCCAGGATCGGGCCGTCGCCGCGACCATGGATGGTCATCCCGGCTCGCTGGTGACGTTCGACGATGTGCCCCACGCGATATTCCTGGTCGATGGCCGGATCTACGTGATCGCCTGCTGGCTAGCCGACGACGACCCGAGCGTGCTGAAGTTCTCCGGGTCGAAGCGGCTCGTTCAGGCGTTCGTGTCGACGATGCGCCTGCTGCCCGGCGGTCCGGCACCCTCGACCGCGACTCCGCGACCATCGTGATCGCTGGGCGTCGTCGGTCGGGCCTCGGCTGGCTCGCACCGTCCTTCTGTCAGACGATGAGGCCGATGCCGAGCGCGATCAGCCAGAGCGACCAGGCGATGTAGGCGATCGGCACGATCGTGCCGGCCAGGTGCCAGCCGTCGCGCTCGTTCGGGCCGACGAACTCGAGGGTGCCGACGAGCAGGGCGATCCCGATCGGGACGCCGATCAGGCCGAGCCAGGCGGGCAGCACCGACGTCGAGGCGATCGACGCCGCGACGAGCAGCGTCCAGAGCCCGGTCAGCAGGTAGCCGAGGTGCTCGCCGATCCCGACCCCGAGCAGCCGATGGAGGGTCGCGAACACCACCTCGATCTGGGCCCGCGTCGCTGCTGCCTCCGGTCCGTCGGCAGTCACGTAGCGCCGGGCGAGCTCCGGGACGGCGAACGGCCACCGGACGAGACCGAGCCCCTGGACGAGGCCGGCCGACACACCGATGGAGATCGTCAGCACGGTCAGGGCGGGTGCTGCGGCGAGCGTGACGGCCAGGAGCCCGACGAGCGGCACCATCGCCAGGGCGCTCAGGAGCAGCGCCTCCCAGCGGAGGATGAGACCGGCTCCACCGGCATCGAACCGGCGCAGGATCGTGTCGGGCGGCTCGCGCAGGATGTTCGGGTAGTCGAATGCTCGTCCGAGCTCGAAGAAGGCGAGGTTGAACGCGATCGGCACCAGGACGAGGAAGACGCCGGTCACCATCTCCGTGCTCACGTCGGGATCCCCGGTCGAGCGAGGTCATCCATCCTGCATGCGCCTCACGATGGACCCGGCCACGCCGCCTGGCGCGGCTCGGGGTCGCCCGAGTGTGCACGGAACCGGCGGGCCGTGTCACGGCGGTCGCGCATCCGGCTCGGGCGCCATTCAGCCGCTCGCGCGGCCGGGTCCGTTTGAGCCGGCTGCTAGCCTTGGGCCAGTGAAGGACGAGGCCCCGGCGGACATCAAGGACCTGGCCCAGGCGCGAGCGGCGGCGCGGGTCGATCGTGACTGGCCGGAGGCCGACCGGCTCCGGGCGGAGATCGAGACGGCCGGCTGGAAGGTCGTCGACCAGGGCACCCACTACCGGCTCGAGCGGATCGGCCCGGCCGACGTCGTGGACGGGGAACGGGTCCGGTACGGCCGGAGCGCATCGGTCCCGTCGAGGCTGGCCGAGCCGGCGACCGCTCCGGCCACCGTCGTCAGCCGGGCGCCGGACGACCCGGCCGACCTGGTCGGGATGCTCGACGGCCTTCGTCGCCACAGCCCGGCCGGGACCGAGGTCGTCGTGGTCGCGGACTCGATGGACGAGGCCGCGATCGATGCCCTCGACGCCCCGGAGAGTCCGGCCGTCCAGCCGATCGGCCGCGAGCCCCCGGAGGTGGTCTGGACCGTCGAGCAGCTCGAGCTGGCAGCCGCCACGAATGCCGGCATCCGTCGAGCGACCGGCGAGGTCGTCGTCCTGCTCGACCCGCGCGCCGAGCTCAGCGGCGACGTGGTCGGCCCGCTGGTCGGCGCGCTGGCGGACCCGTCGGTCGCGATCGCCGGGGCCTGGGGTCGCGTCTCCGTCGACCTGCGCCGCTGGGACGACGCGCCGCCGGGGGACGTGGACGTGATCGAGCTGGCGCTGATGGCCTTCCGGCGGGCCGATGTCGTGGCCAGGGGCCCGCTCGACGAGCGACTGAGGACCGGGCAGCACCTCGCCACGTGGTGGTCGCTCGTCCTCCGCGACGAAGGCGAGGACCGCCCGCCACGCCGGGCCGTTCGGGTCGCCGACCTGCCGATCGTCCGCCCCGAACACCCGGGGGTCCGGGATCCGGCGACCGCCGAGCAGGCCCGTCTCGAGAAGCGCGACTTCTACCGGGTGCTCGACCGGTTCGGCCGTCGACGCGATCTGCTCCGGTCAGGGACGGGCCGCCCGAGGGCTCATCGAAGCCTGACCGGATACACTCCGGCCATGCGCCGCTCGGGGGGCCGACCTCGCCGCCGCTCCTCGGTCGGACGCTTCCCGATCATCTTCGCCACGCTCGTCCTGGGCACCGTCGGGCTGCTCGCCGGGGTCCCCACGGGCCTGCCGCCGGCGCCGGTCAGGGCGGCCGACAAGGACGAGGTCACGATCGTCGGCGGCGAGCCCGCCGAGCTCGACCCGGCGCTCCAGAGCGACATCGCCAGCGCCCGGGTCAGCGCCCAGCTGTTCGAGAGCCTGACCGCGATCGATCCGAGCCTGACCGTCCGGCCCGCCCTCGCCGAGTCGTGGGACATCCTCGACGGCGGTCGACGAGTCGTCTTCCACCTCCGGCCTGGTCAGACCTTCTCCGACGGCTCGCCGCTCGGGGCCGCCGATGTCGTCCGGAGCTGGCTCCGGGTCATCGACCCCAGGCGTCCGTCGCCGCTCGCGTCGCTGATGGCCGACGTCGAGGGCGCGGTCCCGTACCTCCGGGGGCAGACGGGCGACCCATCGACGGTCGGCCTGCGCGCCGAGGGCGACAGCGTGGAAGTCCGCTTGACCCATCCGGCCAGCGACTTCCCCTCGATCGTCTCCGGTCCGACGTTCGCCATCGTTCCGCCAGGGGTCTCGGACGGGGCTGCGGCGCTCCGGCCCGGCAGCGGCTTCGTGGGCAGCGGCGCGTACACCCTCAAGGCCTCGACGGCGAACGAGCTGACGCTCGCCGCCAACCGGCGCTACTGGGCCGGCACCCCGGCGATCGCGACGGTCCACTACCTGACGACGCTCGCCGGCAAGAGCCCGGTCCAGGCGTTCGAGGACGGGACGGTCGACTACACCCCGATCGGCAACTTCGACGCCGCCTGGATCCGGTATGACAAGCAGCTCGGGTCCACCCTTCGGTCGGTCCCGTCGGCGTCGCTCACGTACTACGGCTTCGACACGACCAAGCCGCCGTTCGACGACGTCCACGTCCGCCAGGCGTTCGCCTGGGCGGTCGACTGGAAGCGGATCGTCGAGCTCGCCTCCGACGGCAACCTGCTTCCGGCCACGAGCATGGTCCCGCCCGGGGTCCCGGGCCGGAGTGAGCGCAGCTTCATGCCGACGTACGACCCCGCGGCCGCCCGGGCCGCCCTCGCCGCGGCCGGGTACCCAGGCGGCACCGGCTTCCCCGAGGTGACCCTCGTCACCGGCAGCGGGTTCGACGAGGCGATCATCAGCGAGCTCGAGCGCGAGCTCGGCATCCGGGTCAAGTACGAGACGATGCCGTTCGGGCCGTACTTCGCCCGGCTCGACAGCGACCCGCCGGCGTTCTGGTCGTTGAGCTGGGTCGCGGACTACCCGGGTCCGAACGACTTCCTCGGCCTCCTGCTCGGGACCGGCAGCTCGAACAACTACGGCGGCTGGAGCTCGTCCGAGTTCGACGCGGCGATTGCCGCCGCCGGCGCCTCGACCGACCCGACGACGGTCCGCAAGGCCTATGACGCGGCCGAGGCTGTCGCCCAGCGCGACGTGCCGGTCGTGCCGGTCTCCTACGACACGGGCTACGCCCTCGCCCGCGACGGCCTGCTCGGCGCCACCGAGAGCGGGCTCGGCGTCCTCCGGCTGGCCGGCCTGGCGTGGGATCGATGAGCGCTCGCGTCGCACGGCGTCGGCCGATCCGGATCGTCGTCCTCCTGTCGGCCGTGGTCGGGCTCGTCGCGCTCGGGGCTCCGCCGGTCGCCGCTGTCGAGTCCACCTTCGGCACGCCGACGGCGACCGCGTCGTACGGCAAGGGAGTCACCTTCAGCCAGCCGTTCACGCCGGTCGAGGGTCTCAAGCGGATCGAGATCCTGATCACGACGCCGGGGGCGCTCGGTCCGCTCGCCGTCGAGGTGCCGGAACCGGCCTGTTGCCAGCCGACGACGCTGACCTATGCCCTCGCCGAGACCGACGGGCACATCGTCCCGAACACCCGGTTCCGCGCCCGCTGGCGGACGACCGCCGATGACGGCACGCAGGTGCTCGGACCGGAAGCCTCCGTCCTCTACTCCGACACCCGGTTCGACTGGAAGACCGAGGCCGGATCCATCGTCCGGGTCCACTGGTACCAGGGGTCGGACAGCTTCGGGAAGCGCGCGCTGGCGATCGGGGAGAGCGGGGTCGACAAGGCCGCCAAGCTGCTCGGGGTGACCGAGTCCGAGCCGGTCGACTTCTACGTCTACGCCGACCAGGCCGCGTTCTACGACGCGCTCGGTCCCGGCACCCGCGAGAACGTCGGCGGCGAGGCGCACGCCGACATCCGGACGATGTTCGCGCTGATCCGGCCGGACGAGATCGATGCGACCTGGGTGAGCACCGTCGTGCCCCACGAGCTGACCCACCTCGTCTTCGACACGGCGGTCAAGAACCCCTATCACTTCCCGCCGCGCTGGCTCAACGAGGGCCTGGCCGTCTACCTGTCCGAGGGGTACGGCGACTCGTGGCGGTCGGCCGTCACGAACGCCGTCGACGACGACGAGATCATCCCGCTCGACGGCCTGACCGGCCAGTTCCCGACGACCCGCGACCAGTTCTTCCTGGCCTACGGCGAGAGTGTCTCGGCCGTCGACTATCTCGTCCGCACGTACGGCCAGGACGACCTCGTCAAGCTCGTCCGGTCGTATGCCGACGGAGTGACCGACGACGAGGCGTTCCAGGCCGGCATCGGCCGCGACGTCGCCGCGTTCCAGACCGGCTGGCTGGCCGATCTCGGGGCATCGGCACCAGTGGCCGTCGGTCCGAAGGCGGGTCCGGCCGGGCCATTGCCACCGGGCTGGTCGGCCCCGGCCGGCGTCCCCGCCGCGTCGGGCGCGCCGTTCCCGGGGAGCCCGGCCGCCCCGGGGAGCGAACCGTCCGACACGACCCCCGACCTGTGGGTCGTCGGCCTGCTCGTGACCGGCCTGGTCGTGGTCGTGGTCGTCGGCCTCGTCGTTCGCGCCCGACGCCGGCCAACGGGTCTCGGCTCGTGAGCGCCACCGGCCGACCGCGCTCGCTCGCGAGCTGGCAGATCACCCTCGGCGTCGCCCTCCTCGCGCTCGGCTTCCTCATCGCCGCCCAGCTCCGGACGGAGGCGCCCAGGGTCCGCTACGCCAGTCAGGAGCGGGTCCCGCTCGTCGAGACCGCGCACGACCTCCAGGCGCGGCAGGACGCCCTGAAGCAGGAGCTGCTCGACCTGCGCGCCCAGATCCAGACCGTCGAGTCGCAGGGCAAGGGCAGCGCCGCCCTCGTGGCCGACCTCGACAGCCGGCTCCGAGAGGCACGAGTGGCGGCCGGCCTCACCGCCCTGCAGGGCTCCGGTCTCGTCCTCCAGCTCGGCGATTCGTCGAACGCCGTCCCGCCGGGCGACAACCCGACCGACTACCTCGTCTCCGCGCGCGACATCCGGACGGTCGTCGAGGAGCTCTGGCTGGCCGGCGCCGAGGCGGTCGCCGTCAACGGCGAGCGGATCACGGCGACGAGCGCGATCATCGACATCGGCGGCTCGATCCTGGTCAACGCGGCCTACCTGTCGCCGCCCTACCAGGTGTCGGCCATCGGCCCGCCCGACCTGTTCGACCAGGTCAACGGCTCGGCCGGCTTCCGCGACTTCGTCCGGATGCGGGTCGATGCCTTCGGCCTCCAGGTGGGTTTCGCCGAGCTCAAGGACGTCACGATCCCGGCCTACGCCGGCACGATCAACCTGCGCTTCGCGCGGCCCTCAGGGCCCAACCCGAGTCCGGGCCCGAGTCGGTAGGCCGCGATGCGCAACCGACGCAACCAGCTGTCGATCGCGGTGGTGATGGGGATCCTGGGTCTCCTGCTCGTCATCCAGCTCCGCTCGCAATCGCTCGGATCGGGTCTCGAGGCGTTGTCGGCCCAGGAGCTCACCCAGCTCGTCGCCAACCTCAACACGCGGAACGACCAGCTGCGGGTGGAGATCGCCACGACCCAGGGTGAGCTGGCCGGCCTCCAGAACGCCCAGGCCCGCGGCGAGTCGTCGGTCGACCAGCTCCGCCTCGATCTCGGCCGGGTGCGGTCCTGGTCGGGGATCGATTCGGTGGTGGGCTCGGGCATCCGGGTCACGGTCGCCGGGCCGATCTCGGGGGCCGGGGTGGAGGACCTCCTCAACGAGCTCCGCAACGCCGGCTCGGAGGCCCTGGCGGTCGAGGACGTCCGGGTCGTGGCCGGCACGGTCGTCGCGGGCGACGCCGGTGCCCTGTCGGTCGAGAACACGGCGCTCGGCGACCCGTTCGAGATCGCCGCGCTCGGCAACTCGGCCACGCTGACCGGCTCGCTGACCAGGGCCGGCGGGATCGTCGCCCAGCTCGCGGCCACCTATCCGGACGCCCAGATCACGGTCGTCCCGGTCGACGCCGTCGCGATCCCGGCCACGACCCGGAACCTGGTTCCGGCGCACGGCGCGCCGAAGCTCTGATACCCTCCCGGCCGATGCCCTCCCTGCCCGCAGCCGTCGCCATCCGCTCGATCCGACCGATCGCCCGTGGCTGAGCGTCCGCCGGTCGAGTTCCGACTGGGGGACGTCATCCGCCTGAAGCGGACCCATCCCTGCGGTGGCTCGTCCTGGCTCGTCGACCGGCTCGGGGCAGACCTCGGCCTGCGCTGCACGACCTGCAGTCGACGCGTCCTCGTCGCCCGGGCCCGAGTGGAGGCCCGCCTCGCCGGGTTCGACTCCCGGGGCGACGAGCGGCTCAGTGCGGCGGTCGCGCCGGTGGCCCGGGACGGCGCGCCGTGACCGATCCGCGACCGCACGGACCACTCGGGCTGACGACGGAGCCGGCGTCACTCAATTCCGCGCTCGACGCCGGCCGGATCGTCGGGTCCGGACGACGACGCCGAGCCGGCCGAGCCGACCGGGGTCTCGGCGGTCCTCGGAACCGCAACTTCCTGCTGCTCTGGCTGGCCCAGGTGGCGACCCAGATCGGCGGCAACATGGTCGTCTACGGGCTGACCGTGCTCGTCTTCTCGTCGACCCACTCGGACACGATGGTGGCCATCCTGCTGCTGACCTTCCTCGCCCCGGCCGTCTTCTTCTCGGCGGTGGCCGGGCGTCTACGTCGATCGGCTCGACCGGCGGCTCATCCTGATCGTCACGAACCTGCTCCGGGCGATCTTCTTCGCCCTCGTCTACCTGGTCGGTGCGCAACCTCGCCGCCATCTTCGTCCTGAACATCGCCATCTCGACCGTGACGACCTTCTTCGCGCCG
The DNA here is from genome assembly GCA_963755285.1 of uncultured Chloroflexia bacterium. Taxonomy (GTDB): domain Bacteria; phylum Chloroflexota; class Limnocylindria; order Limnocylindrales; family CSP1-4; genus Chersky-267. Next base: position 62,478 of record CAVWJB010000007.1, on the reverse strand, counting down.
GCCGAGGCGGCGATGATCCCGGAGCTCGTCCCGCGCCGCCAGCTGCTCGCCGCGAACGGGCTGTTCACCTTCACCCAGAACGTGGCCTTCGCCCTCGGGTTCGCCCTCCTCGGGTCCGCTCGTCATACAAGCTGGCCGGGCCTGAGGTCCTGATCCTCACGGTCGCCTTCCTGTACCTCGTGGCGATGGTCTTCGTGATCACGCTACCGTCGGTGCTGCCGGCGACGGCCGGCCTGTCGGCCGGGCGAGGCCGTCCACGGCACCGAGCGGGCCGTGGCCTCGGTCCTGGGCGAGCTGCGCGAGGGTCTCGACTACATCCGGGCCCATCGGAGCATCACCTGGTCGCTGATCTACCTCGGGAGTCACCGCGTCGCTGATCGGCGTCCTCGGCGTCCTCGGTCCGGCACTTCGCCACCGAGACGCTCGGGCTGACAGAGCTCGGACTTCGTCGTCGTCGTCCTGCCGCTCGGGATGGGGTCGTGACCGGGATCCTGCTGCTCAACAGCTACGGTCACTACTTCCCGCGTCGGCGGCTCATGGAGGGCGGCCTTGTCGCTCTCGGGCTGCTGCTCACGGCCCTGGCCGCGGCCGGGCCGATTGCCCGCTTCCTGCAGCGCGCCGAGGCGGCGACGCCGCTCGACCTGTCGGGCCTCGTCTCGCTGCTGGCCGTCGTCCTCGGCGATCGCCTTCCTGGCCGGGATCGCCTACGCGCTGGTCGCGATCCCCGCCCAGACCGGGCTCCAGGAGGACCTCCCGGAGGAGGTCCGAGGACGCGTCTTCGGCGTCCTCAACATGCTCGTCTCGGTCGCCAGCTTCCTGCCGATCATCATCATCGCCCCGATCTCGGACCACCTCGGAACGACTGTGGTGATCGTGTTCGTCGGCGTGGCCGTGACGCTGGTCGGGGTCGTCTCGGTCGTGAGCCGGCGGCCGACGCCGGCGGTCGCGGCCGACGCGAGTGGCTGAGCGGGCACCGACCGCCGACCGGACGCCGCCGGCCTGGCGCGCGGTGAGCCTGGCGATCCTCGCCTGCGGGTTCGTCGTCGGGCTGGAGCCGCCGGTAGCGGACGAGCCCGGGGGCTCGTGGGCCTCGCCGCGCTGGTCGCGGGAGGCTACGTCCTACCGCTGGCACTCGCCGGCCGCCGTCCGCCGATCTCGCCCGGAACCCCGCCCCTCGATCCGGCCGCGCGCCGAGCCGACCTTCACCGTGCTCGTCGCCGCCCGGGACGAGGCTGCGGTCCTGCCGAACCTCGTCCGCGACGTTGCCGCCCAGGACCATCGGGCCGCCGACGGAACGGCCCGGTTCGAGCTCGTCGTCATCGACGACCGGTCGGTCGACGACACGGGCGAGGTGGCCCAGGCGGCGGCTGACGCTGCGGGCATCGGATCGGTCACCCGCGTCGTCCGGCGCCACGGCCCCGGGCTGCTCGACGGCAAGGGCGCGGCGCTGACCGCCGTCCAGCCCGAGGCCTGCCGCGGTGACGTGATCGTCGTCCTCGATGCGGATGCCCGGATCGGGCCCGACTTCCTGCGTCGCCTGGCGAGCTATGTCCGGGCGGGTGCCGGGGCGATCACCGCCCGCCGGAGGGTCCTCGACGCCGGCGCGTCGTGGCTGACCGGCGCCCAGGCCGACGAGCAGACCCTCGACGGCGAGATCCAGCGTGGACGCTGGGCGCTCGGCGGCTGCTCGGAGTTCCGCGGCAACGGGATCGTGGTCCGGCGTGATCTGCTGGCCTCGGTCGGTGGCTGGCGAGCCGAGGCGCTGACCGAGGACCTCGACCTCTCGAGCCGCCTGGCGGCCGCCCGCGGGGTCACCGTCGCCTGGGCGCTCGACGTCGTCGTCTGGGAGGAGCCGGTCCGATCGGTCGACGGGTTGTGGCGCCAGCGCGTCCGCTGGGCCGAGGGCGGGATCCGGCGGGTCCTCGAGCACGGCCCGGCCGTCGTCCGGAGCCCACGCCTCGATCCGCGAGCTCGTTTCGACTTCGCCGTGTACGTCGGCCAGCTGGCCATCCCGCCGACGATCCTCGGGACGCTCGTCGGGGGCACCGTCCGAGGACGGCCCGGCCCGGCCGCCATGCTGCTCGGCACGTACCTTGCCACCGGCGGCCTCCTGGCCTTCGACGCGCTTCGCTGGGAGACCGGCCCCGACGGCAGCCCGCTGGCGACGCGCCGAGCGAGCCCGGCGGGCGCTCCGGGTCGGCCTGTTCAGCGGGATCTGGCTGGCGGCGATCCCGGCGGCGATGTGGCGGCTGGCGACCCGTCGGGGAACCGTCGGGTACGACAAGATGGCCCACGTTGGAGGTGGGCGAGGGGAGTGGACAGGCTGAAGCGCGTCGCGCTCGTGTTCACCGGGGGCACGATCAGCATGGTCGTCGACCCGGCGGCCGGCGGGGCGGTGCCCGCCCTCGACGGCGCGGCGATCCTGGCCAGGACCCCGGGCCTCGAGCGGATCGCCGACCTCGTCCCGGTCGATCACGGCCGGAAGCCGGCCAGCCACTGGACCTTCGCCGACCTCGTGGAGGTCGCGGGCCGGGTCCGCGATCTCGCGGCCGACCCGACGATCGACGGGCTGGTCCTCGTCCAGGGGACCGACACGATCGAGGAGACGAGCTTCTTCCTCGACCTCGTCGTCGACTCGCCGAAGCCGATCGTCGTGACCGGCGCGATGCGCGACGCGTCCAAGCCCGACTACGACGGCCCGGCCAACCTGCGTGACGGAGTCGCAGTGGCCAGCTCGGATCGGCTCGCGGGTGCGGGGGTCGTCGTCGTTCTCGCCGGCACGATCGAGCCCGCCGCCGACGTGACGAAGACCCACACGTCGGCTCTCGACACGTTCCGCAGCCTGAACGTCGGCCGGCTCGGCCGGGTCGAGGACGGTCGGGTTGTCGTGGAGCGTTCGGGCGAGCCGCGCCGGCCGGTGCTCGCAATCGAGCGGGCGGCCGAGCCGATCCACATTGTCACGGCGACGGTCGCCATGGACCCGGCGATCCTCGACGCTGCAGCGGCCCGCGGACCGGCCGGGATCGTCGTCGCGGCGACCGGCGCCGGAAACACGTCGTCCGAGCTGCTGGCGGCCGCCGAACGAGCGATCGCTGCCGGGATCCCGGTCGTGCTGGCCAGCCGCTCGCCGTCGGGCGCAGCTGGCACGGGCTATGCGTTCCCGGGGGGCGGCGCGACCTGGGTCCGGGCCGGGGCGATGCTCGCCGGAACGCTCACAGCGCCAAAGGCGAGGATCGCCCTGGCCGTCGGGCTCGGAGCGGGACTGAGCGGGGCGGTCCTCGCCGAGTTCCTGGCCGGGCCGCTGGCCGGCCACCCGATCGCCGGATCCGCGCCGGGCGGGCCGGCCGAGCGATGAGCGCCGCGGAACGGATCGTCACCGGGCGGATCGCCACCCTGGCCGGCGATGCGGGGTTCGGCTGGGTCGAGGCGATCGCGATCGGCGGCGGCCGGGTCCTCGGGGCGGGCCGGCGGTCCGACATCGAGGGTCTGACCGGACCGCGGACCCGCCACCTCGAGCTGGCGCCGTCGGCCGTCGCGATCCCCGGGCTGACCGATGCGCACCTCCACCTCGCCAATGCCGCGATCTCCGCCGGCCAGGTCGATCTCGGCTCGGAGCCGGCCCTGGAGACCGGGTTGCGCCGGATCGCGGCCGCGGCGGACCGGGCAGCCGATCCCGAGGGATGGGTGCTGGGACACGGCTGGGAGTCGGATCGCTGGGGTGGCTGGCCCACCGCCGACGACCTCGAGCGGGTCGCGCCCGGCCGCCGGATCGCGCTCTGGGCCCACGATCACCACTCCCTGTGGGTGAGCCACGCTGCGCTGAAGCTGGCGGGCGTCGGCGTGGGCACGCCCGACCCGACGGGCGGCGAGATCCGGCGCGACCGGGACGGCCGGCCGACCGGGATCCTCCACGAGTCTGCCTCCCGGCTCGTCGCCGACCTGCCGCCGCCGCCGTCCGCCGACGAGCTCGCCGCGGCCATCCCGGCGCTCGGCCGCGAGCTCATGGCGCTCGGGGTCGTCGCGGTCCACGACCCCGGCAGCCTCGTCCCCGACCCGACCCTCGAGCGGGCCTTCGCCGCCTACGCCCGGCTGTCCGACACGGGACGGCTCCCGGTCCGGACGCACGTCTGCCTCCGCCAGGAGGCCATCCCCGTCGCCATCGATCGCGGCCACCGGAGCGGGACGCCGGTCGGCCGGGATCCCGACGGCCGGGCCCGGCTGGGCTGGCAGAAGCTGTTCGCCGACGGGTCGCTCGGCTCCCGGACGGCCGCGCTGCTCGAGCCGTTCACGTTCGAGGCGGACAGGCCGCTGGAGCCCGGGCGCGAGCGCGGGATCTGGATCACGGAGCCCGATCGGCTGGCCGAGCTGACCGAGCGGGCCGCCCGGGGCGGGATCGTCACCCAGATCCATGCGATCGGCGACGCGGGGCTGCGGGCCGCCCTCGATGCGCTCGAGCCATGGGCCGGACCGGGGCCGCTTCGGCCCCGGGTCGAGCACGTCCAGCTGGTCCACCCGTCCGACCTGGAGCGGTTCGCGAAGCTCGGTGTGGCGGCCTCGGTCCAGCCCGTGCATCTCCGTTCCGACGCGGCCCAGGCGCGTCACCTGTGGGGCGAGCGCGCCGAGCGGTACGGCTACCCGTGGCGCTCGCTGGCCGAGTCGGGGGCGCTCCTGCCGTTCGGGACGGACGCCCCGGTCGAGTCGTTCGACCCATGGCCCGGGCTGGCGATGGCGGTGCTCCGGGCGGACCCGGGCTGGGAGGCCGGTGTCGAGCCGTTCGGGCCGGGCGAGGCGCTCGACCTCCCGCGGGCCCTTCGCGCGGCCTGCATCGACGGCCCGCTGTCGGCCGGCGAATCCGATCGGGGCCGGCTCATCGCCGGCCAGCGGGCCGACCTCGTCGTCATCCCGGCCGAGGCGCTCGCCGAGCCGCCCGTGGTCGGCGGCCCGCTCGCGACGGCCCGGCCGCGCCTCGTCATTGTCGACGGGGCCGTGGCGTTCGAGGCCTGACCGGCTCGGCGGCCCTCAGGCTCCGGCCGGCTCGCCGCGCTGGCGGCGCGCCTCGTACAGGAGCACGGCGGCGGCGACGGACACGTTGAGGCTGTCGGCCGCGCCGAGCATCGGCAGCCGGACGGCCTCGACGTCCGGGCCCGACCAGGCCGCGCTCAGGCCCTCGGCTTCGCTGCCGAGGACGAGTGAGAGCGGCCCGGTCAGGTCCGTCGCGCTATAGAGTGTCGGGCCGTCGACGCGGGCGACGACGATCCGGATCCCGTTCGCCCGGAGCCAGCCGAGGACCTCGGTGCTTGGGCCGGCGGCGAGCGGGACGGCGAAGATCGTGCCGAGGCTCGCCCGGATCGCATTCGGGTTGAAGAGGTCGGTCCGCGGTTCGGCGGCCACGAGGGCGTCGACGCCCGCCCCGTCCGCGCTGCGCAGGATCGCCCCGAGGTTGCCCGGCTTCTCGACGCCCTCGACGACGACGACGAGCGGGTCGACGGGGAGCCGAAGCCGGTCGAGGCCGAGCTCCGGCCGGCGAGCGACCGCCACGACGCCGTCGGCCCGGTCGCCGAACGCGAGCTTCGAGAGGGCCGTCTCGGTCACCGGTACGAGCCGAGGGTCGTTCGGGCCGAGCCGCTCGACCAGCTCCTCGCAGGCGGTCGACTGGCATCGCTCGTGGCAGATGAAGACGGTGTCGACGGTGATCCCGGCCTGGGTGGCCCGCAGCAGCTCGGGCGCGCCGTCGATCAGGATTAGGCCCGTCCGGTCACGCTCGCGTCGGGCGCGGAGCGCCGCGGCCGCCCGGACCCGCGGGTTGGCCGGGCTCGCGATCGCCGGATCGCCGCGCGTCATCGGCTCCACCTGGCCACCGCGCCGAGGTCGAGTCGCCGGCCGCTCGTCGCCGGGATCGCGAGCTCGTCGACCTCGATGACGCCGTGCTCGTCATCGATGGCGTCGGCCAGCTCCGTTCCGAGCCGGTCCGGCGGGTAGCCCGGGGTGTGGGCCGACAGGACAACGAACGCCGGTCCGGAGGCCAGGATCGCCCGGCACGCTCGGAGCAGGCGCGGGAGGTCGCTCTCGAGGCGCCACGGACGGCCGGCCGGGTCGTGACCGAAGCTCGGTGGATCGAGGACCAGCCCGTCATAGCGGTGGCCGCGGCGGGCCTCGCGCTCGGCGAACCGGACGGCGTCGTCGACGATCCAGCGGATCGGCGCATCGGCCAGTCCGTTGAGCTCGGCATTCCGGCGGGCCCAGGCGATCGCCGGTCGGCCGGCGTCGAGATGGACGACCCGGGCGCCTGCCCGGGCGGCGGCGAGCGTGCTCCCGCCGGTGTGGGCGAACAGGTTGAGCACCTCGGCCGGTCGCCCGGCCGTCCACTGTCCAAGGCGATCGCCGATCCAGGACCAGGTCGCGCCCTGCTCGGGGAAGCAGCCGACCTGGCCGGACGGTGCCAGCCGGATCTCGAACCGGAGGCCGGCGATCTCGGTCGTCCATGGCGCCTCGACATCGGCGACGGTCGTCGACCAGCGGCCCGGTTCGCGGTCCGGGGTCTCGAACCGTGCGGCAGCCTGGTCCCAGGCGTCCGGGGCGCGGGCCGGGAACCCGCCCTCGCTCGGTGCCGGCCGGTCGATCAGCCACGGGCCGAAGCGCTCGAGCCGGCGCAGCTCGCCGATGTCGATCAGCTCATAGCCGGCAGCGTCGTCCACCCCGGCATCTTGCCTGAACGCAGCAGGAACCGATCGTCACTCGACGTCGTATCGCCTCACATCCGCCGGCACGACCTGGATCGGCGGCAGAGGAGACATGTCGATGACTGGCTTTGATCGACCACCTGGACTCGCGCGCGGGTTGGCCCTCGGCGTGGCCGCCATTCTCGTCGTGGCGGCCTGTTCGTCGAGCGGGGCGAGCCCGACCGCTGCCGCGCCCACACAGGCATTGCCCACCGCAGGCACCGGCATCGGTCGCACCGGCCAGTGTCGCGCCATCGGCCCCCGCGTCCGCGGCAGCAGGCGAAGCCTACGAGGTCAAGGTCGCGACCGGGACGGTCGGCAAGTACCTGACCGGCGAGGATGGCAAGACGCTCTACATCTTCAAGAAGGACACGACCGCCGGCAAGAGCGCCTGCAACGGCGACTGCGCGACGAACTGGCCGCCGTTCCTGCTCGAGGCCGGCGAGTCGACCAAGGCCGGCGACGGCGTGACCGGCACGCTGGCCACGATCACCCGTGACGACGGCACGATCCAGGTGACCTACAACGGCGCGCCGGTCTACTACTTCGCCGCCGACAAGGCGACCGGGGACACGACCGGCCAGGGCGTCGGCGGGATCTGGTTCGTCGCCAATCCATAGGCCGTTGGGGTCTCGGGGACGTCCTCGGTCGCGATGGCGTCCCCGAACGGCCCTCCGGCATCTTGCAGCGGGTTAGCGACGACACCGCCGCAACCTTGACCCGGTAAGCTGGTCCGATGGACGACCTGAACGGGCTGACCGCGGATCACGCCGGGCCTCGATGCGCGCCACCGTGGGGATGCGGGGAACTCCTAGTCGGGCCTGACGAGGTCGTGGTCTACGTGGACCTCATCCTGACTGGCCAGGGCTACGAAGAGCAGATCCTCGAAGGCACCCCCTGGCTGGTCCACGCCCGCCATGACCCGGGCTTCGGTCACGACCGACGTCGGCAGTACGTCGGGACGCTCGAGAGCTGGCCGCGGTACTCGGAGATGCGGCCGTGACGGCGTCCCGGTAAGGGAACTCGGAGTAGTGGCCGCGCCGCTGACCTTCATCCTCGAGGCGGACGTCGTCCAGGACCGCAGATCGGCTGCGAACGCTTCCGCCATGGGCGTGGGTGATCCTGGCGAACGTCCTCCTCGGCCTGAACCAGGGACTCGCTTGGTCGAGCACGGTCATCATGAAGATCGATCTCGTCGGCCCCGTCCGTCGCGGGCTGGCGATGTCTCGCTTTGGCGATGCCGCGGACTCGCGACCCACTGGCCCTCCCGAGGTCTCGCCGACACGATCTACCGTCTCGGGTCGCCTCTCTCGAATGCCTACGGCAAGCTCGGCGTCTCCGGCAGGGCAGCACGCGCGGCCGCCGTCGCCCGCGTTGTCGCCCACGCTGGCGCCGCCTCAGGCACCGATACGGGTTAGCCTTCTTCCTCGACCATCCGGCCCGTAAAGGCGTCAGGAGTGCGCGCGATGCTTGCTGATCATCCGCTATTCCCGATCCTGCTGTCGACAGATCTGGACGCCAGTCGGACCTTCTACCACGACGTCCTGGGGCTGGAGATCTTGCGTGAGGACAAAGACGATCGGATCGTCTTCCGCTCCGGCGCCGATACCCAGCTGGTCGTCACGTTCAGCACGATCGGCACCTCCGATACCCAGACCCAGATGGCCTGGCGCGTTCCAGATATCCGAGCGGCCCTCGTCGACCTTCGGGCTCGCGGTGTCCGCATCGAGGAATACGGGGCCCCCGACCCGGTCACGACGAATGGCATCGCCGACATGGGTCACTCCTGGGCTGCGTGGTTCGTGGACCCAAGTCGGAACGTCTTGGCGGTCGTACAGCCGAAGACTTGAGCTCCCCGCATCACGTTGCTCTGCCCGCTTGTCGCCAATCCATAGGCCGTTGGGGGTCTCGGGGACGTCCTCGGTGGCGATGGCGTTCCCGAACGGCCCTGCGGTATCATCTGCCGGCGGCGCGACGGAACCGCGCCGCATGGGCGGCTAGCTCAGTTGGTTAGAGCACTTGCTTGACATGCAAGAGGTCACTGGTTCGAGCCCAGTGTCGCCCACCAGATCGAACGCGTCGAGCGGGACGCGCCCTCGGGACAGCCGGTCCCCAGAGAGCCGCGGTCGAGCTGTGAGCCGCGACGACCGACCCCGATGAGCACCACCCGCGAGCGGCCGGCGAACCGGTCCGGGATCCGCCCGTTAGCGCGGCACGAGCGCACGAAGGCTCGGACCTCGGCCCGAGCCCGTGAAGGCGGGTGGAACCGCGGGAGCTGAGCCTCTCGTCCTGTCGACGGACGAGAGGCTTGATGATTCTCGGAGGCACACAATGAGCGACGACGACCAGCCCGAGGCGGACGACTTCGTCGCCCCGGACCGCGGCTCGGCCGACGAGCTGCTCGATGCCGGTGCGCACAGCGATCTCGACGCGATGCGCCACTCGGCGGCGCACGTGATGGCCGAGGCGGTCACGGACCTGTTCCCGGGCACGAAGCTCGGGATCGGCCCGGCCATCGACGACGGCTTCTACTACGACTTCGACCTGTCCCGCCCGTTGACCCCGGACGACCTCGCGGCGATCGAGGCGCGGATGGCGGCCAGCGTCGCCGCCGATCACCCGTTCGTCCGCCACGAGCTCGACCCGGTCGAGGGCCGCCAGTTCTTCGTCGACCGTGGCCAGCCGTACAAGGTCGAGATCCTCGACGACCTCGCTGCCCGGGCGAAGGCGGCCGGCGAGCCGTTGCCGCCCGTGTCGACCTACGAGCACGGCCCGTTCATCGATCTGTGCAAGGGCCCGCACGTCGCGAGCACCGGTCGGATCGGCCCGCTCAAGCTGCTCAGCGTGGCCGGCGCCTACTGGCGGGGCGACGAGAAGCGCCCGATGCTCCAGCGGATCTACGGGACGGTCTGGTCCACCCAGGCCGAGCTCGACCAGTACCTGTGGCGACGGGCCGAGGCCAAGAAGCGCGATCACCGCAAGCTCGGTCGGGAGCTCGACCTGTTCAGCTTCCACTCCGAGTCGCCGGCGGCCCCGTTCTGGCATCCCAAGGGGATGGCCCTGTGGCGGGCCCTGGAGGCCTGGTCACGCGAAGTCCGACGGGATGGCGGGTTCGACGAGGTGCGTACGCCGGCGGTCGTCCGCAAGGAGCTGTGGGAGACGTCCGGCCACTGGGCGCTCTACCAGGACAACATGTTCGTCCTCGAGGATGGCGACTACACGTCGGGCCTCAAGCCGATGAACTGCCCTGAGTCGATGTTGATCTACAAGACGCAGGTGCGCTCGTACCGCGACCTGCCGATGCGGCTGGCGGACTACAGCTGGCTCTTCCGCAACGAGCGGACGGGCGCCCTGGCCGGCATGTTCCGGGTGCGCCAGCTCACCCAGGACGACAGCCACGTCATCTGTCGCGACGACCAGATCATCGAGGAAGTGAACCTGGCCCTCGGCCTGGTCCGCCGTCAGTACGCCCCGTTCGGGTTCGAGCCCACGTTCAAGCTCGCGACGCGGCCGGACAAGCGGCTCGGCAGCGACGAGTTCTGGCAGATGGCCGAGGGCAAGCTCGCCGAGGCGCTCGATGCGGCTCACATCGCGTACACGCTCGATCCCGGTGGCGGCGCGTTCTACGCTCCGAAGATCGACGTGTTCATCGAGGACGCCCTCGGGCGCGAGTGGCAGATGGCCACGATCCAGCTCGACTACCAGCTCCCACAGCGATTCGAGCTCGAGTACCGCAGCGCCGACGGCGGCGTCGAGCGGCCGGTCGTCATCCACTACGCGATCTACGGCAGCTTCGAGCGCTTCATCGGGATCCTCGTCGAACACTATGCCGGGGCCTTTCCCCTGTGGCTGGCACCGGTCCAGGCGGTCGTGATCCCGATCGCCGATCGGCACGTCGAGGCCGGCCGGGAGCTGGCAGCCGTCCTCGGCTCGCGCGGGTTGCGGGTCGAGGTCGACGATTCGGACAACCGGATGCAGTACAAGATTCGGCAGGCCCAGGAGCAGAAGGCCCCGTACATGCTGGTCCTCGGGGATCGCGAGATCGAGGCACGGACCGCTGCGCCCCGGACCCGCGCCGGCGAGCAGCTCCCCACCGAGGGCTGGGAGGCGCTGGCCGACCGGCTCGCGCTGGAGGTCGCCGAGCGCCGCCCGTAGTCGGCGCCGAACCGCGGAAGGAGGAACTGAGCTGCCACTCTTCATGGACCGCCATGACCTGCCCGGCGCCACGGCCGAGGACGTGGCGCGCGCCCATGTCCTCGACCTCGGGCCGTCGGCCAGGTTCGGCGTGCAGTTCCTGTCGTACTGGTTCGATGCCGACAACGGCGCGACGTTCTGCCTCGCCAAGGCGCCGACGCCCGCGGACATGCAGGCCGTCCACAAGGAGTCGCACGGGTTGATCGCCAACGAGATCATCAGCGTCTCGGAGGACGCCGTCCTGCGGTTCCTGGGCAGGATCCAGGATCCGGTCGACCTTGCCCAGGTCTCGAGTGCCTTCCGGACGATCCTGTTCACCGACCTGAAGGGCTCGACGGCGCTGCTCAACGAGGTCGGCGAGTCGGCCTGGCTGGTCCTGCTTACCGAGCACGACCTGATCATCCGCCGGGCGCTCGTGGCGGCCCGTGGGCGCGAGGTGAAGCACACCGGCGACGGGATCATGGCCTCGTTCGACGACGTGGGCCACGCCCTCGAGTGCGCCGCGACGATCCAGGACGGGTTCGAGAAGCGCACCGCCGATGGTGCGACGCCCGAGCTTCGGGTCCGGATCGGCCTGGCCGCCGGCGAACCCGTCGACCACAACGACGACATGTTCGGATCGACGGTCAACCTTGCCAGCCGGATCTGCGAGGCCGCTCAGGCCGGCCACATCCTCGTCTCCGAGCTGGTCCACGACCTCGGTCTGAAGAAGGGCTTCGCCTTCCACGAGGCCGAGGCACGCGCGCTGAGAGGATTTCCCGGCCCGACACGCGTCTTCGAGCTGGTGCGGACCGCGTCCTGAGGAACCGCCGCGCGACGCCATTCGGCGGCGAACGGCTGCGTACACTCGAGCGATGCGGACCTGCGAGTCGACCCCCATCGAGCCCCGATTGCCGCTCTCAGAACCCCTGTGCTATCCTCCCGCCTTGCGACCTCGCCCGGGCCGCGGTTCGTCCGTGCGAGGGTCGAGCCGTGACTGAGCACGCACGAAGGGGTCGACCATCAGCCGAGACCTGCGCGTCAACCAGATGATCCGGATCCCACAGGTCCGAGTCGTCGACGAAGAGGGAGCCCAGTTGGGCGTCATGCCGACGCCAGAGGCTCTCGCGATGGCGCAGGAACGGGGCCTCGACCTCGTCGAGGTGGCGCCGATGGCGTCGCCGCCGGTGGTCAAGTTCCTCGACTTCGGGCAATACAAATACGAGCTCACGAAGCGGGAGAAGGAGGCCAAGCGGAAGCAGCGCTCGGTGACCTTCAAGGAGGTCCGGCTCAAGCCGAAGATCGGCGTGGGCGACTTCGATACGAAGGTCCGGCGGGCGATCCAGTTCCTCGAGGAGGGGGATCGGATCAAGGTCGCCGTCCAGTTCCGCGGCCGTGAGCTGACCCACCCGGAGATCGGGCGGAGCCTGCTGACGAAGTTCTCGGAACAGATCAAGGATCATGGCGTCGTGGAGCGAGCGCCGCTCCTCGAAGGCAAGTCGATGCACATCACGGTCGCCTCGGTCCACAAGCCGAAGTTCGTCGAGCATCCGGCGAAGCACGGCCAGCCGGAGAACGGAGAGCGACCAGCGGCCGAGGCTCCGGCGCCAGCAGCCGAGGCTCCGGCACCGGCGGCGGCGACCACGACGACGAAACCATCGACGGCTGAGGCTCCGGCGACCGAAGCCCCGGCGGCCGAGCCAGCGGCTCCGGCGAAGCCAGCAGCTCCAGCCACGGCCCCCGAAGCCGAGGCACCGGTAGCCAAGGCGCCACGGCCCCGGAAGCCAAGGCACCGGCGGCCCCGGCCGCCAAGCCGGCGCCCGACCCTCCGCCCCGAAGGCGACGACCAAGGCAGCGCCGGTCAAGGCAGGGGCCGCAGCGGGCGCTCAGGAAGCGACGAAGCCGGCGAGGGCGTCGGCACGAACCAGGAAGACCATCGAGCCCGGGGCACCAGCCCCGGCTCCGGCAGGAGAGTGAGGCCAGGGTGCCGAAGATCAAGACACACAAGGCGGCCGCCAAGCGGATCGGGATCACCGGCAGCGGCAAGGTGATCCGGGTCAACAGCTGGCGCGGCCACCATCTCGAGATCAAGTCATCCCGACGGACGCGCCGCTACGCCGGCAAGACGCTCGTCGGCACCGAGCATGCGAAGCAGGTCCGCCGCCTGCTGCCGTACCTCGGCAAGTAGGAGCAGAACCAGCCCATGGCTCGAGTCAAGCGGGGCGTCACGGCCCACAAGCGCCACAAGCGCCTGCTCAACGCCTCGGAAGGCCGGAAGGGCACGAAGTCCCGTCTGATCAAGCCGGCGCGCGAGGCGACCCTTCACGCGCTCGCCTACGCCACCCGCGATCGCAAGCAGCGCAAGCGCCAGATGCGCGAGCTGTGGATCGTCCGGATCAACGCCGCCGCTCGTCAGAACGGTCTCACCTACGGTGCGTTCATCTCCGGTCTCAAGCGGGCGGACATCGAGATCGACCGGAAGATCCTCGCCGACCTCGCCGTCCGCGATGCCGCGACGTTCGGCAAGATCGCGGAGGCGGCCCGCGGCGCCTGATTCGGGCGCCGGTACTCGCTAGGTGGATCTCGCCCACCTGACCCACGACCTCGAGTCCCTCCGGGACGAATCGCTCGCGGCGATCGCGGCCGCCCCCGACCTGCCGGCGCTCCAGGCGCTCGAGGTCGACATCCTCGGCAAGAAGGGCCGGCTGACGGCCGTGTCGCGCGGGATCGGCGCGCTCCCGGCCGAGGATCGACCGAAGGTCGGGGCGGTGGCCAACCCGGTCCGCGAAGCGATCGAGACGGCGCTCAAGGAGCGCGGCATCGTGCTCCATGCCGGCGCGCTCGAGTCGCGCCTGGCGGACGAGCGGGTCGACGTCACGACGCCCGGCCGGCCGGTCGACCGCGGTGCGCTCCACCCGAGCATCGAGGCGATGAGCGAGATCGCCCGGATCTTCGGCCAGTTCGGTTTCGTCGTCTACGAGTCGCCCGAGGTCGAGGACGACGTCACGAACTTCCAGAAGCTCAACATCCCGCCCGATCACCCCGCCCGCGACCTGTGGGACACGCTCTACGTCGACGTTCCCGGGCACCTCCTCCGGACGCATACCTCGCCGGGCCAGATCCGGGTCATGCAGGCCGTCGCGCCGCCGATCCGGGCGCTGCTCCCGGGACGCTGCTTCCGCTACGAGGCGGTCGACGCCTCGCACGGCTTCGAGTTCTTCCAGGTCGAGGGGCTCATGGTCGACGAGGGGACGACGATGGGCGACCTGCGCGGCCTGCTCGACGAGTTCGCCCGGGCGATGTTCGGCGCCGGGCGCAAGACCCGCTTCCGACCGGGCTACTACCCGTTCACCGAGCCGTCGGTGGCCTTCGACGTCGAGTGCCTGGTGTGCGGCGGGCCCGGCTGCCCGGCCTGCGGTCGGACCGGCTGGATGACGATCCTCGGGGCCGGCATGGTCCACCCTGTCGTGCTGCGCAACAGCGGGCTCGATCCGGAGCGCTACCAGGGCTTCGCGTTCGGGATGGGTCCCGAGCGGATCAAGATGCTCAAGCACGGGATCACGGACCTGCGCCTGTTCATGGAGAACGACCTCCGGTTCCTGGACCAGTTCCGATGAAGGTAACCTCCGGCCGATGGCTCGCAGGAGCGTCGCCTCGGACGTCCGTGAGCGAGTGGCGACCCGACGTTGAGGGTGCCAGCTCATGAGGGTCCCGCTGTCTTGGCTGGGCGACTACATCGAGGTCGAGCTGGAGCCGGAGCGCCTCGCCGAGCGGCTGACGATGCTCGGGATGGAGGTCAAGGCGATCGACCGCCGCGGGGCGGACTGGCGGAACGTCGTCGTCGGCGAGCTCCTGTCGGTTGAGCGCCATCCGCGGGCCGACCTCCTCTCGCTGACCCGGGTGACGGTGGGCGGCGGCGAGCCGCTCGAGATCGTGTGCGGCGCGACGAACATCGCGCCGGGCCAGCGGGTGCCGGTCGCGCTGCCCGGTGCGGTCCTGCCCGGCGACCGACGGATCGAGCGAACCGAGAAGCGCGGCATCGTCAGCAACGGGATGCTCTGCTCGGGCGACGAGCTCGGGCTGACCGGTGACGCCGACGGGATCCTCATCCTGCCGCCCGACACGCCCCTCGGGACGCCGCTGGCCGACCTGTACGGCGATGTCGTCCTCGATATCGACGTCAAGCCGAACCGTGGCGACGCGCTGTCGATCGTCGGTCTGGCCCGCGAGATCTCGATCGTGACCGGTGCCCCGGTCCGGCTGCCCCCGATCGACGTCGTCGAGACCGGGCCCCCGGTGAGCGAGCGGCTGGCCGTCGACGTCCGCGCTCCCGACCTCTGCCCGCGGTTCGTCGGGCGCTGGCTGAGCGGCGTCGCGATCGGTCCGTCGCCGCAACGCGTCCAGGCCCGCCTGCTGGCGGCCGGGATGCGGCCGGTCAGCAACGTCGTCGATGCCAGCAACTACGTGATGCTCGAGCTCGGCAAGCCGATCCACACGTTCGACGCGGCCGCGGTCCACGGCGGCCGGATCATCGTCCGGCGGGCGCTGCCGGGGGAGCGGATCGACACCCTCGATCACGTCGAGCGCAGCCTGACCGAGGACACCCTGGTCATCGCCGATCCGGACGGCCCGATCGCGATCGCCGGGATCATGGGCGGGGTCGCATCGGAAATCGGCCCGCAGACGACGAACGTCGTGATCGAGTCGGCGATCTTCGACCCGGTCAGCATCCGGCGGACCGGGCAGCGTTATGGGCTCCGGTCCGAGGCCAGCCTCCGGTTCGAGAAAGGCCAGGAGCTCGGCCTCGCCGGGGTCGGTGCCGATCGCTGCGCACGGCTCGTCCTCGAATGGGCCGGTGGCAGCCTGAGCCGCGGCCGCGTCGACAGCGCGCCGGACGAGCCGGTCGAGCGTGAGGTCGCCTACCGTCCGGCCCGTGTCGGCCGGCTGCTCGGCCTCGACCTGCCGGTTGACGAGCAGCGGGCGGTTCTCGCCCGAGCCGGTGTCGTGACCCGGCCCGCGCCGGCGGCGACCATGATCCCGGTCGCGGCCGGACTCGAACCGGTGGCCATTGCGGCGGAGCCCGGTGCAGCGCTGGTCGCCACGATCCCGACCTGGCGGAGCGACCTGGCGATCGAGTCGGACATCGCCGAGGAGATCGCCCGCGTCCACGGCTTCGAGGAGATCCCGCCGACCCTGCCCGATACCGTGCCGCCGCCGTGGAGGCCCAGCCCGCTCGAATTGCGCGAGGCGGTCCGCGAGACACTCGTCGGCGCGGGGCTCAGCGAGGTCGTCACCCACGCGCTCGTGTCGACCCGTCACGTCGAGGCGTTCGCCTGGCTCGACCCGGACGAGCCTGCCGCCGGTGAAGAGCCGGCCCAGGGGCGCCCCATCACGGTCCTCAACCCGCTGTCGCCGGATCACTCGCTGATGCGCCAGGGACTCCTCGCCAGCCTTGCCGACGTCGTCTCGACGAACGTTCGCAACGGGCGCACCGACCTCGCCCTGTTCGAGGTCGGCAAGGGCTACGGAGCCGACGGCGGCGTCAGCCACGAATGGTGGCGGCTCGCCATCGCCCTGGCCGGCGATCGCGAGCCGGCCGCCTGGAACCGTGCGGCGCGACCGGCCGACATCGACGACGCCAAGGGTCTCGTCGAGCTGCTCGCGACTCGGCTCGGTCTGACCCGGCCGGCCTGGGTCGCGCTCGACAGCGAGCCGGTCCTCCATCCGGGTCGCTCGGCAACGGTCCGGGCCACCCGACCCGACGGTTCGCTCGGGCTCGCCGGTCGAGTCGGTGAGCTCCACCCGTCGCTGATCGACCGCTGGGACCTTCGGGTCGACCGGCTGATCGTCGCCGAGCTGTCGATCGCCGGCCTGGCCGGCGGCCAGCTCCCGGTCGTCCGGGTCGTCCCGGTCGTCCGCCACCCGGCCGTCGAGCGCGACCTCGCGGTGATCGTGCCGGAGCCGGTCCCGGCGGCCTCCGTCGATCGCGTGATCCGGCAGTCCGCCGGTCCACTGCTCGTCGACGTCCGGTTGTTCGACCTCTACCGCGGAGCGCCGCTGGCGCCCGGCGAGAAGAGCCTCGCCGAGCGACTCGTGTTCCAGTCGCCCGACCGGACGCTGACCGACGCGGAGGTCGAATCCGCCCTTGCCGCGGTGGCCGGCGCGCTCGCGGCCGAGCTCGGGGCTCGCCTCCGGACGTGACCATCGGCCCGGTTGTCGCGCCGAAAGTCACGCGCTACCCTTGCGCCGCCTCGTCGGACCCTGGCTGGTCGTGCCCGGGCTCGTCGTCGGTCCGTACTCGTGCCTAGGAGACCGTGTGGATATCGTCCAGACGATCACCAACGTCACGCCGTTCGACTGGGCGGTCGTCGGCCTGGTGGTGGTCATGTTCGTGCTCGGCTACGCGCAGGGCGTGGTCCGTCGGCTGCTCGGCATCGCGGCCGTCGTGTTCTCGTTCCTGCTCGCGGCCAACCTGCGCGACGCGCTCGGGGCGTTCCTCGCCGGGAACTGGACGCAGTTCCCGAAAGAGTATTCGTACATGCTCGCGTTCGGGTTCCTGTTCGTCGTCTTCATGGTGATCTCGACGATCATCCTTCAGATGTCCTACAAGCCGGCGCCGGTCTTCCCCAAGTACCCGGTCGTGGACGAGATCCTCGGCGGGCTGCTGGGCATCGTCCAGGCGCTCCTGATCGTCGGCGCCGGGATCGCCATCCTCGACTCGTTCTTCCGGCTGCCGGTCGGCATCGGCACCAACCAGGTCGAGCTGTTCAAGAACCTGTACGGCGCGGTCAACGAGTCGCAGGTCGTGAACGTCTTCCGCGACACGCTCATCCCGCTGTTCGTCGCCGTCTGCGGTCCGCTCATCCCGTCCGACATCCAGGCGCTCTACCCGCGGACCTGAGCGCCGGCCGGCCGCTCGCCCGGGCGTTCCTCGAGCGCCCGACCCTCGAGGTCGCTCGCGGGCTGCTCGGCTGCCGGCTCGTCGCCGACGATCCCGAGCTCGGCCACATCGCCGGCCGGATCGTCGAGGTCGAGGCGTACGTCGGGGAGGACGACCGAGCCTCGCACGCCCGGTTCGGGCGAACCGCCCGGAACGCCGTCATGTACGGCCAGCCGGGCCGCGCCTACCTGTACCTTGTGTACGGCATGCACACCTGTCTGAACGTCGTGACCGAGCCGGCGGGACGCCCGGCGGCGGTCCTCGTCCGAGCGGTCGAGCTGACCGACGGGATCGAGGCTTCGCGAGCGCTCCGGGTCCGACGCGAGACGGGCGTCAAGCGGCTCCGTGACGATCCCGTCCGCCGAGTGGCCGTTGCGGCCCGGATCCGGGCGACGCCGGTCGAGCGTCTCGCTTCGGGCCCGGGCCTGGTCGGCTCGGCGTTCGGGCTCGACCCCGGCCTGACCGGGCTCGACCTGTGCGACCCGGCGGCTCGCCTCCGCCTCGAGCCGGGTCCGCTCGGTCCGGACGAGGCCGTCGTGGCCGGCCCGCGGGTCGGGATCGACTATGCCGGCGAGCCGTGGACCGATCAGCCGTGGCGGGTCGCGATCGCCGGCCACCCGGCGGTGTCGAAGCCCGATCCCGGCCACGGTCGCCGGAGTCGAGGCTGATGGACGCGAAGTCGGTCGCCCTGCTCGAGTTCCCCGCGATCCGCGAGCGACTGGCGGACCTGACGAGCTTCCCGCCCGGTCGGCGCCTCGCCGAGGCGCTCCAGCCGTCGGACGACCCGCCCGTCGTCGCCCGGACCCTCGACGAGACCGACCAGGTCCGGGCGCTGCTCGCCGAGCGCTCGACCGTCGGGGTGGGTTCCGCCCATGACATCGGCCCGTGGATCGAGCGGGCGGCCCGGAGCGGCCGGCTCGATCCGGGTCAGTTCATCGAGATCGCCGAAACCCTCGACGCGATCGCCCGGCTCGCCACCGCGCTGGCCGAGGAGCGCCGGCCGCTGCTCCACGAGCTCGGCCGAGAGCTCCACCCGTTGCCGGCGCTGCGGAGCACGCTCGCCCGCAGCTTCGACCCCGTGGGCGAGCTGCTCGACAGTGCCTCGCCGAGGCTCGGTGGCCTGCGCGCCGCCGTGAAGATCGCCTACGACCGGCTGCGCCGGCGTCTCGACGCGCTCGTCCAGTCGGAGACCGCGACGGGCGCCCTCCAGGAGCCCATCGTCACGCTCCGCAACGGCCGCTACGTGGTCCCGGTCAAGGCCGAGGCACGGAGCCGGGTCAAGGGCATCGTGCACGACGCGTCGGGCAGCGGCCAGACCCTGTTCGTCGAGCCGCTCGTGGTGGTCGAGCTCGGCAACGCCTGGCGCGAGGCGCAGGCTGCAGAGCGGGAAGAGGTCGAGCGGATCCTCGACGAGCTCTCGGCGCTCGTCGCGGCCAACTCCGTCCAGCTGCGCGAGTCGCTCGGGGCACTCGCCCGGTTCGACCTGTGGGCCGCCAAGGCGCGTCTCGCGGCCGAGATGGACGCGGTCCGGGCCGAGACCGCCGACCGCCCGGAGGTCGTGCTCCTCGGGGCGCGCCATCCCGGCCTCACGGGCCGGGTGGTCCCGATCGACGTCCGGCTCGGCGATGGCTACACCGCGCTCGTCGTGACCGGTCCGAACACCGGCGGCAAGACCGTCACCCTGCGCACCCTCGGGCTGCTCGCCCTCATGCACCAGGCCGGGCTCCACGTCCCGGCCGAGACCGGCTCCCGGCTGCCGGTCTTCGGTGACGTCTTCGCCGACATCGGCGACGAGCAGTCGGTCGCCCAGAGCCTGTCGACGTTCTCGGGGCACCTCCGGTCGATCACCCGGATCGTCGAGGCGGCCGGGCCGGGCACGCTCGTCCTGCTCGATGAGCTCGGCGCGGGGACCGACCCGACGGAGGGCTCGGCGCTCGCCCAGGCCCTCCTCGACCACTTCATCCGGGCCGGCGCGCTCGTCGCGGCGACGACCCACTACGCGGAGCTCAAGGCGTACGCCCACACGACCGCGGCGGCTCGCAACGCGTCGGTCGAGTTCGACCTCGAGACGCTCAGCCCGACCTATCGGCTGTCGATCGGGCTGCCCGGCGGGAGCCAGGCCTTCGCCATCGCCGAGCGGCTCGGGCTGCCGGCGTCGATCGTCGGCGATGCCCGGTCGCGGCTCACCGAGTCGCAGCGCACGTTCGAGGCGACCCTCGCCTCGCTCAAGGCGGCCGAGGACGAGACGAGCGACTCCCTCGAGCGGGCGCGTGCGGCCGAGGCCCGCGCCAGCGAGGCGCTCCGCCAGGCCCAGGAAGAGCGCCGAGCGGCCCGACGCGATCGCGACGCGCTGGTCGCGACGGCCCGGACGGAGGCCGAACGGATCGTCGACGAGCTCCGCCAGGAGGTCCGCGAGACTCGTCGCGCGCTCGAGCGGGAGACGGTCACCGCGAAGTCGCTCGATGCCGCGGTGGTCGCCGCGGAGGAGCTCGTCGCCGCGTTGCCCGACGCCCGCCCGATCCCGGTCGAACCGATCGTCCCGGCCGAGCCCCGGACGTGGCGGCTCGGGGACCGGGCGCGGAGCCGGACCCAGGGCTGGGAGGGCCGGATCGCGGCGCTCGAGCGGGGCGGCAGGCGGGTCACCCTCGAAGCCGGTGGGCTCCGGGTCACGGTCGACCCGAATGATCTCGAACCCGCGCTCGGACCCGAACCGGTCGTGCCGCGCGAAGAGACGCTCGCCGCGATCTGGCCGAGCGAGCGCTCGTCGATGGCCCCGGACCGCTCGCCCGGCCGCTCACGTCGGAAGCAGTCGGCCGGCGTCGACCGATCGGCCGGCACCGGTCGGCAGCCGAGCGGGGGAGGCGAGAGCAGGATCGGCCTCGAGCGGGCCCGAACCGTCGCCTCGTCGCTCGACCTGCGTGGTGCACGGGTGGACGAGGCGCTCGACGTCCTCGGGCGCTACCTCGACGACGCCGCGCTGGCGGGTCTCGAGCGGGTGACCGTGGTCCACGGTCTTGGGACGGGAGCGCTCCGGGACGCCGTCCGGACGAGCGCGGCGGCCAACCCGCTTGTCCGAGAGCTCCGCCCCGGCGAACGGGGCGAGGGCGGCGACGGGGCGACGATCGTCAGTCTGTGAGGATGTAGACCCGGCGCACCCGCGGCCTCTTGGTCGGCTCGGGCAGGCCGGGCAGGGCACTCGGCAGCTCGCCCCCGCTCGGCAGCGGGCTCGGCGTCGGACCGCCGATCGGGCACTTCTTGGTCGGCGGGAAGGGCGCCCCCCAGGTCGCCCCGAACGGGAAGAACCCACCGAAGCCGAAGTAGGCGGTGGGAGTGCCCTTGGGTCCGCCCCGGACCCCGACGCCGCGGGCGGCACGGGCGGCCCAGGCGCGGTCGAACTTCTGCCACTGCGGCCAGCCGGCATCCGCATCGCTCAGGTTCATGAACCCCTTGGTCACCTTGGGCCCGAGACAGCCGTCCTGCCACAGCTTGCCGGTCGCCTGGTCGATCTCGACGCCGAACTTGGTGTCGTCGACCTTCTTCGGGACCGGTGTTGTTGATGAACCATTCCTTGAACGTCCGGTGGGTGAACGGCCCGGGCAGGAGCCCGCTGTTCGCGTCGACCCGGATCTGGGTGAGCCCCTTGGGTCGGTTGTTGAACTGGGCGATCGGCT
Source organism: uncultured Chloroflexia bacterium (assembly GCA_963755285.1). GTDB lineage: Bacteria > Chloroflexota > Limnocylindria > Limnocylindrales > CSP1-4 > Chersky-267. The sequence continues at coordinate 40,975 of CAVWJB010000007.1, read as the reverse complement.
CGTTGCGGAGCGCGTCGTTGAAGAACGCCTGCCACAGGCTGGCGGCGGTCTCGAGGGCGACCGTGCCGTTCGGCGGCGCGCTGTTGTCGGAGTTGCCCATCCACGTCCCGACGACGAGGGCCGGCTTGTTCTTGTCCTTCGGCGACGCCACGAAGCCCATCGCCGCCAGGTCGATCTCGCTGTTCGTCGTACCGGTCTTGAGCGCGGCCGGCCGGCGGCGTCCGCCTTCGTGGAGGGCCCGGGCGGACCACCACGGGTTGCTCCGCGGATCGGTGTTCGACTGGAGGATGTCCTGCATGATGAACGCGCCCTGCGGGCTGATCACCTGCGAGCCGACCGGCTTCTTGTTCGTCTTGGGGTAGAGCGGCTTCCCGTCGCTGTCGTCGACCGACAGGATCGCCGTCCGCGGCATCAGGACCCCGCCGTTGGCGATCGCGCCGTAGGCGCTGATCAGGTCGATGTAGTGGAGCTCGACGGTGCCGATCCCGATCGAGCCACCGGCCGGGTTCTTGGTCGAGCGCCACTGGATCCCCATCCGCTTGGCGAAGTCGTAGACGTGGTCGGGGCCGCTGATCAGGGCCGCCTTGATCGCCGGGATGTTGAGCGACATCTGGATCGCCTGGCGCATCCGGAGCGGACCGCGCTCGTGGAGGTCGGCGTCGCCCGGGGCCCAGCCCCCGCCGAAGTTCGTGGTGACGTCCATGAACATGGTCGCCGCGTTCATCGTCTTGTCCTCGATCCCGGTCAGGTAGTTGATCGGCTTGAAGGCCGAACCGGCCTGGCGCCAGCCATCACCGAGGACGTCGTACTGGGGCTGGAACTTCTTGCCGTGCGGCTTCTCGTAGTACGAGCCGCTGCCGACGTAGGCCATGATCTCGCCGGTCCGGTAGTCGACCGCGCCGAGCGCCGCGTTGTAGATGCCGCGACCCTTCAGGTTCCGGATCCACGACGAGTAGGAGACCTTGATGCTCCGCAGGTAGGCCGCGGTGTCCTTCCGGTTCGGCGCGATCGCCGCGGCCTTGACCCACTTCTCGGCCTTGCGCTGGAGGTTCCAGTCGAGCGTCGTGATGACCTTGTAGCCGCCGGTGTCGACCTTCTCGCACGTGTCGGCCTGGTCCTCGCCGCACAGGATCGAGCCGAGCTGGTGGCGGACCTGCCACACGAAGTGGGGGGCGAGCCAGTCGGCGGCGACCGGCGGGCTGAGCACGACCTTCTCGTCCTTGGCCGCCGCGAAGTCGGCGTCGGTGAACTGGCCGGCCGTGAGGACGCTCCGGGTCTTCATGAGGTCGAGGATCTTGTCGCGCCGATCGACCACGGCCGAGTCGGCGGGAACGACGAGCTGGGTCTTCCCGGCGGGGCAGTCGGCGCCCTCGGCGACCGGGACCGAGCACTCCTCCTCGGCGTTCTTGATCAGGTCGAACGTCGTCGGCGACTGGGGGATCCCGGCCAGGATCGCGGCCTGGGCGAGGGTCAGCTTCGACAGATCGTCGATCCCGAAGTAGCTCTTGGCGGCGGCGGCGATCCCGTAGCTCCGGTTGCCGTAGAAGTTCTGGTTGAGGTAGGCCGCCATGATCTTCTTCTTGCCGTCGATCCCCGGGTACTCCTGGGTGAGGCGGATCGACTGGATGATCTCGCGGACCTTCCGCTCGTAGCGTCCGCCTTCGAAGGCGCTCGGAGGGAGGAGCCGGGCACGGACGAGCTGCTGGGTGATCGTCGATGCGCCACGCTCATTGCCCTGGGCCGTGTCGATCGCCGCCGACACGATCCCGACCGGGTCGAAGCCGGCGTTCTCCCAGAACGTCTTGTCCTCGACGGCGGTCGTGGCGTCGATCAGCCAGGGCGGTATCTGGTCGTACTGGACGACGTCGCGCTTGACCTGTCCGAAGCGGGCCAGCTCGATCTTGCCGGTCCGGTCGTAGACGACCGTCTCCTCGGCGAAGTCGATGTTGTCGAGCAGCTTCGCCGGATCCTCGAGACCCTGGCTGTAATAGCCGTAGGCGGCGACCGCGGCACTGGCACCGACGACGCCGAGCAGGACGAAGGTCCCGAACAGGAACAGGGGGAGCGCGATGGCGACCTTCGAGGCCGCGCCGCTCTTGCGTCGGCCGCCGTTCCGGCGATGGCGCCGACGCCGCGCGAGGCTGGTTTGCATAACTCCCGGTCACGATACCATGGGGACGGTGATGGACAGGTTTCCCCCCAGCCCGGGCGCTCAGACGCGTCGCGCCTGCCTCCTGTGACGGGCGCCGCGCCGGGTCCGGCGGCCGGCAGCCCCGATCCGGACGGCCTGCTGGCCGAGCTCGACTGGCGCGGGCTGCTCCAGGATCAGACGCCGGGACTCGCCGCGCGCCTGGCCACCGGCCGGCCGATCGATGCCTACAACGGGTTCGATCCGAGTGGTCCCTCGCTCCACGTCGGGCACCTCGTCCCGGTGTTCGGGCTCATGCACATCCAGCGTCACGGAGGCCGCCCGGTCGTCGTGGTCGGCGGCGGCACGGGCATGATCGGCGACCCGTCGGGTCGATCCGCCGAGCGCAACCTCCTGTCGCGCGAGCAGGTGATCGCGAACACCGCCTCGATCCAGGCCCAGCTCGAGCACTTCCTCGACTTCAGCCCGGGTCGCGGGCAGGCGCTGGTCGTCGACAACCACGACTGGCTCGGCACGATCGGGATGCTCGAGTTCCTGCGCGACATCGGCAAGCACTTCACGGTCCCGTACATGCTCGCCAAGGACTCGGTCAAGGCCCGCCTCGATGCCGGCCTGTCGTACACCGAGTTCAGCTACATGCTCCTCCAGGCGGCCGACTTCCTCCACCTCTACCGCGAGCTCGGCGTCGAGCTCCAGACGGGCGGCGCCGACCAGTGGGGCAACATCACGGCCGGCCTCGAGCTCATCCGGCGGGTCGAGGGTGGCGAGGCGGAAACGGAGCCGGCCCACGGGCTGTCGTACCCGCTCCTGCTCGCGGCGAACGGCGAGAAGTTCGGCAAGACGGCCGAGGGCACCTCGGTCTGGCTCGATCCCGAGCCGGACCTCGCCGTACGCCTTCTACCAGTTCTGGCTCGATGCCGATGACACGAAGGCCGGCCCGCTCGTCCGGCTGTTCACGCTGTTCGACCGGGCGACGATCGTCGGGCTCGAGGCCGAGGCGGCCGACCAGCCGGAGCGGCGGCCGATCCAGCGGGCGCTCGCCCGTGACCTCACCGCCCGGGTCCACGGGGCGGCGGTGGCGGCCCAGGTCGAGGAGGTCAGCGAAGCGGTCTTCAGCCGCCGCCTGCCCGAGCTCGGCGAGGACGCCCTCCGGTTCGCGTTCGAGCAGCTCCCGAACGCGATCGTCCGGCGCGAGGACGTGGCCGCGGGCCCGGTCGCGCTGACCGTGTCGGCCGGCTTGTTCGGGTCGAACGGGGAGGCGCGCAGGGCGCTGAGCCAGGGTGGCGTGTCGGTCAACGAGCAACGACTCGGTGGCGTCGACGCCGTGCTCCCCGAGCCGATCGCCGGCCGCTACCTGATCCTGCGGAGCGGCAAGAAGACCTACCGGATCGCGCGGATCGACGGCGCCTGAGGCGACGTCCGGGCCGAGCCCCGGTCAGGCCGGGTGGCGGGCCCGGAGCGCGGCGATGACGGCCTGGGGGGCGAGGTCGCGCTCCGCGAGCAGGACCAGGCTGTGGTAGACGAGATCGGCCGCCTCGCCCGCGAGGGCGACCCGCGTGCCGGCTCGATCTGCGCCGGCCGCCTCGGCCACGGCATCGTCCTTCGCCGCGAGCAGGACCTCGGTTGCCTCCTCGGTCACCTTCCGCCCGACCGCGTCGACCCCGCCCTCGAGCAAGCGCGCCGTGTATGACCCGGCCGGCCGGCTGGCGGCCCGGTCGGCGATCGTCGCCCAGAGCGTCTCGAGCCAGGCGAACCCCTGCTCGGCGGGCGATCTCGGCTGGCGACCGCGCCGTGTCGGCGGATTCGTCGCTCCCGAGCGGGTCGAAGCAGCTCCGTGTGCCGCGGTGGCAGGTCGGGCCGACCGGATCGACGGTCAGGAGCAGGGCGTCCCCGTCGCAGTCGAGCGCGATCTCCCGGAGCGCGAGCACGTGCCCGCTCGTCTCGCCCTTCCGCCACAGGCGGTTGCGCGACCGCGAGTGGAAGTGGACCTGCCCGGTTGCCAGCGTGGCCGCGAGCGCCTCGGCGTCGAGGTAGCCGACCATCAGGACGCGGCCGTCGGTCCGATCCTGGACCACGCCGGGGACGAGGCCGTCGGCCGGCCCGAAGACGACCGCCGCGGGGTCGAAGACCGCCACCGTGCTCATGCCGCCGGCTCGCGGGCGACGCGGACCGGGAGGCCGGCGGCCGACATCGCGGCCTTGACGTCGGCGATCGAGTGGATCCGGCGATGGAAGATCGATGCGGCCAGGACGGCGTCGGCGCCGCCGACGACCACCGCATCGACGAAGTCGGCCGGTCCCGCGGCGCCACCCGAGGCGATCACCGGAACCTCGACCCGGTCCACGATCGCCCGCAGGAGCGACGTGTCGAACCCGCTCTGGGTCCCGTCCCGGTCGATCGACGTCACGAGCAGCTCGCCCGCGCCGAGCTCGACGGCGCGAACGGCCCAGGCGACGGCGTCGTGCCCGGTCGCGTCGCGCCCGCCACGGACGAGGACCTCCCAGCCCCGGCCGTCGGGCCGGGCGCGGGCATCGATCGCCACGACGACCGCCTGGCGCCCGAATCGGGCCGCACAGCGGCCGACCAGGTCCGGGTCGGCGACGGCGGCCGTGTTGAGACCGACCTTGTCGGCGCCGGCTCGCAGGACGGCCCGCATGTCGTCCACCGACCGGACGCCGCCGCCGACGGTCAACGGGATGAACACGTTCCTGGCCGTCCGCTCGACGACGTCGAGGAGGGTCCCGCGCCGCTCCGGGGCGGCGCTGATGTCGAGGAAGACCAGCTCGTCGGCGCCTTCCGCGGCGTAGCGGGCGGCGAGCTCGGCCGGGTCGCCTTCGTCGACCAGGTCCACGAAGCGGGTGCCCTTGACCACCCGGCCGTCGGCCACGTCGAGACACGGGATGACCCGCCGGCGGAGCATCAGCGGTTCCCGCCGGCGAGCGATGCGGATCGAACCGACGGCTTGCGGTCCGACGCGGCGAGAGCGCAGAAGTTGGCCAGGATCCGCAGCCCGTCGTGGCCACTGCGCTCGGGATGGAACTGGAGCCCGACGACGCTGTCGCTCACGACGACGCTCGGGAACCGCGCTCCGTGGACGGTCTCGGCCACGATCGTCGACGGATCCGCGGGGGCCACCACGTAGGAGTGGACGAAGTAGAGGTCGGCGCCGTCCGGGACCCCGTCGAGAACCGGATGCGCTCGTCGTCGCTCGACCTGGTTCCAGCCGATGTGCGGCAGCGTCGGCGCGTCGCGCAGGGCAACCGTGCGTCCGGGCAGCAGGCCGAGGGTCTCCGCGCCGTCCTCGTCGCTGCCCTCGTACAGGAGCTGGAGGCCGAGGCAGATGCCGAGGAACGGTCGGCCGCGGCCGACCCATGCCGCGGATCGCGTCTGCCAGCCCGTAGCGCTCGAGGCGGGCCATCGCCGGCGCCGCGGCGCCGACCCCGGGGACGACGAGCGCGTCGGCGCCGTCAAGCGCCCGTGGGTCGCGGACGACGGTCGCGAGCGCACCCACCCGCTCGACGGCCTGGCCGATGCTGACCAGGTTGCCGGCGCCGTAGTCGGCCACGGCCACCCGGAGACCGGAGCTCATCCGAGCGAGCCCTTGGTCGAGGCGACGCCCGGCCGGCGCGGGTCGACCGCGCAGGCTGCGCTCAGCGCTCGACCGACGGCCTTGAACGCGGCCTCGGCCAGGTGATGATCGTTCCGGCCGCTGCCCGACACGTGAAGGGTGGCGCCGGCCGTCCGGGCGAACGCCTCGAGGGCGTGCTCGACGAGCTGGAGCGGAAGCTCGCCCACCCGCTCGCCGTGGAACGGCAGGTCGATGACCGCGTACGGCCGCCCGCCGACGTCGACGACGGCGCCGGCCAGTGACTCGTCCATCGGGACCCGGGCATCGCCGAAGCGGACGATCCCGGCCCGGTCACCGAGCGCGGCGGCAACCGCCGAGCCGAGCACGAGCGCGACGTCCTCGACGGTGTGGTGCTCGTCGACCTGGAGGTCGCCGGTTGCCCGGATCTCGAGATCGAACAGGCCATGGTGAGCGAGCGAGCCGAGGAGATGGTCGTAGAAGCCGATCCCGGTCTCGATGCTGGTCGCTCCCGTCCCGTCGAGATCGAGGGTCAGCTCGACCGTCGTCTCGCGGGTTCTCCGCTCGAGGCTGACGCGGCGCCCGGAGTCGGCGCTGACCGTCGTCCGGCCGAGTGCGTCCGGCGCGGTCATTCGAGCGCTCCGGCGAGCCCGGCTTCGATCTCGCCGGCCGCCGCAATCAGCCGGTCGTCCTCGTCGCCCGAGCGGACGGTGAGCCGGAGGTGGTCGGCGAGCGGGTGGCTGGCCGGGAAGGTCCGCGGCACGAGGCCCCGACGGAGCAATCCGTCGGCGACCGCGGCGCACCGTTCGGGGCCGGCAAACCCGACGAGCAGGAAGTTCGTGACGCTCGGTCCGGGCCGCCAGCCGGCCTGCTCGAGTCCAGCGGCGAGGCGGGCGCGTTCGTCGTCGACGCGCGCGATCGATGCGGCGAGGATCGACGGATCGTCGAGGACCTCGGTCGCAACGGTCACCGACACGGTCGACACCGAGCCCGGCGGCCGGTACGGCTCCATCGCCGGGACCGTGTCGCGGGTGCCGATCCCGAACCCGACCCGGAGCCCGGCCAGGGCGTAGGCCTTGCTCAGCGTCCGGACCACGACGAGTCGTGGATATGCCGCCCGGAGCGGGTGCAGGCTGGTCCCGGTGAACTCGGCGTAGGCCTCGTCGAGGACGACGATGGGGGCGATCCGCCCATCCCGCTCGGCATCGGTCGCCAGGCCCTCGAGGAGGGTCGCGATCGCGCCCTCGGGCTCGGCCAGCGCCGTCGGGTTGTTCGGGCTGCACAACCAGACGAGGTCGGCACCGCGGCCGACCGCCCGGGTGAGGCTCACGTCGATCGCGTAGCCGGCGCTCGGGCCGAGCCGCGGAACCGGCCGCACGCGGGCCGCCCGCTGCTCGGTCAGGACCCGGTACATCGCATACGACGGGGTCGGGATCACCGCCGTCCCGTCGGCCGGCAGGAACGCCTTGGCGACGATGTCGAGGACCTCGTCGGCGCCGGCCCCGACGAGGATGTCCTCGCTGGCGACCCCGTAGCGTGCCGCGGCCGCCGCCGTCAGCCGTCGGTAGTCGGACGGCGGGTACTCGGACAGGCCCGTCTCGAACCGCCCGGCCGCGAGCACCTTCGCCGCGAGCTCGGGCGGTGCCGGGCTGGTGTTCAGGTCGAACCGGACGATCGACTCCACGGGAAGGCCGTAGCGCGCTGCAACCTGCTCGCTGGTCGCCTCCCAGGCATAGCTGGCCGGGGCGGTTGGATCGCTCATCGTCACCGGTGTCGGGCTCATGCCACGATCTTCTCGATCGGCAGGACGAGGATTCCCGAGGCGCCGGCCGTCTTCAGACGGGGGAGCAGGCTCCAGACCGCGTCGCTGTCGACGACGGCGTGGATCGCGATCATGCCCTCGTGGGTCAGCGGGATGACCGACGGCGACTCGAGACCCGGCAGCAGCGCGCTGAGCTCGGCGAGCTTCGCGGCCGGGGCGTTCATCATCAGGTACTTCCGGCCGCGGGCGGCGAGCACGGCCGACAGCATCGTCTCGATCGAGGCGAGCTCGGCGGCGCGCTCGCGGCGGGCCGTCCCATTGGCGACGAGGATCGCCTGCGAGGGGAGGACGTCGCCGATCGGGCGGAGACCGTTCATCTGGAGGGTCGAGCCCGTGGACACCAGATCGACGATCGCCTCCGCGAGTCCGAGCCGCGGGGCGACCTCGACGGCACCCGAGATCGGGATGACGTCGACCGCGATCCGACGCTCCGCGAAGAACCGGCGGGTGGTGTTCGGGTGGGCCGTCGCGACCCGCTTGCCGACGAGCCCCTCGACGGCCTGGATCGGCGAATCGGCCGGGACGGCCGCCGCCAGACGGCAGCGACCGTAGCCGAGCTCCTGGACGACCGGCAGGTCCGACCCGGTCTCGGCCAGCAGATCGACCCCGGTCACGCCGAGGTCGGCGACGCCGTCGCCGACGAACTCGATCACGTCGTTCGTGCGGACGAACAGGATGTCGAGGTCCATGTTCTGGACGCGCGCGACCAGGCTCCGGTCGTGCTCCTCGAAGACCAGCCCGGCATCGTGGAGGAGCGCCAGCGTCGGCTCGACGAGTCGTCCCTTGTTCGGGACGGCCAGCCGGAGACGGTCCCTCATCGCTCGGACCCTGACGGGTAGGGCCTGGATCCCGTTCGGCTCTGCTCGGCGAGCTTGTCGAGCATCCGCCGATAGCCACCTTCGCCGTGGTGGAGCCACGAGGCGATCCGGGTGATCGTGGCCGTGCTCGCGCCCGTCTCGCGCGAGATCTGGCCGTAGTGCATGCCGGCGTCGAGCAACCGGACGACCGCCCACCGCTGGCTCATGTCGCGCAGCTCGCCGAGCGTGCACAGGTCGCGCAGGAAGTCGGCCGCCTCGTCGGCATCCTCGAGTGACACGATCGCGTCGAGCAGCGCCCGCGTGTCGTCGGTCAGCCAGGTCGGTTCGGTGGCCATCGGTCAGGGTGCCTCTTCACGGTCGCGTCCGGTAACGTGCTAGCGTAGTAGCGTGCTAAAACGCTACAATGGTCGCATGGCAGACGTCAAGCCCACCCGCGAGCCCGAGCCCGGCCAAACGGGACCGGCGCCCAGGACCACGTTCGAGCTCCTTCCGGCGATCGACCTCCGTGGCGGCCGGGTCGTCCGACTGGTCCAGGGAGACTTCGCCCGCGAGACGGTCTACGGCGACGATCCGGTCGCGACGGCCGAGGCACTGGCAACCGCCGGGGCGACCTGGATCCACGTCGTCGACCTTGACGGGGCACGAGCCGGAACACCGATTCAAACGGTGGCCATCGAGGCGATCGTGCGGGCCGTCGGCTCGACGGTGCGGGTCGAGGTGGGCGGCGGGCTGCGGAATCGGGCGAGCGTCGAGGCGGTCGTGTCGCTTGGCGTCGCTCGGGTCGTGATCGGGACGGCCGCCCTGGCCGAGCCCGGCTTCGCCGGCAGCCTCGTCCGCGCCCACGGTGCCGACCGGATCGCGGTGGCGCTCGACGTGCGGGCGGGGGAGGCGGTCGGGGAGGGATGGCGATCCGGCGCCCCGGGCCTGGCCGGTCCGCGATGCGGCGACGCGCCTCACCGACGAAGGCGTCGAGACGCTGATCGTCACCGCGATCGATCGCGACGGCCTGCTCGAGGGCCCCGACCTCGACCTGCTCGCGGGGCTGGCCGCGTCGGAACGACGCGCGGGTCGTCGCCTCGGGCGGGATCAGCTCGACCGTGGACGTGCTCGCCGCGCGTCGTGCCGGGTGCGTCGGGGCAATCGTCGGGCGAGCGCTCTACGAAGGTCGATTTGACCTCCGCCTCACGCTCGCCGCGCTCGCGGAGCTCGAGGCCCAGGGCGACGATCAGTGACCCGCGGCCTCGGTCTCCTTGCGATGGGCCTGGATCACCTTCTCGGCCACGTGGGACGGGACCTCCTCGTAGTGATCGACCTCGGCATGGAAGACCCCGCGACCGTGGGTGAGTGAGCGCAGCTCGGTGGCGTAGCTGAACAGCTCGGCCTGGGGCACGTGGGCCGACACGACCTGGGTGCCGTTGCCGGCGGTGTCCATCCCGAGGACCCGGCCGCGCCGGGTGTTGAGATCGCGGTTGACGTCGCCCATGTACTGCTCCGGGACCGTCACCGTGACCGCCATGATCGGCTCGAGGAGCGCCGGCTTGCACTCCATCACGCCCTTCTTGAGCGCCATCGAGGCGGCGATCTTGAACGACAGCTCGTTCGAGTCGACCGTGTGGAACGACCCGTCGTAGAGGGTCGCCTTGAAGTCGTTCAGCGGATAGCCGGCCAGGACGCCCTCGGCGGCGGCCTCGCGGACGCCCTTCTCGACCCCGGGGAAGAAGCCCTTCGGCACCGACCCGCCGACCACTCGCTCGGCGAAGATGATCCCGCCACCGGGGTTCGGCTCGAGCTCGATCCAGACGTGGCCGAACATGCCGTGCCCGCCGGTCTGCTTCTTGTACTTGCCCTCGACCTGGGTCTTGCCGCGGATCGTCTCCCGGTACGGAACCCGCGGCGTCCGGGTCACGATCGCCGCCCCGAACTTGCGCTTGAGCCGCTCCGCGATCACCGCGATGTGGGCCTCGCCGAGCGCGACCAGGAGCTGCTCGCCGGTCGGCGACCGCTCGACCCGCGCGCTCGGCTCCTCCTCGAGCATCCGCTGCAGGGCGGCGCCCATCTTGTCGAGGTCGGCCTTCGTCTGCGGCTCGATCGCCACCGACAGGGTCGGCTCCGGGAAGTCGATCGCCGGCAGGACGAGCGGCTTCTCCTTCGAGGTGAGCGTGTCGCCGGTCTCGGTGACGGTCAGCTTGGCGACCGCCCCGATCTGGCCGGCCTTGAGCTCGCCGACTGCCTCCTGGTCCTTGCCGTGGAGGAGCAGCAGCTGACCGATCCGCTCGTCCTCGCCCCGGTTCGCGTTCCAGGCGTGACCCTGCCCGCGGAGCGTTCCGGAGTACACCCGAAGGTAGGTCAGCCGTCCGACGTACGGGTCCGCCGCGGTCTTGAAGACGCGGACCAGGAGCGGCCCGGCCGGATCGGGCTCGACCCGGACCTCGTCGCCGGACTTCGGCTCGCGAGCGACCGTCGGCGGCTCGTCGGCCGGCGATGGCAGATAGCGGATGAACGCGTCGAGCAGCCCGCGCAGGCCGATCTCGCGGATCGCGCTGCCGACGAGCACCGGAGCGAGGATCGACTCCTTGACGCCCTTGCGCAGGCACGCCTCGAGCTCCGGGTCGCTGATCTCCTCGCCTTCGAGGTACTTGGTCAGGACGTCGTCGTCGGCCTCCGCGGCGGCCTCGAGGAGCTGGTCCCGGCGGCGCGAGACCTCCGCCTGGAGCTCGTCCGGGATCGGGACCTCCATCTCGGCCTTGCCGTCCCACTGCCACGCCTTGCGGTGGACGAGGTCGACGTAGCCGCTGAACGACTCGGCGGCGCCGATCGCCAGGTGGAGCGGGGCGATCTTCGTCCCGAACGCCGTCCGCAGGGCGTCGAGCGTGGCGGTCGGGTCGGCGTTCTCGCGGTCGCACTTGTTGATGAAGAAGACGGCCGCCCGGCCGGCCGCCCGGGCCTGGGCGACGGCCGTCTCGAGCCCGGCTTCGACGCCGCCCGTGGCGTCGACCACGAGCAGCGCTCCGTCGCCGGCGGCCATCCCCGAGATGACCTCGGCCACGAAGTCGGGGTAGCCGGGCGTGTCGACGAGGGTGACGATCGTGCCGTCGTCGTCGAACGTGGCGACCGCGGCGCTGAGCGACTCCCGGCGCTTCTGCTCCTCGGGCTCGAAGTCGAGCGCTGCCGTCCCATCGTCGACCTTGCCCAGGCGGGCCAGGGCGCCGGTCTTGAACAGGAGATGCTCGGCCAGCGTCGTCTTGCCCGAGCCGCTGTGGCCGGCCAGGACGACGCTCCGGAGATGCGCCAGGTCAACGCTCTTCGTCGGCATGCACGGGTCCTCTGTGGTTCGATGACGGACGCTCGACCGGGGGCGGCGGGGGCATCGCGCCGAGCCCGATCAGGAGGGCCGAGGGCGGTCCGGCCATCATAGTCCGCTATACTCCGGCGCGATGTCCGGTCACTCCAAATGGTCCACGATCAAGCGCCAGAAAGGCGCCAACGACGCCAAGCGCGGAGCGCTATTCACGAAGGTCGCCCGGGAGATCTCGGTCGCCGCGCGGCAGGGTGGCGGGGACCCGGATGCCAACTACCGGCTGCGGCTGGCGATCGACAAGGCGCGCTCGGTGAACATGCCCGCCGACAACATCAAGCGGACGATCGACAAGGCAGTCGGCGGCGGCGAAGGCGAGCAGTACGAGGAGATCGTCTACGAAGGCTACGGCCCGGGCGGCGTGGCGATCCTCGTCGAGGCGGCCACCGACAACCGGAACCGGACGGCCGCCGAGGTTCGATCGGTCTTCTCCAAGGCCGGCGGCCAGCTCGCCGGCTCGGGCGCCGTCGCCTGGCAGTTCGAGCCGCGCGGCCTGATCACCGTGATCTCGGGCGACCCGGACGAGGTGGCGCTGGCGGCGATCGATGCCGGCGCCGCCGACGTCGACACCGAGGCGGACCCGCTCGAGATCTACACCGAGCCGGCCGATCTCGAGGCGGTCCGCACGGCGCTCGAGAAGGCCGGGGTCGCGGTCGACGACGCCGAGTCGGCGATGATCGCCAAGCAGACCGTCGAGCTCGACGAGGCCAGGGCCCGCCAGGCCCTCCGGCTGGTCGAGCTGCTCGAGGACCTCGACGACGTCCAGCGGGTGACGGCGAACTTCGACATCCCGGAGGAAATCTTCGCCGAAGTCGCCGGATGATCGTCCTCGGGATCGATCCGGGGACCGCGGCGCTCGGGTACGGGGTCGTGGAGCGGGACGGCGGCGCGCTCCGGGCGCTCGACGTCGGCTGCGTGACCACCTCGCCGGACCAGCCGCTCGGCGAGCGGCTCAGGGTCATCCACGAGGCCGTGACGGGACTCATCGAGACGCACGTCCCGACGCTGCTCGGCGTCGAGCGCCTGTTCTTCAGCAAGAACGCCCAGACCGCGTTCGCGGTCGGCCAGGCCCGCGGCGTCGTGCTGCTCGCCGCCGCCCAGCACGGGGTCGACGTCCGCGAGGCCACCCCGAACGAGGTCAAGGTGGCGGTCGCCGGCTACGGCGCCGCCGACAAGGGCCAGGTCGGCCGGATGGTCGCCACGATCCTCGGGCTCGAGGCGGTCCCGACCCCGGACGACGCCGCCGACGCCCTCGCCGTCGCGATCTGCGTCGCGAACCGTGAGCGTGGCGGTGAGCCCGCCGGAGCCGGCGTCCTCGATCGCTCGGCGATCGCCCCGATCGCCCGTGGCGAGAGCTCCTACGACCGGGCCGTGCGCGAGGCGCTGGCCGCCGAACGACGAACGACCACGGCCGGCGAGAAGACCGGCCGGTGATCGCGTCGGTCGAAGGGACCGTCGGAGCCATCGCGACCGATTCGCTCGTGCTCGAGGTCGGCGGGATCGGCTACCGGGTCTACGCGTCACCGGCGGTGCTGGCCTCGACCCAGGCCGGCGCCCGGCTCAAGCTCCACACCCACCATCTCGTCCGCGAGGACCAGCAGGCGCTCTATGGGTTCCGGACGGCCGACGAGCTCGGGTTCTTCGAGCTGCTCCTGACCGTGACCGGGGTCGGGCCGAAGGTCGCCCTCGCGATCGTCGGCAGCCGACCCGTGGCCGACCTCCAGCTGGCGATCATCGAGCAGGACCAGGCGATGCTCGTGAGCATCCCCGGGATCGGCAAGAAGCTCGCCGAGCGGATCATCTTCGAGCTCAAGGAGAAGGTGGCCGCCGCCGGCGTCGCCGCCCGGTCGGCGGCCGGGGCCGGTGGGGCGGGGGAGGGCGAGGTCGTCGCCGCGCTCCAGGCGCTGGGCTACTCGCTGGCCGAGGCGCGCGACGCATCCCGGGCGGCGCTGGCCGAGCCGGGCGCCGTCGAGGCGTCGCTCGAGGAACGGGTCAAGGCCGCCCTGCGGACGCTCCTCCGAGAGTGAGGGCCGGGCGAACCTAGGGCGCCGGGCCGTAGTCCTGCTGCTTGGCGATGACCCAGTCGCCCTTGCCACCGGCGGCCGACGGATCGACCCGGTAGAACGTCACGAACTGCTGGAGTGAGTCCCCGTTGGCGTCGAAGCCGAGGGTGCCGATCACGGTCTCGTAGCGATGGGTCGGATCGACGGCGTAGGCACGGACCGCCTCCCGGATGGCGTCCGCGCTCGGACCCGTCTTCGCCACGGCGCGCAACGCCTCGACGATCACCTGGGTGCACGCGTAGGCCGACGCCGTGTACTCGTCGGGCTCGGTGCCAAAACGTGCGACATACCGGTCGACGAAGTCGGCCTTTGGCGGAACGAACGTCGCGTGCGAGTAGTACGAGCCGGTCGCGGCGGGTCCGGTCAGCTGGAGGAACGAGCCGTCATCCGCTCCCGTGCCGCCCGAGATGCCGTCCCAGCTCACGAACGGGACCGCGCTGTGCCCGGCCGCCGCCATGGCCTTCCTGACCTCCGGCGCTCCGGTGTCGGTGAAGCCTCCGAAGACGACCGTCGATGGGGCATCGGGACCGGTCAGCGGATCGAGAACGGTGGCCGGGTCGGCCCCCTTGTTGAGCGTACGATGAATGACCTCGCCGCCGAGCTTCTGGTATGCAGTGCTGAACCCGTCGGCAATCTCGCGGCCGGCGTCGCCGTCATCGATGACCAGCGTCCGCCTGGCTCCCAGGTCGCGGAAGACGAACGAGGCGAGGGCCGTTGCCTGGATGTCGTCCGCCGGGGCCGTCCGGACGTAGTTGATCCGATCGGGGTGGGCCGCGCGCAGGTCGAGTGCCCCGTCGCGCGGCTTCGTCAACCCGGGGTCCGTGTTCGCGGGGCTGCACTGGAGGAGACCGGCCTCATTCGTGACGGGGATCTCCTTTGACGCGACGCCCGAGCCCCAGGGGCCGATCATGGCGACGGTCTTGGGCTGGGCGATCATCGCCTTGACGTTCGCGACTCCAGTGGCGGGATCCTGACTATTCGGCGCCGCGCCGCCGTCGTCGTGGACGTCGAGGACCAGCTGGCTCCCGCCGACCCCGCCCGCCGCGTTGACGTCGTCGATCGCGAGCTGGACCGCGTTCCGGACCGGCTCACCGCGGAAGGCCGCCTTCCCGCTCAGCGGCATGTCCAGCCCGATCGTCCATGGGCCGGGTGGGAGCCCTGGGGGTGGTCGGAGCTGATACCAGGCGAACGCCCCGACGACGATGACCCCGACGAGGATCAGGCCCCCGGCGACGAGCGTCCGCCGCCGCACCCGCCGTCCGCCGAGCCCGGCCCAGGCGTCGGCGCTCTCGACCACGGCGAATACCGCAACCGGGTCGGTCACGCCCTTGAGCTTCTGGCGGCCGCGCGAGTGCGAACGACACCGGGAGCACGGTCTGGGTCAGGGCCCGGACCGTGTCGCTGACGAGGACCTCGCCGGGTTTCGCGATGGCGCAGATCCGGGCCGCGATGTTGACCGCCGAACCGACGTAGCCGTCGGGGGTCTCGACCGTCTCGCCCGCGTGGATGCCGACCCCGACCGGGATCGCCGGCTGGTCCTCGCCGTCGGAACCGGTCGTCACGGCCGGCCGCAGCGACGATCGCGAGGCCGCACAGGACCGCCGAGCTGACCGCCTGGAACACGACGTAGAAGCTGTCGCCCTCGGTCTTGATCTCGGCGCCATCGTGCTCGGCGACAGCCTGCCGGACGATCGCCCGATAACGGACGAGGAGCTCGGCGGCATCGACCGCGCCGTGGCCCTCGACATAGCGGGTGTAGTCGCGCAGGTCGGCGAACAGGAAGCCGCGGGTGGGCGAGCCGGACGGGGTCGGGCGACCCGAGGCTTCCACCTGCGGCTCGCCGGTGCGGCCCTCGGGTCCGGCCATGTCCGGGCATTGTCGTCGCCATCGACGACGCGAACAAGCGGCTGCCTCACGCGAAGTGGGCGTTCGGTGCGATGTAGAACAGGCGTGCGAAATGACCCACTGGCGTGGTAGAGTTCCGGCGATGACCGACGACGCCGAACGCATCCTCGCGGCGGACCTGCTGGACGACGCCGACCGGGCCGTGGAGGGCACCCTCCGGCCGCGCAGCCTCGACGAATACGTCGGCCAGCGCGAGGTCAAGGCCAACCTGTCGGTGCTGCTCGAGGCGGCCCGGGGCAGGGGAGAGGCGGCCGACCACGTCCTCCTGTACGGACCGCCCGGACTGGGCAAGACGACCCTGGCCACGATCATCGCCCGCGAGCTCGGGGTGAACGTTCGCTACACGAGCGGGCCGGCGATCGAGCGGGCCGGCGACCTGGCCGCGATCCTCACCGCGCTCGACGAGCACGACGTCCTGTTCATCGACGAGATCCACCGGCTGAACCGGGCGGTGGAGGAGATCCTCTACCCGGCCATGGAGGACTACGCCCTCGACGTGCTGATCGGCAAGGGGCCGTCGGCGCGGTCGCTCCGGCTGACCCTCAAGCCGTTCACGATCGTCGGTGCGACGACCCGGGCCGGCCGGATCTCGAGCCCGCTCCGCGACCGGTTCGGGGCAACCTATCGGCTCGATTTCTACGAGGAGGCGGACCTCACGGCGATCGTCGAGCGCTCGGCCGGGATCCTCGGCGTCGAGGTGAGCCGCGGGGCGGCCCACGCGATCGCCCGGCGCGGTCGCGGGACGCCGCGGGTCGTCAACCGGCTGCTCAAGCGGACCCGCGACCACGCCCAGGTCCACGGCGACGGGCGGATCGACGAGGCAACGGCCGACGAGGCCCTGCGGGCCATGGAGATCGACGATGAGGGGCTCGACGGCACCGACCGCAAGCTGATGGCGGCGATCGCCCAGAAGTTCGGCAGCGGACCGGTCGGGGTGGCCGCCCTGGCCGCCGTGCTGTCCGAGGAGATCGAGACGATCGAGGACGTCTACGAGCCATACCTCCTTCGGCTCGGCTTCCTCGATCGCACGCCGCAGGGCCGGATCCTGACCGAGGGCGGCCGGGCCCATCTCAAGCGGCTCGGCTACGAGGTCCCGCCGCGGCGCAAGCCGGAGGCCGAGATGCCCCCGTTCTGGGAGGGTGCCGAGCTCGAGGGTCAGGTCGAGGGCGTGGAGGAGCCGTCGTGACCGAGCGCGGCGCCGGCGGGGCCGCGAGCCGGTTCGAGATCCTCGTCCCGGCGCCGGCGGATGGCTCCACGCGGGCCCGGCTCGGGCGACTGACCCTCGGTCACGGCGTCGTCGAGACGCCCCAGTTCATGCCGGTCGGCACGAACGCCACGGTCAAGGCGCTCGACCCGGACGACCTCGTCGAGGTCGGCGCGTCGATCATCCTCGCCAACACCTACCACCTCTACCTGCGGCCCGGCCACGAACGGATCGAGCGGCTCGGCGGCCTCCATCGGTTCATGGGCTGGGAGCGGCCGATCCTGACCGACAGCGGCGGCTTCCAGGTCGTGTCGCTCGGCGACCTCCGCGTGGTCGACGAAGACGGGGTCACGTTCCGGAGCCATCTCGACGGGTCGATCCACCGGTTCACCCCGGAGCACGCGATCGGCGTCCAGGAGGCCCTCGGCTCGGATGTCGCGGTCGCGTTCGACCAGCCGGTTCCGCCGGGCTCGTCGTCACGGGCCATCGTCGCGGACGCGACCGCCCGGACCCATCGCTGGGCCGAACGCTCGCTGGCGGCCCACACCCGGACCGACCAGGCCCTGTTCGGGATCGTCCAGGGCGGTCTCGAGCCGGACCTGCGCGCCGACAGTGCCCGCCACATCGCGTCGCTCCCGTTCGACGGGATCTGCGTCGGCGGGCTGGCCGGCGACGAGACATCGGAGGAGCGCAACGCGGCGCTCGACGTGACGGTCGACGCGCTCGGGGACGACCCGCGGGTCCGCTACCTGATGGGGCTCGGGTCGCCGGCCGACATGCTCGAGGCGGTCCACCGCGGGATCGACCTGTTCGACTCGGTCCTCCCGGCCAGGGTCGCCCGGACCGGCCAGGTGTGGGTCCCGGACGGCCGGCTCAACCTGCGCAACCAGCGCTTCCTCGACGATCCCGGACCGATCCAGGACGGCTGTCCGTGCCTCGCCTGTCGGCGGTTCTCGCGGGCCTACCTCGCCCATCTGTTCCGGGCGAAGGAGCTCCTCGCCTACCGTCTGGCGACTTGTCACAACCTGACCTTCACCCTAGACTTCATGAGCAGGATCCGCGCCTCGCTCAAGGCCGGCGACTTCCCCGGAACGCTCCCGGAGTTGCGCTCGCGCGCGGCCCGGATAAGCGCCGGTGAAGTGGCGGTGCAGTCGGCGTGAAGGTCCGTTTCGTACCGTTCGCCACGTCGCGGAGGTTCGTCGATGGGTTCCCGGGATCGTCCCCACCGCGAAGCGAAGAAGAAGCCCAAGGACAAGGGCGTGCCCAAGCTCCAGCCGCTCATGGATCCGCCGCAGAACGTCGAGCTGATCCGGAAGCCGCGCAAGCCGAAGCCCGAGCCCGAGGAATCGGACGAGACCTGATCGACCGAGCGGACGCCATCGTGCCGTTCCGTCGACCCATGACGACAGGAGCGTGAGGCGATGACGATCACCGGCGACCGCGAGCTCGAGCGCAACGGCGAGAAGGCCGCCGTCGAGCGAACCAGGGCCGTCGACGCGGCAATCCTGGCGATCGAGAAGCAGTTCGGGCGCGGTTCGATCATGAAGCTCGGCTCGGCCGAGCGACAGTCCGTCGATTCGATCCCGACCGGCTCGATCGCGCTGGACCTGGCGCTCGGCGTCGGAGGCATCCCGCGCGGCCGGATCACCGAGATCTTCGGCCCGGAGTCGTCGGGCAAGACGACGGTCTGCCAGCACGTGATCGCCGAGGCCCAGCGGCGCGGCGGGGTGGCCGCCTTCATCGACGTCGAGCACGCCCTCGATCCGGGCTATGCCCGTGCCTGCGGCGTCAACGTCGACGAGCTCCTCGTCAGCCAGCCGGACACCGGCGAGCAGGCGCTCGAGATCACCGAGACGCTGATCCGGTCGGGCGGGATCGACTGTGTCGTCCTCGACTCGGTGGCGGCCCTCGTGCCGCGCGCCGAGATCGAAGGCGAGATGGGCGATTCGTTCGTCGGCATCCAGGCCCGGCTCATGAGCCAGGCGCTGCGCAAGCTGACCGGCGCCGTCAGTCGCTCGAACACCTCGCTCGTGTTCACCAACCAGCTCCGCGAGAAGATCGGGGTGATGTTCGGCAACCCGGAGACGACGCCGGGTGGCCGCGCCCTCAAGTTCTATGCGAGCGTCCGGCTCGACATCCGCCGGATCGAGACGATCAAGACCGGGACCGAGTCGGTCGGCAACCGGGTCCGGGTGAAGGTCGTCAAGAACAAGGTCGCGCCGCCGTTCCGGGTCGCCGAGTTCGACGTCATGTACGGCGAGGGGATCAGCAAGGAAGGCGGCCTGCTCGACGTCGGCGTGGCGATGGACGTCGTGAACAAGACCGGCGCCTGGTTCACCTTCGACGAGACCCGGCTCGGCCAGGGCCGCGAAGCCTCGAAGGAGTTCCTCAAGGCCAACCCGGAGATCGGCGCGGAGATCGATCGCCGGATCCGCGGCCGGATCGACGAGGTCCAGGTCCCGGTCGAGGGGATCGAAGAGGCCGAGTGACCGACGGTCCGCCGACCGGCGGCCGGGCCCGCCGTCCGCGCGAGTCGTACGCCGAGCGCCGTGCGCGCCGCGCCGAGGTCGACGACCCGGAGATCGTCCTGGCCGCCGCGCTGCGCTTCCTCGAGACGCGAGCGCGTTCGGTCGACGAGACGCGCCGGCGGCTGGCCGACGCCGGCTACCGACCCGAGCTGATCGACGGCGACGGTCGAACGACTCCTCGCGATCGGCCTGCTCGACGACCCGGCGTTCGCCCGCCACTGGATCGAGTCGCGCGATCGAGCCAGCCCGCGTGGCGAGACCGCCCTCAGGCGCGAGCTGAGATTGCGCGGCGTCGACGGCGCGGTGATCGACGAAGCGCTCGACGAGCGCCGGCTCGGGAGCGCGGACAACCGGCGCGACCTGCCGGACGGCGAGAACGACGGCGACGGTGGACGGAGCGATCCCGACGAGCTCGCGGCGCAGCGGCTGCTCGAGCGCCGCCGACGGGACCTGGACCGGGTCGCGGATCCGCGCAAGCGGCGTGCCCGGGCCTACGCGCTGCTCGCCCGCAATGGGTTCGGCCCCGAGATCGCCTCGCGCCTGTCGGCTTCGGTCGTCGACAGGGACGCCGGATCCGAGGTCGGTTGACCCAGCGTCCCGGCGGGCCGTAGGCTAGACGCCGAAACGCAGCTGCGCCGCGGCCCTTGCGGCGCCGAACCGGGAAGCCGGCCAAGAGCGCGACGCCCAATCTCGTCAGCGCCCCCACCGGGTCCCGCCGAACGAACACACCTTCGACCGGCGACGGTCGGACGGGAGGAAGACACGATGGAACCGCTCGTCGTGGCGGCGGTGGGCCTGCTGGCCCTCGCCGGCGGTGCCGTACTCGGATTCGTGGCCCGCGGCGTCTTCGCCAGCCGTTCGATGAAGGAGGCCGAGGAGAAGGCCGCCCTGATCATCGAGAAGGCCCGGAGCCAGCAGAAGGACCTGATCCTCGAGGCGAAGGAAGAGAAGATCAAGCTCCAGCGCGAGGCCGAGGACGAGGCGCGCGCGAAGCGGACCGAGCTGGCCAACCTCGAGCGCCGGCTCCTCCAGCGCGACGAGCAGCTCGACCAGCGGACCGACATGCTCGAGGGTCGCGACCGGAAGCTGCTCGATCGAGAGCGCGAGCTCGACCGTGACCGCGAGGAGGTCGCCCGCGCCCACCAGGAGCAGGTCGAGGCGCTCGAGCGGGTGAGCGGTCTGTCCGGCGAGGAGGCCAAGACGATCCTGCTCGAAGCCGTGCGCGAGGAGGCCGAGCACGACGCGGTGAAGCTCGCCCGGGCGATCGAGCGGCGCGCCCGCGAGGGAGCCGATGAGCGCGCCCGGGACGTGATCGTGACCGCGATCCAGCGGGTCGCCGCCGATCACACGGCCGAGCACACGGTCACCGTCATCCACCTGCCGTCGGACGAGATGAAGGGCCGGATCATCGGCCGCGAGGGTCGCAACATCCGGGCCCTCGAGCAGGCGACCGGGGTCGACCTGATCATCGACGACACCCCCGAGACCGTCGTCCTGAGCGGCTTCGACCCGGTCCGCCGCGAGATCGCGCGGCTGTCGATCACGAAACTCATCAGCGACGGGCGGATCCATCCCGGACGGATCGAGGAGGTCGTGGCCAAGGCCCGGGCCGAGGTCGACCTGGTCATCCGCCAGGCCGGCGAGCAGGCCGCCTACGACGCCGGTGTCCCCGGCCTTCCGCCGGAGATCGTCAAGCTTCTCGGCCGCCTGAAGTACCGGACGAGCTACGGCCAGAACGTGCTCAACCACGTGGTCGAGACGAGCCGGCTGGCGGCGGTCATCGCGGCCGAGGTCGGGGCCGACGTCCAGATCGCCAAGATGGGCGGGCTGCTCCACGACATCGGCAAGGCCGTCGACCACGAGGTCGAGGGACCGCACGCCGCGATCGGCGCCCAGATCGCCCAGCGCCACAACCTGCCGATGAAGGTGATCAACGGGATCGCGGCCCATCACCAGGAGGTCGAGTACGCCTGCGTCGAGGCGCCGATCGTCCAGATCGCCGACGCGATCAGCGCCTCACGGCCGGGTGCCCGCGGTGAGTCGATGGACACCTACGTCAAGCGGCTCGAGGACCTCCAGGCGATCGCCGAGAGCTTTGCCGGGGTCGAGCGGTCGTTCGCCGTGCAGGCCGGTCGCGAGGTCCGGATCCTCGTCCGGCCCGAGGAGATCGACGACCTGACCGCGTCCCGGCTCGCTCGCGACATCGTCAAGAAGATCGAGGAGCAGCTGACCTACCCGGGCCAGATCAAGGTCACGGTCATCCGCGAGACGCGCGCCGTCGAGTACGCCAAGTAGGGGTCAGCGTCCGGCGGACGTGGCCGCCGCGATGATCGCCTCCATCTCCTCGATGACGAACGCTCGCATCGTGACGGTCCGCACGTTGCCAGCCGCGCCGAGCACCAGCATGCCGGCCGTGGCCGCGGCATCGTCCGGTGCCTCGACGATCGTGACGAAGTCGTACGGCCCGAGGGTCCAGTAGGTCCCGACGATCCGGCCGCCCATCGCGGCGGCCGCTTCCACGCTCGCCCTCGCTCGGGCCGGAGCCCCGGCGAAGTCCTTGGCCCCCTGCTCGGTCCAGTTGCCGAGAACGACGAACGTCGCCATGGAACACCTCTCGTCGGCTGGTTGGTCGCTCGAGCCTACCACCGCCCGTCTGCCGGCGACCCCTCGGTCAGCGCTGCCAGTAGACTCCGCGGGTGACGGACCACCAGCATCCGGCGATCGGGCGTACCCAGCTCGGCAACCCCGTCAACGGCAACGCGCCGCGACCCGCGGGCGCATGCCGCGTGCTCATGGTCGGCGATCTCATCGGCAAGCCGGGGCGGGTTGCCCTCGAGCGCCTGCTGCCGGAGCTGCGCGAGGAGCGCGGGATCGACTTCGTGACCGCCAACGGGGAGAACGTCGCCGGCGGGATGGGCCTGACCCCGTCGCTGGCCGAGTCGCTGTTCGCGGCCGGGGTCGACGTCATCACGAGCGGCAACCACATCTGGGACAAGCGCGAGATCTACCCGTTCCTCGAGGCGTCCGATCGGCTCCTCCGGCCGCTCAACTACGGGACCCACGACGTGCCCGGCCGCGGCTGGGTGACCCACGGCGCGCTCGACGGGACCGATGTCGCGGTGATCAACCTCCAGGGCCGGACGTTCATGCAGCCGATCGACAACCCGTTCACCGAGTTCGACCGGCTCATCGACGAGTCGGCCGATGCGCTGCCACCGGTCCGCCTGGTCGACTTCCACTGCGAGATCACGAGCGAGAAGAACGCGTTCGGGCTCTATCTCGACGGCCGGGCGAGCGCGGTCGTCGGGACCCACACCCACGTCGTGACGGGCGACGAGCGGATCCTGCCCGGCGGAACGGCCTACCAGACCGACCTCGGGATGACCGGGCCGGTTCACAGCGTGATCGGGTTCGACCCGAAGACCGTGCTGCCGCGGTTCATCAACGCGCTTCCGACCCGGTTCTCGGTGGGGGAGGGACCGGTCATCCTCAACGCGGCCCAGATCGACATCGACCCGGCGACCGGCCGCGCCCTCGCGATCGAGCGGATCCAGCGGCTGGTCGAGGTCTGAGCTCGGTGCCGCGCCGGCGCCACGACGACGCCAATGACCCGGTGATCCCACCCGGCTCGTCGTCGATCGACCTCCACACGCACACGATCCGGTCCGACGGCGTCCTCGAGCCGGGGGTCCTCGTCACCGACGCGGCGGCCGCCGGGGTTCGGCTCCTGGCGATCACCGACCACGACGACCTGTCGGCCTACCGTGAGCTCAGCCGACCGGGCGCAGCCGGCCTGCCCGCGGGCCTCACCCTCCTGCCGGGAGTCGAGATCAACTGCCTGACGGCCTCGATGCCCGAGCTCTGGGAGAGCGAGCTCCATATCCTCGGGCTCGGGGTCGATCCGGCCGACGAAGCACTCGAGGCGACCCTGGCCGAGCAGCGAAGCCGGCGGCGCGTCCGGTTCGAACGCACGCTCGAACGGTTGCGCGAGCTCGGGCTCGGTGTCGACGACGTCGCGCTGGAGCTCGACCGGGACCAGATCCAGTCGCTCGGCCGGCCCACGGTCGCCCGGCTCCTCCAGGCCAAGGGCCACGTCACGAGCGTCGAGGACGGCTTCGCGCGGTACCTGGGCCGTGGTCGTCCGGCCTACGTGCCGCGCGAGGGGATCGGGCCGATCGAGGCGATCGCCGCGATCCGCCAGGCTGGGGGCTTGCCGGTGCTCGCCCACTTCTCCGAGGCGGCCGATCGCCGACCGATCGTCCGGGAGCTGACGGAAGCGGGGCTCGGTGGCCTCGAGGTCTACTACCGCACGTTCGACCGGGCAACCGTCGAAGCGGTCGGCGCCGTGGCCGACGAGCTCGGTCTCGTCCCGACCGGCGGCTCGGACTACCATGGCGACACCGGCTCGTACGCCGCGGCCCACGCTCAGCTGTGGGTCCCGCCCGAGGTCGGCGAGCGACTCCTGGCCGCCCTCGGCCGAGACGTCTCGCCAGCCACCAGGACGACCTGACCCGCACGATGACCCGCCAGCTGCCGATCCTCGAGCTCGTTCCCTCGCCGCCGGCGGGCGCCACCGCCCGCCATCCCCAAGCGCCCTCGGACGAGCGGCTCGAGGAGTACCTGCCCGATCCGCGGGCGCTGCCGAGCTTCCACATCTGGACGCTCGGCTGCCAGATGAACCGGAGCGACTCCGAGGAGATGGCCGGGCGATTGCTCGCGGCCGGCTGTGCCGAGGCGGCGAGCCTCGAGGCTGGCCGACCTCGTCGTCATCAACACCTGCGCGATCCGCGAGGGCGCCGAGCAGAAGGTGATCGGCCGGCAGGGTCATCTGGCCCGCCTGAAGTCGGCCAACCCCGGCCTGCGGGTCGTGCTGACCGGCTGCTCGGTCCGCGAGCCGGATCGGTCGGGCCTGCGCCGTCGCTACCCGGCGGTCGACCTCTTCCTGCGGCCCGACGAGGAGCCGGAGCTCGTCGACCGGCTCGGGCTGGCCTCGGCCCAGGCACCGATCGGGTCGGTCGGCTCGACCGCGCTCGTCGGCCAGTCCGTCGTCGGGGCTGCGGACCGGCTCCCCGGCCTGCGCGCGAACGCGGTCGCCGAAGGGCAGGTCGCGCGTGGCTCGGCGGTCAGCGCCTGGCTGCCGATCGTCTACGGCTGCGACAAGACCTGCACGTACTGCATCGTCCCCTTCAGCCGGGGCCCCGAGCGAAGTCGTCCGTTCGACGAGATCGTCGCCGAGGCGCGCAGCCTGGCCGCGGCCGGCTACCGCGAGGTGACCCTGCTCGGTCAGAACGTCAACTCCTATGGCCACGACCTGCCGGCCGAGCCTCGCTTCGGCCATGTCGACACCGAGCGCTGGGCCGGTCGGCGGCTGGATCTGGCGGGCCGGCCGGACCTGGCCGAGCTGATCCGGGCGATCGACGTGATCCGGACCGCGGACGGCGTCCCGGCCATCCCGAGGCTTCGGTTCGTGACGTCACACCCCTGGGACCTGTCCGACCGGCTGATCGCCGCGATGGCCGACTGCCCGTCGGTCTGCGAGCATCTCCACCTGCCGGTCCAGTCCGGCGCCGATGCGGTCCTCCGCCGGATGGGGCGCCAGTACACGATCGGGCATTACCTCGAGCGCCTCGACGCGATCCGGACGGCGGTCCCGGGCATCGCGATCTCGACCGACGTGATCGTCGGGTTCTGCGGCGAGACCGAGACCCAGTTCGAGGCGACCCTCGACCTGCTCCGGACGGTTCGCTACGACCAGGTCTTCGCGGCGGCGTACTCGGTCCGGCCGGGGACCCCCGCCGCGAAGCTGGCCGACGACGTCCCGCCCGAGACGAAGCGGCGGCGGCTGAACGAGCTGCTGGCAGTCCAGGAGTCGATCGGGCTCGAGCGCAACCGGGCCTGGCTCGGGCGGACGGTCGAGGTCCTCGTCGAGTCGGCCGGGCCCGAACGCGCCCACGAGCACGGCGAGGCGACCGACGTCACCGGCCCGACGATCTCCGGCCGGACGCGCGAGCACAAGCTGGTCCACCTCGACGGCGCGCCGGACCTGGTCGGCCGGCTGGTCCGAGCGCGGATCGACCACGCCGGGCCGTACGCGCTCCGGGGCACGACGATCGAGGCGTGACCGCGGCTCCGCCTCTCCTCGTCATCGCCGGGGCGACCGCGACGGGCAAGACCGGGCTCTCGGTGAGACTCGCCGACGCGCTGCGGGCCGACGGGATCGTGGCCGAGATCGTGTCGGCCGACTCGCGCCAGGTCTACCGCGGGCTCGACATCGGCACGGCGAAGGTCGAGCCGGGCGATCGGGTCCGGATCCCGCACCACGGCCTCGACCTCGTGGAGCCGGACGAGCCGTTCAGCGTGGCCGACTACGTCGATCACGCTCGCTCCGCGCTCGCCGGGATCGCCGAGCGGGGCGGCTTGGCGATCCTCGTCGGTGGCACCGGGCTCTACCTGCGCGCGGTCGCCGGCGGGCTCCCGACCGAGGCGCTCCCGAGCGACCCGGCGATCCGGGCAGCGCTCGAGGACGAGCTCGCCCGGGACGGCGTCGCGGTGCTGGCGACTCGCCTGACCGCGCTTGCCCCGTCACGAGCGGCAGCGATCGACCTGCGCAATCCACGGCGGGTCGTCCGCGCGCTCGAGATCGCGACGATCCAGGGCGATGTCCCGCTCCCGGCGCCCCGCGGCTACCCCGGGCCGGTCGCCTGGATCGGCCTGGGGGTCGACCCGTCGACCCAGCGCGACTGGATCGCCACGCGAGCGCGCGGGCAGTTCGCCGCCGGCCTGATCGACGAGGCGCGCCGGCTGCGCGAGCGGTTCGATCCGGGCCTCCCGGCGTTCAGCGCGATCGGCTACCGCGAGGCGTGGGACGTCCTCGACGGCCGGCTGACCCTCGACGAGGCGATCGACCTCGACATCCGGCGCAACGTCGGGTTCGCGAGGCGCCAGCGAACCTGGTTCCGCTCGGAGCCGGCGATCGCCTGGCTCGACGCGGCGAGCGACGTCGATCGCCCGGCGCGGGAGACCGTCGGCCGCCTCCTCGGCACCTCTTGAGACGAGGCCCATCCGGGAGCCAGCGCCGGGCCGTGGTCCCGCGCGCAGCCGCGGTTCGGGGCCGCGGGCTATCCTTCGTCGGTGCCCAGATCGACGATGGTTGACCTCACGACGCCGGTCGAACGCGCCTTCCTCGTCGGGGTCGACACCGGGGCCGACGAAGGCTGGCCGGTCGAGGATTCCCTGGCCGAGCTGGCCAGCCTGGCCGTGACGGCCGGCGCCGAGGTCGTCGGCGCGGAGTGGCAGAACCGCCGCCATATCGACCCGAACTGGTACATCGGCAAGGGCAAGGCCGAGGAGCTCGTCGCCGCCAAGAGCGAGACCGGCTTCGACGTCCTCGTCGCCGACGACGAGCTGTCACCGGCCCAACAGCGCGCCCTCGAGGAGCTGCTCAAGGTCAAGGTCATCGACCGGAGCCGGCTCATCCTCGACATCTTCGCGCTCCACGCCCAGACCCATGAGGGCCGCCTCCAGGTCGAGCTCGCCCAGCTCGAGTACCAGCTGCCCCGGCTGACCCGGCTGTGGACGCACCTGTCGCGGACCGGCGGCGGGATCGGCACCCGCGGACCGGGCGAGTCGCAGCTCGAAACCGACCGGCGGATCATCCGCGAGCGGATCAAGAAGATGAAGGAGCGGGTCGAGCAGGTCCGCCAGCAGCGGGCGACGGCGGCCCGGGGCCGGGACCGGCGGCTCATGCCGACCGTCGGCATCGTCGGCTACACGAACTCGGGCAAGTCGACGCTCCTCAACTCCCTCGTCGGGAGCGAGGTCGCGCTGGCCGAGGACAAGCTCTTCGCCACGCTCGACCCGACCAGTCGCCAGGTCCGCCTCGGCGACGGCCAGACCGCGATCGTCACCGACACGGTCGGGTTCATCCACAAGCTGCCCCACCAGCTCGTCGACGCATTCCGGGCGACCCTCGAGGAGGTCAACCGCGCCGATGCCCTGATCGAGGTGGTCGATGCATCTGATCCCCACGGTGCCGAGCACCGCGCGACCGTCCAGGCCGTCCTCGACGAGCTCGGGGCGGGGGACAAGCCCCGGCTCGTCGCGCTCAACAAGGTGGACCTGCTCGACGGCCTGGCCCGCGACCCGGCGTCGCCGTCTCCGATCGTCGGCGGGACGGTCCCGATCAGCGCTCGAACCGGGTTCGGGCTCGATGCGCTCCGGACCGAGCTCGGGACCGTCCTCGCCTCGCTCTGGGTGGACATCGACCTCGACGTGCCGTACACGGCGGGGGACCTGCTCGCGCGCGTCCGCGAGCGGGGCTCGGTCGACCTCGACTACCGCGGTGAGGGAGTTCACGTCCGGGGCCGGGTGGCGCCTGGGCTGGCCGGCGAGCTGACCGCCGCGGCGGAGCGGGCCTCCCGCAACGGGGCATGACGGACCGGGTCCCGGTCCGCCTCGGCGGGCGGGTTGAGCTGCCGACGGGCGAGGTCGTCGCCTGGTCGGTCGCCGACGGCCGGCGGGGCCGGCGCTGGCGGGAGTCGGCCACCCGCGACGGGATCCTCGTCTGGACTGCGCTGTTCGAGACCTCTCCAGGCGGGCCGGACGGAACGGCTCGAGATGGCGTCGACGGCCGGCCTCCTCACGCTGCACCCGGATCGCGATGGCTCGACGCTCCACGGCAACGTCGTCACGCCGGCCGGGATCCGCCACCTGACGTTTCCGTGGAGCGACGGCGACGCGCTCTTCGTCGACGGGTCGCCGGCGGCCGCGGCGATCGCCCTCGGCAGCCTGGTCCGAACGCAGGCGATCGGCTCGACCGTGCGGGTGGCCACGATCCGGGTCGACGCCCGGCTCGAGCCGCGGTCCTCGACCTGGGACGTCACCCGGATCGACGACCAGGCGTGGCAGCTCGTCGAGGTGTCGGACGCGGCGTCGCCCGACGAGCGCCGGGCCAGGCTCGACGGCGATGGGCTGGCCATCGTGCCGGACGGGATGCGGTGGCCGCTCGAGCCATAGCGCCCCGGACGGCCGGCGTGCGCGACTCGGCCGGGACCGCGCCGGGGCCCGGCGCATCGCCCGCGACGAGAGAGGAGCGGCGATGCAGGTCGACGTGAATGGGACGAGACTGTGGTTCGACGTCGACGGGCCATCGCTCGTGCCCGACGGCCCGATCATGGCGGCGCGACCGACGGTCGTCCTGGTCCACGGTGGCCCCGGCAGCTACGACCACTCGTACTTCAAGCCCGACTTCGCTCCGCTGACGCGCCTCGCGCAGGTCGTCTATCTCGACCTTCGGGATCACGGCCGCTCGGCACGACATGACCCGGCGAGCTGGACGTTCGAGGTCTGTGCCGACGACGTCCGAGCCTTCTGCGATGCGCTGGGGATCGAACGGCCGATCGTCTACGGCCACTCGATGGGCGGTTGCGTCGCGATGCTCTACGGGGTGCGCCATCCGGGCCACGCCGGGGCGCTCGTCCTTCAGTCGACGATGGCTCGGTTCGACCTCGCGCGGCTCGTCTCGGGCTTCCGTCGCTTTGGCGGTGACGAGGTGGGCGACCTGGCCGGGCGCGACTACGGCGGCGACCCGATCGCCGACGAGGAGTGGGCCCGAGTCTTCGCGGCGTTCGGGCCGCGGGTGCCGGATCGGGAGCAGCTCGGACGGAGGAAGCGGAACCCGGAGGTCGGAGAGCCCGGGATGGAGCTCCTCCGGCGGTTCGACGTCGTCGATCAGCTCGCCGACATTGACTGCCCAACGCTCGTCTGCGTCGGCGAGCTCGATCCGGTCACCCCCGTCGACGCCGCGCGCGAGATCGTCGACGCGCTGCCGGGGAGCATCGGTCGGCTCGAGGTGATCGAGGGTGCCGGCCACTTTCCCTGGAAGGACGAGCCCGGCCGGTACTGGGCCGTCATCGAAGGCTTCGTGGCGGGGCAACGCCCAGCCGCGCAGTGACGTTCAGCGCCGCCCGACCCCGCCGGCGCCGCCCGACCGCGTTCCCGACCCGCCTCGACCACCCACCCGAGCCCTGTTCGCCACCGGCTCCGTGGACGGACCGTGGACAACGCGCTCGGAATGCGTAGGTTCGGTCCGAAGTTCGTGGATAAGCCCATAGCCAGACCCGCCATCGCGCCCGTACTGTTGGTTCTGCCCGAAGGGGCCATGACGGACCGAAAGCGTGGTCGCAGGTGCTTGCATCGGCGGTGACGACTACGGACCGGGGTTCGAAGGAACCGAGTCGCAGGTGCTTGCATCGGCGGAAACGGGCCAGCGGACCGATTGGTTCCTTCGGGCGTTTCGTTGTGCCCGGGACGACGGGCTGACACCCACGGCCGACGGCAACGTGGACGGGCGGTGGACAACCGCCTTGATTTCGGCCTCCCAACCGAGAAGGTCGTGGATAAGCCGGTAGCCAGGGCCCGGCCGGACAGGTCATAGTGGATTCTGCCCGAAGGGGCCGATGGGCCGGAGCCTTGAGACCGCTGGAGCTTGCTCTGGGGGACTCGGCCGAGGATCGACGGTTCCTCCGGGCGTTTCCATGTCTGGTGGGTGCCCGCCCGGCCGCCGCGCGACCCCTCCGCCCGCCCGACCCCGCCGGCGCCGCCCGACCGCGTTCCCGACCCGCCTCGACCACCCACCCGAGCCCTGTTCGCCACCGGCTCCGTGGACGGACCGTGGACAACGCGCTCGGAATGCGTAGGTTCGGTCCGAAGTTCGTGGATAAGCCCATAGCCAGACCCGCCATCGCGCCCGTACTGTTGGTTCTGCCCGAAGGGGCCATGACGGACCGAAAGCGTGGTCGCAGGTGCTTGCATCGGCGGTGACGACTACGGACCGGGGTTCGAAGGAACCGAGTCGCAGGTGCTTGCATCGGCGGAAACGGGCCAGCGGACCGATTGGTTCCTTCGGGCGTTTCGTTGTGCCCGGGACGGTTTGACGCTCCGTTCGGGGCTCGGCTACGATGCGGCGGACCTCCGACCGCACCGAGGGAGCTGTGACTCAGCCCGAGCCGAACGCCCAGAGCGCCACACGCTGGCACCGCCGGCCGCGGGTCCGTCGCCTCTTCCGATCCCTCCTCAGCCCCTCGAAGTTCGCGCTTGTCGGGATCTCCGGCATCGTCGTCAACGAGGTCGCGCTGCACGCCTTCGTGACCATGATGGGGGAGCAGCAGCTGCTGATCGCGGCGCTCCTGTCGTCGCAGGTCTCGACCCTCACCAACTTCGTCCTGATCGAGCTGTGGGTGTTCCGCGGGCGCGAGGTCGGGGGGCACCTCCTCTGGCGCTACCTCACGTTCAACCTGCTCAACCTGACGACCCAGGTCATCCGCCTCCCGGTCCTCCACGTCCTGACCGAGATCGGCGGGATCCACTACCTCATCTCGAACCTCGTTGCGCTCGGGCTGACGTTCGGGATCCGCTACCTCGTCGCGGACAACTGGATCTGGGCCGGCCGAGACCGGCGCGACCAGGTCCCGATCGACGGCGCCTACCAGTACGACGTCCACGGCATCGTCCGGATCACCTCGACCGTCCACCTGCCCGAGCTCGCGGCGTTCAACGTCACCCATCGGGTCGAGCCCGATATCGTCATCGCTCGCCGGTTCATCGGCGGCGGGCCGCATCTCCACGCTCGGACGGTCAAGGGACCGGACGGGGTCATCCGCTACCGCGAGCACTTCGGCGCCCTGTCGGCGGCGTTCGACGTCCGGATCGGTGAGCCCGACCGGGTCGAGCTCGACGCGAACTGGCTCCTGACCTGGTCGCACCACGTCCTCTACACGAACATGGTCGAGCCCCTCCTGCGGTTCCTGCTCGTGTCGCGCGGGTTCGTCCTGCTCCATTGCGCGGCGATCGACGCCGAGCGCGGGGCGATCGTGATGTCGGCCCAGACCGACACCGGCAAGACGAGCACGGTCCTGCGTCTGCTCATGCAGCGCAGCTGGGGCTTCATCTCGGACGACATGGCGATCATCACGCCCGACGGCGAGATCCTGAGCTATCCCAAGCCGATGACCCTGAGCTCGCACACGATGAGCGCGGTCAACGACCAGGCGCTGCCGCGGGCCGATCGCTTCATGCTCGCGATCCGCAGCCGGATCCACTCGAAGGAAGGCCGCTCGGCGGGTCACGCGCTCGGCCGGCTGAACGTGCCGATCGTCACGATCAACGCCTGGGTCCAGCTGATCGTGCCGCCGCCGAAGTACCACGTCCAGTCGCTCATCGACTGCGACCTGACCGAGCGGGCCCCGATCGACTCGATCGTGCTCATGGAGCGCGGCACGCCGCCGCTCGCCGAGGAGCCCGAGTTCGGCGCGACGATCGACCGGCTGATCGACAACACCGACGACGCCTACACGTTCCCGCCCTTCGCCAGCCTCGCCCCGCTGATCGCCTTCGGCGAGCTCGACTACCCGGCGCTGCGGGCCCGCGAGCGTCAGCTGCTCGAGGCGGCCACGGCGAATGTCTGGCGGGTCCGGGTCCGGGTCGCCGGGCACAACTGGTCGGAGCTCATCCCGACCCTCGTCGAACGACACCGCGCGACGCTCCAGCCGGCCGAGCTGGTCGCCGCCGCCCGGGTGGCGGACACGGCCGTCGAGCAGGGGATCGCCGCGGCCGAGAGCGAGGTCGAGGAGCCCGTCGGAGCCGGCCAGCCGAGCTGACCCGGGTCCGTGCCGATCGCCCGAGCCGGTCCTCGCCCGTGGCATGATCGAGTCGATGCCCGCACCCGCCGACCCGCTCAGCCAGGCCGCGATCCGGGGCGCCCTCGGCGTGCTCGATCCGGTCTTTGCCGCCAGTCCGCAGTTCGTCCACGAAGGCCTGTCGCGGCGGGCCGGCCGACCGGTCGTCGTCAAGGTGGAGACGGTCAACCCGATCCGGTCGTTCAAGGGCCGCGGGACCTGGAACGCCGTCCGCGAGCTGGTGGGGGAGGGGAAGCTGGGTCCGGACCGACCGCTCGTCGTGGCCTCGACGGGGAACTTCGGCCAGGGTGCGGCCTATGCCGGCCGGGCATTCAAGGTCCCGGTGACGGTCTACGCCGACGAACGGGCCAACGCGCGCAAGCTCGACCGGATTCGGACGCTCGGTGCGACGGTCGTCCAGGTCGGTCACGACTTCGATGCCGCCCGGGAGGCATCCGAGCGGCATGCCCGTGAAACCGGTGCCCGGCTCCTGGTCGACGGGATGGACCCGCGGATCGCGACCGGCGCCGGCACGCTCGCGCTGGAGGTGACCGATGCCGTCGAGCGTGGCCAGCTGCCAGCGCTCGGTGCTGCCTATGTCCCGGTCGGCAACGGCGCCCTCATC
This sequence comes from uncultured Chloroflexia bacterium, assembly GCA_963755285.1. Lineage (GTDB taxonomy): Bacteria > Chloroflexota > Limnocylindria > Limnocylindrales > CSP1-4 > Chersky-267. The sequence continues at coordinate 8,246 of CAVWJB010000007.1, read as the reverse complement.
GTCGGGGTGGGCGCCTGGCTGCGGGCCTCGGCGCCCGGGCTGTCGCGTCGTCGGGGTCCAGTCCGACGCAGCGCCGTCGATGACCCTGTCCTGGCGCGAGCATCGGCCGATCGAGACGGAGACGGCCGCGACCTTCGCCGACGGGATCGCCACCCGGGTGCCGGTGCCCGAGGCGCTCGAGATGATGGTCGGTCGGGTCGACGACATGCGGCTGGTGTCCGAGGCGAGCCTCCACGAGGCCCAGGCCGAGCTGAGCGCCGAGCTCGGGATCAGCGTCGAAGGGGCCGCCGCCGCGTCGTGGGCGGCGCTGCTCGCCGATCGGGATCCACCGCCGGGCGCCGTGCTCGTGATTGTGACCGGCAGTAACGTCCCGCCGACGCCGCCGGCGTGACCGTCCGCGCGGTTCTGCCGCGGGACCTGGCCGCCTCGGCGCGCGCCCTCCTGCCGATCATCCTCGTCGTTCTCGCCGCGGCAGTCCGCGAGACGCGTCTTGCCGTCCTCGTCGCGCTCGTCGCCGGGACGATCGTCGCGATCAGACGCGACGCCCACGTGCGCTGGGTCTGGGCAGCCCCGGTCCCGGTCGCGCTCAGCCTGTGCTGGGGCCTGATCGTCCCGCCGGTCGCCGCACCGGCTGGGGCCGACTGCGCAAGTCCCGTCTCGCCACCGGCGATCTGGCGCCTCATCGAGGGAGCCCTCGTCCTCGGCTCGGTCGGGTTGCTGGCGGTCTGGCTGAGGGCGTCGCCGGCGACCCTCTACCTGCGCTGGCCGTCGCTGCGGGTCATCCAGGTCAGCGCGCTCGGATTCGGCCTCTTCGCGGTCATCGGCCTCCTCGTCGGTCCGACCCTCGCGCATCCGTTCTTCGGCGCCTTCGAGATCGACACGTCGAACGTGTGGGCGCTGGTGCCGGCGCTCGTCTTCGCCCTGTCGAACGGGATCATGGAGGAGGTCGCCTACCGAGGCGCGCTCATGGGCTGGTCGGCGAAGGTGATCGGGCTCGGCCCGGCGCTCGGCTTCCAGGCGGTCGTCTTCGGGCTGGCCCACGGCGGACCCGATGTCGTCGGCTCGGCCCTGCCGGTGATGGTCGCGCTGGGCGCCGGCGGGCTGCTCGCCGGGCTCATCGCGATCCGGACCCGCTCATTGTTCCTGCCGATCGCCATCCACGTTGCGCTCGACCTGCCGCTCTACGTGTACCTGGCCTGTCGCGTAAGTTGACGCCGCCGTGGTCGAGCTGACGAAGACGATCGTCAGCAGACTATGTTGTAGTATGCGACCACAAGGAGGTCGGATGCTCACGGTACCGGAAGCGGCGCGCCGAGCCCGTCGCAACCCCGAGACGATCCGCCGATGGATCCGCGAGGGCAAGTTGCGGGCCACGAAGGTCGGGACGCAGCATGTGCTTGACGAGAAGGATCTCGACGCCATCCTGACGAAGGCGAATGACACCGTGGAGCTGCCGCCTCAGTGGCATACGACGTTCTGGGGCGGGCCGATGCCGAAGTACGTGTCGATCATCCATCGGCAACGCGCGGAGCATTGACCACCCTCGTCGTCGATGCCAGCGCGGCCGTCCACATGGCGAGCATGGCGATCGTGCCGCCCGGACTCGAGCGCTACGAGTGCGTCGCCCCGCCCCTGATGTGGAGCGAGGCGCTCTCGGCCCTGGTCGAAGGCGCCTACCGGGGCGAGATCCCAGTGTCGGCCCTCGAGACCGTCCTCGAACGGCTTGAAGCATTGCCGATCACGGTCGCTGCGGCCGACGCCGGGCATCGACGGCAGAGTCTCCGCCTCGCGCGGTCGCTGGGCTGGGCCAAGTCCTACGACGCCGAGTACATCGCCCTGGCGCAGAAGCTCGAGTGCGCCGTGCTCACCGTCGATGCGCGTCTCACCCGTGGCGCCGGCCATCTCGTCGACTTCATCGGGCCCACGGGTCTGCGCGGACGGTAGAGCGGGTGGTGGAACTCACTTCCGATAAGGTAAGTTATGTCTTACGATGGGTAAAGGCCGCGGTTGCCCTCGCCCCAGGCACGCTCGACCCCGGGACCCAGATCCTGGCCCTCGATCACGATGCCGCCACCCGTGCGCCGCTTGGCCGCCAGGTAGCGCAGGCCATTCCCGTCACGCTGATCGCGCAGGACGATCGACTCGAGCCAGTTCGGCCCGCTCAGGCGGCTTCCGGTTTGCCGTTTCCGGCGAGACACTCCATCTCGGTGACCACGCGATCCAGCTCATCGACCAGGTCGACAGGACTCGCGGGATTGTCGCGAAACGCGGTCACGAGCGCACGGTAGTACCAGAGGGTGTCCTCCTTCGTCGCGCTGAACCGCTCCCACAGGACGTCGCCGACGCGTCGCAGGTCCGCCACGACGGCGCGCGAGTTGTGGAGCTTGTCCGAGGCCGAGACGAGCAGGATCGACCGGTCAGCCTCGGCGAGGTGCGCGAGATAGGTCGCCCGGCGCGCCTTCCATGACGTGCGCAGTCCAGCAGGCGTCTGAGTGCACGCGTCGACGATGCGGAGCACCTCGGGCCCGAAGGCTGCCACCGTCGCGCGGGCACCCGGCTCGTAGTCGACATCCTCGATGGCGTCGTGGAGGAGAGCGGCGATCGCCTCATCCTCGCCGGCGCCATAGTCGAGCGCGATGGAGCATGCGCCGAGCAGGTGCGAGGCATACGGAATGGTCGTCCCCTTGCGTCCCTGGTTGGCATGCATCACGAGCGCCACCTCTGCGGCCTTGAGGAACCGCCTGGTGTACAGCCAGGGCTCCGGCGGAACTGGGTGTCCAAGGGGGACGTTGTCGTCGCCGTTGTGCACGGGTCTCCTTGTGCTGACTAGGCGCTCAGTGTGCGCTACTGCGGCGCCCGCCCATGCGCCGGAGTCGGTCAGCCGAGGATCGTCACCGCGGCCAGGGCCACCCAGCCAAGGTACGCGAGCATGCTCACACGGATGGGCCAGCCGATGGGGACGGCCGGGGAGCCCCGACCGTCGGGGGGCGCATGTCGGACGGTCGTCGACAGGAACCACGCGAGCGCGACCCACGGAACGATCGAGGCCCAGGCCAGGACTGGCCCGACAGCGGCGCTGCCCGCGGCGGCGATGCCCACCACGGTCGCGGCCAGTGGGAAGCCGAGGATGAACAGCGATCCGAGCGCGGCGTGAGCGTTGCCCCTCTTCGAGAACTCCGCGCGCGGCGTGGTGACCGGATCCGTGTCGATGAAGGCCGCGCCGATCGGGCCGATTGCCGTGAGCCCGAGGATGATGGTCGCCGGCCACGCGGACCCCGAGAGGGCGGCTGCGATCGCGATGACGCCGGTTCCCGCAGCGAGGAAGGCCACCCGCATGAGCACGCCATACCGACCCAGCGAGTATTCGCTCGGCATCCGCCACGATGGGTCGAACTCGGGCTCGAGGAAGTGAAGCAGGACGACGAGACCGACCGCGAGAGCAGTTGCGCCCAAGGCGTAGATGGCCGCGACGGTCGAGTCCATTGGTGGACACCTCAGTTCGAGGATGCCTCTCGACGAGGAGGCCCTGCGGGTTGGTTCGGCTGACCACCACTATCCTGAGAGTTGGTGCCAACCTTCCGTCCGGAGACGTCACGACTTGGACGCCAGCGCCAACCGCGGATCTGTGGGATGGTTGCTTACGCAACCGAAGTGCAGTTGGGCCCGAGGACCTCCGATGACCGACTACGCCGATTGGACGAAGAACCTGATCGCCGACATCCGCGCCAACGGCCGGCCCACGAGTGGCTACTTCGAAGGGCGCCCCGTGATGGTCCTCACGACGACCGGGGCGAAGAGCGGCGAACCGAGAACGGCCGTCGTGACCTTCTCGCGCGATGGGGACGCCTACGTCGTGGTCGGGTCGAAGAGCGGCGAACCCGAGGATCCGGCGTGGTTCTCGAACCTCGTCGCGAACCCGGTCGTGACGATCGAAGCCGACGGCCAGACCTTCCAGGCCAGGGCGACGGTCGCGGAAGGGGCCGACCGCGACGCGCTCTGGGACCGGCATGTGGCGGAACACCCACAGTTCGCCGAATACCCTTCAAAGACCGACCGGATCATCCCGATCGCCCGGCTTACGCCGCTCGGCTGACCATTCCCGGTGGCGCCATGAGATCGTCAGCGGTGACCCTTGCGTGGCTCGTCACGAAGGGACTGTCAGGCGGAGCGGGAACTTGGCCTGCGTAGCGGGTCGTCGGCGGGAGGGAGACGATGGAGGGCATCGGGCGGTTCGGCGGAGACCTGACCCCGCGGACGGCCGCCGGACCTGGTCAGGGCAGTCGGCCGGCGATCAGCTTGGCGGCGCCCACCGAGGCGTTCTCGGAGCACGCCGGGAGGCCGCAGTACAGGTCGAAGAACTGGGTCCGGTCGATGACGAACAACGCGCTGATTGAGAAGTCGCCAGCCGAGCCCGACCCGAAGAGAGACCGATCGAACAGGCTCAGGTCCTTCACCGGAAGCTCCGCCGGGATCTGGGCCCGCTCGGCGTCCCAGTAGGCGTCGGCCGTGGCAACGTCCGGCGCCGGCGGGGCGAGGATGAGCTTCACCTCGCTGAGGCCGTTCTTCCACGTGCAGACGCGGTCCTGGTCGGCGGTGGTGCTCACCCCGGCTCCGAGCGTCTTGCCCATGAGCTTCGATGCCTCGGCCTTGGTCAGGAGGCTGCAGGGATCGATGGCTCCAGGCGTCGGTGACCCGCCGCTGATGGCGGAGTCGCTGGACGTCGGGCTGGGGCTCAGCTCGGAGGTCGGGCTCGCCTCGGGAACGATCGACGCGGTCAGCGAGGCGACGGCGATCGTCGACGGCGAGGGCGACGCAGCCGTGGTGCTCGACGGCGGAGCCGTTGTCGTGTCGGCGGCAGGTGTCTGGCATGCTCCGACGGCGAGCGCGACCATGGCGAGGGCAACGGCGGTGGCGGCCGGCTTCGACCGACCGGTCAGGTTCGGGTGCATGGCTCTCCCTTCGTGAGACGTATCGCGAGCGCGATGCGGTCCAGCGGCGCATCGGCCCGCTCGTTGAGCTGCCGGGCGCCGGCCTCGTCGGCGGCCCGGATGAGCGAGAAGACGACCTGGTCGGCGGGCATGAGGATCGAGCCAAGGTGCTCCACCGATGTGCCCTCGGCCGTCAGGGCCCGCGCCGCTCCGTCGAGGCTCGCCGCCACGCGGCGGGCACCCGCCTCGTCGATGCCCGGCCAGTAGCGCTCCACGAGGAACGTCCTCGTCTCACGGTCGGCGTCGGCGGCAGTCGGGTCCATCGCCGTGCAGCGTCATGCCGCAGGTCTGGCCGACGAAAGGGGCGATTACCCCGATCTGTCCGGGGTCCCCTCCCCGGCTGCGCCACCCGCTTCGGGAGCCCGGCCGAGCCTCGCTCCGAGCTCTGCCCGCGAGTGGATGCCCAGCTTGGTGTAGACGCGCCCGAGGACGTTGCCCACGGTCTTCGGTGCGAGGAATGCCCGGTCGGCGATCTGGCGGCTCGACAGGCCGGTCGCCGCCAGCTCCGCGACGCGTCGCTCGGTCTCGGTCAGGTCATCGGGGGCGCGCGGCCGGAGGCCGATACGACCGAGCTCGGCACGGGCTCGGTCGGCCCACAGCGGCGAGCCGAGCGCGTCGAAGGCCCGGAGGGCCTCCTGGAGCCGCTCGTCGGCCAGGCGCTTCTCCTTGCGCCGCCGGTGGACGACGCCGAGGAGCAGGAGCGTCCGGGCTCGCTCGAACGGCATCGGCAGCCGTTCATGCGCGGCGAGCGCCTGCTCGCAGCTGTCCACCGCCGCGTCGAGGTCGCCCCGGGCTGCCTGGAGGAGCCCGCGTCCGCGCGCGGCCATGACCAGGGTCCACGGCGTCGGGGCGACCCGGGCGGCCTGCTCGAGGGCCTCGACGATCCCAGCAGCCCGGTCGAGGTCGCCGATACCGACCACGGCTTCCACGCGGTCGCCGTCGATCTTGAAACGGCCGGGGTGACGCGTGCCACTGGCGTCGGCTGCGCGGGCCGCTTCGGTCAGCTGGCGATCGGCCTCGCCGGCGTCGCCGACCGACAATGCCACGAAGCCGAGGATCTGGCGGTGGTAGACCTCGAGGGCGAGATCGCCGCTCGCGATCGCCAGGTCGAGGCCTTCGCTGGACAGCCGGCGGGCCTCCTCGGCTCGACCGAGATGCGCAGCGACGAGCGCCACGCCGCGCAACCGCCACGACGGGAAGACATCGGCCCCCTCGCGTCCGTAACCCTCGACTGCCGCCTGGGCACTCGCCTCGGCGGCGGCCAACTCGCCGCGCAGGACCTGCAGGCCCGAGAGCGACACGAAGTTGAATGGGTCGCTCCCACCAGGACCGGACTTCTCGCGGATGAGCCGCTCGGTCATGTCGATCGCCCGATCCACGTCGTCCAGCTGGCGCGCCAGGCCGTAGGCGATGCCGTCCGCGCCGTCGTGCTCCCACGACCGGCCGTGCTCGCTGATCAGGGCCGTGCCTCGCTCGATCTGGTCGGTGCGGAGCCCGCGGACCAGGCCCAGTTCGGAGCTGGCGTGGAGGAGCAGCAGGTTCGCCAGCAGGTCGGGTTCAGGCCGCACGTCGGGGTCACGCGACCGGCCGGCAGGCTCCAGCAACGCAAGCCCTTCGGCCGCGATGGCATTGCCCCGCTCGAGGTCGACCTGCATCACCAGGAACGCAGCACGACCGAGGACCGTCGCCCGGAGGATCGGGTCGTCGCCGACCTCGGCCATCGCCTGCTCGCCGAGGCGAACCGCGTCGGGCGTCTGGCCGTGGTAGTAGCGGATGAGGCCGCGCAGGCTGAGCGCCTCGGCCCGTGGCGGCCCGGGCGGCGCGGCGGCGATCACGCGCTCGAGGATCGCGTCCGCCTGGACGATCTCGGAGATGTCGATGAACAGGGTCTCGGCGGCGAGCGTGGCGCGGCGCGTCATCCGGTCAGGTTCGCCGGTCGGGGTGAGCGCGGCGGCACGCTCGTAGAGGGACGACGCGTCGAGCGTCGCGCCTCGGTCACGGGCCGCCACCGCGGCCCGCTCCAGCGCCGCGGCGACCGACTCGTGTCGGCCCTCCGATGCGCCGGCCAGGTGGCGCGCCCTGGCCTCGTCGGACGTTGCGATCCGGGCGAGGGTCGCGTGCGCGCGTCGCCGTTCGCCAGGACTCGCGGACTCGACGACCGCCTGGGCGAGCAGCGGATGGGAGAATCGGACAGTGCCCCGATCGACGGCGGCCACGCCCGCCGGGATCGCGGCATCCAGCGCGCCGACGATCCCGGGATTCGCGCGCCGCAGGGTCTCGAGCGAAGGATCGACCGCCACCGCGGCGAGCAGGAGCCCGGCCCGGGTGGCCGGTGGCAGCGCCGCGATCCGCGTCTCGACCAGGGCACCGAGCGTCTCCGGGATCGGCAGGCGCTCACCGGGCGTGAGCGTCGGGTCGGCCATGGCAAGCGCCCGGGCGATCTCGAGGGCGTAGAACGTGTTGCCGCCCGACGCCTCCTCGATCCGGACCAGGACGAGGCGCGGGAACGACCGCCCCAGCCGGGCCAGGAACAGCTGGTGGAGCGCCGCGAGGGGCAGCGGCCCGACATGGAGCCGTGCCTGGCGCTGATCCGTCACGCCGGCCACGAGCTCGTGGATGCCGGCCTCGGGCGTGCCTCGCACCGCGAGCAGCAGCCCAGACGGCCGGTCGCCCAGACGGCGGGCCGCGTAGGCGAGGATCGAGGCGCTCGCCGTGTCCAGCCACTGGGCGTCGTCGATCGCCACGAGCAGCGGTCGCTCCGCGGCGAGCACTCGCAGGAGCGTCGTCGTGGCAACCGACAGCACGCGCTGGTCCGGCAGCTGCCCGGACGGCGCGGCCCGCAGGACGGCGATCTCGATCGCATGCCGCTGGACGGCGGGCAGCACCGCGAGATCCGCGTCCGAGACCTCGGCGAACAGGTCCGTCAGGCCGCCGAGCGCGAGCCCGCGCTCCGATTCGGCGGGAGCGGAGCGCAGGACCCGGACCCCGTCAGCCCGTGCACGTTCGACGGCGGCGCGCCAGATCGAGGTCTTCCCGATCCCGGCCTCGCCGTCGACGATGAGGCTTGCCAGACCGGAGCGCCCGTCCTCGAGGAACCGCTCGACGGCCTCCAGCTCGGCCGCTCGGCCGATCACGTCGGGCGCGATGGGGCTCGGTCCGCTGAGTGGCCCCGAGACCCCGAGCTCGCCCACCCGCCTAGTCTATGGGCGCCCCGAGGAAACGCCGTCTTGTGCCGGCGCAACGAGTACTGGGCCGGCC